>JBPFEG010000072.1:0-9251 GCA_051061015.1 Methylomicrobium sp.
GACCACTTCCATCAGCGAAGGCGCCGTTGTTTTTAAAATCGATGCCAGAACCTGCACCGAATGCGAAGGCGATTTTGACAAGCCGCAATGCGTCAAGGTCTGCCCGATAGACAACTGCATCCTGCCGCTCACGGCGTAAGACGATGAGCCGGAACGCGATTTCACGGGATCTGGCTTTATGTACCGGGCTGGCGGCGCGCATCATGCCCGCTGCCGGCCGCACTCGATCCGACAGGGGAACTGACGAATGATAACACTGGAACAAACCCGGGAAATCGCCGGAAAAATAGCCCAGTTGGGCCTCAATGAAAGTGTCCTTTCCACGCTCAGGCAGGCCTACCCGGGCGTTCATTTCACCTACTGCATGGATGACGACCTTCCCAATAACGAGCCGGTGCTCGCGCGGGACGACTTCAATCTCTATCTGGTTGACGGGCGCGAGCATTGCCTGTGCCTAACCAGCAACCCTGAAGTGGCGACCGGCATCGTCGTCGCCGAAATCATCCCCGATTAGCTCATGTCCGCGTTAGAAAGCCCCGTCACGCTACCCATCGCCGACTGCAGCCTGTGCCCCTTTCGCGGCAAGACGCTGCTGACGGGCCGTTGCATGCCGGGCGATACCTGCGTGCTGGCCGAAAGCGGCCGGCAGATCGACCGGTTTTTCCGGATGAATCCGGCTTATGCCGAACATTATCTGCACGACAGATTCTGGGAGCGGCGCGCCATTGCCGTGCGTTATGCGCCGCAGAAATCATTGACAGAACTCATCCATGACGAGGACGAAGTCGTCAGGCGCGCAGTGGCCTACCGCCTGCCCGTCACGCAGCTGCACCAACTGATCGACGATCCGGACCGCGAAGTCAGAATGACCGTGGCCGACCGCATCGCGCCCGCGGATCTGGAAAAAATGGCCAACGACCCGGACTATATCGTCCGGCTGACCATTGCCAAGCGATTGCCGCAGGGCCGCCTGTTCCGGTTCATCCGCGATGAGGACCTGCAGGTGCGCAAGCTCGTCGCCGAACGCCTGCCCGAAGTCAGCTTAGGACTCATGGCCAACGACGAAGCCTCCGAAGTCAGGCGCATCATCGCAGAACGCATGAGCCCCGCCGACGCCGTCATCCTGCTCGATGATCCCGACTGGGTCGTGCGCTATACGGCCGCCCAGCGCGTGGAGCCGGAGGCCTTGTCTAGCCTGCTGGACGATCCGGAACCGGATGTCCGCGAGGCCGCGCAGAAACGATTGAATCATGACTCCCAGGCAGCGCATGGGAATGACAAACCGGAAATTTAAGCATGTCCGTACCCCCGTTACACCCTGACAAACCACAACTGGCCGGGCATCAACTTGCAGAAATCTGCAAATCCACCTTGCCCGACGATGAATTCCTGCTGGCCAAAATCCAGGCGCTGGTCCCCGGCTATCCTGTCCGTCTGGCCGCAATCGGCGGCCAATGGTATCGCTTAGGCGGCATTGTCGACAGGGCCGGCAGACGCATCGCCGCCAACCTGGTCGAATGGGCCGAGCGTACCTTCATCGAATGCGGCCGCGACCTGCAAACCCTGATCGAGCACGCACAGGAAATGAATCTGATCGCGACCCGGCAAATCGGCAATACGCTGTACATCGTCATCCAGACCGGCCGCAGAGCCGAGGATTTCATCCAGCTGGAAATCGACAAAACCCACGAGGTTTCCGACCGGTTGCTGGTCAGCCCGCGCAATCCGCCGGAAGACCTGGAAGAATTTATTGATCCTTTGGAGCCTGAATGGCTGCAGTCATTCAGCATAGGGACGGCCCGTTACACTTATCGACGTAAAACTGACGTACCGGTTTTCATGGATGAAATCAATAAATACCACAACGACGAACACCCGGCCCGGCGCTTCCTGCACGATTGGAACCGCAGCAGCGCCGGACAGAAAGCCGTGTTCTGCGAAGACTGGTTCATTCGCCCCCATCAGACGATCGGCCGCTTCGGCGAACAGGTCATCAGCGTTGAAATCATCAACGCTCAGAAAAAGAACCTCCCCCGGCTGGACGCTATCGCCGGCAAGAAAGGCAAAGCCCTCAACACCGCGCTGACGCGCTTCGACCGGCAGGCCGGCTATCCGTTCGCCTGGTTCTTTCACATGCTGAAAGGCCAGCTGGTTTCCCCGCAGACGGGAATCGCCGTCTTTCAGGACATCAGCGGCGATTTCGCTTACCTGCCTGTGCGCGATGCCGCCGTGCTTCAAGACTGGATAGAAATGCCTTACAGCGCCTACTCAGGGCCGGCTTCATACGATTTTTAACACCGAGTGCCCGCACTCACCATCATCATCTTCAATAGATTAGGAGAAAAATACAATGGCAATTGCAAACATCAAGGCATTTTCAGAAAAAGCGAAAGCCGACCCTGAATTAAAGGAGAAGCTACTTGCCTGCATGAAAATAAAGGAAATCCTAGGGCTCGCCAGAGAATACGGCTTCGAACTGGATGAAGTGGAACTGTACCCGCCCAATGAACCGCAATTCACGGCAGAGCAGCTTTCCGAAAGAATGGGCAAGGCATTGCTCAGAGTATAAATAAACGGCCTCTGCCCTTTAGAAATACGCACAGCCTATGCTGGGTTTATCAACCCAGCTTACCGCTTCAATGGTAGGGTACGCATTTATGCCCTTTAGGGTGCCGCGTACCGTTTCCAAAGTCTGTCGACTCCGAGAAGGTACGCAATGCGTACCCTACCTGTTAACGGATCAAATCGTAGTTGTAATCCGTGGTGCCCATGCCTTTGGTTTCCTTGTCCAGTTGTTCCAGTACGGCATTCACCAGCGTGGTCAGCAGGTAGATGGCGCCTTGGTAGGCTGAGTTGAAGCTTTAGCGCCCAGCCTGCAAGTAAGCCTTCTGCTACGCATTCTGACGTATTGATATTACGCTATCTAGCGTATTGATTATGCCGTCTTATGCACCTACCATCCTCTTCTCAGGTTAAGAGCTGATTTTTTCAGGCTGGGTGATTGTTCTTGAGAGTAGCGCATGCGTAATAACAGCGCCTGCATTTGCTTGTATCTCTTAATTAGCTTTACCCGGTTTGTCGCCCTATTGCGCCTCAATCCCCAAACCTATGTGACACGATTTCCGTTTGTTTAATTTATCTGACAGTAGGAGACACTCGTGGAACCCAATCAATGCATCGCAGCGAATGTAGCAACTGGAATATGATTTCGTAGTAGCGCCCGGCGCCGATCCCAGCCGGGTTAAACTGGCTTTCCGGGGCACCAACCGCATCGAGGTGAATTCGGCAGGGGAACTGATTCTGCATACGGCGGGCGGCAATGTCCGCGTGCACAAGCCGGTCATCTACCAGGAAATAGGCGGTGCGCGCAAATCCATTAAAGGCGGCTTTGTTCTCAAGGATAGCAAGACGGTGGGTTTTCAGGTGGCCGCCTATCCCCTCATCATCGACCCGGTCCTGGTCTATTCGACCTACCTGGGCGGCAACGGGTTCGACAATGGCCGCGCTATCGCCGTGGATCTGCGGGGCCAGGCCTATGTGACGGGAAATACCGGCTCGACCGATTTCCCGACTCGCAACGCCCTGCAGCCTACCTTGGGCGGTATTGGCGATGCCTTTGTGGCCAAGATTCGGGGAGATAATCTACCTTGAAGACCATAGAACAAGGGCTGAATTCAACTGTAGGGTGGAATTCACTTGTGCCCCTTAGGGCATTCGACCCGAAACGCTTCCCCGAGATAGAGGCGTTAATAATTATAGTGCGAATCAATTCGCACCTACGCGGGCATCACGATTCAGGCAGCGAGGTCCGCCGTGAGTCGAATGAAGATCGGTTTAACAGCCTGCCGCCAACGCGGCAAGCAGGATAAAAAACAGTCCATGCGTAACATCAGGTATTAAATTTGCGTAGTGGGTTCTAATAAACGATCTGCCATAAAACCCGAACGTAACAAATTTTGCATTCTATACCCTCCAACGCACCGCAAGCCTGAAAGGTACGCGGTGCGCATCCTACTCGGCTTTCTGGCTTTCAGCCTTCTGTTCCGAAGGGCTTTCTGATGATTTGCGGGTCTTTTCAAAGTCCTCGGGATTGTAAATGCGATACACATCATAGGGCGCGACAACTGTATCGAAGACGGTCGTTATAGGCAGGTCCACAACCAGAATGGCTGTTATCAGCCCCTTGATCCAATCCGGTTCCGAACGCCTGCTGCTGAATATATCTCCCATCTCGCTCACGGCTTTCCGAGGGCCGGGGTAGACTGCCCATTCCTGATTGGGGGTTTCATTCCTGGCGCGAATGCTGGAGCAACCGAACATGCCGATGCTCAGCAGAACAACCACAGCCCATCTTCCAACATTGGATTTCATCGCTTTTACCTTCCAATCAATAGAAGTGACACCCTTGTGGATAAGCCGAACTTACGGGCACGGGATGGATGGCCCCATCCCGAAGCAACAAACCCAGGCACAATAAGCGGCTGTCCTGAATCAGGGCGGTTTGCCGGCAGCATGTCTCAAACCGGTTGTCTGTTTTATGAGACCTGTCTGCGTCGCCTTCAGTTCGATACAGTCCGTTAAAAATAGAGCGATATCGCCGTGAATGTTAAGCTCCTGGCCGGAAGGTCAATCCGATCAAGGCTGTTTGGGCTGAGTTGGAACTTTAGCCCCCCCTCCGGCATGAGCGCCTTCGAAATGCCGGGAAATGCGCCGCTTTAGCAGCGCCTCCAGCCGGTGCTCATCAAGATCATTCATTTGCCGGTAAGATCGGGCGCAATCGTCACAAAAACCCGCACCAGCCGAGGGTCGAAGTGGCTGCCGCTGTCCCGTTCGAGCACGGCGACGGTATCGGCCACGATTCCTTATAGGGACACTTCGTAGTCAGGGCATCGAACACATCGGCGATGGCGAATATCCGCGCATTCAGGGGAATTGTCTCGCCCAGCCCCAGCGGGTAACCGCGGCCGTCATATCGCTCATGGTGAAATTCGGTCACATCTCGCCCCGGGTCAGCCAGCTCGATTTGCTCAGGATATCCACGCCAAGCAGCATGTGACTTTTCATGATCTCGAACTCGTCCCGCGTCAGCTTGCCGGGCTTGAGCAGGATGGGATCGCGGATGCCGATCTTGCCGACATCATGCAGAAAGGAGCCGGTAATCAGGTCATAAATTTTTTCCCGGGAAAGCCCGATCGCCTCGCTAAGCCGCAATGCATACAACGCCCTGCCGTTAACGGTTTTCTGCTCCGGATCGTTCATATTCTGACCGACCGTTTCATAGGGGACGCATCGCTCGCCTTCAATAATTGCCCAGCTGTCTTAACTATCATCGCCTCTTTACGACATTCAGAACCCGTACGGGCCGAGCCGTATCCGCCGGCTCGGCCCTCAGCGCTATGCTCGCCGTAAGGATTTACGAACGAATACTCTCATAGAACAGACTGGTAAAGCGATCTTCCGTATCGTATTTTTTCTTCACCTCGACGAACCGGTCCCAATGCGGATAGGCTCGGCGGACTTGTTCTAGGGTCGCCGGAATGAAGGTGAGATAAAAACTGCCCTCATGCGCCAGAACCTCGTTTACCAGCTCATTGGTGACCTGTTCGTAGATGGCGACCCATTTGGGATTGTCCTTTTCCGCCAGATAGACGGGCAGGAAACACATGGCCTCATCCTGCAGGGAAGCCAGCGTGGCTTCGTTATTGAACGGTTGGTAGCGGAAATGGAGCAGCAAGAGCTTGATATCCTTTTGATACCGGTCCAGGATGGCTTTGGCTTTTGGCAAAAAGCCGGCGAAGTTTTTGACGGGAATGTAATATTTCTGCAGCAGCATGTCGTTAAATGACTTGGGGGCACGATCCCAGAGCAATAATCGCCGGCTGCGCAATGTCACCTCCGGGTTGGCACTGGTCGCCCAGGTCAAGCTGAAGGCCTTGCGCCGGATGAAACGGCAATGCCTTTGCAGCCACACGAAGGTATTGAAAAAAACGGGATTGGGCTCGTCCCGCTTGAGCTCGTCCAGCGGATAAGTTTTTCCGTCGTCCAGGTAACGATAGGTGATATAAAACCCATTGCTGAAGCCGGTATCCAGAAAACCGTAACAAAGAGGCGTCGCTCCGGGATCGCGTTTGGCGCGCTCGATATAGGCGATAATGAGCGGCTCGCTCTTCATGTATACCACTTCGGATTTTTCCACCACGCGGTCATCCACCAGCTGCAGGGTGACATCGATGATGATGCCCAACAGCCCCCAGCCGCCTATTGCCGCACGGAACAGATCGGGATGCTCGTCGCGGCTGACATTGAGGATCTCTCCGTCGCCGGTGAGTATGCGGAAAGATAGGACATGGCTGATCATGGCGGGGTAATCGATGGACTTGCCATGGACATTGGCGGCTAGAGACCCGCCGACGGAAAAGATGTCGAACTCCTGCTTGGTGGAAACGCCGAGCCGTTTCGGCTCCAATGCCCGGGTCACTTGTTCCCAAGTGGCGCCACACTGGACCCGCAAGGTTTTCCTGTTTTCGTCCAGTTCGATGATCCGGTTCAGCGCCATCATATCCACCATGATGCCGTTTTCGATAAACGACTGGCCGACCGTGTTATGGCCGGCGCCGCGCATCGATATTTTTAGGTTATTCTTCTGGGCATACGCAACGATGGCACGCAGGTCATCCTCGGACTTGGGCTGAGCTATACGATCGACCTTGGCATGCTTAATTCGCCCCCAATCGGTCACATCTTTGCCGAGCTGGAACAGATCATCTTGAGTTGAAGAGGCAGTCGTTTCGCTTGAAGCGGAAATGGTTTTGGTTGAAGTGGAAGTTGTTTCCATGGCTATCCTTCTTTTTTTATTGTACTTAACGTTATAAGAAGCGCAGCGGCCGGGCTGCCGTGGAGTATCCGAAGCTCAGAACCGTCATATGCCAGGACAGACCGGTGCATGCTCGGAGCCGGATACTAGTGATTAGTTTACGCGGCTTAGCCCGGATTTAAAATAATCCGGCGGCATTTACCCCGACGGCACCGTTCCGAAAATCAAGGAACCGACCGGATGCTGGCGCCGTGCCGGCTCTCCTCATGCAAAAGAGCGGCGCTCTCCGCTCCGAAGCGTATCCTGCGATACGGAACTACCGCAGACCGTGCCTATCGAATGGTTCAAGCAACTTAAAGTCTCTGACGGTAGAACCAACCCGCAAAGCTATCCGGCGACATCGCCAGGTAATACTGTCGTCATTCGACCTTTAAGAAACCAAGCGGCGGGTATTTCCTATCCTTCAGTGCAGCATCCGCTACAGACAGCGGCTGAAAACCAAAAGGAGAAAACGATGACATCCACCTTTCATTCTGTTTCTCTCATGACGCTTATCGCTGCAGGCCTACTGGCAGCCTGCAACCCGAAAACCGAGGCGCCTCAACATCCGTCCGGCAAGGAAAAGACGGCGAAAACCGAGATGCTCGAATCGGGTGCGGCCATTTTACAGACCGACTCGCCTTTGCAGCCCATGAATATCTATCTGAACGGTTTTCATGCCGATAAAAACAATCCGGCTCATCAAATGGAGGTCCACCATTTCTGCCGTCAGGTTAATGAAGATTTCGCGCAATGCGTCCTGTTCGACGGCAATACCCGCCAAGCGAACCTAATCGGCATCGAATATATTATTTCGGAAACGCTGTTCGGATCCTTGCCCGAGCAGGAGAAACAATACTGGCATCCGCATAATTACGAGATTCTGTCCGGCCTGCTCATTGCGCCCGGCATTCCCGGCATAGCGGAAAAGGAACTGATGAAAGGCAAAATGAACAGTTACGGCAAGACCTGGCATGTATGGAACTCTGCCCCGTTTGGAAAAGCCGGCGACAAGATACCGTTGGGAGAGGCCACACTGGAGTGGTCATTCAACCAGGACGCTGAAGCCCTGCCCGGTCTGGTCGAAAAGCGCGACCAACATATGGGCGTCAGCGTCAACGAGAAACGTAATGAACGTGCTGAATTAAAGGCCCTGGCCAAACCACAGGCCGGCGTCGATGCATTGAAAGGCAAATTTCCAGGACCTGCACGCCCGCTGCCCGGCGTCGTGGATAAAAAAGCAGCGAGTCCGGAATAGCCGTATCTCAAAAATCCCGCGCAGGCTGGGTTGGAGCTTTAGCGGAAACCCGGCATGGGCGGCTTCGAAATGAACCTGTCAACAAAATACCTGCAACTTTGAGGAACCCTGATGGATCAGAAGTGTCTCTTTTTATCAGCCCGGTCTCTACCGGGCTATGATACTCAACGGAATAATTAAGTTATTCCTAAAGAAATATTGGTAAGTTCAAGGGCGAACGATGGTTCCGAAGGAATCGTTCCGCAATCGCTGAAAATCCTGGAACGGAGCGTTATCGAGCTGAAGATTTTCAGTCCCCGATAGCGGCAGCATCGAGTGTTTTTGCATGAATAGCATGGGGCAGAATGATACGGACGCCGAACGAATCGGAACCGCCGAAGGCTAGGGTTGCCGCGTAATTTTTGCCGCTTGATTAGGTGTTGAGATACCCAAAGCAAGCTTTCGCAAACTCATCAATAAACTTCTTGTAAATATGAAAACATTGCAAAAAACTATCCTCGTTGTATTTATGTCAATTGCACTGGTTCTGACAAATTATGCCGTCTTCGCGGAGGTTGATGTTCCTGTTTCCGCAACCAAAGAAGATGGCAATAAAGTTGTTACCGGAGTAACTGTAAACAAGCGTCCGGCGGCCGATTCATCCCCATTGACCGGTGGCTGGATTGAATCAAAGAAAGAAGATTCGTCGCGTAAATTAAATGTTAATAAAGATGGAACCGTATCTATAAGAGCGCAACAAGGCCAATATTCGGGTTCAGTTAAACATTCACCGGATGCAGGGAATTCACTAAAGCTTGGACTGGGCAGCGAACACGATAAACTCTCCGGTTCGTTCAGCCATTCTCTGGACACCGGACATAGCTCCTATGGTGTAGGTGTTGGTCATGACAAGTATTCAGGTTCAGTTACACATTCACCCAGTACCGGTGATAGTTCACTAGGGGTTGGCGTTGGCAGTGAATTTGGTAAATTCTCCGGTTCAGTCAGCCATTCTTCAGATACTGGCAGTTCTTATGGCATTGGCTGGAAAACAACCTGGTAACAAAAATTAAATGACTTATATTCGTTCAACGTCAGTCCTGAATAGGTTGACGGTCATGCAGGCCGGGTTGGAGCTATAGCGAAAACCCGGCCTACCGT
>JBPFEG010000073.1:0-7127 GCA_051061015.1 Methylomicrobium sp.
TTTTTACTCGCGCTTTTCGGCGGCAGCGTGCTTAGGCGCAGGTTTTTCGATGGCAGCGTGTTTAGGCTCGTGCTTTTCGGCAGCCGCGTGTTTGGGCTCAGGTTTTTTGGCTGCAGCATGTTTAGGCTCAGGTTTTTTAGCGGCAGCGTGTTTAGGTTCGTGCTTTTCGGTGGCAACGCGCTCTTGCTTTTGCGTTTTGAAATCCTTATGCGCCACCTTTGCTCCCTCATTAAAACCTTTGATTACCGAACCATTGGCGGGCAGCATTTTTGTAACCATCAAAGAGCTGAACACGGCCCCATAGGATAGTCCGTAACAGACGCCATAGACAGTGTCGTCCAATATTTTCGATGGCGCCGAGACAATTTTGCTTGCCGCTTGTTTGGCAGCTAAAGCGCCTTTTTTGACTCCAGCCACTACCATGTTGGGTTGTTTGACAGTTTCTGTGGCATCATCAACTGTCGCTGTTTCAGCGGGTTTATGAGGGGTTTTTGCAGCCATTGTTATCTCTCCCGAACATCAAATTAAAAATATCTACATGGAGTTGTTTCGATAGGCAAACTATACGTTTTATAGACTGTCCGAAATATCCTATTAGGATAAAAATAACATTGGCAAGTTCATAAAAATGTAGTTTTACGATCAACATTGTTTAATTTGTCTGAGTTATAAACTGATTGTTGCGCATGGGCCGTTTTTATCCTGTCTGCCGCGCTGGCGGCAGGTTGTGAAACCGATCTTCAGTCAACTCGCCTCACCTTGTCGCCTGAATCGTCATGTGCGCGTAGGTGCGAATTCACTTGTGCCCCTGGTGGGTATTCGCACCTAACCATCTTTAAAAAAATAGCAGCGTTTCGGGTCGAATACCCTAAAGGGCACAAGTAAATTCGACCCTACAGTTCCCGTCGCGCTGGCGGTACTTTTAAAACCCGTCTCAGTTCGACCGATGCGTAACATCAGTAAGGAATTTGAAACCAAAGTGAATGATTCCAAACTAATCAATGAACTTCTGAAACCCGATTTATCTAAAATATAAATTGATAATTCAGATATAAAGTCGGTAAGCGATCTTTGGCAATTCGTGCATCGCTTGCAGCAGTCACAGCTTAATTAAACAGCTACTGAAATTTATGAGAATTGACTACTCATTGAAGCAATGAAAGACGCGGCGCAAGACATGATCACCGTTATCCACAATAAGGTGCCGAACAGGATTCGCATCCGGGTGCCGTTGATCAAACGTAAGCAGACCTACGCCAATTTGCTCAAGCATGATCTGCTCAGCGATGAAAAGGCAAAGGGCATTTATCATGCAGAGCCCAATATTGTGACGGGAACCCTGCTCGTTAAATATCACCCGGCTTACCATAGCGAGGAGGAAGTGGTTCAACTGGTCATGAGAGCCGCCGGTAAACTGCGCAAGGGAAAGATCGAGATTACTGAGAAACACAAGAACCCTAAGTTGGGAAAAATGGCCCCAGGCGCCTTTTTTACCCGGGAGCTCCTGGTCAATATTGCCGGAAATGTCATCGCAGGCGTCTTGGTGGCCGTTATGGCCACACGTTGAAATAAGCAGATGGCGCTGCTCCTGATCCTGCCCCAGCCAGTTAAGTGGCTGGTCTTGGCTCATGTGAAACGCCTCGGACGGGGCAACATGCCCCGTCCGGCTCGAGCCGCCTAGAAGTGTGACCGTGAAATCGAATTCTAAAATTTAATTCAATGGCTTCGATAACAGATACCGGTTCATACGAACATAAACCGCGCTATTGCGTGCTGGTCATCCATAACAGCATAGCCGGCAGGACGCGTTTTCATGTGCCCGGCTTATATCGCAACGAATCCTTGCGCGCCAGCTTGGAATCGAAATTGACAGCCTTGGCCGAATTGAAGTTCGTTCGCGCCAATACCCTGACCGGTAATTTGTTAATCCAATATGCGGTTTCCCGAGATGATGAGGCTATGCCCGTCAACATAGCGAGCGTGCTGGAAGCGGTAACCGGCTGTTCGATTATCCATGAGCATGTTCACAGGCCTTCGCTCAAACCCAGGGAGTTCAAACCCAAAGAAAAGAAACGCACGCCTGCGGCGACGAGGTATCGGGAGCCGCCTTCCCGTTTGTGGCACACGCTTACCGGTTCTCAAGTCATCAAGCTCGTCGAGGGCGAAGGGGAAGGATTGACCAATGAAAGCGCTCATCAACGGCAGGCTAAATACGGTCCTAATGTTTTATCCGAACATCGTGGACGTTCTTCCCTACAGATCTTTTTACAACAGTTTGTGTCCGCCCCCGTGGCCATGCTCGGATTATCGGCAGGCATTTCATTAGCTACCGGAGGCGTGGCCGATGCGTTTGTCATTGCAGGCGTCGTGCTGATCAATTCGGTTATCGGCTATGCAACCGAGAAATCGGCTGAAAAAACCATTAATGCTCTGGGCCAGTCGGCGCCCGGAATCGCAGCCGTTATTCGGGACGGCAAAAAAACGGATATTGCATTAAAAGATGTAGCAATCGGCGATATTCTGGTTCTTGCACCGGGAACTTATATCCCCGCTGATGCTCGCTTGTTAAAAAGCAGTCGGTTGAGTATAGATGAATCGCTTTTGACCGGGGAAAGCCTTCCAGCCAATAAAAATCATGCTTTCCTGGGAAAAGCTCAAACAGCCTTGGCAGACAGGCACAATATGATTTATAGGGGTACAACGGTAATAGGCGGTGATGGCCGCGCCATTGTCGTGGCTACCGGCCGCCATACTGAAATCGGCGAGATTCAAAGCATGGTGAGTGAAACGACCACGCCCGAAACGCCGATGCAAAAGCAGATCAATGAGATGGGTCTGCAATTGGCTTTGTTCAGTTCAGGGATCTGCGTGCTGGTATTCTTTGTGGGATTGATACGGGGCAGGCCTTTGCCGGAAATGCTCATGTCGGCTATTTCGCTGGCTGTAGCGGCGGTCCCTGAAGGCTTGCCGGCTGTGGCGACTACTACGCTGGCGCTTGGCATCAAAGACATGCAGCGGAATAAGGTACTGATTCGTCAATTGCCGGCCGTTGAAAATCTGGGATCGGTTCAGGTCATCTGTCTTGATAAAACCGGCACGCTGACTTTAAACCAGATGAGCGTCGTTGCGCTAAAGACCGTGCAATCGACTATTAGCGTAAAAGAAGGCCGTTTTTTCGATGGCGAAGTTAATATTGCTCTTTATGAGGCTGACGGAGCATTGCAGCGCATGATGGAAGTGCTGGTGCTTTGCAATGAATCGACAATTACCAAGGAAGGCAGCCGAGATTTGCTGGGATCGCCTACCGAGAACGCATTGCTTCAGGTGGCTATCGATGCGGGTGAAGATGTCGCTTCCTTAAGAGCGCATCGGCCTTTGGCAAAGGTGGACTACCGCGCCGAAGCCCGTCCCTATATGACGACGGTGCATCAGCTCGAAGACGGGCGATTTTTCACAGCTGTCAAAGGAAGCCCGGCGGCGGTTCTGGAACTTTGCCGGCAATGCAGCAATAACGGTCATTTAAAAGTTTTGTCGGAAGACGACCGGCAATCGATTTTGATCTGGAACGAAAGGCTTGGTGCTGATGCTTTGCGTGTGTTGGGCGTGGCTTATTGCATTACCGGGGATGTCGCCGATTATAAACGGCAAGGGCTCACTTGGCTGGGATTGGTGGGCATGGAAGATGTGATCCGGCCGGGCATGGAAGCGCTCATGGCCCAGTTCCATGACGCCGGCATTGAAACCGTCATGATTACCGGCGATCAAAGCTCCACCGCTTTTTCAGTAGGGAAAAGGCTGGGCTTGAATGGCAGGTATGGCAAATCGCTGGAAATTATCGATTCGGAGCATTTGGATAAATTACATCCTTCTGTGCTCGCCGGTTTGATCAATCACACGACCATTTTTTCCCGCGTCAGTCCCGCTCACAAGCTGCGCATTGTTAACGCCTTGCAACAAAACGGCAAGGTTGTCGCGATGACCGGCGACGGCATCAATGACGGCCCCGCGCTTAAAGCAGCCAATATCGGCATCACGCTGGGTGAGAAAGGCACTGATTTAGCACGTTCGGTAGCCGATATGATTCTGCAGGAAGACGATTTGAAAACCATGGTGACAGCGATACGCGAAGGACGCGCCATCTATGACAATATCCGTAAAAGCCTCCATTTTTTGCTGTCGACCAATCTCAGCGAAATCGAAGTGATGCTGTTCAGCGCCATTATCGGGCGTACCGAGATACTCAATCCGATACAGCTGTTGTGGATCAATCTGATCACCGACATTTTTCCGGCACTGGCGTTGGCGTTGGAGCCTCCTGAAGAGGATGTTCTAAAGCGGCCGCCGCGTGATCCGCATGCCGCGATCGTAGACCGCGGCGATTATGCTGAATTGATCCGGGAGTCGGGCATCATCACAGCGGGCGCTCTAGGCGTTTATGGATATAGCGTGCTGCGTTACGGGCCTGGACAGAATGCCGGCACCAATGCTTTTATGTCATTGACGCTTGCGCAATTGTTGCATGCCTATCATTGCCGCTCCGGGAAAACCTCTATTTTTCGTTCGGAAAATCGCCCTTCCAACCGCTATCTCGATGCCGCGGTTGGCTTGTCCGGCATGCTGCAAGTTTTGGCGGCGTTTTTGCCGCCTCTGCGCAGGCTGTTAAGGCTGAGTCCGGTGGGCGCAATTGACATAGTGGCCATCCTGGCGGGGGCAGGGTTGCCGCTGATTGCCAATGAAGCGATAAAAGGCATCGGCAAAAATACCTTTCATAAGGATGATAAGCCATGATCACTGACTATGTGTTTACCTCCCAATCTGTCACGGAAGGACATCCTGACAGGCTTTGTGACACCATCAGCGATGCGATTGTCGATGCCTATCTGCGGCAGGACCCTACTGCCCGCATCACGGCGGAATGCGCGATATCGAAAAATGTATTATTTCTTGCCGCACGATACGCGAGCGAGGCGGTTGTCGATATTCCGGAAATTGCGCGTTCCGTCATCAAGGAGGTCGGCTATTGGCCCAGGGACTTCAACGCCGATGAATGCGCCGTTGTCACGAGTCTGATAGAACAAGCAAAGACGGTCAGGGAAACAAACTTTTCGTCTATGGACGACGAACTGGAGCGTATCACCGTTTCGCACCAAGCCACGGTCTTCGGTTATGCTTGTCGTCATACGCCGGAATTGATGCCGCTGCCCATTACCCTGGCGAATCGGCTTTCGAAGCAACTGTCCGAAGCCCGGAGACAGCGCAGTATCGAATACCTGTCTCCCGATTGCACTACGCAAGTAGGCATTGGATTCGTCAATGATTTTCCCAACCGGATTCACAGCATTACGCTCATCACCGGCTGCAATAGCCCGGATTCAATGCCAGCCTTTGAGCAGATTGAAGAAGATCTTCGGCGTCATGTCATCAATCCGGTTTTTCGGAATGCCCCCATCAAACCGGATAATATGACCCGGGTGATTATCAATCCCGAAGGGCCTTTTATGCGCAGCGGTCCGGCAGTTCACTCCGGCATGACTGGCCGGAAAACCGATGGCGATACTTATGGAAGTTACGCCAGGCATTGCGGGGCGGCTTTGAGCGGCAAAGGACCGTCGCGCATCGACAGAGTCGGCGCCTATGCGGCGCGTTATGCCGCCAAAAATGTCGTCGCTGCCGGGCTGGCAGAGCAATGCGAAGTGCAGCTCAGTTATACCATCGGTTTTCCCGGGCCGGTCAGTGTCAATCTGACGACCAAAGGGATGGGCATCATCGACGACCATGAGATCCGCAAACGCCTGCTCAGACATTTTGATTTTCGTCTGGGGGCAATTATCAGGGATTTGGAGTTGCGCGAACTGACGCGGAAACATGACGGCGTTTTTTATCAGAAATTGCCTGTTAATGGACACTTTGGTTCGGATGGTTCGCTTTTACCTTGGGAAAAGACTGACAAGGCCGCGTTACTGGCTGAATAGGAAGATGAGGGCGATTGGGCAAAAGATAAGTCGCTTGGGACGGCTGTCAAAGATTGAGCCAAGCTTGTGATGGATGTGGCGATTTATTTTCTGATGTTACGCACGAATCGATTTCTGTGCTGTTTTAGTGTTACTGCGATGCCGTGTAGGTGCGAATTCATTCGCACTGCCTGTCTATATCTCAGGTGTCCCGGGTCGAATGAATTCGACCCTACAACGGCGTAACATCAGTTATTTTGTTAAATTGCTCCTATTAAATCACCGCAAATGTTCACTCACTCTCGGAATCGGCTTTTTGCTCGTACTCAATCTGATTTATGTCTTTCACATTCAGCAACTGAACCGCATACACCAGAAAGGTGGACGCAGGCGCCAAAACATTACCTCGCGCCGCTTGATGAATCGCTAATCCGATTAAGCTCAAAAATACAAATGAGCGGGCATCGAGCCGGCCTTTACTGTAATCCAGCAGCGCCTTGTCAAACCGATCGAACCCGGTCAAGGCCAGCGCTTTAATATACAAATTCGGAACGGCTTCATCATGATCTTCAGCTTCTTCTACCAAGTTGAAGAGGTTTTCCGTTTTGGCAAATTCGGCAATATCCTGGAAAGGGATATCGGTTTCGTGATTGATCACAATGCTTGCCGTCGAGGGGTTCAGTTTCAATTCATTGATGCCGAGAAAATCGGAAAACAGCTCTTCAAGACGATTAAAATAATTAATATCGCCTCGTTTTTGCGGTATTTTTAATCTGACTCGCCCCGGCAATTGATGCTTAATGAAAGCGGAAGGCTGAATTTCGTCATCGGTCATGATTCACCCTGATCGGAGGCGGCTTCACTGGGTTCAGGAGTTTCGGATGGGCTTACGTCATATTTTTGCTGAAGATCGGATCGGGCTTCAGCCAATATATCTTCAACTTCCTCGCTGATTTCGGCGAGGATTTCCCGTCCCTGTTCCATAAGCAATATCCCTGACTTGAGCGCCTCGCGCGCGCCAGGGCGGGCCGCTCTGACAAGATCAGGCAACAGGGGTATTACGGCTTTAGCTAAAATTGTTGCCCCGACCCCGATGGCGATTCCAAGCGGGACGCCGTTTTTATATAAGTCGTCTATTTTCATATTCAGCTTGTCCTCGATACGCATACAGACAGC
>JBPFEG010000074.1:0-51872 GCA_051061015.1 Methylomicrobium sp.
ATTATTTATTATTTATTATTTATTATTTATTATTTATTATTTATTATTTATTATTTATTATTTATTATTTATTATTTATTATTTATTATTTATTATTTATTATTTATTATTTATTATTAAAAATATTATAAATAAATATAAATTACTATATTTTATTAATTAATGTATTTTAATTTAGGGAATAAAGATAACTGGTTGTTTCTATTGCATAATTATCAATTTTTATTCAACAACTGGTATTGTTCAATAATTTGGTGTAAATCTTATTCCTCAATAAGAAATAATGGTGATATCCGATAAATGGTCTTTGAAAGATGTTTAATTGATGCACAATCACAAACCAAAGCCTATGATAGGCCTAGTGAGCTGACTTTTTTAGTTGATGCCAAATTACACACGGATTGAGCCATTGATTACCGATGCGGTTTATTTTTATCTCAGATTCACTCACCCATTTATGAAATGATGGTGTCTGCCCTAGGGATGGCCAAAGAGGGTGTACCCGGACGGACGACCCGTGCCACGCACACATAAAAAACCTCTGCGAAAACCCGTCGCACTCGACGACTCGACGCCGGCCCATATGTGCCCTGGGATTGTGGGCGCCGGATGGTTTCTGGTGGCGTCGGGTGAATCGTCGCTGAGCGGACGCCGAGGTCTTCGACTCACCCTCATCTTCTCTGACTTCGGCGCAGTCAGGAGCGTAGCCATCACCGACTTAGGGCCCGCGAAACCGAGAACCTGCAAAACTGGGCCCATTCAGAACGGTAGGATTTCAGGTTTTTAGAATTTCAGGTTTTCAGTCCCTACGCCAGCTCTTGTCATTCTCTCCGAGGGCGACCCTCACCTGCCGTCTCATCCACAGGCATCGGTGATCAGGGCTGGCTGGGTCGCGCAATGCTGAGCAGCGGAAAACTGAAAAACTGAAATTCTGACGGCGCACCAACTGGACAGTTTTCAGAAATTCAGCGTCCGCCGCCGGATCGGACCCTCGCCCTGGGGATCCAGACGGGTCTTTGACGCTTCCAGCCATCATTTATTTTTTCCAGAACCCTTGATTCATGAAAAAGTTATCGCCTAAAATAAAAGAATCGGGAGAAGTTTCTGGCGGCTGACCAGAGAAAGATACACCTTCAATTCCTATAGCTTTTCATTGTCAGGACCTACAGCAGTCCAAAGACCTGTCCATTAACGCAAGTGCAGCCCTCCCGGTAATAACCCTATTCGGTTTTACCCATCGCACTTCAAATGCAAGGACAGATCTAAATGAGTTCATCTGACCGGGAAGCCTTCCCAAAAAACAACCCCAACCGTTTATTCCTCGAAGTCTCATTCGCAAGCAATCCCCAAGCGGCATTGCATTGGTTCGATTTTGGCTTCGATGTCATTCCGATTCTGCCAGGCAGCAAACAGCCCGCCCTCAAGTGGGACCCGTGGCTGGCTGACTTATCCTCCGAAAAGATCGCTCAGCATTGGGCTAGCCATCCTGACCATGAAGTCGGTTTTATCGTCGGCCCAGACTATATCGTGTTCGGTGCAGATAGCCCCGAAGCGGTGGCGACTATAGCCAGGATTGAGAGAATGTACTATCTCGCGCCTCGGCTTGTCGTCAACACGAAAAAGGGCGAGCATCATATTTTTCGGCGCGCGCAAGGCACGTATGCCACCTCCGACGCTCACGACACCCAACAATACCCCGATCGCATCGATGTAAAAACCGGACGAGCATTGGTGATCCTTCCCAGCACGGACAAAGTCATTAGGACATATGCAGCGGCTTCTGCCAACAAGTTGACCGTCGCGGAACAGGACGTGATCGATGCGGTGTCTAAACATAATGGCCGCCCCGCACCACGGCCGCCTCAAATCCCCTCATCGCCCCGTACTCCTTCGGAACCCCAAAGTCGCATTATACCCAGGCTGAAAGCACTGCTTGACTGTCTCGATCCCGATGGCGGATACGACGATTGGCTGAAAATCTTGATGGCCGTTTTTTATGAAACGGGCGGTAGCGAGGCAGGCTTTGAACTCGCTCTCGACTGGAGCCGAAAAGGCAGGAAGTTCAAAGACGAACGCGAGATTCGGGCCAAATGGAACTCGTTCAAGAACCGTCCGGAAAATCCGATCACGATCCGTACACTGATCAAGATGCTGGAGGATAAGGGGATCGACTGGATCGACGTCTGCAGCCGGGCGGAAGACCCGTTCGAGCCTTGTGAGACCATCGTTATCCAAAACCCTCGCGATCTCCCTGCCGAGAGCCCAGTGAGTCTCAATCCGCTGGATAAATACTCGTTAAACGGGCAAGCCGCCGAGATCGAGAAAAATACCGTTGAGGATCGGCATGTTCTGGGTTCGGTAGCGCTGCAGGGACAGGCAACAGCTATTTTCGCCGCCCCGAATACCGGCAAGACGCTCATTACGTTCCGCCTGCTGATCGAGGCCATAAAAAACAGCAGACTCTCTCCCGGCCAGGTGTACTACTTGAATATGGATGACACCAGTAAGGGCTTGCTCGAAAAACTGCGCATTGCCGAAGAGTATGGCTTCCACGTACTGGCGGAAGGCTATCGGGAGTTTACGGCCCGAGAGTTTCTGAACATCGTGGCGAGCCTAGTGAAAAATGACCAGGCAAAAGGCGTGGTCATCATCCTGGATACGTTGAAGAAATTTGTCAACGTGATGGATAAGAGTCAGGTCACTAACCTGACGCGCATTATCCGCCTATTCGTGGTCAAGGGCGGCACGCTGATCTCGCTGGCTCACACCAATAAAAATCCAGGCGCCAATGGCAAGCCGGTCTACGGCGGCACCAGCGACATCCTGGATGATTACGACTGTGCCTATACCCTCGCTGCGGTTTCTCATGAACTCGGCCAAAAGGTCGTCGTCTTCGAAAACATCAAGCGGCGCGGCAATGTGGTGGAAACGGCAGCGTACCGCTACAGCACCGATCCTGGGCTTTCTTACAACGAGATGTTGCTGAGTGTCGAACCTTTTGATGAAGCTCAAGTGGAGCCTTTAAAACAGGCTGAAGTGATCAAATCGGATGCCGTCCTGATTGACGCCGTCATCACCTGCATCAATGCCGGCATCAACACCAAAATGCTCCTGGCCGAGGCGGTCGCCGAACGGGCTGGAATCAGCAAGCGAAAAGCCCTCCAGATCATCGAAAAATACACAGGCGATTCGCCTTCCGAGCACCGCTGGACTTTCACTGTCGGTGCCCGCGGCGCGAAGGTATACGTTCTGCTGGCTCCCGCCTCACCTGAACAGCCAACCTAGCTTGCCATTCCTGCCAGCCTAACGGGGCTTTTTCAGGGTTTAGCTTCACGCAGAGGGTACATTTCCGCCGTCAGATCGGCGCCGGAATGGACTCTCTGTCACTCTTCTGTCTCAGCCCCAACCTTTATTTCTACCATTAACTCTTTGGAGATTCCCTCATGTCCATCGTCAAACTCACCCAAAATTTTATCAACCACGATTTGCAGTGCCCGGCAGGCAAACGGATAGAGTACGTCGACGCTGATCTGCCCGGCCTGTATGTGGAAGTGCGCTCCACCAGTCCCGGCCAAGGTACGTATTATCTCCGCTATAAGGATGGCACCGGCAAGACCTGCCATCAAAAGCTCGGACGGACGGCCGAGATGACGTTGGCCGATGCCCGCAAAGCCGCGAAGACTTTGAAGGCGGAAATCGCCTTAGGGGCCGATCCCCGCGGTGAGGAAAAAGCCCGGAAAGCCGTGCTCACTTACGCGGAATTCTTTGAAGATCATTACCTGCCGTATGTGAAGCCCAGAAAACGCTCCTGGGCCAAGGACGAAGAAATGTTCCGGCTCCGGCTTCAGGCGAAGTTCGGTCACCTGCGTCTGAATCAGATCACCCGCCAACAGATCCAGACCTTCCATACCGCCCTGAAGGAGGAAGGTTTGGCCGCATCAACCTGTAATCATTACGCCAAATTATTGAAATCTAGCCTATTTTTGGCGATCAACTGGAACCTGCTGGACACCAACCCGGCTGTCCGGGTGCCGCTGTTCCATGAGGACAATAAACTGGAAAATTACCTGAATGAAGCCGAACTGGAACGGCTGCTGACGGTCTTGCGGACCGATGACAATCGAACGATCTGTCAGATTGTGCTGTTCCTCTTGTCAACTGGGGCCAGGCTGAATGAGGCGCTGTCGGCACGGTGGGACCAAGTGGATACCGAACGGCGGGTATGGCGGATTCCGGGCAGCAATTGCAAATCCAAACGCGTGCGCTCGGTGCCTTTAAATGACAGTGCGATTGAGGTCTTGCATCAACTCGATACGCAAGCGCAGTTCGACCATGTCTTCATCAATCAGCAGACCGGCCTGCCCTACACCACGATCGCGAAGGTCTGGGGCCGCTTGCGCCGAAAAGCGGGGCTGCCTCATCTGCGTATCCATGACCTACGTCATCAGTACGCCTCGTTCCTGGTCAACAGTGGCAGGACCTTGTATGAGGTGCAGCAGATCCTCGGGCATTCGGATCCGTCGGTAACGCAACGTTATGCCCATCTGTCGACCCAGGCGTTACAGGAGGCGGCCAACAGTGCGTCGGTGATGATCAAGGGGGCAAGACAGGCGTCGAGCTAGGCGGCCGGCGCCGGGAAAAACCGGGGTGGGGAGCGGGCAAAAACGCCCCCACTCTGCTCCGGAGTCGCTGCTGGTGACACGTTCGACGGGGAGGCATGACGGTGCTCATGGGGGCACGCCGCGTGGCAGAGCGGCCGTTGTGGAGATGACTTCGCCTTGGCAATGCCTTAGGTCAAAGGAATCGGCTGCAACCCTAGGTAAGGATTGAATCGGAAGGCGCGATTAAGCCCGCATTTGAAAGGCCAGCATTTAAAAATAAAAAAGAAGATTAAAGCCGACTTACTAAAATTACCTCCCAGAAATATATATTGAAAAAATAAAATATCCATGATATATAGAATCCCAAGTCGGTTGACTACTATTAAACTACTCAATCACATCCTTATTTTTTCGCAGTCATACTGTGGTTCGACGCCAATAACAAATATATAGGGTATATGGCCTCAACCTAACTGCAAGCGGTAAAGGGGGATTTATGCTCAAATCGTTTGGCATGCTAATCTCGGTCTTAGATCTGGTCATGATATTCATCATCATGACGGAACGCTTTTGGCTCAAGCTATGCTCGCGATCCATCCTTTAATTGCTAGACATCATCTATATGAAAGGCTGTTTGATCTTCTCAGCCCCATCGACTCGCGCCTAGTCGGTATCAGAGCCGAAGAATTCCCCAAACTGACCCTAATTAGCCCACTGATCAGCGACGGTAAAGTCTTTTTCTTAGTTAAGCGTTGGGCAATATACACTCATTGCGAGCAGTTTTTTTTCATGAGGCGATGTCCAAAGTGCTTTGGACGTCAATATCATCAATTGAATCGCAGATTGTGCCTCTTACACAGGCACGTTCCATCCTCGGTTCAATCGGAGGAGATTGGAACACTCTAAAGAGCCCTCCCCCGAGATTTACTGAAGGTGATTTTCTCCACCAACAACATTGATTTAAAGAGGTTAAATATGGCGAAACAGTGGATGGGATGTGCGAATGACAATTTTGAGCGTGGGCGTCCACCGGGGCTAAAACCGGAGATGATAGTCCTTCATATTTTTAACGGCTCTCTTGCCGATGCTGATGCCCGTTTCGATCAGCCAGGACAAAAAGTTTCGGCTCATTATGCAGTCGGTCAAACCGGAGAGATTCACCAGTATGTCGAGGAGACTGACACTGCCTTTCATGCCGCGAAAGTGGAAAATCCGATAGCTCGGCTTGTTCAGGAGAAACAGGGAGTAAATCCAAATTTCTATTCGATTGGCATTGAACATGAAGGCAAGCTAGGGGATACGATACCACAAGCCCAGCTAAATGCCACAGCCGCTCTCCTTCGAGAGATTGCTGACCGATGGAATATTTTTCTTGACCGTGACCACGTGATTGCGCATAGCGCCATTCGTGCTTCAGCTAATTGCCCTGGTTCGGGAATAGACATCGATATACTGTTGCAAATAGCCAAAACAATTTCAAACAAAGATCAATGCCATCAAGGGGACGCTATGTCCGAAAATAGTGAGCCGATGATTAAGCTGGAACCTGGTGGAGTAGCACCAATTCTGAGTTATAACGTTTCTGAGCCAACATCATATAGCGGGCGTAATTTCATCGATTTACAAATAGATCAAAATTACTTTCGGGAAGACATTGGCATTGTTACCCCGCCGGCGCAGGTGATGAGCATTACAAGAGTTGCTCCCAAGCTCGCAACTGTAGAAGGCCAAGCCAATGCTGAAAGCCAGGCAATGCAAACTGCGGAATACCATTTAGTGACACCTTCTGGCGTGCTCCCTCTCCGCGATACGGCGGCTGAAAAAAATGTACTTCATCAACAAATGGCTCTAGGTCCGGAACTAAAGCAACTAACTGTAAGCCAGATTGATTCTATTGAAAAGGCAGGGTTAAAAATAGATATGTACAGGTCAATGTCAGGGGCGCTTGCTTATCAACTAGCAATGAGGAAACGCGACGACGATAGCGGTGGAGAACCCCCTACTCCCTCTGGGCCTCCTACGACTTTAAATATTAAAATTGATATTACCTCTCCCAAACCCCTAGATAAAATTACCGGTCCTTCCACTGGAGTTAGTATTTCTGTTACCGGAGGGGCGTCCGAGCGCAGTGAATCTGGAGCTATTAAAGCGGTTGATGTAAAAATTGGTTCTTCGAATTTCCAGAGAGCAACAAATGGTGAAAATGGAGATTGGTCGGAGTGGTCATTTACTGGAACAACGACATTGTCTGGCTCAGTAATGATAATTGCTAAAGCTACACATACTTCTGGAAAGACTAAAGAAAAATCCATTACAGTTAATGTGGTTTTAGTTCAGCCACCTGCAGGTGTTCCAGCTGATCAAACCCCGCCAAACATAACCATAACCACCCCCTCCGAAGGCTCACTCATTATATTAAAGGAGGACAGAACTATAGATATTACGGGAACGGCATTTGATGCAGACACCGGGATTAAGACTGTGGATTTCTGGATTGATGGGGATCAAGACAACGCTAAGCCTGTAACGCCGAAAAGCCAAAATGATTGGTCTAATTGGACGGCATCAAAGGCGTTCGAAAAAGACGGAAAATACACTCTCATTTTCCGAGGTGTAGACAATGCAGGCAATTCAACCGTAACCTCGGTTAACTTCTCAGTATCGGCTCAATTACCCACAAAGGCCAAAATTAAACGTCTTGTGCTTGCTGAGACTTATGGTCTTTCCTCATTTCTAGGAAGATATGGCGCTGGAAGAACACTGAAAACGTTTTCTCTTCTTCCTGGGGAAAAAACAAAAATTAGCATTAAAACTTGGGAGAAGACATCAGAAAATAGTACGTCTACCTATAGCATTTTGGATTCTTTCAACAATATAAGCTCTTCAGAGTTTGAGAACGCTACGGCAGCTGAACAAGCCTATAAAGAAAACTATGATGAAAGCATGAAATATGTCGTACGAGGGGGGGCTTCTGCCACTTGGGGCTGGGGAAGTGCAAATATTAGTGGAGAAGTAGCTGGCGGCACAAATTCAGCACGCGAAGAATTCGCCAAGAACATTTCCAACGCCACCCAAAAACATACTGCCACTGCTTCCGCTAAACGCGATATTCAAATCAATACATCTACTGAAAAAACAAGAGAAACTGGTGAAGAGACTGCTATTGAGAGAACTTTAGAAAACGTTAACGTGAGTCGTACGCTCAACTTTGTCTTTAGGCAAATGAATCAGGAATTTATAACCTTGCTTCACTTGACTGATGTAAGAGTAGGGTTTGTTGTTGTTAGAACAGTTATAAATAATGAAGGGAAATCGGAAGACCTTTGTACTTATAGAGAAGCTACACTTCCACAACTTGACTCTCTTCTTAAAGAAATACTAATAGATGATAACAAAGTATCGGAGGTGCGTGGGGCAATAAAATTCCAGCTTCAAAATATATTTGACTATAGCGACTCTCACCATAGCTTTATCGAAGAAGTTTTATTGAAGGATAGCAATGGAACGCCTATCGAAAGCACTCCCTATTACAGAGTTAAGAAAGGCACCGCTTCAACATATCGTGATCCTGCTACCGGAACCGAAATATCTGTCCCCGGAATTATATTGGCGGCTAATAAATATGTAATGAGAACAGAAGGTATCATTGTAGATTCAATACTTGGACAAGGGGATGCATTAGATTCATACTCACATGGTCTTCAAGACGAGGCAGTACGCACGCAACTTTTGAACAATAGCAAAATAGAGACAGATGTATACCGCCAACGTCTTGCGGTAAAAATAGTAGAAGAACATGACCGTCATAAAGCGGATGTGTACTCTAAGGTTTTCCCCAGTTGCCCTGAGAAGTCTGTCGAAGCAAAGATAGCAATTAATAAAGGGGCAGACATTGATCCGACTGATGCCCAAAGTCCTTCCTAGCCGGCAAATGAAGTAAAGCGAAAAGTCGTTTATAACTCATAGGGCTCAGATATATGGAAAATTACTCCTCTTTTATTTCAAAAGTAAATAATTCTAAATCTACGCAAAACGAGTCAAAAATTACTTCGGATATAGCATTAGGGAATTCTAAGGAAATATCACCCACTCAGATTGTGACAAGGGATATTCCAGGAGGTATGCGAGCGATTGGAGCCCAACAGAAAATTGCGAATTATAGTGCTCTTTATGATCAAGGTGCAAATGGGCAGTTATCTGATATAGCGGGTGGGCCAGCCTTAACATACCGTGGAACAATTGTCCCTGAGAATCCACAAAAGGATCAAATTACAGAAGCTAAATTCCTTGACGTCCTTGCTGAACAGCTTGCATATCAAATCATCGGGCTTGGCATGGGCGACGGACCCGATCCAGAATTTGTAGAGATATCACGCGGCATGATCGAAAAATTTGTTGCCGTTCTCGTACCCTCTGGTGTTCGGATGGAAAATATTTTCCGTTCGGTTCTTGGTTTACCTGAAAGTCTTGATATCTATCAACCTCTGGGTGTGTTTACGGATGGATTGCTCTCAAAGATAGCACCAGTCATCAAAAACCTTGAGCTGATTACACGACTAGCTGAATCCATGGAACGTTGGAATAATGCAAGGGGTGAAGATGAACATGAAGAAGCGGCAATGGAGATGTTCTCGGCAGCGGGAATAATGTTTTTTTCAAAATTAGGCAGTGGAAATATGCCGGGTGATCCCCCACCAAAATATCCGTTCCGAGAATTTGTGACGAAAGTTGGTAATGAAGTACATAGCATAATACAAGCTCACTATTGGCATGATCATCCTGAGGACGTCATAATGTTCGAGGACTTTATTGTAGCGGGACCCAACCTTCTGGCAAAAATTTGGGATGCAGGAACTTGGAAAGCGCCATATGAATGGCTGCCACGACTCCGTGCCGCATTGATGACGCCATCTAGGCCAGGGCAGGATACTGGTTCAACCAAGCGTCCTGATATCCTCAATCTGACGAAAGCTCATCTATATGAAATCAAGACAAATAGCCCAGGACAAGTGCAGCTAGGTTTAAAGCAAGTTGCCGAATACCATCAACGTTTAACTCAAATGATGCCTGATTTTAATTTTCGGCTTGCAGGATTCGAACCTACTGACTGGCGCCCGTTTCCCATTTATTACGCCGGCGGAAATACACTGGTAATGGCCGAGGTCTACGCACCTGGGCTCATTACTTACCAGCGGATAGGTTCACGCGTACCTGTACTTAATCCGCTACGCTTTTGGTCAAAAGAAAAAGAAGAGTATTATCGAAGACAGGCAGCGCGTGTTCATGCATATAGTTCAGTCGCACTCGCAGTGGTTGCATTCATGGGTTGTCTAGCTCTCGGAATGGTGATTGCACCTGCGGCGGCCGCTGCAGGTGGGGCTATCGGTGGTACTGCTGCAGAAATAGCAGCTAAATTATCTATTGCGTCACGGCTTGCAGCACAACTCTAATGTAAATACTAATTTTTGAATAAGTAAAGCAGTTAAAAAGCTTGCCCCGACATAGTCGTGTATGATTTTAGGAGGAGAACCGATGAAAGCATTTATTTGAATCAATTGAGCGCTAGCAGAGTGACTGTTTCCTTAAGACGGGCAAATCAATGGTTGAGTGAAATGGAGAAACTATGGTTACAAATGCCATGAGCGATTTGGCTTCTGAGTTAAAACTCCAGCAAGTTGTCATATTTATGGGGGGCAGATATCTCTGTAGGCACTTCTTCCTCTTTGCCGAATTGGTTGATACTCAACGAATGGATTTTCAAAGTTTTATATCATCGAGTCAGTCAAGAATTCGGGCTCAACTACATTATTCTCACATACCGCTCGAATACCGGAATGCGCCTCTTCGTTATGCACCCGATTATCGAGCCCAGTTCATGGAAAAATGTGCTGGCAGTCGGTATTTCGAGATGCTTACCTCTCTCGATATTCCTATACCAACCGCTGACATAACGAGATTGCCGCGCTGACAAAACCAGGTAAAGTGGCTAGTCACAACCAATTTCGATCGTCTGATTGAGCAAGCTTTTGATAGGGTTAATGTAGCGTATTCGGTCGATTATGACGTAGAAGCTTTAGCTCCTTAAATTTAGCAATAATTGTTTAAAATCGTAAGTAAAGAACCTAAAAAATCAAGGCAATGCCTATAGCATAGACTCACTCCCTCTGAATTCCGCAATCAAACCTTCAAAGCCATCAGTTCGCCAGTCGATGGCTGGGCCGAAAATCGTGCGGTAACGCCGTCCGACGGGATGCATGTCAATAACTCGCATCGTGTCGTCGCTTGTATATTCCACTACTGTGATGTTTTTTGGTGCCCGTTTTGCAAGTTCACTAAGGCCACGCTTAAGCAGGTATATCACGTCGAGATCGTCGTCCGGAAGACTATAGCCGACAATGATTACACGTTCGGCGCTGCGCAGTTCCTGCTCGGCGAGTGTCCAAACTCTTTGTACATGAGGATTACGATAGTCCTTGAGTTGGGTAGGAGTAATGAGCACTGGCTCAACAAAGGTGGAACATTGCGGGCAAGGGAATCCGTGACATGAATATCGCGCTTCAAGAGGATTTACCTGGTAGAGTTCGTTCAGCATCTTGTATGTCTTGCCTGACTCGGAGACACCGAGGTCTAACCGATTGCAAGATGGGCAGTACGACCAGTTCAGCGATCCATGGATTTTGAGTAAACTGCCTTTGTGGGGCAGCGCCTTATAGCGATCCGTAGTTATATCGCAGCCATAGTCGGGCAAATAATCACTGTGCTTGACCATGGCGTTGTCCACTATGATATCGTAATTTAATGAGATTATAGTGAGAGACTCGCTGCGCGTGGGATCGAGTATTCTAAGAAGGTCTGCATAGTAGTTGTGGCTAATTCGGCGCAACTTGTACTCCAGAAAAGCGAACACCATATACTGGAGCGCTCGCCGCACCTGTCGCATTAGGTCTAAGGTCCAGTTTGAACCCATAGGCTGACTGCGGTCGATCGCGGTGTCCACGAGGCTGAGCAATAACGGAAGTGCAGGGTAATCGGCCTCGGCCCTATCGGCTTGGCGCTGTGGCAGATGGAAATTTTCGATCAGAAATTTTTCCAGTAAGTCGATATAGTACTCGCGCTCAATCTCGCTCCGCACCATCGGTTCGAACGCCTGCGGGAGGATTTCATTGGTTAGTGGGCCTCCACACGCTTTTGTAGCGCCTGCGCCAAATAAAACGATCGTTTTAGACGCCATATCTTTTTCCTTATTATAATGAAATATTATTAAAGAAGGTCAACAGTATAGAATGACTCTCTCCTGTGCCACTTGTCGGGTGAGGCTAAGGATCCATCCCACCTACAAATAATTATAAGGGCCATATATTTTCTCTCTTTTTAAACTCTCTCAACAACTGATATTTAACGTTGTTCGGATTGATTTACTTATCATCTTAAAAGCATAGTAATCAATAGATCCGGATTATCTAATGAGCAATCTAACTCTATGCTTATATAAATTAAGCTGCTTATAGCTGTTCAGAGGCCATTCAATGGATAAGACACGAGTGTTCCATATGAGTCACTATAATCAAATTATATTCACTCTAAATCGTAACTCGGTCCAATTCCGGCATCGACCGGTGGCATGCGTCGAGGTAGGCAGAGCATTAGCGAAATCGTGCTGACCCTGGCCCCAGAGTGGCTCCAGGTGTGCCGACACCGAGGGTGGCAGACGACCCCCAACCCCGGCCCCGGCGCTGCACCTTGAGCGACAGTCGTGCACCTGCCTCAGGAGGTCGGTTCGCTCCCTGCCGTGTACGGTCGGCACCCGGGAAAGTTTGAAAACGGCAAGTTCGGTTCGCCATAGTCGGTTTCAGATCGGTTCGGTAACCACCAAGGCCTTGTTTTAGATGAGCTTATGGAGACAATGAGGCGTTTCCGAGCAAAAAGGTTCGGAATAGGTTCGGTCGCCAAGACGGGGCCATGGACTAAGCAGAAATCCCTTTCGGATTCTTCGCCTTAGGCCCCATAAATTTGACTGTTCGTCGTTCTGTTAATCACCGGGTCGGCGGTTCGAGCCCGTCCGGGGGAGCCAAATAAATCAAGGGCCTGCTGCGATGCAGGCCCTTTTTTTTGCCCTGCTTCCGGTCAAGTTCCGGCCCCAGACCAAATTGGGCTTTTTTCTTAACGTGTATCAAACCCGATCAAGTCCGGCAAAACCGTTAGGATTGTTCTGGCGATTGCCAAGTTCACTCTCTTACTCGTCTTTAGCTTTGCAACTAAGCGTCCGCGCACTATAATTCGATAATGAACATGGTGCCATGACAGAGAACCAAGGACGATCGCTTGCAATTCCAACCCATCACGCTGAGTCAACTGGAGTCCCACCTCTGGGAATCCGCTAACATTCTGCGCGGCCCGGTCGACGCCGCCGATTTCAAGACTTACATCTTCCCCCTGCTCTTCTTCAAACGCATTTGTGACGTTTGGGATGAGGAATACGCGGACATCCTCGAAGAAACGGGCGATGCCGCGCTTGCCCTGTTTCCCGAATCGCACCGTTTCCAGATTCCGGATGACTGCCATTGGCAGGATGTTCGAGCTGTCGCCAGCAATGTCGGCACAGCCTTGCAACGGGCGATGCGCGAAATCGAAAAAGCCAACCCCGATACGCTTTACGGCGTGTTCGGCGATGCCCAATGGACCAACAAGGAAAGGTTGTCGGATGCCCTGCTCAAGGATTTGATCGAGCACTTTTCCAAACTGCCGCTGGGCAATCATAGCGCCACCTCCGATGTGGTCGGCGATGCCTACGAATATCTGATCAAGAAATTCGCGGACGCCACCAACAAAAAGGCCGGTGAGTTCTATACGCCGCGTAGCGTCGTGCGTTTGATGATCGACATGCTCGACCCCAAGGAAGACGAGACCATTTACGACCCAGCCTGCGGGACTGGCGGTATGTTGCTTGCCGCTGTGCAGCACGTTAAGGAAATGCACGGCGATGTCAAGCGCCTATGGGGCAAGCTCTACGGCCAGGAGAAGAACCTGACCACCTCGTCCATCGCCCGCATGAACTTATTCCTACACGGCATCGAGGACTTTCAAATCGTGCGTGGTGATACGTTGCGTAATCCGGCTTTCTTCGACGGCGATCGCCTCGCCAATTTCGATTGCGTAATCGCCAATCCGCCATTCTCGCTGGAAAAATGGGGCGAAGAAATGTGGCAAAGCGATCCTTTCGGCCGCAACTTCGCTGGTTTACCGCCTTCCAGTTCCGGCGATTTCGCCTGGGTGCAGCACATGGTCAAGTCGATGGCCGACAGCAGCGGACGCATGGCGGTCGTCTTGCCGCAAGGCGCACTGTTCCGTAAAGGTGCGGAAGGTTCGATTCGGCAAAAGCTGCTGGAATTGGATTTGATCGAAGCTGTGATTGGGCTGGCGCCGAATCTATTTTACGGCACCGGTTTGGCGGCATGCATCCTGATCCTACGCAAGAGAAAGCCTACAATTCGCCAGCATAAAGTCATGATCGCTGATGCCTCGCGTCTGTTCCGGCGCGGCCGGGCACAAAACTATCTGGAATCCGAGCGTGCCTTGGAAATACAGCGTTGGTTCGAGAAGTTCGAAGATGTGCAGGATGCGGTGCGGATCGTCGAGCTTGCCGAGATCAAATCCGAGGATTGGACGTTAAATATTTCCCGCTATGTGCTGCCGCCGCTACAGGAAGATATTCCACCGTTGCCGGAAGCGATTGCTGCATTTAAGGAAGCGTTGAATCGTTGCCGTGAGGCCGAAGAGAGTCTCGCGCAGGTCATGACCGAAGGGGGGTGGCTGAAATGAGTACCGACCGCCCCTTCAAGGAAAACAAGATCTTCACTGAAGAAATGGCGAACGCTGCGCGTGCTCGCCTGAAGGAAAAATTCGTTCAAATGGAACACGCGAAACTTAGCAGTGGCAAGCGCATTACCCAACAAGAACTCGAATCCTATCTCTGGGGTGCCGCCGTGCTGCTACGCGGCCTGATCGATGCCGGCGACTACAAGCAGTTCATCTTCCCGCTGCTGTTCTTCAAGCGCGTATCCGATGTCTGGGACGAGGAGTACCAGATTGCGCTGGCTGAGTCCGGTGGCGATCTGTCCTATGCCCAGTTCGCCGAGAACCACCGCTTCCAGATCCCCGAAGGTGCGCACTGGAACGACGTGCGGCAGACACCGAAGAGCGTCGGCACCGCCATCCAGAAGGCCATGCGCGCCATCGAAACTGCCAACCCGGACCTGCTCGATGGCATCTTCGGCGACGCACCGTGGACCAACCGCGAGCGTTTGCCCGATGAAACGCTAAAAAATCTGATCGAGCACTTCTCGACCCAGACGCTATCGGTGGCCAACGTGCCCGAGGACGAGCTCGGCAACGCCTACGAATACCTGATCAAGAAGTTCGCGGACGATTCCGGCCACACGGCAGCTGAGTTCTATACCAACCGCACCGTGGTCCACCTGATGACGCAACTGCTGGCCCCGCAGGTTGGCGAGTCGATCTACGACCCCACCTGCGGCACCGGCGGCATGCTGATCTCGGCATTGGACGAAGTGAAACGCTCCGGCGGCGAATACCGCACGCTCAAGCTCTACGGGCAGGAGCGCAACCTCATCACATCAAGCATCGCCCGGATGAACCTGTTCCTGCACGGCGTGGAAGACTTCGAGATCATCCGGGGCGACACCCTGGCCGACCCCAAGCACATCGAGGGCGACCGCCTGCGCCAGTTCGACGTGATCCTGGCCAACCCACCGTATTCCATCAAGCAGTGGAACCGTGACGCCTGGAGCAGTGACAAGTGGGGGCGTAATTCCCTCGGTACGCCGCCGCAAGGCCGCGCCGATTACGCTTTCCAGCAGCACATCCTGACCAGCCTCTCCGCCAAGGGCCGCTGTGCGGTGCTCTGGCCACATGGCGTGCTGTTCCGCAACGAGGAACAGGCCATGCGCGCCAAGATGGTCGAACAGGATTGGGTCGAAGCCGTCATCGGTTTGGGCCCCAACCTGTTCTACAACTCCCCGATGGAATCCTGCATCGTGGTCTGCAACCGCAACAAACCGGCGGCTCACAAACACAAGGTAGTGTTTATTGATGCCCTAAAAGAAGTTACGCGGGAACGTGCCCAAAGCTTTCTCAAACCGGAACATCAACAGCGCATCCTCGAAGCCTTCCAAGCCTTTGCCGACCACCCCGGCTTTGCTAAGGTGATTACGCTGGCGGAGTTACAAGCCCAAGCCTGTAATCTATCGATTTCGCTCTACGTCAAACGCCGGGCCAGTAACACCAACAGTGTCGACAATAACGATCATCCCTCCAGCCTCTCAGAAGCCTGGGATGCCTGGCAAACTAGTGGCCGAGCGTTCTGGCAGCAGATGAATAGCCTTGTTGAGGCTCTCGACGCCTTACGAATTAAGGATGAAGCCCATGATTAAAACGGTTGCAGAACTACTTAAAGCTTTTGTAGATGAAGAAAAAGCTAAGCTTGATGTGGAAGAATTGACTCATGGCCCCACAATTGGATCGATGTATGAAGGATTAACCAAGGAGACTATTGAGAGAAGCCTCCCAGATGGGCTCGATCTGCAGGTTGTATCTGGCTTTACGTACTTTGGGGATAAAACCAGTGGCCAGTTGGACTGTATGCTTGTCCACGGCGAAGGCAGGCTGATCCCCTATACTGACGTATACCATTGGCATATAAAGGACGTGATTGCTGTATTCGAAGTAAAGAAGACGCTGTCAGAAGATGAGCTTGCAGATAGTTTTAATCATCTTCGAGAAGTATCTGAACTCTACTCAACCTACTTTCAGAGCGGCGAAACGAAAGATGTAAGTATTAATATTAATCAGCCACGGAGAGTATTCAGCCAAATTACTGGAGTAGTTGCTCCGGAACACGGTAAAGTCGAGCAATTGCCGTTTGATCTGGAGATGATTTATCACACCTTAATTTGTGAGTTCATTAGCCCAGTTAGAATTGTTGTTGGGCACCATGGATGGAAAAAAGAGAAAACTCTCCGAGACCATATCGCAAAACTGATTAAAGGCCGGATAGCACAACCACAAGGAATGGGGGTAAGCAGCTTCCCACAGTTAATTATTGGTGGTGAATTCTCGCTCGTTAAAGCCAATGGCTTTCCCTACTCAGCGCCTCTTATTGGCGGTATGTGGCCTTTTCTGATGTCGACAAGTCATAACCCATTAAGAGTACTCTTGGAACTAATATTTACTAAACTCGATGCACTCTATGGCGTCCGTATATTAGATGATTCAATCGAACAAGAAGCAATGTCTTCCTGTTTACGTGCACGGGCAGTGCAACTCGATGAACATTCTGGATGGCAGTATATATACGATGACCTCCCAAGCAAAGGCTTAAAGGCAAGAGGGATTAGCTCTCAGTGGGAACCAGTAAAACTAACCTGTGGGCAACATGTAGTGATCGCTCAACTGTGTAATGAACTGCCTGTTAGGCTAACTGATCCAGATTTTATCGAATTTGCGTCCAAGGAAGATGGTGGTTTTGATGCGTTTATACAGTCGTTAGTTATGACTCAGCTTATTGCTATTGAAGGGGATGAACTTAGACTTACTACCTTAAAATGCGAAGCAATTTGTATAGGTGGAATTTTTTATGCTGGTGAAAATAATTCTGGGTTGCTAACAAAATGGATCGAACATCGGCTGGGTAAGCGTATAGATGAATCTAATATTCTAGTAATCCGAGATAATGAGACGTCGGATGACTAATAAGATTGGGCATATGAAATACTGGCCTCGAGTAAAGTTCGGCGAAGTGGTGAGGCTGTCCAAGACGCGTTCTGCCGATCCACTCGCTGAGCGCCTTGATCGTTACGTTGGCCTAGAACATCTGGAACCCGGCGATCTGCGCATTCGCAGTTGGGGCAATGTGGCCGAAGGTACGACCTTCACCAACGTGTTCAGGCCGGGACAGGTGCTGTTCGGCAAGCGACGCGCCTACCAGCGCAAGGTGGCCGTGGCGGATTTCATGGGTGTGTGCTCTGGTGACATCTACGTGCTTGAGACCAAGGACGCGCAGGTCTTGTTACCGGAGTTGCTGCCCTTCATTTGTCAGACCGATGCCTTTTTCGATCACGCGGTGGGAACATCGGCGGGATCACTGAGTCCGCGTACCAACTGGACGAGCTTGGCGGATTTTGAGTTTGCGCTGCCATCGTTGAGCGATCAAGTTCGAATTCTGGCCTGTGTAAATGCGATTCGGGAAGTCATCGAATCTCACGAAGCTGTAGTTTTTGAAGCTCGTAGATTGTTGCAGGCTGGAATCAGAAGCCGACTTGAGGAGCTCGAATCAGCTCCGCAATATCCAACTGCAAGTCTTGGGGGCAAGAACGAAGACGTATTGAAGACCGGCCCATTCGGTTCAAACCTCAAATCTAGCTACTTCATCAATGAAGGCGTCCCGGTACTTTCAATAGGTTCACTTGGAGAGGACGGGATCATTGAAAGTGAGCTTTTCCATCTTGCAGAAGAAGTTGCATCTCGTTTTGATGACTATCGCGTTCGTGAAGGTGATGTCGTTTTTTCGCGAGTAGCAGATGTCGGCAGATGCCACCTGATTACGACAAAGGAACGGGGCTACATTATTTCTTCGAATCTGATCCGGATAAGGATGGATCCAGAGAAGATGATGCCCGGCTATTTAATTCTCCTACTCAAGCATAGTCGATTAGTTCGGGATCAGATAGCTCGCATGACAACACAGGCGGCAGGACGATTGCTTGTTAATACTCAGACTTTGGCAAAGCTTAGATTTCCCATACCATCAATGAGCGAACAGCGTGTACTTGTAGAGCTGAAAAATGATTTGCGTGAAGGCATTGATCTCGCCCGCACCCATTACGCCGAAACTCGTGAGCTACTAGAGCCTGTTCGTGACAGATTGTTACTGGATGGAGGGCAAGATGTTTAATGAATCAAATACCGTCGAGGCCTACGTCCGCGACCTGCTCGCCGGCCCGATCAAGGCGACATCCGCAAACACCGCACGGGAACCCCTCGCCAGCTATGGCCCAAGCCTCAAAGGCATCGGCTGGCGCTACACAACTCCCGCTGAAGTGCCGCGCCAGATTCAGGAAGTGCTGGTCGAGTCGTGGGTACGCGATGCATTGATCCGCCTGAACCCCGAGATCGCCGCCCAGCCCGAGCGCGTCGACGAAGTGCTCTACAAGCTGCGAGCCATCGTGCTGTCGGTGCGGTCGGATGGCCTGATCCGCGCCAATGAGGAGATGACAGCTTGGATGCGCGGCGAACGATCCATGCCTTTCGGCCAGAACAATGAGCATGTGCCGGTGCGCTTGATCGACCTGGATGATCTGAAGCAGAACCAGTACATCGTCACCCAGCAGTACACCTACCGCGCCGGCCCCACCGAGCGCCGCGCCGATCTGGTGCTGCTGGTCAACGGTCTGCCGCTGGTGCTAATCGAGGCCAAGACGCCGGTCAAGAAGTGCATCAGCTGGGTCGATGGCGCGGCGCAGGTGCACGACGACTACGAGAAGTTCGTCCCCGAGCTGTTCGTCAGCAACGTGTTCTCGGTGGCCACCGAAGGCAAGGCGTATCATTACGGCTCCATCGGGCTGCCGGTCAAGGATTGGGGCCCTTGGCATCTGGATGGTGGAGATGCGCAGCACCATCCGTTGAAGTCACTCAAGCTGTCGGCCGAGAGCATGTTGCGGCCGCACGTGGTGCTGGATATCCTCGGCAGCTTCACCCTGTTCGCCACGGACAAAAAGAAGCGCCGCATCAAGATCATCTGCCGCTATCAGCAGTACGAGGCAGCCAACAAGATCGTCGAGCGGGTGCTGGCCGGCTATCCGAAAAAGGGCCTGATCTGGCACTTTCAGGGCTCGGGCAAGTCGCTGCTGATGGTATTCGCCGCGCAGAAGCTGCGCATGCACGCTGGTCTGAAGAACCCCACAGTGCTGATAGTCGTGGACCGGATCGATCTCGACAGCCAGATCACCGGCACCTTCACCGGGGCGGACATTCCCAATCTGGAAAAGGCCGACACGCGCGAGAAGCTGCAGCAACTGCTGGCGCAGGATGTGCGCAAGATCATTATCACGACGATCTTCAAGTTCGGCGAGGCCACAGGCAGCCTGAACGACCGCAGCAATATCATCGCGCTGGTAGACGAAGCCCACCGCACCCAGGAAGGCGACCTGGGCCGCAAGATGCGCGAGGCCTTGCCGAATGCGTTTCTGTTCGGCCTGACCGGCACGCCGATCAATCGCGCCGACCGCAACACCTTCTATGCTTTTGGTGCCGAGGAGGACGAAAAGGGCTACATGAGCCGCTACGGCTTCGAGGAATCGATCCGCGACGGCGCCACGTTGAAGCTGCACTTCGAGCCACGCCTGATCGACCTGCACATCGACAAGGCTGCACTCGATGCCGCCTACAAAGACCTGACCGGCGGCCTGTCTGATCTGGACAAGGACAATCTCGCCAGGACCGCCGCCAAGATGGCGGTCCTGGTGAAAACGCCCGAGCGCATTCGCAAGATCTGCGAGGACATCGTCGAGCACTTCCAGACCAAGGTGGAACCCAACGGCTTCAAGGGCCAAATCGTCACGTTCGACCGCGAATCCTGCCTGCTGTTCAAGGCCGAACTGGACAAGCTGCTACCGCTGGAGGCCACGGACATCGTGATGTCGGTGCAGGCGGCCGACAAAAAGGAACATCCCGAATACGCGATCTATGACCGTTCGCGCGATGTAGAAGAAAGGCTGCTGGACCGTTTCCGCGATCCGGCTGATCCGCTGAAGCTGATCATCGTCACTGCGAAGCTGCTGACCGGCTTTGACGCGCCCATCCTGCAAGCGATGTATCTGGACAAGCCGTTGCGGGATCACACTCTGTTACAGGCCATCTGTCGGGTGAACCGCACCTACTCCGAGCAGAAGACCCACGGCCTGATCGTGGACTACCTCGGCATCTTCGATGACGTGGCCGCCGCATTGGAATTCGACGATCAGAGCGTCAAGCAGGTGGTCAGCAACATTCAGGAACTGAAGGACAAGCTGCCGGAAGCCATGCAAAAATGCCTGGCGTTCTTTGCGGGCTGTGACCGTACCTTACAAGGCTATGAGGGCCTGATTGCCGCGCAGCAGTGCCTGCCCAACAATGAGGTGCGCGACAACTTCGCGGCTGAATACAGCGTGCTCAACAAGATCTGGGAGGCGCTGTCACCCGACACGGTGCTGGGCCCCTTCGAGAAGGACTACAAATGGCTGTCCCAGGTGTATCAGTCGGTGCAGCCGTCCAGCGGTCACGGCAAGCTGATCTGGCATTCACTCGGCGCCAAGACGATCGAGCTGATCCATCAGAACGTGCATGTGGATGCCGTGCGTGATGACTTGGACACCTTGGTGCTGGATGCCGACCTGCTGGAAGCCGTGCTGTCGAACCCTGATCCGAAAAAAGCCAAGGAGATCGAGATCAAGCTGAAGCGGCGGCTGCGAGGGCACGGAGGCAACCCCAAGTTCAAACTGCTCTCAGAGCGGCTCGATGCGCTGAAAGACCGCTTCGAATCCGGGCAAATCAACAGCGTGGAGTTTCTGAAGCAGCTGCTGGAGATCGCCAAAGACACCTTGCAAGCCGAGAAGGAAACGCCTCCCGAGGAAGACGAAGATCGCGGCAAGGCAGCGCTGACCGAACTGTTCAACGAGATCAAGACGGCCGAAACGCCGATCATCGTCGAGCGTGTGGTCACTGACATCGACGAAATCGTGCGTCTGGTCCGCTTTCCGGGATGGCAACACACGCTGGCGGGAGAGCGTGAGGTCAAGAAGGCACTGCGCAAGGCCCTATTCAAATACAAGCTGCACGCGGATGAGGAGCTGTTCGAGAAGGCCTACAGCTACATCCGGCAGTACTACTAAGGGGACGGGGATGAGTACACAGGTAAAAGACAGTGCATCGCATGCGACCTGGTTCGTTGGCGCCAGTTTCGGTCATGGCGCTGAGGATCAGCTTGAACGATTTTTAGCTGAGGGGGTTTGGGAAGTTCGCAACCCGACCGACAAGGAACGCACTCAGGTGCGTTCCATGCAGCCGGGAGAACGTATTGCCATCAAGGCAGCCTATACACGCAAGAACGCGCTACCGTTTGATAGTCGTGGCCATACTGTTTCGGTCATGGGTATTAAGGCGGTGGGTACTATCCTAAGCAATTCACAGGATGGTGAACGGGTTCGAGTGCAATGGCAAGCGGTTGAGCCGGTGCGCGAGTGGTACTTCTATACTTACCGACCCACTATCTGGAGGGTTGAGCCGGGCGACTGGATGAGCGATGCCCTGATCGCCTTTGCGTTTGAAAGCAAGCCGCAGGATGTGGATCGCTTCCGTAATGCACCTTACTGGCAGGAACGCTTCGGCGACGCGGCAGCGGAAAAGCAGCGCTTTCAGTGGACAGACTTTTACGAGGCAGTGGCCGAAAAACTGCTGACCTACGCCGACAACCGAACCCCGCTCATCGAGGGCATCCACGAGATTGCCTCGCGCGTGCCGGGGCTGGGCTATTTGCAGGACAAGTTTTCGGATGGCACTAGTGGCCCGCTGCGGGACATTTGCCCGTTCACCACGATGGGGACCTTTAATCGGTCCATGACCGATGCCAACCGCAAGATTATCGCGGGTGAACTGGCCAAGTTGCTGGGTGTGACGGTCCCGGTGCCGCCATCATTCGAAGGCATCCCCGTTCTCAACAACCAACGCTCCTGGTTTTTTGCCTATGCCGACAAGCGTGGCGCAGGCGACATCGACGCGTTATGGAAAGTGTTCATTGCCGCGAGCAGGATGGTCGATGGCGATCAGTCGGACACGCGAGATGCTTTCATGCAAGCTTATGACGAGGCAACCCAAGTGTGGGGCGTTGCCTGGAATCTCTCGACAGGTCTCTACTGGACGCATCCGTGGGAGTTTCTGACCCTCGATAGCCAGTCGCGCCACTACATCAGCAAGCGGCTCGGACTGAATGTCTCCATCAGTGGTCAGCAAGGCCCCTGTGATGCAGGGAGTTATTTGAAGCTGGTGGACGATCTACGTTCTCGCTTCAGCGAAGACGGGTATCCGGTCCACAGCTTTCCGGACCTGTCAATGGCTTCATGGATGTACAAGGACCCCGCCGCTGAATCTATGTCAACTAGTGGTATTGATGATGTCGAGGGGGGGCAGGCGACCGTAGGTGATGTTCGCGAAGCCTTTCAGATGGCGGCGCCCATAGATCCCTACTCGGTCGAAGACATTCTCAGGGATGGATGTTTCCTTGAGCGGGCCGAGATCGACCACCTGCTCGATCGGCTGCGCACCAAGAAGAACCTGATCCTTCAGGGGCCGCCGGGCACGGGCAAGACATGGTTGGCCAAGCGCCTGGCGTTCGCGCTAATGGGGCAGAAGGACGACAGCAAAGTCCGAGCGGTTCAGTTCCATCCCAACCTTTCCTACGAAGACTTCGTTCGAGGCTGGCGACCAACCGGCGATGGCAAGTTATCGCTGGCGGATGGCGTCTTCATGGAGGCGATTAAAGCTGCGAGCAAAGACCCGTCATCGAAGTTTGTCGTGGTGATCGAAGAGATCAACCGTGGTAACCCGGCGCAGATCTTCGGAGAACTGTTGACGCTGCTGGAGGCTGGGAAGCGCACACCCAACGAAGCATTGGAGCTCTGCTATCCCGATGGAGATGGCAAGCGTCGGCCTGTCCACATTCCCGAGAATCTCTATGTGGTTGGCACCATGAACATTGCCGACCGATCGCTCGCGCTGGTCGACCTGGCGCTGCGTCGCCGCTTCGCATTCGTTGGATTGGAGCCGAGGCTGGGCCCCGTGTGGCAGGATTGGGTGGTCAAGGAGTGTGCTGTCGATCCAGCCCTGGTGGCGGATATCGAACGCCGAATCGCCGAGCTGAATGACCAGATTGCGGCGGATGCCCGTCTTGGTAAGCAGTTCCGGGTGGGCCACAGCTATGTGACACCTGCGCATCGACTGGAGGCGGGAAACACGAAGAAGTGGTTCCAGCAAATCGTGGAGACGGAGATCGGCCCGCTGCTGGATGAGTATTGGTTCGACGCGCCCGACGAATCACAAAAGGCAATTGCACGGCTGACACAGGGGTGGTGATGAGTGCTGTCGCAGAACAGGTAGAAAGTGCATCTGCGGGCGCAGAGGGCTTCATCGGCCGCATTCCTGTGCGCAACCTCTGGCTGTTGATGCTCTATGCATCTGACCTGTTCCGTACTCGCGGTATCGGCAAGGTCGGTCTGGAAGACAGCCCGGACGATCTACCAGACCTAATCGCTGAGATTCTTGCCCATGCGGTTGAGGTGCGACAGCGTCGCCGCTTGAGTCTCGGTTATCGATCTCGTGATGCGGTGATCAATCGTGTGCGTGGTCGTATCGATGTGTTGACCACCGAACGTCATCAGTTGCTGGATCGGGGCTTGGTGGCGTGTCGGTTCGACGAACTCACCATCGACACCCCTCGTAATCGCTTTGTCCGTGCGGCCCTGGAATCCATCTCCAGGGTTGTGCGGAGGAAGGACATAGCCCATCGATGCCGCTCACTTGCGAGTGGCATGAAGACCATGGGTGTATCCGGCGACGCACCGACGCCGGCCCAAATGAGCACCGATCTTTTTGGCCGTAACGATGCGGACGACTGGTTCATGGTGGCAGCTGCGAAACTGGCTTTTGATCTGGCGCTTCCCACGGAGGCATCGGGCGCGAATGTGCTCTCGTTGCCGGATCGTGAGGCGAACTGGGTACGTCGACTGTTTGAGCGAGCTGTGGGCGGCTTCTACGACGTGGTGTTGAGCCTACAAGGATGGCGGGTGCTGTGCGGTGGGACAATGGGCTGGCAGATTGAGCAGAAGACGTCTGGGATCGACAAGATCCTGCCGACTATGCGAACCGATGTCGTGCTCGACCATCCGTCGTCAGGACAGCGCATCGTTATTGACACCAAGTTCACATCAATCGTGACAAGCGGCTGGTACCGCGAAGAAACCCTGCGCAGTGGCTACATATATCAAATCTACGCCTATCTGCGTTCTCAGGTTGGGCGCGGCGATCCGCTTGCGGACCAAGCAAGCGGATTGCTTTTACATCCTTCCATTGGGGCAATGTTTGATGAATCTGTTGTAATCCAAGGGCATAGCATTCGTTTTGGTACTGTTGACCTAACTGCGTCACCTTCTGAAATCCGATCGCAGTTGTTACGATTTTGTAATACTACATTGTGTACGAAAAAAACAAATTCTTTCAAAATATAAATCAGGCCCTCTGATGTTTTAATTCTACGGGACTTGACACCTAAGCTCATCCGTGGCTTACGCTATTTTGGTAATTAACCGATTGCATTCAAGATCGTCTTTGACGCCTTGTCCAATGGCCGGCGCAGAGCGACTTTGGCTGTATGTAACCGTCGCCAAGTCTTCAAAACTGATTTTCGCAAGGGACACCATCCCCGTCGCCGTCCATCTTCATGCCGGGGCAGTTAGCCAGGTAAAACTCGGCTTCCTCACGAGAAGTCATCTCTGAGCAGTAGACCTTGCCTTGACACTGGAAGTGTGGTTCGGACATCACCGATTCTACGACTGGCTGAACCGCTGGCTGGTCGACGATCTCGGCAGAATAATGGCCCCACTTGTCGTATGCGGAAACACCACCCACGATCAGCAGCAGGAACAGAAACGGTAGGCTACCCCGCCGCTTTTGCGACTGATTTATTCTCTGCTGCGGTTTTTTCTGAGGCCTATCGTAGCCGGCTGGGCCGGTCGCCAGCTCGCGTTTTCTCGTGACGGGCTCCAACGACAGCTCTTTTGGTACGCCTTCGATGCGAGCATGGATGGCGCGGAGTTTGCCGCTGGCGTCGGCCTCAGTCTGGTAATGAAGGGTATCGCCGACCTTGGGAGGGCGGCTCATGCCCCGCAAGGCGGAGATATGAATGAAGATGTCTTTGCCTCCGGTAGCGGGCTTGATGAAGCCGAACCCTTTATCGTCGATCCATCGGACCAGTTTGCCTGTTTCTGTTTGCATGGTTGCCATTGCCAAATACTGTCTGGAACCGTAAGTATAGCCAAGGGAAATATCTCGGCTGGATGAAAAGCTCCGTCAACGAGCTTCTGTAATGATCATTTTTTGGTCAACTTGAATCAGCACCGCAAAAAACAAGGACTTGGCGGAGCCAGTCACGTCATGATCACAACGTTATCCACAGTTTTTGTGGATACCACAAAAAAATAGTCTAAGCTCAATCCGAGCTTAGGCCAGCTTGGTTTAACCGATCGCACATTCAGAATCGTCGTGGATACCGTGTCCGACACTTGCTACAGCGTTTCATTGGCTCAGTGCGCGTAGCGGGTCGTGGCCTTCGCCGAACTAGATTCTGCACCTCGCACAGCGATGCTCCTTTAATTGGCGGTGTTGCTCCTGCCAGATATGATATTGTGCGATAAGCCCATGGGCGGTAGCGGGACTTTTAAGACAATCAATAAGGACCGTAGGGCACGTAAATTATTTGCTGCTTTTGAGCACTAACCACAAAAATGTTAAGGATTGAAATGGGAAACTATGTTTTGGTAAGAAGCCCCGCAAAATTTATTAATGAAGGTCGAGTAGGCTACGGATGGGGTAAGGTTAATTTCTCTGAGTTCAGCACAGCAAAGGAGTTGCTTTCTCATTTTAAGTTAAAAAACCTAGAGATAGGTCGAAATAGGAAGCAGATAATTCGATATTTCAATATATCAGAAGGCGACGTAGTAATCGTACCTCTCGACAAGTCAATCATTATTGGTTTCGCGACAGGCGTAAAGAGCTATCAAGCGGGCATTCCACATGGTGAAAATAGAATTGCTGTTGAATTTCTCAAGGGGCCTGACAATAGCATTATAAAAGTTCCTCGGAGTGAGTTACCGGGAAACTTATCCTCTCGATTAAAAATTCGTATGTCTGTTGTCTCGTTAAATGAATTCAAAAGCGAGATAGAGAGAATAATTTCGACAGCCAAAGAGAGAGGCGCAGCTCCAGCAAATCTTCATATCGAAGAGCTTAACAAAGCAGCGGCAGATTCATTCAAACAGAAGCTCCTTGCAAATATTCGCAAAGGAAACACCTACTTAAAAAGTGGAGGAAGAGGCTTGGAGGAGCTCGTCTTGGAGCTGGTTGAATTAGAGGGTTACAAAGGCATTATAGCCGCTAAAAATGCTCTTGAAGGTATTGCTGACATAGATATTGAAGCGAGCCGAACAGACCTATTTTCATCCACAAAACTTTTAATCCAAGTCAAACATCATGATGGAACAACAGGCGTCCATGGGATAAAGCAACTTGAAGCCCTTGATGACGATGAGCAGGTTCTTCGTTGGCTGATTACAACCGCTGAAGTTTCTGGTGAACTTAGAGAAAGGGCGGAAAATAACAATATAAAAGTCATGGATGGAAACGAGCTAATTGAATGGGTATTTGAAAGTTTGCCGAGCCTTTCACCGACAACAAGAAGCAAGCTGGGCATATCGGACGTACCCGCATTGCTTTTGTAATAGGGACACATGGCCCTGAATTACAGTCCTTTATAAATCCAGTCTCTGTGAGAGAAAAAGCCTAAGCTCGGATTGAGCTTAGGCCATCTTGTTTTTAGCCGATCGCATTCAGGATCGTCTTCGACACCTTGTCCGATACCCGCCGCAGCGTTTCATCGGCTAAGTGTGCGTAGCGGGTCGTGGTCTTCGCCTGGCTGTGGCCGAGCAGATTCTGCACCTCGTACAATGAGGCGCCGTTGTTGATCGCGATCGAGGCATGGGTGTGCCGGAGGTCATGAATCCGGAAGTCGCCGATTCCGGCCTGCTTCAGGGCCCGGTTGAAACACTTCTGCGGATTGTTCAGCGGCTGCCCTGGCACCTTGCCCGGAAACAGGTATGGATTGCCCGGCACCCTGCCCTGCTTTTCCAGCAAGTCGACCGCCAGCGGGTTCAGGATCACATGCCTTGCCTTGCCGTTCTTCGTCCTCGGCAGGAACCAGACCCGCTTGTGCAGATCCACATGCTCCCATTTGGCTGCTAACGCTTCACCCTTCCTGACGCCGGTATAGAGCAGAAACTCGAAGAAGGCCGCCGCCACCGGGTTCTGATCCCCGCGTAACGCCTCCAGCAGGCGCACGATCTCCTCGTCAGACAGGTAGCGGTGGCGCTCGTTGTTCTCCTGCGCTTTCCGAATCCCGACCGCCGGGTTCTTGTCGAGAAAGCCCCAGGTGACGGCCAGTTTCAGCATCCGGCTCAGCAGTGACAGATGGCGATTGGCGGTGGCTGGCGTGTATTTGATCCTGAGCTGATCGAAATAGCGCTGCAGGTCTGTCGTCGCGATCTGGTCGAGCTTCCGGTGTTGCAGCAGCGGCAACAGGTGGATACGCAGCTTGGATTCGTCCGAGCGGGCGGTGCGCTTGTTCGCGTAGGCGTAAGGCAAATAGTGCTCGCGCACGAAGTCGCCGAAGGTCGGGACCTGTTGCTGCAGGCGGCGTTCCTCCTGGGGATCGATGCCGCGGCCGATCATCGCCTTCAGTTCATTGGCACGCTGGCGGGCATCGCTGAGGGACAAAGGCCCGTACTCGCCGACCTTGATCGCGCGTTTCTGTTTGTTGAAGGTGTAGCGCAGCAGGAAGAATTTGCGTCCACCCTTGCTGACTTGCAGTTTCAGGCCGACCACCTGGGTATCGCTGTATTCCTTTTCCCGCGACGGCGAGTCACGCGGATGCGGCGGCAGTTGATCGATCCATTTCTTGGTGAACAGGCAGCGGGATTCAGAGGAGGTTTCTGTCATGGTAAGACTCCTTGGCAGTGCGGTTAAAAAAAATGGGGGCTGACCGGAATGATACCGGCGTTGAATTCGAGGAGTTCTCAGCGCGACGGGGCGCTATCGATCTGTTTAGAATGAGCGAGAGATTTTTTTGAGAAAAAGCCGGCGACATAGCGGGCGGCCACTTTGCAAGCCCCCTCGGGTAGATGGCGGGAACGCCACATCTCCTGCACTTGAGCTCGACTTTTTGAGCCCGGTTTTAGTAGTCCCTCGCGCGCCGGCGACTTTTCAGCAACAGGAAAGCCATTACTCCTGGAGTGGAGTAACGGCCGGTTTTAGTCAAGTGGCTGTCGACGCCGCGGTTGACCGGCGTCTGGTCCATTTCCGGGTTTTCGCCTCGCCTTCGGGCTAGCGCCGGACGCTCAGCCAGTGCAGCACATCCTTTTGGGCTTCGGATTCGGCCTCCTGCCGGTTCATCCCGCCGTCGAACTCGCGGATGCCGGCGCGCTCATTGAAAAGCTCGCGGGCGTCCTCGTCGAGGCCCGCGGCCCAGGCGGCAATCTCGGGATCGAGCGGAACCGGGAAAACAGGGTTTCCAGGGTTTTCAGGGCCTGAGTCACCGGCGGTCATCAGTACTCCTCCGGCAGCAGCACCGTGGTGGCGGAGCGGTCGGCCTCGGTGATGATCCAGATCCGGGCGCCGCTCGGCTGCGGATAGCTGGACAGGATACGCCAGCCGTTGTTCAGGGCTTCCCGGTTCGCTGCGGCGTCTTCGGCCGGGATCTCGCCCCAGTCGCCGGTCAAGTGCCGCAGCAGCAGGGTGAAGAGCCGGTAATGATTCGTCTCCAGCGCCTCCAGGGCACCCGGCGTGGAAACGATTTTCCCTGACCTGAACAGATACGGCTTATCCGGCGAAGGCAACCCCTCTTGGGAGCTAGCGGCTTCGGTCTGGTTTTCCGTTGCCTCTCCGTTTTCGGCAGGAGGCAGGGGTTTAGCGTGAAGGTGATGGGTCATGTTCGATTGCTCCGAATGTAAAACGCCGAGCACACGGTTGTGGTCTCGGCGTCGTGTCAGGTTGAATTATGGGTTGGTGGGTAGTTCAGGCGGGTACGGGCTCGGCATGGTCGCCGCACAGGCTCAGCAGCTCGGTCGCGATGCCGGTCAGTTTGGGAATGATCAGCAGCAGGGCGGCGCCGCTGTCGTTCAGCACGAAGCCCATCTCGTAATAAAGGGGATATTCGCTCAGCCATTCGCAGGCGGGAGTAAAGTCCGGATCGCCGTAGCGGTGCTGGCCGCGCCAGTCGGTCAGGATCGGACAGCCGGTCTCCTGCTCCAGCGTGGCCACGGTATCGCCGGTTTCGACCAGCACCAGATAGCCGTGCTGGCCCGGATCGTAGGGCTCGCCGCCGGCCAGGTCGGTAAAGCGCTGCTGCAACGGGAGTTTCAGCCGGTCGATCAGCTCGCGTAAGCTCTCATGCGCATCAGGCGCCGCCAGTTGCGCGGGATCACGTAAGAGAATCATGACCGCCCGCCTCGGTGACTGGGATGTTCGAGCTTGTCACGGCGCGGCTTTTTGCCGTGGCGATGGTCGACGACCTCGCCGCTGCCGGCCTCCGCGAGCGCTTCGTCACTTGTGTGAGTGATTTCGTCCATACCGCGCTGTTGCAGCAGGTCCATTTCCGCCTCACTCAGTTCCGCTGTCACCTCATCTTGTTCCGGATGATCGGGTTCTGAGGCTGACGGCGGCGTAGAGGATTGGGCTGACGCTAACTCCGCCGTCGATTCCGCCTCGACTTTAACCGTTTTGTTGATGCTGCCGCCTCTCGGCTTCGGCGGCTCGGGCCGGTACGGCTCCGCGGTGTCCGCCAGGGCCAGCATCGCCGTTTTCCAGCTTAGCCAGTCCGGCGCCAGCGCATGCTGGTGCGCCGACTCGGGCACCGCTTTAAGCAGGTTCTCCTGGCGCAGGACGGCGGCCAGAAAGCCGGCATTGTTCTGGGACCGGCTGATAAAGCAGGACTGGAATAGTTTCGAGGTGATCGGTTTGGAGACATCGAGGCCGTGCAGGCACTGCTCGATCCGTGCGAACGGCACGATTTCGCGAGAGAAGCAGCCGCTGCTGTCGTTGGCGACCAGCGTGATATACAACTCTCGGCGCTCGGTATCGGTCAGTATCCGGTAATAGATAGCGCCCTGACTGCGGGCACCGGCCTTGGCGGCTTTGCCCAGTTTCAGTGACAGATAGGATTCGGGAAGGGTGATGGATTCGGTTTTACTCATGGGGATGTTCTCCGGGGGCTTAAAAAGCAAAAAGCCCCATCGACCCGACGGTCGATGAGGCTCAGTGAGCAGGTTTTTTTCACTTTAGAGCGACCTAAAAAGTCCTGCAAAAAAGCGCTGGGGGCACCTTTCGACGTCGAGAAAGGTTTGGGTTGCCCCGGTTAGCCGAACAGCTTACGCTCGACGACGCGGCCGAGGGTGCCGCCGACGAAGGCGCCCACGGGACCATAGGCAGAGCCGAGGGCGCTGCCGATCAGCTCGCCCGGTGTACTGGGTTCGGTTAAGTAGCGGTTGGCTGAGTCGAGGGTGTCATGGAAGGGGTTATTCATGGTCTTGTCTCCAGATCAGGTCAGTTAAAGAGGATGATGCCGAGATCGCGTCAGGCAGCCGCAAGGCCTGCCCACACGAAGCCGGATCACAGAGATGATATGGAGCTGAACAGGCAGGTTGATACGGCTAAACCCGAGGTCAAGAGGACGGCAAGGCGAAGGACGTGATCCGGGAAGACGGCCGCAGGAAAAACGGGAGAGGCTCACCGCCTCAGCCAACAACCGATTGACTTACCCTTATTGGAGAATTGTATGGCAATGTATCGCCAGCTCACCTGGCTGCCCGGCGAACCGGGGCTGATCCGCTACGACTGGCTGGCCGAAGTGGGCAAATTGTCCGGAAAATCGCTGAACTTGGGTATAGCGTTAAGCTGGATGGCGGTGGTGCGGGGCGGACCGCGGGTGCAACTCGGGCGGCGGGTGATGGCCCGCTTCAGTCTGTCGCGGGATGCCTGCTACGATGCATTGCGCCGGCTGGAGGCGCACGGTCTGATCAAGGTCTGGCGCCTGCCGGGGCGCTCGCCGATGGTGACCTTGTTGGAACGGGATGGGCGACCGTTGCGGATTGATCCTTCGCGTTGAAATTGTCGCCGGCTTTGATACCGCAGCCAGCACTCTGGCCCTCAGTCAAGCGGGTGACTATTCAACCTTGGTCAACGTTTGCCACGACGGGCCGTGGATTCTGTGTTTCACCCGTCTGGATTTTGAGCAGGGTCGACAGGGTTTCCAGGGTCGGCAGGGTTGGTCTGTGTTTCTGGCAGGGACTGGCTGAATGAGGCCTCGTGTATTGACTTGACAGGGTTACCGGGGTCAACAGGGTTCACCGTTGCGATCTGGACGTCGTCAGTGACGATCGTAACGGCTGTGTTCTTCGCATGACGCTGTCTTTCTGTTTTTTTCTGGTTGAAGCGGTACGGTGAGGGGCGACGGCACCCCGAGTGGGGGAGCAAAAAAACACCCCCCCTAAAGGGGGTGTTTTTTTGTCCCTGCGGGGTGACCGTTCGGACTGCCAGCCGCGCACGCCGTCCGGCGTGACCAGGTGTAAGGAGATCATCTCCCCAGCCAGATCACTCGACACCGTCCACCAGGGTAAAGTCAGCATGAAGTCGTAGCGGAGGCCAAAAACAGCCTCAACCAGGCCCTCATTTTACCCAGGGTCACCTGCCCCAAGGAAAAGCTTAAAAGCGCCCTCTACGGCCCCGCTACGAGCGCCTAGAGGGTAGTTTACCCGAGGGGTAGATGACCAGCATTTTCCCTGACTGCCACGTCTGAGGCGGTAAGTCAGCGTCCTGTGACCCTGACCCTGACCCTGACCCTGACCCTGACCCTGACCCTGACCCTGACCCTGGAAACCCTGGAAACCCAGGAAACCCAGGAAACCCTGGAAACCCTGGAAACCCTGATTACCATCATCGACGCCAGCAAATGGACAATCAGAACAAAAGATCCCAGAAATAAAGTTCGCTCTGATGTGCCCTGCAAGAGCGATCGTTACGAAGCATTAACAAAACGTGAAGTCCCATGATTTTTTCAGAGGGACCCTGCTTTCCCTGTCTACCCTGGTTTTCCATGCAAGACATCATGCAGCACCGGACTCAATGAGTTACTAGCCTGAGATCAGCCTACAGCGTAACAGCTGTAGGCTGATCTTGCTGAAAGATGGTCCAGGAAAGTAGCCCGAATGATCAGATACCCCCGCCCTGAAAAAATTGAACCGTCGTAAATGGAGATTGTGCCTGCGTAAAATGAGGCCGGCATTTTGTTTTCCACTGCCTTAACCCCTGCCAACATTATTTTTCGGTATTTCGATAAATTTTGTTGACAATTTTTTATTTTTATAGAGATAATGAAAAAGTATTTTTGTTGGAGTAAGTGCAAAGAGTTCCGACAAAATTACCAAGAATCCGAAATCCCTATCGGCTTCTTTGGTCTGATCTATAGCATCAAGACCCTTAAAGGTTGAGTCTGGCAAAGAGACTACCTTCATCGAGATAGGATTGAATTGCTTTAATTAATCCTCTGCAGTCGCCGAGAAAGCGGCTCTTACCCATCGCGGGTGTCCAACCGCGTCACGCGCGTCTGTACCTTCGGAGATAAACCCAGAGTTGTCTCCAAAAAACTGATTCCGCATCAGCTGAAAAAGATTAGTCTTTTCACTTCCATGCACATTTATGTGCTGTTGCCAGGTATGCTTGTGCATTTCCACAAGCTCAAGGGACTGATTGGGCCATATCAACTTCAGCGATAACGATGCGGGTTTATTTTTTTAGTCTAGATCACTCGTTCTAGGCTTGGGACCAAGGAATAATTATGGCAATTACCCCCAGACCTTCAAAGCTAATTCCTCAGTATTCAAAACCTTCGTCGAAATTACAGGAATCAAACCCGCCATTAGGTGATATTCGCAGTTCAGATGCATCCACGCGCGCTGAGGAAAATTCTGATCTCGAGGTCTCGCGGGAGGTGTATGAAGCGCGCCTGTCGGTATGCCGGGGGCTCGAGAAAACTGCCGCTCGGTACGGCACAACTTCCCGTGACGATGATACTCGTGAGATTCAACACTTTCGCCGCTTAGCTTTGGAACTGGATCGACGTCTTGAAGAGCAGCGTGAGGAAGCTGACACTGAAACCGATGGGCTCTCCGATGGGGATGGAGATGGAGACGAGGAAGGTATTGTCATTACCGTGACTTTGGTTCCTGAAGACCTTTGGAACAAGGAGTTCAACGACGATAACGACGAAGCCTCCTGCGAGGAGTTATTCGATGACGGAGAACCGGAAATGCTCGATGGGCCCGACGATGAATCGGAAACGCAAGAAACCGTTATCTACGCTGAACCGCATGATCTGGAAGCGGAATTGCCTGAAGCCATTCAGGACACCGACAACGAAAATGACAACCACGTCGAACCGAATCACGTAGATATTTCCGATCAGGGAGAGATAGAAACCGACGATAACCAGGACCTCGAGCGGAATGTTGTCGAGATTGACAGCAATTCCCAGCAAGATGCCGAGATCGAAGATGCTCCACGCGAAGAAAGCGCAGCGCTTCCAGTGATTGAGCCGGACGTTTCCCAAAGAGAAGTGCCCGAAAACTACCACTTGACGGAGAAAGGTGTATTCGAACTGGGGAATGGTGAAAAGCCGCCGGTCCAGATCACCTATAAGCCGATCGTCGTCGATGCGTTGCTGCGCAGCCCCCAAAATACCCAATGGACGGCGCAAATTCGTAGTTTTAATCTTGATGGCCAGCCTATCGAAATACTGGCGCCCTTGACCAGCCTGAACGGTCGTCAAAGCAGCCTGGCGGCCGACCTTGCCAGTCAAGGTGTCCCGGTGATCAATGAAGGGGCTTTACGGCGTTATGTATTGGCATGTATCAACACCCCCAACCTTCAGCGATATATAGGCGCAGTCCGGATGGGATACTTGTCGGTGCCGCTGCGTAACAACGGTAACAGCCTCTGTTTCGTGTTGCCGGGCGAAATCCTGTATCCAGACGATGCGGAAGTGGCCGAAGAGGCCGTGATGCTGGCGAGTTACAAAGTGCCTGCCCATCGTGGTTATTATCGCCGCGGCACCCTTGAAGAGTGGCAGCAGATGGTCAATGCCACGCGGGAAAATCCGTTGTTCACGTTTGCTCTGATCATGTCCCTGAGCGGCCCCCTGTTGCAATTAAGCAATACGGAAAATGGCGGCATTCATTTCTATGGGCAGACATCTCGCGGTAAGACTACAGCGGCGCAATTGGCGGTCACGCCGTGGGGTAACGGCGCCACACCCAGCATGGCAACGGCTGAACCGACTTTGGTTCAATCCTGGCACGGTACGCAGAATGCGATTGAGGCTATTGTGGCGGCCGGTAACGGCACTATCGTGGTGTTGGACGAAGTCGGCAGTCACAATAATCCGGTCTCAATTTATGGATTGTCCGGCGGCCAAACCAAAGGCCGTGCCCATAGCGATGGGAGCCTACAGGAAAAACAGAGCTGGTCCGTATCCATATTGTCCAGCGGAGAAGTGCCGATGGCTCATCACAACGAAGCTAAAGGGCGCAATCCGATGAAAGGCGGCGAAGCGGCCCGGGTGCTTGACGTGCCCATCGAGCACTTGTCGACTCTGAGTGAGGCCGCTGTGATCGAAGGCTTAAAACGCGATTGTGGCCGTTTTTTCGGTACGGCTGGCCCGGCTTTTGTCCAGTCGGTGCTCAACCGATTCGGCGGCGATGAGACGAGGATGGATACAGCGATCACAGCCGAAGTAGACACGCTGCGCGATCAATTATGTGAAGAAGCGCAAGCACAGGGGAAAACCCTGCACTCCCACCATATCCGTGCGATGCGGCGTCTGGCGCTGGCGGCTTTAGGCGGACGCTGGGCCGTTGAGGCCTCCATTCTGCCTCATACTGTGGAGCAAGTGATGGAATCTGTACGTGCCGTTCGGGATGCCTGGCTGGGCGCCCAATCGTTTCTCTCCGAACAAGACCGGGCGATCGAAAATGTACGGGACTATTGCCTGCGGCATTTCGGTCAGATGATCGTACCCACAGGCACCGGTGGAGATGGAAGATTCCTGAGCAACTGTCGCGGCATCCGACGCGACGGCAAAGTGATACTCACGGACAGGAACTTTCAGGATGCCTGCGATGGCCTGCCGGCTCGTATCGTCGCGTCCGCACTGGATGCGGCTGGGATTTTGCACCGGAACGACGACCAGTACAAGGTCAAGGTGTCCATCGCAGAACTGGGCATTCATAAAACCCGCTTCTATGTTCTCATACGGGATCGTCTGTTTAACGGTGAAATTTCAGAAGCCGATCTGGCAGAATCCAGCAATGCGCCAGAGGATGAAGAGCTCGATTCAAATGATAAAGCCGCAGAGCATCTTGACGACGTAGATCATAACGAGCAGGACGATTACTGATCCTGAGCATATCCGGTCTGCTCAACAGGCCGGAATCACAACGAAAAGGGCATTACCCATCAAGGGTAATGCCCTTTTTTTCAGCCTGGGTTTAACATTAAAAGTCGACCCAATATAAACGACACAGAAATTTTTCATTCAACTACATGGAGTTTGCCTATGAAAAAATTCTTTTCATCTTGGTTTTGATGTTTATTTATAGCTTCACTAGAAAAAACAGGTGATGAAAAGGATACATATTGAATGACGCTTTACCCCTTTTGGTCAGATTTTACAGTAAGTCAATAGGCGAAATTAACCCGTTCCGATCAGTTAAATATGGATGCCCACGGGAACCGAATTCGGTGGAAGCAGATGCTCATTCCTAATTAATACCGTTCATTCAGCGATGCTGGCTTTCCTTAAACTATAAAACAGGCACTCCCCCTCAAAGCTAACTGTTTTATATGGGAATACGAGGCTGATCGTGGTAACAGATGAATTGCACATTTCCGCTCATTTCGCTCTACGTCCCAAACGGAAAAGTTGTTTATACTGTTGTCGTAATGTCACTCCGTCCGTGACGACGTCCCCCCCCACAGCAGGGTGCTATGAGACACTGACTGGTCAATCTGGCTCCGCTGACTAATTCGCTGTACAAGAGCTTTGTCCGTTGTCATACGCCCAATAGGCACACGAATTGTTTCCGTAAGGGGAACGACTACGGATACTAAAGCACAAACTTGTGGGACAACTAAGACTTCAACACCCAGCGTCAACCAACCGGCTTCAGCATGATATCCGTAATCGAATAGTCGATTAAATGCACGCGCATTCTTTGCTGTCACGGCAGCAGGGACAATCAATGATGTGGACGGTGTCGACGAGCCAAAACTCAACCTACGCACCGCAGCCCGTAAGTCGCTCAGTAGGTTGCCTAGATCTTCCGTTACGCCCCAGGATGAGCCACCAGGACGCAGCCATGTTAGTGTCCATTCGCGCTCTGAACTGATTGTTACACCCTCAATTTGAGAGAGAAGCATTCCAAGTTCGCGACGATTCCGCTCAATGTAGGGGTATCCTATGAACGGTTTGCTTTGGGCGTCAATAGATGAATTTTCAATACGTAGCCATTCACGGAGATCGATATATCCATTTGACTGCGTAGCTTTTTCGATGGAATCCGAGCCGACTAGCTTTGAATACTCGGCTCGAGCTGCCAAGGTACCAACAGGGTCATTAAGCTTGCGAACTTCCTGGGCCATCGCGTCGGTCAGCAACTTGAGCCGCCCAGGGCGATCCCCCTCTGTTGGAAACAGCGTTGTCTCAAGTTTAGGAGATCCTTCTAAGATCAAGTGCTCACTTCCTGAAATCTGAGCGTAGCTATATCGGCCTGGTTGCACGTCCAGTATGGCATAAAGGCTCCACGCGTCAGGATTCTTAATGCGGCGAAACGTCCGCAGGTAATCACGAAAATTTAGATTGAAAGCCTCACGAGCAAATCCTGCTTCAATATCCATTCGGCTCGGAACTGGCTTCAATGGTAACAAATGCTTAACGTTATGCAACCCACGAGACGCTATCATATTTTGGCTGACTAGGTCGAACCAGACTCGTGCGTGGAAGGAGTCAACTGCCGTAATGGCTGGTGGAGCGTCACCAGCAGTCCGGAACAGTTCCTTTGCAGATGGATGCAGCGACACTTCTTCTCTGGATAACGAAATAAGACTCCTTGACTGTAGGTCAGCAAGCACGATACCAAGATCGCGTCCATCGAATCCGAAATAGCGGGCCAAACGCGAGATGCTAATGCTCTCAACCACGTCGAGTGTCCGTAAAACAAACTCGTCCACCATCGGCATTCGACGATCTCTCGTGACCTGTGCCGATATCACAAATTCTCGGCATGGAACGTTGAATCCAAAAGTCTTGGTCTGAATCGCCTGATTGAGGTCGCTTTCTTTCATCTTAGCTCTCCCATATCGAGGATCAAAGAGCCGGCTGAGTCCGTTTCCATGTATGATAAGACAGCGGCCATTGGGTAGGTGGTCGGTACCGATTTCCACATACGAGTTGAGCCTACTATAGCAAGTCGGTCCTTCGCTCTAGAGACTGCGACATTACACCGATTCGGCGAACCAACATGCCCGACATCACGATTAAGGTTACTGCAGACGAGGGATAGAATGACAATCGCGTTTTCTTTGCCTTGATAGGAATCTACAGTGTCAATTCGAACCAAGCGGCGAAACCTCGGATCCCAGGCATGCCTAGCACATGCTAACTCGATACGCTTCTTTTGTCCTGAATACATGCATATCACTCCGATAGGAGTCTCGTCGTCCCCATTGGCTAACTGATTTACGAGATCAGTATCGCTGGCAATAGTTTCGAGCAGAAGTATAACCGCTTCGACCTCTGTGTCATTGTAGCGCGTTGTTGAACCTAGAGGTCGCACCTCGCCTTCATTGGATTGAGATGAAGTATCGATCCAAACAAGTGGCTTCGAGAGCCAGCGAGCGCTGGAGGGGGAAGGCATCAGAGTGGGATATCGATCGGCCGAGGTCCGCAGGGTAACTGACTTCGGCTCGTAAAAGCACTTCGAGACCATCTTGCAGATAACTGGATCCATCCGGTACTGTTCGGTGAATCGGACGCCGATACGATTGCCGTACGGTGAAATGAAAGCCCGCTCAAAGTCGCTGATTTCAAGCTGCCCGCGTCCAGAAGTCGGGGCCTCTTCCTCCAGTTGGTCCACTAATTCACGGCTAAGCATTGGCATAAGTTGCAAGTGATCACCCACAAGTAGGATACGCCGTGCCATCTGAATCGGTACTGCTAATTCACCTGGCGTACAGCGAGCCGCTTCGTCCACGATGACCCAATCGAAAATTTGGGAATCAATACGTATTCGCGTTTGACCGACTCCTACACACGTCGCAGTCACCACGCTTCGGGTCTTCGCAAGGAACTCCTCAAAGTTACGCTGGGGTGAAGCCAGCGAACTGAGCCAGTCGCGTGTGAGAACAAGTATTCGCTCCGCAGCGGTGACATCAGCGGGCGATACATCGGAATGATTGGACGCTAAATCGCGAATCGCACGCTCCAGTTCGTCTGCCGGTCTCTTAGGATCTATATCTCGGCCCAAGAGTTGTTTTCCCGCAGCCTGAAACGCCGATTCAACACGGGCCAGTTGGGCTTGACTCCGCTCACGGTCAACGCTTAGTGATTCGGAATCCAGTGCTGTAAGGCTCTGAAGAGCTAAACATCGGCGTGAAAGGGTACCAAGCTTTTGGTCCAGGTCAAATAGGTCGCTTATGAAAGCTCGCGATATTCCCTTTGCAGAAGTCAGTTGAGAGTACCGAAACTTCGCCGCGGCCTCAAAACGTACGCGATACCGTTCCCGTAACTCGGCGGAATGATATGGTTTGATCCGTTCGGTGATTCCCTTTGACCCTATACGAAGCAGGTTAGGCTTTCCGCCGAGACGCTTGTAAAGCAAAAGCAACGAGTCGATCGCATTGTTAACAGCTTCATGTGACTGACTTGCAATAAGAATACGCTCACTGCCACCTTTGGTCAGTAGCCAATGCACAAACGACGCTATAAATCTAGTTTTCCCAGTCCCCGGGGGTCCTTGCAGGAGACCTACGGGGCCAGAGCGCAAGAGGTTGCGGAAAGCCTCCTTCTGCCCGGTATTGAGGCAATATGCGTTCAATTCATCATCGGGAATCTCAACTGCGTAATTCGTCGGTTCGATGTCGGCATTAGGATAAAAGTAGTCAACGAGATCAGGAATCGCAGATCGTCTATCGAGAATGCGATCGATAGCTTTTGTGCGTCGGTCAATCGATGCTTGTTCCCTACGATCGGCCAGACGCAAACGCTCCCCAACTGCAAGACGTCGACTATCGCCGCGGATGGCGATCGTTCCTGGAAAGTCACTAAGCGTGTGATCAACCTCGCCCACACGCTTGTTCAAACTGGAGAGTACTTCGATTGTATCTTCTGGATCAAAGTCGAACTCCTTACCGAGGTTCTCATAGCGACAAATCGTCACTCCTTCCCGCGAAGCTAAAACGTGCGCAATTTCGATCTCAACACGACCCTCTTCTTCTAGGGCCATTAACCGCCGCCAATGACGCTCAACATCGAACACACAGCCATCCGTAGACGATACTTGGATGCCCACCTCTGGCGGAATCTCCCCGGCGACCTTCCGAAGATACTGGTAGAGCTCATCGAATCCTCTGTCATTGCCTGATTCCAGAGAAATCTCTATGTCCACATGTTCGCCAAAGATAGATTCGTGGGCCAACGTCGTGAAGCGTGTTGCGTATGGCCGGTGAGACGTCACATGGTGGCCATTACCCTCAACTTGCAGTTGACCATTAAGATTAGTTAAGGTAAACCTCTCCAACCCGCCTTCGATTGGTTGACGCTTTACGAAGAAACCTCGCCCACCTTCAAAACCTTGTAAAGGTGTAGGAGTGGTAAGGGCAATACGAGCTGTAGGAGGAGCCGCGACCTGTTGCAGGGCTTTGCGGAGACTGTTTGTGGCGGGCTCCAATGATTCGATGATCGGGCGGCCTAGTTCATTGGCAAATAGCTTGCTAACTTGAATGGCCGCATCGGATGAATGCTTGGACAGCAATTCGGCTGCTAACTTTAAGGCTGCGTATCGATCCAACGCCTGTTGGCTCAAACGTTCCCAGTTCGGTGGGTATAGCGCTGGGGTGCAGACCCCACCGGTACCGATTGGAGAGATATCAAAGGGATCCAAGAGGAGGACTGAGCTGCTGGCATTGTCAAAGATCACATTTGACCCCGATATGTCGCCGTGATCGCACCCTAGATCGTGAAGCGCATCAACGGCAGTTAGAATATCAAGGCAAACACGCAATGCATCGACCTCAGTAAGGGTCTGCAACTGGTTAAGGAGTACGCCGTCGCTATGCTCATAGACCAAGTAGGGACCTAGCGGCGATAAGCCTACGTCTATGAATTTAGGAAGCCCTTTGATCGGAGAACGCTTCAAAAGCGCGGCACTATTAAGTAGTTTCAGCAGAGATAGATCCACCGATGCTGACATCCCTCGGATGAGCCCATTCCACACCTTCACCGTCAGCGAGGCTCCGTGTTCGTCCTCAGCCACGTAGACTGTGCAACTGGGCTTCGAAGGCAGGGGTGCCTTTATTATCCATCGTTGGTAGGGGATCAACGTAGTTTGGAATCGGTCCAGCATGGACTGATCCACTGCTATTGTCTGCTTCGGCTCGACGAGCGACGCAAACTCTTCTGCCATAACTACAACGTCAACGAATCTCAAAGCGGGATCCGGCGCTAACCCCTTCTTGAGCCAATCAGCCAAGTGCGAAAGCTCGGCTGGAAGATCGGAGGCTGCTGCGTCCACACCCTTGTCCGGGCGCCTTCCCGACAACACAAGCGCTACGAGATACGCACACATGTAAACATCCCGCAGGCGACCGGTGCTCGGAACTGTAGGTGTACGGTCCTCAGGGAGGTCTGGTGCATAGCCACGCAGTGCAGTTAGCCAATCAAGTACGGACTCCTGGTCCGGAAGTTGACATGACATAAAACCAGTCAGGGCAATATCGCTCGGGCTGCCGATCCAGACGCAGCGAGGCCCGAGATCGCGATGTGAGACCGAGCATCTATGTAATTGTGAGACCAAGTTCAACACGCCTGAAACAATCACCAGACGATCGTCCAGCGACAAGTCATCCCGCGCCCGCTCCAAATATCGGTCGAGTGTATTCCACCCTTGGACAATTTCCCGGACCTCGAAATGATGCGTAACAATCTCTTCCGATGGCGCTGCGATCTCTCGCAAAATGCGGTTGCGCTTAATGAGTTCGCTATCATTTTCTTGGAGATAAGCGAATGCTTTTGTTTCTCGTAGGGCAACGAGCTGTCTGCGTTCTGAACTGTTCAGTCCCACTGGAAGTTTATCGAATGACCAAGTACGCACCATCGCTTTGAGACGTGACTCACCACGCCTTTCTGCGCGGTGGTCACTCCAAACCCCGCGAGGATGGACAAACACGTCGGGCTCAACCACCTGATAGCCAGCCCAATCGGCGTCAAGAGGTTGGAAGATTTTTGTGTTACCCACTACACGCTCGAAGTCAGACTCGAAATTGTGTAATTTCAAAAGACCCAGCTTTACGGAATTTAGGAGTGCCTTTCGCTTTTGCGGGTCAGGAATTGAACATGCCTCGCTCAGAGTCCAAACATATGGTGTCTCGGACGAGTGCAAATTATGCTTTGTTGCCGAACCAGTTAGAACAACCCGAGAATCCACCCATAGGTTCTTACCAACTGACCCGAACTCAGACTTGAGAACAGTCTTTAGCTTCTTTGCCTTCTCGTTACTTTGAATAACAGGAGATCTGCCGCGACACTGGTTGCCGATGTACCATCTGTCGTTGGAGTGCGTCAGATTGCCATTCCAGTCCTTGATCTCGAGAATCAAGACACGATCGTCCATTACGACCATCACGTCTATCTCCATTGGATCCTGCCCCCGCGGAAAGCAGTTCAGCGAAACGTAGAGTAACCATTGAGGCGGAAATGCATTTGCAAGAGCATCAACTCCCTTAATTTCTCGGCGCATTATACCAGCGCTGTTCAGATAACGGACACGACAAACCAACTTATTCCTCCCTTGTAATAGCTAAGTCTATTAGCCGATACGATTATTGCAAGTGCACAAATATACAAGTGTATCTCAATGGTACGGCTCGTGTTCCGTGAATATGTCCAAAAACTTGGGGAAAGTCGGTAGAATCGGCAGCACTAGATCATGGTAAGATCAAAATTCCCTGAAAAAAAACGAAATTTGCTCCGAATTGGCACTGCCAATCTGATCGTCCGCCAAAGGAAGGATTTGAGACCATCGTGACCCAACCTTGGGTATCCGCTTTTGGCTGAAAGGAAGACGTCTATAACAAAAATAAAGCTCTAACGAGATTTTATTAGGGTTTTTTGATGTTTAACAGCTAATGTTATCGTTCTCACATAGCATTTTGCAACCCAAAGTATATCCGGTGAAACTCCGGTAATTAAAATGGCGGACTTTTTTCCGGTCCTTTTCAGGAACCGGAGGAACTTGATGGAATGGCAAACAAAGTGTGGCTTGCAGAAAATGTTGGTAGTGATGGACTTTGTAGCTCTACAAAATCGCTGTTCGTTTTACTGTTAATCACCGGGTCGGCGGTTCGAGCCCGTCCGGGGGAGCCAAATAAATCAAGGGCTTGCAGCGATGCAGGCCCTTTTTTTTGCCTGAGCGGGTGACTAGGGGAGTCTCCGGGTCGGTATAGAGTCGGCAACCCCTTTCCTGGAAATGCTATGATTATCATAGCGTTATCATCCTGTAGCCCGCTAATGACCTTCATTTCGAAAAGTCTCCAGGTCGGTAGAGATTGGGCAGCATCCAAAAGTTCCGAGGCACTCGCTCCTGCCCCGGCAGTCCGCATCTCTAATTCTCCTCTTCTTGGGTAACGGCATATAAGTCTCGACTGAACTTACAGCAAATGATCAAATTCGACCCTAAGCTACCAATTGATTCAAATTTTTAAATGTCGGTTGGTAATCGTAAGGCTGTCGGCTTCGTCCCCTCGATTCGGCTCTCTAAAATAAGGTCATGCTTTTCTCGAATCGGAGACTTGTCGTGAAGAAAAAATGATCAGGGCGTTCATCAGTAAAACCAAAACCCGAACTTAAAATCAGGAATGGCAAGTTAAGCCGATTAAACTGACAAATTAATTATGAAAATTCGCGTTATTGTAAAAAGATTAAAAAATCCTCGCGTCAAAAGACGTTTAAAGATTTTTCTCTCGGTTTTGTCGAGCTTGATTGTTTCGGGACTGATATTGAAAACGGTTTATGACATTGGTTATTTCGATGCCAAGTCACTGGAACACGATAAGATTGCCGAGTTATCGAATACCGTACCTATGCTGACAGCCGATACGGCGCAGCATATTGTTGCCGGCGCGCTCAAAGAAGATCCGAGCAATCCGAGAACAGTGGTCAAACGGGTGATTAAAAAACATGACGGGCTTTGGGCGGTGATTGTTGAAAACACCAAGATCAAAAAAGTCGGGTGGATTTTGGATAGGCATATGTTTTTTTTGGGCGATCTTTACAACGAAGAGGGGTATGATTTAAACGAAGGGATAGAAAAACAATATGAAATTAGTCGCGATAATTTTAATCTCGGCGTTCAGGCATTGCCCATCACCAACCAGGGACAGGACGCTCAATAAAATCGTCGATTTCCAAAAATCGTTCCGGATTTAATAGGGCGAACTATTTCAGATGACCGTCCAGTACCTGTTAGCGAACGGCTGAAAATGGCCGATCTTGCTCGACGATAATTGAACTGGCGCTATCGACCCTTTTCGGTCTGTCGCGACTTACTCATTGAACGTCTGTTCAATGTCAGTATGCGGCCCCTTATTTAGGAGAGGTATTTTTCGGTAGCAGTAGAAGTTGCTATCAATAATCAAATACCGTAGCATTCAGATTAACAGATTGTCAGAGTGGCGTTATACACCTATAATCGTAGATTAATCTAAACCTGAATAGGGGTCTACTTAACGTTAGGAGTCAATATTTGCTTATGATAAATCCGATCCCTTATATCGAGCGTCTCCTTAATTCCCGCGCACTTGAGCGAGAGCTTTCGATTGAGAAAGATAAGGTAAAATCGCTTAGCGCGGAAATAGACGATTTGCGAAAAAAGATACAAGCATTTGAGGAAATTCATAGCAATTCTTTTGAGTATGACGTGAATGCAGGAATTTGGTTTGGTTGCCGTGATGGACTTGCATACTGCGCAAAGTGCAAAGCACATGAGCGTCTTTCACCTCTTAAAAATGACGATTCAGGATGGATATGCCCAGCCTGTGGAACTAGGCCATAAATAGTCAGATTCATTGTTTTTCGTGTAGCAACTTAACCAATATCCTAACCCAACGCTCAATCAGACCCGCTAAAGGTCTGCGGCTTTATTTCTTGGCTGTCTTGCGACGGGCTGGTTAACTTTGCGTTAGTCTACTTTAAGGGGATATGGTTGAGCAGCAAGAAGTATAAGAACAAGATCTGCGTATATTGTAGAGAGTCTATTGCATCTACGGCCGATCATGTGTTTCCGAGAGAAATATTTCAAGAGCACCAAAGAGGCAATTTGCCGAAAGTGCCTGCATGTAAGTCATGTAATAACGAAAAATCTCGACTAGAGCACTATTTGTTGTCAGTGCTTCCTTTTGGCGCAACACATGGAAATGCTCATCAGGCTCTCTCCGTTGATGTGATAAGAAGACTTGAGCGAAATCGAAAATTGCACCGAAAGATAAAAGCCGGCTTTGGTTATAGTTATATTCCGCGCCAAAGCAAAATCTTAGAAAAAAGGTTGAGTATCACTCTGAATAGCAACGCTCTGCATGATTTTGTGGGGTATGTTGCGAGAGGACTCATGTGGCATCACTGTGAAAGGTTGCTTCCACTGGACTGTACTTTTCGTGCGTTTACGCCATCCCCAAGAGGGCTAGACCATGTGACAGCATTATTTGCGCTGAATTCACCACACAGAGTTCAAGTTAACTTGGGTGAAAATACCGTGAGATACAAAGGAGTAATGAGCGAAGTTGATGAAGGTGTTTCCGTATGGGCCGTGCAGCTGTTTGGCGGAATAACCCTTTCAACACGAAATCATAGCCATATATTTGAAAATAGTTTTGTGGCCGTGATTACTGGAAAGCCTAGCATTCTTAACAAACTTGAATTTGAAAATGGAATCTAGTATGTCGCTCAAAATGGACGCAAATACCGCTACACTATATTTGCGCCTTTTAGCTTAGTTTGAGCTTCAATCGATGGGAACCATGAACGGCATAGAAATAACAAACAATGGAAAACTGGAAGGATGGGAGAGAATTTTTAAGAGATGGATTTTCGAACTCGACAAATCGCTTGATCTTACTAATGGGGTTGAGGCTCCATATGTTCATGCTGAACATGGGAATACACATCACCTTGGGGTTTCTGCTGCAATGGAAGGCTATGCGACCATCCGTGAAGTAATAGGAAATAGAGGGGATTCTCTAGCAAGGCTGGATCTTGTTTTTGTATCAGAAAAATATTTGGACATTGTGGAATGCAAATGGAGGGAATTTAGCATTCTTAATTTACCTTCAAAATCACTCATCGAAGATAAAGTGAATAGTGCATGTTCAGATGCAAAGAGTTACACAAATAAGGAAAAGCTATTTACCGAAACAAAAAAGAAAATAAGAAGGGTCGGCGTAACATTTTTTACGCCACACTATACTGAAGAAGAGGCTTTTAATGAAAAGCAGGCTTCTGAGCTTATTTCATTCATAGACAATACTGTCACTCCGGACATTTTGGCTTGGTCATTTCCCGATAAGTCCAGAGAAATGAAGTATTGGCACAGAAAATATCCTGGCGTAATTGCAGTTGTTAAGTTGGCAGAATAAAGCTAACAAGTCGCTCAAGCGGAACGCGCCCCTTACCCTCGCGTTAGGCTTAAGGTGCCAATATCAGTCAAGCAGGGCGAAACTCATTAACAGATAAATTAAATAATACGCTAATGGCCAATATAAAACTTTTCATCACTGTATTATTAGCAGTATTCTTTGGAAATATAGCGACGCTGGCCGTAGTAAATAACTTCGGCATACCAACGATACAACTCTCTTACCATACCTTAACTACTGCGATAAATAAAACTCAAGCCTCCTTGGCCTCACAAGATAAAAATAATGGGGTTATAACATTAAGGAATCTTGCAAGTAACTCGCTTAGTTGTTCGATTCAAAAAGACGGAAACTATGGAAACCTGTTTATAATTAATGATAGTGGCGAGCAAACCCTTAATGATTTTGTATTAGGCTCAAATGTCCGGTGTAGTATTCAGATTGATCCTAGATCGTCAACGATGCTTACCTATTTTCAGCCCATAATTTCCGGAGTTTATCAGTTTAAGCTCGAAAAAGTTCCTTGTAAAAGCTGCAAAAACCAAAATTGGCGATGGGCAACAGTCTATTATGATCCAAATGGAAAATCAGATTATACTGATTGGCCATAATTGTAGAGAAGCAAAAACCATAGGACGAGTTCGTGCAAGCATATCGCCATTTTCCAAATGGCGGATTGCCTAGCGGCGAATCCATCCTACCCTAGCTACGTTAGGTGTTCAAAATGGCGTTTACTTACTTGCGGAGGTTAGAAGATGCAGGCATTCAGATTGTCGGCAAGAAGAACACCTGACCAGGCGCTCGTGCAGACGCAAGCAATACTCCGCTTGGTTTGCGCCGAACAGCTTCAACGTTCGACGGCGGCGGAGACCTCTTTGCCATGACCATGGTCGCTGGAGCTGATGGATACCAAGGCGGATGGGTGCTGGCGATCCAAGACACCATAACCAAGAGTCTTTCCTGGGATGTCGTTCCCACCATCTCCGAGGTATTCCACCGCCACCCGGATGTCCAACTCCTCGCGATCGACATTCCGATTGGCCTCCTCGAACGGGGTTCACGCGAATGCGATGTATTGGTTCGAAGGCACCTCGGAGCCATTCGCGGAAGTAGTGTCTTCCCCGCGCCCATTCGACCCCTGCTTAACGCCCGCTCACACGCGGAGGCGTCTCAGCTAGGCAAGCGAATCGAGGGCCGTGGATTAAGCATTCAATCATGGGCGATAGTGCCAAAGATCCGGGAAGTCGACGAGTTTCTTCGCCAGCATCCCTACTACCGACAGATTATGCGAGAAGTCCATCCAGAGGTCAGTTTCTCCATTTTGCATGATGCCCCTATTCTTGCTCCCAAGTCAAAGGCGCTGGGTTGCAATATCCGGCGGGACCTGCTTATCTCTGCCTTTGGGAGCAGCGTTTGCGAAGCTGAACGCGATTGTAAAATCCACGGCGCGAAATCCGACGACGTACTAGACGCGTTCATAGCCCTTTGGTCCGCCGAACGCATTAGGCAAGGAAAGCACGTGTCCTTTCCTTCAAATACGAGGCCGGATTCATTTGGTTTGAGAATGGAAATTCTGGCATGACGCCATGCGCCGCCAAATACTCGATTGCAGGGCCGTAGAACGGTTTCGCGCAAGCAAACCGCCGTTTTCATGAATCATGACGGATTGACTGTCGGCGAATCTACCCTACGCGTGCTTAATTTTAGTTCCGCTTGCGATCAACTTAGTTTAGGCGTATATATGCTGATCTAGGTTATAGTTGTTAGGTGTCAATAAAATCACTATCACCCATTATTGGCTACATTTGGAGAATCAAATGACTTACGAATGCGCTTTGTTGTGTATGCACGGAATGGGCAATTTGACCCAAAACGAATTCGTATCTGATATTGCGAAGCTGACGCAAAATCTCGCTGAACGCTTGCCAGCAGAGAGATTTTCCAAGATATATATTCCTTCTACTGGGATTTTTTATAGTGATCTAACGCAGCAACAAGAAGATGCAGTTTGGCAGGCGATGATTACTCAAGGTGGTTTGAATACTGGCTTGATTCGCCGGAATACCGTTAACCGGATTCGTCGATTTATTATTTCCGGATTTTCGGATGCTATTGCATTCGCTGGCTTTAACGGCTCTGGCACTAAGCAACAATACACGCAAGCACAGCATCGTATTTATGACGCTTTAAATGATGTTCATAACACTTGCGGAAAAGTGCCAGTTGTAATATTTACACAGTCCCTCGGATGTCAAATCTTGTCGAGTTACATCTGGGATGCCCAACTCTATTGGCGGAATGCCAACTCCGGTGGCAACTTTAGCATCGATTCGCGTAGTATTTGGAAAAATCATCAATCGACCAGTAATGATGACTTTTTGTGTCTGCAAACATTAAAAACATTGTTCACTACGGGATGTAATATTCCGATCTTCGTTTCTGGCTTTGACGATGTGCGTGCTATTCATAATCGCCAACACGGTTACAACTTTAATTGGTTTAACTATTTTGATTATGACGATGTATTAGGATATCCTCTTGCACCGTTGAAGGTTTTGTTTGATCCAGCCAATCCTACCGGTCACGGCCAATCTTATGATCAAGCCGTAACGGATATTTCAGTGAATGCCAGTGACGGGATATGGGGCACAATCCTTTCTAGCTGGAATCCACTATCACATACCCAATATTGGGGAGACAGCAAAATTTTAGAGGCTTTAGCTGATGCCTTGAAATAAGTGAGGACTGTAGGATGAGCTTGTCATTCTGCAACGATCATTTGCCATTATCAGCGTCGGTTTTTCCAGTCAGATAAATTATTAGATATATCTAAATCAATATGATAGAAAACATTGCTGGTAAATTAGGACGCTGTTTAATGGAAAATTTTCCATGCTGTTTGACAGGTTGCCAGTTGAGCATGGACGGTCGGGGCGCTGGCAGGACAATGTCTTCGTCGAACGCTTGTGGCGCTCAGTGAAATACGAGTGCGTTTATCTACACGCTAATGATTCGGTGGCTCAAGCCAGAACCTCGATCCTGCAGTACGTGAATCACCTTGTCTCAACTCTACGATATTCATAGAATTAAACTTTTAACTGGTCAAAACGGAAATATGAGCTGTCCTAAATGCGAAAGTGATGATTGGAAGTCTGCGAGCTTTGTACACAAATCAGGTATCTCGGAGATCAGTTTAAAGACGTCAACAATTGGAGCGGGTGGCGGGATGAGTACTGCTGGCATAGGTGCCGGAGTTGGCTTAACTTCAAGTCGTGGCACCGGAACACAGCAATCGAGGTTCTCAATTGAAACAGCTCCGCCCGAAGAGCCCAAAGATAATGTACCAGGCACTTATTGGCTCTTGGCAATTCTTCTTGCCGGTATCGTAGGAAGCAAACTCGGTAATTTACCAGGATGGTCTGTCATAATATTTGCAATTTGGGCCTGGAACGGCGGTCTTTCGGCGCAATTTGCCAAAGAGTTCAAGGCTAAGTCGGATGAATACAAAAGAAAACTGACTCGGTGGGAAGCAACAAGGGTATGTCAACGTTGCGGCCAGCTTTATTTTCCAGAAGATTTCGTTGAAGAAGATTTCGAACTTTAAAACGGAATCGTCTTTTTTCTAAAATTGATACAAGGAAAGTGTGATGATCAGATAGAAAAAAAAAAAATGATACCGGCATTTATATTTTTTGTTTTTGCCGGATTTACACCAACTGGTACGGCCCAATCGGCTCTTCTTGATCGAGGTGGCTGAGGTTGCCAGCGAAAACCCAAGACTTGGCATAACCCTGTCCCCTTTGGGTCACCATGTGATCCCAGTTTTTGTGGATTCATCGTCGCTATCCTGCTGAGGGATAACCTGCTCTATCCCATCGTCTAAACCCCATGTTGTCTTTTCCCTGAAACCTGCGTGATCTCCGTGATCATCGGGACCTTTGTATTGTTAACCCTTGACCAGGAGTCATCATGAAATTCCCCGCCAAACTCGCCAGCAACCTGTCGTTCTTCGGACTCTTATCCCTAGGTGTCCATGCGGAAGACCAGCGGATTTATCAGACCGATTCATTCGGCAATATTCAGTATCATCAGCCTTCGCATGTCATTCAAAAAGATGGCCGTATCATTGAGACCGATCCTCTGCGTAATAAGCAGTACCATCAACCCCAGTATCAAATCAAAGGTGACAAAATTTATCCCACGGATACGTTCGGAAACATTCAGTACGATAAGCCTTCACAAAAAATCAGGTAGCTTCACCACCACCGTTTACCTAGACGCAAATCTCCCGTTTTCCCTCAATACCCGTGAAGCCCCTTCATACAGTCAAAACCAATCAATAGAGAGATTCTACATACAGTTTAAGCGGGTCAGGCAGAAGATCCTGAGGATGATCACCACCAAATGTCGCCCATTTGCTCTCTCCAGAAATGGATGTTGAGGCTAATTCTTTCAGGCTCCGCCCGTCATAAACTGAGAGTTTTATTTCGATTTGATCTGGAATTCCAGACCATTCGGTAGCGCGCTCTTCCCAGTGCAATATTTCGGGGATAACGTAATAGTCTGAATTTGATGATTGGCTAGTTTTTAAACACGCAATATCTTTGCAATCAGGCTCTACTGTTACATTATTCGAAAATCTTGCGAAGGAGGTTCGAACTTCAAAAGCGGTCGTTTTTCCCGAGGAAGAATACACCTCATCCCCATAGAATCCATTAGAAGGTGTAGAAATAACTATTGACTTGCCTCTTATTAGCTTTGCGGTTTGCTCAGTAAGCGGCTGTTGTTTGTATGTGGCGGTACAACCTGAAATCATGATTATGAAAATCATTAAGGGGGCGATATGCATATATGGATCCTTTCATGTTCAAAATAAAGCTAACGCTGTTTTACGCTAAGGAAGCAAAAAATTAAAAGAGCGATCATAACCACAGCGTTCTTTAACCGTCTTCTAAAAACTGTTTTTAAAAAATCCAGTGAATGGTCCGCCGAAGAAAGCCTATCATTCGCAATTAATGTGGGTTTGTTTCCTATTTCAGCCGATTCTATCATACTGACAGGTTAATTCGACCTCGCAAACGATAGTCGTAAAATCATCTCTCAGAACTCTAGGACGATTTCGCACAAGCAAACCACCAAGCTCTCGTTCGATCCTGGCTTATTCCTGCGCGCTTCTGAAACATTGGCGCATCACTTCTTACCTGACCATTTTTTAGCCAATCTAACAACCCTAGCTCAAAAGCAATTACTTAGGCTCAGGACTCATTAATTGAGGTAGAAGATCACAGTGGCGGCGATAAGAATGGCTGAGAAGAAGGTATGGGCGCAGCGATCATAGCGCATGGCAATGCGGCGCCAATCCTTGAGTCGTCCGAACATGTTTTCAAC
>JBPFEG010000075.1:0-118431 GCA_051061015.1 Methylomicrobium sp.
ATCAATTAACCGAAGCCACAAAAAACGCGGGGTATCCGTCTTCGGTTAAGGCAGAAAAACAATGAGTGCTGTGATTCTCGAATCGGTGATTACCTGTCCGCACTGCGGTCATGCCGAAAAAGAGAACATGCCGACCGATGCCTGCCAGTTTTTCTATGATTGCAAGGCGTGCGGGACTTTGCTGAAACCCAAGCAAGGGAATTGCTGCGTGTTTTGCTCCTATGGGTCGGTCAAGTGTCCGCCGATCCAGCAACATAAATCCTGTTGCGCCGGCTAGGAAAAAACAACGATTATCTGGCTAGAGCTTAATTGCAATAAAAATAGCAAACGATAATTCCATTGAAATCAAATTCTTATATTTAATTTTTCTATCGTTTATTTACGCAATTAAGCACTAGTTGTCCAAAAAATCCCGATTTTTCGGACAATGGATTTTGAGCTGATATCCTTTTTCCTGTTTGACGTCGCGTAGCCTTTCGCCAGTGCCTCTTCCCTTTTATCAAAGCATTTGCAGTCGTAGCGAAGGGCCAACTGGCTTTAGGCAAACTGGACGACGAGGAAGAGAAAAAGCATCAGGAAGAAGTCGGCAAGGATTTTGAGTCGGTGCTGAACCAGATCAAGGAAGTTCTGAAGGACAAAATCAGCGAAGTGCGGCTCAGCCACCGTCTGACCGAGTCGCCGGCCTGTCTGGTTTCCGATGTGTACGGCATGAGCCTGAACATGGAGCGGGTCATGAAGGAAGCCGGCCAGAAGATGAACTTCGGCAAGAAGCCAATCTTCGAGATCAATTCGGACCATGCGTTGGTACAGTGCCTGAAAGCCGAGGAGGATGATACGCGCTTCGCCGACCTGACGCAGATCCTTTTTGACCAAGTGATCCAGGCCGAAGGCGGTCGGCTCGACGATCCGGCGGCGTTTGTCCACAAGCTGAACGGCTTGCTGCAGGGGCTGCTACACTAACAGCGGGTGTAAAAAGGCCGGAGTCTCTCCGGTCTTTTTTGTTACTTGTGCCTCCTTCAAACGCAGAACGCAGTGAAAGCGGTTATTGGCGAGACCCGTTCCGAAAGTTATTTATCTGGTTTCAAAGGTATGACAGCGCGGAAGGCCTCGATTTTATTGGAAAGCCCCCGCTTTGTTTCCGCGGCTGTTGCCCGAATGATCCCATAGAGTATATTACTCTGGTGTCGATCCCAGGCAATGCCCTGGCCGCGGATGTGCAGGGGGATGGTTTCTACCAGTTCAAGGGGGGAACCGGATTCCGGAATCTTAACTTTATAGACGGCAGCCAGATCGTGGCCCGTTAGATATAAAAAACCGTCCGGTCCCCACGACCCGCCGGAATTGCTCATCGTACCGAATGCCTTCAGTAACTGGGCAGGAAATGTCCAGGTGTTGATGATGTTCCAGTCTTTGTCGAACTTGCTCAAGTTCGTGTTTATCGTTCCGCCGTCATAGGCATCGCCGCCTCCTCCTCCGATACGGCCATAATGGGCAAACGCTCCCCACCAGTAACCGTTGTGAAAATCCAGCCAGGTCAAATAACCTAATGAAGGGAGACCGAAAGTGTGAGTCTGAATATGGGCCATCGTCTTTGCATCCCATATTTCAACGGAACTTGTCGGCGGCAAGCGGGGCCAGTTGGAATGGGCGGCATAGAGCTTTCCATCGACCACTACCGCGCTGTTGAGATGAATAAAATGTCTGCCGGCACGATCTTCCCATCGATTGACGAGTTTTCCGTCCTGTTTCCTATATTTCGTGATGGCGCGATCGTCGACGGCGTAAAAATAATCTCGATCAACCGCAATGCCTTGTTTGGCATCCGGAACATCGAACTGGGCGATTTGCTTAAACCGAACTTTGGCCATTGATAGCGCAGGCAAGAAAAAAAGTATGGAAATGGCGATTTTTTTGATCACAGTGAGCATCTCTTTTTTCCCTCTCAAATGGTCAGGTAGAGCGGTGAACAGTCGATTCCTTCGTCCTTAATTGTACGATGCCAGCTGTAAGCGGCAAAACTGCTGTTAGCTTTCTTAGTTAATATACCTGCAAAACCAGAACACCCCCTGCTACCATCACCAGGCTTGCGACCAGCCTGCGAACCAAATACGGTTCATTGAGGATCTTATGGCCGAGGAATACCTGAAGCAGCACAATATCGATTATTGAGCTGAATTCAAGGTCGTAAAAACCTTATAGGCTACGCCGATGCGCTTCGGAGCGGGTTGCCGGCGTTTAAGCGTTTTTGCACGTATTGGAGCGCTTCGTCTTCATTATCAACGATAGTCACCAAAGTTCGACCTTTCCCCTGATCCCCTCGTAAGTGGCTTCCACTACCCAGTTGCCGAAGAGATCTTGGCCATAAGCAATCGAATAGGCGCGGTGGACGTTGTGGGTAGGATCCCGGGCTTCAAGATAAGCAACCGGTGTCAACATGATTCAGTCTCTTGAATTGCACCCCGGTCTCCAGGTAGATGGCGGTATAACGTAGAAGGTGCTACCTGGAGACGTTTGGCCACCTCTTCCATCGTAATCTCCGGATCGGACAATATCGCTTTGGCGGCCGCGAGATCCTTAGCGACTAAGGCTGGAGGATGACCGCCTTTCTTACCTCGGGCGCGGGCAGTCTCTAGGCCGGCTTTCGTGTGCTCGCGGATGATCGAACGTTCAAACTCGGCCAAGGCGCCGAACACATGAAACACCAATTTCCCGCCAGCGGTCGCAGTATCGATCGCTTCGGTCAGCGAGCGGAGCCCAATACTCCGGCTTTCCAGTAGCTCTACCGTTTCGATCAGTCGCTTCAGGGAACGGGCCAAGCGGTCGAGTTTCCAGACCACCAGGCTATCCCCTGCCCCTGAAATAGTCCAGCGCGGCTGACAGCTCCGGCCGATCGCGCTGGGCACCGGACGCTTTTTCAACAAACACCTTTTCACAGCCTGCCGCCTTCAGCGCATCCAGCTGCAGCGCGGGATTTTGGTCTTGTGTGGAAACGCGAGCATAACCGACAAGCATACAACCTCCGAAAACTCATCTAGAGCATGAATTATTCAGAGATAAGTTTCAAGAGATAGTTATAAGAATGGGAGGGATAACCGAAAGCCAGCGTTTGTCAGGAGGTCACTTTGAGGATTAAATGTCGATCCCTATCTCTCAAAAACGGGATAAACGGACTGAATAAAAAAGACGACCGGTCTAATTTTTTTGACATTGTAGACGACCGGTCGTATATTGTTCCCATGCAAAAGCTCACTCAAAAACAAACCAAGCGTGAAAATTTACTCAATCAAGGCGTCTCCTTGCTCATGCTCCAGGGCTTTCATGGGACGGGGCTCAAAGAGATTCTTGATGCCGTGCAGATTCCTAAAGGCTCTTTTTACAGCTACTTCAGCAGTAAAGAAGACTTTGCAGCCGCGTCAATCACCCACTACATAGCAACCTATGTGCAACGGTTGCAAAGTTATCTGGAACAATCCGAAGGCAATGCGCTCGTGGCGATGGAACGCTATGTCCAAGAAACCGTGAGGGAACTGGAAGCCATCGAATTCAAGGGGGGTTGTTTATTAGGAAATTTAATGGGTGAAGTCGGTGACACCAGCGGTGTCTGCCGAATGGCTCTGAAAACTGCGTTAGACAGTTATCGCGATGCTTGGGAACTCGCTTTAAGCTGCGCTCAAAAGGAGGGTACGATTCGCGCCGACAAATCCGCCCGGGAAATGGCAGATCTTTGGATAAATGCCTGGCAAGGGGCATTGTTGCGCATGAAAATCGAACACTCCTCCGTGCCTTTAAAACAGTGCTATGACGAATTATTGGGCGGCTGGTTTAAAGCATGATCTTAAAAACAAGCAGCGCCCTACCCTTCGCCATTCAATGAGGTCGACCAGCAACAGCGGAAGTTTTAGTGAATTAACTAGCAAGTTTGTAACCGTTGGCAAATGAGCATTTTTAAAATTTCGACATTCAATTCGAGCCATGACCATGATCCAGAAAACAATCGTAAAGACCCTGAGCATCCTATTGCTACTTACCTCAACGATGGCCTATGCCGAAATATTGGCCATGGTGAACTACGACAGCAAACCCGGCAGCACGCCGCGCCGGGAAGGCATTGCGATCCTTGATGTAGATCCTGATTCGCCGCAATTCGGCATAATCTTAACCGATCTGCCGCTACCGCCGGATACGGTTTCCCATCATTTCTTTTACAACAAGGATTTAAGCAAGGCCTATATCACCGCCTTGGGCAATGGTGCCTTGCGCGTGATCGACATGAAGCGTATGCCGTACACCATTAAATTACTGGATGTGCCTGAATGCCAGGTCGGCGAAGACATGGCGTTCACCGCAGACCTAAAAACCTGGTATCTCACCTGTATGGGATCGAGCAATGTGATTGTCGGCGATGCGCAGACGGATAAAGTCAGACAGGTTATTGCCGCCAATGGTCAGGACACCTTTATTCGGTACCCGCACGGTATTGGGCTGCAAGAAGAGATCAATCGGCTAATCGTTACCAGCACCGTGCGGCCATCCGATCTGAAAGATCCCGGTGAAACCGTCACCGTCATCGAAGCGACGAGCGGTAAGGTGCTGTCCACGCATAAATTGTCCGACCAACCCAGCCCGTCAGGCTCTGCGCCGGTAGAAGCGGTATTCGTGCCGCATGCAAATCCACCGCTGGCTTATATCAATACCCTGTTTGAAGGCAAGTTATGGCGGGCGACATGGCAGGCCAATACTGATACGTTTGATTTTCAGCCCATTTATGATTTTTCGGAAATCCAGCAAGGCGTTCCTTTAGAAATTTACTTTAACCGGGCGCACGATCGGTTATACGTCACCACCGCAAAGCCAGGCGCATTGAATATTTTCGACATCAGCGGCCAATCCATAGCAAAACCTGTGCTGTTGAAATCGATTCCCACAGCCGCCGGCTCTCATCATGTCGTCTTTTCGCCCGATGAACAATATGCGTTTGTGCAGAATAATTTTTTAAATCTGCCCGAAATGGACGATGGCTCGATTACCGTGATCGATTTACACAAAATGACCAAGAAAACGAGTATTGATACATTGAAAAAGATGGGATTAAAGCCCCATGACATCTATATGCTGCCGGCATGGCATACGGATGATGCGCATTAAGGATTCGCCCAAAAATAACTTCTCGCCCCCTACGGAAAAGAAGCCCGATAAGGGAGGGCAGAATTAGAAAAGTACTGTACGCCAAGCTGTGCTTGCGAGTTAGGATACCCCGCGCGGTTTGATGGTGGTATCCAGTTGGAGTAGACCTCAACTTAGCGTCAGACCGTCTGAAAAGTGGGTGTTATACTTGCCTTTATAAATTAGATAATTATTATATTATGAGATTACGTAGATTATTTATCCTGTCAATTGTAATATCAGCTATCAGTGGCAAAGCCAATGCCACGACTTATCACTGGCCGGACAATCCCACAGATACGGTCATTACCGAATATCCTGATGGCGTGCCTTTAACCCGAGCGGAGCAAGAGGAAACCTTGCTGGATGTGGCCAGACGGTTTAATTTGGGGCAAACTGAAATAGTGCGGCTGAATCCGGGCATCGACCGCTGGCATGTCAAAAAAGGTGAAATTATCCGTATCGCCAACAGACGCGTTCTGCCGGATACGCCGCACCAAGGTATTACACTGAATATCTCCGAGTACCGAATGTATTATTATCCGCCCGCAGTCAAGGGCGTACCCCTGCAGGTAATGTCTTATGCGCATGGCGTGGGCAGGCAAGATTGGAAAACGCCGTTGGGTGAGACCAAGGTTTCCCATAAGGTTAAAAACCCCTCTTGGTATCCGCCTGAATCTATCCGACGCGAGCATGCGGCCAATGGCGATCCTCTGCCCGCCGTCGTACCGCCTGGTCCGCATAATCCCTTGGGATTATATTCCCTGCATCTGGCACTGCCCGGCGAATATCGGATACACGGCACCGATATCGATAAAATCTACGGCATCGGCATGCAGATCACCCACGGTTGTGTGCGCACCTATCCTGAAGATATAGAACAGCTATATAACAGCGTACCGGTAGGGACGTCGGTTTTCATCGTCAAACAGCCCATCAAGGTGGGATGGCTGGACAATAAGCTTTACATCGAGGCACACCCAGATTTAGAGGGTGAGGAAATGACGCTCGATCAGCGATTCGATCTGGCACTGAATCTGATTCGAAAAGCCAATAGCGGTGAAATACCCGAGTTTGACCACCAGATGCTGAACGAAGCCCTCACTAAACTGGATGGCGATCCGGTGCCGATCTATGAAAGACAGCCTTTTTTACCAAAGGATGAGGCCGTAACCGTACTGCAAGAACCGATTCAAACACCTGCCAAATAGCTTTTTCTAAGTATGTTATTAATTGTTTAGTCTTTCTCAAAAAGTATGGTAACCACTATGAAAGCAAAATCCCTGAACCTCAATCTTCATATCGTTGGATTGGCGCTGCTGTTGGGGCAGAGCGCGTCGTATGCGATGCCCGGCATGGAGATGCCGTCCGGCGCAAACACAGATTCATGGCATTGGACCCTTTCTCGCATTACGCTTGATCGCAGAATGTGGCACCGACTTGAGACAGTGGCGTACCGCTAAGCACTTTACCTCGTGGCTGACCTTATCACCGGGTTGCAAAATCAGCGGAGGTAAAGTGTTGTCTGCGCATTCAAGAAAATCCAATAACCGCCTGACTGCCCACCTACGGCTAGAGCATTTTCAGATTGTTTCCATGGAAACTTCAGGGCTGTGAACTCGTCGAACGGTTTTTTGCTGAACGGGAGAATCCGATGCCTAAAGCTTATTCGATGGACTTGCGGAAGCGGGTGATCGAAGCCTGCGACGAAGGACAAACTATCGCTCAAGTATCCAAGCGGTTCAGAGTGAGCCCTTCGTTTGTGGAGAAGTTGCAGTAGCCGCCGTCACGGTAGGTAAAACCAATACCGCACTCGGCGCCTTTTACCGTCGACTTGCAGCTCGAATTGGTAAGGCGAAAGCCGTGACTGCAACAGCACGAAAAATAGCAGTGCTGTTTTACAATACCATGCGCTTTGGCATGAACTATAGCGACCCAGGCGCCGATCAATATGAGCAAAAATACCGCGAGCGCGTCATCAAACAACTGCACCGTCGAGCCGCTGAATTTGGCTTTGAATTGCACGAAGTTGAGAGTGTTTCTTAGGAAGGCGGCGTACTTCGCGAAGCAACCCCGGTCGACTGCATGAATGCAGGAGATAGAGCAACACAGGAGCAGTTGCCGAGAAGTACGCCATGATTCAGCAACATGAACAACAATTTTCAGTGGGTTTGATGTGCCGCCTCTTGGCAGTTTCACGGAGCCGTTATTAACAATGGAAAAAACGCCCGCCCTCGAAACGCAGTCTAACACGCGAGGCATTGGCAGCCGAAGTGCAACGGGTTTTTGATGATGAAAAAGCGCGCCCGGTTCGCCCAGAATTGCCAAGCGCCTGAACGATGAAGGTCATCGTGCCAGTCGGCATACCGTCGCCAAGATCATGAAATCCCAAGGTTGGCGTGCCAAAGCCCGTAAAAAATACCAAGCCACAACCAATAGCAATCACACCTTACCGGTAGCGCCCAACCTGTTGGCCCAGAACTTTGAAGCTGATGCCCCGGATCAGAAATGGGTATTGGATATCACCTCTATCTGGACTGACGAAGGCTGGCTTTATTTGGCCGTCGTGCTGGAATTGTATTCGCGTCGAGTTATCGGTTGGGCCATTGCAGAACGTATGACCGCAAAGCTGGTCTGTGATGCTTTAATCATGACGTTATGGCGTCGGCATTTACCCCAAGGCGTCAACGTACATTCAGATCGGGTCAGTCAGTATTGTTTTGCAGCTTACCAAAAGCTACTGGACAAACATCAACTGGTTTGCAGCACTTGTGCCCTGGGGGTATGAGCAAGAAGGCGATTGTTACGATAACGCTGCCATGGAAAGTTGGAACCACAGCTTAAAAGTCGAAGCTATCCATGGTGAACGCTTCCTGACCTGTGCGATTGCCAAGCAGCACGTGTTCGACTATATCGAAGTGTATTACAATCGAAAACGGCTTCATTCAAAATTGGGCTATATGTCCCCTGAAGCTTTTGAGCTGAAAAAAGTCGCTTAGCGATGTGTCTGTCTATAACCGTCAAGATCAATCAGATATTATCCGCTAGCGCATGCAATGTCTCGGTATAATCGAGCGCCAGTGATTGGGCTACAGCCTCATTTGTTAATCGGCCGTGATGAGTGCTAAGGCCGAGCTGCAATGAATTGCTGTGGCTAAGCGCATTCAACCCCTGGTTTGCCAGACTCAGCACGTAAGGCAACGTCGCGTTGCTTAATGCCAAGGTACTGGTCCGTGGGACAGCACCCGGCATATTGGCAACACAGTAATGAATGACGCCGTCGATTTCGTAAGTCGGCTCGCTGTGGGTTGTCGGGCGTGCGGTTTCGACACAGCCTCCCTGGTCGATGGAGACGTCGACGATCACTGCCCCATTGCGCATTTTTTTCAGCATGTCAGCCCGGATCAGCCACGGGGCTTTGGCGCCCGGGATCAGCACCGCGCCGATCACCAAGTCGGCCTCGTAGACCATCTCCTCGATCGTATAGTCGTTGCTGATCCTGGTCTGCAATTGCCCGCGGTAAAAATCATCCAATGATTTCAACCGTTCGTAGTTGACATCGAGTACGGTAACCGAAGCCCCGAAACCGACTGCGACACGGGCCGCGTTCGAACCCGCAATTCCCGCGCCGAGTATCACAACGTTGGCCGGGGGCACGCCCGGAATACCGGACATTAGGATGCCCCGACCGCCGTGATTTTTTTGCAGGTAGGTAGCTCCCGCCTGAGTTGCCATGCGTCCGGCGACTTCGCTCATCGGCATCAACAAGGGTAGCCGGCCGTCAGGCGTTTGAACCGTCTCATAGGCAATGCTGGTGATGCCGCTTTGCAGCAACGCCTCGGTCAGCGTTTTGCTCGAAGCCAGATGCAGGTAGGTAAAAAGAATGACGTTTTTGTTCAAATAGCGGTATTCCGCGTCGACCGGCTCCTTGACTTTGACGACCAGCTCCGCGGCCCACGCATCATCCGCGCTCATCACGATTTCCGCGCCCGCGGACAGATACTCGAGGTCAGAGAAAGAACTGCCGATGCCTGCTCCACTTTGCACCTTGACGTGATGGCCTTGACGAGTCAAGGCGCTGACCGCACCGGGAGTGAGTCCTGCCCTGTATTCATTGTCTTTTACTTCTTTGGGTAATCCGATCAGCATATTTGAGATTAAGGATGAAAGATTAATTTAAAAATAGCATCTTTACGAAACGCGAACAACAGAATCCACCCTAACATTACCGAGAATATTTGCGATGTGCAGTTATTCCCTTTCAATGAACTTTTCATCTTTAGAGACGAACGATGCATTTTAAGATCAAAATTTCCTTGTAGGGTCGTATAATGGAAATGTAAGATCTGGTAGTGACTTTATACATGAGTATTGCAAATGCTCTTAATAAATAAGCTCAATGCCAAACCGATATTGATCGGAATTCTAATAAAAACTGAGGAGGAGTTATGCCGAAGAACACCCATTACAGCCGCCGCCGCTTTCTGACGCATTCGAGTCTGGGTTTGTTGGCGTTTGCCGGCATGCCCAGGATACTGCAGGCGATGGAAGGCATGCATGGCATGCCGACTATTCCGCCACTCAAAGCGTCACCGAACTTTAAGCCGGATGTCGAATTCAACCTTTATTGCAACTCCTCTTCGGTGCCCATTTTGCCGGGGAAAGCCACCTTGGTGCAACGCTATACGGCCGATTTGATCACGGGGCCGAACGGCACGTTAGCCGATATTCCCGATTCGTATCTGGGGCCTTTGATTCACTTGCAGAAAGGCCAGAAGGTCCGCATTCATCTGCACAACAAACTGGCCGAACCGACGATCACTCATTGGCACGGCATGCATGTCCCCGCCGAAATGGATGGCCATCCGCGTTATACGATTACTCCCGGACAGACCTTTGTTTACGAGTTTGAAGTCATGAACCGGGCCGGCATGAACATTTATCATCCCCATCCTCATGAAATCACCGCCAAGCAGGTTTATCACGGGCTGGCCGGCGCCATGTTCGTGCATGACGCGGAAGAGGCAGCGTTGGGGCTGCCGTCCGGGGAATATGAAATTCCGATCGTGATTCAGGACCGGCGTTTCGATGATCAGAACCAATTAGTTTATATCGCTGGCATGCATGGGATGCATGATCGGATGATGGGCTACTACGGAGACCGCATTCTGGTCAACGGACGGCCGGATTATGCGCTCGATGTGGACAGCCGCGCCTACCGTTTACGGTTTTTGAATGGCTCGACCGCACGGATTTACAAGCTCGGCTGGGACGACGGCACGCCTCTCACCGTGCTCGGGGTCGATGGCGGCTTGCTGGAAGCGGCGGAAAGTAAGCCTTATGTAATGCTGGCGCCGGGCGAGCGACTGGATGTCTGGGTCGACTTCAGCGGCCGCGCGGTCGGCTCACAACTGGTGATGCGCAGCCTGCCGTTTTCCGGAGTGCTGCCGAAAATGATGGAGCGCATGCAGGGCCGCCGGGGCGGGGATGGCGACCATCAGATGGGCATGATGGGCGGCATGATGCACGAATTGTCTCTGCCGGTCGGCAGCGACTATCCGATCTTTACCGCGCGGGTCAAACGCAAAGTCAGCGATAGCCCGGCGCTGCCGAAACAATTATCCAAAATCCATCGTTACAGCGTCGAAGATACAGCCAATCCCAATAAACCGGTACCAATCGCCATTTCGGAAGGACACATGGCGATGCTCCTGAATGGGCGTCCGTATGCATTTGACGATGTGCAGCCGAACGAGCGAATCCCATTTAATACTGTGCAATTGATGGAAATCTTTCATGCCCATAGCGGAGGCGGCGGGCAAGGCGGTTCTCAACAAAAAGACAACATGCAGCATAGCGGTATGGGCATGGGCGGCGGACGCGGTCATGGCATGGGCATGATGGGCGGCATGGGCATGCACGGTGGAGATAGCGAGGAAGGAGGCATGATGGGCATGGGTCATGGCCGAGGCGGGATGGGCATGATGGGAGGCATGCACGGCGGAGATGACAAGGACGGCGGCATGATGGGCATGGGTATGGGCGGAGGCATGGGCATGATGAGCATGGCGCATCCGATCCATCTGCATGGCCAGCCGTTCCAGATCGCCAGCCGCAACTTAAACGCCGGCAACCGGGATGACTACGAAACCGTGCGCCACGGTTTTATCGAAAGCGGCATCAAGGACACCGTGCTGGTAATGCCAGGAGAAACGGTGCGGATCATCAAGCCGTTTCAGGACTTCAAAGGCTTGTTCATGTATCACTGCCACAATCTTGAACATGAAGATATGGACATGATGCGCGATTTTCTGGTCGAATAATGCTCTTTTGCCAGTCGGGGCGCATCCTCATGCGGTCCGACTGGCGTATATATTTGTTGACTTTGGTGATTTAAGTTTGAGCAAACCTGCCCGAATATAGCGGATAAATTGCCTCATAAAACTTTCATTTCTTAAGGCGTATTCCCTCGAAACATGAAATACACCGCCCCGACCAGACACAGTCCGGCCCACAGATAATCCAGCTTTAGCGGTTCTTTCATATAAAGCAGTGAAAAGGGCACAAAAACAGACAACGTCACGACTTCCTGAATGATTTTTAACTGACCTACGGAAAGCTGCGTGTAGCCAATCCGGTTGGCGGGAACCTGTAGCAGGTACTCGAATAGAGCGATTCCCCAACTGAACAGTGCGGCGATGATCCAGGGCTTGTTACCCAGATTCTTCAGGTGTGAATACCAGGCAAAGGTCATAAAAACATTGCTGCACAAAAGCAGGCCGATGGTCGTTACAATGGGAAGCGACATATTCAGACTATAAAGAAATATAAACCGGCTATTTTATCAGAAGCCCAAAAGGACAAAAAAACGTCATTTACCCGCGAGGTGAGACAAATTGCCGCAGGAAATACAAGGGATACAGACGAACCGCGGGGACTTTTTTTGTTACACTATATATTCCATAAATAAGTTAATAAGGAGATACCGTGGGTAAACTTCAAACTCAAATCATCTCATTCGTGACAGTGGTTCTTGTTGGTTTAACAATTGTATCCTTGGCTAATGCCACTACTCCGGAAGAGAAAAAGGCCGAAAGCGCAGCTTTTCTTGCTGAAAACGGCAAAAAGCCCAACATCGTGACAACCAAAAGCGGATTACAGTATGAAGTATTGAAGAAGGGCACCGGTACCGTTTCTCCTTCTGCGACCGATAACGTAACCGTGCATTACAAAGGCACCACGATTGACGGCAAAGAATTTGACAGTTCCTATAGCCGCGGCGAACCGATCACCTTTCCATTGAATGGCGTGATTGCTGGATGGACTGAAGGCGTACAACTGATGAAGGAAGGCGATAAATTCCGCCTTTATATCCCCGCTGACCTGGCTTACGGCGAGCGCGGCGCCGGCCCGATCGGCCCGAACGAAGCACTGATTTTTGACGTCGAACTGATCAAGATTCAATAATTTCTAAACATTGCAATCGGGTTACGACTGCGGGGGCAGAGATTTGCTCCTGCAATCTCTGCATTCACTACATCCCTGTAGTTTATGCAGGAGTTAGAGCAATGCAGGAGCAATTGCCGACGACTGCAGGGGCAGTGATTTGCTCCTCGGCAACCGCTCCTTGCGTTGTCCTAGCTCCTGCATCCATGCAGTCGTGCAAATCTCTGCATTCACTACATCCGTGTAGTTTATGCAGGAGATACGACCCCACGGAAGGGGGCGGTAGATCGCGTTGGGAACCAGCGATCGAGAGCAATGAAGTAGCAATTGCCAACTGCTGCAGGGTCGCCATCTTAAATGGGCTGCCTAATAGCCAGAGATAGCTCAACACAGATGCGATTGTCCAGCAAATCGTAACCCCACACCACCCCCTCAAGTTGGGTTTCGCTAGGCGAACCCAGCCTATCCGGATAAAATAGGCGCTTTAGCCTTTCATCTTGCCCTGCCCTTTTGCCCATGCCTTACTACCAGTTTTTCGCCACGACACCGAAGGCAATGGAAGCCATTCTCTGCGAAGAGCTGAAGCAGTTAGGCATGCACAATATCAAACCGGCACTGGCCGGGGTCGCTTTCGAGGGCGACCTGGCGGCAGCCTACCGTGCCTGCCTCTGGTCCAGAACCGCGAACCGCATTCTGCTGTTATTAAGCACATTCGAAGTGAAGACCCAGGATGATCTTTACTACGGCGTCAAAAAAATCAACTGGTTCGAGCACATGCGACCGGAAGACAGCTTCGCGGTCACTTTCAGTGCGAAGAGTTCCGAGGTGATTACGCATTCGCATTTCGGTGCCTTGAAGGTCAAGGATGCGATCGTCGATCAGATGCGCGCAAAATTTCACAAGCGTCCGAATATCGCGACCGAACGGCCCGACATCCGGGTCAATGTGCATCTGCAAGGACAAAGCGCACAGTTAAGTCTCGACCTGTCGGGCGAAAGCCTGCACCGCCGCGGCTACCGCGACATAACAATTCAGGCGCCGATCAAGGAAAATCTGGCGGCCGCGATGCTGTTAAAAAGCGGCTGGGCGGATATCGCGAAAGGCGGGGGTACGCTAATCGATCCGATGTGCGGTTCGGGAACCTTGTTGATCGAAGCCGCAATGATCGCGGGCGATTTCGCGCCCGGCCTGCTGCGGGATTATTACGGATTTCTCGGCTGGAAACAGCACGACCCCGAGTCCTGGCAGGCGATTCGTGAGGAAGCCCGGCAACGCAAATTGGCGGCCATGGACAGGATTCCGGTAATCGCCGGCTTTGACCGCGACCGGTCCTCGGTCAACGCAGCACTCACACATATCGCGAATGCCGGCCTGCAACACAAGATTCATGTCGAGCGCCGCGACATTGCCGATGCCGAGCCGGCGGCAAGTTGGCCGCCGGGACTGGTGATCTGCAATCCTCCCTATGGCGAACGCCTCGGCGATACGCAGGAAACCGCCGATCTGTATCAGCGCTTCGGCGAGATTTTGAAAGCCCGTTTTATCGGCTGGCGAGCCGCGTTGATCATCAGCGATCCAGAACTCGGTTTCCGCCTCGGCATCCGTTCGCAAAAACCGGTCACGCTGTATAACGGCGCCTTGGAATGCAAACTGCTGCGGATGAACATCGAGCCTGAGGCGTTCTTCATTCCGAAGGCGAAAACACTGGAAGAGCGCATCAGTCGCGCGGTCGAAGGCAGCCAACAGCCAACGGAAGACACGGTCGGCGCCGACATGTTCGCAAACCGGCTGCAAAAGAATCTGAAAAAACTCGCGAAATGGGCAAAGCAAAACGCGATTACCTGCTACCGCATCTATGATGCGGATTTACCGGAATTTGCAGTCGCGGTCGATCTCTACTGGGGCGAAGATACGTGGGTCAACATACAGGAGTACGAACCGCCGAAGAGCGTCGACCCGTTCAAGGCCGACCGCCGTCTGGCCGGCGTACTTGGCGAGATTCCAAAAGTGCTCGGCATCAACCGGGAAAACGTGTTCCTTAAAATACGCCGTAAACAGAAAAATACCGATCAGTATGAAAAACACGGCGAAGCCGGCCGCTTTCATATTGTCGAGGAAGGCGGATGCAAGTTTTGGGTCAATTTCGAGGACTATCTCGACACCGGGCTGTTTCTCGATCACCGGCCAATCCGCCTCCGCATTCAAAAGGAAGCTCGGGGCAAGCGCTTTTTGAATTTGTTCGCCTATACCGGCAGCGCGACCGTGCATGCGGCAAAAGGCGGCGCGCAGGCTACCACTACGGTCGATATGTCGAATACCTACATCAACTGGGCGAAACGGAATATGGCGCTGAATCAATGCGAAGGCACTCATGAATTCATTCAGGCCGACTGCCTGGAATGGCTGACCCAGGAAGCGGCGCAACCCTATTGCCGCCAATACGACCTGATCTTTCTCGACCCCCCAACCTTTTCAAATTCAAAACGGATGGAAGAGGTTTTCGATATTCAGAAAGACTACGTGCAATTAATTACCGACGCCGCGAGCCTTCTGGATCCAAACGGCGTATTATATTTTTCGACCAATTTCCGGCGTTTTAAAATGGATCATGAAGCGCTGTCCAATTTGCAAATTCAAGACATCAGTGCGGCGACCGTCCCGGAAGATTTTGCCCGCAATCCTAAGATCCATTACTGCTGGAGGATACAAAAAACATGCGTAGAGTAAAAATCGTGGTGTCCGGCCGCGTTCAGGGCGTTTATTTCAGGCTTTTTACTCAGAACAAGGCAAAGCATCTGGCGATCCACGGTACGGTGAAAAATCTGCCCGACGGCCGGGTCGAGATTTATGCGGAAGCCGATCCGTTAATGATCGATAAATTCATTAAATGGTGCAGAAAAGGACCGGTGACGGCTCGGGTAGACAATATCGAAGTGACCGAATTCGAGCCGGAATTCAGCTACAAGTCCTTCGATATTATCTAATTTCTGACGGTTTGCCTCGAGCAAACCAGCCTATCATCAGCAAGCCACCCAAAGTCGACCAGAGCAGGATGGGAACCAGCCAGAACCAGCGCTGATAAAAAGTCGGGGCAGGATTTTTCCGGTAGCGGACTTCATACAAGCCGCTCCACGGGCGATAGATCGGCGAACGCTCCAAAATTTCGCCCGAAGCCAGCGCGACAGTTGAAATGCCGGTATTGGTGACTCTGAGCACAGGAATCCGAAATTCGACCCCTCGCGCCAAAGTCATATACATATGCTGATAAGGCTCCTGCCAGGCGCCATACCAGGAATCGTTCGTCGCATTCACAATGAATTCTGCACCGCGGCGGGCCAGTTCGCGCGAGAATTCGGGGAATAGGCTTTCATAACAGATTTGCGCGCCGATTTTGAAACCATTCCATGTCAATAATTCGCTGGGCCCCTTGCCGCGTGCGAATTGCCCGGTTTCCGGCAGCCACTGCCGGATTTGCGGAAATATCTGTTCTCCTGGAATATATTCGCCGAACGCCAGCAGAATCGTCTTGCTGTAATGCGCCGGCAAGAGCTCGCCGTCCTTGTTCAGCACAAATAATGAATTGGTCGGCAGGCGTTGCTCAAGGTCATAACCGTAAGCACCCGTAATCAGCGGCAATTGCCGTTCGCTCAGAAATTCGCGCAGCGCGGAGGGATAGTCCTGGACCATAAATTCGGGACCGAGAATCGCCGGAAACGCCGTCTCGGGCCACAAAGCGACATCGATTTTTTTGTCCTTATGTTTTTCCAGCGCCTGATCGGTCAGCGTCATGTAGCGCCGGAAAATCTCCTGACGAAAACCCTTGCCAAGCTCCGCGGCCAGCTTCTCAGAATTTTCGATACTGGCCTGTACCAGCAAAGCATTGATCTTTGCATCAGGCTCCGGAAGGCGGCTTTTCAGCCACAGCCCCCCAAAATTGAGCAGCACGAAAGCGGCGCTGACCGACGCCAGAAGGATTTTGCCGCGTATTTGGCGGCGCTGCACCCAGGCCCAATACAACGGCAGATTCGCGATCAGCGTCAGTGCGCTGAGCCCCTTGAAGCCGATTATCTCGGCCCAGTGAAAAAGCGGAGTCCCCGCGCCGTACCAGGAATAACCGAAATTCCAGTCGAACAGCGTCAGCGAGTAAGCCTCGCAGATTACCGTAATCATCGCCATCAGCGCGAGCGATAACCGCTCGCCCCAGCCAAATCGACTTCTGCCCCAAAACCAGAGCCCCCCGGCAACCGGCACGAACAAATGCGCAAGCAAGGCGTACAATAGCATTCCAATGACCGCCAACGGCCAGGGCAGATGCGCGAATTCGTGCAATAGATAGGTAACCCAGTTAAATCCGATCAGCGTGAAGACAAAAGCCGTCAAAAGTCCGCCCAGAAGCACAGGCTTGAGAGAGGTCTGCCGGCTCCAGAACAGCCACAACGGCACGAAACAGAACAATGCGGCCCAAGGGGGAAAAGGAATATAACTGGTGCCGATCAAAATGCCTGACAAAACGGGCAGGAGCCAGGAAGCGTGGCGCTCGGCGATCAGATTCTTCATAGATAGGATAAATTTATAGACTGTTCTTGGGCGCCGGTATTTTACCGAATATTTACCGCTAACTGCGGTTGATTTCTTGACTCGTACCGAGGCAGCAACATAACCATATAAATACAAGAGGCACAGGTGCCGAATAAACCTTCTCCTGCAATCAAATCCTTGCTGTTCGGTTTAGCGCTGCTCTACCGCATAATCGCATCGGAGACTCACGCGGCCCAGCTCGAGCCTTGGCAGTCGTCCGCCTATGTGCTGAAAAGCTTTATCGAGATCGCGATGTTCAACGAGTATTCGCCGGGATCGGCGGGCATTCGTAAATGGACGACTCCGATCGGCTATTTTTTTGTGCACCGGACTGGCGATCAGGTTCTGCATGAGAAACTCGCCCGTATGCATCTTGAGCAGTTATCCGAGATTACCGGTTTGAGCATCAAGCCGGCACCGACACAAAAATCGGCCAATCTGCTAATTATTTTTTCAACTGAAGCACAGCTGCAAAACGAACTGCTGAACGACTTCGGCATCAGTAACAAGCAGCAACGGGAAACGTTATTCCGCCGCAGCGTTTGCGTAGGTCATTTTGCTTTGGCAGGCGACGCTTCAATCTCGCGGGCCGTGGTCATCATTCCGGTCGACCGCGCCAGCGCGCACGCCAAACTGGTCGATTGTATCGTCGAAGAAATCACTCAGGTTCTGGGTTTACCGAATGATTCCGAAAAGGTGTTTCCTTCGATCTTCAACGACAAGTCGGTCGATTCCCTGTTATCGGGCCTGGATTATCTGTTGCTGAAAATGCTCTATGATCCGCGTATCAAGACCGGCATGAATCTTCAGCAGGCGGCACCGGTATTGAAAACGATTGCCGATGAATTCGAACGGAATGATCTAATCAAGACAGCCGAAGCCAAAGTCAGAGCGGGAAGGTTGTACGAATTGCTGTATTAACGGAAACAGGCGGGCTTGAACCCGCCTGCGACCGTTGTTGAAATTACGCTTCGCCGTGAATTTCGGAATGCAACGCCTTGAATTCTTCGGTCAGTTTATGACCCGGCACATAATGCACCAGCGGTTGCGCCTGACTGTGCGATTCGCGGACCTTCACTGAAGGCGAGATCATCGCGGCGAGCACCGGCAAGCCTTCCTCGATCAGTTGATCGACGAGCTGGCGCGGCAGATTCGCCTGTTTCTGAAACTGGTTGACCACGATCCCTTCGATTTCGAGGTGCTGATTATGATCAGCCTTCACTTCGCGGATCGTGTTCATCAGGGTCAGAAGCGAGTCACGCGAGAAGGTGTCGCAGTCGAATGGAATCAAGCATTTGTCCGCCGCGATCAGTGCCGACTGGCTATAAAAGTTCAATACCGGCGGCGTGTCCATGTAAACCTGATCGAACCCTTGCAGGCTTTCCAGGGCCTCTTTCAATTTGAAGATCTTGAAGCGCGATTCGAGCTTGCTTTGCAAGGCCTCCAGCTCCGGATGCGATGGCACGATATACAGGTTCGGGAACGGCGTCTCGTGAATGAAATTTTCCAGTCCTGAACCCGTACCGCCGCCGAACAGCGACAGACTGAGAGTGTCCTTGAAAAACTGCGCGAGCGTTTTTCCGCTTTCGGCGACCTTTTGACCCATCAGGTATTGCGTCGAATTGCCCTGAACATCCAAATCGATGACCAAGGTCTTTTTGCCTTCGACAGCGCTGATCGCGGCCAAATTGCAGGTGATCGTCGATTTGCCGACCCCGCCTTTTTGATTGAAAATGACTCTGCGCATTTTTACTTGTACCTCATGAAATCCGCTGGCTGAAAGATTTATTATAATACATTAATTCAATATTTTGCTGGCCTACATACGCACAAACGTGGTTGTGTGACAAGCCGGGCAAACCGGAATTTCGCTGGTGGTTTTAAACGCAATTTCCTTGCCGCATTTGTCGCAAATGAAAGTACCGGGAAGCGTGATTTCACCGCTTTGGTATTTGTGGACTTTCGCGCGCTCTTCGAGCTCGGCCAGCTGGATGCGGGTTTTGTCCGCAACGCTCAAAAAAGCATCGAGCGCAAAGTTCTCGATCAGTTCGATATCGAATTTAAACCACTCGCCCAGTTCCTCATCATTCTGTTCGGCGTTCAAATCCCGGGCTGCGCTTTCGACGTCGCGTTTGACGAAACTTGATACTTTATCCAGCTCTTCCTTGCTCAGATCGCTAGTTCTACCGGCCTTTTCTTTCGATATCTCGAGCGCTTCGCCAAGCGTGTGCAGGGCGTCGTCCATCGTTTCGTAAAGGTGCTTCACGATGTCGTTGTAAGCGGCAACCCATTTGTTTTTATTCATAGCTACATCTCCTGAAAATGACGCTCTTTGATTCGAGCAACTGTGGTATTCTAACGCTTTTGGCCGACAAAAGACGAGAAGGATGCAAGAAAATTACAAGCCGTTGGTTATAGAGCAAGAAGTGCAGCAAATCTGGGAAGAAACGGGTGTGTTTAACGTAACCGAATCGACTCAGGGAGCAATTACCGAAAAGTATTATTGCTTGTCGATGTTCCCCTATCCCAGCGGTAAATTACATATGGGGCATGTCCGTAACTATACCATCGGCGACGTAATCAGCCGTTATCAGCGCATGCTCGGCAAGAACGTTCTGCAGCCGATGGGATGGGACGCATTCGGCTTGCCGGCCGAAAACGCCGCGATGCAGCACGGCGTGCATCCGGCCGACTGGACCTACGAAAATATCGCCTATATGAAAGGCCAGTTGCAGCGGCTCGGCTTCGGCTACGACTGGAAGCGCGAGATCGCGACCTGCGATCCGTCCTACTACCGCTGGGAGCAGTGGTTTTTCCTGAAGCTGCTCGAAAAAGGCCTGGTCTACAAGAAGACAGCTCCAGTCAACTGGTGCCCGAACGACATGACCGTGCTCGCGAACGAACAGGTCATCGACGGCTGCTGCTGGCGCTGCGACACCCAGGTCGAGCGCAAGGAAATCGCGCAGTGGTTCCTGAAGATCACCGACTATGCCGATGAACTCCTGGCCGCGCTCGACACCCTGGACGGCTGGCCGGAACAGGTCAAGACGATGCAGGCGAACTGGATCGGCAAGAGCTATGGCGTACGCTTCGCGTTTCCTTACGAGCTGGACGGCAAGCAGGAGTTATTATGGGTGTTCACGACCCGTGCCGACACGATCATGGGCGTGACCTTCTGCGCGGTCGCCCCCGAGCATCCCCTGGCGGCGCGTGTCGCCCAGAATAATCCGGAACTAGCCGCCTTCATTCATGAATGCGAACAGACCGGGACTGCCGAAGCCGATATCGCGACGATCGAAAAGAAAGGCATGCCGACCGGCATCCGGGTCACGCATCCTCTGACCGGCCAAAAAGTGCCGGTGTGGGTCGGCAACTATGTATTGATGAGTTACGGCGAAGGCGCGGTAATGGCAGTGCCGGCGCATGACGAGCGCGATTTTCATTTCGCGCAAAGGTACAATCTGCCGACAATCCAGGTGCTCGACAACAAAGCGCCGGGTAAAGATGACAAGCCGTTCGATACGGTAAGCTGGCAGGACTGGTATGGGTCGAAAGATGACTCGATGGTGCTGATCAACAGCGGCAAATACGATGGTTTGACTCACAAGCAGGCAATCGATGCGATCGCCGCCGACCTGAAAGCACAAGACCTCGGCGACAAACAGGTGCGCTTCCGGCTCCGCGACTGGGGCGTGTCGCGCCAGCGTTACTGGGGCGCGCCGGTGCCGGTAATTTATTGCGACGACTGCGGTACCGTGCCGGTGCCCGAAAAAGACCTGCCGGTAGAACTGCCGCGTGACGTGGTGCTGGACGGCTCGCAGTCGCCGCTGGTCGCGCATCCAACCTTCTCGAAGACGACCTGCCCTTGCTGCGGCAAGGCGGCCCGGCGGGAAACCGACACTTTCGACACCTTCATGGAATCATCCTGGTATTTCGCGAAATATGCCTGCAAGGGTTCCGAATCGATGCTCGATGCGCGCGCGAATCACTGGCTGCCGGTCGACCATTACATCGGCGGCATCGAGCACGCGATCCTGCACCTCCTTTATGCACGCTTCTATACCAAGCTGCTGCGCGACGAAGGCCTGATCGTGGCCGACGAACCATTCAAGAATCTGCTGACCCAGGGCATGGTGCTGAAGGACGGCAGCAAGATGTCCAAGTCGAAAGGCAACACGGTCGACCCGCAGGCGCTGATCGATCAGTACGGCGCGGACACCGTGCGTCTGTTCATCATGTTTGCAGCGCCGCCCGAGCAGTCGCTCGAGTGGTCCGACAGTGGCGTCGAAGGCGCATTCCGCTTCCTAAAACGGCTTTGGAAGCTGGTGTATCAGCATGTCGAGTCGGAGCGTCCGGTCACTGCACTGGATAAGGCGAACCTGACCAAGGAACAGGCTGATTTACGCCGCCAGCTACATCAGACGATCCTGAAAGTTTCCGACGATTTCGGGCGCCGTTTCACATTCAATACCGCAATCGCCGCAAACATGGAACTGGTCAACAGCCTGTACAAATTCAGCGACGAGTCGGACAATGGACATGCGCTGCTTCAGGAAGCGCTCGAAGCGATCGTGCTGATGCTGTCGCCGATCGTACCTCATATCTGCCATCAACTCTGGCAGGATCTGGGACGCAGCGAGGCGCTGATCAGTGCGGCCTGGCCGACCGTCGACCAAGCCGCATTGACGCAAGATACGCTTGATTTGGTCGTACAGGTCAACGGCAAATTGCGCAGCAAGATATCAGTGCCGGCGTCCGCTTCGAATCCCGAGATTGAGGCATTGGCTCTGGACGATGAACATATTGCACGTTTGCTGGAAGGACAAACGGCCAAAAAAATAATTGTCGTCCCTAAAAAACTGGTAAATATCGTTATTTGATGAAGAAATTATTCATTATTTTTTTGACATGCTGGTTAAGCGGCTGCGGCTATCATTTACGCGGCACCGAGCAAACAACGGTAAAATTCAAAAAAGTTTACCTGGAAGGGGCATCGGATGCCTTGCGGGACAATTTCAACGAAGTGTTGAAACTGTCGTCTGCCCGCTTGGCCAATAATCCGAAAGAAGCAGACTTGCACGTAAAGGTGGATGAGGAAAAATACAACCGCCGCGTCGTATCCCTGGGTCTCAGCGGACGCTCAAACCAGCTGGAGCTGAGTTACCGTTTGAAATTTCAGCTGATCAAGGCCGATAATACCCCATTGCCCTCGAGCGAACCTATCCAGATCACTCGCGAGCTTTTCAATGACCAACAGGATATTCTCGCGAAGAATAACGAGGAAGGCGTGATCCGGCGGGAAATGTATCGGCAGGCCGTGCGTTCGGTTCTCGACCGCGCCAGGGCGCAAATGCAGGCAAAAGCCAAATAGCATGCGTCTGAAGCCGGAACAGATGGCGCAGCATTTGCGCGGTAAAAAGCTCCCGCCGGTTTATCTGATCAGCGGCGATGAACCCCAGCAAATCGCTGAAATCGCCGACGCAATCCGCAAGGCAGCCTGGGAAGCCGGCTACCTGGAGCGGGAAATTTTTTCGCAGGATACCGGCTTTTCCTGGCATGACCTGCCGGCGGCTGCATATGCGACATCGTTGTTTGCGGACCGAAAAATCATCGATCTCAGGCTGCCTTCTGGCTCGCCGGGAACCGAAGGCGCAAAGATCCTGACCGCCTACTGCGAGCGTTTGCCTGAAGATACCCTATTATTGATCACGACCGGTAAACTCGCGGCAGCCTCCCTGAAAACCCGCTGGTTTCAGGCCCTGGAGCGCGTAGGCGTATTCATCCAGGTCTGGCCGCTCGAGGGGGAAGATTTGCAGCGCTGGCTGCAACAGCGTTTGGAGCGGCGCGGGATCCACGCCGATAAGGAAGGTTTGAAATTACTGGCCGCCAGGATCGAGGGCAACCTACTGGCCGCCGCGCAGGAAATCGAAAAGCTCTATATCCTCTATGGCTCCGGAAGCCTGGACGCCGCAAAAATCGTCGATGCTGTCGCGGATAGTTCGCGCTATGATATTTTTAAACTGACCGACAGCCTGTTGGCCGGTCATCCCGGAAGAATTACCAAGATCCTCGCAAGCTTGAAAGATGAGGATATCGCTGCGCCAGTGGTGCTGTGGGCTATCACCCGTGAAGCCCGCCTGCTCTGCAAACTCAAGCAGGAGATCGCCGCCGGCAAAAACCGGGACGCGGCGATGCAGGCCCAGCAAATCTGGGACAAGCGCAAAGCGATGGTAAGTCATGCACTGGACCGCTTGAGCGAAACCGCCTTACATCGTATCCTGGTTCTCAGCGCTAAAGCCGACCGCGAAATCAAAGGACAACAACAAGGCGATCCCTGGCAGAGCTTATTACAAATTTGTTTATTATTTACGGCAGTTGCCGGGTTGCCGGTTTAATTTTTGCTGTCCTTACGGGAACATTTTTCCGGGTTACCTTCTCGCTATGACCGGTGTTCAAGAACAGTCGGTATTGTCAGTCTTCCCATTCCAGTTCCGCAAATGCCGTCGAAACGTTTTTGCGGTGAAAATCCTCGAAAAGCTTCCATTCGTCTTTGGCTTCATAGTTTATCGACTCAAGCGCCTGTTCCAGAAAACCGCCATTATTAATCAAGGCTCTGACATTAGTCAGCAGCGATAGCAAATAGCGCTTTTCAGGCTGCAGGCTTTGCGGCCAGTCGGTCACAATTGGACCGTGGCCCGGAATGACCACTTTATAAGGATGCCGCTCCAGTTGCTCGATCTCTGCAATCCATCCTTTCAAGCTGCCGTCGATCACTGGCAAATGTTCGAGGAACAGCAAATCGGCCAGCCACAAGGTATCGGTTAAAGGATCGTAGATCGACAAGTCGTTATCGGTATGCGCCGGCTGATGGGCAGTCAGTTTCAGGATGCGTCCTCCAAGGTCGATATCGAGTTCTTTTTCGACCGCGATGTCGGGCGGAATGATGTCTCCAGCCGTTAAATCAATTGCCAAAAGTTCCTTGGCCTTGGCGAGATAGAATGGCCCGCGCGCGGCCATTGCCCGACCGAGATTATGATGTCCGACAAACTTGACGCCCTTCCCTTTAAAGACGCTGTTGCCGTAAATGTGGTCGGGATGTACATGGGTATTGATCACATAACAGATCGGCTTATCGGTCGTATGCCGGATCGCTTGAAAAAGCGCCCTGCCCTGATCGGGATTGCCGCCCGTATCGATCACCGCAACGCAACGTTCGCCGACGATGAAACCGATATTCGCGATCGCGCCGTGATTTCGGGTGTCCGGAATTTCATGAGGCCCTAAATGTACATAGATGCCGGGAGCTACCTGGATAACCGACAATACGTCAGCGGCTATAGCCGACTGGAGCGTTGAAAACAGAAACAGGGCCGATAACATCAAGACTTGAAACAGCGCTGTATTTTTCCGATCGGGGCATGCCATAGACAGACCTTAAAGGACTTGAGAGGATTAAAGAATGAAACCCCGGTGATTCGAGAACGAGCCAGAAAGGGTGCTTCGCCTATTCCCCTAGAATAACGGGACAGCGACAAACCACCGGGTTTTCCGGGTCTTTTTTCAACCCGGAAATTAACTATCGAATTTATTTTTCTGCCTGCTCGTCTCTCAGGACTTCAGCCAGTTGCTTCGCCGGCACATAGCCCGGCAGCAAGTTGCCTTTTTCGGTTACGATCAAGGGGGTGCCTCTAGCATCGAAGTCCTGTGCCAGCTGCATGTGCCGATCGACCGGGTTATCGCAAGTTTTTTCCTTCGGCGTTGTGCCTTTTTTCGCCTCGGTCAGTGCCGCATTCCGGTCATTAGCACACCAGACTGAAATGGCTTTTTTATAGGAATCCGACCCTTTGCCCGCGCGCGGATAGAACAGGTACCTGACCGTAATGCCTTCCGCGAGATACTGATCGATTTCGGAATGCAGCTTGCGGCAATAGCCGCAATCGATATCGGTGAATACTGAAACCATGTATTTGCCGATTTTCGGCTTGAATATGATCATGTCCTTTTCGCCGACTTTGTCGAGCGCGGACTTGCGAGCGCCACTCAATTTCTCCTCGGTCAAATCGGTACGCTTGGCCAAGTCGATCAGATGCCCCTGGAGCAGATATTTGCCGTCTTCGCTGACATAAAAAATATTGGCGCCGACCATTACCTCAGACACGCCCTTAATCTCGGACGGTTTGATCGAATCGGGTTTGACCGATGGCATCGCTTTGGCGAGCGCCGACTTGACTTCGCTCTCGCCCGCTTGCAACGCGCCTGCGGAAAAGGCCGACACAGCGAAAGCAACAACAGAAATAATTTTTCTCATGATCTGCTCGTTATAAATTGTGGAAAGAGTTTGAGAGGATTTGCAAAAAGTTCGAAATAATTCAAAGACCGGTTATTGGAACAGGCGTTGGATATCCATCACCATTCCCAATGCCATCAGAGCGACGAGGATCGCAATACCGATTTGTTGAAAGAATAGCTGACTTTTTTCGGACAACGGCTTGCCTTTAATCGCCTCGATGCCGAAAAACAGTAAATGCCCGCCGTCCAGCACCGGAATCGGCAATAAATTCAATACGCCGAGGCTGACGCTAACCAATGCAATGAATTTCAGAAAGTTAACGAAACCGATGCTGGCTGACTCTCCCGCATATTGCGCGATGCTGATCGGTCCGCTCAAGTTTTTCACCGAGGCTTGACCAATCACCATCTTCCCCATCATTTTCAGTGTCGAAAAAGAATATTCAAAGGTTCTACCGAAGGCGGCCGGTATCGCCTCGAGTGGACCCAATGAATATCTAGCCCTCAGCGAGTTTTTGATGTCTTCGGGGATAAACACTGAGGCGCCGATTTTACCTTCGATTTTTGGCGCTTTCTCTTCAGAGGAAGACGGCACGGGCACCCCTTTTGGGGTAATCGTCAGGTTCTGACGCATCCCGTCGCGCTCTATTTCGACCGCGATCCGTTGACCGGGATGACTTTTGACATACTCTACCCATTGCTGCCAATCGTTAAGCGGCGCGCCGTCGGCGCTGATCAGGATGTCGCCAGATTTCATGCCCGCCGCCAAAGCCGCCCCCTCCGGCATGACTTTGTCGATAACGGGCCGTAATTTCGGCATCCAGGGGGTAAACCCGAGCCGTTTATAGAGTTTTTCCGGATCGTCGACATCGGCATCGGCCAGTTTAAGCCATTGCTCATCTTCACGGCCCTCTCGATCTTTTACGATCAGTTTAAAATCCCGCTCGCCATCAAGAGCCGCGCTGACCAGAACATTCAAAGCCTCGGTCCAGGTGGGTGTCGGCTTATCGTTGATCGAAAGGAGTTCGTTACCTTCCAGGAGGCCCGCTTCGGCGGCGATAGTTCCCGCTTCAATCTTGCCGAGAATCGGCCGGGTGCCATCTTCGCCGACGACCAGCACCACCCAGAATAAGGCTACCGCCAGCAACAGATTGAAAACCGGCCCCGCAGCGACGATCGCGGACCGCGCCGAAAGTCCTTGCCGATTGAATGCATAAGGCAGATCTTCACTTTTGACTTCTCCCTCGCGTTCATCGACCATCTTCACATAGCCGCCCAGCGGTATAGCCGAAATCACATATTCGGTCGTCTCCGGCGCCTTCCGATAAGACCATAAAATCTTGCCGAAACCCACCGAAAAACGCAGCACCTTCACGCCGACCTTGCGGGCAACCCAGAAATGCCCGAACTCATGAAACGAAACCAGAATGCCGATCGTGAGGATGAAGTAAAAGAGAGTGCTCATAAAAATTAGCCAGTCAATTGATCGATTATCCGATTAGACACTGTTCTGGCTAATTTATCCTGATCTAAAACAATTTCGAGCGAATCGGCTGCTTTGATTTCGATGGTATCCATGCAGCGTTCGATAATGACAGGGATATCGGTAAAGCGCACCCGGCGATTCAAGAAGGCATCGACTGCGATTTCGTTCGCGGCGTTCAACACTGCCGGCATCGTGCCGCCGGCTTCGATCGCCTTGTAGGCCAGGCGCAAACAGGGGAAACGCTCCAGGTTCGGCTCTTCGAAATCCATCCGGCGGACGTTAAAGATATTCAAAGGTTCGGCGCCGGATTCGAAGCGCTCGGACCACGCCAACGCATGCGCGATCGGAATCCGCATATCCGGATTGCCCATCTGTGCGAGCACGGTGCCATCGACATAATCGACCATCGAGTGAATCACGCTTTGCGGATGGATCACCACCTGGATCTGTTCCGGCTTCATGTTGAACAACAGGCAGGCTTCGATCATTTCGAGCCCTTTGTTCATCATCGTCGCCGAATCGACTGAGATTTTTTTGCCCATATCCCAATTCGGATGCGCGACCGCCTGTTCGGGCGTCACATGCACCAGATCTTCGACCGGCGTTTGCCGAAACGGACCACCGGAGGCGGTCAACAGGATGCGCCGGGCCGCCTTCGCGGTTACGCCGGTTTTGTAAGCGGGCGGCATGCATTGAAAGATCGCGTTATGTTCGCTGTCGATTGGCAATAATTCGGCGCCCGAGTCGGCGATCGTCTGCATGAAGATATCACCGGACATCACGAGCGCTTCCTTGTTGGCCAGCAACACCGTTTTCCCGGCTTTTGCCGCCGCCAGCGTCGGCAGCAGACCGGCAGCGCCGACAATCGCAGCCATCACCGAATCGACATTATCCAGCGTAGCGGCTTCCGCCAAAGCCTCTGCTCCGGCCCGCACCCGGATCCCGGCAACTGCCGTGCCGGCAATCTTGTCCCTGAATGCCGCAGCTTTCGCTTCGTCTGCGACGACAACCAGTTCTGGCCGGTGCCGCAGGCATTGCTCGAGCAGTAGATCGATATTGTTATTCGCGGTCAGCGCGACTACTTTATAGAGTTCGGGGTGCCTGGCGACCACATCCAGGGTGCTGACGCCAATCGAACCTGTCGCGCCGAGTATGCATATCCCTTTCATCAGATCAGTCCGTAAATCAGATAAATACCGGCATAGAAAAGCGGAATCGCTGCGATGATACTATCCACCCTATCCAGAATGCCGCCATGTCCGGGCAGGATCGCACCGCTATCCTTAACGCCGCGCTGGCGTTTGACCACGCTGAAAAACAGGTCACCGTAAACCGAAATCAACACGGTCAACATCGACAGCAACGCGAAATCGGCCGCAAAAACATAATTGAACCCGTAGATCAGGCTGAGCACAATCGCGCAGACCAGCGCGGACACAATAGCGCCATAAAAACCGGCCACGGTTTTGCCAGGGCTGATGTCCGGTGCTAATTTGGTCTTTCCGTATTTTTTACCGACGAAATAGGCGCTGATGTCGGCCACCCAGATCAGGGCGAAAAAATACATGGTCATTGGCGGTTCATAGAAGGCACGCAACCGAGTCAGGAACATCCAGCACGCCAGCAGGATGAACCACCCGATCAGCATCTTATAGCGCAGTCTCATCTGCAGATTCAATACGGTATTCGGCAAATTCCGGATCGAAATCATCACCACGATCCAGAACAGCACCGGCGGAATCACCAGCCACTCGAGAATGCCCGAATAAAACCGGATGTCCGGCCATTTGGTCCATTGTGCCAACAATTCCAGAAACTGTGTCCACAACTGCAGACCTATCATCGGCACAATCAGCGCCAGCAGGAACAGCAGTTTTTTGGAGATCGATTGGACATCGATCAAGTAGAGCCATTCCCAAGCTGCAACCAGTGTCAGGACAGCGAGTAACAGGGAAAAATATTCCGGAGGAAGCGTAAATACCGCCGTAGCAACCAGGGCGGCCAAAATCGATGCAGTGATAATTCGCTTGAGCAACATTGTTATAGTTATCGTTAAAGTTAGAGAGTGACTGCTTTGCCGAGTACCTGGTCGCCGGTATGACCAAAGCGTCTTTGCCGGCCTTTGAAACTCAGGATTGCCTCTTCGAGCGATTTCTGGTCGAAATCGGGCCAAAGGGTATCAGTGAAGTACAATTCAGTGTACGCGAGTTGCCATAATAAAAAATTGCTGACTCGCTGTTCGCCGCCGGTTCTGATGAATAAGTCCGGTTCCGGCAATTCTGCAGTAGATAGATGGCGATTGATCAGGTTTTCATCGATATCCTGGGGCGCCAATTCACCTGCCAATATCTTCTGATTGACGGCGCGAAATGCCTGACATAAATCCCAACGACCGCCGTAATTGACCGCAATTACCACAGTCAACGCCGTATTGTCGCGGGTTTGCGCTTCGCCTTCGGCCATTTTATTTTGTAATGCGAGGGGAAAACGGCTTCTATTGCCGATAAAACGCAGGCGAATATTGTTCTGATGCAACTTGTCGATTTCAGCCTGTAAAGTGACCATGAACAAGTCCACCAGCAACGAGACTTCTTCGGGTGGACGGCGCCAGTTCTCACTGCTGAACGCAAACAGCGTCAGTACCTCGACGCCTTCGCGTACGCAGTGTTCGACGATTTTGCGCACTGCCTTGACGCCCGCCTTGTGACCTACGGCTCGCGGCATGAAACGCTTTTGCGCCCAACGTCCGTTACCGTCCATGATAATCGCAATATGGCGGGGGATACCGTTGTCGGCAGGATTAATGCTGGCGTTGTCTGTCGGCATGAGTGGTATCCGAATCAAAGCGACAGCAGATCGGCTTCTTTTGCCTCCAACAGCTTTTCGACTTCCTTGACATATTGGTCGGTGATTTTCTGGATTTTTTCTTCCGCGTTGCGCGCATCATCTTCGGAAATCAATTTTTCCTTCAAGGCCTCTTTGATCGCATTATTTGCGTCACGGCGGATGTTACGGATCGCCACACGCCCGTTTTCGGCCTCGTGTTTGACGACCTTGACCAGTTCGCGGCGACGCTGCTCGGTCAACGGCGGCAACGGAATCCGGATCGTCATACCGTTAGTGGAAGGATTCAGGCCGAGATCCGACTTAAGAATCGCTTTCTCGATCGCCTGCACCATATTCTTTTCCCATGGCGTAATAGTCAACGTCCTGGCATCCTCGACCGCGATATTAGCGACCTGGGACAGTGACGAATCGGTTCCATAATAAGACACGCTGATCTGGTCGAGCAGGCTGGGATGCGCCCGTCCGGTCCGGATCTTCGAAAACTCGTGTTTTAAGGCTTCGATGCTTTTGCCCATGCGAGACGCGGCATCCTGTTGAATGTCACTTATCATTTTTTGTTCCTCGTTCAATCAGTGAACCGATTTCTTCACCCTTCATCAACCGCATCACCGCGCCTTGTTCAAAAATGTTCATTACCCGCATCGGAATATTGTTATCCCGGCAAAGTACCAGCGCGGTCGTATCCATCACGTTCAGCCGCTGGTCGAGCGCCTCGTCATAAGTCAAATGCGGATAGAAGACCGCATTCTTGTCCTTGGCCGGATCGGCCGAATAGACCCCCTTGACCTTGGTCGCCTTGATCATCAGCCCAGCGTTGATTTCAATCGCCCTGAGGCTGGCCGCCGAATCAGTGGTAAAAAACGGGTTACCGGTACCCGCAGCAAAAATTACGACCCGCCCTTTTTCCAGATGGCGGACGGCGCGGCGGCGAATATAATCCTCGCAGACCTGATTGATTTTCAGCGCCGACATCACGCGTGCCTGCAAGCCCTGATGCTCAAGCGCATCCTGCATCGCGAGCGCATTGATCACGGTCGCCAGCATGCCCATCTGGTCGCTGGTGACCCGATCCAATCCCTGCGAAGCCTTATCGGCACCGCGCAGAATATTGCCGCCGCCGATCACCAGACCGACCTGGACGCCGAAATCGGACAATTCCTTGATTTCGGAAGCCAGGCGATTCAGGATGTCGGAGTCGATGCTGCCGCCCACTTCGCTCATCAGCGCCTCGCCGCTCAGCTTTAATAAAATTCTCTGGCAAATCGGTTTTTTCATAAATGTTTGTCGGATGGTTTATTAACAGCTTTTGTACAAGGTCTGAAACCGCCGGTTTAGCTGGCCCGTACCTGCGCCATGACTTCTTCGGCAAAATTTTCTTCTTTCTTTTCGATACCTTCCCCGACTTCCAGGCGGCTGAAACGGACAATACTGTTGCCTTTCGAAGAGGCCAGTTTACCCACCGTCATTTTGTCGTCCTTGATGAAAGGTTGGCCCAGCAGGGTCACTTCGGCAAAGAATTTGCTAATCCGACCAGCTACCATTTTTTCAATAATATCGGCCGGTTTGCCGCTTTCGGCAGCTTGAGCTTTGAAGATTTCTTTTTCTTTTTCGATCGTTTCTTGTGAAACCTGATCTTCGGACACACACAACGGCTTGCTTGCGGCAATATGCATCGCAACGTCTTTGCCCAGTTCCTTGTCGGCCTTAGCCAATTCGACGATTACGCCGATCTTGCTGCCGTGCAGATAGCCAGCGGTACCGCCCTGTGCAGTGTGGAATTTTTCAAAACGTCTGACCGTAATATTTTCACCCAATTTCGCAATCAACGCGCGGCGGGTTTCTTCAACGGTTGCGCCATCGCTCAATTTCACCTCGAGCAATTGGTCACTGGTCGCAACATCAGCGATCAGCAGCGCAGAAGCCACGTCGTTCACAAACTTGACGAAATCGGGCGATTTAGCGACGAAATCGGTTTCGCAGTTGATATCCACAATGGCGGCTGTTTTTTCATCGTCGCTGATCTTCACGCCGATGCTGCCTTCTGCCGCGATGCGTCCGGATTTTTTGTCGGCTTTTGCAAGACCGGCCTTGCGCATGTTTTCGACCGCCAAATCCATGTCGCCGTTGGCCTCTTGCAAAGCCTTTTTACATTCCATCATGCCGGAACCGGTTCTTTCACGCAGTTCCTTAACCATACCCGCGGTAATACTCATTCTTTAATTTTCCTCAACTTGTCATCAGTATGAAAACGCCCCCAAAAGGAGGCGTTTTCCGGTCTCATCGAACAGCCAGTTTTCGGCTTATTCGGTTACAGGAGTCTCTTCAACGAAGTCATCCGCTTTTGCCGACAACCCTTGTGTCGCGGCTTTCGCTTCTTGAATCGCCGCGGAAGCACATTCGCAATACAGTTTGACCGCGCGGATCGAGTCGTCATTGCCAGGAATCACATAATCAATGCCTTCCGGCGAGTTGTTCGAGTCGACAACGCCGACCACCGGAATACCCAATTTCTTGGCTTCCATGATCGCATTTTTTTCGTAGCCGACATCCAGCACGAAAATCACGTCCGGAATGCCTCTCATGTCTTTGATGCCGCCCAAGCTACGCTCGAGTTTTTCGAGCTCGCGTTCCATCATCAGGGCTTCTTTCTTGCCGAAGCGCTGATATAAAGTGCCGTCGGCCTTCATCGCTTCCAGTTCCTTCAAGCGATTGATCGATTTTTTGATGGTCTTGAAATTGGTCAGCATGCCGCCCAGCCAACGGTGGTTGACATAGGACATGCCGCAACGGATTGCCTCTTCCGCAATCACTTTACGCGCCGCTTTCTTGGTGCCGACAAACAGAATATTGCCTTTGTTTGCGGACATTTGACCCAGATAATTCATCGCGTCATTAAACAAAGGAAGCGTTTTTTCCAGATCGATGATATGGATCTTGTTACGCGCACCGAACAAGTATGAAGCCATTTTCGGGTTCCAGTAACGGGTCTGGTGTCCGAAGTGAACACCTGCTTCCAACATTTGACGCATTGAAACTGCCGCCATTAAATTTCTCCTAAGTATAAATTTGGAACAAAGTTCCAGTGGGTTACGCCTCCTTTTACCCCGCCTGCCAACCCGCTGCAATACAAACGACGCAGGCACCCTGGCAAGTGTGACGGTAAAAGTGAGTATTATTTCAGAAAAACTGAACCTAACTTTATACCATATTTTGGCGGTATCAACAAATCGAATTAGCAAGGAAAGCACGTTATGCTTCTGCGATAAACGGCCTCGTCACTCCACTCATTCAATCGCTGGACGCAAAGTCATTTTAAGCGGCAAACACCTCTGCTGTGGATGTATGGTATATTGTGGCATTTTTACATAAAGCTCGGCACTTTTCTTGCTTTGTAAACTTTTGATCCTTTACCTAATCGAATCCTCTGAATTGCCCTGAGCCTTTGCCTGATCCATGAGCATCACCATCAAAACCGAACCCGAAATTGAAAAAATGCGCATCGCCGGCCGGTTGGCGGCCGAAGTGCTCGAAATGATCGAACCGCATGTCGTTCCTGGCATTACGACCAATGAATTGAATAATATCTGCCATGATTACATGGTAAATGTGCAAAACGTGATTCCGGCGCCGCTGAATTATCGGGGCTTTCCAAAATCGATCTGCACTTCGGTCAATCAGCAAGTCTGCCATGGCATTCCTGGCGAGAAAAAGCTCAAATCCGGAGACATCATCAATATCGACATCACGGTGATTAAGGACGGGTATCACGGCGACACCAGTAAAATGTTTTGCGTCGGCGAGGTCAGTCCGCACGCCAAACGTCTGATTAAAGTCACGCAGGAGTCGATGTATCTGGGCATTCAACAGGTGAAGCCCGGCGCGACGCTGGGCGATATCGGTCAGGCGATCCAGAAGCATGCAGAAGGGAGCCGTTATTCAGTCGTCAGGGAATTTTGCGGGCACGGCATCGGCAAAGTCTTTCACGAAGATCCGCAGGTCCTGCATTACGGCAAAGCCGGCACCGGCGAAGTGCTCCAGCCGGGCATGATTTTTACGATCGAGCCGATGATCAACCTCGGCAAACGGCATATCAAGATTTTGTCCGACGGCTGGACCGTGGTGACCAAAGATCGCAGCCTTTCCGCGCAGTGGGAGCATACTGTGCTGGTCACCGCCGATGGCTATGAGATACTGACTTTACGGCAGGAAGAAAGGTAATTCCGTTGCACGATTTAATCGACAAATTGTCTTTTTCCGGCTCTGACAGCTTGCCGTTCTTTAAACGACTGCTTAAAGAAAAAAACGACGAACTGCGCAGCCAATTCGATCCGCACCAGTCGGTTTTACCGCTTTTGCACGCCAAATCTGATTTCATTGATGCAATTCTGTGCCGGTGCTGGCGCCTTTTTCTGGGCGAGCATGCGCCCCGCCTGAGCCTGATCGCGGTCGGCGGTTACGGTCGACGCGAACTGTTTCCTTACTCCGATATCGACATCATGGTCCTGCTCGATTCGGAAGGCGCCGCGCCGCATCAGGAGGCGCTGGTGCAGTTTTTTACCTTTCTCTGGGACATCGGCCTGAAACCCGGTCACAGCGTGCGAACGATCGAGGAGTGTGTAGGCGAGGCACGAGAAGATCAGACGATCATTACCAGCCTAATGGAGATGCGGCTGGTCTGCGGCAATTTGGATTTGTATGAAACGCTTAGGGACGCTATTTCACCCGACAAAATCTGGCCGTCAGACAAATTTTTTGCCGCGAAAATGGAAGAGCAGCAGCAGCGCTACGCCAAATTCCACGACACCGCCTATAATTTGGAGCCGAACATCAAGGAAGGCCCCGGCGGACTCCGCGACCGCCAGGTGATCGCCTGGGTATTCAAACGCCATTATAATTCTTCGACACTGAAGGAACTGATCAAGTACGGTTTTTTGCCGATTTCGGAATATAACGAACTGGTTGACGCGGTCGAGGTGCTCTGGCGCATCCGCTACGCCTTGCATTTGCTGACTCACCGCTGCGAAGACCGGCTGATTTTCGACAACCAGCGCGAACTGGCCGCACAATTCGGCTTTAGCAGCGAAAATCAGCAATACAATCAGGATGTCGAACTGTTCATGCAGTTCTATTTCAAAACCGTTCAGGGCCTTGAACGCTTGAACGAAATGCTGCTGCAATTGTTTCACGAACGCTTCATCAACGGCCATACCGACATTAAGCCGATTCCCGATAATGCACATTTCGTTTCAATCAACGGCTATCTGGAAACGGTCGACGAGCAGGTCTTTATCAGACAACCGGCGGCGCTGCTCGAAATGATTCTGATTCTGCAAAAATATCCGGAGTTAAAAGGCGTGCGGGCGACGACGATTCGCCTGATCCGCAAAAATTTGCATTTGATCGATGATAATTTTCGCCACGATAAGACCGCGAATCGACTGTTCGTCGAAATCTTCCAGCAACCCGGAGGACTGACTCATCAGCTGCGCAGAATGAACCGTTACGGCATCCTGGCCGCCTACCTGCCCTGTTTCGCGAACATTGTCGCCCGGATGCAGTACGACTTGTTCCATATCTATACGGTCGATGAACATACGCTGTTCGTGATACGCAACCTACGCCGTTTTTCTCTCGAAAAGCACAAGGATGAGCTGCCTCTCTGCAACCAGATATTTCTGTCAATCGGCAAACCCGAGCTGCTGTATCTGGCCGCGCTCTTTCACGACATCGCCAAAGGCCGAAACGGTGATCACTCGACTATCGGCGAAAACATCGCCAAGGAATTCTGCCAACAGCATGATTTATCCGCGCACGATACCAAGCTGATCGCCTGGCTGGTGCGCAACCATTTGATCATGTCGATGACCGCGCAGCGCAAGGACATCAGCGACCCGGACGTCATCTATACTTTCGCGCAACAGGTCAGCAGTGTTGAGTATTTGAATCATCTATATTTACTGACCGTCGCCGACATTCGTGCAACCAATCCCGAACTCTGGAATTCGTGGAAGGATTCGCTGCTGCGGGAACTCTACACCGCGACGCATTTAATGCTGCGCAGGGGATTGCCGAATCCGGTCGGCCAAACCGACCGGATTCTCGAGACCAAGAAAGAAGCGTACGACGAACTCTTGCAGCTCGGCTTGTCCGAGACAGATATCGACGCATCCTGGCGGCACGTGAACGACGATTATTTTCTGCGCTATTCGGCTGATGAAATCGCCTGGCATACGATTGCGATTGCGTCTTCCAGCGAAGAGGAACTGCCGCTGGTTTTGCTGCGTCCGCAAACCCAACACGGCAGCGCGGAAGTATTTGTATACACGAGAAATGAAGGCAGCATTTTCTCGATCAGCACCGCGACCCTGGATCAGTTAGGACTGACCGTGCTTGATGCCCGCATCATGACTACCACGGACAATTATGTCTTGAACAGTTTCCAGGTACTCGAACAAAACGGCGAACCGATCAATGATCTGCTTCGGGAAGTGCATATTTGCTCCGCGCTGCGCAATAATTTACTGCATAAGACGGTTCATGAGCGCAAGAATATTCATCGTCAGTCCCGACAAGCCAAACACTTTCCTATCCCGACCAGCATAAGGTTTCATGACGACCCGTTAAGCCATTGCACGATCATCGAGCTGATTACCACCGACAGAGCCGGCCTGCTTTCCAAGATCGGCCGCGCATTCGTCAAGGAACATATCAATCTGCACAATGCAAAGATCACCACGATAGGGAGCCGCGCCGAAGACATGTTCTACATTACCGACAGCGCTCTACGGCCGATTACCGATACCGAGATCCAGAAAAAACTGCGGGAAGAAATCATCAACGCGCTTGGCGGATAAGCTGAATCCCGTTTGCCTGCCAAATCGGCCAGTGCGCCTCATTAAGCCAGGCCGATTTTTTCAATGATCCACCAATCGGTTCAGGCTCTGGCTTTCGATTTCGACACAGCGCATATCGATCATACACTGCTCTTTCGACAGCCGCCGCGAAAAAGCAATAGATAATTCGCCTGAATAGGTGACTACGGCCTTCAGCCGTTCAGATAGCATTTCTTACTTCTATGCCCTGTCTGATTTTACGGAAAACAAGTCGACCAATTTCTCCAACTGGGCACAAAGCACGATATACGGATATAAATGGGTGGGGATCAGACGATTGACTTCCCGAGCCAGGTTAAAATAACGAATGATCTCGTCCTGGTTTTTGAATGCTTCAAAATAAGCCGCGCATGAAGGAGCGGAACTGGACAGAATTCCAATCAGCAGTCGCCCGATCAGCACCATCAACTTTTCCTGCAAGTCCTGTCTAACCCTGTCCTGCCAACTATCCAGGCTGGGCAATTGGGAGAGCCGGTCAAACACCGCATCGAGTCCCAATAGCACTTTAATTTCCTGATATCGCTGAGCAACAGAGAGCACACTTTCCTGCGACTGCGACGCCAGATCAACGATCCACAAAAAATCATGCAACTCGCCAATAAAAGCCATCTTCAAGGCGAGCTCATCGTCGATCCCCAGTGACTGAAGGTGCACCGCGCGCGCTTTTACCGCTTCGTCACTCACCCAAAGCTGCCCATTAAAATAGGCCCAATATTCATTTAAATAACGTCGATACAGCGCCATCGTCGAGGCATCCGGCCGTATCCGGAGTTGATGGCTTAAAGCCCAGCGACATAAGTGCTCAAGAAGAATTTCGAGATCCAATAAAAATCGGTATTGCAGTGCTGCCGGCAGGTGATTATCCAGACTCTCGATCCGCCGCCGCAGTTCGTCCGCCTTCAGGATGCGCTCAAATGCCAGATAACCGCTGATTTGCTCCAGCAGATCGACTTTTTCGCCGTCCACAGGCGTTATTAAAAAACGGCTGCCTGCCTGGTTGATGATCTTGTTGCTAATAAAAGTTGCCTTAATCTTGTCGGCCAGGGGATGAAAAGGTAGTTCATCCTGATAATCATCAGCAATTTGATCGGGAAAATAATCGCGCAGATACCGATCACAACACGGATCATTCAGCAGTATCGGCTGTTCCTGAATCTGTTCGGTCAGAAACATTTTGGCGGCTGACATCAATACCGCAAGCTCCGGCCGTGCCAGGCCCTTCTCAGGACGGCTCAGCACTTCTTTCTCGCTGGGAAAAACATCCCTGGCGCCTTCGAGAAACCCGGCGGCTTCCAGGCGCTCGGCGACTTTAAAAAACGCCGCCGGACTTTCCGTCCCCCGCAGTTGTTCCAGAGACAGACATTGGCTCTGTGCGTAATTGTCCGCAAGCACCAAGCGGCAGACCTGTTCGGTCATCTCGGCAAACAAGGCCTGGCTATTCGTCAGCAAATTTTTCTTGCTCAGCAGCGCCAAAAATATTTTTAAATTGACTTCATGATCGGAAGTATCGACGCCGGCCGAATTATCGATCGCGTCGGTATTAATCTTTCCGCCCTTCAGGCTATATTCAATGCGCGCTTTTTGCGTAAAGCCGAGGTTCGCACCCTCCCCGACCACTTTCGCACGTAACGCTGCCGCATCGATACGCACATTGTCGTTTGCCCGGTCGGAGACATCTTCGTGCTTTTCGGCGCTGGACTTCACATAGGTGCCGATGCCTCCAAGCCATAACAGATCAGTATCCGCGGTCAGCAGATACCGTATCAGCGATTCACCATCGAGTGCGCGGTAATGTACGCCGAGCCACTTTTTTACCTCGGGAGACAACGGAATGTCTTTCGCCGAACGCAAATAGATTCCCCCGCCCGTGGATAACAACGTTCGGTCGTAGTCATTCCAACTGGAACCCGGTAGTTCGAACAGACGCCGGCGCTCCAGGAAAGCCGCATCCCCCTCCGGCGGATTCGGATCGAGAAAGATATGCTGTCCGCTGAATGCGGCCCGCAAGCGGATGCAATGCGACAGCAGCATGCCGTTCCCGAACACATCACCGTCCATACTGCCGATGCCGACAACGGTAAGCTCTTCCTCTTGAATATTTTTGCCGAGTTCGCGGAAATGCCTTTTCACACACTCCCAGGCGCCCCGCGCGGTGATCCCCAAGGCCTTGTGGTTATAACCATGCGAACCGCCGCTCGCGAATGCATCGCCCAGCCAAAACCGTTGCTTTGTCGAAACCGCGTTCGCAATATCGGAAAACTGCGCCGTACCTTTATCGGCCGCGACCACCAGATAAGGATCGGGATCGTCGTACACGACCAGATCCGGCGGATGCGACACCGTCTGCGTATCGTCGTAATTATCGGTCAGATCGAGCAAACCCTTGATCAGCGTCAAATAAGCCTGTTTGCCGGCTTCCTTCAAACCGCTCCGCAAACCGTCACTGGTCAGTACAAAGCCCCCTTTTGCACCGGTCGGCACGATCAGCGCATTTTTGGTGATCTGTGTCTGCATGAGGCCGAGAATTTCGCTGCGAAAATCGTCGGGCCGATCGGACCAACGAATGCCCCCTCGCGACACCTTGCCGGCACGCAGATGAATGCCCTGCATCGATGCTGCATGGACATATATCTCATACTGCGGCTTCGGCTGCGGCATCTCGATTACACCCAGGCTGTCGATTTTAAAAGCGATGAAATAATCGGGCGATTGCCTCCGCAGGTGAAAACTGCAGCGCATCGTCGCATCGATCAGATTGAAAAGATTGCGCAAAATACGGTCATCATTCAGATCGACGACCTTTTCCAAGCTTTGCAACATGCTAAGATGCATCGGCAACAAGTATAATTCTTCCCTGAGCAAGGCATTTTCGCTTTCTCCGAAAGGCCTGAAACGCGCATCAAAATAATGGTACAGGCACAAGGCTACGGTGGGATTGCAGAGCAGCGCATGATGAATGCTCGCGCGGGTCGTACGGTAGCCTAATTGCAGATAATAATTACGGTAGGCGCGCAGCACATCGATTTCCTGCCAGTCCATACCGGTCAGAATGATCAGCTTGTTCAGCGCGTCGTTTTCGACGCGCGCGGCCAAAATCGCCTGAATCGCAGCGAGCAGATGCGACCGCAACCGGACCATCGGTTTACACGGATTTTGCGCGGGTTTGATCGTGAAACTTTTGATAAAGTAAGGAACACCTTTCACGTCGCCGGTGAATTGCACCTGATCCATGACCCGCAGATGCAGATTTTCGAGCAGAGGAATATATTCGTCGAGAAAACGTTCCTCCCGGCTGTAAAAATGCAGACGGTAATGCTCGACGTTCGGGATGGGATTCAATAGGCTTGCAGATGGACATTCCGTTTCCAGCTGCTCCAGATGCAACATGTCTTTCAGCGCCAAGCGCGGCGAAATCAGCGACCGGTAGTTTTCCGTTGTCAACGGACGGTATTTAAAGCACAACGCGCGGCCCTGTTTTTTGCCAAGAGCACGTTCGGCCAACCGCCGCAAGGCTTGCTGCCAGGTTTCGTGCGCTGCCTTTCTAACCGCCGAATTCATTTAAGATATTTGATGATTTCCAGCACATTATAGTCATTCATCTTATTGTAAGTGACCGAATCCATTAATGTGCGGATAAAAAAAACGCCCATGCCTCCTTCTTTCGGATGATCGAAATCCGGAATAGCCACTTTTTCCAGATCAAACCCCTGTCCATGATCGTAGACCTTGATATTCAATGCCTGATCGTCGATATGAATGGTAATGCGGACCGAATCCTTCGGGTCATTGTAATTAGCATGCCTGATCGCATTGGTAGTCGCCTCGGTTAGCACCAGATTCAGATGATATGCCAACATTTCGCGGTCGCCGGAATAATCTTCCAGTTCCTGCGCAATATGTTCGCCGATACTCCCGATCAGATTCAGATATTTGGTCTGAGTCGGGATGATCACTTCAACCTGAATGATAGGATTGCACATAGCTAACTTTTAACTGTCATTTTCAAGGGCTTCCGTTAGATCAGCATAAATTTCAAAAATTCGGTTCAGACGCGTTAATTCAAACATCGACAGCACCTGTTGTTTGCAGCCTGCCAATATAAAGCGACCCGATTTCTTCGCCGTTAAGTTCTTGTGCCCGGACAATAGCGCTCCAAGCCCTGAACTGTCGATAAAGCGCACCTTATCCAATTGCACGACGATTTTGGCTTCTCCCTGCTCAATCAGACGCAGAAACATTTCTTTCAAGCCGGCCGAATTATGCGCATCGATCCGCTCATCGAGCACATTCACTACGCTGTAACCGTTGATTTTCTCCAAACTCGCATTCATCGTTTATCCCAATTTTTTCCTCTATCACTTAATCTAATCTCACGCCTGATTCCCTGCCCAAGTGACCGGCTTAGGTGGATTCCACTAGGCTGTGCATTTTTTTGTCGGCCGGAATAAGACAATAGCTAGACTTTCGTTTATGGGCTGATTATTATGCGCAAGGCATCGTTTTTAAACGTTGCCTCGATCATATCCACTCAGACAAAAAAATAACCTGTCTTACTCATCGGTTCTTCGCTCCGAAGCCCGAATTTGCCCTGAGTGTACCATAATAACTATATCGATATTTGAGGTGTTCGATGTTAGAAAAACTCCAACCTGCCCCGATGTTCAGAGCAATGAACCAGAATAATCAACTGGTCAGCCTGTACGATTTTGCCGGCGAGAAAAACATTGTCTTATATTTCTACCCGAAAGACGACACGCCGGGCTGCACGATCGAGGCCAACGAATTTACCCAACTGGCCGACGAATTCGCCAAGCTGGATACGGTCGTAATCGGCGTCAGTAAGGATACCTGCCAATGCCATGTCGATTTCATCAAGAAGTACGGTCTAAAAGTCGACCTGCTCGCCGATACCAAAGGCGAGATGTGCGTGAACTACGGCGTCTGGCGCGAACGTGAGAAAGACGGCGTGAAGAGCATGCACATCCTGCGTTCGACTTTCCTGATCGACAAGGAAGGCATCCTGCAGGACGTCGCCTATGGCGTTACACCGGAAGGACATGCCCAGGCAACCTTGGACAAATTGAAAAATCCGCAACCCGAAGAAGAGCTGGCAACAGAGGAATAAGCCTCATTAAGCGGGGCGCTATCGATTAAGACTTGAGACGCTGCGCCCCTTGCCCAACTTCTTCTATTACCCCCTCAACGACCCTTGCAGGCGGGTAATCCAGGGCTCTTTCGTATGCGGATCGATATGGAAGGCGAGCGCTTCCGGTTTGTGCAAAAGTCCCTCTTCACCGGAAGCGTGTGGATTGAGCTGCCGTTTTTCGACAAAATCGATTATGCGCCGGGTATTGTAGATCAACAGCACCCGGTTGCCGTTTTGCCCAGGATAAATCTGATAGGCGACGTTGCTTTCATCAAACGCCGGATTACGAGCAAGCAACCCGGCTAGCTGGTCCTGGTCCCCCAGCGACAGCACGTTCAACAGCGAATCATAGCGCCAGGCGATGATCAGGCGTAAATGATCCGCCAAGCTGCCCTCCCCTTGCTTTTCACGCAAAATTTCAACCTGCCGGTCGGACAGCAGAAAACTTTCGGCGACCAGATAATGCTGGCCGCGTTCGCCGTCGTTCGCAAACAACGCCAGCTTGTCCAAGGCCGGATCCTCGAGCGCATTCAGAAACGATTCGGGCGAACGGATGTGCTTATAGACTGTGATGACCCAGGGCAATGCGCGGCCAGTGTCTTCGAAACGGGCTTTCACGCTGTCGATCACGCCGGACCGGAACAACTCCTCCTCGCGTCCGTGCGGCTTTACGATAAACGCATCCACCGCGGCAATCTGGGTATGAAATCCAGCCTCCTTGAATTGCTTGACCAGAGTTGCATAACGGGGATGATAGGGAATACTGGTGCCGTCATAAAGCAGATTGTAGCCGAACGTCCGTGCATGCTCGGCGACCATATCACGCAGCCGGTTCGCGAACGGTTCGACATAGACATAATCATCGCTGTGATGGCTGGCCGCGGTCAGCACCAGATATAAATCGCTGACTTTCCGGAACTCGTCCAAGGAGGCGACTACATAATTGTCGCCGCATTGGGCTCTGGCGATTTCCTCGACGGCGGTCTTGCCGGCGCCGGCGCCGCCCATGCACATGAACAGCTTCGGATTCATATCCGGCGTTTTCCCTTCAAAGATCGCCGCCTTGGCGCGCTCCAATTTGCCCGCAATCCGGGCGAGCCGATCATAGGCAATTTCGACACCGCGCTTCAGCCGTAAATCACCATCCGCAGCAATCAACAAACGATTTTTCAGCGCCTCATTATTGGCCAGTTTGAAGATTGGCGTTTTCACACCCTCGCATTGCCTGAGTAATTCCAACAGCTCGGTATGGCTCGGCAGTCGCAAACCGGTCAGCATATTGATATCCAGACAGAACAGCGGCGCCGCCTCATCCGCGCTCAGCTGAACACCGTCAATATTGTGTTTTCCGGATTCCCGTAAGGGCTCGGTGCCGGGCAAATAACCGATCACGCGCGAGGAAATGCGGCGTGGAAAATCCGCAAAATGCTTGCCGGCCACAAAATCTTCTTCATTCACGCTATCGAGCGGCACCAGACCGCCATCGATCCTGACCAGGCAATCAATGCCGGTTTCGGTCCGATGCGACAAGAACGGAATGCCGCCGACGAAGGTCCTATGTTCCGGCCACTTGCCGAAAGCATTTGGCTGATTCTGCAAGCTTTGCGCACGTGTAGGATCGAGCGCATGTTCGAACGCAACCGTCAGATCGTCGAGCGAACTTTGCTGATCGTGTAAAGCCTTCGCATCTTCAACCGTCAACCGGCGAAAATCGATGCCCGCCTCGTATACGCTTTTAAACGCCGGGAGCTTGCCGAGCACGGTCATGAAAAAATCGAGCGTAATCCGGTTGCCGTACGAGAACGGCCGTATTCTGCGCATGTTCAGATAGAAACCGGCCAGCCGCTCGGCAATATCGGCCGTACGGATCACGAAGCCGTTATTATCGAAAATGGCAGTATCACGGCTCTTTTCATCGTCGAGTACAAGGCCTGCAACGGTCTTACGGAATTTCTGACGCTTGTCGGGATCCACCATCGACCCCGGACGGTGCTTAACCGTCAGCTGTTCCTTCCAGTCGTGATACATCTCGCGGTGAATATGCGAAAACAACTCGGTCAGATAGGTTACCCGCTTGGTCTGATCATGTGAAATAGTCGCTTCGTTTTCCTGACGCAACACCGACAGCAGTACGCAACCGCGCGCAATCGCCAATACCGTACGTAATTTCTTCAGCGCCTTATACCCTGCGATGGGAGGAAGAACGGTATTATTCATATCACGAAAAAAGACGGGAAAGTCAAAACCACAAGATTGACATCAAAACGGACGGGAACCGTTTATTTTTTGCGGATATAAAAAATTTGCTGGCCGGCGTGCCGGACAAATTCAATGATTTTATGCCCGGACTGGTCTGAATAAACCCCGATATCCAGATGCGCGGCCGGATCGGTCGCAATGATTTTGACTATATCGCCGCTTTCCATATCCAGTAGGGCTTTTTTCAGGCGCAAGAGCGGTAGCGGACAATGCAGGCCGCTGGCGTCGACTTCGATATCAAATTCAACCATTATTCGATTTTAAATTGCAATGACTCGGTAAAGACAACCTATAATACCACTCTCCTAACTGTCCGAGAATGATCGCAGCGAAATGGATTATTTCCCTCTTTTTCTAAACCTCAAGGACCAGCCCTGTCTGGTCATCGGCGGCGGCGAAGTGGCCGCCCGAAAAATCGAACTGTTGTCCCGCGCCGGGGCGCGCATTACCGTAATTGCAGAAAAACTCAGCGCCAGCATCACGGCGCTTACCGACAAATCGCAGTTGAACTTGATCGAAAAACGTTTCGTCGACGAAGATTTGGATGATTTTCGTCTGGTGGTCTCGGCCACCAACGACAGCGAAACCAATCAATGGGTTTCGCGGCTGGCCAAGGAACGCAATATCCTTGTGAACGTAGTCGACAATCCCGCCCTCTGCAGTTTTATATTTCCTGCCATCGTCGACCGCTCGCCGATCATCGCGGCTGTCTCCTCGGGCGGCGCCTCACCGGTGCTGGCGCGATTGCTCAGAGCCAAGATCGAAAGCGTGGTGGCGCCGAGTTACGGGCGCCTTGCACAACTTGCCGAAAAATACCGGAACAAGGTCAAACAGGTCATTCAGCAACCCGAGCAACGGCGGATATTCTGGGAAAATCTTTTCCAGGGACGCGCTGCGGAACTGGTTTATGCAGGCAAAGATCAGGAAGCCGAGCAATATCTTCAGGACAGCCTGGCCCGAACCGACACGAGCCGAACGATCGGCGAAGTCTATCTGATCGGCGCAGGACCCGGCACCCCTGATTTATTGACCTTTCGGGCATTGCGGCTAATGCAGCAGGCCGACGTGATCGTTTATGATCGGCTGGTCACCCCGGAAATTCTCGATCTCGCGCGACGCGATGCGGAAAGAATTTATGTCGGCAAGCAGCGCGATGACCATGTTCTGCCCCAGGAATCGATCAACGTTCTGCTGGCCGATCTTGCCAAGACTGGCAAGCGCGTCGCGCGGCTGAAAGGCGGAGACCCGTTCATCTTCGGGCGCGGCGGAGAGGAAATCGAAACCCTGATGCAGCAAGGCATCCCGTTTCAGGTCGTGCCCGGCATTACTGCCGCTTCCGGCTGCGCGACCTACGCGGGAATTCCTCTGACGCACCGTGATCATGCGCAGTCATGCACCTTCGTAACCGGACATCTGAAAGACGGCACAGTCAATCTGAACTGGACGCAACTGGCGGCGCCAAATCAGACCGTCGTAATCTATATGGGCCTGATCGGGCTAGAACAGATCTGTTCGTCGTTAATCGCACACGGCAGCCCGAAAGAGTTGCCGATCGCATTGATCCAGCAAGGCACTACGGATCATCAGCGGGTTATTACCGGCACACTCGAAACACTGCCTGCACAGGTTGCTGACGAGCAAATCAAGGCGCCGACGCTGATCATCATCGGCACGGTCGTAACTCTGCATCATAAACTGGAGTGGTTCAAAACGACTTAAGGCCATTGGCGGATTCATGCTAATCCAATCTGAGCAGCCGTTCTTTCGGGCGAAGCGCTAGCTCTGATCGTCAATCCTTGAGATAATATCAGGGATTTAATTCAGTCTGCGTTCATGGTCATTATCGATAATGATCCACAATAGATTGGTGGCCCAATCAAAAAAGAATAACAATTGAAATTTTCTGTTAAATTCCTTATCCTTAGCGAGTTTAACTATTAATCGGGCTGTTTTTTACAGTTCTTTTCAACATCAAGAGAGGTCAACATGAAAAAATCATTAGCCGCATTCGCGGGTATTGCATTGGTCGCATTGAGCGGACAAGCTTTTTCCAGCGAAGCTACCGAAATCGGTAAAAAAATCTATGATCGCGCCTTCGGTCGCGGTTGCGGCACCTGCCACGACATCGCTTCAAATCCGCAATTGTCCGAATTGATTAAAGCCGGCACCCTGGACAGAGCAAAATTCGAACAAGTTCTGCGTGAAGGCAAAGGCGGCATGCCGAAAGCGATCGATGAGATCATGAAAAACGCAGCCGTTAAAAAAGCCGGTCTGACCGAAGAACTGGCCATTGATGATTTATACGAATATCTGAAAACTAAATAATCATTAATGCGTGGCAGGGTGTTGCATGACACCCTGCTGACCGCAAGAAGTGAGTTTTCGTAAACTTCCATTTTACGAAAATTGATTTCAAAAATACCCTGCAAATACAAAAAAGCCGCGCCTACCTTCCGGTAAGCGCGGCTTTTTTTATATGAGGCCAAGAGTTATTGTTTATGTAAATAATTCTTGATCGTTTGTTTGTAAGTCAAAATATTCAGGTTTTTAAACCAGATGCCGGCGACTGCCGCAAGCATCAGTCCGCAGGCGGTCAGGCTGGCATAAATAAGCCGTTTCAACTGCGACATTTCCTGTAACACCTGCTCGTTCGTGCCGGCAGTCTGCTCGACTTTCGGCTTGGGTTCGGAATACGAACGCAGCACTTTGACGTCGTTTTTCAAATCTTCGATCGTTCCCAGCGAGGTAGCTGCCGCACCCATTTTGATGCTGTCTTCGAGCATTCTGAGCTTGCTTTCGATCGAACCGCTAACCAGACCGATGACTTGTCCTTTCAACGCATTCACTTCGGTGCTCAGCACGGAAGCGCCCTCGCCTATGTTGACCACACTCTGCTGTTTTTTCAGATAGACTCCGGGCTGATACGGAGGAACCACAAAATAGCCGAGAACAGCAACCAAAATCGTCAATACACAAACTGTCAACAGCAAAAACCGATTAGCTTTGACCAAAGCCTGGGTCGAAGGAATGCTTTGCAGCCTGCCCCGCACCTCGATAATCTGGGATTGAAATTCTTGATTCTCGCTCATCAATTAACGCCTCTCGGACCGGACGACACAGCTTTCCCTGAACGTCCGGACCAATTATTTTTATTGTTATCAAAAGATTGTGAAGCTATGACTCGGGGCGAATTATACAAGCTAATCGGTCATTGCCGCATTTTATTTTTGCGAATCAGCGCAAATGTTTTGCCGCTGCAATCCGCATTCTGAGCGCATTCAGTTTAATAAAGCCCTCGGCATCTTTTTGATTATAAGCACCGCCGTCATCCTCGAAGGTTGCGATGCTTTCATCGAACAGACTGTCTGTATCCGAACTGCGCCCGACCACGATCACATTACCTTTGTACAGCTTGATCCTGACCTTGCCGTTGACGTTGGCCTGCGAAGCGTCGATCATTTGCTGCAACATCTGGCGCTCCGGACTCCACCAGTAACCGTTATAGATTAATGAGGCATAGCGCGGCATCAGTTCGTCTTTCAAATGCGCGACTTCCCGGTCCAGCGTCAACGATTCGATCGCACGGTGCGCTTTCAGCATGACGGTGCCCGCAGGGGTCTCATAGCAGCCTCTCGACTTCATCCCGACATAACGGTTCTCAACGATGTCCAGACGGCCAATTCCGTTCTCGCCGGCAATCTTGTTCAGCTTTTCCATCACTTGCGCCGGAGAATGCGGCACATCGTCGATCGCGACGATATCGCCCTGCTGATAGGTCAATTCAATATAGGTTGGCTTGTCAGGCGCCGTTTCTGGCGAAACGGTCCATCGCCACATGTCTTCTTCGGGCTCAGCCCAAGGATCTTCGAGAATGCGGCCTTCATAGGAAATATGCAGCAGATTTGCATCCATCGAATAAGGTGAGGCCTTGCCTTTTTTCATTTCGACCGGAATGCCGTGCTTTTCGGCATAGTCGAGCAGGGTTTGCCGCGAAGTGAGATGCCATTCGCGCCATGGCGCGATGATATGAATATCGGGACGCAAGGCATAAGCACCCAGCTCAAAACGCACCTGGTCGTTGCCTTTGCCGGTCGCGCCGTGCGAGATCGCATCCGCACCGGTCTCATTCGCAATTTCGATCAGACGTTTCGCGATCAATGGTCGCGCGATCGAAGTACCGAGCAGATACTCCCCTTCATAAATCGCATTGGCACGGAACATCGGGAACACGAAATCACGGGCAAATTCTTCCCGAAGATCATCGATATAAATTTCCTTGATACCCAAAGACTGCGCTTTCGCACGCGCGGGCTCGACTTCCTCGCCCTGCCCCAAATCGGCCGTAAAGGTAACGACTTCACAGTCATAGACATCCTGCAGCCATTTGAGAATCACGGAGGTGTCCAAACCTCCGGAATAAGCCAATACCACTTTTTTGATTTCCGACATAGCGCCTTAATTTTCTTCGTTAAAAATAGCGGTGATTATACCGGAAATGGACTTGCCAAAAAATGCCGGAGGCGCAAAATTGCCTGGCCTGTGTCCAAGGATGAGCAGAATCTTAAATCAATTGGAAGGAAATGCGCGCTTGAATGAAGAATCAGCCCCGCTTCCATCCAATAATCTTCTCATCACCAGCCTGTTTCATTTACCGACTCGGCACTATCGGTAAACTCAATAATGTCCGCCCGCACGGTAATCTTGGGCAGCGCAAATAAAATGAAATAGGAAGAGCTATTTTCATACACCACATTCACAATGGCCTGAGGTTTACCTTCGGATACTGCCGCATTACGGTAAAGCCGGGTAAACGCCTCATCGTAGCGAGGAGATACGAAGGTAAAGAGGCCGAGTATACTAAATCCGGCACTACTGCCAATCGCATTGGCTTTTACAATTTTGTAATTCTGTCTGGATAAATTGACTGTGGTTGTCGTTAACACCGGTGTACCGCCAGGTGGCGGAATCAGTCCGGATAATGCAGGAAGTGCCGGTACTGCGGCGCAGCCGCTCAGCGACCACAGGATTGGCGTCATTTTCAACCATTTCATCATCTCGGCCTCCCCATAAACTGTACATGCGCTTACGTTTTGAGACAGAGGGAGTTGATAAAGATGCCATTGAATCGGGCGATAAGCCAGAATTTTCCCAAGTTAAAGAAGGAAATCAATTCCTCTGGCCGGCTAAGGCGATGGCTGCATCCAAAAAACCGAATCTGTCGGTTTTGGAAGAGTTTCGCAGGCATTTTTTGCCGAAATAGGCCTGCGATGAAACCCAGCGAAACGGAGAGCCGGGCGAAGATCTCTTAAGCTTTAGCCTGGGCGATGATTTCCCTCCAAACGACAGGCGCAGTCTCATGCACCGAAACGCCCCGGCTATCGACCGCAACAGTAACCGGCATGTCTTCGACGACGAATTCATGAATCGCTTCCATCCCCAGATCTTCGAATGCGATTACGCGGGACTTTCGGATTGCCTTTGAAACCAGATAGGCCGCGCCGCCGACCGCCATTAAATAGACCGCCTGATGCTTTTTGATCGACGCGATTGCCTCGGGGCCGCGTTCGGCCTTGCCAATCATGCCGAGCAAGCCGGTATGCGCGAGCATCACTTCGGTAAATTTGTCCATGCGGGTCGCGGTGGTTGGTCCTGCCGGCCCGACCACTTCATCGCGCACCGGATCGACAGGCCCCACGTAATAGATGAATTTGTTCTTGAAATCGACGCCGGCAGGCAACGGTTCGCCGCGCTGAATCATATCTCTCAGACGCTTGTGGGCCGCATCGCGGCCGGTCAGCAAGGTTCCGCTAATTAATAATGTATCGCCAGGCTGCCAGGTTGCGGCCTCCTCGCGGGTGACCGTATTAAGGTTCACGCGCTTCACTTGCCCCTCTTCTCGACTGATTTCAGGCCAATCCTCCAAACGGGGAGGCAGCAGTTCGGCAGGCCCGTTTCCATCCAGCACAAAGTGCGCATGTCGGGTCGCGGCGCAGTTCGGGATCATCGCAATCGGCAGATTCGCCGCATGCGTCGGATAATCAAGGATCTTAACGTCCAGCACGGTAGTGAGTCCGCCCAGGCCCTGCGCGCCGATGCCAAGCGCATTCACTTTTTGATACAGGTCGAGCCGTAATTCTTCCAAGCTGTTGGAAGGACCGCGCGCGATCAATTCCTGAATGTCGATCGATTCCATGCAGGCCTGTTTGGCCAGAAGCATCGCTTTTTCGGCCGTGCCGCCGATCCCGATGCCGAGAATCCCCGGCGGACACCAGCCCGCTCCCATCGCCGGAACCGTTTTCAGCACCCAGTCGCTGATGCTGTCGGAAGGGTTCAGCATCGCAAATTTTGCTTTCGCTTCGGAGCCTCCGCCTTTCGCGGCGATATTCACCTCGACCTTGTCGCCCGGCACGACTTCCATATGAATCACAGCCGGGGTGTTGTCTTTCGTATTGATCCGTTTGCCTGCCGGATCGCGCAAAATCGACGCCCTCAACACATTATCCGGATGCAGATAAGCGCGCCTGACGCCTTCGTTGGCCATTTCGGCAATGCTCATGCTGGCATCCCATGAAACCTGCATGCCAATCTTCAAGAATACCGTCACGATGCCGGTATCCTGGCAAATCGGCCGCCGGCCTTCCGCGCACATGCGGGAATTGATCAGGATTTGCGCCATCGCATCCTTCGCGGCCGGGTTTTGTTCCTTCCGATAAGCCGCATCGAGCGCCTGAATGAAATCCAGCGGATGGTAATAGGAAATATACTGCAACGCATCGGCGATGCTTTGAATGAAGTCGTCTTGTTTGATCAGCGTCATACGGAGATATAGCCGGTTAGCTTGAACGGAACTGGCATTTTAACAGGATGATCGTCTCAGATTGTTGATCCCGAAGGATCATTAACAATCGAGCATAAACGCGTCTATAGAACCCGGCAGATTGGAGCGGTAAGATCGAACCAATCTGCCGGTATACAGGCATGCTTATTTATTTGGATTTTTCAGAGGAGGCGGCGACGATTTCGTCGTCGATCTCGTCGATCGTTAGTGCGGAACCTCTCTGATAATGCGGCAGAATGCTCATCAGCAAGGTGATTGTCGTGGCCAGATACGGCACCCCCTGCACCGCCAATACGCCCATCCACAACTTGCCGCTCAGGTTGTCGAAATGTTCCAGAGAGTTCATTCCGATAATCCCCGCAATCAGCAGCAGAAGCAGAAACAGTTCCTGCCGGATCACCATCAGCCCCGCGAACAGCGGCCCCTGTTTTTCGTATTTAGGCGTCCGCATGAACGGCTTGCCGGGAACGAACAGTCCCTGCCAAACGCCGCGCGCTACCGTATGCGTCAACGCCAAACCGGAAAGCGATGCGCCGATTGACTCCCAAAGCGAACACGGCACTTTCGCCTGATAGAGCCAGAGGCTACGCAAAATCTTGAACGAAAACAAACCGATCGTCGGCAACAGGAACGCATTGACCGGCAATTCGGTATGAATCGGATCGAGGAAAATCACCCCGGTCAGAATTAAACTGGCAACCGTAAACACCAACGCCAGCGCATCTGAAAACCACGGCAGCCAGCCAGCGACGAAATAGTAGCGCTGGGCCGATGTCAACGGCGACTTTTTGGTCGGCTTGAAACTCTTCCAGTGCGCCTTGATGATCTGCATCGCCCCGTAAACCCAGCGGAAGCGCTGCGTCATGTAACCGGACATCGTATCCGGCATCAGGCCGCGGCCGAATGAATCCTTCACATAAACCGAATCGTAACCGGCTTCATAAAGCCGCAGACCGAGTTCGCTGTCCTCGCAAATGCACCATTCGGACCATTTGCCGACTTCAAACAGCGCCGATTTGCGCACCATTGTCATCGTGCCGTGCTGAATGATCGCGTTGTATTCATTGCGCTGCACCATGCCGATATTGAAAAAGCCGGCATATTCCCAGTAGCAGAAGCGTTTGAACAGATTCACATGGCCGTCGCGGTAATCCTGCGGCGACTGCACGAAACCGATGTTCTCGTTATCGAAATAAGGCACCATGCACTTCAGCCAGTCCGGCGACAGAATATAATCGCTGTCGATCACCGCGATGATTTCCGCATCCGGCGCTGTCTGCTCGAGCGCATGATTGATCGCCCCGGCCTTGAAACCCGGCCAGTTTTCGAGATGGAAGAAACGGAACTTTTCGCCCAGCCGTTCGCAATCATCGCGCACCGGCTCCCACACGGCAGGATCCTTAGTGTTGTTGTCCATCACCAGGACTTCATAATGCGGATAATCGAGTTTACTCAGCGCTTCAAGCGTCTTCCGCACCATCATCGGTGGCTCGTTATGAATCGGCAAATGAATCGATACCTTCGGGTAACGGAAATCCGGCGACGGCGTCAACGGCTGAAAAGTTCGCGTCGTTCGGCGGTGCCAGACGACTTCGACGATTTCCATCGTTTCGATCAACAGAATCGTCAACGCCAAGAGCTGCATCAGAACCAGCAACACCCAGAATACAATCGTCAATTGGGTCTGGTACTGCTGCGCGCCGATCGATACGGTCCAGAAAATGAACGATGCGGCCAGATTGGTGATGACCCCGAAAAAGACGACGCCCGGTAAGGCCATCGTCCTTCGCGTAAATAAAAACAGGCCCATCAGCACCGCGCTGACGCCGGCGGCACCGGTTGCCCAATCCCTCCAGCTAGGCAGCGCCAATACCGCGCCGTCCATCGGATATTTCGGCTGTCGGTCGGCGTTGAAGATTCCCCAATAGGCGCCGGCTGAGCCTTCGATTTCCATTTTCCATGGCTGATCAAACGCTTCGACAATGTAATAAGGGATCTTTTGCTCGGCGGCCCGGTTCAGGAACTCCCTCAAAAAGAAGGCCTGGTTGGTGCGCGAGGCGGTCGCATGCCGGGACGGCTGTCCATCCGAAGGCCAACCGACCTCGGTAATCACGATCGGCTTATCCGGATAAGCTTTCTTCAATTCCTCATATTTCTCGAACACAAAATCGACTGCATTTTCAACCGCAACCCCGTTCCAGTAAGGCAGGATATGCGCGCCGATGAAGTCGACTTCGGCGACCAGTTCCGGATGCTTGAGCCAGATGTCAAAAGTTTCCGAAGTACTGACCGGACGCCAGGTGCGCTTCTTGACTTCACGGATATAGTCGATTAACTGCTGTACCGGAATGTCGTTACGGAACAGCACCTCGTTACCAACCATCACGCGGACGATTTTGTTATTGTTCTGATTGCTGACCTGCAACAGGGTCTCGATTTCCTGACGGTTCTTCTCCAGGTCGCCGTCGATCCAGGCGCCGACCGTCGTATTCAGGCCATGCTTGGCGGCCAGTTCCGGCACTTTATGCAAACCTTTCAATACGCTATAGGTACGGACCGCGTGTACCTTGTTTTCAAGCACAGCCAGATCCTGATCGATTTCAGCCTCGGTCGGAAATTGCCCGTTTTTCTGGGTATATTCCTTCCGTCGCGGATCGAAGGTCACCCCCATGGTCGTTTTGGTCCATGATTTCAATTGAAGCGGGTTGTTGATATAACTCCAGATACTGAAGTTAACCATCACCAGCACAATCAACGTTAACAAAATCGTTAGTGTTCTTTTCATCAAGATACTTGAAAGTATTTAGTAGGAGTGCGGTTGTTGAAAATGCAAATTAGGTAGGATCATGGACATCAGCACGCCATTACCGGTGCCAACAGGCCACTTTAGTCGGCACAAATTATAGTGCAAATCGCTTGCGGCAAATGATAATTTTAAATCATTTGTTTATGGGGAGTATCAGGCAGTGCATCAAAGTTAACTAGACTGATACCGCTTCGGCAGGCTCTCATCCTGCAGGGTACAGGTGGAACCTGAGAAGCGGCTGCAGACCCTGTCAGTTAATCTTTTTTAACATACAGATCGGTAATCGTTCCGTTGATCATTTCGGCGGCAAACGCGAAAGTTTCGGAGAGTGTCGGATGGGGATGGATCGTCAGGCTGATATCGTCTGCATCAGCGCCCATTTCGAGCGCCAGTACCGCTTCCGCGATCAACTCACCTGCGTTCGGCCCGACCATGCCCGCACCCAGTACCCGGCCGGTTGCCTTATCGCAGAGAATCTTGGTCACGCCTTCCTTGCGGCCGAGACTCAACGAACGGCCGCTCGCGGCCCAGGGGAATACCGCTTTGTCATAATCGATGCCCTGTTGCTTGGCTTGAGTCTCGCTCAGACCCATCCAGGCGATTTCGGGATCGGTATAAGCAACCGAAGGGATCGTCAACGCGTCGAATCCGGCCTTATGACCGGCCGCGACTTCGGCCGCAACCTTGCCTTCGTGGGAGGCCTTATGAGCCAGCATCGGATTGCCGACAATATCGCCGATCGCGAAAATATGCGGCACGTTTGTGCGCTGCTGCTTGTCGACCGGAATGAAACCCTGCTCGTTGACGGTGATGCCTGCCGCTTCCGCACCGATCAGCTTGCCGTTCGGCCGCCGGCCGACCGCAACCAGCACCGCATCGAACAGTTCGGATTCGGGCGCGCCCTTGCCTTCGAACGAAACCTTCAGGCCGTCTTGCTGAGGCTCGATCGCGGTTACCCGGGTTTCCAGCCAGATGTTTTTGTATTGCTTCTTGATCCGTCTGAGCAGCGGCGTCACCAGATCCTTGTCGCAGCCCGGAATGATCTGATCCATCAGTTCGACCACATGAATTTCAGAACCGAAGGCATGATAGACGGTCGCCATTTCCAGACCAATGATGCCGCCGCCGACGATCAGCAGTTTTTTCGGAATCTGTTTCAGTTCCAGTGCGTCGGTCGAATTCCACAGACGCTCATCATCATTCGGAAAGCTCGGAATTTGTGTCGGCGACGAACCGGCCGCAATGATGGACTGGTCGAACGTGATCGTTTTGACGCCTTCGGGAGTTTCTATTTCGACCGCATTCGGCGCGGTAAAACGTCCGCTGCCTTGAATAACAGTTACCTTGCGCTGTTTCGCGAGTCCCGCCAGACCGTCATTCAACGACTTGCTGACACTCGCTTTCCAAGCGCGGATTTTATCGATATCGATCTCTGGCTTGCCGAATTTTAAACCATGGCTCTGCACTTCTTCCGCTTCATGGATCAACTGCGCCATATGCAGAAGCGCCTTCGAGGGAATACAGCCGACGTTCAGGCATACCCCGCCTAACACCGGATAACGTTCTATCAACGTAACTTGCTTGCCGAGATCGGCCGCGCGAAACGCCGCCGTATAGCCACCGGGACCGCCGCCTAAAACCAAAACTTCCGAATGTAATGCTGCGTCGTTCATATCGCGATAATCTCCCGGATATTAGAGTAACAGACGGCGAAGATCGCCAAGATAGGTTTTGATTGCCGCCATGAAGCGCGCGCCCTCGGCCCCGTCGATCACCCGGTGATCGTAAGTCAAATCCAGCGGCAACATCAATCGCGGCACAAACTCATTGCCGTTCCAGACCGGTTGCATTTTCGCCCGGGTGACGCCGAGAATCGCAACCTCCGGCGCATTCACAATCGGCGTGAAGGCGGTGCCGCCGATGCCGCCCAGGCTCGAAATGCTCATGCAGCCGCCCTGCATGTCGCCCGGCATCAGCTTACCCTGGCGCGCCTTCTCGCTTTTCTCCGCAAGTTCGGCAGCTAGTTGATTGATATTTTTACTGTCGACATTCCGCAAAACCGGCACCACCAGACCGTTCGGCGTATCGACCGCGATACCGATATTGTAATATTTCTTCAGAATCAGGCTCTCGCCGTCGCTGGACAGCGACGCATTGAAGCTCGGGAATTGCTGCATCGCGGCAACCACGGCCTTGATGATGAACATCAGTCCGGTAATCTTGACTTCGCCGTTTTTGTTTTCGGCGTTGATCTGGTTGCGAAACGCTTCGAGGTCGGTTATATCGACCTCTTCGTGGTAGGTCACCATCGGCAGATTCAGCCAGACACGGCTGAGGTTTTGCCCGGTCAGACGTTTGATTTTGCTCAGCTTGACTGTCTCGGTCTCGCCGAATGGTGAGAAATCGACCGCCGGAATGGCCGGAATGCCGCCGCCGGCCGCAAGTGCGGGCTCGGCCAACGCTTTTTTGACATACGCTTTCACGTCTTCTTTCAGGATGCGGCCTTTGCGGCCGGAACCGGCCGTGACTTTCGCAATATCGACGCCCAACTCGCGCGCAAACAGGCGCACGGAAGGAGACGCATGAGCGATTGAACCGGCACCGGTTGCGGTTATCGCAGGCGCCACTGGGGCGGTCGCCGCCACTTTGGCTGGAGCCGGAGCCTGCTCGGGCGCTTTTTCAACCTTGGGCGCTTCCGACGGAGCAGGCGCTGGCTGTGCTTTCGGTTCCTCCGGTTTGGCCGCCGCTTGTCCTTCTTCCGCCGCTACGGTCGCAATCAGTGTGCCTTCGGAAACCTTGTCGCCGCGCTTGATAAAAACTTCCTGAATTTTACCCGCCGCACTCGACGGCAAATCCATGCCGGCTTTGTCGGTTTCGAGCGCAGCGACCGTCTGTTCCAACGCCACCACGTCACCCGGCTTGATCAACACTTCGACCACATCGATATCAGTTACATTGCCGACGTCGGGCACTCTAATTTCAACCAAATTCGTCATCTTCTTCCTTCCGCTTAAACTAACCAGGGCGTTTTGATCTCGGGATCAATGCCATATTTGGCGATCGCCACTTCAATCTTCGCCGCATCGAACTGTCCTAAATCCGCGAGGCTCTTTAATGCGGCAATTGTCACATGGTATCGGTCGACCTCGAAGAAACGGCGCAGATTTTCGCGGGTATCCGAGCGCCCGAAACCATCGGTGCCCAATACGGTAAACGGCGCGGTAACATAAGGCCGCACCTGATCGGCAAAGGCACGGATATAGTCGGTTGACGCAATCACAGGGCCCTGCTGGTTCGCCAGACAATTGGTCACATGCGGTACACGGGCCGGTTCGGTCGGATGCAGACGGTTCCAGCGCTCTGCGTCGCGTCCGTCGCGCGCCAGTTCGGTAAAGCTCGGGCAGCTCCACAAATCGGACTCCACTCCCCAGTCGCTGCGTAGCAGTTCAGCCGCCGCCTCGACTTCGCGGAAAATCGTGCCGGAACCGAGCAACTGTACGCGCGGGCCTTTCTTCTTCGCACCCTGACGGAAGAGATACATCCCTTTCAGAATATCCAGTTCGATGCCCTTCGGCATGGCCGGATGCTCATAGTTTTCGTTCATCACGGTGATGTAATAGAAAATGTCTTCCTGATTCACATACATCCGGCGCAGGCCATCCTGGATGATCACGGCCAGCTCATAGGCATAGGTCGGATCGTAACTGATGCAGTTCGGCACGGTGGCGGACATCAGATGGCTGTGGCCGTCTTCATGCTGGAGCCCTTCCCCATTCAAGGTCGTACGTCCTGCCGTGCCGCCCATCAGGAAGCCGCGGGTGCGCTGGTCGGCTGCCGCCCAGATCAGATCGCCGACGCGCTGGAAACCGAACATCGAATAATAGATAAAGAATGGAATCATCGGCACGTTATGCGTCGAATAGGAGGTACCGGCCGCGATCCAATCGCAGATACCGCCCGCCTCATTGATGCCTTCCTGCAACACCTGGCCGTGCTTGTCTTCCTTGTAGAACATCAGTTGATCGGCGTCCTGCGGTGTATAAAGCTGACCGACCTGGGACCAGATGCCGAGCTGGCGGAACATGCCTTCCATCCCGAAGGTCCGCGATTCGTCAGGCACGATCGGGACAACCCGTTTGCCGATGTTCTTGTCCTTGACCAGGATGTTCAACAACCTGACGAACGCCATCGTGGTGGAAATCTCGCGGCCTTCGCCGGTCGCTTCCAGGAGCGCCTTGAAATCGCTCAGTACCGGCACATCCAGCGCATAGGATTTGGCTCTTCTGGCCGGCAGATGTCCGCCTAGTTCGGCGCGGCGCTTCTGCAAATACTCCAGTTCTTTCGAGCCTTCGGGGAATTTGATGTAAGGCAGATCATGCAGTTGTTCGTCGCTGACCGGTAGATTGTAACGGTCGCGGAAATGGCTCAATGAGCTCTCGCTCATCTTCTTCTGTTGATGGGTGATGTTTTGCGCCTGGCCGGACTCGCCCATCCCGTAACCTTTGATCGTCTTCGCCAGAATCACGGTCGGCTGGCCCTGATTATTGACCGCCGCCTGAAACGCCGCAAAGACCTTCACCGAATCATGGCCGCCGCGATTCAATTCCCAGATATCGCGGTCGGACCAGTCGGCCACCATCGTCCGGAGTTCCGGCGTGTTGAAGAAATGCTCGCGCACATAGGCGCCGTCTTTCGCCTTGAAGGTCTGATAATCGCCGTCGACGCATTCCATCATCCGTTTCGCGAGCAGGCCTTCGCTGTCGCGTGCCAGCAAGGTATCCCAGCGCTGGCCCCAGACGACTTTAATTACGTTCCAGCCGGCGCCGCGGAATTCGCTTTCGAGCTCCTGAATGATCTTGCCGTTGCCGCGCACCGGACCGTCCAGCCGCTGCAGGTTGCAGTTGACTACGAAGATCAGGTTGTCGAGCTTTTCGCGTCCGGCCAGGCCGATCGCGCCGAGCGATTCCGGTTCGTCCGTTTCTCCATCGCCCAGGAAGCTCCAGACTTTGCGCCCGGTCGTATCGGCCAGGCCGCGACCCTGCAGATAACGCATGAAACGCGCCTGATAAATCGCCATGATCGGCCCCAACCCCATCGATACGGTCGGGAATTGCCAGAACTCCGGCATCAGCCACGGATGCGGATAGGAAGACAACCCCTTGCCGCCCACTTCCTGGCGAAAACTGTCCAGTTGCTCTTCGGTCAGGCGTCCGAGCAGAAACGCGCGTGCATAATCGCCCGGCGTCAAATGGCCCTGGGTGAAGATCAGATCGCCGTCGTGCTGATCGGACGGCGCATGCCAGAAATGATTGTAGCCGACTTCGTATAAGGTAGCCGCTGAGGAAAAACTCGCGATATGGCCGCCGACATTGGTATGCTTGTTCGCACGGAGCACCATCATCATCGCATTCCAGCGCACATAAGCGCGGATTTTCTGCTCGATGTCCTGATCGCCGGGGTATTTGGCCTGTCTCGCAACCGGAATGGTATTCAGATAAGCGGTATTCGCACTGAACGGCACATCGAATCCGGAATGACGCGCCACCGCGACCAGTTGCTCGATCAAAAAATGCGCGCGTTCGTTGCCGTCTTTTTCCAGAACGGACTGCAAGGCTTCAATCCATTCCCTCGTTTCAGCCGGATCGATGTCGTTCTGTCCGGTAATTTCTGAAATTAAATTGTTGGCCATTCTATGTTCCTGTTCTAGCGAGTGGTATTTGAATTCGTTATGAGTGAAATGAGTCATTTCCGGGGATACCCCAAGGTTCCGTCCTATTTGCAAAATCGCCTTAACAGATAGCGGAGCCGTCAGTCCTCGTCTTTAAAGGGCACATAGTATATCAAATGCCGGGACGCATAGAACCTGTTTTAGCAATCTTGACTGAACGAACGAGAGGATTCGGAAGAATATCGGGGGGAAGATTAAACCCCTTAAAAAACCGGCCTGCTCGCCAGATGATTAATCAAAAGGCAAGAGTAAGCCGGGACGATGGGGAAATTCAGTTAGAAACTTGGGTTTTCTCAGGCGGACCGATAAAATCCTGATCCGGCGGCGGGGACGAATGCTGAGGACGCGTCTCCTGCCGGCCGATGAATAAATCATTGCTGACAATATTTACATTGCGCAGCCATTCGGCCGATTTTTGGCAGGCTGCGCTAAAAGGCGGTTCCTTGCAGACTTCGATCTTGCCATCGTCGAGCAGATCGAAGTGCAGCCCCGGCAATGGGCGAATGCGCATGCCCTGGGGGGGCTGCGTGTAATCCATGATCGCGGGCTCGTCGTAGTTCAACAGTTTCAGAATCAGCCCTGGCACCTGGTAGAGCGGCAGACTGCCGACTTTGACCGGCCCTTTCCGGCCATCCAGAACCAGCAGCGGCGTACTGACATAAAATTTGAACATCTCCGGCGTAAATTCGCTGCGGTTCGTCGCCAGCACGCCCGAATCGACATAACCTGCGAAATTTTCTCCCAAAAACGGCAGATGATCGCCAAACAGGATGATGATGCCGTCCGGGTCGCGTTTCTGCATCTCGGCGATAAAATCCATCAATTCCCGTGATTTGTAATACACCGTATTGGCATAGGTCGTGACTTCCTCGACCGGCGACGGGGAGGAAATCTTGAACGGACGGCTTTCGCTGAGCGGATAATTCCAATGACCGAAATAAGTCACGATATAATCGAGAATCGGCTGCTTGGCTTCCAGAGTGGGTTTGATCTTGTCCAGCACTTGGCGGTATAGCGAAACATCGGACAGAAACTCCCGGTTCATATCGTCCTGCACGAAATCGGCCAGAGACCAGTAGGTTTGAAAGCCCATCCGTTCATACGCATTGACCCGGTTCCAGAATACCGGCACGTTCGGATGCGAAGCGGTAGTCCTGTAGCCTTTGTCCGCCAGGATGTGCGGCAGGCAGGGAACATCGTTCAATAACTGGCGCTCGAATTTGACGTTATCCTTCACCACCGGAAAACCGCACAGCACTTCAAACTCCGAGTTGGCCGTATATCCTCCGAAGACCGGCGCCATCGCGTGTGCGTAATCGGCGCTTTTCCAGAGTTTCCGGAACTCCGGAGCCAAAGGATTCTGTTTATAGCGGGCTTTTTTCAGCCCGTTCGGATCCCAAAACGATTCGAGCAACACCAAATGCACGTTACGCGGCGTGAAAGGCTTGCGCGTAGGTTGCGGCATCTGCGCGGACAGCAAATTCTGGGCAGCTTCCTGAGCCTCGTCCATGTCCGGCACCACATCGGCCATCAGGAAGTAGCGCGAACCTTCCTGCAGGCTGTACATCGTCGCGCCATGCCAGAGATAATTCGAACGCTGATCCCAGACCGAATTGCCGAAATGCTTATCGAGCGGCTCCACGATCATCGCCGGCTGATAAACGATCGTCAAGCCGATCAAAAACGCAGCCACACTGGCCAGATAAGCGCTCCAGTGCCGCATCGTGAAATTGAAAAGGAACAGGCTGGCGATCGCCGCCAATGGGATCGCCGCCGCGAAGAAGCGCCAGCCCTCCAGAATCAACAGCAGTGAACGCAGCGCAAACACATCGTCCGGCATGATGGGACCGCCGAAAAACGAGATTTTGACCGCATTGCCGATGTATAAAACGCCGGCCAGCAAGGTTTGCAGCACTAAAAATATCCATAGCCGCCGCGACCAGGCAAACAGCATGTAAGCCACGAACAATTGCAATAAGAAATCGTACGGAATCGCCACCGCTTTGATCTGCACGTCGAACTTGAACGTACTGATCAGGTAAAACACCAGATAGAGCAAGGTGGTCGAAAAAAGCGGGGCTAGATATCTGTAAGGCATGATCGGGCAAAATTAGTTGATACGAGAGTATCGAACCGGAGAACTGAACGGAAAATGAACGCGCCATCTTATCATATCCGCCCGAATCGTCGGTCCTATTGCCGAAGCTCGATAAAAATCCGCCTAATCGGCGATGTCGGCTTTTTTCCTAAAAATGTCCAAAGACTCGCGTGCCGGACTCCCATCAATAACTGTTGCCGCCCTCGCCCATCCATCATAGAATGCGGCTTTTCTAATTTTAACCAGCGAATTTATTATGTCAGATAAAATTTGGTTCAGGACCGGGGAAGCCACCGTTTTTTCCAGCGAAGGCCAAGGCACTGATGCGATGCCCGAAATTTTGATCGGGCATGTCCAGGGACCGGCCGGCCATGCGTTTGCCAACCTGATGGGGCAAACCGAAGGCCATACCCGGATGTTCGCGATTCGCGCCTGCAATCAACAGGTGCGCCCAGCCACTATCATGGTGCCGAAAGTCACGATCAAATCCTCCGCCTATGTGAATCTGCTTGGCGGACCGGTGCAATCGGCAGTTGCCGATGCAGTGCTGGACAGCGTAATCGACGGCGTATTGCCGGCCGATCAGGTCAATGATCTGTGCATTATCGCGATGATCTGGATTGCGCCGGAATGTGCAACCAATCCCGACCTGGACCGGAAAGATCTGTACCGCACCAATTATGAAGCGATGAAACTGGCGATTTCGCGCGCGATGAGCAACTCGCCGACGATTGAGGAACTGAAAGCGAACCGGCATAAAATTTTCCACGAGATGTACGATCCGGAAACCGGCGAATCGCAATGGTAATCATGCTTATCGATAATGCGCGCCCAGCTTAGGCTGCAACTGGAAGCCTGTCCCGAATGTGATGCGCTGCTGAAACCTGCAACGCTCGACGCCGGCGATAAGGCGCATTGCCCGCGCTGCGGCTATCTGCTGCAGCGTGCACAAAAGAACAGCATCGAGCGCAGTCTGGTATTATCGATTACCGGCCTGCTGCTCTTTATCCCGGCCAATTGCCTGCCGCTGCTTGGCATCAAATTGCTGGGCAATACGAAGGACGATATTCTGCTGTCCGGCGTGGTTGCTTTGTATGCCGAAGATATGTGGGCTGTCGCAACGCTGGTGTTTCTGTCCAGCATTCTGTTTCCGCTCGTGAACATTCTGCTGAGTCTCGCAATCAGCGCACACCTTTACCTGAATCGCCCCAACCGCTACCTGAAGCGCTGGATGCGTTGGTTGCAGCATCTTGAAGAATGGGCGATGCTGGAGGTATATACGCTCGGTATCATCGTTGCCTGCGTCAAACTGTCCTCGATGGCCGATCTGCGCTTCGGCATGGGGCTGTATGCGTTTGTCGGGCTGCTGCTGGTCACGGTCGCCTTAACCGGCAGCCTCGACCGGGCGCTGTTCTGGCAGCGCATCGACGCCTTGCGCGGGAAACCCGCATGAATATACAGCCCAGCGCCTTGCAGCAAGGACTGATCCGCTGCCATGATTGCGGCGCGCTCACAAAGTGCGGAACGGCATCACGACCCTGTCCAGTCTGCGGCAACCCGCTTCATGCGCGTATTCCGAACAGTCTACAGCACACGATGGCGTATTTACTCTGCGGTTATGCGCTGTATGTGCCGGCGAATATTTTCCCGATCATGACCGTCACCCAATTCGGCGTCGGCGAACCGCATACGATCCTCGGCGGCATCCAGGCCTTGATTGAAAGCGACATGCTGCCAATCGCGACCTTGGTGTTCATCGCCAGCATTATCGTACCGATGTTGAAACTGTTCGGCTTAACTCTGTTATGGCTGTGCGTGTTTTACCGCTGGCAGGTCAATGCGCGCCGGTGGACGCAGGTGTACCGGATTATTGCTTTTGTCGGCCGCTGGTCGATGCTGGATATTTTCATGATTTCGATTTTGATTTCACTGGTCGATCTTGGAGGAGTCGCGAGCGTTCTGGCCGGCCCCGCTGCGACCGCGTTTGCCTCGGTGGTTGTGATCACATTGTTTGCTGCCAAAAGTTTCGACCCCCGCCTGATCTGGGATAACCAAAAAAATTGATGAATGACGAATTTGCTTACGAAACCCAGGACCCGTCGCTGAACAAAAAACCCGAACTGCCTCTGGTCTGGCTGCTGCCGATTTGCGCGTTCATCATCAGCGGCTGGCTGATCTATAAATCGGCTTCCGAAAAAGGCCCGGTCATTACGATCAATTTTCCGACCGCGGAAGGCCTCGAAATCGATAAAACCAAAATCCGTTACCTGGACGTCGAAATCGGCAAGGTCACCGATATCAGCATCAATGACGATTCGAAAACGATTCAGGTCACCGCGCAGATGCACCGCACCGCCGAAAACTACCTGAAACAGAATACCAGTTTCTGGGTCGTGCGCCCGCAGGTCGGCCTGGCCGGTATTTCGGGATTGAATACGCTGCTTTCCGGCGCCTACATCGAAGTCAAGCCCGGCGACGGCCCGCACGAACATCATTTTACCGGTCTTCCTGCGGCGCCTGTACTGAAGACAGAGGCCAAAGGCAAACAATTCGTTCTTGAAACCGCCAATCTCGGTTCGCTCGGTCCCCGCACACAGATCAACTTTCACGGCATTCCGGTCGGCGAAGTGTTGAGTCAGGAACTCTCGGTCAACGCCGACTCGATTCGTCTGGTCATTTTCATCAAGGCACCCTACGATCAATTCGTCCGCAAAAACACCCGTTTCTGGAAAGACAGCGGCCTCGATTTATCGGCCGGCGCGGACGGCTTCAAGGTCCGAACCGGCCCGCTGGTTTCGATGTTGAGCGGCGGCATTGCCTTTCGCACCCCTCCCGACGATACGATCAAGGATGTGAAGCCGGCATATTCGCTGTTCCATCTTTACGAAAACTACGAACAATCGACCCAGATCGAGTACCGTAATACATTGAAATATGTCATGTATTTCAACGGCTCTGTGCGTGGCCTGACCGAAGGCGCACCAGTGGAGCTGCGCGGCATACCGATCGGCGCAGTAACCGGCATCAGCCTGGAACTGGACGCAAAGACTGCGGAAATCCGGATACCGGTCACAATGGATCTTGAACCGGACCGGATCAAGGAAATCAATAATCAGACGGACATTAGCGACAAGGACATGATCTCCCGGCTGATCAATAAGGGCTTGCGCGCGCAACTGCGCACGGGCAGCCTGTTGACCGGCCAACTGCTGGTCGATCTCGATTTTCATCCGAACAGCAAAGTGATCCTGCACGCTAACAGCGGTCCGTACCAGGAATTTCCGACCATCCCGAGTTCGCTCGATCAATTTACGCACTCGGCGCAAACGATCATGGACAAGATCGCCAAACTGCCGCTGGAGCAATTGACTACCGAAGCGAATAATACGCTCAAATCGCTCCAAGACACTTCCAAAGCGGCGAATGGGCTGCTCGCCGGAACAGAGCAAACGATGCGCAATGCCGACAAGACGCTGCAATCGGCCGACCATCTGTTACGCTTGCTGGAGCCGGGATCGACGACGCGCCATGAATTCGACAAGCTGCTGTTGGAACTGAATCAATCGGCCACTTCCATGAGACAACTGACCGATTTTCTGGAACAACATCCTGAAGCGTTGCTGCGAGGAAAAGAAAATGAATAAGAAGGTTTTGTCGACTGCGCTTCGCTTATCCAGGCCGCCTGTATTATCCCGTTTAACGCTGCTTGCCGCATGCCTGCTTACGGCTTGCGCTACCACGCCGGAAACGCATTTCTATGTCTTGAGCCCGCTGACTCTACCCTCGCAAACAGTCTCATCCAAAGCCCCAAAACGGCTGATTGGCCTCGGCCCGGTCACTGTACCCGCGCTACTCGAACGCAGGCAGATCATCACCCGCACCGGCGACAACAGCATCGCTTCCAGCGAATTCAACCAATGGGCCGCTCCGTTAAAGGAATCGCTCACCGAAACGCTGGCGCAAAACCTCTCCGCCCTGCTGCCGGATGACATCGTCAAGGCCTATCCGTGGAGCGCCTATGGCGACATGGACTTTCACATCATCATCGACATTATCCGTTTTGAAACGAATGCGGCCCAGACCGCGGAGCTCACCGCGAATTGGTCGATCATGGACGACAAATCGCTTCGCCTGATCCAGCATGGTCAAGCAAAGATTACCCGCCCTCAAGGCGGTTCAAGCCGAGCCGATGCGGTCAAGGCGCTTAGCGAGAGTTTGCAGGACTTCAGCAGGCAATTGGCCGATGCCGCGCGCCTTATCAAAAAGTGACAATTGGCAAAATAACTGAACGGCCTACTTGCTGATTTTTTTCATTTAAATGCACCGCTTGAGGTCAATCGTACAGATTCCAATGCCGTCCGCGAATCCATTCTAAAATTCCCCGCAATTCCTTTTCGAGGCTTCTGTCCTCACTCAAAAAAGCGCTCTGTTCGCGCACCTGCCGTATCGTACCCACGACAGCCGGACTCAATGCCTCAACTCCGCCTCTAAGCTCTACACCCTGCACCGCCGCCAGCAGCACCGCTCCGGCGGCCTGTTCGGTCAGTTCAATCACCCGGATCGCGTCCCGGGCCGCGATCGTGCCCATGCTGACCTTGTCCTGATTGTGACACTCGGTCGAACGGGAGAAGACGCTCGCCGGCATGGTCAGTTTCAGCGCTTCGGCGGTCCAGGCGGAGACGGCAATCTGCACGGCCTTGAAACCGTGGTTCAGGATCGCTTTATCGCCCATCGAACCTGACAGGTTGGCAGGCAAGCCGTGATTGAATTTCGGATCCATCAACTGCGCCATTTGCCGGTCCATCAGATCGGCCAGGTTCGCGACCGCGGTCTTTAATCCGTCCATCGCGAACGCAATGTGGCCGCCGTAAAAATGGCCGCCGTGCAGCACATGCTCGCCTTCCGCATCGATGATCGGATTGTCATTTGCGCTGTTCAGTTCGTTCTCGATGAACTGGCGCAACCAGGGCAAGGAATCTTCGAGCACGCCGATCACATGAGGAGCGCAGCGCAGCGAATAGCGGTCCTGCAGGCGGGTGTCGTTGCGCGGCGCCGCCTCGGTCAGTTGCAGGTCGGACCGGATGCGGCCGGCCACGCGGCTTTGTCCCGGATGCGGTTTGACAGTGAACAGCTTTTCGTCGTAATGATACGCATTGCCGTGTAATGCAATTGAGGCCAGGCTGGTAATCCGGGTCGTCAGCCGGGACAGGTATTCGGCCCGTTGAAACGCCAGGCAGGCCACGCCGGTCATTGCCGCGGTGCCGTTCATGATCGCGAGGCCTTCTTTCGGTTTCAGGATCAAGGGCTCGATGCCGAGGTTGGCGAATACGTCCGCAGCGATGCGGCGCTCGCCCCGGTACAACACCTCGCGTTCGCCGGCCAGCACCGCCGCGACATACGACAGCGGCGTCAGATCACCGCTCGCACCGACCGAGCCTTCCTTCGGGATCAACGGAAGAATGTCGTGTTCGAGCAAACCGGCCAAACGTTCCAGCAACAGGTAGCGTACACCCGAATAGCCCTGTGCAAGACTGTTCAGGCGCACGGCCAGAATCGCGCGGGTTTCTTCAGGATTGAAATATTCGCCGAGGCCGCAGCCGTGGAAGGTGTAGAGATGTTTCGAGAGTTCGTTGACCAGATCAAGCGGAATCGGCACGGTGCAGGAGTCGCCGAAGCCGGTCGTCACGCCATAGACGAAACCTTGCTCGTGCAGTAATGTCTCGATAAAACGTGCCCCTTTGTCGATGCGCTCGATGAAGGCTGGGGCACAGCTCAATTCAGCCTTCGCTTGTCTGGCGGAAATCAGGCCGATGTCTTCGATGCGCAGCAGACGGCCGTCGAAAACGACGGACTGAGTTAGAGTTGGTGGATTTTTCATTCCAATCGCCAAAACAGATAAAAATTAAACCATTGCAAAGGTTCTTTCAGACAATATTCCTGCAGCCGGTTCGCATAGTGTTGAATCGTTTCGCGCAGCGATTCATCGCGGCTGTTGCGCGGAAATTTCAGGCCCTCACTGAACGTATCGAAATAAATGACATATTTGCCGCGCCGCTTCAGGCAAAATACCGTGAAAACAGGGCATCTTAACAACGAGGCCAGAATGAACGGCCCTTGCGGAAACCGCGCCTTCGCCCCAAAAAACTCGGCCTCGGAGACGCGCTGCCGATTGTTGACCGGCGTCCGGTCCGCAGCCACAATCACGATCTCGCCCTGCTCTATCTTATCGGTCAATAACATCGAAGTCGCCGCGCTGATTTCGGTGACCTGGATCAAATTCAGCCGGCTCGCGCTGTTGTAGCGGCTCAACAGCTCGTTGAATTTTTCCGCATGCCGGGTATGCACGAGCACATTGACGCGGATGTTTTTTTCCAGATTCGCGATAACCCGGCAAACTTCCAGATTGCCCAGATGCGAGCCGAGCAGCAGCACGCCTTGCCCTTGCGCGATCCTCTCGAACACTGGCTCTCGGCCTCGGTATTCGACATCGTTCAGGGTAACCAGACCTGCCCAGGCCGCCAGTTTATCGAGTATCGCTTCCGCGAAAGTCATGAAATGCCGGAAACTGCCGCGCAGGTCGCCGCGCGATGCCCTATCGGGAGCAAATTCGGAAATCCGGCGCAGATAATCGCGACTCGCCGTTCTGCCCTCGCGGTTGACCAGCCAGTAATAAGCGACCACCGGGTATAAAAAAACCTGCACGATCGAACGACCGCCGAGACGGTAAACCCATAATAGAGCGCGCATACCCCAAACCAGGCTGTACTCGCCCATCTCGGCCCAATGCGGCTTTTTCATGGCCAATGCCTCAGAATCAGTCCCGGCAGACGCGCCAGCATCCCGAAAAACAACCGCGCATGAATTTTCGAGATCATCAGATTGTCGCGCCATAGCCGGAAATGGGAGAGCCCATCCAGCGGATAACTGACTCGCGTCGGCAAATTGATCACCCGTATGCCCTGCCAGTACAGCCTGACGATGATATCGATGTCGAAATCCATGCGCTGGCTGATTGCGGCATTGGCACACACGCGCTCGACTGCTGCCAGCGGATACAGCCGAAAACCGCACATTGCATCCCCGATCGAAAATGACAGGGTATTGATCCAGACCCAAAGATTGGTGAACTGGCGGCCGTACTGCCGGCTTTTTGGCGCATCCGCGCCGAAGACGGGCTGGCCGGCAATCAATGCCTCGGGATGCTGCCGGCTTGCCGCCAGGAAGTGCGGTAAGTCTTCGATCTGATGCTGGCCGTCCGCGTCGACCTGCAGGGCGTGCGTAAAGCCTTCGGCACGGGCGGCCCGAAAGCCATCCAGTACCGCCGCGCCCTTGCCGCCGTTTTCGGCGCGCACGATCAATGTCAGCCAATCGGCTTCTTCGCGGGCGCACCTTTCGAGTACCCGCCGGCACTCCTCCGAACTGCCGTCGTCGATCAAAAAGCCATGTAACCCGAAAGGCTTGAGTGCCGCGAGGACATGCGGCAGTGCCTGTTCGTGATTAAAAACGGGGATAATGATGCAGGTTTTCAAGACGCGGCTCCATAAACCAGGCGTCCGGCGCTATAAGCCGCGGCTTCCGTCCGGTATTGAAAATACAATTTTCCGGGCGCTGCCTGCCATTTCAAACAGAGGTCAAGCTCGTCATTCGGACGGATCATTTTGCCGAATTTGATCACTTCCATATGCGAAAAAGACGCCATGACCGGAAAGAAAAGCTTGCCGAAATGCTCGGCCCAGCCGATCTGGACCACACCCGGCAGCAGCGGAAAATTCGGAAAATGATCGGTAAAATAACGCAGTTCCTTCGGCACCTTGATTTGCAGGCGTACCACGGCAGCATCCGTTTCGGCGGCCAGCACTCTTGGCAGCGTGTGAGTATCCAGATTCATTAGCGCGGTCAAGAGCTCCCGGTTCACTTTGCCTTGCGGGGTGAGCGGAATCTGGTTTACAAACAGCCATTTTCTGGGGAGCGCGACCGCGTCGAAACTATCGGCAAGCACTATCCTGAGCTGCTGGATGAAAGCGTTTCTACCCTGATCTTTCAGCTGTGCCGCGCCGCTCTCGCTCAAAACGGCGGCGATGCCGACGACGTCGCGGTGGCGCTCCAGCACCAGCGCGTACGCTTCCGCTATCCAGGGCGTGTCCTGAAGATGCTGTTCCAGAGCGCTCAAAGACAGCCGTTTCTCTTCGATCTTGACGATACGGTCCTGTCTTCCCTGCAACAGCAGACGGCCATCTTCCAGTTGCGTCAGACGGTCGTCCAGTTCCAGACCATCCTGATCGTTTAAATAAGGCGAATACAGATACGATCGGTCACCAATCCGCTGGATCTCGATGCCTGCAAACGGCTGCCAGGGTAGATCACTCTGGCCGCGACTCTGCCGCCAGGCAATGCCGCCCGTTTCCGTGCTGCCATAAATTTCGATCACGCTGCGTCCGGCCGAGCTGAAAATTTGCGCTGCCGCCTCGACGGGCAAAGGGCCGCCGGAGCTGAAAATCGCCGGGAGTTCTGCAATCTGCTCCCAGGGCGAGTGCTCATCGAGCCGTTTCAAGTGACCCGGACTTGCGATCCAGCAAATCCGCGCGGGGACGCCATCGGCCAGCAACGTTTCGGGGCTCAAAGCCATCGAACTGCAAAAGCAGCGTCTCGCCGCCAGCGGCCATAGCACCCTGAACAACAGCCCATAGATATGCTGATGGCTGACCGTGCCCGCGACGCACGCGCCTCCCAACGTGTTTCCCCAGAGATTTTCGAGCGTGTCGATTTCGGCCTGCAACTGGCGCAAGGTTTTCGGCACCGCTTTCGGCTGGCCCGAGGAGCCGGAGGTAAACAGCACAATACGTGGCGCATTGGGATCGAAAATGTCCGCAATCCCACCCGTATCTTCTGGAAAGCGCACATCCGGATCGAAAGGCTCGGCCTCCGGCCAGTCGCCCAGCAACCGGCAGCCTTCCCGCTTGAGCTGCCGCGCAGTTTCTGGAAGGTTGTTGCCGGGAATCCAGATCTCCTTGCCCGCATGAAGCAGCGCGAACAGTCCGGCCGCAAACGGGTAAGCATCCTGCGTATACAGCGCATAACGTTGATCGGGTTCATTGCGCACTATTTGCGTCCAATAACCGACTGCGGCAGCAAATTCGCCGCTTCGATACAGTCGTCCCTGATGCAGCGCGAGCGGCGAGGAATCCTGTCTGCATACCGCGAGGCACTCGGACAGTGAAATCAAGTTATTCTGCATGTTTTTGCGTTTTAATCCGCACCCAGTATTCGCCGCCGAACAAAATGCCCATCAACAGATAAGCAATCAGGCCATTGTACAAGCTCCAGACCTCGAAGCTGCTCCATAAGGCGGTGGCCAAGGCGATGCCGCCGTTCAACAAGAAAAACCCGCACCAGACTTGAGTCACGCGCCGCGTGTAGGCAACGCCGGAAGGCGGCAGATCGGGATGATTCAGACGAGCCAGCCGTTCGATTACGGTCGGTTGACGGATGAGGCTCCAGCCAAAAAGACCCAGCATCGCGCCGTTCACGACGACTGGATAAAAACGCAGGGTGATCAGATCGTTACGCCAGACTGCGGCGGCACAGAAAATCAGCGCGGCGAGCCCTATCAGTCGGCCTCCCGGTACACGACCGCCCCCTGATGCCTGTCTGAGCGTGATTGCGACGATCAAAACTGCGGCAATTTTCCAGGGTTCGAAATAACGGATGCCGAAATAAACGGCAAAAGGATAGGCGACAGTCAAAAGACCCAAGGCAATAGTGACGAACAGGCGCATAAATTCGTTAAGGCTCAAGACTCAACGTAAAAGGCGGATTTTGTTCTGTGAGTTTTTCATCTTGGGCCTTGCGCATTTACCCTTGTGCGTCCTGCATCATCTTGTAAACGGCCTCGACCACATCGCCGATCGTGCGCGCCGACTTGAAATCTTCCGGTTTGACCGCCCTGCCCGTGATTTCCTTCAGCCTGACGATCATGTCGACCGCATCGATGCTGTCGAAATCGAGGTCTTCATAAAGCCGCGCCTCCGGCGTAATGCTCTCTTTGTCCAATTCAAACATCTCGACCATCAATCCCCGGATGGCCGTCAAAATTTGTTCACGATTTTCCATTATTGTCTCAACTGCGCGCGAATTGAATGTAGTTCGCCAAGGCGGAAACCGAAGCGAAGATTTTCGCCACATCTTCTTTTTCGGCATTAATTTTGACATTATATTTTTTTCGGATCGCGAGGCCCAATTCGAGTGCGTCGATCGAATCGAGCCCCAATCCTTCATTAAACAGTGCGGTATCGCTGGCGATGTCATCGATGCCGATATCCTCCAAATCCAGCGTTTCGATGATCAGTTGTTTCAATTCATTTTCCATGATTCTGATAAATTTCTCTTTGTTGAGTGAAATAATCCTGCAAGAACTGGTTTAGGCGGCGCACCGCGATCGACTTGGGTTCGATCTTTTGAAAATCCGCCACGGGGATATCTTCGCCGACATGCATCGCCAGATGAAAACGCCGCCGGTAAGGAATGCTGTACCAAGGCTCGGCCTTAGTCAGCGTGCTCGGATAGCAGGACAGCGTGACCGGGGTGACGATTGCCCCGGCCTGCAGCGCGATCGCGGCGGCACCGCGCTGGAAACGGTAGGGCTTGCCGGGCACCGAACGGGTGCCTTCCGGAAAGATGACCATCGAGCCGCCCGCGCGCAGCCAGTCCACGCATTCCCCGATCATCTGCTCGGGATCGCCGTTGCTGATGTAGCCGGCATTCAGAATTGGTCCGCGCATCGCAGGATTCTGCCAGAGCGACGCCTTCACGATGCAGCTTGCTTCCCGGACCCTGCTGATCAGAAATACGATGTCGACCAGCGTCGGGTGATTCGCGAGAATCAGCTGGCCGGGCCGGTTCAGTTTTTCCAGACCGACGATCTCATAGGTCATGATGCCGATCCGGTGCATCAGGCCGATGAATAGATAAAAGCTGTAATGCACGACATGCTGGCCTCGTTTGATTTTCTCGCGGCGATTGCCGGGCAGGATCGACAAGACCGGGAAAACCAGCACCCACAGCAAAAAACCGCCGATCCCGAACGTCGTAAAACTGACTGCGGTCCCGAAAAGGCGCCAGACGTAGTTCAGCCTGTACGCTAAATTTTTTCCCATCGCCAACTGCTCCCCTGGAAAGCCATGCTGGCTTCGTCCTGATCGCCCAGCAAAAAATCTATAAATAACGGAAGTTGCAGGGGTTGTTCGCCTTTTTCTTTCCATTCGGACACGCGGCTCAATCGCAACGGTATACCCTCGCCCGACAAAGACAAACGTAATGCCAATGCACAAGTAAATTCGGCATTCAACTTGAAGGGAGCGACAGGATAAAATTCGGCGATCGGTTCGTCGTAGAGAACCACGAGCACCTGCTCGGCGCTTTCTGCCAGTAAACCGAGCGCTTCGATAAAAGCCGGCGCAATCCCTTCGCGTCCTGGCGCAACCACGGTAATTTCCTGCTGGTTGCGGTACGCTATCGAATACAGTCCTGCTATCGCATTATGCACCGATAAACTGAACGCGGTTGGCGACAGTTCTTCCCGGGCCTGAATCATTTTCAGCATTTTGAGGGCTTTTCCGACCTCGCCATGCGCGGAACTGAATACCGTCGGAAGGGTTTCTCCCGGCGTCAGGCATTGGTCGATCGCATTGAAAACCGCGCGCGCCAACGGGCTCAAACGGCGCTGCTGCAACTTCGGGATAAAATCGGGAATTTTGGCAGAAACCTGGCCGAACGGCGGCAGATCACGCCGCAAGCCGTGCCAATCCTGCTTGCCATTCAATCCCGACACCCATGTCCCCCAGGCATTCAGCACAAAATCGGCAACTTTAGGGGCGGCGGGCATGAGGAGTCGAAAACACTACGCAGGGGTCGAGCAAAAGAAACACTGTTAATAAACTTCAATCAAAGGCGCGTTTATACCATAAACGCGTGTTGAGCGCATTTTGGCAAATTCGGCGCTCTAAATGGTAAACTAAATGATCGCAACTTTTGGGTATTTGAGAAACCGATCGATGAACATCACCAAAACACTCTCTTCCTGTGCCGGCATCATGCTGCTGGCGTTACTGAACGGTTGCGCGAGCACCACGCCCGAAACCAAACCGGCCGAAGCCGCACCCGCGGCGGCACGCGTCAATGATTTTCCAACCCGCGACCGCATCGAGTATGTACTGAACTGCGTGGCCAAACACGGGGGCTTGACCTACGTTACACAATACGCGTGCGGCTGCAAGATCGACAAAATCGCCGAAAAAATGTCTTTCGCCGATTATGAAGCGGCCAACACCTTTACCTACCTGCGCAGCACGCCCGGCGATGCCGGCGGCATTTTTCGCGATCCAAAGCAATCGAAAGATTTAAGGAAATTGCTGAAGGAAGCCGAAGCGTATGCCGAAAAGCAATGTTTTGTAAAATAAAACATGTAGGGCGCATTAGCGACAGCTTAATGCGCCGAATGCATATATGCGGCGGAATACGGCTATCGCCTATATCGCCCTACGGTTTAACTTCATAAGATTCGCTATACGTCGAACCTTTTGTGCAGGCATCCCGTGCAATCGGGCTTTCGCAGGATGTATCACTGATTTCCGCTTTCAAAACCCCGGCCGCTTGCGGGACGAAATAAAAACGGAAATTCGGGTCGGAGCTGATCGCAATGTCGGTCTTCGCGGTCAACACCGGCTTCCCGTTGAAAGTGACTTTCAATTGCTCGATGAAATGCGATTTCTTCACGAAGCGCGTCATCTGGTCCATCTGCATCCCGGTGATGTTAGGATGGCTGATCAACAGTTGCACCAGGTTCGGCTCGGCCGTTTTGACGCCGCCGTCCAGCCTGAATTTCATCTTGCCGAGCCGTTTCATCGAGGCATCCAGATCTGCCCCGATCGGTGCGGAACAGCCGCCGCTGGCTTTCACGAATTTTTTCGTCATCACCAGCGTGCCGTCATTCAATTCCGCGATCGCGCGAATAAAACTGTAGGTATTGACCCGAACCCGCATCGCCAGGTCGGCCTTGCCGCTGTCCGGTGTCAATTCGAACTCGCCGACAAACGGAAACGGATTCTTATCGACCAGCACCAGGATTTTTTTGACATAGCGGTCCTGCGTCTGGGGGATTTTGCTGACGATTTTCAGCGGCACCAGCGCCGGATCCTCGGCACGATAAGGCGCTTCCAGCTCGATCACATCGTTGCTTTCGGTAATCGTTTTACCGGCAAAATATTGGCTTTTCAAAGCCGTGTTCCACTCGTTTTCATCGCCCTCTGCTAATGCAGTCAAAGGCAAAACCAGCAACAGTAAGGCGGGAAGAAGTCTTGATAGGATCATATTGTTTACACGCGGGGTTCAATAACCCTGCCATTATGAGCCTTGAGATAAACAAGAGCAACCGTGAACAAGAGCAGCCGGCAGCCGGTATTTGTTTTAAAATACCGTCAGCCCCTGTCCATCCTTCGCACAATGACGACAAAAATTCTGTATTGCCATCCGGCCACGCCGAATGATTCAATCCAATCCCTGACCGTTACTATCGAGCAAAGCCCTGAAGACGGCCTGACGCTCTGCTATCGTCTCGCCGGCGACCTGGCCAAGATTTCGATTCCCACCCCCCGGCCACCCGGTGCAAGCGACGGTTTATGGCGGAATACCTGTTTCGAAGCCTTTGCCGCAGCGGAGACTTCCGTTTATCATGAATTCAATTTTTCGCCTTCGGGACAATGGGCAGCCTATGCATTTGACAATTATCGTGCACCGGCAGCATGGACGATCGCTGCCCCACCCGTCATTGAAGTCACGCAATCGGCGCATCAGTTGCTGCTAACCGCCCGTATTGCGCCAGGCGATCTGCCGATAGGCAGGGGCCTGCAACTGGGCCTGACGGCGGTGGTCGAGTCGATCGACAGCAGCCTCTCCTACTGGGCTCTGCATCATCCAGGCGAAAGACCTGATTTTCATCACCGTGCAGGCTTTGTGTATCCGCTTGTCATTTGATCAGAACTTTTTTCAACACTATTTAAATCACAAAATCCGCTCATGAAATTCGGCATAGATCGCATACTTGAAGATCAAAATCTGCGCGCACCGTTAGTGGGCAAACGCATTGCGCTGCTCGCGCATCCCGCCTCGGTAGCCGCCGAATTGACACACAGCCTGGACGCCCTTGGCCAGCTTCCCGACATACAGCTCAGCGCCGCCTTCGGGCCGCAGCACGGCCTGCGCGGCGACAAGCAGGACAATATGATCGAATCACCGGACTTCGTCGATCCGATGCATGGCATTCCTGTATTCAGCCTGTATGGCAAGGTGCGCCGCCCGACCGATGCGATGATGGACACATTCGACGTCTTGCTGGTCGATCTGCAGGATTTGGGCTGCCGGATTTATACGTTCATCACGACCCTGCGCTATGTACTCGAGGCCGCTGCCAAACATCGGAAAACGGTCTGGATTCTCGACCGCCCGAATCCGGCAGGCCGGCCGGTGGAAGGGTTGACTCTGCGCCCCGGTTGGGAAAGTTTCGTCGGCGCGGGGCCGATGCCGATGCGCCACGGCCTGACGATGGGCGAGCTGGCACGCTGGTTTATCGCCACATTCAAGCTTGACGTCGATTGCCAGGTGATTACGATGGAGGGCTGGAACCCGCATACGGCGCCCGGTTACGGCTGGCCGCTCGGCGAGCGCACCTGGATCAATCCGAGCCCGAATGCGCCGAATCTCTGGATGACCCGCTGCTACGCCGGCACCGTAATGCTCGAGGGCACGACGCTCTCCGAAGGCCGCGGCACGACCCGTCCGCTGGAGTTATTCGGCGCGCCCGACCTCAATCCACGAAGTCTGATCGAAACGATGCAGTCGATGGCTCCGGCATGGCTTGCAGGCTGCCGTTTGCGCGAATGCTGGTTCGAACCGACTTTTCACAAACATGCCGGAAAATTGTGCGCCGGTGTGCATATCCATGTTGAGGACCCGTCATACAACCATGAGCTTTTCCGTCCTTGGCGCCTGCAGACGCTGGCCTTCAAGGCACTGCGCCGATTTCGGCCGGATTATCAGTTGTGGCGCGATTTTCCTTACGAATACGAACTGGATCACCTGGCGATCGATGTGATCAACGGCTCGCCGTTACTTAGGGAATGGATCGATGATGCCCAGGCGGAACCTGATGATTTGGAGAGGCTGGCTCGCTCGGACGAAGACGCCTGGCTGGACGAACGATCGGCGTTCCTGCTCTATTAAATCCCGAGCCTGCTGGATTGTCGTGCTTGCCATCTGCTAATGACATAATCAGATACTATAGGAAACGCTGGTTTTGTCCTGCTCCGACTGCTATTTCAAAGCCAGAGCCTGCAACTAACTTGGCAAATCGTGCTCTCTAAAACCGGCCATAGCGGCGGTTATGTAAGCATTCTATAACCCACAACATCACAAGTCGCGCCTGGGAGGGCTTTCCCTCCATCGTCAAAACGCGGACTTCAGCGTATACTGGCGCGGTTTTTTCCTGCAAAATTCACTATCCATGCACGTTCCGCTGCCGCTCGATCTGCTCGCTTTTGCAGCCAGCAGTGCTCTGATACTGATCTACTACCTCTTTTTGCGCCGGTCCACCCGCCGCGATCCGGACTTCAGCGTGCACCAATTTAACCGCAGGATGCGCGAAGCCTGGGTCGATATGGTGGCGCAGAGCGGCAGGATGGATATTCTGGCCGTGCAGACCTTACGCAATTCGGTAATGGCCGCCAACTTCATGGCTTCGACCTCGGTGCTGTTAATCATCGGCACGTTGAACTTAAGCGACAAGATCGAAAAATGGGCCGATGCGTGGCAACCCGCTACTGTCGTTGCAACGGTAGCGGGCGAATTCTGGCTGATCAAGCTTGGCCTGTTGCTGCTCGATTTTTTTATCGCTTTCTACTGTTTCACGATGGCGATACGCTTCTTCAATCATGTCGGCTATATGATTAATCTATTGGCCGGATTGCCCGAGACCGGCGTTTCGCGCGCGCAAGTCTGTGCCTATCTGAATCGGGCCGGCGCTTATTACACCTACGGCACCCGCAGCTTTTTTTTCAGCCTGCCGCTGGTGCTCTGGTTTTTCGGACCCTACCCTTTAATTCTAGCGACAGGAATTCTGATCGCGGCGTTATACAAACTGGACCGTGCACCTTAGCCGTGACACTCATACCTTCAATTCTTAATACTCTGCTACCGTAATTCGTTCTCCAATTCCCTTTTGCTCTAGCCGATGAATAATCAAGTGTCTTTATTACTGAAAACCTTAGTTTTCGGCATCGCCGTCCTCCTGCTGCCCGGTTGCTCGGTGCTGCCTGACAAAGCGGTCACACCTTCGAAAGTCAAAAACGTGATCCTGATCATCGGCGACGGCATGGGACCTCAACAGGTCGGCTTGCTGCTATCTTATGCCAGACAGGCACCCCGCGCCGTACTGAAAGGCCATAAGACCGCACTGGATCGGCTGGCCGAAAACGGCCGCATCGGCATTTCGCTGACCTATCCCGATGGGGCGCTGGTCACCGATTCGGCAGCCTCCGCAACCCAACTGGCGACCGGCAAATTCGCCAAGCCCGAAATGGTCGGCCTGGATGCGGACGGACATGCGGCGGAAAACATCATCGAAAAAGCCCAGCGCTGGGGCAAGGCGACCGGCCTGGTGTCGGATACCCGGATTACCCATGCGACGCCCGCCGCGTTCGCCGCCCATGAAAACCACCGCAGCCATGAAACCAGCATTCCCGAGGGCTTGCTGGGGACAAATGCCGATGTGATGCTGTCCGGCGGCCTCGATTATTGGCTGCCGAAAGCCGCCGCCGATAAAAATTCGGCCGTTCACCGGCAATTCGAAGCGATGGCAGAGCACGCCTTCAAAATCGATTCGGCGCGCCAGGACGACAAAAACCTGCTCGACTCAGCCCAAAAGCAGGGGTATCGGCTGGTCTTCAACGCCCGTCAGTTGCGGCAGGCCTCCGGCAAAACCCTGGGATTGTTTGCCGGTTCCGGCATGAGTGATGGGATTGTCGAAAGTAAACATCGCCTTGATCCGGCCCATACCGAACCAACGCTCGCGGAAATGAGCGAGCAGGCCTTAAAAATACTGGAACGCGACGAAGACGGTTTCTTTTTGATGATCGAAGCGGGCCAGATCGATTGGGCCGGACACCAGAACGATACCGGACTGCTAATGCACGAAATGCTCCGCTTCGATGCGATGCTGCACAAGGTCCTGGACTGGATGGGCGAGCGGGAAGACACTTTACTGATCGTGACCGCCGATCATGAGACGGGGGGCTTCGGTTTCAGCTATTCGCGCCAAAACATCCCCGAACCGAAACCGCTGGCCAGCGGTCATCTTTTCAAACCCAGTTTCAATTTCGGCAATCCCGAGATTTTGGACAGGCTGTATGCGCAAAAACTCAGCTATCACGATATCTTTGCCGAATTCGACGCGTTGCCTCCAGAGCAAAGAACGCCTGCCGCTCTGGCCGAACGGGTCAACTGCCACACCGAATTCAAGATCGACATCAGGGAAGCCAAAAGAATTCTCACGACCGAAGCAAATGCAGACCACCGTCTCGATCATCCTTCTCTAAATGAGAAGACCGTTCCCAAAATGGGAAATAAAAGCGCGTTTTTCGTTTATACGAAGGACAACCGCGAAAATCTTCTGGCCGAGATTGTCGGAGCAAGTCAGCAGGTCGTCTGGGCCAGCGGTACGCATACCAGTACGCCGGTCTTTGTGTTTGCGAGAGGGAATCAACAGGGGATAGAACCGTTTGGAGCCATTCTGCATCATACCGATATCGGCCGCTTGCTGAGCGATGCGTTACAGCCCGGGAATGATGGCAATTAAGATTTTTTATAGGGGTTCAGATAGGGTTCATCAAACTTTCATCGAACCGTCGCGATAGTGTTGCTAAAAAGAAATCCGCTATTCAATTCACCCTAAAATTGATGGGCTCCGAAGATTATCGGAGATCACTATGCCTCTAATCCTTGTACTTTAGTATATACTGATATTGTATATTGATTTTAGCCTGAGGAGGTCAACCCATGGAAAATTTCACTCCGTATTCCGCTCTCGCCGGCGGCGCTCTGATCGGCATTGCCAGCGCCTTGTTGTTATTTTTCAACGGACGCATCGCGGGAATCAGTGGCATCATGAACGGCGTATTTTTTGCCCCGAAAAACGACAGGACCTGGCGTTTGTGGTTTCTCGCAGGACTCGTCGTCGGCGGATGGCTTTTACAATGGGTAACGCCGGGTTTCAATTCCCCGCGCCAGGATTATCCAGTTGAATTGTTGGGCATCGGCGGTTTTCTGGTAGGGGTTGGAACGCGCCTGGCGAACGGCTGCGTCAGCGGTCATGGCGTCTGTGGGATCGCTCGTCTGTCGATCCGTTCAATCGCGGCGACACTGACTTTTCTCGCCGTCGGCATGATAACGGTGTATATCATTCGTCATCTGCTGGAGTTGACCGTATGAAAACCCAATTAATCGCCTTCATTAGCGGAATTTTATTCGGTATTGGTCTGGCGCTTTCGCACATGATCAATCCGAATAAGGTATTGAATTTTCTCGACATTACAGGTCATTGGGATCCCAGTCTGCTGTTTGTGATGATCGGTGCAGTGTCCGTAGCCATGATCGCCTTCCGGTTCATACTCAAACGCTCCGCGCCGCTTTGGTCGCCGTCGTTTCAACTCCCCTTAAAGAAATCCATCGATCAAAGGCTGATCGTCGGAGCAGCGATTTTCGGCATCGGCTGGGGCATGAGCGGTTATTGCCCCGGTCCTTCGGTCACCGGCTTGAGTCTGTTCTCATCGGAATCGGTGATCATGGTCCTTACGATTTATTTAGGCTTTTTTGTCTCCCACCGCCTGCTGGACAAGCCCTAACCGCTTTCCTTCCCGGCAATGATCTGCCCGATCATTGCCGTCTTCTTCCATTTTTCGATTCAGGCTCGATTTATAGGGTGTCCGCAAGAAACAGGAATGTTAAAATTTCTCTTTTTCGCGCGCCGACCCGGCGCTTTCTTTTGCCCAAAAAAATTGCCCTATCTCCATGAAACGTCTGATCGAAACCAAAGTATTCAATCCTCTGCTCGAACAATACGGGTTGCCGTCCTATAAAACCGTCGGTTCCGCGGGCATCGATCTGGTGGCGTGCATTTCCGAACCTGTTGTGATCGGCGGCCGGCAAAACCGGTTGATCGGTACCGGCCTTGCAATCAATATCCAGGATCCGGGCTTGGTTGCGGTCGTCGCGAGCAGAAGCGGACTGTGCCTGAATCATCAGATCCGGGTCGGACAAGGTGTGGGCATCATCGATTCCGATTATCATGGCGAAATCGGCGTGATTCTGCACAATGACGCTGAAAACGATTATGTAGTCAATCCGGGCGAAAGAATCGCGCAGTTGCTTTTCATGCCGGTCGTGCAGGTGGCGCTTAAGCTCGTTCCTGAGTTCACCACCGTCACCGACCGCGGTGCCGGTGGATTCGGATCGACTGGAAAAGCCGGATAGATTTACAGTTATCGGCTATTCTTAAGCGGATTTGAGAGGTGCTGCTCCCTCACCCAGTAGACGGACGATCTCTCCACCCTAACTTTCTAAAGTTATTTCTTACCGTCTCGTAGTTGAACAGCGCCTCTCGCCCAAAACCTGTCAGTCTAATTTCTATTCATTTAAGGTATACAGGATGTTTCGACTTTTCTCTTATTTGGCCGCCGCATCCGTCCTGCTGCTTCTCATTTCGGCGGCAGGCATCTTCTGGATCGCATCCAGTGCGATCAATCAATCCAGACAGGAGGCGATCGGTGCGCTCGCCAGAGGCATCGGCCTGTCGATTTCCACCCAGATCGATCTGCTGGATAAAAGCCTCGACAAAATAGCGCAGGATCCCGAAACGGTGCAGGCAGTCGCCAGTCAAAATCCGGAAGCGATACGGCAAACTTCTGCCAGACTTATGCGGCTTCTTCCCCATGCGCTCAATGTCAGGCTGCTGCCCGGCATCACCGAACTGGACGACAAAAACTCCCCGCCGATGACTTACGCCGACCTGAACATGGTCCGCGAAACTTTTACCAATGCCTCCAGTCCTTTGCCGGCGATTCAGGGCGACAATCCGAGCAATAGATATCTAGCGATAACTAAAAAAGTCGTCCAGGGGACACAAACGATCGGCGTGCTTCTGGTTGGCTTCGATGACGATATTCTCCGTAAAAGCATAGCGCTGGCACAGGTCGATGAGGGCTATATCCGTCTGCATCAGGGAAAACTTTTATTGGGGACGACCGGCCACCCGCCCATAGAAGAAGACAATCGCCTGCAAATCCCGATCGCAAAGACCTCTTGGGAACTCAATTATGGAAGAACCGATTTGCTGATCACACTCGACTCTGGCTTGATGCTCAGCTTTATACTGATTCCTTTGGGGCTGATGGGGGTTGCGTTTCTGATAAGCTACCGTACATTGGAGAAGAAGCTGACCGAAGACTTAAGCAGTACGATGCGGGTATTTAAGGACCTGATGAGAAATAATTTTCAAGGAAATTACACGACCCGGCTAAACGAACTGCAAGGGTTTATATCAACCTTATCTCAGTTCAAACGAATCCTGGATCACGACGCTGGCGAAATCGCGACTACTCAGAAGATCGCGATAGATCCCAGCCTTGGATTTACCGACTTTTCATCAGACATAATCTATACCGGACCCGGCGTTAAACCCGCGGTAAAAGCAGCTCCAAAGGCCCCGGAAAATCGAAACCCTACCTCGGAAATATTCCAGAAGCCAGCAGCCAGCCAAAAGTCAGAGCCAAAGGCAGCAAGCCCCTCCGTCGTTCTGGACAAACCGGAAATCGAAAAAACCCTTGCCGCGGTCGAGAAAACCGCCGATCCGAAAAATGCGATTTTCCGCGCCTATGATATCCGGGGCATCGTGGGCGAATCGTTAACTCAACAAATCGTCTATGATATCGGCCGGGCGCTTGGGACTGAAGCCAAAGCGCTGGATTGCCATACAATTGCCTTGGCCCGGGATGGCCGCAACTCAAGCCCGTCCATGTCGGACACGATCGCCAAGGGAATCGTCTCTACCGGTTGCAATGTACTCGACATCGGCATGGTGCCGACGCCGGTTCTTTATTTTGTCGCACACCACATTGAAGATCGGTCCGGGGTAATGATAACCGGCAGCCACAATCCGGCCGAATACAATGGCATCAAGATGGTGATTAAAGGAGAAACCCTGGCGGAAGAACGGATTCAGAATCTAAAAAAATGCATCGACAGTCAGGCTTTTACCGTCGGCGAGGTCGGTACGATCGAAAAAAACAGCCGTTTCGGCAATGAATATATCGGTACGGTAGCCGATGATGTGCACTTGGGCCGGCCAATGAAAATTGTGATCGACTGCGGCAACGGGGTCGCCGGTGAAATCGCGCCCAAACTGCTCAGAACGATCGGTTGCGAAGTAATCGAATTGAATTGCGACATTGACGGGAATTTCCCGAATCATCATCCCGACCCGAGCAGGCCCGAGAATCTGGAAGAACTGATCATGGCGATCGAGCATTATCAGGCCGACCTCGGTCTGGCGTTCGATGGCGACGGCGACCGGCTGGGCGTGATCGATTCGAACGGCAGGATTATCTGGCCGGACCCGGACCGGCAGATGATGCTGTATGCTCAAAACGTGCTGGCAGCGCGTCCGGGCGCGGAAATCATTTTCGACGTCAAATGCAGCCAGCACCTGGCCAGCCAGATCAAAAGCTATGGCGGCCGGCCGACGCTCTGGAAAACCGGACATTCATTGATGAAGGCGAAACTTCAGAAAACCGGCGCGCCTCTTGCGGGCGAAATGAGCGGGCACATCTATTTCAACGATCGTTGGTTCGGATTTGATGATGCGTTATACGGGGCAGCCCGGCTGATCGAAATTCTGTCCGACGATACCCGCACCAGCGCGGAAATTTTCGCGGCACTGCCCGACAGTATCCACACCCCGGAATTGACCGTCATGCTGAAGGAAGGCGAAAATTTCAAATTTATCGAAAGGCTGAAGCAGATCGCCAAATTTCCGGGTGCCGAAGTCACCACCATTGACGGGCTCCGGGCCGACTACCCCAATGGCTTTGGCCTGGTGCGCGCCTCGAATACGACCCCTTCGTTGGTTATCCGCTTCGAAGCGGATACCCGCGACGCTATGACAAAAATTCAGCAACAATTCAGCCAGATGATCAAAACCGTAAATCCGGATTTATTACTTCCCTTTTGAATATGGAAACCCAGAATACGATGCAAAACCGAAAAGCCCACCAGATCGCCGATGTCTTGATCGAAGCCCTGCCCTACATTCAACGCTTCAAGGGGAAAACCGTCGTCGTCAAATTCGGCGGCAATGCGATGGTCGATGAAGCGCTTAAACACAGCTTCGCGCGTGACATCGTGCTGATGAAACTGGTCGGAATCAATCCGATCGTGGTGCACGGTGGCGGCCCGCAAATCGGCCGGCTGCTTGAAAAGCTCGGCAAAACGACCGGTTTCATCGACGGCATGCGGATTACCGACAGCGAAACGATGGACGTGGTCGAAATGGTGCTCGGCGGACTCGTGAACAAGGAAATCGTGAATCTGATCAATATTCACGGCGGTAAGGCGGTAGGCCTGACCGGCAAGGACGGCGATTTCATCCGCGCTAAAAAGATTCAACTAACCAGGGCGGATCCGACTGCGCAATCGCCGGAAATCCTCGATCTGGGCCATGTCGGCGAAGTCAGCAGCATCGATCCGTCGGTCGTCGAAATGCTCGGCCAGAGCGATTTCATCCCGGTAATTGCACCGATCGGGGTCGGCGCGGAAGGCCATTCCTACAACATCAATGCCGACCTGGTCGCAGGCAAGATCGCGGAAGTATTAAAAGCGGAAAAACTGATTCTGCTGACCAATACCGCCGGTATTCTGGACAAGGAAGGCAAATTATTGACTGGACTGACCTTGAAAGACATCGACGATCTGATTGCGGACGGCACGATTTCAGGCGGCATGATTCCAAAAACCCGTTGCGGAACCGATGCATTGCGCGGCGGCGTCAGCAAGGTGCACATCATCGACGGTCGTGTCGAGCACGCGGTCCTGCTTGAATTATTTACCGATCAGGGGGTCGGCACTTTGCTGCTGAGCCGTTAGTCGGCGCTTGTCCGGGCCATTCCGTTTTCAATATACGCTCTGAAAGAGGTCCGTATATCGCGCACCTTGTCGCTGGCGCACAGTTCCCTGCCCAGTGACGACTGCCGGCAACGGATATCGAGAAAAAACTGCTGTTGATTATTACCCATATCGATCTTCGATACAGACAGGCTCAAATCGGAGTCAGCCACGGGCTCCGCTGTCATCAGCAGTTTTTCGTTATCGATGTCGGGCGGCGTCGTAGAATATGAGCGCACAAACTGATGCGCGCTTTCCCAGGCTTTCGCGCATTGAATGGGATTGCCGCAAAGATAAAGGCCCAGTTCGACCGCCGCCTTCATTTCTGCGGTTTTATCGCTCAGTTCCTGCGGCGCCTCGGTGTCGGAATGCGTCAGAAATTTATAGCGCTCGATATCGGCCTCAAACGCGGCTTTTTCATGTCTTTTCGTGTCTTCCTGCTTCTCAATCTCCGCCTCTACAGCTTCGATCTGCGCCTTTGCCTTATTAATGTTCTGAGTGAGTAACGCAGGAATTTTTTCGCCACTACGCTCATGGCTCGCTGCGCGTTTTAAATGATTCTCGAGCTCGGCTTCCGCACTTTTTTTATTGCCATGCAAGAGCTTGATCTGCGAATCCATTGCATTCAACTTTTTCTTTAGCGCATCCTGCATATCGTTCAGATTGCGGAAAGCACTCAACAATACCTTATCGTTGACCTTTTGTTTGGCAATAATTTCTTCCTGAGCCTTTCTCAATGCTTCAAGACGCCGATCGAGTTCGATCTGTTCACGGTTTTTTGCTTTTTCCGTAATCTGGACGATACGACCTTGCTCGCTCAGCTCTTCACGCCGGTGTTGCACCTGTTCCGGGGGCACCTGATCGGACAAAAACGTTCTTCCGTTCTCATCGACCCACCGATACATTTTCTTGGCATAAGCAGCCTGGACGCCTGTCAGGCCCAACGCAACGAAAAATAACAGACTGATTGAGGAACAGCGATCTTGCATGGCAATAAAAAGAAGAAACGAAAATTTTCTAAAGTATAGCGAAAGATCGACATCATAGAATGGCTGCCCCCATCATTTCATCCCAGCACCAGATCCAACTCTCCTCGATGAGAAAAAATTGTCGTACTCACCAGGCGATCAAAGCGGCCAATTGATTCAGCGGCGGTAAAATAATCATTCTGGCGACCTGCAGGAACAATAAGGCAGCAAGCGGTGACAGGTCGATACCGCCCAAATCCGGAATGATTCGTCTGAAAATATTCAGCAAGGGCTCGGTAAGGCTGTAAAGAATCGAAGAAGCCACATCGAAGCGTCCCGGATTCACCCAGCTTAATAAGGCACGGGCGATGATCGAGAAGATAAAGACATTGAACAGTAAATTGATCAGTTCCATGATCGCGATCAATGTCAGCGCGCCGATGCCCAGCGTTGCGCCTTGCAACAGGCCGATCAGGAAATTGGCCAGCATTTGCAAAGCCAGCATCAGAATCAACGAAGACGTATCGATCTTGCCGATCGGGGGCACATAGCGGCGCAGCAGGCGTAGCGGAGGCTGGGTTGACTTGACCAGAAACTGCGAGATCGGATTATAAAAATCTGCGCCGCACCATTGCAGCAGAAAACGCATCATGACAGCCAGAATATAAAGTGACGACAGCGCCTCGATTATTAAAACGAGCGGATCGGTAAAATAGCTTGAACCCATTAATTGAACTCCGGTTGATTTGACATTTCGATCGAGCGGTCGCGCGCCGCATGGAGCGCTTTTGAAACCAGATCGCTGAAACCGCCTTGCTGAAAGGTTTCGATCGCACGCTGGGTAGTGCCGCCCGGCGAGGTCACGCGTTTACGCAACAACTCGGGGCTTTCGCTCGATTCCAGCGCAATTTTTGCCGCGCCTAATGCAGTTTGCAGCACCAAGAGACGTGCCGTTTCCTCGGTCAGGCCAAGATCCACCGCGGCCTGTTCCATCGCTTCCATCAGCAGGAAATAATACGCCGGCCCACTGCCGGATACGGCAGTCACTGCATCCAGTTCCTTCTCATCTTTGACCCACAGTGCAATACCGACCGAGCGCAGAATATTTTCGGCCATGCTGCGTTGCTCGGTGCCGACTTTGTCGTTCGCATGCAGGGCGGTCGCGCCGGTCAACACCAATGCCGGCGTATTCGGCATGCAGCGCACAATTGCGATATCAGCCCCCAGCCAGGCGCTCAAACTGCGCTCGCTGATCCCGGCCGCAATCGAGACGACCAGAGGTTTGCGCTGTTGAATTGCCGGGGCGATCTGTTTCGCCACATCGCGCATAATCTGCGGCTTGACGGCCAGCACGACGACATCCGACTCACTGACCACGGTGTCGTTCGAGGCGGTTACATTCACTTTCAATCGCTCAGCCAGCGACTTGAGCGGCTCGGGATTGATATCCGAAACCCAGATGCTCCCCGGCTCATGCCCGGAAGCGATCAAGCCGCTGACCAGGCTCGTCGCCATGTTGCCGCCGCCGATAAATCCTATTTTTTGTGTTTTCATTTTTACCCTGCTTTGATGTTTCCGGAAATATTTTACCCTATATGAGGTTCAGAAAATCAATCACAAGGCTATCGGGAGAATTCGGAATAAAAGTGCCTGATCCGGATCGAGTATGGCCGCACCATTCCTTCGCTATCTCATTGCTCAGAACGGTTGGGAATGGGGTTTGAGTAACTCCGTGGTTTTACCAGGGAATATCTTTTGCGGGAAATCATGAACAGGCAGAGCGGATAAGCGAAACCCAATCGGTAAAGGGGAAAGCCCGCTACCCAATGCCATTAAGCTAAGCTGTCATGCCGGCATGGATTGCCGGGATCTAGAGTACAGGGATGTACTAAAGCTTGCCATCCTTAGCAACTGGATTCTAGCAGTCCACTTGTGCCCTTCAGGGTATGCCGGAATGACGAGCTCTGCCTTAACTTAACGAAATTGCCCCCCTACCCCAGGGTCGCTCCGCAGCAACGCTTGAACTTTTTGCCGCTGCCGCAGGGACAAGGCGCATTTTTACCCAAGTTGACGGTAGCGCTGATTTTACCGAGCGACTTGATCACACCGTCCAGGTAAAGCCAGCGTCCTTCCTTTTTGACAAAGCGGCTGACTTCATGCAGGACGCACTCTTCACCATCCTGCAGATAATAAGCCTTGAACTCGACGATACCCTTGTCGTCCTGAGGCCCGCCCTTTTTTGTATCGACTATTTCCAGACGCTGCCAGACCGCCGTCTCGCGGGAGAAATCAATGTTTTCAGGGCATTTGCCGCTGTCCCAAGTCGCGCTCAGATAATCGGCTTTCCGCAACGCGTAGGCAGTAAAGCGCGAGCGCATTAACGCTTCGGCGGTGTCGGAAACTTTCTCGGTGTTATGGTATATCCCGCAACACTTATCATAGTTAAGACCTGAACCACAAAGGCAAGCCGCGTGATAATTATGCAAAAATTGCCCCCCTCACTATTTCCAATATTTTCGTTTATTTTCCCCAGCACTCCTGAACCTTTGCTGTGGTGGTCTGAACGCTGGTTGAAGTCGTTTTGCCTCCTTCATTGACCGCAAATGTACCACAACTATCGCCGGTTTGAATTCCTGCCGGCGTTGCTGTCGCTGCATAACCGGTCGCTGTGGCACTTGAGACCGCAATTGTGTAGTACTGATCGGGTGAGGAAGCAGAAACTCCAATCTGGGCCAGTGTGCCATAGCCGATATTATTCGTCCGGTATTTCTCTTCCGCAAGCTGAACTTGAAGTAGAGCTGATTTTGCATCGGCACGTCGACCTTTCTTGACATACTCCGTGTAGCTCGGATAAGCGATTCCCGCCAGAATACCGACGATAGCGACAACAATCATTAATTCGATCAGCGTAAATCCGGCATTTCGTTTTAAATTGTACATGGCATCACCTTTGGCTAATTTTTATCCATGTAAGCTTAGCAGAGAGCGCATTTTTGTGAACGCGGGTAAGATAACATCTATTAACATTGTGACGAGTAATGAATTTCCAGCTAAGCAATAGCCTGAATTCCTTCAAATCAATGCTGCGGGCAAGAGTTTCGCCAACTCGCATCGGAGGAAAAATCGGAGCTAAAAATGCTTTGTGAATCAGCCAGCAATTTTAAATTTTAGGGCCAACAATCATTTAATTATCAATTAAGCTCAACTATACTCGACTGCATAGCTATAGGTAGTCAAGTATGAAAAAACGAAACAGCTCCGGTTTTACGCTCACCGAATTATTGATCGTCGTTGCCATTACCGCCATTCTGGCGGTAATGGCAATTCCCTCGTTCCAGGACACCATGCGCGCGCAACGTGCCGAAGGCGCAGCGGAAGCTCTGTTGGCGGCCTTGCAAAACGCCAAGATGGAAGCAGTAAAAACCAATTCGGATATGCGCATCGTATTTAGGCCAGCGACACTGAATGCTTTTCAAAACACCTGGTGTTACGGCATGACCACGCCGGGAGCTGCGACTTGTGATTGCAACACTGCTAACAGTTGCGCTGCCGGCAGCGTAGTGCAAAGCACCGATTATACCGGCGTGTCAGCTAAATATAGTTCATCTAACGCCCGCCTTTTCACATCACTGCGTGGAACGACAAATACCTCGGGAACCGTTACCTTCAATGCAGGAAACAATAAAACATTAGGAGTCAGAACGAGTACGTCAGGAAAAAACCGCATCTGCCGGCCTACAGGAACCACCATGATCAGCTACCCTAACAGCACGGTATGCCCATGAAACAAAGGTTTATTTCAACTCATATAAAAAAACTCCAGGAGGGCATTACCTTGCTGGAGCTGTTGATTTCGATGCTAATCGGGCTCTTTATATTGGGCGTGGTGGTCGGCTTATTCGTGTCGATGATCAAATCCGACAGCGACAATATCAAAGCCATCCAACTCAATCAAGAACTACGCTCGGTGATGAGCTTGATAACTCGCGATTTACGCCGGGCCGGATCCAATCAAAACGCGGCGGTGAGCGCTAGCGGGTCGCCGCCTAGCAATTCTTTTGCCGAAGGCGCCAATCGTCTGACGATTTCCGCCAATTATCAGGGCGACGCCAACTCCTGTATAACCTATGCTTACGACTCCGCCTCAACGTTCGGAACCATTCAATCATCCGAACTTTACGGTTTTCGCCTGGACAGCGCTAATAATGCTGTCGAAACCCGTTCCAACGGCGCCGCATGCAACGCGGCAGGCTGGACCGATCTGACAGACAGTACGCTGGTGAATGTTTCCGCCCTCACCTTCAGCGAATCCAACGTCAGTGAAGGTGGCATTACGCTTCGTCAAATTGCGATCACTTTAAGCGGCAGTTTAGTTAACGACATCAACGTCACCCGCACCATTACCGAGACCGTTAAATTGCGTAACGACTGGTTTTAGCAATCGTTAGCGAAAACCCTAAGAGGCATCCGGAGTATGAAAACGGCAACCCGATACAATCAAACAGGTGCGGCAACCCTTGCTGTAACCGTAATCATCCTGCTTATTGCTTCCCTGATGGTATTCTTCGCCACGCGCGTCGGCGTTATGGATCAGCGCATGTCAGGCAATGAAACGCGATACAAAGAAGCATTTGCGACTGCTGAAGCGGGCCTCGATTTGGCTACACAACGCTTTATCAATCGATTTCAAACCGGTTTTACCGGATCAGGATCATGGGCAAACATTATCACTAATACTGCGATTGCCAGCGGCACCGAAACTGACGGCACATCAGCCGAATCAGGGGAGCCCTCCTTTGGTGTCACGATAGCAAATACCGGCGCCAGCTTGGGCGGCATGACAGTTTACGAATTTGTCTCAACAGGATTGGGCGCGGACGGAACCGGCACGGCGACATTACGCCGGCAAGTCACCATGAAAAAAATCCTCGGTGGCTCCGCGCCCGATGTGCCGATCATCGTCGCCGGGTCGGTGGGAACCGGAGGCGACTTCAATGTCGTCGCGAATCCGAATGGCGGCGGCAGCGGCGTGCCGGTTTCGATCTGGACGGGAATAAGCGGCGCCAATGTCGAGATGACCGGCGCCTCAGCAACCTGTCACATGGAATATTTTGACGGCAATAATCCGCAATGCAGCAATCCTTCCGGCAATACCGAGCTGATTTCAGAGGGTGACGGCACTACCCTGACCTCATACAGCAGTTCCTTTCCCGATGTTCTGCCCAATGACCCTAACTTCCCCGCTGACTTATTTAAGTTTTTGTTTGGCGTAGACCGTGCCGATTGGGCCACCGTCAAGGCCATGGCTGCCACGTATAATCATGTGGTCAGCGATTGCAGCAGCCTTGACAGCACAGCCGGGCAAACCTTGCGCTTATGGTGGGTTACCGGCGATTGCAACATGGGCCCCAATCAGGTCATCGGGTCCCTCACCGATCCAGTCATTCTTGTCATCGATGATCACCAACTCGATATGGGCGGCGGTGGTGCGCGTATCTACGGCCTCACCTTCCTGTTCGACAACCCCAGTGACGTCGCCACGCCCAGCGCTGATTTTCATGGCAGCCCGGCCATCTACGGCGCCTTTATTTCTGATATGGGTGGCAATGCCATGCAGGGCAGCTATTCGATCGTTTACGAGCCGTCACTAATCAGTAACCTTACCGACAACAATGACAGCGCCAATTTCACAATTGCATACATCCCCGGCAGTTGGCGGGATTTTTAAGCATTAACGATAGCAGGTAACACGCATGAAATCTATTTTTCACCAAAAAGGCGTCGGTCTAATTGAAGTCATGGTTGCTGCCATTGTCTTTGCAGTCGGCATTGCCGCTCTCGTTAAATTACAGGGTAATTTTTTTAAATACAGCAGCGCGGCCAACGGACGCTCGATCGCGATGAGCATTGCAGAAGAAAAAATGGAGGATTTACGCGGATTTCAAGTTACCGATGCCAGCGACAACGATATATTTGATTTTACCAGTATCGCAAGCAACACAGGTGGACGATGCGATACTGTCGATGATAATGCTTGCTCTCTCGCTTTGCCTTCAGGCAATGTCGCTCAAGGCAACCTTACATTTACACGCAGTTGGATATCGACCCCTTATTATTATAACGGCACGACGCTGACAACGACAGCCAACGGTAATGTCGTGCAGAAATTGGTTACCGTCAATGTCGGTTGGACAGATACGGACGGTACCGCGCAAACCGCCTCGCTAAGTTCGGTCATCAACAGCACCAGCACCGCAGCGGCAACTGGCGCGGTGGGCAATAATGTCGGCGGAAGCGGAGAAAGTCCCAAAGTCTATTACACCCCGCAAGCCGCGCCGGACGTTATCGCACAACCCAGGATCGCAACGACGAGCAGTTCAACTTCATCATCTACTTCGTCTACTTCCTCGACTTCCACCACATCGTCGACTTCGTCCTCGGGCGGCAACTGCGCAATTTACACGGAAACCGACAAACCCGATCCCACGATCGACAATAACAGCGGCGGCGTCGCCGATAACAATTTAATCAGTTTTTCGACAACCACCTATAAAGACTGTGGCTCAACGCCGATTGCACTGAAAAAAGAAGAGTTTTTCACGCTGAACTGCTCATGTGAATTATCCGGTACCGCAGGAACGGGTTTTGACCAGGGCCACAACCCGGTCACCAAGGCCCAAACGGGAGTTAAAACCGGTCAGACCAATGGTCAAAATGCGCTGTGCGATACCTGCTGCCAGGATCATCACGAAAATACCACGGGCGATTATGTTTGCGATTACTCATCCTCGGAAAACCGCAAGAAATGCTACACCCCTTTTAGAAACGATTTTGCGAATAACGATCATAACCATTATGCTTCATCCAGTGCCGCCTCTCCGGTAACCTCCGGAACGTATCTTGAATCATGCCGTTTAAAACGGGTGGCCGGCTATTGGACGGTAGTCAGCGATTGGAATTTGGTCGGCCTAAATGCCTTTGTCCGCAGCGACCTGACTAACTCCACTAACGTGACCAGCTACCAAAACTATGTGGCCGATACCGTCAATGCGTATGTCAGTAATGGTACGACTGCTTCCGCCTGGACCGCACCAAGTGCGACAACGCCGGTAAACGGCACGCAAATGATGGCGCGCGGCATCTTTATCGATTATATGACGCCTTCCGAGAAATCGGGGCTGAACTTCAGTCTTACCGGCTTGGTGCCGCAAGAAGTGCCTTTTTATGAGTATCATGTATCGAGCCTGGCGGATTGGAAAACCACCAAGTCCGACGGCACCAGCCCTAACACCAGCACGGCCACCCCTTGCCCGTTGACGGGCAGTAACGCCAGCGTGAACAAGACTTGTGTCGACAGCCCGACGGTCGCACAGGTGGCGAACGCCAATCAAAACCAAACGATTGATAAAGGCGTATTTAGAATGGATACCTCCAATGCCCCTACGTCAGACATCAAAATCGTCGCACAAATGAAGGAAAGCAATTCCGGTGTTACTGGAACCGTTGCCATTAATGCATTGGACACTCCGGTAAAATCCGCTTCCGTGACCGTGCCTTTTTCCGGCAGCAGCAGCGGCGGAACGACATTTCGTTCGATTACCCTGGCGTCGACCCCGAGCCTTACATGCCCCGCTCAATGGGGTAACGGCAATAATGTCCCGACCTACAGTACTCAATATGTCAGCACTTGGAGCGGGATTAATTTGAGTTGTTCGCCATCGTCCGGCAATACATCAACCTGCACAAATTACACCAGCAATCAATCATCTGTGGCAGTGACGGCCTCGAATACCGGTAACTTGCAGTGCGTTTATTCTGGATCAGGCAATATCTTTACCTGCCCAACGTCGCTGCCAACGTTAACAATTACTTCATTGAGCGGAACCAAAACCTGTACGATTGCAATGAGCAAGTCGGGTAATAGCGCTTCCTGCGCATTGGTTTGTCAATAATTAGTAGGATTAGTATACTGATCGGCAATTCAACTTTGCTATAAAAAAGAAGCGGTTTGCATGTTGCTTGCGTAAAGTGCTTAGAACCGCTTCTTTCTATAACCGATCCCTACTGCTTCTTTACTGCGTCATCAATCCAAACTTCTTCATGGCAGCTCAGCCCTATTATAAAGAGCTCTCCGATGTAATGCCTGCTTGGCATTGGGCCTGGGCTTTCGTTTCTCGCTGGATACTTCTCTCCTTCGCCTGGCTTTTTTTGCACTATGCACCGACGGCTTTGGGTGTTTTCACAGATATCCCTGTTGCTGTTTCTTTGATCGCACATTTGTCCGGCCCCATGTATCGTCCGTGGCCCTTATGGTTTATTGACTATTATTGGTTGGCGTTTACCCTTGCGGGTCCTTTGTATTTTTATGGCCAGCGTGGACAATACTTACTGAACAATGACAAATACCAAGCCTTATTGGCGTTTATGCTACGAGGGGCGTTACACCGTTGGGGACTGTTAAAAGTCACATGGTCGCCTTTGGTCCGCTTGGGGCTGCTGTCAGTATTGCTGAAACTGTTTTTTATGCCTTACATGGTGTCATGGGGCTTTCAAAACATAAATGACGTTTGGTCGACCGTGAAAACATCGACGTGGGATTTTCACGCGATCACGATATTTTTAATCCAATTGTGTCTGTTCGTCGACGTAACCGTTTACGGCTTCGGCTACTTAGTCGAATCTCGCAGGCTCGGCTCCGAGATACGTTCGGTCGACCCGCATTGGCTGGGCTGGCTGGTCTGTTTATGCTGTTACCCCCCCTTTAACAACTTTACTTTTTTGCCTTTTGACGTGCAGTTGTTTCCGATACAATTCGAAACCACGCAGAGTATCAAATTGTTTTTTAATGGCGTTGAGGTGCTCTTGTGGGCCGTCTTTGCGTGGGCATCATTGACTTTGGGTTTTAAGGCATCGAACCTGACCGCACGCGGCACAATACGGCGAGGGCCTTACCGCTGGGTGCGCCATCCAGCCTATACTGCCAAATTAGGCGTATGGTGGATTCAAGGCATCATTTTTGGCGATTACAGCGTTGGGATATTACTGGCGTTTACAGTGATCTACGGACTGAGGGCCTGGACGGAAGAACGCCATTTATTGGCGGTTGATGCCGATTATGCCGACTATTCGCAAATGGTCCGCTGGCGGTTTTTTCCGCGCATCCTTTGACAATTCAATAACAGTGCGGAACGGGATAAATGCCCCGTCCCGTACAAACTCAGATTTTATTGCGTCAATCTTTTATACTTAATTCGGTGCGGATTATCCGCATCGCTGCCCAGACGGCGATGGCGGTCGATTTCATAATCCTGATAGTTGCCTTCAAACCAGACCACTTGGCTATCGCCTTCGAAAGCCAGGATATGCGTTGCGATCCGATCCAGAAACCAGCGATCATGCGAAATGACCACCGCGCAGCCAGGGAAAGCCAATAGCGCTTCTTCTAGCGCGCGCAGCGTTTCGACGTCCAGGTCGTTGGTCGGCTCGTCCAGCAGCAACACGTTGCCGCCACTTTTCAGCAGCTTCGCCAGATGAACCCGGTTACGCTCACCACCAGACAGATCTCCTATCCTTTTCTGCTGATCCGCACCTTTAAAGTTGAAACGTCCCACATACGCGCGTGACGGCGTTTCATATTTGCCAACCGTGATGATATCGAGTCCGTCCGAAATTTCTTCAAACACCGTATTGTTCGGATTCATGTCATCACGAAGCTGATCGACATACGATAATTGCACGGTCTGACCGATCGTCAGCGCACCCGCATCGGGCTGCTCAAGACTGGCCATCATCCGGAACAGCGTCGTTTTACCAGCCCCGTTCGGCCCGATAATGCCGACGATGCCCCCCGGCGGCAGCTTGAAGCTCAGATCACTGATCAACAACCGGTCGCCAAAGCCCTTGCTGATATTGTCGGCATGAATCACCACATCGCCGAGGCGAGGTCCGGGCGGGATGTAGATTTCCTGGGTCTCGTTGCGTTTTTGCACTTCGACCGACGACAACTCTTCGAAACGCGCGAGGCGCGCCTTGCTTTTCGCATGGCGTCCCTTCGGATTCGAGCGCACCCATTCCAATTCGGCCTTCATGGCTTTTTGACGGGAAGTTTCCTGTCTTTCTTCCTGCTCCAGACGCTTTTCCTTCTGTTCCAGCCAGCTGGAATAATTGCCCTCCCATGGAATACCCGCGCCGCGGTCAAGCTCCAGAATCCAGCCGGCGACATTGTCTAAAAAGTAACGATCGTGCGTGACCGCCACTACGGTTCCGGGATAATCGTGCAGGAAGCGCTCCAGCCAGGCGACCGATTCGGCGTCCAGATGATTGGTCGGCTCGTCCAGCAACAGCATGTCCGGATTCGAAAGCAACAGACGGCAAAGTGCGACACGGCGTTTTTCGCCGCCTGACAATTTCGTCACATCAGCATCCCAATCCGGTAAGCGCAACGCATCGGCAGCGATTTCAAGCTTTCGCTCCAGTTCCCACGCGCCCGCTGCTTCGATTTTTTCCTGAAGCTCGGCCTGTTCAGCCAACAAAGCATCGAAATCCGCATCGGGATCGGCAAACGCATTGTTCACTTCATTGAATCGATCCAGTACGGCCTTGATATCCGCGACCGCTTCTTCGACATTGCCGCGCACACTTTTATTCGGATCAAGCTGCGGCTCCTGCGGCAAATAACCGATATGGATGCCCTTTTGGGGAATCGCCTCACCCTCGATTTCCTTGTCGATGCCGGCCATGATCCTCAGCAGAGTCGATTTACCCGACCCGTTCAAACCTAAAACACCGATCTTTGCACCGGGAAAAAAAGACAACGAAATGTCCTTCAGGATGTATTTCTTGGGCGGAACGATTTTTCCGACCCGATTCATTGAATAAATGTATTGCGCCATGTGGTTATGAAAGTGCAAGTAAGGAAAAGATAGACAATTTTGAATTATCCCATGTTTTCTTGCCGAAAGGTAACTCAGCAGACCGACAAAATGCTCAAATGAGCCCCACCCTATTTACTCCTGGAGCGTATTGCTGAGAATGACTTAATTTTCAAAACGTTAATTAACAATACAACATCGAATTAAAACTGGCCTGCGTAGAGATTTTAAGCAAAAAACCAGCCATATTGAAAAAGGGTATTCGATTAAGTTTTTCATTAATCAAATTTGATGCTATAATTTCCGCTTATGAGTTGGATGCTGTGAAAAACAGTGAGTTTTCAATGTGATTAGGGAGAGAGGCTATGCTTATCTTGACTCGTCGGGTAGGTGAGACATTAATGATAGGTGATGACGTAACTGTCACAGTTCTTGGGGTCAAAGGGAATCAAGTACGAATCGGTGTAAACGCACCCAAAGAAGTCTCAGTTCACAGGGAAGAAATCTACGAACGCATTAAAAAAGAACAAGCTGAGTCGACAGACACAGACAGCTCGAATTAAAACTGACTTGGAGGGATGGCCGAGAGGCTGAAGGCGCTCCCCTGCTAAGGGAGTATGGGCCTATAAAGCCCATCGAGGGTTCGAATCCCTCTCTCTCCGCCAAGTTTTAAACCACTCATAAAAAATAAATTTAAAGGGATTGTTGACAAAGAAATCAAATCAATGGATAATGAGCGGCTCAATTAGGCGCCCGTAGCTCAGCTGGATAGAGTACTCGGCTACGAACCGAGCGGTCGGGAGTTCGAATCTCTCCGGGCGCGCCAATCAATTAGTTTATCGACATACCATTCCCCTGTAGCTCAGTCGGTAGAGCAGGTGACTGTTAATCACCGGGTCGGCGGTTCGAGCCCGTCCGGGGGAGCCAAATAAATCAAGGGCTTGCAGCGATGCAGGCCCTTTTTTTTGCCTGAGCGGGTGACTATGGGAGTCTCCGGGTCGGTATAGATCGGCAACCCCTTCTCTAAAAATACCTAATTATCATAGCATTATCATCCTGTAGCCCGCTATTGACCCTATTTCGAAAAGTCTCCAGGTCGGTATAGATTGGGCACCCATCAAAAGTTCTGGGACACCGGTGGGACAATTCATAATACGGCATCTCCTCTCCATTAATCATTTAAACAATGAATGCAGCACAAATTAAATGCCTTTTGGTTTTCTCTCTCTTTGCCCTCATCGGTTTTGGGCCTGTCTCCCCAGGTTGTTTGATAGGCATGTACATTGTCATGGCGCGTCCGCCATGGTTCTTCAATCTGGCCAGCGATTTATACAACAACCTGCCCCAGTTTCAAGAAGGACTGGGTGAAAAGCCAACCAGACAAGCCAGGCTGAAGTGTTTTCTGAGTTTGCTCGGTTTATTCATGATTGATATTGCGCCCATCCCGACCACGCCCATCATTGCTGTCTTGATCATTTTGAGCCGTCCGCTATGGTTCATTCGAACGATTGCGAACGTGTATGGGAAAGACTTAAAAGGATGACCTTTTACCTTCGGGCAAAAAAAATCCGGCGTGAAGCCGGATTTGAAATTGGGAGGTATTGCCCTATAAGCAATGTGTAATATCATATCAGCATGTTCTTATATTAGAAATGTGACATATTGTCGCGAGGAACAGGTTGACAAAGAGCATTCTGAATTCAAACAACTCTCATCGATCGATGTTTAACTGCACAAAACCCCACCTACCCTCCCCAGCACAATGAAAATTCGCGTTATTGTAAAAAGATTAAAAAATCCTCGCGTAAAAAGACGTTTAAAGATTTTTCTCTCGGTTTTGTCGAGCTTGATTGTTTCGGGACTGATATTGAAAACGGTTTATGACATTGGTTATTTCGATGCCAAGTCACTCGAACACGATCAGATTGCCGAGTTACTCACTACCGCTCCTAACCTGACAACCGATACGGCGCAGCGTATTGTTACCGGCGCGCTCAAAGAAGATCCGAGCAATCCGGGAACAGTGGTCAAACGGGTGATTAAAAAAAGTGACGGGCTTTGGGCGGTGATTGTTGAAAACACCAAGATCAAAAAAGTCGGGTGGATTCTGGATAGGCATATGTTTTTTGTGGGCGATCTTTACAACGAAGAGGGGTATGATTTAAACGAAGGGATAGAGAAACAATATGAAATCAGTCGTGATAATTTTAATCTCGGCGTTCAGGCATTGCCCATCACCAACCAGGGACAGGACGCTCAATAACAGCGTCGATTTCAAGAAATCGTCCCTGATTTAACAGAACGAACTATTTCAGATGACCGTCCAATAGCGCGGTTTGCGACACATTAATAATTCGTTCATGCAATTTATTGCTGGAAAAGTATATTTCTCTGTTAATCACCGGGTCGGCGGTTCGAGCCCGTCCGGGGGAGCCAAATAAATCAAGGGCTTGCTGTGCGATGCAGGCCCTTTTTTTGCCTGAACGGGTGACTATGGAAGTCTCCGGGTCGGTATAGAGTCGATAACCCCTTCTCTGGAAATGCCTGATTATCATAGAGTTACTCCACAGCCCTCTATCATGACCCTATTCCGAAAAGTTTCCGGGTCGGTATAGATGGGGCACCGTCCGAAAGTTCTGAGGCACTCGTCCCTGCCCCACACCCTGTAAATCTTCTTCTTACCTCCGTTTTGAAAGGCTTATAATTTCCCTCCTTTGCACAACTCTCTGATCGCGTAGCTCATGGAATATTCCGAACAGACCAGACAACTACTTGGCTTAGGCGAAGCACAACTACCTCTGTCAGACTATTTGAGCCTAGGGTTTACAACTGAGCATGTGGGCGAATTGATTCGTATGGCCACAGACCCGGAACTGTTAAATGCGGATGAAGGCTCCTCCGAATTTTGGGCAACAGTCCATGCGTGGTACGCACTTGGCCAACTAAAAGCTACTGAAGCTATAGCCTCCTTGCTTGATCTTCACGACCAATATCCCTACGATAAACTTTTCTCTGAAGAATTTCCTAAAGTAGTTGCATTAATGGGAGTGTCCGCCATCCCGGCATTGAAAGACTATCTGTGGGACACCAGCAAAACGGAAATGACGCGTTCAACGGCCCTGCCTTGCCTGGAAGAAATTGGTTTAACCCACCGTCAAGAGTGCCTAACAGTATTCACCGAATTTTTGCTGCAAGCCGATGAAAGTTGTAAATCGCTGGCTGGCCTGGTCATATGCAGTTTTATTAAACTCCGCGCTACCGAGCACATCGAAATTATTCGCAGCACGTTCAATCGCGGTTGTGTTGACATTTCTATCCCTGGGGATCTGGAAGATGTAGAAATCGCGCTGGGTTTAAGAGATATACGAACAACTCCAAGGCCGAACTATAATAATTTTCCTCCAGAAGTTCTTGAACAACTTCAGACAGTCAGAGAAATGATGGGGCTTGATGAATCCAATTTGGATGATTACATGGAGTCAGAAACTATTAGACTCCCTCGGAAAATCGGCCGTAATGATCCTTGCCCTTGTGGTAGCGGCAAAAAGTACAAGAAATGCTGCTTACACTGAGGCGGCCTCCCTATCCGAAAAATGGTTGGCAAACGCTGAGCCTGTTTGACCGCCCTACTCAAATTTTCGCACAATCCGGCTAAAAGAAGGTTTACTTCAATTTATCGCAGAATAACGAACAAATGCATTCCGCGTCCTCAATCTTCATCGAAAAGGCATCCGCAATGTTGAGAATGGTGTTCGAAATCGTTATGGTGTTGGCGGTCGTGCTAGCTTTAGTCATGATCACCAGGGTTGGCGCACTGGAAAATAAACAAATTGGCAACGATAACGACGAAAGCGGCGATAACAACGCCTAATTAGTCGTCACTGAAAGTGCCTTGCGATTGTTGGTGCGGCATGCTGTTGAATGGAGACAGCAATTTTTTACTGGCTTGTTTCATTCACCATGAAAGCTTGAAAGATCTGTTCAGTCGAGAGAACCCATCCGTATGCTCCGCTGAAAGCCGTCAAAGCTGCAGAATGGCCAACTTCGGTGAAGGAAGCGCAGGCGTCGCTAACAATGGCAACATCGAAATCACGGTCAGCTAATTCGCGAGCGGTTTGGGACACACAAAATGCTGTCACCACACCGGTTACAATCACGTGGGTGATTCCCCGGGCGCGCAGGTTCTGCTCCAGTGAAGAGGATGCGACGGCACCTGAAGTAGTCTTGCGGAGCACCTGTTCGTTAGGTTGCGGCTTGATTCGATCATCAATCCGAGAATTAAGCTCCTCAAAGGGAGGGAACATGGGAGCACCAAACTCCGTGCGGCCGTAATCATTGAGTCGGCGAGCCCAGGATGGCATGTCGGCACCGTCGAGTAGGTAAGAACCAAATTTGGTATAGAGAATGGGCCAAGCGCTCTGGCGGAATTTCGATAAAAGTGACTGAATATTGGGAATCACGTCCTGTTCGACATGGCTAAAATACCTCTCTGTGCCACCCTCAACAAATGAGGCGGCGACTCGAGCGAAAGCATGATGAGACTCCGTAAAATAACGCTGCATATCAAGAATCAATAAGGCAGTCTTCGAAGCAGGGTAAACGAAATTGGTAAGCATTGACGACCCTCTAATTGTTGTACAGTAAGTTGAGTCCCTATTGAACCAGATTGACATTGGAAACACAGTTTGTAAATGACAAATCTGGTAAAAGATTCAGGAAAAACAATTCAACTCAGATGTGGATGCCAGCTAAAAATCGACCATCTTCTGGATGCATTTATTGATTCCATATCATCATGATGTGGTTACACTTTCCCGGACACACTTTTCCAATCACTGAAAAAGAAGTGTGAGTCCTATGTGTTTATTGCGGAAACATAATTCTTAAGAATTAATTAATTATTTCTTGTCATATGATAATTAAATTTTTTATACTATCGAGTCAGGGGCTAACGAAGTAATCACTGGTTATTTAAGCAAGTCTTCTTCCAAATCCGGTCGTTTTTTATTGATTCACCGGAAAAAAAGGCTTCCGACGGGGCCCAGGCCGAGACGGTCGAAAATAATAACTGTAGCTCAATAAACGGCCGCAAAACTTTTCAAACTTTCCCGCGGTAAACTCAGTAGAAGGCGGTATGATTATCTTTCTAAAAGATATCCCCATCAATGCCAAGAAATCTGAAATTCTGGCTTTCATTGAGCCGGTTTTTAACGATTGTTTCTTAGGAAAGCCTACCTCCCAATTATCTATTCAAGATATTGAATTTCTGTCGATTCAGGATGTTACATTGAACAAACTGGAAAAACATGCCTTGATCAAGGTTTCCCCTAGAGAAGTTGCACGGCGAATGACCAAGCGCATGAATGGCGCATTATTTAAAAATAAGCCCATTATGGCTCGCGAATATGTCAACCGCTCCTCTATGAACGATCGAAGATTATCAGCTACGAATGTATCGACTGAATTTCTGGACCGTCGCGTTGCGGACCGAAGAAGAGTACCGTTGATGAACTCCTGGCAAAAAGATCCGATTCTGGTACAGTCCATAAATATCTAACAATAAGCCCAGTGGGAAGAGCAAGGCCATAAGGATGGGCTGCCGAAGAAAGCCCATTTTAGCGATCGATGGGCTTTGTATCTCAGCCCTTACTTAGGGTGGTTTTCTGCCCTCCGCCGTTGCTTCAAATAGTGGGCAAACGATAAAGCCTTTACCCCCCGACTCGACTTATGCCCAAAATGGGTGCCGCAATACCGTTCTTTACCGTTTACTTATGCACAGTTGAAGTGCCGAAACTGCCTAAGTAGTGTATTTTGATATTTTGTCAATCACCTTGCGCACATTAATTCGTAAGTTACTGATAAAATAAATAAATTTATTTTGTCTTAAAAGTAGTCAATCTAGCGGAAAACCAGAAAATTCGAGCGTTTAGCCGCGCTAAAACCATTTTATGAACAGACTTATCCACAGGAATTGTGGATAAAATAGTTCCCTTTCTAAAACACGGGATTAGGCGATCATTTTAAATAAGCCTTGCTTTTATGAGCGTAAATCGAGTCAGGCCGCCGCACCGGTCACAGGGGTTTTCCTGTCTAAAGATTGCACCAAAGGGGTTAGGCCGCAGGATGGGTTTTCTTCCTCAGCCTATCCTATTGTGCTAGCTCAAGCGTCCGCCAAGAGAGGAAGAGGTTTATGAAACACACGCGCATTATCGTCACCCACTACGGCGGGCCCGAGCGACCTAAACCTGTCAAAGGTGACTCAGCCTCGCCAAACCAGCGGCGTCCGGGTTGGTGCCGAGCGGATGCGATAAAAGTTAAAAGAGGCAGGAGTTAACCAAGGATAAGACAGCCCTGCGGCGCCAAACGGCATCGCCAAATGCGCCCCATGCGAGCAGCGATTGACCGGAATGCGGGTGGGTGCCATTAGGTTCGGTTTATTGAAAGTGTTATTCCGATTGTAACGTTATCCACCCGCACCGAACTGCTAATTCCTTCATCTCAACAATGGTGTGAAGCTACTGTTGGTAACTTAAGGTTAAGGCTTCAAAACGGCGTCATTTTATGACCGTTTCTTTTATTCGTTTAGGTCGATAATAAATGATCTGCAGGTGCTTTTTGGTATTTCCGCTCCTATCGATTTCAATTGTGAAATATATTCCGTAATTGAACGTCTTAATGCGTTCTGTACCTCTAGCTCATTCCTTCCTTTCACCGAACACACCGGAATATCGGGGCTATAACAAGTGAAACCCATACGGGCGGGTTCGATGATGGCTAAATACCTCATTTAATTAAAGATCCTCACTGGTTAAATTCCAATTCTTCCTTTCCTCCACTGCGTTTCTCCCTCTTTAACGCCTGCCGGATACCCGGCCAATGGGATTTAAATACAAGTTAAGGTTAAAGTCCACCTTTTTTAGGTATCAAATTTCGCTTAATACCAATGATTTGCATGGTTTTTTTTACTTCAATAATATTATCAACTTAAAATAGGTGTTTGCAGTTGGCGACGAACGTGAGCCTATTTGCCATGCAAGGCAATAGCCTCTAACGTTGATTGATACCTGCACGTGCGGTAAAATTGCGGCCCGATTTGTAGGGTACGCTGGGCATACCCTACCCCACTTGCCGATGACTTCAGGCTTGGCGGACGTGGATGCCCATTTGTTCCAACTTGGCGAACAGCAACCTTAAGGTATCGAGTTGCCAGGATAGGGTTTCGACCACGGTCAGCAGCGGGTCGTACTCGGCAGCCGCGCTGGCGACGTCGTGGCCGTCGCGTTTCAATTTAAAGATCACCTACTATCAGAAAAACCATACAGGCTTGAAGCATCGCTCTCTTCATAGCAGCCGACTTTAAAAAGTGGTTGTGTTGCTTCGTACTTGTTTAGATTAATGATCAAAACTATAAGATTAACAAGCAATCCTAAACAAACTACGTCCTATCAATGTATTGCTAAAATGCGCTAACCGAAACACATTGATAATGTGGCATTGATTTTCAGCATTCTGAGCCTCGCTCCGGTATCGTTACATTAAGTTTCAGGAAACACATTATGAGCAATGAATTAGAAACCATTCAAGAGTCGGCTAAAGCAGTTCAAGAGGCTGCAAAAACAGCCTCAAATGCTATAGACGCCGGTCGGGAAGTAGGTGGATTTATTTCGCGGTTTCTTTCTGGTCCTCTTGAGCAAGGAATAGGAATAATTGAGGATAAACTACGTTACGTTCGTTGGGAAAGACAAGTAAGATTTATAATGAGAGCAGAAGAGTTTCTAAAACAGCAAGGCCTCTCTAGACCTAGTAAAACAATTCCCCTTAAAAATGCAGTTCCGTTGTTGGAATACGCAACCCTAGAAGAAGATGACAACCTGCAAGATATGTGGGCACGCTTATTAGTTAATGGAACTAATGAGGCTACTGGCATCAACATTGAACGTTCATTTATTGAAATTCTAGGACAAATCTCTTCTTTGGAAGCTCAAATATTAAATGCTATTTATGCTCTTCCATTCGACGAAACCAAACACGATGGCGTTTATACTGAAAACTTGCCAGAATTTGCATCTGTTGCAGAAGAAACCCCTGAAAATGATCTGAAAGAGCCTTCTCAAGAAGTACAGCTTGCGCTCGCGAATCTAGCTCGCATTGGTTGTCTAAAACTTACACTTACTTGGGGTGGAGGGGAAATATTTTCGCGAGTCAACCCAACTCTCATAGGCAAAGAGTTAGTAAAAGCATGTACATTCCAAAACAACGAAATCTCACAAGCGGTGTCAAATTAGATCTGCATTTACCGTAGCCAAACGTAGCCGTGTTGTTGTTTATACGGAGGTAATGCAAGGTTTCCTGTAGCTTTGTATTTTTTTGCCCTGCTTCCGGTCAAGCTCCGGTCAGTGGGACATTTCTCAGGTTAATCTGCGCTTCTTCAGGTTTACAGATCGCTGTCCGGTTCTAAAGACTGTCTCTCAAAAATCTTTCATAGACTCAGCCCCTTCCCTTTCTTCCGGTAAGCTCACCTTACCAGCGACGGATCTGCTATCAGTTTCTGTGCAACCCAGAAATCCTAACCCCATCTAAAATTGAACTTAGCTTTGTACAACCAACAGGAACTGCATATGGTATCCACCAGTAAGCCTTTAGTGATTTATCATGCCGACTGTCTGGACGGATATGGGGCAGCCTTTTCGGCTTGGTGTCACTTCGGAGACAACGCCGACTATTGGCCGGCAGAACATGGCTATGAGCCACCCGATACGGGAGGTCGGGAGGTCTTTATTCTCGACTTCAGCTACAACAGGTCGGTGTTGCTGGACCTGAAGAAACATGCAGCGAGTGTGATGTTACTAGATCATCATAAAACCGCCCAGGCCGATTTAGCCGGACTGGATTTTGCCGTCTTCGATATGGACAGATCGGGGTGCGTCATGGCCTGGGAATATTTCAACCCGAAGCAGCCTATCCCCAAACTGCTGCTCTATATCCAGGATCAGGATTTGTGGCGGTTTGAATTCAAGAAAACCCAGGCGTTCAATGAAGCCCTACGCTATCTGTTACCCCGGACATTTAGCGCCTGGAGCAGACTCAAAAATGAGTCTGAAGCTGACAAGCTGAGTGAGCGGGGCATCGATCTGCTGCAGGTGCTCGAAAGGGATGTGCAGACGCTGTTCCGCTACCGGCATGAGATCACGCTGTGCGGGATCAAAGGCTTGGCTTGTAATGCGCCAGCCAAATACGCCAGTCACCTCGGGCATCTGCTGGCCAATGCCTCAGGCACCTTTGGACTTTGCTATTTCTACGCCGGAGACAAGCGTGCATGGTTATGTTCGCTGCGCTCTGTTGGTCACTGCGATGTCTCGGAGATCGCCCAGAAATTTGGCGGGGGCGGACACCGAAATGCGGCAGGATTTTCGGTGCAGTCACTGGAAGATTTGCGCCAATGATTCAATTGATTCTGGCATCCATTTAGGACCTTTGAAGTGCCAACTCACGCTAGAGTCAGCTAAGGATATCGGTGATTCTGTTTTCCCCTTTCTAGGAAGTAGTGAATGGATATGACCCCGTTTGGCCATCTCTTTGACCAGGGGCATGAAGTTCTTGTAAGTTGTCCTCGAGACATCAAAGCTTGGATCCAGTTCTTTCATCTTGCCATTGACTGTGGAAACATTTAACGGGAGCTTACCCCTGTCGATGTTACGCAGAGCCTTGACGAAAAGCCCTTCGATTGCGTCCCCAAAAGTTTTGATCTGGGTTTGTGAGAAGTCCTCAAGAAAAAGCAGTGTATCAAAGGCTTTAGCAAGAATTGCACGGTCCTTGTCTTTTCTTCGACATACCAGCCATACCTCTTTTCCAAATTTCCGAAGACGATCGCCGATAACTGTAAAGTCGGAATCGAAGGTGAGGAAACAATAGCGGTCAATATTCGGATTACCTAGATACAGTGTTTCGAAAGCATCCAGACTAATGAATAGATCGGCTCGATTTTTCTCGGCGCCGATTTTAGGCGTATCGATCAATGTAAAATTATGATCGATTAACTGTTCTTTTAATGTTTTCTTACCATTGTTTTGATTTCAGTAAGCAGCTTTGATGACGAAGACACAGTTATGTTCATCATCGGCACGAAGCAGAGCGCTCATCAAGTCTTCGAGACTGAAGTCTATGGATGCGACATTTTCCATGTCGACATACACCGCAATATTGAACATCTGTTTCTTCATAGTCGAGGGGGCCGCCAATTTCAAGGTAGTATGCTGTCTTCAAAAGCTATTGCTCGATTTCTGTATCTGTTGCTTTCAAGGTCATCAGTATAGTCTCAAGTTGATGCGCCCATCTGCGGCAGAACCTTCGGCGACAATGATCCAGAGCGATTTATCGAGTCGAAAACCATATCCATCTATGGCGCCTATTTTTCATTTGAGCGAGATTGTCGATGAAAAATAGGGTGTTACAGTGGCTCCTCTCCTACCTCTATCCGCATCGGATTGCAGCACCCAAAATAACCTTCTTAAGCTGGACTTGGATTCATCGATAATTTATCTAATAAACGACTCGAAAGAATTGTCTTGACTGTACAATAAAAATTATCAGTTTTCGATGCAGAAGCAGGCCAATGACTGCTGGAATTAGCGGATAAAATACGGGATTTACGCGAGTTTAAGGGGAAACACTCACAACTGGCAAATATTGGACGCTTTTTTACAGTAGCCCTGGTGCTCTGGGGCTACCGCTTCGCAGCCCCGCGCCGGGAAAAGGGGCTGTGGATTTATGGATAAGTCAAATAGGGGCAATACTCGCTAAATTTCTATTATTTCAGGTGATTCTTGATTATAGAGCTTGAAGAAGAATAAGATTTCCAGTCCTGGATAATAACTTGTTATACTTTCTAATCATGACCAATATGCCAATGAACAACCAGCCTGTTTGGACTGTGTATGACAAGCTTCGTACAGCGAGACTAAACGTTAAGTACTATGGCAGACAGTTACAAAAACTAGAGAATGTCAATTTCATTCTAGAGCTATTGTTACTGGCAACCGCTCCGACATCTGCTGTTGCCGGTCTTTGGTTTTGGCAAAGCGAACTAGGCAGATTGGTCTGGCAGTACATGGGAGTTGCTGCAGCTCTCGCCGCAGTTGTTAAGCCGCTATTGTCTTTAACGAAACGAATCAAAGAGTACGAAAGTGTTCTCAATGGATATAGAACGCTGGAATACGATCTTATGGAAATCAAGTCTTCCATTGAACAGAAGCAGAAGTATGATGTATCAATGCAAGCGGAATTGAAAAAAGCTCTACAACGCGAAAAAGCCCTTGTCGCAAAGAATCCAGAGTCTCACGCAAACAAGAAATTAAAGCGTATCTGCGAAGAAGATGTAAGAAAAGAACTTCCACCTGCCTATTTTTTTGTACCCGAGGAATGAATAATGGTTAACCAAAAAGAGCCCTCTCACCCATCACCAGAACCACAGGAAAGAGATCCGAGCCCAAAGCCACATTTACCACCCTGGGATAGACCAGACCGTAAACATGTGGAGCCTGACACGCCGTGGCCTCGGCGCTAAAGAAATACCCTTTACTCAACCGAATCTCTCAAAAAGCCTTACAGTCCCAAATGGCAGATGATATGTCTATACGTATGTCTCTGATCTATAGTTATTACAGAACTCTGATAAACCATATCACCGGCGACAATTGAAGCTTCTATATGGTCAGTAAAGGAATTTTTATTCCTTAAATAATTATTTCATTTGTCTATTTATACCACTATCGTCCACCGTAGCGAAATAGTAACCTTTTTAGGTTTAAACCAGCTTATTTTAAGGTTTTCTATAGCTTTTTATTTTAGTGCAAAACCCCACAAGGCTTTGTTTTAATTACAGTATATTTTTATACTCGTTTCTGTTAAACACCGGGTCGGCGGTTCGAGCCCATCCGGGGGTGCCAAATAAATCAAGGACTTGGATGCAAATCTAAGCCCTTTTTTATTGTCTGTAATTTTCTTAGTAGCCCTATAGTATCTCCCAGCTGTTAATCACAATTCCAACGAAAATTTGCTGACTTTGCGTTTCGGTTTTGATAGGTTGCAGCCATGAGAACGCCCCAGGGATTTTCGTAGGATGAAACAGCTGATTGTCTAATTAAAGATAACTTAACGATATTGATCTATTCCGAATTTTACGGACACCCAGCTAGGCGACTTTTTAGCTTCAAAAAGATCCGGACGATTATTGTCTGTCTGTCATCAGGGACAGGCAGAAATCACCCCCCATCTGATTTATTTCCTATAAATCCAGACTTTTGAGATTCCTAGCCGAAAACAGCAAGGCAGAATGAAATTTAGCATTTTTTTTGAGGACCTAGTGAACGACAGATTAGCTTTACTTCCCGTCCGCCTTGCTCGAAATTGTGGCCATAAGATCTGGAATGAAACGTTCACTAAAGCCAGCCAAGAACGCAAAACTTGTTAGAGCATAAACCTGATCCTTGAACGGAGCGAGTGCCAGCTCTGACCTAGCAAGGATGATAACTAAGAGACCAAATATGACTCCGATAACTAGGCGGGAAAGAGTTTCGCAGAAGAGTCCCCATTTACTAATGTAGGGATCAATGGATGATTCGTTGTTTCGCTGAAGCGCAGAAACCAGTGCACCGACGACGCCGCTTCCGGCAGCAACCAAATACTCTGTATCAGAAACAATAGTTAATCCACAAATCAATAAGACTACTAAAAATATAATGGTTGTGAGTAAACTGACAAAGAACAAGTGAATCCGATAGCTAGATATTATCCGCGACATAACAAATTTATCCACGCCTGAAAAGATGACGGTAAGGTCCTCTTCAGCGTTGCTACGAAATGCGACTGAAAGAGATGAACCAAGCATATCCATTGTTGCTTGCTTATAAGCTTTTGGTAAGACTGACCCAATCAGCTGTCTCAATCTTTCATATTCGGCGAGGACAGGCCCAAGTCGTTCGGGAAGATCTCTATGGAACCATTCAACGCCGCCCTTACGTGTCTTATAAATAGCGAAATCAGGGGATTCAGCATAACGCCCTATTATGTCGTCTTTGAATCGGTCGATGTAACTCACTGATTCTCTAAAAAGCGACTCTAACTCCGGCTTCTCTGGAGATAATAAGGCTCTAGAAAGTGCAGAAGACAAGAGGCTTATGACTTGACTCATATGCCGTCTGCTCAAAGAACTTAGGGCAAGTTGATAAAGACGCTGACATTCAGCTATTGCCTCACCACCCCACGCCGGAGCATCAAGAATCTCCCAGCCTAAACCAGCTTTTCCACGATATATTAGAAAATTTTTAGCGCAAGAGTAAATTTCTAATATTATGTCACTCGACGACACGATTTGGTCGCCAACCCTATATAGGCGCTTGTCCGCAAATTTTTGATCTGGTGTGACATTGGTCGCGATGAGATCGTCTAGGTCTAGGTTTTTTTGCATAGTTTTAGAACAAACAAGTAGCCATACATTATTGTTTATACTCTCTGCTTTAAGGCTAACTTGCAACAAATTTCTGATATTAGCCCAAGGCTTTAGCCTACTTTATCATTCTAAAAATCCGACGACACACAACCTCGGATATGAGGACAGAAATCTAATTTATAACGATTTGCCCTACTATTGCTCTCTATAAATAGCGCTACGCGCCATCGCTCAAGTTACTCGGATAAGCGCTTCTTCCGCTTTTTTGAGGCATCATCAGGTCAACCGAGAGTAAAAATCTCTATAGAGTGAATTTGAAAATCGGATTTTCCAAATAGCCTCTTAGGGATAACGCCGTGGTTTATCTCTTTTAATATTCCCCTTTTTACCTTCTCACTGAAAGCCTCGTTGGCCCTTGTGGTCAGCGGGGCTTTTATTTTTCTCACCCTTAAAAAGGAGTTCTTATGTTCTGGCTATTTTTGCTGTTGACGCTCTGTGCTGGCGCGTTGATCCGCCTGGGTTCGCTGTCGGCCTGGGTGACCGTGCTCTCGCTGACCTTGAAGTCGCTGTTGGCGATTGCCCTGGGCCTCGGCCTGCTGTACCTCTGGCGGAGGTATCGGCAATGATGCCCTTCACTTTTTCCTGATCCCTTGCCCCTGCCCGGCCCCTTCACAGCGGTCGGGCTTTTTTTTATCTAGAGGAAACCATGCTTGTGTTACGTAATCCTGACACGCTTGAATCGATCCCCTCCCCGGCGATTCGGCAATTTATTCAGCAACGCATCGAGTTGATGCGGAACGGGGAACCTTACAATCCCGATGCCCATGGCTTTTTCATCGTGATCGACGTCGACGATCGGGCCGAGACCGTGCAGGCGGAAACCGGCTGCCCGTTACTACGCAGTTGTCATGGCGAAGCACAATTGGGAGATGATGATTTTATCCCGCTGTTCGAGTACGTGGAAGCGCATGACGGTTTTTATGAAATCGTTTACATCTTCAACGACAGCGGCTTTGCCCACATCGTCATCGTCCCCGACGGTCCCGGGATCGATCCCAGGCTCACCAAGCTGTGCACGGACTTTGCCTAGGCCATTGCCATCACCTGTCTAAAATTCCCTCTGCATCATTCACCTTCCCTTTTCATTCACATTAGCCACTCTGTTTGGGCTCCTGCCTGATCGATATGGCTTCACTTTGGAGAATACCATGCCTACCCCTCTGGATCCACTTGTGGCAGAAGTTGTCAATCAACTCGACCCTGACCTGCGCGAGGACTTTGAAGAACGTGCAGGGATCATCGAGTTCGATGCCAACCTGCCCCGTGCGCATGCCGAATGCCTGGCATTGCTAAACGTCTTGCTACGTCATCCCGAATGCCTGCTGGCACTGAAGGAGCGAAAGAGTACAGATAGCCATTAGACCTGCGCTCGTTTGAGCATCTTATATGAATACCCACCTTCAACCACTGGAGTCAACTCATGAAGAAAGTTAACCATAAAACACCTGAACCGGATATCCGCATCCTGAAGATCGCTACCTGCCCTTCGATCACCAAAAAGTCGACCCTGACCTATCAGATCGGCTGTACCCCGGAGGGCGCTATTCAGCTGCGGGTGTACGCCAATAGTGCCGCCGGCTTTTTCAGCCAGGAGTGGGTGCCCTGGCAAGCCATTGAAGAGACTCTGTCCAAAGGCGGCGGCGAATTTACCTCTCTGGTGCTGCAACCGTTGTTCAAGGGCAAGTCGATGAACAATCCAGCTTTTCTGCTCGCGGTATTGCTGTCGGAAGGTCTGGTGGGACCGGCCCCGGGTAAACAGCGGTGTCATCAACGGCTAAGTCCTGATCGCTTCCTCAAGGAGGTCCAGGCCTTGATCGATTCCAAAGTGACACTGAATGCCGAGGATAAGCCCGGCAAAACGACCAAGAAAACCTCCCCCTCGCAGGAAGACAACAAAACCCAACCGGATCCCAGCAGAAGTAAAGCCAAGGCAGGGAAAGAACCGCTCCCAGGGAGTTGAATTCACTCGCTCTGTCTCTTCCTACAGCCATAACCCTAAGCCAGACAAGGCGTTCGGGTTCCCGCATCAACCCCCGGTGCAATACCGACCGTATACCGAGCCTCACAAACCCTTCCACTTTCAACCCAACCCAGAGGAATCCTATGTTCATTTTGACCCTGCTCGTGATCACCCTGCTCTGCCTTGCCTTCGCACCCACCCGCTTGATCGGCGTCGCCGGCCTGGCCCTGCTGTTTTACCTCTACCCCTGGGTGTTTACCGCGCTGCTCATAGTAAGTGGCGGCGGATTATTTTTCTTCCATCACCACAACAAGGAGAACAACCCATGAACTTTCTCAACTGCCTGCTCGATGTCACCGAGGAGTCTCTGACTTGGGATATTCCCGAGGAAGGCTTCGCCGAGACCATCAAAAATCAGGCCTGCCTGATGGCCGGCATCCACCCCGAGGAAATGAGTCAGTTCCCTTCCGACTGATTCATCTTCTGTTTTTACCTCTTCAACTTTCCCGATCCCAATCCTTAATATGCCTGACAAAGTCACAGTCGCTTCATTGCGGAGGCTGGCGCTTGCCTGGGGTTTAGGCTTGGGATCGTTTTATTTCCAGGAGATTCATCATGATTACCCGCAAAGTAGTATCAGAACATCAACGAATCAATCATACCGCCGACTTGTTCGGGCTGGACTTTCCCCTGCACGTCGAGCCGTGGGTGTATGCCCTCACCGACCGCCTGGCGAGTGAATACCAGGGCAGCTACTGGGAGTTTTACGAACTGAGCAATGGCGGCTTTTACATGGCGCCCCAGTCGGATACGCCGTTCCAGGTCAGCTGTGAAAATGGCTTCGAGGGCCTCCTGTCGGCGGAGGCCTTGGGGATCACCGTCTGCCTGTATGCCTATAGCCAGCTGTCGTTTAGCGCTGAAAGCCGGCTGGCCACAACCTGTGCCCGGCAGTATTACCTGCTGCGGGACTACATGCTGGAGCACCCTGAGGCCGGGGCTATCTTAGCGGCCATCGACTAAGGGTACGGGAGGGACGAGAAACTGAAATCCTGAAAAACTGGGGCTGTCGGGTCGCCAGGATTTCAGGTTTTCATTCCCGCCCCTCTTCCGTCCCGGGCGAAATCCTGAAATGGAAGCCTTTCGCGGCTGGGACTATCAGGGCGGCCCTGGGCTCACTGGCCAAGGGGATCGGGACGAGAAACTGAAAAACTGAAAAACTGGAGCCGTGCCAGATTGACAGGGTTTCAGTTTTTGTCCTCTAAACCGCTCGAAATCCTGTATTCCTCCGGCCTCAACTCAAAACAGGCTCAAAGAATGATGAAAAGCCGACGCTGAAGATGATAGTAAAGCAGTCATGTGGGGTAATTATCTGGGATAGACCGACTGCCCGATGCCGACACAAAGCAGTCACTTCCTTGTTGCCACTGGCATCCTCTTGAAGTAGTCTTTTGTAACTTACTAGTTCTTCAATCCCGTTTCATTAAATCCGGAACTATTATCATAAATTAAGAGGAATATGACCGCATATTTGATCTGCTGGAAGCCAGCTACAGAAAATCCTGATCAAGGCTGGCCTGAAGAAAATTTGGCTGCTCTCGCAGAGACGGTTAGCAAGAACGGTAGCGCCATCGAATCCTGGCGATTCCACAAACAGAAAGGACTGACAGTTGGGGAGCGAGTATTCCTTGTGCGGCAAGGCAAGAGAGGGCATGCAATTCTTGGATATGGGACAATTGGCGCCCTACTGCCTGGCCCAGATAGTTACGTCCCTGTCTTGTTTGAGGCATTGGTTGATCCAAATTCTAATCTAGTTTTCGCGACATCTGCTGAATTGCAGGAAATTAAAGCAGGTAAGCAACCTTGGGGTAGTCAATCGAGTGGGATTGTGCTCGCACCCGAAATTGCCGAGGCATTAGAAGAGATGGTGGTAGGTCGCCCACCTGTCACCGAAATAAAAATTACTAATCCCAACTGGACACGTGATGAGCTCATTCTTGCGCTTGATCTATATTTCCGGGTTCCTGAAGCCCGAGGGAGCAAGACCCATACTGAATGCATCAAACTCAGTGAAGTTCTGAACGCTTTGCCAATCCATCATGGCCAAATTCATGGATCCACATTCAGAAATGCCAACGGTGTTGGCATGAAGCTCAGCAATTTTCTCAAATATGACTCTACCTACGGTGGCAAAGGATTGACTGCTGGCTCACATCTGGAGAAAGAGGTCTGGGATACGTTTTCGGGTGATCTTGTAAAGCTTAGAAATGCGGCCGGGGCTATTGTCGCCGGAGCGAAAGAATTGTCCGCAGCGGGTGACGAAGCTTTCGAAACTGCTGAAGAAGATTTCGAGGCTGAAGAAGGTCGTATTCTAACTACACTTCACAGACGTAGAGAACGACAGCCGACTTTGATAAAGAAGAAAAAGGAGCAGGTTAAACAACAGACTGGCAGGCTTCGATGCGAAGTTTGTGCGTTCGATTTCGCAGTTCAATATGGCATATTTGGCGAGGGATTCGCTGAATGTCATCATGGACGACCAGTTAGTTCTATGGAACCTGGCGAGAAGACAAAGCTTTCTGACCTTCATATCGTTTGCGCAAATTGCCACCGAATGATTCATAAAAATCGCCCTTGGTTATCAATTGAGCAATTGCGTCGCATTGTTAATGTATACAAAAAATAATGCTGCTCAGAGAGAGGCAGACAGTCCGCTTTTAGGCGGTACAGTTCTTTCGCGCACTTGAATGAGCAAAACCGACCCAAACCTGACCTTAAAGGTGTTCGATTCTCCGTCAGCTTAAATTCATTACCGGCCATAGCGGTCGCAATAAAGTGTAAAATTTGTAATATGCTACAACCTACGGATTTTTTTGACCCTAGAGGTTTGATGAACAATGGTACGAAAACATACGCTAATTTGACTATTTTTGTTCCAAAAAACAATTTAACAAATCTGCTTTTCTGATAGCAATGTTGTGTCTATCTGGAATCCCTTTGTAAAAAACTAATCAATACTTTTTTAAATTGTTCAACCTCATTTTGATTTCTTTCATTTATAAAGTCAAAAATTTGAGTATTTGTCATAACTGCTGAATGTTGATAGCCTTGATAAGTAAAATCTTCGTATAGCCTTTTAATTCTCTCTTTCTCTTTATTGCCTTGATATGTTTCAGTAACTTCTGGCAAGCCATCTCTGTCTGTTTTTCTGTAATGCTTTGAGAGTTGTTTTTCAACGCTATCAAATGGAATAAAAAAAACATTTTTATTATTTTTACATTCTTCTTTTTTATCGCCATCAAGAATAGAAATTACATTTTCTGGTGAAGAGAAAAAATGAGTCATTTCGTTACGCTTCATTAAATTAATAACATTACTAGCGCCGCCAATATAAATTATTTTATAGGTAAAAAATGGTGGTATTTCTATTTGATTAATTAAATGAGACAGATACTGTTCTAATACGTCGTCCTCTACCAAAACATATTTATCCCATCGTCCCTGGAAACAGAAAAGCTCACTTCTTATATAATTGTAAGGCACTTCTTTTAGAGAAACCTCAGCATTATTGTTTTCCATATAAAAAAGTTCAGAGTCTTTCAATGTTTTCATCAATGCTAAAGAGTGTGTAGTAAAAACAATATTAACTCCGTTTTGCTCGCAATAGCATCTTAACTCAGCAATGAGATTAACTTGTGCCGAAGCATCTAACGAAATATCAATTTCATCAATCACAATCAACTTGCATTTTCGTTTGATAATTTTATACAAGTTGATAATGAAATGCTCACCTGAACTTAGATAATCCTCTCTAATATAAAAACCATCTTCTTTTAGAAAAAAATAGTAATTTTTCCCCTTTATTTTTATCTCTTTTAAATTTTCAAATCTATCAGACTTATATATTCTTGAAAGAAATTCTATTAGGTCGTCAGGTGTGAAGTATTCTTTTAATGATATGCCCTTTCTTAGTTCTTCATCTATTTCAGATAATCTTTGAAAATGATTGAATCTTTCACCGTGATGGATAGGCAGCTCTACGTAAATATTTCGCTTTATTTTTTCACTTATAATTGATTTGGTATCAATAACCTGAAGTTTGGGATTGTACTGAAAATTATGAACTGCCCCATCGATTATATAACGAATACTGCTAGTATCTTTAAAGATATAGGGAGATGCTGTCTTTGCAAACGTATTTGCAGAAGTTAGGTTTTTTATAGCACGAATTAATGTTGTTTTTCCTGCACTATTTTTTCCAACAATGCACATTAATTTGTTTGATAATTCAATACGAAAAAATAATTCCTTTATGTGTTGAATATCAAACAGTATACAAATGAATTCATTGTCCATTACTAATCAATAGATCGATGATGAAAGCTATCAACAATGAAATTACCGTATCTCTTTCTAAGTTTGTCTAAATACGACTTGTCAATTGTATTGATATGATTTAGCTGTCCAGAAATCTTACTAAAGTCACCTTGATAATGATTTTTTAAATAATCAGCAAACTTATTTTTATCATTGATATAAAAATGAAATAATATTTCAAGATGTTGTTTAAATTTAATATCAACGCTAATTTTTCCAGATGGCAAAATGACCATTCCGAGTATTTTTATTTTACTTCCTTTGTGAGTGTGTTTTGTTTTATATGCGTTTATTTTTACTCTTCCATCATAAAGTTCGTTAAGATAATCAGAAATAATATCCTGAATACTTATTAAATAATCTTTGGAATTTGATGATAAAATAATATCATCTGAATATCGAGTATAAATTATTTCGTTTTTTATACAATACTCTTCAAGGGCATGATCAAAAGAAGATAAAAAACTATTGCTAATATTTGGGGAAGTTGGAAAACCTACAGGTAAAATACCATCAATCGTTGTTATATTTAATAACTCAGGCTTATATTTATTAATATCATAGATTGGAGCATTATCTAAAGCAGTGTCTAATATTTTTTCGACATCTTGCTTTGTAATTTTATGAAAAAAATCTTTTATATCTGTTTGAAAAAAAAACTTGCTATGGCAGTGCGGAACCACAGCCGTGTAAGTGCTTTTTTCATGTCTGTAAGAATGCACGACATTGGTATTTATTTTGGCGTAGTCAAAGACAAAACTATTTAAAAAACGTAAATATTTTTTTAATTTGAGAGAGGGGTTGACTTTTGCGTTTGAAAGTTGCTTGTATTCTTTGGCAAGATTCAAACTTAAGAAGTCATCAAAATTGAATTTGTGATGGAACGTAGAATCAAAAGCTTCTTGGAGGGAAATAGAAGTTTTTTTCATTTGAACGACGACAGCTGGCAATGTTCGTCAAATTTCAACTTGCCCGTCTCTGAAAGAGTTCGGGCAAGATAAATTAGGCTAAACGCAGGTAGAGGCTAGTATTTATGACTGGAGATACTCCTAGTCACTAGCATGTTTCTGAGTATATCGTTTTTGAATTTAAAAAACAAATCAATTTGAATTTTTGCTTTCAGCCCTCAGGCAGAGTGCAATGAAATTTAGCATTGATGGATTTAAATTGTCAGGGATTTTATTAATTAACAGGGCCGCAAGGATGGGCTGAGCAGCGTGGAGCGCATCGTTCGCGAACGGTGCGGTTCGTAAACTCCCACACCCTATGACTGTGCTTTGGGTTAGACATTGATCATTGGTATTTTGGTTTCGTCAGTCAGGTTTTGGCCGATTTTGCCAAAGTAACTGTACAAGCACCCAGCTGAATCTCCCGCTAACGTTCTCCACTCGTCGCTCCGTCGCCGCAAAAATCTCCCTAAAATCCTTGCCACGCATGAGTTGGCGACGGGTCGTCGAATGCGTCGGGTGCTATGTGGGACTTTTTTGTGACAGCACCTCAAGTCCACCCGTCGCCTCGCCATGACACCTGACGCCTAGAAATCCTTGGTTTTACTGGGCTGGCGTCGAGTCGTCGGGTACGTCGAGTGTTTTCCGGGAATTTTTAGGGAGATTTTCACCCCACCTCCCCTCCTTGATCGAACACCTTTCCTTTTCCTTAGCTTTGAGGGACTTGTGAATGACCTAATCGACTGTACCTACAAGGAGGTACACAATCAGCCATTTTTACTTCTCATCATATAAATACTCTACTTAAAATTTAAATAATAAATTATAAAACTATTATTTATTATTTATTATTTATTATTTATTATTTATTATTTATTATTTATTATTTATTATTTATTATTTATTATTTATTATTTATTATTTATTATTTATTATTTATTATTTATTATTTATTATTTATTATTTAT
>JBPFEG010000076.1:0-143488 GCA_051061015.1 Methylomicrobium sp.
TTATTGTTCGCGCGTTTTTTGTCTTTGTGCTTTCGAGTTTGTTTATAACCGCCTCTCAGGCACAGCCAAAAGCTATCCCTGAGAGTAGATCGGGGCACGGCGAAGCGGCAGATAGATACCTGATAAAAAATACAGAGCAAATCGCTAACTGTGGGGGACCTCCTAGCGTCCAAACCAACCCGAAGACCGGGGTTAGTGCAACCTACTGTCGAGTAAATGGCCAGGTTGTTGAGATTGTAAAAGCATCACCCAAGAAGCCCTAAAATCACCATCCGCATTTATTCGTTGCCTACCATGAATTTAGGGCTGAAGCCCTTAACCCATCGTTCAAGAAGGGACGCGCTAATACCCGTCCCTTACTTTACATGGGTTTTAGAGCAATTCTCCATTAGTTAAAGACATAGCCCGCGTTTTTGAAATAGTTTCGGCATTCCTCTGCCTGAATCTCATCGGGCAATTTGCCGAGGGTTTGCCAAAGCTTGTCGATTGAGCGCTCGGCGGCTTGGCGCAGCAAGGCTTTGACTTTAGCGAACACCTGTTCGATCGGATTCAGGTCCGGACTGTAAGGCGGCAGGTATTTCAAGGCAGCGCCGTGGGCGGCAATGATCTTTTCGACCTCGGCCACCTTGTGTGCCGGCAAATTGTCGCAGATCACCATATCCCCGGGTTTTAATGTCGGCCCCAGTTGCGAACGCAGGTATTCTTTGAAGGCGTCTCCATTCATCGCCTGATCCACACACCGCAGCGCGGTCAGCCGATCAGCCCGCAAGCCGGCAATGAAGGTCAGGGTTTTCCAATGGCCGGCCGGCGCAGAGTCCTTACACCGGGCACCGCCTAAAGCCCTTCCATAGCGGCGGAGCATGTCGATGGTGATCCCGGTTTCATCCAGAAACACCAGATTGGATAGGTCACAGCTTTCTTGCCAAGCCTGCCATTGAGTGCGTGCCTCGGCCATATCCTCGCGCTGTTGTAAACGGGCGAACACGGTTTTTTTTATAGCGAAAACCCAGCTTCAAACGCAGAAACTTATCCAGGGCCGCAATTGAAATGGTCAAGGCGTGTTCGGTTTCCAGCCAGTGCTGGAGTTCCTTCAACGTCATCGACGGGTGTTGCGATAACTGTTCCACAAGGGCATCGGCATAGGGTTCCAGAATCGCTCGCCGATAACCGCCGATCGGCTTGCTGGGCACCTGGCCGCTCATGCGCCATAGCTGGTGGATCCGGGAGACAAAACTGGGGCTGACGTGAAATAAGGCGCTGACCTCGCGGGTCGTCTTGCCGTTCTCTACCGCCTGCGCAACCCGCAGACGTAAATCTTCGGAATAAGGACGTGGCATCTTCAATAAACACTGGCTGCAACAATGACCTCATTTTATGCCGCTGCAATGCTCTTGGCTAATGGAGAATTGCTCTAGATCCCGACAACATCCATCAAGCCGGAATGTTTCATCGGTTCATCAGCCGACATTTAATTATTAGGAGTAATAGGCTGGTTCAGGTCGATCTGAGCCGTTCCCAAAAAGAGAAGCGTCATATCTGCAAGAGTAGGTGACTGTATGAGCAAGCGAACCAACTCATACAGACGATGTTGTGTGCCTTTCACCGAAAAATTTACGACTTTGTTAAATTCGCTTGTTCAAATTTTTACGATTTTATTAAATGTTTTACAACTTTATTATCACAAAATAAACCGAGAATCCGCTGAGCACGGTTATTCCACAGTCACCGATTTCGCCAGATTTCTTGGCTGATCGACGTCAGTGCCTTTCAATACCGCGACATGATAGGCCAGAAGCTGCAACGGAATCGAGAATACGATCGGCGCGATTTCGTTTTCGACCTTCGGTATTTTGATATATCGCACGTTATCGTCATTCGAGGTCGTAAAGGTTTCATCCTTGAATACGATCAATTGCCCGCCACGGGCGCTGACTTCCTGCATGTTTGACTTCAGTTTTTCGAGCAGGCTGTTGTTCGGGGCGACCGTGATGACCGGCATATCGGCGTCGATCAACGCCAGAGGTCCATGTTTCAATTCGCCGGCCGGATACGCTTCGGCGTGAATGTACGAAATTTCTTTCAGTTTCAGCGCGCCTTCCATCGCAATTGGATAATGCGTTCCCCTGCCGAGAAATAAGGCGTGCTCCTTTTCGGCAAATTGCTGAGCCAGTTCCTTCACCTCATCATCCAACTCCAGCACTTTTTCAATTTTGCCTGGCAAACCGAACAATTCGGAGGTGATTTTTTGCTCCAGTGCGTTCGGCAGATGAAAGCGTCGGCCGATCGCGATCACCAGAAGCATTAGCGTTACCAACTGGGTCGTGAAGGCTTTGGTCGAGGCAACGCCGATTTCCGGGCCGGCCCTGGTCATCAGCGCCAGATCTGATTCTCTGACCAGAGAACTTTCGGGCACGTTACAGACCGCAACCGAGTATTTGGCGCCCTGCTTCTTGGCTTCCTGCAACGCAGCGAGCGTATCGGCGGTTTCGCCCGATTGCGAGATCGTGATGATCAGCGTATCCGGCATCAGCACCGGATGCCGGTAACGGAATTCGCTGGCGACCTCGATGTCGCAAGGCACGCGAGCGAGCCTTTCGAACCAGTAGAGCGCGACCAACCCGGCGTGATAACTGGTCCCACAAGCGAGAATCTGCACTGATTTGATCCGGTCAAAGATTTCATTCGCATTATGGCCGAAAGCGTTTTCCTGCAGCCGATTATTGACGAATCGGCCTTCCAGCGTCTGCGAAATCGCGAACGGCTGCTCATAAATTTCCTTCAGCATGTAATGCCGAAAATTACCTTTATCGACCGCATCGGCCTTCAGGCTGCTTTCCTTGATCGGACGCTCGACGATATTGTCTTCCGCGTCGTAGATGACCAGCTCATCGGTCTTGAGAGCGGCGATATCGCCGTCTTCGAGAAAGATGAAGCGCTGGGTGACCGGCAGCAGGGCGGCCACATCCGAGGCAATAAAATATTCGCCGATCCCGACGCCGATCACCAACGGGCTGCCCTTGCGGCAGGCGATCAGAAGGTCCGGGGCTTCGGTACTGATGATGCCGAGCGCATAAGCGCCTTCCAGCTTTTTGACCGTTCGCTTGACCGCATCCAGCAGACCGTCCGCCGTTTCCAGCGCGTAATTGATCTCATGCACAACGACCTCGGTATCGGTTTCGGAGGTGAACTCATAGCCGTTCTGCTTTTGTATACAGCGCAAATCTTCATGATTTTCGATAATGCCGTTATGCACAACCGCGACCTTGTTGCGGCTGACATGCGGATGCGCGTTCGCGGTGCACGGTTTACCGTGTGTTGCCCAGCGGGTATGGGCAATGCCGAGGGTACCGGATAAGGGTTCGAGACTGAGCGCATCTTCCAGCCCTTTGACCTTGCCGACTTCGCGTTTCCGGTGAATGTCGTTGCCGGCGACGACCGCGATCCCAGCCGAATCATAGCCGCGATATTCGAGACGCCGCAAACCTTCGAGTAAGATCGGAACCAGGTTCCGCTCGGCAATGCCGCCTACGATGCCGCACATATTATTTTTCCTTTTTTACGGGCCGTTGCCAGCCGGGAACCGAAACCTGTTTGGGTCTCGACAATGTCAGTTGATTTTCCGGTACATCACGCGTGATTGTTGAACCGGCGCCGATCGTCGCATTGCTGCCCACCGTAACCGGGGCGATTAATTGCGTATCGGAGCCGATGAATGCGCCGTCGCCAATTATGGTTGTGAACTTGTTCACCCCGTCGTAATTGCAGGTGATCGTTCCGGCTCCGATATTGACCTTGCTGCCGACTGTGCTGTCGCCGATATAACTGAGATGATTGATTTTCGAGCCGTCGGCAACGGTAGATTTTTTGATCTCGACGAAATTGCCGATATGTACATGGTCGGCCAGAACCGTTTCCGGACGCAGTCTCGCAAAAGGTCCGATCCGGCTGCCCGGCCCGATCACCGCGTTTTCGATCACGCAGTTCGGCAGAATTTCAACATTGTCTCCGATCACCGAATCGCTGATCTGGGAATTCGCGCCGATTTTAACGTTATTGCCGATCCGGATTTTGCCTTCCAGGATTACATTGATGTCGATTTCGATATCTTGGCCGAGCGCTTCGATTGAGCCTCTGAGATCGAAACGCGCCGGATCGTAAAGCGTGACGCCTTGAGCCATCAAGGCTTTGGCGTGTTCGTTTTGATACACCCGTTCCAGATGGCTGAGCTGGTTCCGGTCGTTCACCCCGAGCACTTCATCCTCGTTATCAGGTTGGCTCGTCACGATCGAAACCTCTTCCGCAACGGCCATTTCAATAATATCAGTCAAATAATATTCGCCCTGCGCGTTATGATTTTTCAGCTGGCCTAGCCATTTTTTCAGCTTAGCTCCCTGAATCGCCATGATACCGGTGTTCACTTCCCGAATTTGTTTCTCGGACTCCGAAGCGTCTTTTTCTTCGACAATACGGATCACCAAATCCCGATCGTTCCGAACAATTCTGCCGTAACCTTTTGGCTTGTCAAGTATGACAGTCAACAAGGCCAGTGATTTTTCGCTGACATTCCCGAGCAGTCGCTCCACGGTCGAACGTTTCAGTAATGGCACGTCACCATACAGAATCAATACATTATCAGTATCTTTTATTTGGTGGCTGACTTGCTGTACGGCATGGCCCGTACCGAGTTGCTGCTTTTGTTCGAACCATCCGGCATCGATGTCTTTCAGTGTATCGAGCACGCGTTCCGCACCATGGCCATAGACGATCAGAATGCGATTATTTTCCAGCGTATGGCTCATGTCATAAACATGGCGGAGCAGTGGTTTGCCGGCGATCTTGTGCAAGACTTTCGGCAATTCCGAACGCATCCGGGTGCCTTTTCCAGCGGCGAGAATAATAGTGGTCAAATTCATTGCAATTTCCTACGCGCATTTGAGTGAATGCGCGTCAAGCTTGAAAAAACGAAAAGTTATAGGCTACAGCTTAATGTGGAGTATCGGTATCGGTGGTGTCAGATTTATTTTTATAGAAATTGTTTCGACACAAAGCATGCTTTCCGGCAAATTACCCAAACCCGGTAACCAAATATAAACAAAAAAGCCCGATAACGTCTTTCAGCGCTATCGGGCTTTTTTAATGTTTGCGCCGAGCGGTGCGATTAACCGCCGCGCTTCCTGAGCCGATCCAGGGTACGAAGCTGCATGATTGCCTGCGCGAGCTGCGCCTGTGCAGTGGCATAATCGATTTTTCCGGATTTGTCGGCCAGGGCTTCCTCGGCTCTGGCTTTGGCCTGCAGGGCCGCCGCTTCATCGATATCCTTTGCCCGGACCGCCGTATCGGCCAGAATCGTAACCAGATGTGGCTGCACTTCCAGGATGCCGCCCGAAATGAAGTACGGGAGGCTTTCCTTGTCGCTGATCTTGACTCTGACCTCGCCGGGGTTCAGGCGTGTGATCATCGGCGCGTGCCGCGGCGCGATGCCGACTTCACCCATTTCAGCGGGCGCGAACACCATTTCCGCAACGCCTGAAAAGATTTCCTTTTCGGCGCTGACGATATCTACGTGTACGGTCATGACCATGTTGTATCCTGCTTAAAATTAACCTTTCAGGGTCTTCGCTTTTTCGAGCGCTTCGTCGATCGTGCCGACCATGTAGAACGCCTGTTCCGGAATCGAGTCGTATTCGCCGTCGATGATGCCCTTGAAGCCCGCGATCGTGTCTTTCAGCGAAACGTACTTGCCCGGCGAGCCGGTGAATACTTCCGCCACGAAGAACGGTTGCGACAGGAAACGCTGAATCTTACGCGCCCGGGCCACGGTCAGCTTGTCTTCTTCGGACAACTCGTCCATACCCAGAATCGCGATGATGTCGCGGAGTTCCTTGTAGCGTTGCAGGATGCTTTGCACCTTACGCGCCACATAGTAGTGCTCCTGACCGATGACCAGCGGGTCGAGCTGACGGCTGGTCGAGTCGAGCGGGTCGATCGCCGGATAAATACCCAGCTCGGCGATTTGGCGGGACAATACGACGGTCGCGTCCAAGTGCGCGAAAGTCGTAGCCGGAGATGGGTCGGTCAAGTCATCCGCAGGCACGTAAACGGCCTGGATCGAGGTGATCGAACCGGTCTTGGTCGAAGTGATCCGTTCCTGCAGTACGCCCATTTCTTCCGCCAGGGTCGGCTGATAACCTACCGCGGACGGCATCCGGCCGAGCAATGCAGATACTTCCGTGCCGGCCAAGGTATAACGGTAAATATTGTCGACGAAGAACAACACGTCGCGGCCTTCGTCGCGGAAATATTCCGCCATCGTCAGACCGGTCAAAGCCACGCGCAACCGGTTTCCGGGCGGCTCGTTCATCTGGCCGTAAACCATCGCGACTTTGGATTGTGTCAGATCTTTGGCATTGATGACGCCTGCTTCCTGCATTTCGTGGTAGAAATCGTTCCCTTCACGAGTCCGCTCGCCCACCCCTGCAAATACCGACAAGCCGGAATGCGCGGTCGCAATGTTGTTGATCAACTCCATCATGTTGACGGTCTTGCCGACGCCGGCGCCGCCGAACAAGCCGACCTTTCCACCTTTCGAGAACGGGCAGATCAGATCGATGACCTTGATGCCGGTCTCCAGCAGCTCGTTTCCGGCGGATTGGTCAGAATAACTCGGCGCTTCGCGGTGAATGCCCCAGGAAGTCTTTTCGCCAATCGGACCTCTTTCGTCAATCGGTTGACCGAGGACGTTCATGATCCGGCCCAGAGTCTCCAGACCGACCGGCACCGAAATCGGCGCTTTGGTATTGGTCACGGCCATACCGCGGCTCAAGCCGTCGGTGCTGCCCATCGCAATCGTTCTGGCCACGCCATCGCCCAATTGCTGCTGTACCTCCAGCACCAGATCGGCACCTTCCACTTTTAATGCATCATAAACTTTGGGCAGTTCTTCGCGGGAGAATTCCACGTCGACAACCGCGCCGATAATTTGTACGATTTTACCCGAACTCATTGAGTTTTCCTCTTGTTTGTCTCGCTTTTTTGGGCTTAAACAGCAGCTGCGCCGCCGACGATTTCTGAAATTTCCTGAGTAATGGCGGCTTGGCGGGCTTTGTTATAGATCAACTGCAACTCGCCGATCAGGTTTCCGGCATTATCCGATGCGCTTTTCATCGCGATCATTCTGGCCGCCTGCTCGCAGGCATTGTTTTCGACCAGCCCCTGATATACCTTCGACTCGATATAGCGGGTCAGTAAATGATCCAATACCTCTTTCGCATCGGGCTCGTAGATGTAGTCCCAATGGCCGCCCAGCTTTTCTTCGATTTCTTCAGTCACGACCGGTAATAATTTTTCGATCGTCGGACGCTGCGTCATCGTGTTCACGAATTCGTTGCTGACCACGTACAGTTCGTCGATCTTGCCTTGATCGTACTCATCAAGCATCAAGCGGATGATTCCGGCGATGTCATGCAGATGCGGCGTATCGCCCAGTTTCGAAATCTGGCCGACCAATTGCACTTTTTTCAGATTGCTGAAAAAAACGGTCGCCTTGGTGCCGATCGTGCAGACATCGACACCGATACCCGCTTTGTCCCATTCGGACAATTGGCTCAGTGTACGCCGGAACAGATTCGAATTCAGACCGCCACACAGGCCGCGGTCCGAACTGATGATGATCATTCCGACCCGCTTGACATCGCGCTTGATCAGATACGAATGCTTGTACTCGGGATTCGCGTGGGCCAGATGCTTGATGATCCGGCCGATCTGCTTCGAATACGGCCGCGTCGCCTGCATTCTGTCTTTGGTCTTACGCATTTTACTCGCCGCGACCATTTCCATCGCGCGAGTGATCTTTTGAGTATTCTTGATACTCGCGATCTTGGTGCGTATTTCTTTGCCGACTGCCATTAGATGCGCCCTTTACCAGCTATGCGTTTTGACGAAAGTTTCGATCGCAGCCTGCAACCCTTGCTCAATTTCGCTGTTCCAGTCGCCGGTCGCGTTGATCTTGTCCATCAGCGCGGCATGCTCCGTTTTCATGTATAACTGCAATGCAGATTCGAACGCCAACACCTTGTTCACGTCAACCGGATCCAGGAAACCCTGATTCGCCGCATACAGCGAAACCGCCATTTGCGCGACCGACATCGGCGAATACTGGTTTTGCTTCATCAGTTCGGTGACGCGCTGGCCGCGTTCGATCTGCTTGCGGGTGCTCTCATCCAGATCCGAGGCGAACTGCGCGAACGCTGCCAATTCCCGGTACTGCGCAAGGTCAAGACGGATACCGCCGCCGAGCTTTTTGATGATCTTGGTTTGTGCGGCGCCGCCGACCCGGGATACCGAAAGACCCGCGTTGACCGCAGGACGAATACCGGAGTTGAATAGGTTGCTTTCCAGGAAGATCTGGCCGTCGGTGATCGAAATCACGTTGGTCGGAACGAACGCGGATACGTCGCCGCCTTGTGTTTCGATAATCGGCAGCGCGGTCAATGAACCAGTCTTGCCTTTGACTTTACCGCCGGTCAGTTTTTCGACTTCATCCGCGTTGATCCGCGACGCTCTTTCGAGCAAGCGTGAATGCAGATAGAACACGTCCCCCGGATATGCTTCACGTCCTGGCGGACGGCGCAAGAGCAGCGAAACCTGACGGTATGCCCAGGCCTGTTTGGTTAAGTCATCATAAATAATCAGCGCATCTTCGCCGCGGTCTCTGAAGAATTCGCCCATCGCACAACCGGTATACGGGGCAATGAACTGCAGTGCGGCCGATTCGGACGCCGATGCGGATACGATGATGGTATGTTCCATCGCGCCGTGTTCTTCGAGTTTGCGCACCACGTTCGCAATCGATGACCGTTTTTGGCCGATCGCGACATAAATGCATTTGATGCCGGTACCTTTCTGGTTGATGATCGCATCAACCGCAATTGCGGTCTTACCCGTTTGGCGGTCGCCGATGATCAATTCGCGCTGGCCACGGCCGACCGGAATCATTGCATCGATCGATTTCAAACCCAATTGCACGGGCTGGCTGACCGATTGACGCGCGATAACGCCCGGTGCGATTTTTTCGATCGGAGAGGTTTCGGTCGTTTCGACCGCGCCTTTGCCGTCAATCGGCTTACCCAAAGCGTCCACGACGCGACCGAGCAGCGCTTCGCCGACTGGCACTTCCAAAATCTTGCCGGTGCATTTGACGGTGTCGCCTTCGGAAATATGCTGGTAAGCCCCCAACACCACTGCGCCGACCGAGTCACGCTCAAGGTTCAGCGCCATGCCATAGGTATTGCCGGGGAATTCGAGCATTTCACCCTGCATCGCTTCAGACAAACCGTGAATTCTGACGATACCGTCGGTCACGCTGACTACGGTGCCTTCGGTATGCGCTTCAGCGCCGAGATCGAAGTCTTCGATCTTCTTTTTAATTAGATCACTAATTTCAGATGGATTTAATTGCATTTTTTATCACTCTCACTGTAGCGCTTTTTGCATGTGTTGGAGTTGACCTTTGATCGATCCGTCTATCACCTTGTCGCCCGCGCGCACCAAAACACCGCCGATCAATGACTTATCGACTGAAACGTTCATATGTACTTTTTTGCCGAATTGCTTTTCGAGCTTGGCGGCAAACTGCTGCTTGCCTTCGTCGCTAAACTCATAAGCGGCATAGACGTCAACATCGAGATAGCCTTCATCCTCTGCCTTGTGGTCTTCGAAAATCTTTGCGATCTGGGGAACCAGATTCAGCCGCCGGTTTTGCACGAGCAGTTTCAGAAAATTTGTGCCTTCCTGATCAAGCTGACCTGCGCAGATATCGAGCATCAATTTCGTCAAGCGGTCGTTGCTCACCTTCGGATTGTTAAGGTAAACCGCAAGGCTGTCATCGTTCAGAATAGTTGACAGAAACGCCAGAGTTTTCGACCACTTTTCGGAGGACCCGGTTTCTTTGGCTCTCTTGAAGACAGCCGCTGCATAAGGCCTTGCCAATGTTGCCAATTCGCTCATTATGCTCAACCTTATAATTTATCGGAGACTTTGCTGACGATGTCCTGATGCTTTTTTTGATCGATTTCCGCACCGAGAATCTGTTGCGCCGCGCTGACCGCTAAGGCTGCCACTTCTTTACGTAGGGCTTCCTTGGTTTGCTCGATTTCCTGTTCGATCTGCGCCTTGGCTGACTGAATACGGCGCTCCGCTTCCTTGTTGGCGTTATCTTTGGACTCTTCGACGATCTCGTTCGCGCGTTTTTGCGCCAGGTTTACGATATCCGAAGACTGATCCCTGGCTTCCTTGATGATGCTTTTTGCCTTCTTCTCGGCCAGCTTCAGGTCTTCCTGGCTTTTATCTGCGGCGGCCAGACCTTCAGAAATTTTTTTCTTCCGCTCTTCCAGGGAATTAAACAAAGGTGGCCAGATGTACTTCATGGTAAACCATACCAGAAGCGCAAAGGTGATCATTTGTCCAATCAGAGTAGCATTGATACTCACGATGCGTTCCTCTTGTCGTTTTTATGAAATGATAGGCTCAACTTAGCCCGCAGCGGCTTGAACGGCTGACAGGAATGGGTTCGCAAAAGTGAAGAACAGAGCCAGACCGACGCCGATCATCGTTACCGCGTCCAAGAGACCTGCAACAACGAACATTTTAACTTGCAGCATAGGAACCATTTCCGGCTGACGCGCTGCGCCTTCCAGGAATTTTCCGCCCAGCAGGCCGAAACCAATCGCGGTTCCGAGCGCGCCCATACCTAATACCAGACCCACTGCAATCGCAGTCATACCCTGCACATCAGCAATCAATTTTGCAATTTCCATAATACCTCCAAAGGTAAAAAAGTTAAGTTGTAAGAATGGTTATATAAAGTCAGATTAATGATCTTCGTGCGCCATGCTCAGGTAGACGATCGTCAACACCATGAAAATGAACGCCTGCAGAGTAATGATCAGAATATGAAAAATCGCCCACGGCAGACTCAAGACCGGCTGTATGTAGCACGGCAGGAGGGCGATCAGAATGAAAATCAATTCGCCTGCATACAGGTTACCGAATAACCGCAGGCCCAGCGAGATCGGCTTGGCAATTTCTTCGACCACTTTCAAAAGTAGGTTGAACGGCATCAGCCAGGGACCGAACGGCTGCAGCAGCATTTCCTTTGCAAAACCGAAGACGCCCTTGACCTTGATGCTGTAAAAAATGATTAGCAGGAATACCGAAATCGACATCGCGAAAGTCGCATTCAGGTCGGTGCTCGGCACGACGCGCAGATAGGAAATACCCATTGCCGAACCGATCATCGGCAAAAGATCGACCGGGAACAAGTCCATGAAATTGAACAGGAATACCCAGCAAAAAATGGTCAATGCCAGCGGCGCAATCAGCGCGCTACGACCGTGAAAGGTATCTTTGACCTGTTGATCGACGAATTCGATCAGCATTTCGGCGACGTTCTGTACCGGTCCCGGCACACCCGCAGTCGCTTTGTCTGCGACAGACTTGAAGAACCAAATGAACAATCCGCCAAGCAGCGCCGAAAAAAACAGGGTATCCAGGTGCAAGGTCCAAAACCCCTCACCCACGCTTAGCGGAGTTAAATGGTGGATGATATAGCCGGTTGCCCCTTCAGCCGCGTGCGCTTCGGTTGCCATCGTTCCTCTCTCGTCAAAAAATCAGCGCATTAATAGCGCAAACCAAAAAACCGACAATGCCGTCAGATAACCGACGAGCAACGGTAATAAATTTAAATTAGGGATTTGAAAAATCAGGACAAAAAAAGCAGCTGTCAATAACAGTTTGCCCGCTTCGCCGGTGTAAAAGGAGACGACGATTTTGCGCGCTTCCTGCCCGGTCGCCTTTTTAATTCTGTACGCAAAAAACAGGTTCGGAAAAAATGCCGCCGCACCGCCCAGAGCCGCAGACAGAGCCGCCATTTTCCCGCCAGCGACGGCGAATCCGGCCGTCATCATTATTATTATCAGAATTTGATAAAGCAGTATCTTGCTGACAGTAGACAGGTTTCTATCTGCCACACAGCACTCCTCTCGATTTAGCTGGGGAATTATAACGGCCGACCGGTTTTAAATCAAGGCGCAATAAACACGCCACAGACGTTTTTATAATAAGTATTTACATAAAAAGGGATCAATGCCAACCGCCATATTGCTTGGTCGGATCGCCGCGAAAACCTGCGGTGGTTTTGTTATCGTCAGGCACGGTACCCATCCCTTCCGCCGCGACAAGCAGATTACCATGCGTATAACCGCCCAGCGCCTTGGCTTTTTTCGCGATCGCGGTCGAAAGTGGAGTAATATCGTATTTAGTCACGGTCGGATGGATCACCGCGGTGATCAATAAGCTACCATCGGATAGCGGGTAATACGTCAACACGATCGGCAGCATAGTCCCGGCTGGCACCTCAACACGATAATGCTCGCTGCCCTGCAAGGCCGTTTCGGCAATCACTGTGCCCTTTTCGTCGCTGACCTTGACCGTGCCGGACTTGATCGGCCCTTTATCATCGGAGACCAAACCTTCCAGAATGGCCGACTGCTCGTATTTTTTGACGGTTTGCTGCGGAAATGCGCTTTTCGGCGCCTCGTTTCCGCAACCCACCAACCCTGATAACGCCAATAGAAACGTTACCAGCGTAACCCAATTTTGTAATAAATTCGTGCGCATACGGCCATACCTCGGGTATTTAATGGAAACCGGCTTGATCTTGTTCCGTCTCGATAAATTACAGCAATGACAACTGGAAACGATTATTTGGCAAGCAGATTACGCGACCGCCAGCATGCTTTCCAGTGCTTTTTTCGCCAGCGCCGCCTCTTTCAGCGGCACCGAAATCCGGTTGATCACATGGCCCGCCGCCAGATTATCCATCACCCAAGCCAGATGCTGAGGATCGGTCCTGAACATCGTCGAGCACATGCACAGCATCGGCGACATGAAATGCACATGCTTGCCTTGTGCCTTGCATTCCTCGTTCAGGCGGTTGACCAGATTTAATTCGGTTGCGACCAGCCAGCGGGTATTCGGCCCAGCTTCACGCACCGTTTTCAGAATGTATTCGGTCGAACCGATGAAATCGGATTTCTGACAGACTTCGAACGGTGCCTCAGGGTGCGAAATGACCTTCGTATCCGGATAGCGCTCAATGAACTGGTCAATCTGCTCCGGCTTGAACGCCTGGTGCACGGAACAAAAACCGTTCCAAAGAATGATTTTGGCATTCTTGATCTGTTCTTCGGTCAATCCGCCGCGCGGTTTGTTGAAGTCCCAGGTGACCATCTGTTCGAGCGGAATGCCCATCCGGTAACCGGTATTGCGACCTAGATGCTGATCCGGAAAGAACAACACCTTGGGCCGGCGGGCAAAGCTCCATTCGAGAATCTTCTGTGCATTCGAGGACGTGCAGACGATGCCTTCATGCTCGCCGCAAAACGCCTTTAAATCGGCCGCCGAATTGATGTAGGTGACCGGCGTGACCTCGTTTTCTACATCGATCACTTCGGCCAGCTCTTTCCAGCATTTCTGCACCTTGAGCAGATTGGCCATATCCGCCATCGAGCAACCGGCCGCAAGATCGGGCAGGATAGAAATCTGTTCGGGTCGAGACAGTATATCGGCCACCTCTGCCATGAAATGCACACCGCAAAATACAATGTATTCGGCGTCGGATTCGGCCGCATTGCGCGAAAGTTTCAACGAGTCGCCGGTGAAATCGGCATGCTTGAACACTTCATCACGCTGATAATGATGCCCCAGAATCACGCAGCGTTTGCCAAGTTTCGCTTTGGCCGCAACGATGAGCTCATCGCATTCGGCATCGCTCAAAAGAGCATAATCTTCTATCGGGAAAGGGGTATTAGCCATATTAAAATTGCGAGGAAAAAATAGTGTACAAGACCTTGAGCCTTGCCAAAAGATCCATCCCTGGTTCTACTGTTGATTACGGCGGCGCCTCCTTGCGCCACGGATACTGCTGATTTTTACTTTACTTATGCCTGTTTTTCTTTGGCTGCCGTTTTTATCAGTTTGATGCCCAACTCGCGCAGTTGTTCCTCGGGAACGACTGCCGGCGCACTAACCAGAGGACAGGCCGCCGATTGCGTTTTCGGGAACGCGATCACGTCGCGGATCGAAGTCGAACCGGTCATCAGCATGACCAGACGATCCAGGCCGAATGCCAGACCGCCGTGCGGCGGCGCGCCGTATTTCAATGCGTCGAGCAGGAAGCCGAATTTTTCCCGCGCTTCATCCTCTTTGATGCCGAGAATTTCGAAAACGGACTGCTGCATTGCCGAGCGGTTAATACGGATTGAACCGCCGCCAACTTCGGTGCCGTTCAGCACCAGGTCATAAGCGCGCGATAAGGCCGCGCCCGGGTTCGCCTGCAACTCCTCGACCGAGCAGCTTGGCGCGGTGAACGGATGATGGATCGCGTTCCAGCGGCGGCTTTTTTCGTCCCAGTCGAACATTGGAAAATCGATAACCCAGACCGGCTTCCATTCGCCTTCCAGAAGACCCAGGTCGTGGCCGAGCTTGACGCGCAACGCGCCCATCGCTTCGTTTACGACCGAAGCCTTGTCCGCGCCGAAAAAGATCAGGTCGCCGTTTTGCGCGCCGGTCTTAGCCAGGACGCTATCCCAAACCTCGGCCGGAGCAAACTTCACGATCGGCGATTGCAGGCCGTCAACTCCAGCGGCGAGATCGTTGACTTTAATGTAAGCCAGCCCCTTCGCACCGTAAATGCCGACAAACTTGGTCAGGTCGTCAATCTCCTTCCGGCTTAGATCGCCGCCTTTCGGCAGGCGCATCGCAACCACGCGGCCTTGCGGATCGTTCGCCGGTGCGGAAAAGACCTTGAAATCAACTCCTTTCATGTCCTCGGCGATATCGACCAGTTCCAGCGGAATGCGCAGGTCGGGCCTGTCGATACCGTACTTCGAAATCGCTTCCTGATAGGTTATACGAGGAAAATGCGCACCGAGGTTCACGCCGATCACTTTCTGGAACAGCTGGCGGATCATTTCTTCCATGATATGCATGATCTCGTTTTCGTCCATGAACGAAGTTTCGATATCGAGCTGGGTGAATTCGGGCTGGCGGTCGGCACGCAAATCTTCGTCGCGGAAGCAGCGCACGATCTGGTAATAGCGGTCCATCCCCGCGATCATTAAAATCTGCTTGTATAACTGTGGCGACTGCGGCAGCGCAAAGAACGCATTTTCATGCGTACGGCTCGGCACGATATAGTCCCTCGCGCCTTCCGGGGTCGCCTTGGTCAGATACGGGGTTTCGATCTCGAAGAAATCATGATCGTCCAGAAAGTTGCGCAAAACCCTTGCGACATCGCGGCGCACCTTCATCTTTTCCTGCATCGCAAAGCGGCGCAGGTCGATGTAGCGGTAACGCAGGCGCAGTTCTTCGTTCACTTCGATTTCGCTTTCGACCGGGAACGGCGGCGTCTCGGACTCGTTCAGCACGACCATCTGGCTGACCAGCACTTCGATTTCGCCGGTGCCCATGTTTGGATTGATCGTCCCTTCGGGGCGTCCGCGCACCGTGCCGGCGACTTTCAACACATATTCGCTGCGCACATGTTCGGCCAGAGAGAACGCCTCACGCACATCCGGATCGAAGACGACCTGCACCAAACCGGCACGGTCCCTGAGATCGATAAAAATGACCCCGCCGTGATCTCGGCGGCGATGCACCCAACCGCACAATTCGACGGTCTGCCCGGTATGTTGTTTCGTTAATTCCCCGCACTTGTGCGTCCGCATGGTGGTGTTGTTCCTGTAAATCCGAAAAAATGGTCGATATTAACTGCTTGGCGTGGTTTATTCAAGCCACGCCTAGTGGCTGCAGCTGCCAGTGCAGCTGTGCGGCTTGGGCGACTCCGAACTTTCGCCCGCGACATTTTTCTTGGTGCCGCTCTTGAAGTCTGTCTCGTACCAGCCGCCGCCTTTCAAGCGGAAGCCGGCTGCGGAGATCTTTTTGATCAGATCGGGCTTGCTGCACGCAGGGCATTGGATCAGTGGCTGGTCGCTGAGTTTTTGCAAGGCTTCGTGTTCATGCCCGCAGGATTGGCATTGATATTCGTAAATTGGCATGGAGAACTCCGATAAAAAAACAATACTTGAGATAGGGCTGCCGGCGTATTTTTCAAGCAGCTAAGATAGAATATAAGGTTATTCTACAGAAAATGGCCTTTCAAATGAAGAAATTAACTATCACCCGCCCCGACGACTGGCATTTGCATGTCCGCAATGGCGCGATGCTGAAAGCGGTGTTGCCGCATACCGCCCAGCAATTCGCCCGCGCGATCATCATGCCGAATCTGAAGCCGCCGGTCACGACCGTGGAGCAGGCAATGGCTTACCGTCAGGAAATCTTGCAGGCGATTCCTGCAGGGCTCGATTTTACGCCTCTGATGACCCTGTATCTGACCGGCTTAACATCTCTCGATGAAATCCGGAAAGCCGCCGCCTCGGAACATGTGCATGCGTTCAAGCTCTACCCCGCCGGGGCGACGACCAATTCTGACGCGGGCGTAGCGAACATCGAGGCCGCTTACCCTTTGTTTGCGGAAATGGAAAAACAGGACATTCCGCTGTTGATTCACGGCGAAGTAACCGACGAGCAATGCGATATTTTCGACCGGGAGCGCGTCTTTCTGGAAACCCAGCTGACCCAAATTGCCGACCATTTCCCGTCTCTGCGCATCGTCGTCGAGCATGTGACCACGCGCGAGGCGGTCGATTTCGTGAAAGCGCAAGGGCCGAACATCGCCGCAACGATTACGCCGCAACACTTATTGTATAACCGCAACGCGATTCTGGCCGGCGGCATTCGTCCGCATCATTATTGCCTGCCGGTCCTCAAGCGCGAACATCACCGTCAGGCACTGGTTCAGGCCGCCACCAGCAGCAATCCGAAATTTTTCCTCGGCACTGACAGCGCGCCGCATTTGACTTCATTAAAGGAAAACGCCTGCGGCTGCGCAGGATGCTTCAGCTCGCCTGTGGCCCTAGAACTGTATGCGGAAGCCTTTGAAAAGGCCGGCGCCCTGGATAAACTGGAGGGTTTTGCGAGCTTTTACGGCGCCGATTTTTACCGGTTGCCCAGAAACCAGGGCACTATCACACTGGAAAGGTCTGATTGGCAGACGCCGGCGGTTTACAAAGATGGCGATGTAACCTTAACGCCTTTAAAAGCGGGAGAACATTTGCACTGGAAAATGGCAGCAGCATAGCCCGACTCCCGTGATATTAACAGACAGCGACGCTGCGTATTTATCCCCAATGAGAAAGCCGGCTGCGCAAGGCGCCGGCCCCCATCATAAACATCAAAATAGGAGGCTTGAAGGGCAGCAAGCCCAACTCATATACTCCACTCCTGATAAAGGCTGTTTGCCGAGCCCGGTGGCTGCCGCCATATCACGTCTCTCATCGAAGGCTTCACTGAGCCGACTGATTACAGCCGCCTCGTAACTTAATAAGGCTTAACCGGTGGCGCCAGTTCCTTATCCAACTCCTCGTCTATGTCAAAATGATATTCCTTATGCTCCTTATCTTCCGGAATTTTACCGTCATGAACCAGATACTCACGCTGCTGCAAATAAGCATTCTTGAAAAAATCATAGCGGTCCACCGCCGCTTCGGTTGCAATCTTCTCAGAGCTGAGATTGTCGGCCCGCAAGTCGACCGCATTCGTCGCAAAGAGCCCCCCGGAAACGGCGGTAGCGAGACCGGTAGACAGTCCTAAGTCCAAATAACTGATAGGGTTCATTGCCGCATCCCCAACCAACCCCCCAACACCCCGCGGGGAACTGGGCCCAAAAAACGGCAATACCAGATAAGGCCCGGTCGGAGTTCCCCAATAACCCAGGGTCTGGTCGAAATCTTCGTTATGCTTCTGCAAATCGATCATCGACGCCACATCGATGAAACCTGCAACGCCGGCAGCCGTATTAACCAAAAAGCGCGCACCGTCCTGCCCTCCCTGAGCCAACTTCAGCTGCATAAAATCGTTGAGTGTTACGCCAATATCGCCGATATTGCTAAAAAAGTTGGTAATGCCGCGATCTACGAAAGAGGGAGTAATCCATTGATAACCTTTCGCTACAGGTTTCATCACATAATCATCGAGGTTATCATTAAAAGATTGCATGTTGCGGTTAAACCCTTCCCAAGGATCGCGCTCATCTTTAGGGGCGGTCGTCGCACAAGCAGTCATCATTGATGCCAAGCCCAATACTGCCCATTTTGTTATTGTTCTAAATTTTTGCATTTGGCCCACTCTTAAATGTCGCTATGGTTTCAATACCGTTAAACTTTGCGTAACATATCATAAATGCAGTGACTCTTCGAGTTCCCGACAGTCACCTTCTATCCACCTGCTTAATTCCCTATATATCTTCTCTTAATGGATACCCCCATACTTCCTCTCGACCGGCGCTTTAGAGGCTATTTGCCTGTAATTATAGACATAGAAACGGCCGGATTTAATCCGAAGAGAAATGCATTGCTGGAAATTGCGGCGGTGATCGTCGAATTCAATGCGGCCGGCGACCTGGAAATCACCGAACGCTATTCTACCCACGTGATTCCTTTCAAAAATGCCGAGCTCGACGAGTCCGCGCTCAAATTCAATGGGATCGATCCATATCACCCGTTTCGAATGGCGATCGACGAGGATGAAGCGCTGCATATGATTTTCAAACCGATCCGGCATGCCGTGAAACGCAATCTCTGCACGCGCGCAATTCTGGTCGGGCACAATCCGGCTTTCGACCTGAACTTTCTGAATGCGGCGATTCAGCGCACCCAGAACAAACGCAGCCCATTTCATCCGTTCAGCACTTTCGACACCGCTACTTTAGGAGGCCTCGTCTATCAGGAAACGGTACTGGCCAAAATAGCAAAAGCTGCAGGCCTCGAATGGGACAATGAGAAAGCGCACTCGGCACTTTATGATGCGGAAATGACCGCGACGCTATTTTGCAAGATCGTAAATCGATGGAAGCAACTGGAGGCGGCGATTACCGACGCATAACACCAATCATTGACGCCGCCTTCGGAAAGCCCGTATGATGGAGGCGCCGTCATCAGCCAGGATGCCGTTATGGGACAAGAAATTACGCGGACCCAATTTGACGAAAGCGATTTTACTGTTTTTCATCAAAAACTCGCTCAGGAAACCGCTTTGCTCAAGCGGGCAATCGAACAGGCGTCGTGTTCGGCCCAGCCGCCTGTTGCTGGCTTCGAGATCGAAGCCTGGCTGGTCGATAAGGCGATGCGACCGGCACCGATCAATAAGCTGTACCTGGAGACGCTAAACGATCCTCTGGCCAGCGCCGAACTTGCGAAGTTTAATTTCGAGCTAAACTGCGAACCCGTCCCTTTGACTGGCAGTGTGCTAAGCCAATTGCACGCTCAATTGGAGCACAGCTGGCAAAAGGCCGACTACCATGCCGAGAGCATGGGCCATAGCATAGTAATGATCGGTATCCTGCCGACGCTCGCGCAAGGCGATCTGCATCTCGCCAATATGTCCGACATGCACCGTTACAAGGCTCTGAACGAGCAAATCCTGCAGGCGCGCGGCAAACCGATTCATATCGACATCAACGGCATCGAACATCTCAAATTCGACCACTATAATGTGATGATCGAATCGGCTACCACCTCGTTTCAAACACACATTCAGTTACCGCAGGACCTTGCCCATCATTTTTATAATGCCTCGATTATCGCCTCCGCCGCGGTTGTGGCAATCAGCGCCAATTCGCCGTTTCTGTTCGGCAAGGAGCTCTGGCATGAAACCCGAATTCCGTTGTTCGAGCAGGCCGCAGAAACAGGCGGTTATGAGGGCGCTGCGCACGGGCCGCTGCATCGCGTCAGCTTCGGTTCGGGCTATCTGCGGCAGTCGGTGCTCGAATGTTTCGAAGAAAATCTGGTGCATTTTCCGGTCTTGCTTCCGGTCAGCCTGAATACCGACCCCGAACAGTTTGCGCATTTACGTCTTCATAACGGCACAATCTGGCGCTGGAACAGACCTCTGATCGGGTTCGATCCGGACGGCACACCTCATATTCGCATCGAACACCGCACTCCCGCATCCGGCCCGACGCCGATCGATGCGATCGCGAATGCGGCATTTTATTTCGGATTGGCGCAAAACATTTGCGAGCACGTGCAGAACCATGGCCTGCCGCTCACTTTTCCGGAAGCCAAAGATAACTTTTACCATGCCGCGCGGCACGGTCTCGATAGCACACTCGTCTGGTTTGACGGTGCCAGACATCGAATCGAGCCGCTCTTGCGAATTGAACTGTTGCCGCGTGCAATCAAAGGCTTACAATCATTCGGAGTAAGTGCTGCCGACATCGACGATTATTTAGGCATCATCCGCCAGCGCCTCGCGAATAAACAAAACGGCTGCAGCTGGCAGCAGCGCTATGCAAAAGAGCATTGCCGCGATTTTACAGCCTTGACTCGCACCTATTTAAAAAACCAGAACAGCGGCAAACCGGTCAGCGAATGGCAATAACAAAGCAACTTTTTACACAACGACATGATCTGCCGACCGGCTTTCTGGAAGCCGAGACTGTGCAATTGCAGAGGTTATTGCCGAATCCCACACTGATCCATCTGACGGGCAAACTGGACGAACCGCTATTCATTTCAGTGCTGCTGCACGGCAATGAACCCACCGGCTTCAAGGCCGTCCAGCGGCTGCTCAAGAAATACCAGGATCGCGAGTTACCGAGATCGCTCGCGCTGTTTATCGGCAATATCAAGGCGGCCGCGCAAAATGTACGACGACTGGAGCATCAGCCTGACTACAACCGAATCTGGCCTGGCACCGAATTGCCGGTCTCTGCAGAAACCGAGATGGCCGCCGCCGTCTTCACGATAATGCGGGAATACCGGCCCTTCGTGAGCGTCGATATTCATAATAATACCGGCTTGAATCCTCATTATGCCTGCGTCAATCGGCTTGATAACAGATTTTTGCAATTGGCGGCGTTATTCGGGCGATTGATTGTTTATTTTAAACGACCAACCGGCGTTCAATCGGCCGCCTTTGCCGAATTATGTCCGTCGGTGACTCTCGAATGCGGCCGACCCGGCCAGCAGTACGGCATCGATCATGCGTTTGAATTCCTGGATAGCTGCCTGCACCTTTCTGCGTTGCCGGAACACCCGGTGCACGCCTGCGACATTGATCTGTTCCATACAGTCGCACAGGTCAGAATCCCCGATAATGTTTCATTCAGCTTCAGGCAAAACGATTGCGACTTAATATTGAGCGAAGATCTGGAACGGATGAATTTCACCGAAATTGCGGCAGGGACGATTCTGGGCCAGGTACGTAAAGGTCCGCTGTCCTCACCCGTGCTCGTCCAAGATGAACAAGGAACAAACATAACCGATCAGTTTTTCGACCTGAGCAACGGAAATTTGCAAATCACCCGTCCGGCAATGCCATCGATGCTGACGCTGGACGAGCGCGTGATCAAACAGGATTGTCTGTGCTATTTAATGGAACGCCTGAATTTTTCCTGACATTAAGACTCTAGACCCGCATGACTGATCCTTTTACCTTGCATCCGCGCTTGGCGCAAGACTGTATCACGCTGGGACGCTTCGAGCTGTGCCGGCTCCTGCTGATGAATGACAGCCATTACCCTTGGTTTATACTGGTGCCGGAACAACCCGAGTTGACCGAAATTTATCAGTTAAGCCAAGCTGATCAGATTATCTTGACTGCGGAATCGAGTTTTCTTGCCAAAAACCTTGCCGACCTCTATCAGGCCGATAAAATGAATATTGCGGCAATCGGCAACCTGGTCCCGCAGCTCCACATCCACCATATCGTCCGCTACAAGACCGATGCCGCCTGGCCTGGACCCGTCTGGGGGAAATTCGACAGCATTCCTTATACTGAATCCCGAACCGCAGTTATTGCCGAGCAAATTCGTACCCGATTTGAAGGCTATTTAATCGCGAATTAGGTATTAGGCAGAGCCCCTCTTCCGGCCCCATCGATGTATCGCGATGGAGCCGGAAAGAGACAATATTATTTACCTATTTTAAGCGCCAAAAATATCGGATTGCCGCGTCGCTGAACCAGCAGCGCAATCGATTTGCCTTCCGGCAGATTTTTGACCGTCTTGTCAAAATCGGCAACAGTTTTGATTGCCGTGCTCTGAATCCGCAAGATCACATCGCCTGGCTGAATTCCTGCCTCTTTGGCTGGCCCTTTGCCGACGCCTTGCACAAGCACGCCGTTTTTGGTGATTTCCAGAGCTTCCCGCTGCTCGGCGGTCAGATCAGTTACCGTAATACCGAGTTTATTGTCGGATTTGATCTGGCCTTTTTTACCGGCCTCCGACAGCTTTTCTTCCTGCTCCGGCAATAAACCGATCTTGATCGGCACGTTCTTCGTTTCACCTTGGCGGATCAACTTGATTTCCGCTTTTTCATCGATCGGCGTCATGCCGACCATCGGCGGCAATTCGCCTGAGGTTTCGATTTCGTGACCGTTAAATTCGGTGATGATGTCGCCGATTTGAATGTCGGCTTTTTCCGCCGGACTACCGGGCACGATTTTCGCCACTAAGGCGCCGTGCGGACGTTTCATGCCAAACGATTCGGCCAGCTCACGAGTCACATCCTGAATTTGTACGCCAAGCCATCCCCGCGATACCTTGCCTTTCGTTTTGATCTGATCGACGACATTACTCACGACGTCCATTGGAATCGCGAACGACAGCCCCATGAAACCGCCGGTCCGGCTATAAATTTGCGAATTGATCCCCACCACCTCTCCGTTCATATTGAACAAGGGCCCGCCGGAATTGCCGGGGTTGATCGCGACATCGGTCTGGATGAAAGGCACATAATTGCCGCCGGGCAGACTCCGCCCTTTCGCACTGACGATGCCGGCCGTTACCGACTGTTCGAAACCGAAAGGCGAACCGATCGCCAACACCCATTCCCCAACCTGCAAGCTTTCCGGCGAACCAATCGTCACGGCAGGCAAGTCGGTGGCATCGACTTTCAGTAATGCAACATCGGTGCGCGCATCAGAGCCAACCAGCTTTGCCACTAATTCTCGCCTATCGGTCAGCTTGACGACAATTTCGTCGGCATCCTTGACCACATGATGATTGGTCAGCACATAACCATCCGTCGAAATAATGAAGCCGGAACCCAGTGACTGCGTATCTCTGGGGATGTAATCGCCGCCCGGCGCATTGAAAAAGTGTTTAAAAAACTCTTCCATTTCCGGCGGCAAGTCTTCGGGCAATTGGGGCTGTTCCTGAGTAAGATTGCTAGCTTCTGGAGAAGCTTTTTGGGTGGTACTGATGTTTACGACCGCCACGCCATTTTTTTTGACCATTTCGGTAAAATCCGGCAATTGCGCATATACATCATGACCAAACAAAAAGACCAGAAAAACGGACCAACCAAGCCTTCTAAGCATAAAATTTCTAATTCCAACTAAATAAAAATTTATTCCCTATTAACCATTTCAAACAATGGACAATAGGACCGAAAAATAGACTGTTAAACTATTCAAAATTGCCGATTCGCACAAGCTCATCTGGATAACGAACAGCTGCCGGCAAGATTGAAACTATTGGCTGAGGATAATCCCCCCTTCCCCGAAGGGTCAATTTACCCGTCTTGCGCCTCAAAAGTTATTTTGGCTGATGCTTCTCAGTGAACGGCGGATTTAAGTCTAATGCCGTCAACGATCGTTTTCACGGTGATCGGCGGGGCTTCGCCCATCGCTGTAACCTGATAATCTTCGAGATTGAGGCTATAGTAGTTGATCGCGCCGACAGATCGCAAACCCAGGTCCATCTCAGGATTTTTACTTTCCTTATACACGGAAATCGACGTCAGGCCATCACTCATCAACAAATGATCAACAGGTAAATGAGAGTCGTGCATTGTTTTTCGGGCAAAGTAAATCGCTTTAAACCCTGCCGGCGGACTCGTTACGATAAAGGGTAATGCGCCGAAATCCCCGTCTTTGATCGCCCGTCCTACCATATCACTCTGATGGCCTGTCTCAGATATCGCTTCGCTGAAAGGCAGTGCCGCCTTGACACGCTGCTCGGTGAACACGACTTGTTCGAGAAGCGCACCGGAAGAATTATATACGGCAACCTTCAACGGCAAAAACTGGAGTTTTTCGACCCAGATCCGCCGCGCAAACCGGAATTCGTCTTTCGGCTGCACATCAATAACATAGGCAGAAAGCATCGCCACATCTTCTTCGCCCGACAGCGCAAAGTCATAAAAATCGCCCAAGTCATCAAGGCCCTTTGAAAAATTGACCAAAAATGACCGCTCATAAGGCCTATGATCGAAAACAACAGCTTGGGTATCATTATAACGGCAACTGACCAGGTCGCCATTCCTGACAACTTCCCGCAATGGCGAGTTCAATGCTACCAGACGCTCCTGCTCCCTGCCTTGCTTGACCGCATGAAAATATTTCATGGTTTCGAGCCGGCCGTCGCGCAGAAACACGACAGTGCCTTCGTAGTTGAGCGCCCTCAAGGACTGAATCATGTTCGCCAAGATTTGTTTGGCGGTTAACTTATTTTCGTCAGCGAAAACAGATCCGATTGTAAAGAAAAATATCAGGATGAAGCGGACAACCACGGTCATTTTTGACTGTAATGAGTGACTTGCGCATAGGGATAAAGGTCAACCTGTCCGTTCGTGTAAATGCTGCTGTGGGCTTGCAAATAATCGTTGATTTGTCGGTTGACCGGAGAAGTATCTCGAGGCATTTTGGAAGTTTCCGTTTTCGAGACTGGGTTGGTCGAAGGCTTGATCGTAGCCACCAGCATTTTGGTGGCCGGTTCAGGTCGCCGCATCTGCGAAGCAAAAGCAATAACCGCAACCGATGCGGCTGCAGCTGCAATTTTTTGCGATCGCGTAAACCGCCGCTGATGAACCGAACGCGGGTCGGCGTTCGTAATTAGATAAGCCGGCTCGAGCTGAATCTGGCTGCTGACTGAGCTAATGAAATCAGGCCGTGCCGCTACTAACAAATCGTCGTTTTTGAGTGCATGGCTGACCGCCTCATAACGGCGCATCTTGTCGGCCAATTGTGAGTCGATCCGCATTTTTTGTAAAAGATTCAAGGCTTCTTCATAAGGAAGCTCATCATCCAGTAATTGGGAAAGTTTATTATTCAGATCTTCATGCATCGAATATCACCGTCAATCGAGCAGGGGGTTGAGTTTATTATCAATAGCTTCACGTGCTCTAAAAATGCGTGAGCGTACAGTTCCTACAGGGCAATCCATCGCCTGAGCAATCTCCTCATAGCTCATTCCTTCAAACTCCCTTAACATAATCGCCACCCGCATTTCTTCAGGCAGTTTTGCTATTGCCGACTTGATTGTCTCGACAATTTCACGACTCAGCAGTTCCCGTTCGGGCGTCTCCTGACCATGCAGTTGCGGCAGGTTTTCATAAACTTCCGCATCCTGTACATCTATCTGCATATCGACATTTCGTCTTGACCTGGACATCAGATAATTTTTCGCAGTATTGATCGCGATCCGGTAGAGCCAGGTATAAAAAGCACTTTCGCCGCGAAAGCTGCCCAGTGCCCGGTAGGCTTTGATAAAAGCCTCCTGCGCGACATCTTGCGATTCGCTCGGATCTTTAACATAGCGATTGACCAGTTGGACAATTTTATGTTGATACTTGATCACTAAAAGATCATACGCGGACTTATCCCCCTGCTGCACTCGCAATACCAGGTCTTCGTCCAGTTGTTCGCTCGCCCTTGAATGACTCTTCACTTGTGCCTGTGGATGGTAGAATGGACAGAATTAAAGCGCATTAGTTCGGCAGTGACAAAAAAAATTGCTATCACGGCAAAAATGGTTATTATCCATTAAGCTTGTCAACTAAGCCAGTCCGGCCCATAGACAAGTATTGATTTATCACTACGATACTTTATTCAATTAACATAAATTGCCAATTAATACTAGTCTTAACCGAACCCACTGCATTTTTCTGGACAGCAAAATCCTTCCTGTGATTACTATTCTGTATACTCTTTTATCTCCTTCAGATGCAAACTCCAGCAACTCAATATGACGTTTTAATCGTCGGCAGCGGTGGCGCCGGCTTAAGTTTAGCTTTAAAACTTGCCGAACACGGAATTAAACTGGCTGTCCTCTCGAAATTCGCATTAACGGAAGGCAGTACTTTTTATGCCCAAGGCGGCATCTCCGCCGTGTTTGACGCCGAAGACTCGATCGAATCACATATTGAGGATACCTTGGATGCCGGCGCCGGTCTTTGCGACCCCGAGATTGTCAGATTGACCGTCACACACGGTAAAAGCTCAATCAATTGGCTGCGCAGTCAGGGCGTAGTTTTTACCGGAGAAGAAACCGAATCCGGAGAATTTAAACTGCATCTGCACCGCGAGGGCGGCCATTCGCATCGGCGCATCGTCCATACGGCCGATGCAACCGGCAAGGCGGTTTCTCTCTCGCTGATCGAACGCGCCCGCGAACATGCCAATATCGATTTGCTCGAAAATCATAACGTTGTTGAACTGATTACCGGCCCCTCGGCGGACAGCGCGAGCCCGATCGGCAGACGCATACTCGGCGCTTATGTCTTGGATACCCAGGAACAACAGGTCAAAACGATCGCCGCCCGCGCCGTCGTGCTGGCGACCGGCGGCGCCAACAAGGTATATCTTTATAGCACCAATCCGCAAAGTTCAACCGGCGACGGCATTGCGCTGGCCTGGCGCGCGGGCTGCCGGGTCAGCAACATGGAATTCATGCAGTTCCATCCGACCTGCCTGTATCATCCCGAAGCGCGTGCTTTCTTAATCAGCGAAGCGGTACGGGGCGAAGGTGGCAAGCTGATCCTGCCGAACGGGGCGCCTTTCATGCAAAACTACGATCCGCGCGGCGAACTCGCGCCGCGCGACATCGTTGCCCGCGCAATCGACGCCGAAATCAAAAAGCGGGGCATTGACTGCGTCTACCTGGATATCAGCCATAAACCGGAAACCTTCATCCGCGAGCATTTTCCGACCATTTATCAACAGTGCCTCGATTATGGCATCGACATTACCCGCCAGCCGATTCCAGTCGTTCCTGCAGCTCATTATACCTGCGGCGGCGTAATGACCGACAGCTATGCGCGTACTGATATCGCCCATCTTTATGCGATCGGCGAGGTCGCCTGTACCGGACTGCACGGCGCAAACCGGATGGCCAGCAATTCATTGCTTGAATGCTTGGTATTTGCGGAGCGCGCCCATATCGACCTGATCAAAAAACTGCCCGGGATTGCTCCTCCGCCGGAGTTGCCGGCCTGGGATGAGTCGCAAGTCAGCGATTCCGATGAAGAAGTGGTCGTCTCACACAACTGGAACGAGCTCAGAAACTTCATGTGGGACTATGTCGGCATCGTCCGCACCGATAAACGTTTGCATCGGGCAAGGAATCGCGTCGAACTGCTCAAAAAGGAAATCGCCGAGTATTACGGCAATTTCCGGGTCACCAGCGACTTGCTCGAACTGCGCAATCTGGTCATCGTTGCGGAATTGATCATCCGCAGCGCGATGCTGCGCAAGGAAAGCCGGGGGTTGCATTATACGCTGGATTACCCCGAGCCCGATCGCAGCAAACCGCCTCAGCCTACGATCTTGCGACCGGTAAAGCTCAAAGGGCGCAATACCTACGAGATGGGCGAATGAAAACCGGCTTTTCCTAATCCATTTTCCAACATCGGCTGACACCCCAGCCAGCCGACTTAATTTTTCAGCAATAGCTCAACCTCATGCGCAGCACGATCGCAGGCCAACGCCGTTTTCACGACTTGCTGCTGCAAGCTCAAACCACTACTGAGTCCGTCAATATCACGGGACACATATTCGTTCAACGGCGCACAAACCTGCTGCATATGCTGTTCGGACTTCAACAAGCCGGCAAAATCTCCCTCCTCATCCGTTGACGTCAGCATCATCACCTCGCTGGTCATCCGGTTTTGAAAACGGAACACAGCTTCGGCATAACTTGCAAATTCTTCCTTGCTTAGGCCGGTCCCGCTGATCTTACCAACCTCGGGTAGCGCGCACCCCGCTAACAGGTAAACCAGCAACAAGAGAGACAAACGAAAAAAATACGGCGGTGTCATGGTCGATCGGCGATTCAAACGTTTAGAGGGGACGAGAAGCGGCCCGATTTAAAAATTGCAAATATACACAAATTCGCCATCCACGTGGATAAAAATACGCACAAATCCGGCAAGGCAAAATCAATCCCCGGCTGAACGTCATCCTGTCACTCTATAAATTATGGCCTATATGGCTTTGCCAGTGAATCATCAGTCAAAGCCCTCGCCTCGTGCCCAAACGGGAATTACCAGCCAAACCCGGCAGTTCCCCACAGCTTACTTCAGCTAATAAAATACCTTTAATATTTGCTCCATTTTTTGTATCATCGTGCGACTATGCTTTTTCCGCAGTTTTCTTTCGGAGCAGTGGGCAAGGGTTTTTATAACTGCTTCGTTAAGCGTTTATGCTTAATAATGGCCTTATGAAATTAAAACTTGTAGAGCACGGTTTAATAAACCGGTAGCAGGCCTTGCGCATCGGTCATGTCAAGGGGAATACCAAACCCCATCCCGAACATGACGGCCAGCATTCGGCTTTTTATACCCAAAATAATAAATTTAACAAACCGGTGTGAAGACATGACTGAAAAGACTGTAAGCAAGTATCTCTCCAATCTGGAAAAATATTTCGCCAGCGACAGCCCGATTTTGCAAAAAACCGCTAAAGTCTTTCATGAGCTTGACCAGCTGGAATACGATCTCGGCCTGATCGGAGCCGATGACACTACCGCTACCAAAAGCTCGTGGTGGCCAATCGTTACATTAATCGGCGGAGCCTCGAATGCCAAGTCGAAATTCATAAATGCTTATTTCGGGTCCGATCTTCAGTTGACCGGCCTGCAAACCTCGCATAACAAATTTTCAGTGCTGCTGCACAACAATCAGACCAGCCCGACCACCCTACCCGGCACCGCGCTCGATGTCGATCATCGTTTCCCGTTTTATCAAATCAGCCACAAGATCGAGCGCTTACAGCCTGGCGAAGGCAATCGTATCAATGCCTATCTGGAGCTCAGAACACTGCCGAGCGATCACCTGAAAGGCAAGCTATTCATTGAAACACCCAGCATCAGCGCCACCCCGGCCACCCCCGTCACCTCCTTTTTAATCACTTACGCGATCGAAAACTCGGACACGGTATTCGTTTTTACCGATACCTTCGAAACGCCTTCACCTTTGCTGGACGAATTGATTGCCCAGATCAAGCTGCACCAGGACACCAACAAACTGATTTACTTGATCGATGCTCCAGCCGCATTAAATGCGGCTAGATCCGGGGAAATCATTTCAAGCTGGCAACGGCGCTTGGCGGATCTCGGCATTTCCTCCGGTCAGTTCATGATTTTGCCAAGCCAGGACACGGGCTTCATCCCGCAGTCCGGCAAGACCGACTTCAGCCTGATTGATCAACGCCTTGCCAATGTCGGCTATGAGCGGACTTACCGTATTCTGCAGACGCTCGAAAGCAATATCGACGAGATCGAAAATGTCGTGGTTCCCGAAGTCAGAAAAGGCATTTCAACCTGGAAGGAACGGGTCAATATGTCCAGCCTATTGGTGCTCAGCCTGTTCATCGTTCTCGCGCTGTTCGCGGAAATCAATACCGGTATCGTCCTGGCTACATTGATCGACCCGATTTTAGGACCGATTACGCTTCTTGTGCTGATTGCGATCATGACGCCGATTCACCTGATCTTCAGCCGGCTGCACGGGAAGCTGATCATCAAACAAATGAACGACCGCCAAAAGGAACTGCATTTGCTCGAAAATCTGGGCGGCATGTTTGAAAAAAACCTGACATTCTCCCGGATGATGCTGCCGATTTCCGAACCCGCCTTCTGGAATAAAAAAACCAAAGCCAGGCTGTCTCAATTGACGAGTAAAACCAAGGATCTCGTGCAAGCCCTGAATGACACGTTCAGCGCCTATAACGCACAACTTTTTGATGTTTTTGCGGATAGCACGGGACCTAAGCAATTGCCCTAAATAAACAGCATCGGTCGCTAGCATCTCACGGGCTTGTAACATTATGGCAACCGTCGACATCATCAGGCAGTACCTGCCTTTATGCTGGTTCCGGCACAATCCGCTCGAATTGACTCGATCAACCGGTTTTTTTAAACAGAATCTGGTTTTTTATTTCCTGGTCCAGTATTTCCTGCAGGCCAATATGACCGACGACCCGTTCGAGTCATTTTACGAAGTCACGCTCGAGACGGGACTGACCCTGCTGTTTATCGGCCTGATGATGTTTCTTAATAAAACGTTGTACGGCTTCTTGCAGGTCACGACCGCGATGATGCTCTGCGCGAATGTGGTCGCCTTGTTCATTATTCCGGTGATGATCTGGGTGACCGTCAGCGAAGACCCGATAAGCTATTACCTTTTGTTTGCGCTGATTTTTTGGGATTTTGCGCTGGTCACCTATATCTTTAAACAAGTTATCGAGATCAATATCGTTGCCAGCGTTACCCTGGCTCTGTTGTATTTCATAATAACCTACCTGGGCGCTTTCGGGCTTGGGCAGTTAATTTGACCTCTCACCGCTAACGAAACCTACTCAATTCTCGAACCTAAAACCGTTCGATATCAGGAAAACTCAACCGACCCTGATGAACATGCATTGCTCCCCATTCAGCGCAACGGTGCAAGCTCGGGATCGCCTTGCCGGGATTCAATAGGCCTTCTCCGTCGAAGGCGTGCCTGAGCGCCTGAAATTGCATCAGCTCGCCTGCCGAAAACTGCAGGCACATCTGATTTATTTTTTCGACCCCGACGCCATGCTCGCCGGTAATCGTGCCGCCCACAGCAATGCAATGCGCCAGAATTTCACCGCCCAACTGCTCGGCTTTTGTGATTTCGCCGGGCTTGGCCGCATCGTAAAGAATCAACGGATGCAGATTGCCGTCGCCTGCATGAAACACATTCGCGACCGCTAATCCATACTGCCCGGATAACTCGGCAATCTTTTTCAGCGTATCGGCCAGAAAACGGCGAGGTATCGTGCCGTCCATGCAGTAATAATCGGGGCTGATTCGGCCCGCCGCGGGAAAGGCCGCCTTACGGCCCGCCCATAATTTCTGTCTGTCCGGCAAGGCCTGGGCAATGTCAAGCCTGTAAGCGCCGCTTGCCTTCAGCAGGCCGATCGAGCGCGCCAAGTCCTGCTCCACCTGCTCCTGCATCCCGTCGAACTCGACAATCAAAATAGCCTGGGCTTCGACCGGATAACCCGCCCCGATAAAGTCCTCGGCCGCCTGAATGATTGCATGATCCATCATTTCCAAACCGGCGGGCAGCAAGCCTGTCGCGATAATGTCCGACACCGCCCGCCCTGCCTTTTCAGCATCGTCGAACGCCGCCATCAATACTTGCGTCTCTTCCGGCAGTGGCAACAGCTTGACCACGATCTCGACCACAATGCCCAGCAGTCCTTCCGAACCGATCATCAACGCCAGCAGGTCGAGCCCCGGCCCATCCAGCCCTTCGCTGCCGAGATTTACCAGTTCCCCATCCATCGTCACGATTTTGACTTCCAGCACGTTATGCGTGGTCAAACCGTATTTGAGGCAGTGCACGCCGCCGGCATTTTCCGCAATATTGCCGCCCAAGGTACAGGCAATCTGCGACGACGGATCGGGCGCATAAAACAGCCCATAAGGTTGCACAGCCTCCGAAACCGCGATATTGCGCACACCGGGTTGCACCCTGGCCAACCGATTATCGGGATCGACTTCGAGAATCCGGTTCAGTTTGGAGAGGACGAGCAGCACTCCGTTTTCCAGCGGCAATGCCCCACCGGCCAGTCCGGTGCCTCCTCCCCGAGCCACGACCGGCACCCCATGACGGCAACAAATTCTCATGATCTGTTGAATCTGCTCAACACTCTCCGGCAACAACACCAGCCACGGAAGGCAATGATAAACCGATAGGCCATCGCATTCGTAAGGACGCAGCGCTTCGTCCTCGGTCAAAATCGACGCAAGCGGCAACAGGCGCTTGAATTCTTCAAAAAGGCGGTTACGATCAGCCTGATGGTGAATTTTTTCGGAGGGATGCGGATGTGTTGCTATCATAAGCGGCTTGCAGGCCAGATTCGGAGTGATGCGTGTATTGTGTCAAATCTCAACAGACGATTGAAGATCACATCAAAAAATCGCGTTTTATCGGGATGATTTTTCCTTGCAGGGACGAACAAACGGTCGTCCGGCACTTGAAACACTTGCACGAAGAATACCCGGACGCGACCCACATCGTCTATGCCTATCGGCTCAAGACACCGCAGGGCTTCGTGTATCGGTTTCACGACGCCGGCGAACCGTCCGGTACGGCCGGAAAACCGATTTTTCAACATCTGGAAGGCAAAAACCTGATCGATGTGCTGCTGGTAGTGATCCGCTACTTCGGCGGCATCAAACTCGGCGCCGGCGGATTGACCCGCGCTTACGGCAACGCGGCCAAAAGAGTGATCGACGAAGCCGAGGTCGAGCCTTTTATCGAAATGGCGACCGTCAAATTGTCAGTCACTTACAGCCAGTTGCAGCCGCTGGAATATTTGCTCAAAAAGCTGTACGGGCATATCGTCGATCAGCAGTTTGCCGAACGGATCAATCTGGTGCTTGAGCTGCCATTGGAACAGGTGCCCACGCTGCAACAATCCTTTCCGTTGCTCGAAAAAATCTGATCCCGTACTCTTGCCGTCTAAATCCGGTTCAACCTGCAGGGACATGCCAAGAAAGTCCAAATCAAAACAACCCGTCCCACGACAAAAAGACCTTGAAGGGTCGGCGTTACAGCTACAGTCCGATATTAAAACTCACTCCGGCGATCCAGTTCATTTGGACTTGACGCCGAATAAACTCTGATAAGACACATACATCATCGTCGACGTCAGCATATATAACACCGGGGTCAATAAGGGCAATACGGACAGGCAAAGCAGCGCCTGCAGAAAGATGAAACCCTGCATTTTGTAGAACGCATTCGGGCATTGGGAAAGTGCCGCCCGCCCCTCTACTTTCGCGGTGCTCCAACTGTAATTTCTGAACAGCATCAGCGGATAACTGAACCAGCTTGCAAAACTGTTCAGCATCAACAGGCAAAAAATCAGTGCGACGTTCGCGTAGCCAAACAGCCAGATCGCCAACTCGCGCGTAGTTTGCCGTTGCAGGTTTTCGGCGGTAAATTCCCAGTTAAAGAAAAAATTGACGATATTTTGCCAATCGCCCGCGGCAATGCCCGCAATCGTTCTGAAAATACCCCAGAAAAAGACCAGGCTACCGGCCGCTAAAATAGCCAGCGGCAAGCTTTTCTTGAGCGCCCAGCCCAATCTTACCGGATTTTCCCCGCTATGCTTCAGATCGATATATTTGGCCATCCCGACGCCAACGAACAGGTTAGCAATCGAAACGAATACCCCCAACGCCAAAGACATACGCCCCAGCGTCATCAGCATGCCGATCACCAGACAACAGCCAAACCAGACGGTCGGACTGCGTCCGATAAACTGCAGAGACTGTTGCAGCCAGTCGCTAAAAGTGATTTTAATCACGCGGAAATCCTGGCAATACCGACGGCATCGCGTAATTCCCTAATGAAGGGAATGCTGATCGCCCGCGCCTTTCGCGCGCCTTCCTGTAATTGCTGCTCGATATGATCAGGCGCCTGCATCAAAGCCTCATAACGCTCTCTGGCCGGGGTGATATGCTCGTTGATATACTCGAACAATACCTGCTTCATCTCGCCCCAGCCGATGCCGTCGGCATAACGCTGGCGTATCTCGCTGACTTCGGCTTTGGTCGCGAAAGCCTGGTAAATACTGAACAAGGTGCACGTCTCCGGATCTTTCGGTTCACCCGGCTCCAGAGAATTCGTTTTGATTTTGTTGATCAGCTTTCTGAGCTTTTTTTCAGGCTCGAACAGCGGAATCGTGTTGTTATAGCTCTTGCTCATCTTGCGGCCGTCAAGCCCCAGCAATGTCGCACCATGCTCCTCGACCACCGCTTCGGGCAGGGTGAAATGTTCGCCGTATGTGTGATTGAAGCGCGCAGCAATATCCCTGGCCATTTCGATATGCTGAATCTGATCCTTACCGACAGGCACCTTATCGGCCTTGAACATCAGAATGTCGGCTGCCATCAGGATCGGATAACTGAACAGCCCCATCGTGATGCCTTTGTCGGGGTCTTTTTCATCGCCTTGTTCATTCTCGGCCACGGCGGCCTTGTAAGCATGCGCGCGGTTCATTAAACCTTTTGCGGTTACGCAGGTCAGAATCCAGGCCAATTCCGATATCTCTGGCACATCCGACTGACGGTAAAAAACCGCATTCGAGGTATCAAGCCCCAATGCGAGCCAAGTCGCGGCAATTTCCAGGCTGGACTGCCGTACCCTGTCCGGCTCCTGGCATTTGATCAGCGCATGGTAATCAGCCAGAAAATAAAAAGGCGCGACATTGTCATTCTTACTCGCCGCAATCGCCGGCCGAATCGCACCGACATAATTACCCAGGTGCGGCGTGCCCGTGGTTGTGATGCCTGTTAATACCGTAGCTTTAGTCATTTATTCCCACTCAATGGTCTTCGATTATTTAATACGACCAAAAAATCGATGCCGGCCAGTTCGGTTATTCATTCGCATGCAGAGTCTGAACCCGCCCGTAGCTCACAACTGTGTTCAAACCGAACAGCATCGGGTCAAGCGCACATCTTACCGAATTTCGGACGATTTTGCAGATCAAATGGCTGGCGAAACTCAGGCGCCAGGTTTTTGGCGCATCGAGGCTTTTCTTTTATAGCCAACTTTTGCTAAGCTGAGTGCGAAGTAAACGTCATGTTTCCTGATCCCATTGTTTTATCACCCAAATCCAGGTTAAAAATTTTGCCCGATCAATACGAAAAACGCCATCATACGCGACTGACGATTGGCAGCGAGATTGTGATCAAATTGGCCGGTTCGTCCGAACGCCATGCAGGGCATTGCAAAACCATCAGCGGCGCGGGCATCTCCTTTATCACCCATCAGGCTCTGCCGCTGGGCAAGGCCGCGGAGGTCCATATCGTCAAAAGCGCGCTCGGCCCGCCGGTCACCGCCTTCATCGAAATCATTCGCTGCACCCCCTTAACCACCCGCAGTTTCGAAATCGCTGCGGCGATCAAAAGCATCAAAGGATGTTAATTTAAATGTACACGATAACCAAAGAGGTCTATTTCTGCTACGGTCACCGGTTGATGAATCATCCCGGCAAATGCCGCCACTTGCATGGGCACAGCGTCAAGGCCTCCATTTCAATCCGGCAGGAACAGCTTAACGATCAAGGCATGGTCTGCGATTTTGCCGAGATCCGGGATTGCGTTGAAACCTATATCGATCAAAATCTCGACCATAATTTTCTGCTGCACAAGGAAGACCCGATCATCCCGATGCTGATCGAAAACAACGAGCGTTACCTGGCACTGGATGAACATCCGACCGCCGAAGTGCTCAGCAAAATGATCTACCGTTACCTTCAGCAGGCCGGCTTGAATGTCGCACAAGTCGTGCTCTGGGAAACCGCCAGCGCCTATGCCTGCTATAGCGAAGATTCGCCACGATTATGAGCCAGCTGAATCCCGTCAATAAATCCTTCTGCCTCGAACAGATCTGCGCTGCCAACTATCAGAAATTATTGCGTTTGATCCCAAATTTGCTCGACTGCCGCGATACCGCAATTGGCATCGCCGAAAGCAGTTCCGCGCTGCATCTCGAAGTGCTCGAACGCTCGCCCTACACACTGACGATCCTCTTAAGTCACAGCTTCAAAAAAAATCTTGAGGAGTTTCTGGAACCTGCGGTCACGATACGGCTTTATCTGGACCTGCAACTGGCCGAAGTGATCAGCGATCATGCGCGCGCCGCCGTCGCCAAGGTCTACAAAGACCCCAGAATGAGCCTTGAGATCATGAATTACAAATGGCGGCTAAATTACTTTCTGCAGAAATGGCTGGAGCACTGCCTGAATAAAAACTACTTTTTCCGCTCTCAAACCTTTGAAAATGCCGCTATTGCCTAATCTAAGCATGACTATGAGTCGGCACAAAGTTAGACTTTTTGCTTTTAAATTGAAAATTGCAAAAAGTAGCGCCATGCCTATTCAAAGATCATCTCATGATAATACCGACAGATTGTAAACCGTAATTGCCACAGATTTACCATCAAAAGGGCATTAATAAAAAAGCCCTCGCCTGGAGTTATCCTGACAAGGGCTTTCGTTTAAGGCCTCGTTAACAGCGGATTACCGAAGCTAATCCGCTGTAAGCACTTACACCACTTGTATGTTGTCTTGCAATAGAGTTTGCATTTGGCTTGCATCAGTAAATGTTACGTTCGTCAATACGGCAACCTCTTGAAAGCTGGAACCCGTTCCAGTGGTGTCGACATTCACAATAGTACCGCCAGTAGCTGCATCTTGGGTGAATGACACATAGTGGTTTGCCACCGCATCTCCAAGGCTGGACACCCCAGTTCCTGATAACAGGTCACTGATATTCAACACATCTCCCCCCGCTCCGCTTCCCAAAGCAGCCGGGGCCGCGGTATCAAAGCCATAGATATTATCAGGCCCGGATCCAATATCGCCCAGTCCGAACTCGATTGTATCCGTTTGACCATCTATTAGATTTGTATTTGCCCCCATATCTTGACCCAAATAGATCGCATCATGGCCTGCCCCGCCCATGAGAGCATCACTACCACTTCCCCCAAACAGAATATCATTACCACTATCCCCCATCAGAGTGTCGTTACCTTCTCCACCAATTAGCTTATCATTACCCGCCCCTCCATAGATAATATCATCCCCCGCCGTCGCAAATGACGTCATATCATCATCACCGCTAGTTCCTGTAATCGCGGCCGCCGGTGCAAAGGTAATGTCTAATGATCCCGAAGAGGTATCCCCATCCGCATCGGTGAGGGTGGTGTCGAAGCTCTGATAGAGCGGGTCCCCCTCATTGGTAGCGAGCACCTGCAGACTGTCCAGCGAGAACTTGCCGTCCGTACCGTCAGTCGCGTCATTCCAAACCTGGACGCTGTCATAACCATCATCTGTGTATACCGCTACATTGTAGCCGGTGAGCATATCGGAAACGCTGACGGTACCGTCGACATTGTCCGTAAAAGTGATGCCATTTACGGTTATGCTCCCCATTCCGTCCGTCCAGACCGCAAGAGGAGTCGAACTGCCATCGTTTGCATAAACTTCCACCCTGTCGATACCATCCTTTACATCATCGGATAAAATCTGATTGAACGCATCGGTAGGAACGGTGGAGGAAGAGTCATACGCTGCCAACATGAGCGTCGCGGTAGTTCCGCCAGAAATCTGGTTAATACCGAAACGGAAACCATTGATAGTAGACTTGTCGTCAATTGCAGGCGTATCATCCGCTTTATTGGCGGTTCCTTTGTTATCGTTGTGAAATGCGCCGAAATCGATACGCAAACCGTCGCCCGATACGATAAACTGGGAGCCTGCAGCCACGTCATCGCTATCACTGTTAACTGAAGTTGCCGCACCCAGCGGAGTAAACAGGATTTCCAATTTATCAGAAGTCGTAGATTCGACAATCTTGAAGCCGGGGTTGCCTGCCTCCCCGGTGCCGCTGAGGTTGCCGAACGATGAACCGGAGTTATTGTCGAGGGTGCCGTACATCGTCACGGTATACTGATCAGTGGCATCGTTGATGCCCACCGTGAAAATAGTATTGGTGCCATTAACCGCGCCCTCCGTAACCGAAGTCGAAGCGGTCAGCGTCTTGCCGTCGGCAGACACGTAGTAGTATACCGTGTCACCGCCGGAAGTCAGGCCGCTATCGTGTTCTTGCGCCGCGCTGAAAATCACGTTGGTGCTGCCTGACGTGTAGCGGTCGGCACCGAGAGAGTTGAGAGAATTCAACGAACCTGTAACCGAATCGCCAATCGCATTATTCAGCAATCCATCGACCGGATTGTATGCGCTTGGCGCATCATCGTCGAAAGTGATATTCAGCGTACCGCTCGAAGGACTGCCATCGCTGTCCAGGATCGAGTAAGTCAAGGCCGCCGTTGCGTCATTTTCATCTTGGCCAACCGCCTGCAGCACATTCTGAAGCAGTATTACCGTATAAGCCCCTGTTAACGGATTCACTTGCACAGTAAATAAAGCCGTTCCAGTACGCGCTCCATTCGTGATTGTCGCTGTCAGCGTATTGTTGTTGGCATTCCAACTGTAGTCTACCGTCTCCTGGCCGATAGTAGCCGGGCCGCCATTCATACCGGCAAAATTGATCGAACCAGCCCCATCATTTCCAAAGCTGAAGTTCAACGTGCCTTGGTAGATTGCTTCAGTGGTGTTAGGACCGGCATCGCCGATATTGGCATCAAGATCGCCTGTCGTGCTTGCCGCATTGCCTGCCGGCAGACCGTCATCGTCAACAGTGGCAACGGTCGTGCCGCCCGTTGGAGTGTTGACATCCAGGCTGTCAAAGCTGACCGTGGCTGTCACTATATCACCATCACCATCCGTGATGGTCGCCGTGAAGTTATCCAGCGGTAAATGACTGGTATTGTTGTTGGCTGTATAAGTGTAGGCGCCCGTGGTGGCATTTACTACTAGCTGACCTTGACTGGTTATGACGGTGATCGTGCCATTCACGGCTGCCTGACCGTTAATGCTGGTGATCGTCGCGCCATCGGCACCGGCCACGAAATCGAATGCGCCGTTCACACTGGAACCCTCGCTCACAGTGACCGTGCCTTCGCTAGTGGCCGTCGGCACGTCGTCCACAATGTCGACCAGAATGGTGCCCGTGGTGGTGTTGCCGTTGGCGTCGGTCACCGTGTAGCTGAAGCTGTCACGGTCCTGTTCGGTGGTGATGCCGTTGTTGGCGGTGGCGCCGTCATAGGTCGTATCCAGCGTATAGGTGTAGCTACCGTCCGCGTTCAAGACCAGATTGCCGTAGGCGCCGTCGGCGCTGCTGGTCAGCGTGTAGGTGTAAGGCCCCGTGCCGCCGGCCGGGGTGATCGCGCCGTTGAAGATTTCGCTGTTGGCGCCCGCGTTGCTGCCGGTCGGCAGCCCCGCTTCATTGACCAACGCCTCGGCATCGCTCGCCGTTACCGCAACATTCGCGACATCGATGGTCAAGGTCGTGGTCGACAGGTCGCCGTCCCCGTCCTCAATGGTGTACACGAAGACATCCTGCTGGTTGCTCGCAATCACATTAGGGTTGGCTGCATAGGTGTAGCTGCCGTCCGCATTCAGCGTCAGCGTGCCGTACAGACCCGCTATCGGCGCACCCACGCCCGCGCCGCCGCTCGGTGTACCGGCCGTCGCAACGCCGACCACACCGCCGCCCGCTGTCGCGCCATCAGCGCCAAACACGTCGTCTGTGCCATCGGTCAGCACATTGCCGCTGACGTCAGCGCCTTCGGTCACGCTAGTGGTGTTGGCTACCGCCGTCGGCACATCGTCCACAATGTCGATGTTAAGCACCGCTGGAGCAGAGGTAGCTTCCCCATCGAAAATTGTCAGCGTAAATACATCGCGATTATCTTCGAGGTTATTGCTGTTATCGGCCGATGGGTTTGTATCATAGGGTTTGGTCAACTCATATTGATATGCAGCTATACCCGTATTGCTGTCATAGGCGGTAATCGTTAAGGTACCGTATTGACCGGCAACCGTAGCGCCAACCAGAGTAGCTATTTGGAATGTTTGACCGTTGATAGTGACACTTTCAATGTCGCTCAGGCTGTCAGGATCTGACACTGCAAATGTGCCATTGGCGAACTCACCAGTAGAGGCCTGGTTGGAACCAATGGTTGTAAGCGCTGCTTCGAAAACCTGATCATCCGGACTGTTAATCGCCGGATTATCATTCGGATTCGGATCAATCGTAATAGAAGGTGTATCGTTGCTGCCTTTAATCGTGATATGAAGCGTCGCAGTATCAGTAGAATTCGACCCCGCCTGGTTAGTTATGGAATAATCGGCAGTTAACTGAATCGATTGTCCGGGCGCTAATGCGGAAACCAAAGACTGACCTTCGGAATTCAATGTCAGCGTATAATTTCCATTCGATTGAAAAGTGATAGTACCGACTTGAACCGCGCCCGCAAAGACTGAAATCGGGCTCAGCGTTGTCACAGTTAATGGTTCAAACAGGGAAGCATTACTCGTCTCATCATTGTCAAGGACATTACCACTCAAAAAAGTACCATCGTTTGCAGGGTTGTCATCCTGGAGCGTTAATTCAAGCTGACTTTCTGTAGTACTCGCAAAGTCATCATCGGCATTCACGTCATCATCAATAATGGTGACTGTAGCGCTGTTATTCAGCAAGATTGCTCCCTGAACATTGCTAAGCACGATCTTGAAGGTTTCATTGCCTTCCACCAAAAAGTCAGCCACGATATTTTCAGTAACGGCAAAACCCATATAACCCGCAGGGATAGTCACCGTACCTGTTAAAGCCCCGTCAAAAAAGTCTTCTGGATTGCTGGCAGTACCCGGAACAATCGTATACGTAAGAGTAACCGGCGTGGTGCTGACCTGACTCAGGGTAATAAAGAAGGTAACTGCATGAGCAATACCATCGGAGCCTTCGACAACTTCAGTACCCGATACACCGCCTGAAATGGGGGTGCCGCCGGGAATCAAAATGATTCCATTATCATCTGGAGGAGGAAGCGTACCGCCACCAATTTGCACGTCTACATCGACAGAGATTGAGATAACCGGAAGAATTTCCTTAAACAGCGGATTCAGAATCAAATCTTCTTCCATCTGAGGAAACGCGACACTTATCCCGGTGGTATCAAAACCGCTGTCCGGCTGTGATCTTGGGTCGTTATAATCCACAACATAAACGGTGCCATGCCCTTCGTTACCCCCGCCGCCTACATCGGCTCCACCGGCAGCAGTTGCTTTCAGCGCTTTAGTTGGATCAAAGTTTTCATCAAACAACGCCTGCTGGATGGCCGCCACTTCGCTTTGTGCCCCGGCGGCCGTTTGAGTGGCTGCTTGTGCGACCGGGTTCTCAGGGATCAGTGCATCTTCATTCAGTGTAATTTGCTGATTGCGACCTAGATCCATGGTCGTTCCATCATTGAACTCAATCACAATATTGCCATTATCCGCGGTAACAATGACTTCGTCCGGAAGCACTTTATCCCCTGCCTGGAGCACACGCTCGGCGCCGTCGGTCGAAACCGCTTTTACCGTACCTGTCACAAATTTTACGATGCCAAACTTTGCCATTTCAGTACCCTCCATCAGGGGATGTATTTGTTCTCTGTAAATTCGCACGCTATAGAGTTAGCGCATGAGATAATTGTTTCACAAACCGTATCAAGTGAACATTGTACTTTGGTACTAAATCGCGATTATTTCATTCTCGGATTCTGCATGCAGTTCTCGGCGCTAAAATTTGCCGCTTCGATAGGGCACTTATGATGTGACTAATGCTAACGATGTGATGGAAAGGGTTATGATTGCCGATCGAGCGGACAGATCATCGAATTGTCGTTAAGCGAGGCCGGGAAATTAGGCATTGAAGACTTCTGAATTGAGTCGGGTCGAGATAAAAGCTGACGGTCGCCTGTTGACCCTCACGATTTGTCGAATAAAACAAATGCCGCTGAACCGCCCCTTTCGACCATCATCTAATATGTCTTTAATCCAGGACAATTTACCGATTTGTATGGGCAAACGGGCAGTACCGGGCCTCATGCGCTATCTCCACGCATGCGCTGAACAGCCCATTGACCAATTCGAATCGGGATATTTTTATTCCTGACTTTTTACACCGCAAATGCCTGATGCTTTTGCTGGTTTTTTCATATAATAGGCAGAAGAGATATTTTTGAGCCTCTACATTTCGAAAATTCGGAGCCCTGTCCAACGTAGAATGACCGTGCGGCCATCACTTTATCCATTCGATTTATACATGACCCTTGTTTATAGAAATAAAGATTTCTTTTAGTCAGCCCCAGCCCCGGAGAATTTTTCGTCATGACCATGAAAAAGACAGCTCTCGATAAAGATAAAATGCAGCAATTTATCACCGAGGTCAAACGCAACCAAAAGCTTAAAGAGGATACCTACCGGGAACGGGCACTCAAGATGTACCCATGGATTTGCGGCCGGTGTGCGAGAGAATTTTCCTCAAAAAATCTCATCGAATTGACCGTGCATCATAAGGATCACAATCACGACAATAATCCTCTCGACGGCAGCAATTGGGAGTTACTGTGTGTTTATTGTCATGACAACGAGCATTCCCGTTACGAAGAAATGCGCTTTGGAAGCTCGCCAGCTCTGAAAGCGGCCTCGCCAGCATCTACGCATAATCCTTTTGGCGGGTTAAAAGACTTGCTGGGAAAGAAGTAGTAGGTTCAAGACTCAACCATCTCTCTGAACACAAAGCTCTTAAGTCAGGCCGCTCGCCAACCGGAGCCGAAGCGGGCAAGCTCCTCATCCAGGAAGCGGCCTCATTACCGCGAAGGATGAAAATAGACGCGTAATAGATAGACCGCTGACCTGAAGGAGGGAGTCATGCCGTGAGCGTTACTCCCCACCTGTTTATCGGCACCCCTTGCAGCAATGGCATCATTCGGCTACCTGAACCTACTTTAGTCCATCAATCCCAAGATTTGCCAATGCGTCTGCCCGATCATTTTCCGTATGTCCGGAATGCCCCTTTACCCATTTCCATTCGATTGTATGCTGACGTCCTGCGGCGTCCAGCCTGCGCCATAAATCCTCGTTCTTGACCGGCTTATTGCCTGCGGTTTTCCACCCCCGTTTCTTCCAGTTGGGCAGCCACTCGGTAATACCCTGCAAAACATATTTGGAATCGGTGTTCAGTTCAACCTTGCATTGCTTTTTCAATGCCTCGAGCCCTTGAATGGCCGCCGTCAATTCCATACGATTATTCGTTGTTTCTTTTTCGCCCCCGTATAACTCTTTAACAACCCCCTTATAATTCAGAAGCACGCCCCAGCCGCCCGGCCCGGGATTGCCCCGGCAGGCGCCGTCCGTATAGATAATGACTTTATCCGTCATGAACCGACCCGTGTCGTCGGATTAATCGAATTGATCAGCGCCAAGCGCGGTTTGGTTTGATATACCGGAGTCAGTGGAATGATATTGTATCGCCGTTTGATCGCTTTGATTGCATAGGCAGTAGCGCCCAATGAACACCAATTGTCCATAAATTTCCCATGGGTCGAACGCACCGATTTGGCGTTGAATTCAGTGAATAAGATAACTTCGAAATTCAGTAATTTCAACCAGTCGATGACTCGGGTTCGGCCGATAAAATGCCCGGACCAGGCATCATGTTTTTGTCGCTCCCACAGATATTCGTACCTTATCCTCAAACTCCAGGGATTAAAATTGACCACCACCAAGGTCCCCTCCGGTTTCAATACACGCTCGACTTCGCGCATGGTCAAGAGGCAACTAGGATCAAACTCCAGAACATGCGGCAAAATGATCATGTCCACACTGTCGCATTGCAACGGCAAGCTGCTGGCCTCGGCCCTGATTTTTTTGACGCCGGGCGCCCCCCTTCCTTCAGCATCCAACACGGTATAATATTTATATAAAGTGCAGTCGACCAATTCCGTTTCCCAACCCAATGCTCCAATCTGCAAGATCGTCTGTTTGCAACTGACTGTAATCGAACGCTGCAAGTAGTCCGTCTCCTGCAGCCTGAGCACTTCCCCATACGGGGTTTGGTAATAGGAAAATAGAAAATCGCGCTTCATCGCCGGTCAACTGTTGAGAATCACTTAATGTTTTCCGAAAAAAAATGTTATATACTCTGAAGTTATAAACGACTTTAAAATTCGTTTGCAAAAATGACAACCGCCATTCATTCACAGTTGGATTCAGACATAATCTGCTGACGGAGCGTCGTTTTTATGATGCCACATATCTCAGCATTTTATAGATAAAAAAAAGGGTTAGAAAATGCAAATTAATTCTAACAGGTCAATCAAATTATTGTCCCTGTCATTATCGTTGATAGCGGCCGGGTGTTCGCAGCCTTCAAAAGACTCTCCGTCCGCTTATGATAGGCCGCCACAGGTTTCGGCGGAAGACAACAGCTTTTTTGGGCGCTTTTCTTATCGTTCCCTCAGAAAAAACAAACCGAGCAATGGACAATACGAAACAGTATGGGATCGGCTGTTATCGCTCTACGCCCTGCCCGAAATCAATAATGAGCGGATCGACCGCGAGATCAACTGGTATTTGCAACACCCTCAATCGCTCATTTCCCTGCAGCAACGCGCGGAACCCTATATGCATCACATTCTTGATGAGATTGAGGCGAACCATATCCCCGGTGAACTGGCCTTGTTGCCGGTCGTGGAAAGCTCCTTCATACCTGATGCTTACTCAAAAAGTGCCGCCTCTGGCCTGTGGCAATTCATCCCCTCCACCGGTGAAGAGTTCGGGCTCAAGCAAAATTCCTGGTACGACGGCCGCCGCGATGTTTATGCGTCGACCAAAGCCGCGACCGCCTATCTGAAGCAGCTCAGCGAGAACTTCAATGGCGACTGGCTGCTGGCTCTGGCCTCCTATAACTACGGGAAAGGCAATGTCAGAAAATGCATCGAAAGAAACGAGGACAATGACCTGCCATCTGATTACTGGTCACTGAGCCTGCCGGATGAAACTTATCATTACGTCCCGAAATTACTCGCGGTCGCCAAAATTTTTGCGAACGCTGACCGTTACCATATTCCACTACGGCATATTCCGAACAAACCCTATTTTGAAGTCGTCGATATCAAGGCGCCGCTCGATTTAAATAAAGCCGCGCAGATGGCGAACACACCGCTCAATGAGTTTCGCAAACTGAACCCCGGATTCAACCGTTGGTGTACTGCGCCGGATGGACCGCATCGCTTGTTGATCCCGGTCAAAAACGCGCCTCTGTTCAAAAAAAATCTGGCCGAGATTCCCTATTACGAACGGGTAAACTATTCCAAGCTGATTACGGAACAGCAGGAACAAATCATTGCCGAGGCGAATTATCACAAGCCCGAGCCCCTCGTAATCAAGCAACCTGAAGCGCGTCATTCTTCCACTTTGCCAGCGAAAGGTTACGCAACCTATAAGGTAAAGCACGGCGAGACATTGGCTTCAATCGCCAGAAGTCATCAAACGACAGTTCAAAACCTGCGCACTACGAATCATCTGGCCAAAAATGCAGTCAATTATGGCGCAATTTTAAAAATTCCGTCTGCGGCTCAACAAAATGGCCGCTCGATTATTTTAGCGAAATCGCCCCATCTTTCCGATACTTATCATACGATCAAGAAAGGCGATACTTTCTACAATATCAGTCAACGTTATTCCGTCAACCCCAAGGAGCTGGCAAGCTGGAACCGTATCACCCTGAAAACCGCGCTCGTACCCGGCCGCAAGCTGATTATCAAAGGCCGCGAACAGCAAGTCGCATCTTCCTCAAATTCCCTACGGTTAATCCGCTATACCGTAAGAAAAGGCGACACGCTGACTCAGCTTTCCAAAAAATTCAACATTTCGGCGAGCGAACTGCGTAAATCAAACGCGGTGACGCTTTCTAAAGGATTACAACCCGGTCAAACACTGAAAATTTTGGTGGATAGCAGCCACTCAATGATATGAGCACTATATGTCGGTTGCCCTAACCGCCACAATGCCATTACGGTGCGAGTCTTCCTGCAAAACGATACCCAAAACCACGACGATATTTTGCTAAAGACTGTAGATTTGATTGACTTCGTAACGATGACGACATCAGCGCAAACAGTCGCCTTCAACTTTCCCTCCAACCCGGAACCTCAGCCACTCTACACACGCATATATTGTTAGTGCCTTTGCTCCGGACCGTCCTTTAATTTAATAACCCATCTTTAAGAGACTCAAATTAGCTCTACTGTGATACACCATTGACTCAATAACGAGCCGAGGTTGCTCGCTCACCGCCTACCGGAATCAGAGGCGTCCATCCTCGCAATTGGTATCACCCTACAAAAAGCATTAGGCAAATTAAGCTATTGCTTGTTAGCAAAATTATCTTGGTCCTGATGCCCTTTAATTTTATTGATAAGTATGCATATCCTGACCTTGAACAGACGTGTCTTCATAAATTCCGGTAAGCTTGCGTTTGAATTCATTAGCTATTAACCTTGCATCCTGATTGGATTTCACAACACGCGGTGTAATGAGAACTACCAACTCAGTTCGTGCCTGAGTATTTGACGTGTTACCGAACAACGGCCCAATCAAAGGCAGTTCATGTAAAAAGGGAAAGCCCCCTTTCGCAAGGCTTCTATTGTCGTCGATTAAACCACCGAGCACGATGGTTTCCCCGCTTAGAACTGCCACATTGCTTGTAATTTCGCGGGTTTGGATCGTTGGCGAGTCGATTTGGCTGGACTGGGTTTGAACAGGTCTTTCGACGCTTTGTTCGATATCCATGATTACCATGCCGTTGGCGTTAACTCTCGGCTTAACCTTCAATTTCACACCGGTTTTACGCTGTTGGATGCCGCTGGTGACTAATCCCCCTGAAGTCTGCCCCACATTAGGCAAAACACTGCCTTGATTGACATTGGTAATACTGGTGGATTGCGAGGTTCTCAACGGAATTTCATCACCAACCTGAATCGATGCCTCCTGATTATTCAAGACCATCAAGGAGGGCGTCGAGATAACGTTGACCTTGCCTTTGTTCGCTTCTGCAGTTAAAAGCGCCCGAATATCACCCGAATCGCTCGCGAAGGCATAACCGAACCCTCCCGTAGCAGCAGCAAGCGCAAGGGATTTTATGCTCACATCGGCGGTTGGTGTCGACGAGTTTAAGGGTGCGCCTCTGACTTGTCCAACACCAGTCCCCCCTGCATACTGATGTTCGATGTACCACCTTATGCCGTATTCCAAATTATCCGTCAACGAAACGGAGACGATCTGGGCATCCACCAATACCTGCAATGGCATAACGTCAAGCTCCGTGATCACTTTATGGATTACATCATACTCCTGAGGAGTCGATACAATGACGACCGAATTGTTCGATTGATCGGCAATGATCCTGACGTTTTCCCCCACATTCGAAACCGAGGCCTCGCCAGTCTTTCCGGTTGACGCGGTCCTTGAACTCCTTGATGCGGCCTTTTCGGTAGCACTTTTATTGCTTATTGTCGCTGCCGTTTGACCCGGCGCAACTTTGGCCTGCTTACTCGGCATCGCGGCGCCGGTAAAGATCGCATTCAAGACGTCAGCCAATTCAACCGCATCCATATGCTGAACCCGATAGACATTCACGCCTCCGCCGTTCGCCGAACTGGCTCGATCCAATCGCTGCACCCAGTTTTCAATATCTTGCAAATAGCTTTGCTGCTGAGTAATCGCCAAAACCGCATTTAAGCGTTCAATCGGCAAAAAACGAAAAAAATTACTTTTCTCTTCCCCTTCTTTCAAATTGAACACGGCCTCCAGCTCTTTGATCACATCCTCGGGCGCTACATGCGCTAATGGGAACAGACCGAACGACCGCCCGCGCAGTACATCGATATCGAACGTGGCAACTAAGTCCATGATACGCTCAAGTTCTGCCGATGATCCCGACACGACCAGTGTGTTTCTGCCCGCGTCAGCGTTAATTCCGGTTTTTTCCTCCAACAACGGCTTGATCACTTCAAGCAAATCGGTAGCCGCTACGTATCGAATCGGAATGACTCGGCTTTGAAATCCAGTCTTGCCTTCACCCTGGCCTACGCCCGAACTATACATGGCTTCCGAGGTCGGTTCGATATGATAAATCCGCCCTTCTTTGACCAAAGCCGCATTATTCATCCGCAACACCATTTCCAAAGCCGGCAGCAATTCTTCCTTGGTCAACGGCTCAGTGGTTTGTAAAGTCACTTTACCGGCGACTTTCGGGCTCAATACATAATTTTGCCCGAGGATATCGCTGAGAATCACCTTCGAGACTTCTCCGAGATCGGCCTCATCGAAATTCAGACTATAAGTGCCTGGTCCCGCCGTTTTGGCTTGGGATTGCCCCGAACCTGACCTCACCCCGCCCGAGCGCTGGGGCGAGGATCGACTGGATGAAGGATACAACTCGATCTTCGACCTTAATGAGTCTTCCGACGGTTTTTTATTTTGCAGACCTTCAAACACAACACCGGGTTTTTCGTTTAAGGTGTCGGCGGAGGATACTGGGGACAGTTTAAGCCTCGGAGGCAGCTTTGGTCCCATCAGTTCGCAACCGGAAAGCGTTAACCCTGCTGCAACTAAACACGAAACTGTTTTTAAGGAGATTAAATTATTCTTCATTTTCGTTATTCTCGGATTCATCTACAGCGGGTTCGGATTCAGGTTCGGAATCAATAGGTTGCCCCCTGGTGACCCTTCGCCTGACAGCCTCATCCTGTTGTTCTTGGTCTTTTGTTCTTGTTTGCGGTCGACGTGGTTTTCGCTGTGAATCTTGTTGTTGCTGGTCCTGATTTTTCATTTTTTCCGGCGGTAATTCCTTAGGCTTGGGCTTTCTCAGCACTAACTCCTTGGATTCGCCTCCTAACTCAAATACCACTCTATCGGTTTTGATCTGAGTCAAACGCCAGCCATTCACGTCTTCACTTTCCGAGACTTTCCGATAATTATCCGGTTTTTCCTTGGATCCGGCAGCAGGCGATAATGCGCCACCCGCCGCCGGGGAACCGGCCGCCGGCTTATTTCGGCTCAATAAGGCCGATAACCCGTTTTTACCGGTATAGATACCGTCCAGTCTCCAATCGAATGGTTCGCTCCCGGCCTGCTCTTTTTCATTTTCGGCGCTCACTTCTTCAATCGGTTTTCTTCCTTTCAGAAATAACGGCCTGGACACCAAGTCGACATAGCTTCCTTCGGCTTTCGCAGCCAGATTAACTGCCGGCAACTGATCATTTGCATCATTTGACACAGCCGGCGCTTCGATCGAATTCAGCAAATGGCTTTCCGAAAACTTTGCTATCAGCCATTCCATTACGATGATAACGAGCAACACCGCGCAAATAGCCGAAACCACTTTTAAAATTTTACTATTGATATTCATTCGGCCTTTTTCCTCATAAAACTGACCGCCTGAAAATTTATGTTCAATTCATTGGTCTGTTCGATCTGGCGGGTTTGCCGATTTCTTATGCCGCGCATGGGCCGGATGTCCAGCTGATCGATGATAATCAATGGCGTCGAGGTTTCCAGCCGATACAGAACCGAGCGTAATACCTCCGAATTGCCGGTCATGCGCACGCTAACCGTCAACAGGCTGAATTTATCTTTGCTTTTTACCGGCAAGGCTTGGGTACTACTCAGTTTTCCGCCTGCCTCCACTATCGCTTTTTTAATAAACTCCTGTACTTCAGCCGATGCCAGCGCTTCAGTATTCTGACTATTGAAATAGTTTTGCTGCTGGATCGCTGTCTTGATGGAACCCATGCTTTTGAATACGGAGTCCTTGCCGGACAATATTCTTTCATATTGCCTCAATTTGATCGCCAGTTGATCCTTCTCTTCACGCAGTTCCATCCACTTACTAACCGCCGGCACAAAAACGGCAACGATCAGAATCAATAGCAGAGCGATCAAAAGACCGACTGCCAGCCAGCGTTGTATATTTCTATTTTTTTCTTTGCTCACCTGGAACTTCCGCTTTGACAATATCGGCGGTTATCTGAAACCGCTCAAAACCGGTCGTCGTATCCTGAGTCACCGGCGAAACAAATTTGGCATTCGCAAAAATATCCGAATCCTCCAAGACTGCAATCAATCCGGAAGCGGAAGGCGATTCCCCCTGTATCTGTAAATGCCCGTCCGCAAACTGCAAATAAGTCAGCCAGGTATTATCGTCCTTGATCAAGGCGCTCAGCGTATTCAGCATCTCAAGGACCGGAGGAGAAGCGTTTTTTGCATTGATCAGGTCCTCGGTTTCCGCTATTACGTCATTGATCTCTGCTTGCATTTGTTTGGTTTTCTTGGCGTCCTTCTCTATTGCATCGATTTTTTCCTGCAACAGCGCTACCGTTTGATATTCAAACAGCACCGGAAAGAATAACACCGCGCCCAAAAGCAAGATGACAGCTCCGGCCAGTCCCGCATAAATCAGGTTGGACGTTTTACCGGCATTCGTTCCGAGCTCCTCCGGTAACAAATCATACGCCTCATCGATCTGCTCCAGATCATTTTTCGTATCCTCGTAATCCGCCAATAACGGTGAAATTCCGATCGCCTTCAACTCCGCATAAAGCCCATCCAGCACTTCGCGCGGGGTCAAAATCAGCATGACGTTGATCAGACCGGGCTCGCCTGGCGTTTCCAATGATTTTACCGCAAAATACACCTGATCCGGGTTAAACGGGGTAAATCTCGATAACTCATAGGACATTACCTGAGCCAGGTTTTCCTTGGCGGCCGCAGGCAAAGCCAGTTCCCTGCAAATACCTTCCGAACCATGCAGCCGAAGAACAAAATTGGCTTTCGCGAGTCTTTCGTCCTTTGCCCGCAGTTCATTGAAATAGGCTGCGCCTTCTTCATTACGACTCAATAATGCCAGAGTTTCCTGCGTTTCTCCTGCATAAGTCAATTCAAATTGGTTGCCCCGGGTCTTTATGATAATCGTATCGTGCTTATCGCTAATTAAATGCCTGATTTTTTCAGGCACCAAAAAAGCGAGTTCTTTCCGCCACCACCTGAAGAACTTTTTATAATCCAGTTCGATTGTCGAATTAAGATTCAGCATTCGGAGTCACTAATAATGAGTCTTTGTCCTCGGAAAATAATGATGTATCAGCTCTTTCTTCGCGTTTCCAATTTAAAATTCGAAACGGCAAGCCGCCATCCCCTGCCCCTGCCGGGCTGTTTGTCACAATCGATTTTATTATTGCCCCCGAACCATTTTCAAGGCGAGACTCGGCAATAATCTCAATCACATTGCTCTGGCCCGATCCGCAATTGAACCCCGTACCCAAGTCTGCCGGCTGCATTGGCATACCGGTAATTGCGCTCTGTCTGCGCAACTCTATACATTGATCTACCAGGGAAGCATCTATCCCCATAGTGAGCATCACTTCTTTTGAGGCCTGCGATAAATCCACTTGCGGCCGGCCGGAATAGATGGTGATCAGCGGCTCCAACTGCTTCAAAATGGACTCATCCATACCCAACACCATTTGCAGTTCTTCCAGCGTCTGAAACGGCTTGTTTCTCGGCTGATAAAGCTTGCCAGCCTCTTTATATTCATCCTTTTCCGCACCGTCAATATTGACGAGATCGTCCGGATCCCGCCAATCCATGATCGCCGAAACCAAAGCAGTTTGCTTTTCACTCTCAATTGGAAGCTGCGCAATAAGCTGCTGCAACTGCACCTGATTTGCAGTGTTCAGATCGATTTTACCGGTTTCGCCTTCCAGTCTGATTCTTACCTGCGCATCCTGAAATTCTATCTGATAGATATTACCATCCGTATGCCAGCGTTTGGTCTGGTCCGGATTCATCAGCATCATCTCCGCCATCGCCATGCCGGATTCGGCCGCCGCCAGCGCCTTCGATCCGCTGGTGACCCCGGCTATCACCGAGGTTTCTCTCCGCATCGTCAGAGAAAAGCTTGCCGCCATGATCATCAGCAACGACAACACCCACAGCACCAGTACCAAAGCAAAGCCTTTATCTGCTTGCGCTGTAATTGAACGAGGCCGAATGCGAAATGACATTAAAAGCGCCTGGAGTTGCAGGAATTATTCAGCATCATTTTGATCTTGCACAACGGCATCGTTTTGCGAATTTTCGTCATCTTCACCAGAGGATTCCCCGCCCTCCGCTGAGGCGCTCGCCCCACTCGCAAATTTCAACTCGAAATCCATTTCCGGCCAGAAAACTTCATTTTCGAGTTCGATCTTGATTTTGACCAATTTAGGCAACTGATCTCTTTCCCGCCATTGATCCAGCCAACGGCTTTCAGTTTCCCCAGCCTCCTGGCCAAAATAAGCCACCGAAAAACCGCTTACGCCCTTAATCAATGTCTCCTCTTCGGTGAGCCATTCATCACCCTCGGCCACAGGGTAAAACGGCGTGATGGTCACCTTGATCACGTTCTCTCTGTTTTCGTTGAGTAAACGTAGGTTAAACAACTGCAACCCGGCTCTACCCGCACTGGCTGGAAAAGACGAGACAAACTGTAACGATTGGCGATCGCCCTGAAAGGAAAAAAGCCGCTCTTCCTGAGTGAAATCATTCCAAAGAGGCCGCGCCACGACTAAATGACGCTGAAAGAAATTGACGACACCGGCGATTTCACCGACATCAAAAATTTTTTTCTCACCCTTTTCCCAGCTTTCCGCGCAAATCTTTAAACTGACGAACAACAGCGTCATCATCACGCTCAGCAGCGTCATCGCCAGCAATACTTCGATCAGGGTAAAACCTTGACTAATCTTGGGGTTTCGCATTAGCAATACCGGTCAATTTCAGCTTGGACAATTCAAGCTGTCGCTCGCTGCCACCCTCTCCCCAGCTGACTAGAGCAGTCACCATGAACAATTGGGCCGGAATAGTCCGCGTATCGATCGTTTCGGTGGTCAAAATAAACGGCGCGACGGTCAGTTCCCACCGGTATTTGTCATTTACCACTCCGTTTGACTGTGCTTGCTGTAAAGGCGTTTCGATACCGGGCCTGGCGAGGATCGCCTCGGCAATCTGCACAGCGGACGTATACTCTTCGGAAACCGACGCGTTGCGCAATCCAGAAGAAAAAATACTCAACAGCATGCCCATCGAGATCGCCATGATCGAAAAGGCAACCAAAATCTCCAGCAGCGAGAAACCCCGCTGAGATTTATGCCGTCGTTGCAGCGCAATCATCGGCGCCTAGGATGTTCATTGGGCGTTACATCCTCAACTTCCAGTTGTCCGGTCAGCCAATTGATGTCGATCTGTTTCGATATCTCGCCGCGGTCCAGCACTACCCGGCCGCCGGTTGAGGAGCCGTCCGCAAAAAAGCGGATATTGCCCTGGCCTTCTCCGGTCAGCTCGCTCTGCGCAGTCACCACCGTAACCTCAATCGCATCAGGAATCTTATATTCCTCTTCACGACCGCTGACTTTATAAGTATTATTGGTCAAATCGAATGTAACGGTCATCTCCCGATGAGCCATCAACGCTTGGCCGCGCGCATAACGCAACGCAGAGACGACGTCCCTGACTGCGGCCTTTTGCGCCAAAGTGCCTGAGCCCGATGATATATTGAGCGCGACGACCGAAAATCCCAATACGATGATGACCAAAACGATCAACAACTCGAGTATGGTAAATCCCCTGGATCGAGAGCGGGAAGCCGGCAACAGAAGCCTCATATCATTTCGACACACGCGTCCAGCCGAGCAAGATAGGAATAATAAACGTTAAACACGAATCCGTCCTGGCCTACCGCACAAGCAAGGATTTACTCCCAGCTCACTATATCCCGATCTTCGCCTTCGCCTCCTTCCTTTTCATCCGCGCCGAAACTAAACAGATCAAATGCCCCATGTTCGCCCGGTGCCACATAATGGTATTCATTTTGCCACGGATCCAGCGGCACTTTTGATTTGCCCAAATAAGGCCCGTTCCAGCGCTTGGAATTATCGGATGCTTCGACCAGCGCCACTAGCCCTTGAGAAGAGGTAGGATAACGGTCCATGTCCAGTTTGTACATTTCCAATGCCTGGCTCAACTCGGAAATTTGTACTTTCGCCGCCTTGGTCTTGGCTTCCGCCATGTGCTTCATGACTTTAGGTCCGACCAGACCGGCCAGCATCGAGATGATCCCCAAAACCACCAATAATTCCAACAGGGTAAAACCAGTCTGCTTAAGATAAATGTGTCTCATTTGTTCGTAATTATCCATTAAAGATCTTATATATTTAAATTTTCATTTTTCCGCTCAAAAACGGACGGAATACGCTCTCTGGCCAGCCGAATGCCCTGATTCTAGAAAGCCAAATCATTGACACTCAAAATAGCGAGAAGAATCGAAACGATGATGCCTGCGATCATCAGTCCCAGCGTAATGATCAAAGCCGGCTCCAGCAAGGCCAGCATGCGCTGGATCGCGATCTTCAACTGTTTATCGTAGATTTCCGCCACGCGCAACAGCATTTCTTCCAGATGCCCGGTTTCCTCGCCCATTTTAATCATCTGTACGGCCATTTTCGGAAATATTCCGGTTTTGAGCAATGCATCGGACATTCTTTTGCCCTGCTTTAGTTCCTCTTCCGCATGCTGAATCGCATCGACCAATACCAGATTGTCCACGGTTTCCCGCACAATCATTAAAGCCGAAAGTATGGAAACTCCATTACCCAATAAAGTTCCCAAAGTCCGGCTCATATTCGCCGTTTCCTTGGTCAGGATCACCAGGTCAGCGAGCGGCAGTTTAAGAAAACGGCCGTCCCAGACTTTCTTTCTGACCGGATCGGCCAGTTGAAACTTCATATAGCTGAATGCAAAGATAGCGCCGCCGATCAATAGCCACCAATAACTTTGCAGCCATTCGGCAATGCCGACCACGATCTGCGTCGAAACCGGCAATTCCTTACCCGCGCTTTCAAACATTTCGGTAAACTGCGGCACGACAAAAATCAGCATCACGAAAAGCGATGCCAGCGACATCACCAACAGCACCGCCGGATAGATCAGCGCGGTGCTGACCGTGTCCTTCAATTCGCGCGAGCGCTCCAGATATTCCGCCAGCCGGTTCAACACCTCGCCCAAACTGCCACCCGCCTCGCCGGCTCGTATCATGTTCAGATAAAAGCGCGAAAAAACGCCGGATTGCTTGTCCAGCGCATCGGCCAGCGATGAGCCCCCTTTGACTTTTTCCAATACCTTCGAAATCAGCTTGCTCAGCTTTTCATTATCTTCGGTCAGATCGATCAACACCATCAGCGACTTGTCCAGCGGCAGGCCGGAATCGAGTAAGGTCGCCAGCTCACTGGTAAACAACGCGATTTCTTTTTGACTCAGCCTGGTCTGTTTTGCTCCCAGGCTCAGGCCAAGAAAATTTTTTGCGCTGGCCGGGCTGACCTTGATCGGAATATATCCTTCCGCCTGCAACAGCCCAATCAGACTGGGCTCATCGCTTGCGTCCCGTACGCCTTCCTCAGTCTCCCCGTGATTATTGATCGCTTTATAGGCATACAGCGTCATATCAGGTTTCCGTTGTAACTCTTAGCACTTCTTCCAGGGTTGTGACGCCGTGCACGACCTTGTCAAGGCCATCTTCATACATCGTCCGCATCCCTTCATCGATCGCCAGTTTCTGGATCTCGCCCGCTTCCTCGTGCGCCATGATCAATTTGCGGATCGGATCGGTCATCGGCAAAAACTCGATGATCGCCATCCGTCCCCGGTAGCCCAGGCCACCGCAAGACGAGCAGCCGACCGCTTTGAATAACTTAATATCGCCTTCCGGCTGATAACGGCGAAGGTTCAGTTCTGCGACCAGTTCAGGCAGCGCTGGCTGTTCCTGTTTACATTGCGGGCAGAGCTTTCTGACCAGTCGCTGCGCCAGAATACCGTTTACGGTTGAACTCAACAGATATTCTTCCAGGCCCATGTCCAGAAGGCGAGTAATACCGCCGGCCGCATCGTTCGTATGCAGCGTCGACAAGACCAAATGTCCGGTCAGCGCCGATTGCACCGCGATTTTGGCGGTCTCGAGATCGCGCATTTCGCCGATCATGATTACGTCCGGGTCCTGCCGGACGATCGACCGCAGCGCCGACGCAAAGGTCAGGCCGATCTGCGGTTTAGCCTGGATCTGGTTGACGCCCTCGAGCTGATATTCGACCGGATCTTCGACCGTGATGATCTTGCGCTCAGAGGTGTTCAATAATTTCAGGGCCGCGTACAGCGATGTCGATTTACCGCTACCCGTCGGCCCGGTGATCAGAATGATCCCGTGCGGCTGCGCCAGTACCTCGAGGAATTGCTCGGAATGCCGGCCCGAAAAGCCGAGCGCCGCGAAATCGAACACCATGTTTTCCTTGTCCAGCAAACGGATCACCACGCTTTCGCCGTACATCGTCGGAATGGTGGAAACCCGCAAATCGAGTTCCTTGCCGAGCATTTGTACCTTGATCCGGCCATCCTGGGGCAGACGACGTTCGGCAATGTTCAGCTTCGCCATGATCTTGATCCGTGAAATCACCGCCGCAGTCGATTTGACCGGCGGCGAATGGATATCCTGCAGCACGCCGTCGATGCGCAATCTGACCTTTAATGCGTGCTCGAACGGTTCGATATGAATATCGGAGGCCTTCGTTTCGATCGCGCGTTGCATGATCAGATTCACCATCTTGATCACCGGCGCCTCGCTGGCCAAATCCTTCAAATGCTCCAGATCTTCCTCGCCGACTTCATCAACGGTCATATCATCAACGATTCGGTCCATTTGCGACCGTCCTTCGCCGTATTGCACCTCCAGCGCCGCATCGATTTCCGACAGCAACCCTACCTTCGCAAAAACCCGTTTGCCTGTCGCCAGTTTCAACGCATCGATCACGAACCGATCTTCCGGATCCATCATCGTTACCTGAATTTCATCATCGCTACTAGCCACCCCTATTACATGATAGTTTTTCAAAAACCGCAGTGACACGGTGTCCGGCAACGGTGTCTCCAGCGGATATTCGCCGGATAAGGTTTTTTCGAAATGCCCCGCTTCGACAAACGCATCAGCCACGTCGTGTTCGGAACATAAGCCCAGCTTGACCAACAATAGGGGTAAACTTTCAGTCACAGAAGACTTCTGCATCCGCTCGACTTTTTTTAATTCGTTCACGGACAGCTTGTTTCTATCCAGGAGAATGTTAAGGAAAGATTGATAAGGTTTCGCGGCATTTTCCATTACGATTTCCATGCTGCATCCCTCGGCGATGTGATGAAGTTGCAAAATTGAATTGTTCGGATCGATAAGATCACGGATGAATAAGAGAAAATGAAAACGATGTCGATTACTCCAACCCTTATGAGGATTTACCTTGGCTAGACATGAAATGTAAATGGTATTTATCGATCAGACTATACAGCGTGACGCGAGAAACGTTCAAAATCTTTGCTGCCTTGGTAATATTGTAATTAGCATAGCGCATTGCCGAAATAATTGCATCCTGATCGGCCTCGGCTCGGTGGTCTTCGAGCGTAGTTAAATAACGTTTGCGGTTGCGCCGTTCCAGACCCAAATCCTCCGGCGTCAGCCACTGGTTTTCCGAGAGCAGCCCCGCCTGATCGATACAACTTTTCAATTCGCGCACATTTCCCGGCCAGTCATATTGCCTCATCACCTTGCACGCCTTCTCGCCGAATCCTCTGATTCTGGGGTTTTTTATTTCGCTGTTCTTCAAAAAATACTCGGCCAGCAGCATGATGTCGTCGTCACGGTCCCTTAGGGGCGGGATTTCCAGACGCACAACCCGAAGATTGAAAAACAAATCGGCCCGAAACTCACCCTCCCGAACCTCCCTGCTCAAGTCGGATTCGTTCGCAACAACCAAGCGCACATCGACAGGAATGTCCTCGGTTCCGCCTACCCGTCTAAATGTCCGGTCTTTGATCAGGGATAGGATATCAAACTGCCTTTCCCACGATAACTGACCTACACCGTTCAGGAACAGGATGCCCCCCTGAGCCAATTCCACAAGCCCTGGCATGACTTTCTGCCTGTTTTTTTCATTTTTTTCTGCACCGAAAAGCATCGTTTGACCAGCTGCTCCCGATAAAGTTTCACATGCGACACGTATAAAAGGCCGAGAGGCGCGTATCGACTTATGGTGAATCGTCTCGGCCACCAAATCTTTGCCCGATCCTGACTCGCCGGTAATCATCACGGCACTTTCCTGACCGGAAATCTTGTCTATCTGTCTGAACAGCTTCTGCATCACCAAACTTCGGCCGATCAGACCGAGACCGCCAGGCAGAGCATTTGCCGGAATACCGGCTTTGGCCTGGCTGTTTACCTTGCTCAATCCATACGCATGACCCAAGGCGTGTAACAACCGGTCATTTTCGACAGGTAAGGTATGAAAATCATAGGCATGCTCCCTTATCAACCTGGCTTCGGAGGTGTCCATGCTGACGTCCGGACGGCAGTTTGGCGGAATGATCACAATCCAATGAATATCTGTACGGTAACCGAGGACTTTTTCCAACTTATCAAGATAAACCGGATCGTGCGGTGTTCCGATCAACGCCAGCCCCACCCAAAAACCGACCTGCTCGATCAAGGCAAGTGCATGAGCAACGCTTTGGGCATACCACACCTCCCACCCATCGGCTTGCACCGCGTTCCTAATGGTATCATCAGATCCATCCTGCTTGATAAACAAGACTTTTCTTTTCATAAGCTATCGATTCCGGATGAAGTGCGGGCATTCAATGCCAAAGCCGTGCGGGCCTCTACGATGCCGAAAAAGGCGATTTCGATCAAACTTAGGAAATCCCCATACTCTGACCGGACTCGACAATCCGAAATTCAACCTTGGGCTGTTCTGGAAGCGAAGAAGTTTAGCCCGTTGGGCTTAAGAGTGATGATTATGCTGATCCGTTACGTCATCCACTTGAGACAATCTGTCCAGCGCGGCACTTTTCGTGCAATGCAACGGTTATATTGCCTCGATTTGACGGGCACTCTTGGGAAAATCAGCTGGAATTAAGCAGTAGCTTGGTGGGCCATACAGAACTTGAACCCAAAATCAACTCGCTGGGTTAAAAAGAAGAGTAAGGTGGGCCACCAAGCTAAAAAAGATGAAACTCATGTATTGAATTTGTAGAAAGCTACTGTCGGTAACTTAAATGTCACGAATCGTGGTTATTTTATGAAGAGTGCTGCTTAAGCTGTAATTTGTATAATGGCTGTCTTACATTGGCTCCTGGGAATTTCAAGCCCTGATTCTCTCAATTTTTCGACATAACTTTTAATCGCTTTGCTGAGAGCCTCTTGTACATCTTTTTCGGTTACTCCTTTCACCGAACACACGGGTATATCCGGGCTGTACCCAGTAAAACCATTTCGGGTGGGTTCGATGATTGCTAAATACATCATTTAAAAATATCCATCGTCTGAGTGGTAAGGTAGTGTTTATTTCCTTGCATCAATAAACGTTATTATCCTTTCAACGTGCCTCCCGGCGGGGATTGATTTTATTAATATGTCAAGACTGTGTAAATCTCGATTAAATGATATTAAGATGATATTAAATAAATAGAATAAATATCTATTCTCAAAATAAGCACCAAATTCACGGCGCGCTGCGGGCTTATAAAACGACTTTACTCAAAACAATGAAGCCAGAGTACTCAACATTTTATTTCGATTGTACTGAAATGCTTCCGATCCTGGCATTTTACTTTCCGATAAGCAATTCGGATGCCTGCCGAAGGATTACCTGCTCATCGATCTCACGAATCGAAAAATCGTTTTTATTTAATTTATAAGGATTCACCTTCGAAGCAGACTTGACGACGCGATTGATGTCGGTCTGATATACTCGGCTGACCGGCGTCGGGCCGAAGATCGTGATCGACGGTCTGTTCAGCGCCCAAGCCATGTGCGTCGGCCCGGTATCATTGCCGATCAGCAGATCGGCGCGGGCAATCAAGGCTTTTAAGTTATTCAAGTCAAGCTTCGGCATCATTTTAATATAATCCGATTGTGCCGCCATCCATTCGGCCCGCGCTTTCTCCTGATCGCTGCCCCAGACCACCAGACAGTTTTGCTTGATCGCCTCGGCTATTCTCACATAATTTTCGGCCGGATAATTCCGGCTTTCCCAAGTAGAACCGATCACCAGCACGATATTCTTCCGGTCTTTCGTCAGATAATCGTCAAGGCATGACAACGGGTTCCGGTAAAACAGAAACGGTTTCTTATTCAGAATCTGTTCCCGGCCGATATCGAATCCCAACGACCGCGACAGCACCCGCGCATTGCGATCGATCGTATTGGCGTCATAGGCGCAGTTGACCTTTTGAGTATAGAACCAGGACGCGGCTTTTTCGCGGATCGAATCGGCAGCGAAGCCGGCGATCTTTTTCCCGATCAAGCGGGCGACGATAGCCGATTTGATGAGTCCCTGCGCATCGATAACCAGATCATAATGCCGACCTGCATAGGCGCGGATTTTAGTGAACTCTGCGAAGAACCGTAGCTTGTCGGTTTTGAGGGCTTTTAAATTCACGGTCAGAATCTCGTTCAGATCGGGATGATCGGCCAGAACACCAGCAAAACGTTCTTCGGCGATCCAGTCGATCTGGCTGTCGGGAAACCGTTCCTTAATGAATTGCAGCGCGACCATCGCATGCACGATATCGCCGAGTGCGGAGAGTTTGACGATCGCGATCCGCATGCTTCGTTTAACCGGGCAATAAAGTCAAAATTTGCGCCGGGCTGACTCCGCTCAGACAGCAGGCATGATCCGGATGAGTTTCCGGATACAGGGGACAGGTTCGTTTGAAGCAAGGCGCGCAGTCCAAATGCAGCGAGACGATCTGGGCCTTGGCATGCAAGGGCGGCGTAAAGCCCGGATCCGATGAGCCATAGATCGCAATCAGCGGTTTATCGAGCGCGGCCGCCAAGTGCATCAGGCCGGAATCGTTACTGACCACCGCGGTCGCCAGCGACAGCAAATCGACCGCTTCATCGAGTTTCGTGCGCCCGACAAAATTCATGCAGGTTCCGCCGGCCATTTGGTTGATCTCGGCGGCGACCGCCTTATCTTTCTCCGACCCGAACAGCCAGACCTGCCAGCCGTCCGCGATTTTCGTCCGGGCCAGTTCAGCAAAATGCCCGGACGGCCAGCGTTTGGCCGGGCCGTATTCAGCACCCGGACACAAGGCCAGTATATTGACACCGGTTTCAACCTGGAATTTTTCAACGACCGCCATTTGCCGCGCCGGGTCGAGCGGAATTGCAGGAATCGGGTAATCGGGAGGCTGAGAGGCGTTTTTCGGCAGCGCCAGCGCGACGAAACGCTGCACGGTCATCGTCAAGGTTTGCTTGTCGAGCCGCCGTGCATCGTTCAGAAGCCCCCAGCGGCATTCGCCGATATAGCCGGTACGGCGCGGAATATTCGCAAAAAAAGGTACCAGGGCTGACTTCCAGGAATTGGGCAGCACGATTGCCTGCGAATAAGCCTCGCTGCGTAACTGCCGGCCCAGTTTGATCCGCTCCGCCAGCCCGAACTGGCCGTGAGAGAGCGGCATCGCAATCGATCGGCTCACTTCGGGCATCCTGTCCAATAATGGAAAGGTCCAGGCCGGCGCCAGCACGTCGATTCGGCAAGCCGGATCGACGGATTTCAGCGCGATAAATAGGCTTTGTGCCATCACCATGTCGCCGACCCAGGACGGGCCGACGACCAGAATCTTATTCGGGATGACGGATTGGGCGTCAGATTTCAATTTTATTTGGCGACATAGCTCAACCATTCGACATGGTCATTTCTACGTCCATGGACATAATCGAAATACAAAGATTGCAGCTTCTCGGTGATCGGACCGCGGCTGCCGTTGCCAATCTTGCGGCCGTCATATTCGCGGATCGGTGTGACTTCGGCGGCGGAACCGGTGAAGAACGCTTCGTCGGCGATATACACTTCGTCGCGGGTGATCCGTTTGACGATCACTTCGAGGCCCTGCTCGGCCGCAATCGTCATGATCGTGTCGCGGGTGATCCCCTCCAGTGCGGACGTCGTTTCCGGCGTATAGAGTTTACCGTTACGGACGACGAACAGATTCTCGCCGCTGCCTTCCGCGCAGTAGCCTTCATGATCGAGCAGCAAGGCTTCGTCATAGCCGGTCGAGATCGCTTCCTGCAAAGCCAGCAACGAATTGATGTAGTTACCGTTCGCCTTGGCCTTCAACATTGTGCTGTTCACGTGATTGCGCGTATAGGACGAAGTGCGGATCCGGATGCCTTTTTCCATGTTGTCCGCGCCGAGGTATGCGCCCCAGGTCCAGGCCGCCACCATCACGTGCACCTTCAGATTGTCGGCGCGCAGCCCCATGCCTTCGGAGCCGTAAAAACACATCGTGCGAATATACGCGCTGTCGAGATTGTTTTTCGCGATCGCTCCGCACTGCGCGTCATTAATGTCGTCCTTGGTGAACGGCATCGGCATGTTCATGATGTGGGCGGAGCGGAACAGCCGATCGGTGTGCTCTTTCATTTTGAAGATGGCCGTGCCCTTTTCGGCATGATAGGCTCTGAGGCCTTCGAACACGCCACCGCCGTAATGCAGCGTGTGGGTCAGGACGTGAGTTTTCGCGTCGCGCCAGTCAACCCATTTTCCATCCAGCCATATATAGCCGTCTCTATCGTCCATCGTCATTTCCGATACTCCAAAGTGTTCTCGATGATTGTTTACTAGTAAAAATTCGGTCGCAGGGAAAGCGGCGCTGTCTTGATCGCCGCTGATTCGCACAAAGCGCGTGCTGGTGGTATGTTTGATCCAAACAGGGGTATCTGCAGCGGCCCGGCGTAAAACCGGAATTGTACTATAAACTCGGCGCCGGCCATACCAGGATTCGGTAAAAGGTTGACGCGACGGGATTTTTGCCCAATGGAAGTGAGATTGGAATTTTGCGGAAAATCGCAGTGACGCTCTTTCCTTGTCCCATGAACGAACTCAACGGACCTGCAAATTCTTCCACAAAGCTGACGAAATAGTCCGCCAGGATGCCTGGGAGGATAACAGTCCTTTCAGTTGCTGAAAGGGGTCGACCAACAACAGATTCGCCGGCTCGGAGCCACCGGTAAAACAGTTATGGAGAATTAAGTCGTAAGGGCCTTTCAGATGGCGAATTTAATAGCGCGCATCGCCGATGATATTTTTCCCGCCGGACTGAACTCGAAGGAACGGCTTGCTGCGTCCGCAACCGCGGAATCGATTTCCAGCATATCGATCTCGATGACGGCATACGCCTAGCCGTCTGCATTCAGTAGCGGTCCGCCCGCATCCCCGTTAATATCCACCCAAAGATAAGGCAAACCCAGTCCATCCAGCCATGCCGACCCCTGATCTTCTTTCAGCATCGCAATGGTCGAGGCGCTGCCGGCCACGACGCAGAAGTCGGCAATGACGCTGACCGACACCATATGACGAACCGGCCAGCCGGTACGCGGATTTAAAATATGGCCATAGCGGACGCCATCAATTGTCAGACAGCGTTCATAATCGCCGCTGCTGGCCATTGCGCCATCGGCTAAAGGAACGGTTTGCAAGAGAGTGTTTTTTTGCCGGGGATGGCGAATGCCGATCCGCCAAGGGCTTCCATCCGCACGCGGGCCCAGCGCCTTAATGTCGCCGCCCAGGTTGATCATGCCGTGGCGAACGCCAGAGGCTCCGCATAAGGCGGCGGCGCGGTCGGCCGCATACTCCTTCACGATGCCGCCGAAATCGATTTCCATACCGGGCAAAAGAAATTCAAGCAGCGGCGGATTCCATCTGACTTTATCCCATCCGACTTTGGCGAGCAGACCCTCGATCAGGCCTGGATTCGGCAATACGCCGCTATCGAAGCGCCAGGCGCGCCGCAGAATGCCCGAGGTAATGTCGAATAGCCCGTCGCTCTGTTCATGACAGGCGGAAGCATAATTCAACAGGCTGCCGGTTTCATCATCAACGGTTATGCAGCCGCCAGCGGCTGCAACTCGATTGATTTCGGATAAAAAACTGTCGCTTCGATAGCGGGAATAGCGTGCCTCCAGACGCGCAATATCGGCAATCGCTGTGTCGATCGCGCGCCGGGCGACGCTTTCTGTTTCTGCGAAAAGCTGGATTTCGCAAGGCGTGCCCATCGCTTTAAAGGCGTGCCGGAAAAATTCCAAAGTCTTCTTTAAAAAAACGGGAAATCCTGAAAAAAGCGGGCCACTTTATTTAGAAGGCGTAATGCCAAGTCGCGGATAACGTGCCGTCGCGATCCAGCTGATAGCCGTTGAAATCGGTGGCGACCGGTTGCAGCCATTCGACACCCAGTGAATTGCCGGCCAGATCGCCGCCTGGCACGGTCGCATTGAGGCCGAAGCCGACATCCCAAAACCGTCCACCATAATTCATCGGATAATCCATCGGGCCCAGTTTATTGATATATTGGCTGTACTCCCCCTGGATCGCACCTTGACTCGTATAGACGCCGCGCACGGTAGCGGACAGCCAATTCGTCAGGCCATATCCGCCCCATGCCGTGGATTGAAATATATCGCCAAATGCAAAACCGGTCTCGCCGTTATCCTCCAGGCGCTTGGTGCCACTAACCTGCGCTCCCCATGACCAACTGTCGTAATTGCCGATATAGGTCAGGCTCGGTTTGAAATCCAGCGTACCGCTGCCTAATTGCATTCCATAATGAATCAAACCGCCGTTAGCTTGATGATTCCTGCGCAATTCGATATCGACGGCACCGAAAGGGATGCTCAGACCTAAGCCCATGTGTAGATGATGGTGCGAACTGTCGAATATTTTAAATAGTGCGTAGACACCCATATCGCTGATGCCGCCGGTTTCGTCACCACTTTCGACATGATGCGGTATGTGCACACCACCAGACGGCGCACCGGGGAATTCTGGCGGCACATCATCGTCGGGCGGCGCGCCAACCAGTCGGCGCATGTCCATGCTCATATCCATGAATTGCGGCATCACCATCAGATTCAACCAATCCGTCGGCGCATACATGATGTCGAGCATGTGCATGTGCATCGCCATATTGCTAGGCGTGATCCAGCAGGGACTCGATCCGCAGCCCCCGGCCACGATCGCGGGATCGCCGACCAGATCCGAACCTTTCAGCATATCGCCGCTCTGGCTGCTATACATGTAACGGTAGCCGACCATGAAGCCGCCTTTGCTCAGCATATGGTCGAACATCACGCCGGCCGGAGCTTGGGTCCCATGATGGAGGTGATGGTGCGCATGACTGCTATGATCGGCGCTGGCTGCTAGGGCTTCCAGATTGACTTTGAGCGCGCCGTTGACGTTCCAGGAATCAAAATTGGCATAGCTACCTTCGCCGCCTCCGCCCAGCTTCAGGCCGCCTTGATGCGTGTAGTACTCGAATCCCAGATCGAGATTGACGCCTTTGGCAAACTGTTTGCTGATCATAACACCGCCGCTCAATGCGCCATATCCGGAAAGACGGTGATCGCTGGAAAAATTGGCCGGCAGCAAATTACGGTTAAATTGGCCCGAATTATAAGGTTGATTCGAAATCAGATAAGGCGTATAGAAATCGGCCGCATCCTGCGAGTAATAGCGGATTCTGGGCGTCACGGTCCAGCCATGGCCAAGCGGTTGCGCCCAGTCGGACTCGAACGTATGCGCATTGATACCCCAGTCGTCGAGATAATAACGGTAATTGAAATGCAGGGCCGCATCCAGCGCATCGATATGCTGTACATAGCCCAGATTGCCGTTGAGCTGATTGCGCACGTTCGGGCGCTGTTCGAGCAAAGCCCGTACCTGTCCGACGTGCGCCGCACCTTCGGGGGGCGGTATGTTATCGTTGATAAACGCGACCTCGACCACCTTGTACGGATTCTCCATATAGCCGTTGCTATTGGTATAACCAAGCCCGGCCTCGATCAGCGCGCTCTTGTTTAGAACCTGGGTCAGGTCAAAATGTACGCCCCAATCCTTGCGATCGCCATGAATGATCTTGCCGCCTTCTGTTGTTCGCGTAATCTGGTCGGTATAGGCACCGGTATCAATATATGGCTGAGCATCGTGATCCATGGTGGCATTCGTATCACTTGACGTGTAACTCATGCCGCTGCTCACTATGGTTCGTTTCTGATTGAAATCGAGACGTCCTCCCAGATTAACAAAGCTTGATTCATAATCATCTTCCAGCGATACGCCGCCGCCCACATCCAAGGCAGCTTCGTCCCATTCGTGACCCAGCTTGAAGCTACCCTGTTTGCGGGTTTCAGGAGAAGCGCCAGAGAGCGTATGCACCAGACGGAGGTCGGGGCCGCCGGTCACGGTTCCGAAGCCGTTGGTCTGCAAGGGATTCAGATTCGAATCGAAGAATAAATCTCCGACGATATTCGGCGTCGCACCGGTTACGCCATCGGGCGAATTCGTCGTGCTATTGCCGCGCAAATCGAATGGCGCGGTGGCGATCGGCGTCGCACCCGACCAGGTATCTTGCGTGTAATTGAAAGTAAACTTGGTCCGGTCGGTAATTTTGATATTGCCGCTGCCTTGCAGGGTATCGACAGTTATCGGCCGAAACGCGCTTTCGACGCCGTAGAGCTGACGGTTTTCCTCCTGATAATGGCCGTACTGGACGCCGAATTCATCGTCGGCGGCTTGGGCGGTCGGCAGAACCAGACCGGGAAGCGCCAAGGCGGCAACAGTCAGCGCATTAAGCGGAGAGGGGGTCGGCTTGCCCGGATCGGTCAAGTTTTGAACTGATTCACCGGATTTAATAACAGCCACATCCACCTCCCTCGGATGAACTTACGCCCGAAGCGGCCTCCCGGCTGCCGTAAATGTGACCGCGAAAGGAACTCTGCATCGGATAAGGATCCAGGGCCATATGCGGCTTGGCCAGAGTGCCCCTTTGCCAAGGCGCAACCTCGGCGCACGCTGTCAGACCAAGTCCCAGCAATAAAACCGGCGCCATACGCGCCGCCATCCTTACCCGATTGATCATTTTACATTCGCCGCCGGAGATTTTTCGGCCAAAAGCTTCTCCACGGCTTCGCGGAGTTCTTTCCCTGCATCCTCGCGAAAACCCAGATGGACATGACGAATCACGCCGTCCAGCCCGATCAGATAGGAGGAAGGCATGGCCTTCACGTCGAATTGTCGGGCGCATTGTTCGCCCTTATCCGCGGCAATCGTAAAATTCGCCGGATGCTGAGCTAAAAATGCGTTGGCATCTTCGGGATTTTCATCCAGATTGACGCCGATCAGCGTCAAGCCTTTACCGCTGAATTCTTCCTGCAACTGATTCATGAACGGAAACGATTTGGCGCAAGGCCCGCACCATGAAGCCCAGAAATCCAGATACAAAACCTTACCTTTATACTCACTTAAGTCAATAGGGCGCGCGCCGTCGATTGAGCTTAATGCGCACTGGGGAAGAGAATCTCCGACATTCGCCGCAAAGGCTGATTGAAGCGGAGCAAGAACTAGGACTCCCCATAACATAGCGGTTGATTTTCGGTTCATTCTTAGCATCAGGCTGGCGTTTTTTATGGAATCTTTTATATTCGGGCTTTTGCCAAAAGCCTTTCAATACCGCAAAAAATGGATAAAAGACAAGTTGATCGAGAAAACTATTGGTCTTGCTTGAGAGCAATTTCAGTAATAGAGGCATGAGAACCATCGCTATTCTCGCAATGGAACTCAATCGCATAGTTCGCTGCGCCGGCAGCGGTTTTATTAACCACTACCGTATAAATAGCGCTGTTGCCAGGCTTTACGACCTCCAGCGCAGGACTAGATTCTGTATCTCCGCCCCTACTATCCGTGGTGCTCAGCGCAACCGTGTCATTTATTACCTGCGCACTTACCGGTGATGAAGACGACAGGATGCTCTTGATTTCAAAGAAGAGCTTAGGGGCACTCGCACAATCCACTTCATACACATCGGTCGCTGATGCTGCCACACCTAAAGACTGCGACTGGTCATGTGCCGATGACATGAATGGGTAAGTCATTGAAAGCAATCCAATGACCGTCAGCAGCTTGATTTTAATGTTTTTCATAAAAGCCTCGTCCCGCCTGTTAAATGGCGCAAACAAAAATTCATCTTAAAGAAATTAATGATTAGTACATGCTCTATCACTGATGAGATGCAATACTGTTAAGGAAGGGAATTGATAAGCTGTGCAGGATTGGTTGTCACCTCATTTCCTGCCGCGTCCCGACAACTGTATTGAAGCGTGTAATTTCTCGAATTATTCTGGCTACGATCAAAAGCGGTATTGTCAACCAACACCGAATAAATGCCAGCCCCTCCCCTCAGACTCGCCGCTTCGCTGAATACATCATCTCCATTGAAATCTGTCGTATTCGTGGCTGTAAACCCCTTGACGATCTGTGCATTGAGTGCCACTATCGCCGGGTCAACCGTGGAAACCGGGACGGTAGTGTTGGTCAACTTGACAGAAAGTTTCGTAGTTTCCTGCTGGCCGGCACCCAGCTTCCTGTTTTTGCCGCAACTTATCGAGAATTTGGCGCTCTTGTTATTCGTTATTTTTTTTGTTTTTGTGCCAACTTTGATTTGATTGCCGGCTTCATTCAGACATTGATATTCGGCCGTAATCGTTTGCTTCAATTTCTTTTTACTATTGGGTGCCCGCTCTGGCCCATTTGCCGCGATGTAAAATTTGTAGGCTCCTTTCCCTGCCGGAACGGTTAATTCAGTTTGTTCCCCCGGCGAAATTTCAGAAACATCTCTGGTTATGGCATCCTTTGAAACGTGCAGATTCACATATTGCGGGAGAACACTTGTGCTATTTACACTGCCGGGCGTCTGGTCAATGACTCTGACGCTCAAATTATCAGTACTTCCTTCGCTGCAATTTATTTGATAAAAATCAGTTGCCCCAACCGCATTTTTGCTGGCCGCAGATTCTGAGGCGCCGAAAGCAATATTTCCACCGATGCCAGCACATAAAGACATGGCCGCAATCATACTTCTTTTAATTGATATATTCATAACCACCCATCTTCGCCAGGATACTGGCAATAATAAAAATTTATGGGATATGCTATCCTCTTTGAATACAAACCCAATTAACAATCCTAAGCTTAGGAACTTCCACAATCAGCCCAAACTCGCCTAAACCAGGAAATAATGAAGCGTAGTGTCTCAAAAAACAAGCTTCAATGCCAACCGCTTGCTTCGGTAAGCAGAGATTCACAGGCTCAAAGAACTAAAGCGAAGAACCTGACATAAAAAATTACCTCAAGCAGATTCCCTAGCACTGCACCGATATTTAAAATTACCTAAAGCTACCACTCAAACGTCAAAAGGCGAGCAAGACAATGCTCGCCTTTCACTTGTAACTGTTGTTTATTCAACCGGACAGGTTAAACTTAGAATGGCGCCGGACCCTTAGTAAACGGCTGGGTATTTTCGCCAGTCAGGAAGGCATCAAAATCCGGACCATCCGGCTCGACGCTGACAGAATCAATAAGAGCGCCTGTGCATTTTTTTAGGTCGTCTGACGATTTATTTACTGTTAAAGTTGCCCATTCACCCTCAAGATCCGGATCATTATACAGAGCACTTGGCGTGTTCAAACTTTTAAACCACCAGTCAGCCCGATTATTGTCGCCATTGCCTTTGCTCATATTGGTGAAAAACGGGGAGACTGCGACGTTGGTTTGCTTTGCAGGCGGAATCACTGTCATAGGAATCTTGCGCTTGAATGCATCTTTGGGGGCTTTATAAGGGCCTCCCGCGTCATTTGCCTCATTTTTTGCAATATCGCACCAATTGATCACCGCAATCCGGATCTTCAAGCTCTTTACGCAGTTATCTGCAATGATCGGTGTCTTGACCTTGAAGGGAGTCACCGCGCCTAACTTTGGTTCCATCGCGCCATCACGCCAGTGCAGCGCGCGCACCACCCCATTTCCATCTACAATTTCTTGTGCTGTCGTAAAAGGCGATGACATGCCAGCATAGCCCGTTACACCAAGCGAAAGCGTAGCAGTGCCAATCGTACCGTTTCCGTTTCCGCCAACCTGAATTACATTACCCGCAGCATCTCTCCATACCGCAGTCGCGCCGTCCGGAAACAGCGCTGATTGCCCGAGCACCGGATATTCTTGCTGGCCGCTTGCGCCTGCGCAGCCATGCCCTATCGTAAACCCATTAAAGCTATTTGCATTTTCAGCAGCCTGATCCCTTACACTCGTGTGAGCAAGCACCTGCCCCATGCCCACCGTCGCCGATAACGCCAGCAAACCCAAACTTTTCATTGCAAATCTTTTCATTCAAACTCCCTAGGCATTTTTTTATTATCAACTGTTAATACCAAAATAAAATACAACGGCACTAAGCTAGGCCTTTCTCATTTTATTACGGATCAACTCACACTTAAGCAAAGCGTATGCCACTCATTGTTGAATATGCCGTTTCCCGATTCTGACAATCCAAACCCATTCCTTTGGCAAAACCAATAATACAATAAGCTTATAAATAACAGCCTGTTAACTAAAACCAGCATCGAATTAGCATCAAAAAACGCCCATCCTGCACTCCCTCCATGGCATTTCGCAAATCACTGGCTACTCGATTCAAAAGACTGAACTGAGTCAAATAACACAAAGGCGCTGTGTTAAATAACATAGTTTAATTATTTATAGAATTACCTCCCGCATGAGCACGCCGAAGAGACTGTAAAACCATGCGACTATGCAATTTCGCGCCCCCCGATATAAACGAACGCTCCATCGCTAGCGGGCTAAGTCGGCGTCTTGTTACGTTTCGATGATTTTTTTCCACAAATCGCCGACTTTCGTACTGAATTCGGCAACTTCGGATGACTCGATTACCGCCTGATCATCTTGCAGCACTTGCTTGTGGCCGTAATCGCGGTACGCACAGTAGGCGGCCTTGAGCAAGGCGGCATCTTCGGAACTAAGAAAGCCCGCTTCGGCAAGCCCGTCCAACTGCCTGATATTATCGCTATAAGTCGTCAGCGTCGGATGGCTTGCCGCCTGACTCAATATTCCATACTGCACGATGAACTCGATGTCAGCGATACCGCCCTTGCTTTGCTTAAGGTCAAATTTCTTATCCTCCTTGGTTGCTAGCGCGGCGCGCATCTTTTCGCGCATCTCGCGGACCTCCTTTTTCAACGTACCGGCATCCCTCGGCAAGCTCAGGATCATATGCCGCACCGCTTCATATTTTTCCTTCAGCCGCGGGTCGCCTGCAATGAACCGGCCCCGGACCAGCGCCTGATGCTCCCAGGTCCAGGCCTGGTTTTTCTGGTAGTCTTCATAGCCGTTGATATGGCACACCAGCAGACCGGAGTCGCCGTTCGGCCGCAGTCGCATGTCAACTTCGTAGAGCACGCCGGACAGCATCCGGGTATCGAGGATATGCCGGACTCGCTGGCCCAGCCTGCCGTAAAACAGAGATGCCGAAATCGGCTTGTCGCCGGAGGTCAACGCATTTCCGTCCGCACAATCGTAGATGAACACCAAATCCAGATCGGAACCGTAGCCAAGCTCGATGCCCCCGAACTTGCCAAGGCCGATCACCGCAAAACCGCACTGCCGGCTGTCGCAACCGGGCGGAGTGCCGTGCTTTTGCACGAGCGCCAGCCAGGCGTGCTTGACGACTTTTTCGACGATGCTTTCGGCAATATAGGTCAGGTAATCGCTGACCACCATCAGCGGAATCGCACCCATCAGGTCGGCGGCCACCACCTTCAGCACCTGTTGCTGCTTGAACTGGCGCAGCAAAATCATCGTCTGCTCCATCTCCTCGACATCCACCGCTTGCAGCAGCCGGTCCAGTTGCTCGGCAAGATCCTTTTTCTTCAGCGGTGCGAACAGCGAGCGCGCGTCGATCAGTTCATCGAACACCACCGGATATTGCGCCAGATAGCGGCAAATCCAGGGGCTGGCGGCGGCCAGCCGAAGCAGCAGCGTTAAGGCTTGGGGATTTTCGGAAAGCAAGGCCAGATAAACCGTTCTGCCGGCGACCGCGCTAAAAATGTCCAGGACGCGTTTGAACACTTCATCGGGCTGTTCAAATTCCCGCATCGTCTCGAGCAATTGCGGCATCAAGCGGTCCAGTACGCCGGCACCCTTCGCAGTCAGGCGACGCACCGCCGCCGATTCCTTAAATGCTTTGAGGTTTTCGAGCGTCGTCTCGCTATCGGTAAAGCCGAAGGCCTTGAGCCGTTCGGTATCGTCATTGTTCCCGTTCCAGATAAGGCGGCTGGATTCCTGATGCGTTTCCTGTTTGGACAATGAAAACACCTGTCCGAATACCTCGTGTACGGCCTTTCTGACTTGATCCAGCTCCTGTTTGAAGACCTTCCAGTCCGCAAAGCCGAGCGAATAGGCCAGCGCAGCCCTGGCCTTCGAAGAGGTAGGCAGATCGTGCGTCTGCTTGTCCTGATATTCCTGGATGTGGTTTTCGACGATCCGCAGAAAAACATACGATCGCTGCAACTGTTCGGCGTCCTCGGCCGTCAGCAGGTTCAATTCACCGAGGCGTTTCAGCACGTCCATGATCCCGCGCTTCTGCAGCGACTTTTCCTTACCGCCGCGGATCAGCTGAAACGCCTGGCCGATAAATTCGATCTCGCGGATGCCGCCCGGCCCGAGCTTGACGTTTTCCATCCGATCCTTGCGTCTCAATTCCTGGGTAATCTGCTGTTTCAGCGAACGCAATTCCTCGAAGGCGCCGTAATCAAGATAACGCCGATAAACGAACGGGTGCAGCATCGCCATCAACTGCGCGCCTGCCTTAAAGTCGCCCGCCACCTGACGCGCCTTGATCATCGCGTAGCGCTCCCATTCCCGGGCCTGGGTCAGGTAATAGTTTTCCATGCCGTCGAAAGTCATGATTACCGCGCCGCTGTCCCCGTAAGGACGAAGCCTGATATCGGTCCGGAACACGAAACCGTCTACCGTGATGTCGTCGAGCACCCGCACCAGGCTCTGGCAGAGCCGGGTAAAAAATTCGCTGTAGCTGGTTTCCTTGCGGTCTGGCAGCACACCTTCCTCCGGAAAAGCAAAAATCAGGTCTATGTCGGACGAATAGTTCAATTCATAGGCGCCGAGCTTGCCCATCCCGAGCACGACGATTTGTTGCGGGCTACCGTCTTTTAATAAAGGTGTCCCGCGCTTTTCGATCGCCTGCCGGTACAGAAAATCGAGCGCATATTGAATGCAGGCATCCGCGAGCAACGACAAATCCAACAAGGTTTCGGCTAAATCCGCCCAGCCGGCCAGATCGCGCCAGGCGATCCGCACCATCTCGCGGCGGCGGAATTGCCTGAGCGCGGTCATTAACGCGCTCTCCAAATCGAGGTCCAGTGCATTCAGCCGCGCCCTGTAACAGTCCGCTTCGTAGACGCGCATCAAATCGCCGGAATCAACCAAGTCGATCAGCAGATCCGGGCTCTTGCTGCACTGTTCCGCGACAAATGCGCTGCTGCACCAGACCTTGGTCAACGATTCCGTAACCTCGGGCAGACGCGGCATCTCCAGATTCAGCTCGGCCAGCCGTTCGGTCATTTTTTGCAGATTGGCTGCGTGAATTTCTTGTAATTCGGACGGAACAGCGAGAGCGGATTCAATGGGATTCATTAACAACTCGATATGAACTTTGAAACCGGACATAATAACCATAAAATAGGGAGTTATATAGATTGATCGCCGGAATCTGCCGCCGGTAAGATAATGCCTTCTGCCCCTCCATTGATTGACCGATTTGATGACTATGCGAGACAGCAACGGGACTGAAGCTGGCAATGCCCCGGATTACCTCCAGATGATTTTGGCCAAAACCCACGACGACAAGCAACTCGCTTTCACGATCTTCACGCAATTATTTGCCGAACTGCCGGGGCAACTGGACGGGATCCAGAATGCGCTCAATCGCCAACAGTATGATCTGGCCCGGCAAATCACCCATAAACTGCACGGCTCGCTGAGTTTTTGCGGCCTCGAAAACATCCGGAAGCAGGCGAATAATCTCGAACATTGCTTAGCCAATAGCAATCAGGCGGCCATCAGCCGCTATTGGTTTCTGTTGCAGCAATGCGCATTTGACTTTACCGCTCAACAGCAGGAACTGCTGGAAGTTTTATCCAAGGGTAAGATTTCGTAACCGCGCCCCGTACAGATTCCACCCCATCCTGAAACAATCTCTTCCCCTCACAGCGATATGTCAAATCCCAAACCCATCCTTGGCTTCATCGGTATTGGCCTGATGGGCAGGCCAATGACGCTGAGACTGCTGCAACACGGCTTTCACGTCAACGTCTGGAATCGCAGCGCTGAGAAGCTTCGACCTGTGGTTGCAGCCGGCGCACACGCTGCATCGAGCATCGCGGAACTGGTGCGCGCCTCCGATGTGGTGATGATATGTCTGGCCGACACGCAGGCCGTCGAATGGTCGCTTCATAATGGCATTCTGAATCATGGCAGTTCCGCTAAGCTAGTGATCGACCTGTCCAGCATCGATCCGAACAAAACCCGCGCGTTTGCGGCCGCGCTGCACGAGAATTGCGGCATGGGCTGGGTCGATGCGCCGGTCTCGGGCGGCGTCGCCGGCGCGGAGCAAGGCACTCTCGCGATCATGGCGGGCGGCCAGCCCGAACACATCGAAATTGCCCGCGAGGTGCTCAAACCGCTGTACAAAAAACTGACCCACATGGGGCCGGTCGGCAGCGGCCAGACCACCAAAATCTGCAACCAAATGATAGTCAGCTGTAACATGCTGGTGATCGCCGAAATGATCGCGCTGGCGAAACAGGCCGGCGTCGAGGCGGAAAAAATTCCGGCTGCTCTGGCCGGCGGCTTTGCGGACTCGAAGCCTCTGCAGATCGCCGGCCCCGAGATGGCGCACGAAAAATTCGAGCCGGTCAAATGGCGCGTGAAGACATTACTGAAGGATTTGCAGATGGCGACCGAACTGGCCAAACAATACGGCAACGCGCTGCCGATGTCCGGGCTAGCCGCGCAACTGATGCAACTGCACGGCAGCCAGGGCTATCTGGAGCAGGATCCGGCGACGCTGATCAAACTTTACCGGAAAGACTGATGCCGCGTTTTTCTGCCAATTTGAGCATGCTGTTCACCGAAGTCGGACTGATCGACCGTTTCGCGGCTGCGCGCGAGGCCGGCTTTCGCGCGGTCGAAATCCAGTTCCCTTATGAACTGAGTTCAGAGACAATTCGGCTGAAGCTGGACAAGCACGGCCTCCAGTTGGTCCTGTTCAACGTGCCGGCCGACGACTTGTTGCAGGGCGGCGAAGGGCTGGCCTGCGTGCCGGAAAAACAGCAACAATTCCGGGAGGCGCTGGCACTGACGATTGAATATGCGCAGGTTTTGCAGCCCGACGCAATCAACGTGCTGCCCGGCCGCTGCCTCGACCCCTCGCGCTTCGACGCCTATCACAGCACCTTCAAACGCAACCTCTGCCTGGCAGCCGATGCCTTCTCGCCATTGGGGATTAAAACGGTGTTCGAAGCGATCAACAGCCTCGACATGCGCGGTTTCATCATCGACACCAGCGCGAAGATGCTGGCAGCTCAGGGCGAACTGCAGCGGGCGGATATTCTTCTGCAATACGACATTTACCACATGCTCAGGATGGGCGAAGATCCGGCCGCTTTTATCGCGGAGTATGCCGGCCGCATCGGCCATATTCAATTTGCGGATTGTCCTGGACGCGCGCAGCCCGGTACCGGCAATGCAGATTGGGCGGGAATTTTTTCGGCGATCGATCGTTCGGGTTATGGCGGCTGGGTCGGGGCGGAATACAAACCAATCGATGAGACTTCGACAAGCCTCGGCTGGCTGAATTATGCTCGATAATCGGTTACGGTTACCGGGCACCATTACCCGAGTAAGCGTATCAATCGCGAACGATGCGATGCGCTTCACTGCGTTCAGCACATTCTATGGCCCTTTTTCAATGTTCCTGTATCAGGACCGTAGGTGCGATTAGCGTAGCGTAATCGCACGCATGTAAGATGGCAATATTCCTCCGATTACGCTATCGCTAATCGGAGCTACTTGCTTCTCAAGCCGTCGTTAATTTAAGATATTTTTGATACAAGGAGTCCTTGTCTTCCGGGCGCTCCGGATCCTTGTCAATACAGTCGACCGGGCAGACCGCCATGCACTGCGGCTCGCCGTAATGGCCGACGCATTCGGTGCACAGTTCGGGATCGATCACATAAAATTCTTCGCCTTGAGAAATGGCGCCGTTCGGGCATTCAGGCTCGCAGACATCGCAATTGATGCATTCGTCGCTGATTTTAAGGGCCATGGTCGGTAATTCACTCCTAACTAAATTTTTCGATTAAATGCTGATGCACAAGGTCGGGAACGAAGCTTGAAACATCCCCTTTCAATTGCGCTATCTCTCTGATCATGCTCGATGAAATAAATTCATATTGCTCGGCGGGCGTCAAAAACACCGTTTCGAGTTCGGGCGCCAGACGGCGATTCATGCCCGCCAACTGAAATTCGTATTCGAAGTCCGATACCGCACGCAGGCCCCGCAATATTACATGCGCGCCTTTCTTTCTGGCGAATTCGACCAGCAGGGTATCAAAACCGCTGACTTCGACGTTCGGAAATTCGGTCGTGACCGCGGCGGCCAGCTCGACGCGCTCGACCATCGAAAATAAGGGCGTTTTGCCTTTGTTCAGCGCAACCGCGACGATGATTTTGTCGTACAAACGGGAAGCCCTGGCAATCAAATCCAGATGACCGCTCGTGATCGGGTCGAACGTGCCGGGGTAAATCGCGGTGATTTTCATGATCTGCGAAGATTTAAAAAGCGGCGATTTTAACCTAATACGCTACGCAAAGGAATTGTCGTTGCAGACGAAAGAGATGCCGGATCCCCCTCGCTCCTAAGCCGGAGCTTGGGAGCGAGGGCAAGCATCCCGGTCTTCTCCCGCAAGGAAAGGGTTTTATTCAGGCTGCGAGGTCCGGGCGAATAACCGGTAAGCCACCTCGCCCGCCGTTTTATGCTTTAACAACTGCCAGTTGCCCGGCAGTCCGTCTAACTCCATATCGACCTCGGTTTCGACATAGATTTTAGCGCTTTCCGCCAGCCAGCCGTTTTGCTCCAGCAACAGGCAGGTTTTTAGCGCCAGATTTTTCGCGAACGGCGGATCCAGAAAAACCACATCGAAGATTTCCGACGGCCCGGATAAAAACCGTTCCGCATCGTTTTCCACGATCCGGTTCCGGCTTGAGCCCAGCACGGCCGCATTCGCACGCAGAGTCCTGCAGGCCTTCGCGTCGCTTTCGACCTGGACGACTTCCCTTGCCCCGCGCGAGGCGGCCTCGAAGCCCAGCGCGCCGCTGCCGGCATACAGGTCCAGGCAGCGGCTGCCGGCGATATCGTATTGCAGCCAGTTGAACAAGGTTTCGCGGACGCGCCCGGGCGTCGGACGCAGTCCCGGCGCATCCTCGAAGCGCAGCAGGCGGCTGCGCCATTCGCCGCCGATAATCCGGACTTTATTTTCCACTTTTCGCCTGCGCGTCGCCCCCGACGGTTACCGTCTGCAATAAATTCAGATCGACGTGGCGCTTGAACGCATCAGCGACCGAGGCTACGGTCACCGCTTCCACCTTTTGCGTAAAAGTATCCAGATAATCGAGCGGCAAGCCGTAAAAGCCGATCATCGAGACATAATCGGCAAGTTTCTTGTTCGTGTCGAAGCGCATCGGAAAGCCGCCGGTGATGTTTTTCTTCGCGGCAGCCAGCTCCGCCTCGGTCGGGCCCTTCGTAATAAAGTCGGACAGCGTCTGATTCAGCACCTTCAATGCCTCGCCGGTCTGGTCGTTGCGCGTTTGCAGCCCGAGCACGAACGGCCCTTTTTTAAGCATCGGTTTGAAGGCGCTGAAAGCGCTGTAGGCCAGCCCGCGTTTTTCGCGAATTTCTTCAAACAGTTTCGAGACCAGACCGCTGCCGCCGAGAATGTGATTTCCGACAAAAAGGCTGAAATAATCAGGATCTTTGCGGTCAACACCCGGCAGACCTACTAATACATGCGTTTGGGTCGAAGGAAAGGTCATTTGTTGGATATTTGCCTTGACCGGCATCTGGACATCGGGCAGCGGCGAGGATTTTTGCCCCGTAGGCAAATCCTTCAATAAGGCGGTGACAGTCTGCTCGGCCTCCGCTTTGCTCAAGTTGCCGACGATTACGACGACCGCATTCGCGGCGACGTAATGCTGCTGGTAAAAGGTGCGCAAATCTTTTGCTTTCAACGGGCTGACCGTTTCAATCAGGCCGCTCTCCGGATAGGCGTAAGGATGATTGCCGTACAACGCCTTCGAAAAGGCGATGTCGGCCAGGTCGCCCGGCGATTCCTCGCGCAATTTCAGGCCGGCCAGCGTGCGGTTTTTCTCGCGCTGAAAATCGGCCTCGTTGAATGCGGGATTGATCAAGATCACATGCATCGTATCGATCGCCTTGTCGAACAGCGGTTTTTCGGTCAGCGTACGCAGCGTAACGCTGGCCATGTCGTTCGAAATGCTGGTTCCGAACTGTGCCCCGACACTTTCAAAGCGTTCGGCGATCTGATCCGCATTCCATTTGCCTGCTCCCGTATCCAATAAATTCGAAGTCAGCGCCGCGAGCCCCGCCTGCTTGCCGTCCCGCGCGCTGCCTGCGTCGAAGTCGACTACGATATCCACAATCGGCAATCCGTCCGTATGCACGAAAAAAATCCGGGAACCCTGCGCCGTCTGCCAATGCTCGATATTGACGGACGACCAGACTGCCTGACTGACCGCGAGCAAGAATAATCCCCATAAACTTTTACGCATTATTTGTCTCCCTTGTGGACGGCTGTTTGGTTAATCGCTTGCGGCTCCAGATAGGCCACGGTCAAATGGTCCTCTACCAGATATTTTTTCGCGACGTCGCGCACTTGTTCGGCGGTGACCTGGTTGATCCGCTTCACGTATTCATCGACTTTCGGCCAACCGAGACCTACCGTCTCGAACATGCCGAGCTGCATCGCCTGGTAGAAATTCGAATCGCGCTGATAGACCTGATTAGCCAGCACCTGGGCCTTGATTCGCTCCAGTTCTTGCTTGCTGATTAATGTTTTTTGAAGTTCCTCAATCTCTTTTTTCAACGCGGCTTCCAGATCGGCAACGTTTTTACCGTCCGCCGGCGTACCTTCCAATTCGAAAAGCGAGGACAACCTTGAGGTCAGACTGTAACCGGCCCCCGCGCTGACGGCGATCTGCTTTCCGCGAATCAGACGCGAAGACAGCCGCGCGCTGTTGCCGCCGTCCAGTACGCCGGCCAGCACTTCCAGTGCATACGCTTCCCCATCCTGCTCAGCAGTCGCGAGCGACGGCACCTTGTAACCCATCGTCAGATACGGCAGTTTGGCCGGCGCCTTTACAGTGATTTTGCGTACGCCAAGCTGCGGCACTTCGATCTGCGGCTTGATCGGCTTGATCTCGCTCGGCTTCAGTTCAGCAAAATATTTCTCGGCCAGCGCAAAAACCTCATCCGCCTTCACATCGCCGACCACGACCAGGGTGGCATTGTTCGGCGCATACCAGCGTTGATACCAGGCCTGCAAGTCCTCGACCTGATAATTTGCAATATCGGACGGCCAGCCGATTACCGGATGCTGGTAAGGACTGTTCGTGTAGGCCGCCGCCGAGAAATATTCGCCGACTTTCGCCTGCGGATTGTCTTCGGTGCGCATCCGGCGCTCTTCGGTCACAACTTCGAGTTCTTTTTTCAATTCTTCGGGCAACAGATGCAGATGCCGCATCCGGTCGGCTTCCAGTTCGAAACTGACAGCCAGCCTTGAGGCATTCATCGTTTGAAAATAAGCGGTGTAGTCGGTGCCGGTAAACGCATTTTCCTCCCCCCCGTTTTCCGCGATGATGTGCGAAAATTCGCCCGGCTTATGCTTGTCGGTGCCTTTGAACATCATGTGTTCGAGCATATGCGAGATGCCGGTGATACCGCCCGGTTCATAGCTGGAGCCGACCTTGTACCAGACCTGCGAGACCACGACAGGCGAGCGGTGATCTTCCTGGACCAGGACTTTCAGGCCGTTTTTCAGTTGATGTTCCGAGACTTTCGGCTCCGCGGCAGTCGCATAAACCGGAAGGCCGAGCAATATGGCGCAAAATAATCGCTTTTTCATAACTCCCTCTTGTTGACCTAATGTTAGCGCTTCCGACTATTTCAATCGGCTAGCGTTCCCTGTATTCTATAAGAATTGTACAAGATAGTGTGATTTACGATGACGAGCCTCTCCCCGGCCCTGGCCTGGAAAAAATACCTGACCCTGTGCAAACCGAATGTGGTCCTGGAAATGCTGTTTACCGCGATCGTCGGGATGCTGCTGGCGGTGCCCGGCATGCCGCCGCTCGACACGCTGGCTTACAGCATCACCGGCATTGCGCTGGCCGCCGCCTCGGCCGCCGCGATCAATCAGTTTATCGACCGCAAGGCCGATGCGGAGATGCGCCGCACCGAAAACCGGCCGCTGCCGAAAGGCGAGCTGACCGCCGCCAAGGTCCTTACCTTTGCCGCGATCCTCGGGATCGCGTCGATGGTGCTGCTGATCGTGAAGGTGAACGTGTTGACCGCGGTGCTGACCTTCATTTCACTGTTCGGCTATGCCTTCATCTATACCGTCTACCTGAAACGGTTGACCCCGCAAAACATCGTGATCGGCGGCATCTTCGGAGCGACGCCGCCGCTGCTCGGCTGGGCGGCGATGACGAACCAGGTACACCCTTATGCATTGCTGCTGATGATGATCATCTTCGTCTGGACGCCGCCGCATTTCTGGGCGCTTGCGATCGCCCGGCGCGAAGAATACGCGAAAGTGAACATCCCGATGCTGCCGGTCACGCACGGCAATGAGTTCACGCGCCTGCATATCCTGCTCTATACGGTGCTGCTGCTGATCGCGACCCTCCTCCCTTATTTGACTGGAATGACCGGTTTGATTTACCTCGCCGCCGCGCTGCTGCTGGGGGTAGGCTTCCTCTATCTCGCGATCCTGATGATGCGCCGGAAAGACAATAAGACCGCAATGCAGACTTTCGCTTATTCGATTGTCTATCTTACTGTGCTGTTCGCGGCGCTGTTGCTCGATCACTATGTGATGATAAAACCATGAATTTCACTCACCACTTGCAAACCTCCGGCCCCGAGCATCCGTTCGCCGAAACTATCAGGATTCTCGGCAAAGGCAAACATGGCTCGCGTCCTTTAACGCAGGAAGAAGCCTACCGGGCGATGCGAATGATCATCGCGGACGAGGTGCTGCCGATTCAGCTGGGCGCCTTTCTGATGCTGATGCGGGTAAAGGAAGAAACGCCGGAGGAACTGGCCGGGTTCGTCCAGGCCGCGCGCGAGTCGTTCGATACGGGCGCTACGCAAAACCTCGCCGATCTGGACTGGTCCACTTATGCGGGCAAACGCCGGCATCTCCCGTGGTATTTGCTGTCGGCGCTGCTGCTCTCCGAAAACGGCGTCAAGGTGTTGATGCACGGCGCCAAGGGTCCTGCGGCCGGGCGACTTTATACCGAAGACATGCTCGGCGTGCTCGGGCTGGCGGCCGCGAAATCGATCGCCGAGGCGAAACAGCAGTTGGCCGAACATTCGTTCAGCTATCTGCCCTTGGTGCACTTCTGCCCGAAGCTGCACGAGATCATCGAACTGCGCCCGATCCTGGGCCTGCGCTCGCCGGTGCACACGCTGGTGCGCCTGTTGAATCCGTTCAACGCCGATTACAGTATCCAGGGCATTTTCCATCCCGGCTACCGGCCCGTGCACCAGCTTGCCGCGCAACTGCTGGGGCAGCCGCATGCGGCGGTGCTGAAAGGCGAAGGCGGCGAAACCGAGCGCAATCCGGACATGAACTGCCTCGTGCAAGGCGTGCATCATGGCAAACTGTACGACGAGGACTGGCCGGCCTTGTTCGCCAAACGCCATGTCAAACCGGAAGCGCTCGATCCCAGTCAATTGGCAAAAGTCTGGCGCGGTGAAACGGTGGATGAATTTGCCGAAGCCGCGGTGATCGGCACCGCGGCCGTGGCTTTGAAGCTGTTAGGCAAGGCAGAGACTCAGGAAGCTGCGCAACAACTGGCCACTAATTTTTGGCATCGCCGCGTCAAAAATAAATTTTAGACTGATTCCGCGCGGATCGCTGTTTGGCACAATCCGCGCAAAGAACAATGCCGCGCCTTTTGTTCATCTGGAGGGTTCGTCGCCGTCCGTACCGGAGCGGCTCTCACGCATTCGCTCCAAGTCAAATTGAAATCAAGCAAATCGCGCCGGCAGCCATCCCCTTTCCACGCACTCACGAAAACACCACTCCGGCGTCGTTTCGGTTTTGTAAGTCCAGAAAAACCAGCTCAGATATTTTTCGAAGGTCGCCAGTTGCGCAGAGGCGTAGGCACGATAACCGACATCCAGCTGGAAATCGTCCATGTGTTCGAGGGCATAGTTGAAAGGACCTTCAGCCCATAAAGAGACGACTCTTAAATTGAGTCCGAGGCTCCATTCGCCGACATAAGTCGGCAGGCGCAGTTCCTGGATGATTTCGTCGGCTTCCTGTTTCCAGGTAATGGCCGATTTTTGGATGTGGCCATAAATATCCATGTCGATGTCGGCGCGATCGAAACACTGGTAACGGTGAATATCGAAGACCACATTGCTGAATTCGGGTCCGCTCATAAAACCGGTGTATTCGCGGAATGAGCGGAAGCCGTCATGAAAGACAACCGCGACGTCTTCGGGCCGGCAATGTTTGCGGATGCGTTCATAACCGGCCAGATTGTAGCGTTTCAGGACATCGGTCGGAACGTCCCAGCGCGGTTCGTTCAACACCTCGATTGCATGCAGAGCGCGGCGGCCGCGATAGCGTTCGGCCAGCCTTTCGAGCACATCCAGCGAATGCTCAAGATACTCCGGCCTCGTGTGCCATTCGCAGACATCCTTGATGCCGCCGTTGTCGAAGCCGTTCTGGCACCCTGGCGCCGCATGCAGGTCGAGCACAACCTGCAATCCATAGGTTTCCGCCCAATCGAAAGCGCGGTCGAGAATGTCGAGGCCGCCGACGACAAAAGGATGCGTCGAAGCGCCATAGGCGCGATGATAAGGATAAGCGGGTCCGAAAAGCCAATGCCCTACCGGAATCCTGACCGCATTGATGCCGACTTTGGCCAGCCAGGCAAAATCGGCCTCGACGATAAAGGTATTCCAGTGGTGCTTCAGCAAGGCGTCGGCGCGTTCGCCAAGTTCTGCGCAATAGGTAGTCTCATCGGTCGCGTCGAGTCCTTCGAATAGGCTGGGTGTAATCCATTTTTCGAGCAGCAGCCAGCCGCCCAGATTGACCCCTCGCAATTTTTTGCCTTGATTATGTTCGGATGCCGGCTTCATTATCATTCTCCTGTTACAAACGATTGCATGTGCTTACGGTAAAGCGATGCGCCGCTGATGGAATGCATCGGCGGTGGGCTGGTTAGTGATCGTCAACATGGCCGCATCGGGGAATTCGTCGCGGATCAAGCGCAGCATCGCGACTTCGCCCTGGGGATCCAGCGAGTCGAATGCCTCTTGCAGCATGATCCATTTGGGACGGTTCAAGAGTAAACGCACTGCCCCCAGGCGCTGCTGCTGCTCGCGGCTCAGTGACCCTTCCCAGTTTTCGACCGCATCCAACTCCTCCTGTAACTCGCCGAGGCCGACTTTGTTCAGCGCTTCCTTGATCTTCGCCGTGCTGAAATCGTCTGGGCCGTGCGGGTAACAGATTGCCGTTCTCAGCGTACCGCTAGGCAGATAAGGGCGCGGCGGCATGAAAAACATTGGTTCGTCATCGGGCAATTCGATCCGCCCGTTGCCCCACGGCCAGAGCCCGACAATCGCCTTGAACAACTTAGTCCCTGTCGCGGTATTACCATTGATCAACACGCGTTCGGCCGGTTTGACCTCCACGTTAATATCGGCAGCAATCACTTCGCCATCCAGCTTGGTTAGGCAAAGATTATGCACGCTCAGAATCGGCAGTTGCGATTTTGTCCGAGAAACTCGATCTGACCCGGCATTGGCAATTTCCTGCTCCAGATTATTCAATGCATCGACCAATCCCAGAACGCGGTCCGCCGAAGCGCGCCAATTGGCGACTGCCGCCATGTTATCGACTGGCCAGGATAACGCCGAGGCCATGTGCTGGAAGGCTTGCGCCGATTGCATCAAAGTGCCAAGCGAAATGAAACCCAGCACATAACGCGGTGCGGAAACGAGAATAGGAAAGGCCATCGACAGCACCGAATAGCCGGAAGTAAACATCATAATATTCCGCCAGGCCAGGGTTTGCTGATCATAAGCGTCAGAAATGGCCTGAAACAATGTTTTGAACCGCTCTTTTTCGTTGTCTTCGCCATGAATCAGCGCAATCGCCAGCGAATTTTCGCGGGCCTTGACCAGCCCGAAACGAAAATTCGCCTCGACCGTTTGCCGTACGTTAGTCGCCTTGACTAACGGCCGGCCGACCCACCAGCCCAGGATAGAAGCGCCTACCGCATAGATAATCGCTATCCACACCAGATGCCCATGAATCTGAACTTCCGATCCTGCAAAGTTGAAAGTCAGCGTCCCCGAAAGCGTCCACAAAATCTTGGTAAAACTGACCAGCAACAAGAGACTGTAAAACAGCGAATGGAGCAACTGAATCGCTTCTTCGGTGACGATCCGAATATCCTCGGCAATGCGGCCGTCCGGGTTATCATGCTCGCCCGGCATGAAGATGACCTGGTATTGCTTGCCCTGATCCATCCATTTCGAACTGACGCGCTCGGTCAGCCAACTGCGCCAGCCGATTTGCAGATTCCGTTTGACCATCAGGTGTTTGGAGATAATCAGGATGCCGGCCACGAATATCAGTACCAGAAATCCGATCTGTTCGAGCAGTCCCGCCATCGAATGTTGCTCGAGCGCATCGAAAAGCCCCGCGCTCCAGGCGTTGATCAGGACCGCCATGACGATCTGCATAATGGTCAGCACAATTAGTGCAAAGGCCCGCTTGCGAATGACAGCCTTGTCTTTGGAATTCCAATAGGGACCGGCCAGCGCAATGAATTGATGAAAAAATCCCTTGGCGTTAAGCATGGGTAGTTCTCTATCGTAAAGTAAAAAATCTTGATACGTTCAATACGAAGAAAAGGCTGTTCCCAATTGCAAGCCAGCGTTGTTCTCATCCCGTCATTTGAAACGCATTGACCGGCGATTGTAATTGAATTTTTACTTTGAAAGAAATGTGTTTTGCTTGAGCATGAGGAATTTTCCGCATTATTTGGGTTAACAATTGCGTGACAGTCAATTACGAAGTAATTTTTATTGCCTATACCCCGCCCGCAGCTCATCGCTCCCTCAAACTCTCTCCTACATGCTGGATCAACGGACTGAGAAAATATTCGATCACCCGCCGCGTCCCGGTTTTGATTTCTACCGTCACCGCCATGCCGGAGGTGAGATTGACGAGTTTGTTTTCAATTTGCATCGCGGTTCGCGGCAATTTGACCCGGGACGCATAAATTAATCCACGGTTTTCGTCGGGGATTGCATCGCTTGAAACCTGAATCATTTCCCCGTGCAAGGCACCGTATTTGGTGTAGGGGAAGGTTTCGATCTTGATTTCGGTCTCCTGGCCGGCATTGACGAAGCCGATGTCCTTGTTTTCGATAAAGGCTTCGATTTCCAGGGCCTGCCCTGAGGGAACCACGACCATCAGCGGCTGTGCCGGCGTCACGACGCCGCCCACGGTATGGACGGCCAATTGCTGAACAAAGCCGTCTACCGGCGCTGTGAGTTTCAACAGTTGGCTACGCTGACGGGCTTTGATGATGGCTTGCTGGTAACCGGCTATTTTTTGCTCACTGTCCTGCAACCGGTCCAGTGCGGTGCGCTGACTGGAAGCTAATAGCTCAATGCGTTGTTTTTCGGCTTCCTGCAGCGAGGCTTTGATGGCTTGCAGTTTTTCCCGTTGCGTTGCCAGTTCGCCTTCCTGTTCGATGCGGGCTTGTTCGTGTTCCAGGTAGCTGTGGCTGGAGACGAATTTCTTGCCGTGCAATTGCCGATAATCCTCGGCCAGTCGCCGAGCGATAGGCGCCGTATTTTCCAGTTTGTCGACAATAGCCTGTATCGAGCGCAATTCGGCCTGGCGGCTGGCCTTGTCGGCATCCAGACGCTCCAGTTTACTGATCAGTTCCAGCCACTCGCTGTCCAGATGACGCTGTTCGTTATCGATATGATGCACCGATATTCCCTCCGGCGCCTGTAACAGCGGCTGTTGGCGCTTGCCTTGCTGCAGCCTGGTTAGGCTTTGCAAATAAGCGGTGTCACGAGCCGCCAGCAGCTGTGCGATTCGCAGATCATTGTCAATACTGGCGGTATCGGCATCGGCAACGGTGGCATCCAGTTCGATCAGCACATCGCCTGCTTTTACGCCTTGGCCGTCAGTGACATAGATTGCCTGGACGGTAGCGGTTTCCATGGGCTGGATGGTCTTGACCCGATCGTTGGGTACGATTTTACCCTGAGCCGTGGCGACGATGTCGATATGACCCAAGCAGGCCCACAGCACCGCCAGCAATGCAAAGACAATCAGCAACCACATTGTTAGCCTGGGGGGCGGTGAGACCGGGGTTTCCTGCAAGGCCAGCGCGGTCGGCAAAAACTCGGTTTCGTAGCGTTGTCGGGGCGTACCGTCCAATTCCGCCCGTCGCGCCCAGGCATACCGGAACACGGCGGCATAACGGCGAAGTAAATCGAGAATGGCCTTGAGTTTTAGCATGTGCTTTAACAAATTATAGGTTTAAGCGAAAGCCACGCGCTGCCTTTCGCCTTAAATTGTTACCCAGCCTGCAACCGATGCAAATACGCGTACTGCCCATCCGGCCGCCTAAGCAATTCGGTATGGCTGCCTTGCTCGACGATGCGGCCCTTATCCATCACCACGATACGGTGCGCGTCGCGTACCGCACTTAACCTATGGGCGATGATGATCACGGTGCGTCCCTGGCAAATGGCTTTCATATTGTGGTGGATGATGCGTTCCGATTCGTAATCCAGCGCGCTGGTGGCTTCGTCGAAGATCAGGATGCGCGGGTTGGCCATCAGGGCACGGGCGATGGCGATGCGCTGACGTTGACCGCCGGATAAGGTCGAGCCCTGTTCGCCGACTACCGTATCGTAAGCTTCCGGCAGTTCCAGGATGAAGTCGTGAGCGCCGGCCAGTTTGGCGGCGGCGATGACGGCAGGCAGCGGTGCGCCGGGATCAGTCAGGGCGATGTTGTCGCGGATGCTGCGATTAAACAGGATATTGTCTTGCAACACCACGCCAATCTGGCGACGCAACGAGGACACATCGGCCAGGGCCAAATCCAGCCCGTCGACCAGCACCCGACCGCGCTCGGGGACGTACAGACGCTGCACCAGTTTCGCCAGTGTGCTTTTACCGGAGCCGGAGCGGCCGACGATGCCGATCACCTCTCCGGGCATCATGTCGAGACTGACGCCTCTGAGTACTTCGCTGCCATCCGGTTGGTAGCGAAAAACGACTTGGTCGAACTGGATCCGGCCCTGAATCGGCGGCAGGCTGCTCTTGTTACCGACGGCTTCGGTGCGGGTATTGAGAATATCGCCGAGCCGCTGCATCGAAATGCCGGTTTGCTGAAAGTCGGTCCATAACTGCGAAAGCCGCATCACCGGCTGGGCGACGTGTCCTGCCAACATGTTGAAAGCGATCAATTGGCCGACGCTGAGCTCGCCGCCGATGACCAGTCGGGCCCCCAGCCACATCGTCGCCACGGTGACCAATTTGCCGATTAAAGTGACGCCCCCATTCGCATAGATGCCGATCACCGCGGTACGAAAACCGGCGGCGATATAGGCGGCCAGCTGTTGATCCCAATGACGGGTCAATTGCGGTTCGACGGCCATGGCTTTGACGGTCCCGATGCCGGCCACGGTTTCCACCAGAAAAGCCTGGTTCTCGGCGCTACGATTGAACTTTTCGTGCAAGCGGCCGCGTAACAGCGGTGTGCATAGCGCCGAGAGCAAGACGTAACATGGCAGCGAGGCTATGACAATCAGCGTTAAATCCAGGCTGTAGTAGCTCATTACCGCCAGAAAAACCACCGAGAACAGCAGGTCCAACACGACGGTAACGGCGTTGCCGGTCAGAAAAGCACGGATATTTTCCAGCTCGCGCACCCGAGCGACCGAATCGCCGACCCGACGCGCCTCGAAGTAAGCCATAGGCAGATTCAGCAAATGCCGGAACAGCCGGGCACCGAGCTCTACGTCGATACGACTGGTAGTGTGGGCAAACACGTAGCCTCGCAAACCGGTCAACACCACCTCAAACAGTGTCACCACCAGCAGCCCGACAGCAATGACATCCAGCGTGGTAAAACCGCGATGCACCAACACTTTGTCCATTACCACCTGAAAGAACAGCGGCGTCACCAAGGCAAACACTTGCAGTACCAAGCTGACCAGCAACACTTCCAGCAGCAGCTTGCGGTATTTGACCACGGCCGGGATAAACCAGGTGAAATCGAACTTGCCCAGTTCGGCGGCCAGGCTGGCCCGCGAGGCAAACAAAATCAAGCGGCTCGTCCAGCGGGTTTCGAAGACCTCCAGGGGAAGGATTTCCGGCCGGCCGGTGCGAGGATCATGGATCAGGACACGCGCTTCGTCGGCGCGCGCAATCACGAAAAATTCGCCATCCGCGCCCATCGCGACCGCCGGTAACGGCGTATGGCTCACCCTCGACAGGTCAGTAAGCACTTGTTTGGCCTGCAAACCGAGTTTTTTCGCCGTCAACAGGATTTCGACCGTGCCAAACGGCTTGCCGCTTTCCTTGAACTCGTGTGCCAATTGCGCTGCATCGGCGGCCAAGCCGTGAAAACGGGCGACCATGACCAGGCAAGCCAGGCCGCTGTCTATCTCGTCGGATTGGGGCGCTGCAACGCTCGCGCCGCCCGAATCGCCCATGGAAGGATCGGGGATGGTTTCTTTCATAGTCATCGTCGAAATGAATGGATGCCCGCCACCCCAAAGGGTAGGCGAGCGAAGAACGAAAGTAAACTACTTCCAGTTGGCCGCCAGTACAGGCGCCAAAGCGTCCTGATAGTTCTGCGGCAGTGACGTTTGACCTGCTGCCGGCGGTGAAAATGCCGCCATCGCGGACACCAGGTTTTCAACTTGGGAATCCAGCAACATCTTGCCATCGGCAGTCTGGAAATGCTCCACGTGATAGGCCGATCCCTTGTACCAATTGTTGACGATCACCTTGTCATCAGTGCCGATGAAGCTCGCCTCCAAATCAGAACCGACACGGCGGAACCAGACCTGTTCATTCGCGATGTTCTCGCCAAAGCGCAATACATCGGTGTTTCCTGCCGCGGCATCTTTCTTGATCACGGTGTCCATGCCGCCGTTGCGGCCGAACAAATAGATATCGTTGCCGGCACCACCCTCTAACCGGTCGTTTTCTCCGTTGCCTTCAAACAGGTCATCACCCGAGCTGCCGGTAAGTCTGTCGTTACCTTCAGTACCCAACAGGATATTGCTCGCACTGTGGCCTCCCCCAGCACCTGGATTACCCGGGGAGGTTCCGGGGCCATCGTTGAAATTCGAACCGGTCCCTGCCGGCGCCGAGTCCTGTCCGTTGCCTACGCCTTCATTGCCGTGGCTGATTGAAATACGGAAAATGTCCGAGGCAATGAGGCTATCGACGGTGCTGCCCGTGGCGGCCACTCTGTCTGTCGCGGTCACTTGGATATCCACATCACCGACTGTTTTTGGCGCCATACCCGAAAAAGTCTGGGCGACGGAGTCAAAATTGAGCCAATTCGGTAGCGACGAGCCATCAGCCAGTGTTGCCGAGTAGTCAAGCGTATCCCCCTGATCGATGTCGATGAAGCTCCCGGACGGCATCTGCCAGGAAAAAAGTTTATTAAACGTGATATCCTGATCCGCCAATGGCGCTACCAGAATAGGCGTGTCGTTCGTTCCATTCAGATAGACATCCAGCGCCGAGGCAACGCCGACGATACCATCCGTCACGGTATAGCCGAAATGCTCAGACAGCTGTGCCGTGCGCCCCAGCGACTGGACCACGGAGGAAGTGTTGTCCACACTATAGGTATAACTGCCATCTGCGCCCAAGGTCAGGCTACCGTAACTGCCAATCCTAAGTCCGGGATCGACCACGCTCAGGACAGTCCTTTGATCGACATCGGTATCATTGCTCAGCACGTTACCGGTTGCCGATACGATCAAGTCCTCTTGAACAGTGACCGTATCCACAGTCGTTACGGGGGCATCGTTCATACCGGTGATAGTGACAGTCACCAGACTGCTTGCGGTCTCGCCTTTGCTATCGCTGATGGTGTAGCCAAAGCTGTCAATTACCGTCTGTCCTGCCCCCAGTTCCTGAAAGCGATCGCCGATGTCATACTGCACTTGTCCTCCCTGCCATGAGCCTGTCGAAGAGGTCAGCGATACTGATGCTCCGATAGTGGATGCGCCAACGGCAATGATGGAGATGACGTCGTTGGCATTCGGGTCGGCGTCATTTGTCAGCAGCGCCGTTGTAGGCACATTCATCACGCCGCCGTCTTCGAACACCGTAATCGCGTCCGGATTGGCGACCGGCGGACGGTTCAGCAAACCCACTATTCCGGTACGGTCAAGCGAGGAACCATCACTAAACTCGATGCGATTCACGCCTTCGCTCTGCACGAACCAGTTAGTCAGAGTGATGGTCTCACTTGTGCCGAATATATTCACAATCATGTTGTCGCCATCGCGCACGCCTTCCAGATTCGCTTCGATCAAGCCACCGCCAATATAGAGCGTGTCGCTGCCCAGAACATCTTTGATAACATCCGTACCGTCACCAGGATTGAACACGTAGCGGTCATTACCGGCACCACCTAGCAGGGTATCATTGCCTCGTCCGCCAATCAGGGTATCTGCACCGGCATCGCCATCCAGCACGTTCGCACCCTTATTACCGTTGAGAATGTTGTCGAGCGTATTGCCCGTGGCGTTGATGCCAATCGTGCCAATTAGCGTGAGATTCTCGATGTTGTCGGAGAGCATGTAACTCACACTCGATTGAACGGTATCTATCCCTGCACTGGCCGCTTCCACCCCCACGTCGCCCATGTTGTCTATTATGTAGGTATCATCGCCCAGTCCGCCGTCCAGCCTGTCTGCGCCAACGCCGCCGTCCAGTGTATCGTTCCCTGCCATACCGGCCAGTATGTTGTCGCCGCTGTTGCCGACAATCATGTTATCCCATGCGTTGCCCGTGCCATTTATATTGGTCGAGCCGTCCAGGATCAAATTCTCGACGTTGTCGGTCAGCATGTAACTGATACCGGATTGAACAAGATCGGTACCTTCGTTCAGGCTTTCAATGACCAGGTCGCCATTGTTTTCCACCACGTAGGTATCATTGCCACCGCCGCCTGCCAGTCTATCCGCCCCGATGCCGCCATCGATCAGATTGTTGCGCGCATTGCCTGTGATCCCGTTATCGAGCGCATTACCGGTCGCATCGATCGCTTCCGTGCCGGTCAAAACGAGGTTTTCCACATTGCTGGCCAAGGTATAGCTGATGCTCGATTGAGTCGTATCAATGCCGGCATTCAGCGCCTCCGTCACCACATCACCGGCATTGTCTACGATGTAAATATCGTTGCCTGCTCCGCCTGCCATGGTGTCCGCGCCCAATCCCCCATCCAGTACGTTCACACCGCTATTTCCGGTAAGGATGTTATCGAGCGCATTGCCCGTACCGTTGATAGTAGTCGTGCCGGTCAGCGTGAGATTTTCGACATTATCACTGAGGGTGTAGGTTGCTGTTGCGAACACGCTATCAGCACCTTCGCCTGCATTCTCCACGATGACATCCTCAGTATTCTTTATAGAGTACGTGTCGTTGCCTTCCAGGCCAGCCAGTACATTCACTCCGCTATTACCCATGATGACATTGTCCAGCGCGTTACCGGTCCCATTGATGTCAGCCGTACCGGTGAGCGAGAGATTCTCAACATTGCCGGAGAGCGTATATGTGACATTGGATTGCACAGTATCTGTACCGGCATCCACGCCTTCGATGACGACATCGCCGGTGTTGTCCACGATATAAATGTCATCACTCGCTCCACCTTGCATAGTATCCGCGCCCAATCCGCCATCCAGCACGTTCACGGCATTATTGCCGATAATCGTATTGTCAATCCCATTGCCTGTGCCGTTGATTGCAGCCATGCCGGTCAGGGCCAGGTTCTCGACGTTAGTTCCCAGCGTGTAGGTGATGGAAGACTGCACGATGTCGATGCCCGCCGCCAGAGCTTCGGTCACCACATCGCCGGCGTTGTCCACGATATAGATATCATTACCGGCTCCGCCTGTCATGCTGTCCGCTCCGGCGCCGCCGTCGAGCACGTTCGCGGCAGCATTACCGGTGATTGTGTTGTTCAACGTATTGCCGGTACCGTTTATGGCGTCCGTGCCGGTCAAAGAGAGATTCTCGACATTTGCACCCAAAGTATACGAGATGGAAGATTGAGCCGTATCGACACCCGCATTCAGCGCTTCAGTCACTAAATCGCCAACGTGGTCCACAATATAAGTGTCATTGCCGGCACCGCCTGCCATGGTGTCTGCGTCTCTACCCCCATCCAAGGTATCGTTACCAACATTGCCGGTCAGCGAGTCGTTACCGGTAAGACCGGCAAGGATGTTATTCCCTGTATTGCCGGCAATCACGTTATTTAACGCATTGCCTGTGCCGTTAATCGAGGCCGTGCCGGACAAAGCCAGGTTTTCGACATTGTCAGTCAGCGTGTAGCTGATGCTGGATTGGACATTATCGATACCTTCGCCAGGGTTCTCTATGATGACGTCGCCAGTATTTTCCACCAGGTAAATATCATCACCCACACCGCCCAGCATGGTATCTGCTCCCAGACCGCCGTTCAACGTGTCGTTGCCTTCCAGTCCGGTCAGCCTATTGTTGCCGCTGTTGCCGAGGATGATGTTGTCGAGCGCATTGCCGGTGCCGTCGATGTTGACCGAACCGGTTAGGCTCAGGTTCTCGACATTATCTGTGAGCGAGTAAGTGATGCCGGACTGAACAAGGTCAACGCCTTCGTTCAGGTTTTCAATGACCAGGTCGCCGCTGTTGTCTACTATATAGATGTCGTTGTTTAAGCCCCCCTGCATGAGGTCGGCACCTGTGCCACCATCCAGGATGTCGTTGCCCACTCCGCCTAATAGCGTGTCATCGCCCGCCCCGGCAGAGAGCGAGTCCGCCCCGGCGCCGCCGTCGAGCACGTTCGCCGCCACGTTGCCGGTAATGATGTTGTTGAGCGCATTGCCCGTGCCGTTGATGGTGTCCTCACCCGTCAGATTCAGATTCTCGACATTGTCGGTCAGCATGTAGGTGATGCCGGATTTGACCCAGTCGATGCCCGCATTCACGGCCTCGGTCACGAGGTCACCAATGTGGTCCACGATATAGGTATCATTGCCGGCACCGCCGGCCAGGCTGTCTGCGCCTGTGCCGCCGTCCAGCGTGTCGTTGCCGGCATTACTGGTCAAGGTATCGTTGCCGTCCAGGCCGGCAAGGGTATTGCTGCCCGTATTGCCGACAATCACATTGTCGAGCGCATTGCCCGTGCCGTTGATCGAGGCCGTGCCGGTCAGGGCCAGGTGCTCGACGTTGTCGGTCAGCGTGTAACTGATGCCGGACTGAACAAGGTCAACGCCTTCATTCAGGCTTTCAATGACCAGGTCGCCATTGTTGTCCACCACGTAGGTATCATTGCCGATTCCGCCCAGCATGGTGTCGGCTCCCGCGCCGCCGTTCAGCGTGTCGTTGCCTTCCAGTCCGGTCAGCGTGTTATTTCCGCTGTTGCCGAGGAAGATGTTGTCCAACGCATTGCCCGTACCATTGGTGTTGGCAGTACCGGTCAAGGTAAGATTTTCGACGTTATCCGTGAGTGTATAAGTGATGGATGACTGAACAAGGTCGATCCCTTCGTTCAGATTTTCCGCGACCAGATCACCGACGTGGTCGACCACATAGGTGTCGTTGCCCGCGCCGCCGCTCATACTGTCAGCACCCAGACCGCCATCCAGCGCATCATTACCTGCATTGCCTTGCAGCTGATCGTTTCCAGCTTCGCCATTTAGCGCATCGCTGTCATCGCCGCCGATCAGACTGTCATCACCCGCCCCGGCATGAAGGGTATCAGCCCCCGCACCGCCATCCAGCACATTCGCCGCCGCGTTACCGATGACGATATTGTTCAGGCCGTTGCCCGTGCCATCTATGATGCCCGCACCGGTTAGGGTCAGGTTCTCGACGTTGTCTGTCAGCGTATAAGTGATACTGGATTGCACCAGATCGGTGCCCGCATTCAGGCCTTCTGTGCCGATATCGCCGATATTGTCGACCACATAGGTGTCATTGCCTGCTCCGCCGCTCATGCTGTCCGCGCCCAGCCCGCCGTTCAGCACATTGGCGGCGGCATTGCCTGCGATCACATTATCCAGCTCATTGCCAGTACCGTTGATCGCAGCCCCGCCGGTCAAGGTCAGGTTTTCGACGTTGGCCCCCAGCGTATAAGTGATGGTAGACTGGACGGTATCTAACCCTTCATCGGCATTCTCAGTCACCGCATCGCTTGCGTTATCCACGATATAGGTATCGTCGCCTGCATTGCCGGCCATCGAATCCGCGCCCACGCCGCCATCAATCAGGTCATTACCGATATCTCCGGTTAGGGTATCGTTACCCGCCAAACCGTATAAACGGTTATTACCGGTGTTGCCGACCAGGATGTTGTTCAGCTCGTTGCCGGTAGCATCGATGTCCCCTGCTCCAGTGATCGTCAGATTTTCGACATTGGATGCCAATGTGTGGCTCACCGAAGAAAACACGGTATCGATACCCGCGTTGTACACCTCAACCGTTTTGTCGCCAGCATTGTCCACAATGTAGGCGTCATTCCCTGCACCACCTGTCATGGTGTCCGCACCGGCACCGCCATCCAGCCTATTCGATCCGCTGTTACCGGTGATGATGTTGTTGAGCGTATTGCCTGTGCCGTCGATGCCGGCTGTGCCGGTGAGAATGAGATTTTCAATGTTGCCGGAGAGCGTGTAGGTCGCCGAAGCGAATACGCTGTCTGTGCCTTCGTTAAGGTTTTCCATGACGACATCGGTCGTGTTGTCCACAGTATAGATGTCGTTGCCCGCTCCACCGATCAGCGTATCTACCCCTGCGCCCCCATTCAGCGTGTCATCGCCCGCCATGCCGTTCAGGATGTTGTCGGCATCGTTTCCGGTAATCAGGTTATCGAGTGCATTGCCTGAGCCGTTGATGGCGGCAGTGCCGATGAGTGTGAGGTTTTCGATATTGCCGGAAAGAGCGTAATCCGCCGAGGCAAACGCGCTGTCCGTACCTTCGCCTGTCAGCTCGATCACAGCATCGGCCGTATTATCGACAATATAGGTATCATTGCCTGCGCCGCCTGCCATGGCATCCATGCCCATGCCGCCGTTCAGCACGTTGTTGCCGCCGGTGCCGGTGATATTGTTATCCAACATGTTGCCAGTTCCGTCCAGATTCTCCCCGACGAGGACGAGATTCTCGACATTGTCGGCCAGGATGTAGCTGATGGAAGACTGCACGGTATCCGTACCTTCATCCACGTACTCGGTGATGACATCGCCGATATTGTCCACGGTGTAAAGGTCGTTGCCAGCGCCGCCGGCCATCACATCTACGCCGAGACCACCATCCAAGATATTAGCCGCGTCATTGCCGATCAGTATGTTACCCAGTTCATTTCCGGTGCCGTCAATGGCGGAAGTGCCCGTAAGCGTAAGATTTTCGAGATTGTCGCCCAACGTGTAGCTGATGGAGGACAGCACAGTATCGGTTCCTTCGGCAAGATTTTCCGTAACCCCATCGCCGCTGTTGTCCACCATATAAATGTCATTGCCTGTGCCGCCGGTCATTTTGTCTATACCTGTACCGCCGTCCAATCTGTCGTTGCCCGCATCGCCGTTGAGCGTGTCGTTGCCTGCAAGACCGATCAACAGATTGTCCGCACTGTTGCCGGCAAGGGTATTGTCCAACGCATTGCCAATCGCATTGATATCAGCCGTACCGGTCAATGTGAGGATTTCGACGTTGTCGCTCAGCGCATAATCCGCCGAGGAGAACACGCTATCCGTGCCAGCGCCTGCCAACTCGATCACCGCATCAGCGGTGTTATCCACGATATAGGTGTCGTTGCCTGCTCCCCCCGCCAGCACATCTACACCCGCGCCGCCATCCAGCCTGTTGTTGCCGCTATTGCCGGCGATGCTGTTATCCTGCGCGTTGCCCGTGCCGTCAATCGAAGTTGTGCCGGTCAAAGTCAGGTGCTCGACATTGCCGGTCAGCGTGTAACTGATGCTGGATTTGACGCTGTCCACGCCCTCCCCAACGAGTTCAACAACCACATCGCCCACGTTATCCACTACATAACTGTCGTCGCCCGTGCCCCCGATTAGGGTATCCGCTCCTGCTCCGCCGTCCAGTGTATCGTTGCCTTCCAGTCCGGTCAGCGTATTGTTGCCGCTATTGCCGAAGAGAATATTGTCCAGCACGTTGCCGGTGCCGTCGATATTGGCCGGAGCCAGCCCGGAGTTCAGGGCTGGGTCGGTAAGAGCCAGGTTTTCTACGTTGTCGGTCAGCATATAGGTGATGGAGGATTTAACTGTATCCGTGCCTTCGTTGACGCTCTCGATAACCCAGTCGCCTGTGTTGTCGACCGCGTAAGTGTCATTGCCCATGCCGCCCAGTAGGGTGTCGGCACCCGCGCCGCCGTCAAGCGTATCGTTGCCTTCCAGCGCAGTGAGCGTGTTGTCCGCCGCATTGCCGATGATAACGTTGTCCAGCAGGTTGCCCGTCCCATCTATAGCGGCAGCTCCGGTCAGGGTAAGATTGTCGAGGTTAGCCGCCAGTATCCAGGTTAAGTCGCTCTTGATGGTGTCTATGCCCTCACCCTCTGCTTCAAGAGCGGTATCGAGCAGAGTATCCACGATGTAAGTGTCGTTGCCGATGCCGCCGATCAGCATATCTATACCTAGCCCGCCGTCCAGCGTATCTTTGCCCGCCAGTCCGGTCAAGGTGTTGTCGTTGCTGTTGCCGGTGAAGGCGTTGTCAAGCTCATTGCCGGTGCCGGTCAGTGCCGTGCCTTCGGTCAGGGTGAGATTTTCGACATTCACGCCCAACGTGTAGTCGAAGGGACTGACGACGGTGTCGGTGCCCTGCCATGCGTATTCGGTGACGGTATCGCCGAGATTGTCGAGGATATATATATCGTTGCCTGCGCCGCCGGCCATGCTGTCGGCGCCCAGCCCGCCATCCAGAATGTTGACGGCGCCATTGCCAGTCAATCTGTTGTCCAGTTCATTACCGGTGCCGTCAATAGCGCTTCCGCCGATCAAGGTCAGGTTCTCAAGATTTGCACCGAGCGTGTAACCAATGCTCGATTGAACGGTGTCGATGCCCTCATCGACATTCTCCTGCACGGCATCGCCGATGTCATCCACCACATAAGTATCGTTGCCGGTACCGCCAATCAGTGTATCCCCACCGTCCTTGCCGTCCAGGGTGTCGTTGCCTTCCAGTCCGGTTAGCGTGTTGGCGGCATCGTTGCCGATGAATATGTTGTCCAGCACGTTGCCCGTGCCATTGATCGAGGCCGTGCCGGTCAGCGTCAGATTCTCAACATTGTCGGTCAACGTATAGGTGATAGAGGATTTGACGGTATCGATGCCTTCCGCAGCATCTTCAATGACGAGGTCGTCGGTGTTATCCACGATGTAAGTGTCGTTACCGATACCGCCGATCAGCGTATCCGCGCCCAGCCCGCCATCCAGTATGTCATTGCCTGCCAGTCCGGACAGTATATTGTCGGCGGCATTGCCGGTCAGCATGTTGTTGAGTTCGTTGCCCGTGCCATCCACCGCATTGATGCCGGTCAAGATCAGGTTTTCCAGATTCATGCCGAGAGTGTAGCCGAGATCGGTTTTTACCGTATCGATGCCTTCTCCAGCCTGTTCGGTGAGAGCATCGGCCAGTGTATCCACGATGTAGACATCATTGCCGGTTCCACCCGTCATGATATCCGCGCCCAGCCCGCCGTCCAGCGTGTCATTGCCCGCACTGCCGATCAGGGTGTCGCTGCCGGCCATGCCTTGCAGAATGTTATCCGCTGCATTGCCGGTAATGACGTTATCCAGCTCATTGCCGGTGCCGTTGATACTGGAAGCCCCCATCAGGCGCATATTCTCGACATTATTCCCTAGGGTATAGCTTACCCGCGCATCGATAGTATCGTTGCCTTCGCCCTCCAGTTCGATGACGGCGTCGCCCGCATTGTCGATAACGTAAATATCGTCGCCGATCGATCCGCTCATGGCATCGGCGCCACTGCCGCCGTTGAGCCAGTCGTTGCCGTCGCTAATCAAAATATCGTCGCCCGCGCCGCCCATCAGAATGTCGCTGTTCGAAGTGCCGATAAGCGTATCGTTGCCGACTGATCCCAGCTGCAATGCATCGAGCTGCAACATAGCGCCGTCGGCGAAAGTCACTGTATCCAGTCTATGCGCGCCGTCGGCAAGACTGCCGAACCAGTTGGCGACGGTAAGCCGGTCCTTGCCGTTGATGTGGGCAAAAACCAGCTTGTCGCCGTCCATAAAGATGTCCAGGTCGCCGGCGCGGATGCCGTCACCGAATTGCAGTGTGTCAGTTCCGGTGTCGCCGTTCATCTCGATAATCGTATCCGCACCGTCGCCGAGATTGAAGACGTAGGTATCGCTACCCATGCCTCCGTAGAGTGTGTCTATGCCTGTGCCGCCGTTGAGCATGTCATCGCCCGCGCCGCCGAGAATCAAATCGTTGCCGCCCTCGCCATGGAGCACGGCTCCGTTCTCGGCACCGATCACCACATCGTTGGCCGTGGCGCCATCGCCCTGAGTGCGCAGACCGGAATAACCGAATTCGGTGAGCGCCGCCACCAGCTTCGCTGACAATTCTGTATCGGCTCTGTTAACTGCATCCGCCACCAGCCAGCCGCGCAATTGCTCGTATCCATCCCATCCTGAACCGTTAAGATTGGTGCCTGTAATGCGTTGCAGATCCAACAGGTCTCGCACCGCCTCGCCAGGGGCTTGGTCGTAACGAGTCTGGAATAAGGTGGTCGTGCCGGTAAAATCGAGACCGATGCCTGCCTCCGTGATGGCCAGCTTGACCGCGTCCATATACGGCTTGAGCCGGGTTTGCAGCAGCAGCCCGTCGTAGACGGACTGGCGCAAGGCGGCATAGGCCTGTTCGATAAAACCGATCTGGGCGGTCGATAACGTGAGGACGAACAGGTCGCTGCCTAATTCCAAGCCGGTAGTTCCGCCCAAAGTTGAGGTATCCGCAGGAGCAATTGAAAGATTCGCCCCGGTGTGCACGACATCCGGCTCGATGTTCACGAAGGTCATGCCGTTGAACTTTTCCAGGATGCCGAGGATTTCGGTGATACGGATTTGCTGAGCTTTCAATGCTTCGAGCCTTGCTTTCTCTTCCGCTGTGGGAACTCCGAGACTGCTGTTTTCGCCACCCGAACCGCCGCCCGATGCGATAAAGCCGCCAAGCACGTCGCCAGCGGTCAGTCCCGGCACCAGGAAGAGCAGCCGGTCATCCTGCGCCGCGGCCTTTTCGATGCTGGTCTGGAAGCCGCTGGATAGCGCCCATTGGCTGATCAATGCGTCGATCAATGCCATCTGCCCGGCCTTGGTATCGGCGGCGGCATAGCCGACCAGTGCATTGCCCAAGGCGGGAGACAGACTTACCGCTTCTCTGAGATCACGCACCCTGCCGGAGCCTTGCAAATCAGGTAGAGTCTGGGCTTGTTCGGTGAGCGGAACGGTGTCGCTGAACTCGCGGTAGAAAGGGTTGTCGACCAGATCGATGTCGGCGAGGGCGCCAGTCACCTGCCCCACCGTGCCCTCGGTACCGTCGGTGCGGATATAGCTGCCCAGGTCGGCAATCTGGTTGCCGTCAGCCAGGCGGGTGGTGTTTTCCGATTTGGCCACGTGGATGCCGGCGATGCCCAGGGCTTCAAGTGTGAACAACTCGCCGTCCTGGCTGACGCCGTCGCTGTTCAGATCGCGCCAGACGCGTAGGTCGTTCCAGCTGGCATCATGGAAATTGACCAGACCGTCGCCGTTGCTGTCTTCCTGTGCCAGGGCAGCGAAGCCGTCAGCAGCCGTACCGCCGGCAGACAAGGGAGTGGAGTCGCCGAACAGTTCGGAGCCGTTATCGATCAGTCCGTTGCCGTTGCGGTCCAGGATCAGAAAGCCATCGTCCCGCTTGATCCAGCCGGTAGCATTGGCTACGCCGTCGCCATCATGGTCGAACAAGATCGGAGCATTGGGGTCGATGCCGACGGTTTCGAGGCCGTCGCCGTCAAGATCGAGCGTGAGAGGGTCGCGGCGTTGGATCCAGTTGCGGGCACTTATGAAAAGATCGTTTAGACTTTGTACTAAGCTCGGGACAAGTTGGAAAGCTTGATAGGAGCCATATACAAGTAAGAGGCTCCCCACAAATGCACCAATCGGTAATCCAATAGCAGCGCCAATTCCAATTGCGGCTAGCTCTATACCGCCAAATACCGCAGCTCCTTTTGCAAGCTCCGTTAGACCTTCTGAAATAATGTCATGCGCACGCTCTGAATCACCAGCCAAACCTGCTGCCATTGCTTCCGAGCCAATCAATAGTAAACCCATAACGATACCGGCTGCATTGGCACGACTGAGAGCTTTACCAGCCTCGGCTGCTCCCGCTAAATCGCCAGCTGCCTCAAGTATGCCAATTCTTTCTTGTTGATAGCTCTTTATCAGCTCATTAGTCTGTATAAAGTTTTTCAATGATTCCGGTTCCATTACCGTTCCGGTCAACCTCAGCACTTCCGCGTTACGGCCCAATAGATCGGCTGAACGTTCCACAGATAAGCTATCCAATCCCAGTTTATCGAAATACTCTTTGCTTCCGATACCGCTAAGTTTTTTAGTCTCAAGATCAAACTGGAATTTCAAATTTTCGGATTGTAGAGCGGATTGCCGATTGACGTGCTCCAAAATCATACGGTTAGCCTCTACCTCGTTACCGGCAAGGCCTTTATTGATTAGGTCGCTTTGCAAGCGTTGTAAGTCATTAACAGAGAGACCGTTGATTTGACGATTGCTTAGCTCGGGATTGCTCAGAATTTCAGTGAACTCGGATTTAGAAAAGACGCTATTTTCTAGTGCATTAGGCGTAAGGGTCAGAAAATCGCCTGGGGCCGACCGGGCCATCATCTTAGAAGCCCTATCCCATAAGCTGTCATTGCTTGTCCGGTTGTAGGAAAGGTCTTTACCATCCATGATGCGTAAATATTCTTCTTGACTACCTCCGACAGCCTCTAAAAGAGCAGTTTGAAATAGGGAATGTTCCAATAAACTAGCCACTTCCGTGTCGGCAATCGTGACTACTTGCTTCTTGCCGTCCATATCGAACGAATGATTACTTATTTCTACAGCAGCTTGCCAGGCTTGGATATCACCCATGCTACCGCTGTACAACAAAGTCAGGGCATTGGCGGTGGCATTGCGAGCCACCGCCGACGTTTCGCCCACCAAACGTTGTAGGCCTTCAACTCCGGTGTATCCTTCTGTACCAATTTTGCTGAGTGCTTCTTTAAGTGTTAGTGTCATGTGTCACTCCCTGCTTATTTGAACTCGACACTAAAAAAATGAATATTTTTACGTGCTATGGTATTTGGTTCATTGGGAGTACCACCCTTTGCGAAAGGCCGAAAATATGCATATTCTTCAAGTCCTTCTCGGATGAATTGCTTGATTTTCTCTTGACTCGACTCAAGACTTTTAGGAATCTTAAGATCATAAACGGTCCACTGATATTTCAATCCACTCGCCTCGTCCCCAATCCCTTTTTCATCCAAATTAAATACAACAAACTCATCATTGATACCGACTGCATAATAAGCCAATTGCTCTCGTCCCTTACCATTTAAACAAAGTAGATAAACCCCTCGCTCGTGATCAACCGTCCACCAATATGGTTCTTGAATTCTTGGTATCCACCTTGCTAGCGCACGAACTTTTTCAAAAGTAATAACTGAAGAGATTCTTGCTTTATCTTTATCGGATATTTTTTCGTTCACAAAAGCCATATCTGGTTTCTCATGCTAGAAGTGTAAGAGCTGATTATTGCCCTGTTAAATATACTTTACTGCTAACCTTAGGGAAGCACTATGGTTATAAAGTCGTAGGATAGTCTGATCACCAAACTCTTCATTCAGCGATCTCTGATAACCCGATTTGTGCTTTTCTGATCATCACATCGATCGTTTCACTTTCTCAATGACATTGAGACCAATTCAATATCGTTTCTTAGCGTTCACGGGAACTGGCTTATTAAACTTGGACTTTATTTATAGATAATGCATTACCGTATCGTATTGCTTCAGCCAGATTGATACCAATATATCTTGTATTGTTAATAGTACACATACTCAGTCGACTTGTTTTCAACATTTGCTGGAAATGTTAAATAGATCACAGCTTTTGCCGATCACTCTGAACATCGGTTTTTCGGTGCTGGTCTGGGATCGACCCTGCTGTCCAACGTGATTAGATATAACTCCATGAGGCGCAATAGGACAGCAGAATACGTCTGAGCATCGAAAATCAACATAAGACGCAATACAGCTATCGCTTATTGCGTCTTACAGATTACCCTAATCGCTCTGAAAGTTTCTCGGACATAGATGATCTGGATTTAGCCACTCCCGCACGCCTAGCCTCGCGCACAGGCCGGTGGCGAAACAGGCAGTAAGCAGATACCCTCCAGTGGGGCGTCCCAGTTGCCAATTATGTCAGTGAGAATGTTAAATGAGTCTCCCAATTCATGAGTTTCAGAGTGATTGGGGAGAGATCATATTAAATCACATATCCAATTTGCCATACTTTAGCCCATAGTCATTTAACATTTGCACATGCTTATCTGTGCACCGTGAAGCAGGGATAGAGGGCATCAGGAATCGTGATGGCGACGGCAAAACGGACCTGAAATGCCTCAGGATGAATAGTGACGATTTAGCCAGCCACGTACGCCTAACCCCGCGCATAAACCTGTCGCGAAACAGGCCGTGAGCAGATACCCCCCCGTTGGAGCCTCCCAATCCACCATCTCTCCTGCGACAAAAACGCCGGGTATCGCGGTAAGCATCAGGTTTTGATCGAGGCTGTTAAAGGACACCCCGCCGGCGGTGCTGATCGCTTCGGCGATAGGACGGGCAGCGCGCACGGTAATCGGCAAGGCCTTGATTGTGGCCGCGAGCGTGGCGGGATCGGCAAATTGTTCCTTGCTGAGCACCTCGTGCAGCAAGGCCAACTTGACTCCGGAAATTCCGAGACGGCTTTGCAGATGGCTGGACAGCGACCGCGATCCACGCGGCTGGCTGACCTCGGTCAACACCCGTGCCGCATCGCGTCCGGGCACTAGATCAAGCATAAAGGTGGCGCTGCCGTGGACATTCAGATAGTCGCGCAGCCGCTGCGAAAACGCATAGATCAGACTGCCCTCCACCCCGTGCGCGCTAATCGCCATTTCACCCTGGCGCCGCTCGGTGCTTCCCTGCAGGTCGGTAAATGTCAGCGCCACCGATTTGAGCGGGGCGCCGGCAAATTTATCGCGCAGATACTGGCTCCATGCCACATCGAAGCCGCAATTCGCGCTTTGCAATGGCATGATTTCAACACCCCGAGCCTGTAGCCACGGCACCCAGGCACCGTCCGAGCCCAGTTGCGGCCAGCTGGCTCCACCCAGCGCCAGCACGGTCGCCTGCGGTCTAATCGCAATTTCGCCGGTCGGATGGGCCAGACGCAAGGCGCCATCGGCGTCCCAGCCCAGCCAGCGATGGCGCACGTGCAGGCGCACTCCGGCGCTGCGCAGGCGATGCAGCCATGCCCGCAGCAGCGGCGCGGCTTTCATTTGCGTGGGAAAGACTCGGCCCGAACTGCCGACGAAGGTATCGATACCCAGCCCGTGTACCCACGCGCGCAAGGCGTCCGGCGGGAATCGGTCGAGCATGACTTGCAATTGCGGCTGGCGATCACCGTAGCGGGTACAGAAGCTGTCGTAGGCTTCGCTGTGGGTAATATTTAATCCGCCGATGCCGGCCAGTAAAAACTTGCGGCCGAGCGAGGGCATGGCATCGTAAACATCGACCTGCACGCCCGCAAGACTCAGCGCTTCGGCGGCCATTAGACCCGCCGGACCTCCGCCGATAATGGCGACTTGCGGGGCAGTTGAATCGGACATAAAGGCGATAGATGAAAGTGGGACAGGCGCGCATTCTAACCTAATCGCGGTATTAAAAATTCGAGCACGCAAAACAAGTGATCAAAAAATGCGCTTAATACCTAAAAATCACTATGCCAGGCATAGAGCTATTGATCCAATCGACCACAATCGATTTTTCAACAGAATCGGCTCGAAGCATTCGACCCAGAAGAACTAACCCGCTTCCGACACCAGACTGGGGTAATCGGTATAGCCCTTCTCAGGCTCGGGCAATCCATAGCCGTAGAACGTCTCGGTATGATATGGATTGAGCTGCACGTTCAGTTTCAGGCGGCGAGGCAAGTCCGGATTGGATATGAAGTCCTTCCCAAACGCCATCGCATCCGCCTCCCCTGCGGCAATTACCTGTTGGGCGGTTTCCCGGTTGAATCCTTCATTGGCGATCAAAACGCCGCCAAAGCGTTTTTTCAGCGCGGGACTGATCCGGTTTTCACCCAGGGACTCTCTGGTAAAAATAAAGGCAATACCTCTTTGGCCTAATTGATCCGCCACATAGCCGAAGGTATTCAAAGGGTCCGAATCGCTCATGGAATGGGCATCACCCCTAGGCGCAAGGTGAACCCCTACCCGATCCGCGCCCCAGACCGAAATCGCGGCATCGGTGACTTCCAACAGCAACCGGGCACGGTTTTCTATCGGACCGCCATAGCGGTCATTACGATGATTGGTGCTGTCCTGCAGAAACTGGTCGAGCAGGTAACCGTTGGCGCCATGGATTTCGACGCCGTCGAAATCGGCCTGTTTGGCGTTTTCCGCCCCTTTGCGATAGTCTTCGACAATGCCGGGAATTTCAGCCGTGTCTAAAGCTCTTGGCGTCACGAATTCCCGCAGCGGCCGCAACAGGCTGACATGGCCCAAAGGAGCAATGGCGCTCGGGGCGACGGGAAGTTCGCCGCTCAGGTAATCCGGATGGGAAACCCTGCCGACATGCCATAGCTGTAAAAAAATTCGGCCGCCGGCAACGTGTACGGCCCGGGTGACCCTGGCCCAGCCTTCGACTTGAGCATCCGACCAAATCCCCGGCGTATCGGGATAACCTACGCCCTGCGCGGAAATGCAGGTCGCTTCGCTTAAAATCAGTCCCGCACTCGCCCTTTGGGCGTAGTATTCAGCCATCAGCGCGTTAGGGACTCTTCCGGCACTGGCTCGGCAGCGTGTCAGCGGCGCCATTATAATTCGGTTAGGGAGAGTGAGCGCTCCAACAGTGAGGGGTTCAAACAGGTTATTCATTTTGTCCTCCGGTTAATGACGGGCTTTAGCCTGCGTGTCCGTGATTTTAAATCGGCAATATTCAGGCAAGAAGCATCATGAGCGGTTTAGAAGCCTCGCTACGATTACGGATCTTCAATCTACGCTGATGCCGATCTGCCTGGATTTTACCATCCACAGAGGTAAACTTATCAATTTACAGCGCGGACAAAAGAAAGATCATCCATCAGGAAATCGGCCATTAAGAGACATGTGACTTTGAATTTGTCTAATACCTCCTGCCCGCTTGCACCGGCGCAAACTCCGCGCTTGTTTGCACGGCCACTATGCGCAGAGCCGGTCTCTCTTCGAAAAAAATCATCCGTGCGACGCCGCCATGATAAACCGGCGCCAATCACACGCTTACCGGCCGTTTCGAGTTACAATACGCGGTTATATAAAACCGATTCCTTGAACAGGCTGGCCTGTTCCTTACTTTGAACCCTGGTTTAAGGTGCTGCATTATGAAAAAATGCCCTTCTTGCGGTTATGAAAATCCGCTCCCCGAAACAAAATGTCCCCAATGCGGGAGTTATTATTCGAAAATCATCGAACTGCTCGATCAGGAAGCCGCCCACGAAGAGGAGCAATCCTTTCGCGGTAAGTGCCGGCGTATTTTTCAGGCGGGCAATATCAAACTCGCGCTGAAAGCCGAATTGAAACGCTGGTGGGCAGGTCTCGGCGGCCGCGCCAAATTTACGCTGTTTGTGATCTTCGTGTTCGTGTTCGCGCTGGTCGTTTCGGTATTGTAAGACTTTAGCCCTAACCGGGCATTGCTGTGTATTATCCCTGTTTATTCTATTTTTTATGGAGTTTTGAATGCATCTGGTGACCTTGATAAAAGGCGACGGTATCGGCCCTTCGATTATGGATGAGGCCGTCAAAATAATTGACGCATCCGGCGCAAAGATTCAATGGGAAGAAGCGCACGCCGGCCTCGGCGCGCACGAAAAATTCGGCACGCCCCTGCCTGACGAAACGATGGCGTCTTTCGACAAGACCCGGGTCGCCTTCAAAGGGCCTTTGACTACGATCGTCGGCACCGGCTTCCGCAGCATCAATGTCGCGCTGCGTCAAAAATACGAACTGTATGCGAACGTGCGCCCGGCCAAAAGCTGGCCCGGCGTCAAAACCCGTTACGACGATGTCGACATCGTGATCGTCCGCGAAAACACGGAAGGCCTATATGCCGGGCTCGAACATTATCTGACCCCGAAAAAAGACATCGCTGAAAGTCTGGCGGTTGTAACTCGTGCGGGTTCAGAACGGATCATCGACTATGCGTTCAAATATGCGCGCGAGAACAATCGCAAAAAAGTGACCGTCTGCCACAAAGCGAACATTCTGAAATATACCCAGGGCCTGTTTCTGGATGTCGCGCGCGAAACCGCAGCACGCTATCCGGACATTCAGTTCGACGAGAAAATCATCGATGCGGCCTGTATGCACATGGTAATGAATCCGAAGCAGTTCGACGTGGTCGTCTGCACGAATATGTTCGGCGATATTCTGTCCGACCTGACCGCGGGTCTCGTCGGCGGCCTCGGCCTGATTCCGGGTGCGAACATCGGCAACGACGCAGCCCTGTTCGAGGCGGTGCATGGCAGCGCTCCGGATATCGCCGGCAAGAATCTGGCCAACCCGACTGCGGTCATCATGGCCGGTGCGATGATGTTGAGCCATCTGGGCGAACAGAAAGCAGCCGACCGGGTAATCAAAGCGGTCGAAAAAGTCGTGAACGAAGGCAAGCATGTCACTCCGGATCTGAATCCTCATTCTAAGACCGGCACGATCGAGATGGGCAACGCGATCATTGACGCGATGGAATGAACGCAACAGATAAGTTGCTGTCTGAATTGATGAATTTTGCCGACTGGGCACCATCCGGATGCAGATGATGCCGCACGCAATCACGACCGAGAGGAATCCAAATTGATGCTTGAACAATACCGTAAACACGTCGAAGAGCGCGCCGCCGAAGGCATCGTGCCTAAGCCGCTCGATGCGCAGCAAACCGCCGCACTGGTCGAACTGATCAAAAATCCGCCGACGGGTGAGGAAAACTTTCTGCTCGATCTGCTCGCAAACCGGATTCCGGCCGGCGTCGACGAAGCGGCTTATGTAAAGGCAGGGTTCCTGATCGCGATCGCGAAAGGCGAAGCAAAGTCGCCGATTCTGACGCCGAGCGAGGCGACCCGTCTGCTCGGCACGATGCTCGGCGGTTACAACGTCGCGCCGTTGATCGACCTGCTCGACCATCCGGAACTGGCACCGATCGCGGCGAAAGGATTGGCGCATACGCTGCTGATTTTCGATGCGTTCCACGATGTGCAGGTCAAAAGCGATGCCGGCAATGCCTATGCGAAACAGGTGATCCAGTCCTGGGCCGATGCCGAATGGTTTACCGCGAAGCCGGAAGTGCCCAAAAAACTGACCGTCACCGTGTTCAAGGTGACCGGCGAAACGAATACCGACGACCTGTCGCCCGCGCCGGACGCCTGGTCGCGCCCGGACATTCCCTTGCACGCAAAAGCGATGCTGAAAATGCCGCGCGAAGGGATTACGAATGCACCTGAACAGATCGCCGAACTAAAAAAGAAAGGCTTTCCGGTTGCCTATGTCGGCGACGTTGTCGGCACGGGTTCTTCCCGGAAATCGGCGACCAACTCGGTGCTCTGGTACATGGGCAACGACATTCCTTACATTCCGAACAAACGCGAAGGCGGCGTCTGCATCGGCGGCAAGATTGCGCCGATCTTCTTCAACACGATGGAAGACTCCGGTGCCTTGCCGTTCGAATGTGACGTGACCGGCATGGCGATGGGCGATGTAATCGACATTTACCCGTACGAAGGCGTGGTAAAGCGCCACGGCACGGACGAAGTCGTCTGCAAGTTCGAATTAAAGACCGACGTGCTGCTCGACGAAGTGCGTGCCGGCGGACGGATTCCGCTGATCATCGGCCGCGGCCTGACCGACCGGGCGCGTAAGGCCTTGAGCCTGCCCCCATCGACTGTTTTCCGCCGCCCTGGTGCGGTGCAGGACAGCGGTCGGGGCTTTACTTTGGCGCAAAAGATGGTCGGCCGCGCCTGCGGTATGGAAGGCATCCGCCCGAATACCTATTGTGAACCGCATATGACGACCGTCGGTTCGCAGGATACGACGGGGCCGATGACCCGCGACGAACTGAAGGACCTGGCCTGCCTCGGCTTTTCGGCCGACCTGGTGCTGCAGTCGTTCTGCCATACCGCGGCCTATCCGAAACCGGTCGACGTCGAGATGCAGCACACCCTGCCCGACTTCATCATGAATCGCGGCGGCGTGTCCCTGCGTCCCGGCGACGGGATCATCCATTCCTGGCTGAACCGTATGCTCTTGCCCGATACGGTCGGCACCGGAGGCGATTCGCACACCCGCTTCCCGATCGGGATTTCGTTCCCGGCCGGCTCGGGCCTCGTCGCGTTCGCGGCCGCGACCGGGGTGATGCCGCTGGATATGCCCGAATCGGTGCTGGTGCGCTTCAAGGGCAAGATGCAGCCCGGCATCACGCTGCGCGACCTGGTCAATGCGATTCCTTATGTGGCGCTGCAGCGCGGTTTGCTCACAGTCGAGAAGAAAGGCAAGAAGAACGTGTTCTCGGGCCGGATTCTCGAAATTGAAGGCCTGCCGGACCTTAAAGTCGAGCAAGCCTTCGAGTTGTCCGACGCCTCGGCCGAACGCTCGGCGGGCGGCTGCGCGATCCGGCTGAACGAAGCGCCGATCCGCGAATACCTGACCTCGAACATCACGCTGTTAAAATGGATGATTGGGGAAGGCTACGGCGACCAACGCACGATTGAACGCCGGATCAAGGCGATGGAAGACTGGCTCGCGAATCCGGTGCTGCTGGAGCCCGATCCGGATGCCGAATACGCGGAGATCATCGAGATCGACATGGACCAGATCAAGGAGCCCCTCTTGGCCTGCCCGAACGATCCGGACGACATCAAGCCGCTGTCGGAAGTTGCCGGCACCCACATCGACGAGGTCTTCCTCGGCTCGTGCATGACCAATATCGGCCATTTCCGCGCCGCCGGCAAGCTGCTCGAACAGCAGAAAGGCGATCTACCGACCCGCCTGTGGGTCGCGCCGCCGACCAAGATGGACCAGAGCCAGTTGACTGAAGAAGGCTATTACGGCACCTTCGGCAAGGCCGGTGCGCGGATGGAGATGCCCGGCTGCTCGCTGTGCATGGGCAACCAGGCGCGGGTGCGCGAGAACTCGACTGTGGTGTCGACTTCAACCCGGAACTTCCCGAACCGGCTCGGTAACGGCGCGAACGTGTATCTGGCTTCGGCCGAACTCGCCGCGATCTGCTCGATTCTCGGCAAGATTCCGACCGTTGAGGAATACATGCAATATGCGTTTCAAATCGGCAAAACCGCCGACGACACCTACCGCTATCTGAACTTCGATCAGATCAAGACTTACCGGGAAAAAGCGGATAAACTCGCGTTGAATGTTTAGACCCAAAACATTCGATTTGCAGGGACGGTGTGAGCCGTCTCTGCAAATGAGCTTCGCTTCGGAATGGACAAAAGGAGCTCCTGAATCGGTTGATCAAGGGGTTGCCAATTATTGGCAACCTCGTTTGCCTCATGCTTAAAAAATTCCTGAAAAAAGCCAAGTCAGCCCCGAATCCTCCTCTGCCGGACCTGTCCGGCGAGCTCGAAAGGCGCTATTTCGAGCTGATCGAACAATCCCGGATTCAATACGATGCCGCACAGCATGGGGTGTTGGCCCATCTGCAAGTCCTGCTGAACGACCTCGCCGCTCATGCCTCTCACACCAACAAGCCGGCCCCCCAAAGATTTCTCTCGCCTCCCCCCGCGCGCTGCAAAAGCCTGTACATCTACGGCGGCGTCGGCCGCGGCAAGTCGATGCTGATGGAGCTGTTTTTCGAGGCCTGTCCACTGCCGCAAAAGCGGCGCGTGCATTTCAATACCTTCATGCTCGAAGTTCACTCCTTCCTGCACCGCTGCAGGAAGGAAAAAGTCACTGATGCGTTATTTGTGCTCGCCAAGCAAATCAAAAAGACGACACGCCTTTTGTGTTTCGACGAGTTCCATGTGACGGATATTGCCGATGCGATGATCCTGGGGCGGCTGTTCAGCAAATTGTTCGAACTCGGCGTCGTCACCGTGATGACTTCGAATCGCCATCCGAACGATCTTTATCAGGGCGGCCTGCAACGCGAACAGTTCCTGTTTTTCATCAAAGTCCTGCGGAACGAGGCCGACATTATTCAGCTGGCGGCCAAAAAAGATTTTCGTCTGCGCGATCCTGGGACCTCAAGGACAACCTATTATTATCCGCTGGATAAAAATGCCGATGCCTTTCTCCTGCAAAACTACAACGAACTGACGACTTCCGACGAACGGTGCCCGGTCGAGTTGCCGGTCTTCGGTCGCACGGTGCGCCTGAGCGCGGTGCATCACGGCATCGCTTTTACGTCTTTCGAAGAACTTTGCGTGCAGCCGTTGGGCGCCGCAGACTATATAAAAATCGCCGGCACATTCAGCACGATCATCATGGCGAACATTCCGAAATTGACGTCGGCCTATCGGAATGAAGCCAAACGCTTCGTGACACTGATCGATGCGCTCTACGAGCACAACGTCAAACTGATCTGTACTGCCGCGGCCTCCCCCAGAGAATTGTATGTCGAGGGCGACGGCGTTTTCGAATTCGAACGCACCGTATCCCGATTGATGGAGATGCAGTCGGAAAACTATTTACAAAGCGAGCCTCTTTCCGCTATTGACCCGCATGATCGATCTTTTGATGAAGGCTGACAATACGAATGGGCTGCCTCATCAGCAGAGAACTCCCCGCAGACCGCTAAAAATAGAGTAAAATACGAGATTTTAACCGTATTCGGCTTTTGCCCTTTAGTATCCCATGCATACAAAATACAAAACCGACGACCTGAGAATCTGTGAGACGAAAGAAGTCATCGCGCCGGTTCAGGTCCATGATGAAATGCCGATTACCGAAGAGGCGGCCGAAACCACTGCAAAAGCGCGGCAGCAGATTCATCACATCCTCTCCGGTGAAGACGACCGCCTGCTGGTCGTGGTTGGCCCCTGCTCGATTCATGATCCGGCTGCGGCGATCGATTATGCAACGCATCTGAAGGCGGTTAAGGACGAACTGGCAGAGGATTTGCTGATCGTCATGCGGGTCTATTTCGAAAAGCCGCGCACCACCGTCGGCTGGAAAGGACTAATCAATGATCCCGACATCGATTCCAGCTTCAACATCAACAAAGGTCTGCGTATTGCCCGCCGCCTGCTGCTCGACGTCGCCAATCTGGGCATGCCGGCCGCGACCGAATACCTCGACCTGATCAGTCCGCAATATATATCGGACTTGATTGCCTGGGGCGCCATCGGCGCGCGCACCACCGAAAGCCAGGGACATCGGGAACTGGCCTCCGGTGTTTCCTGTCCTATCGGATTCAAGAATTCGACCGACGGCACGATCAAGATCGCGATCGATGCCATCGGCGCGGCAATGAGTCCGCATCACTTCCTGTCGATGACCAAGGGCGGACATTCGGCCATTTTCTCGACCACCGGCAACGAAGACGTGCACATCATTCTGCGCGGCGGCAACAATCGGCCGAATTACGACGCGGTCAGCGTCGAGAAGGTTGCGGAAGGTTTGATTAATGCAAAGCTCAGACCCAATATCATGATCGATTTCAGTCACGCGAACAGTTTGAAGCAGTGCCAGCGCCAGTTGATCGTGGGTGAAGATGTGGCCGGGCAAATTGCCGGGGGCGATCATCGGATCATGGGAGCGATGCTCGAAAGCAATCTAGTCGCGGGAAAACAGGATGTCGTGCCGGGCAAGCCTTTGACCTATGGCCAAAGCATCACCGATGCCTGCATCAGTTTCGAAGATACCGTGCCGCTTTTACACAAACTGGCTGAGGCCGTACGTTCTCGCCGGTCCTTTGACAGTAAAGGGGTTTAACGCATGAATGTTATTGTAAACGGTTCAGTGCGCGAGTGCGCTGAACACAGCAGTGTGGCCGCATTGATTTCAGAGCTGGAATTGACCGGTAAAAAAATAGCAGTGGAATTGAATCAGGAAATTTTGCCTTATGATCAGTATGCCGCACAGAAATTGAATGACGGCGACCGTATCGAGATCGTGCATGCGATCGGCGGCGGCCAGGACGATACTTTTATGATCGCGGGGGTTGCTTACCGCTCGCGCCTGCTGGTTGGCACCGGCAAATACAAGGACCTTGAGGAAACCCGGCTGGCTACCGAAGCATCCGGCGCCGAGATCGTGACCGTCGCGATACGCCGCACCAATATCGGCCAGAACAAGGGCGAACCGAATTTACTCGATGTGATCTCGCCGGACAAATACACAATCCTGCCGAACACGGCGGGCTGCTATACCGCCGAGGAAGCGGTCAGAACCTGCCGTCTGGCCAGAGAGCTACTGGGCGGACATAAACTGGTCAAACTGGAAGTACTCGCAGACCAGCTGACGCTGTTTCCGGATGTCGCGCAGACCTACATCGCCGCCGAACAGCTGGTCAAGGATGGCTTCGACGTGATGGTTTACACCAATGACGATCCGATCGCCGCGAAGCGGCTCGAAGAAATCGGCTGCGTGGCGGTAATGCCTCTCGCCGCACCGATCGGCTCGGGCCTTGGCATCCGCAACCCTTATAACATTCTGACAATTGTCGAAAACGCCAAGGTGCCGATTCTGGTCGACGCGGGCGTCGGCACCGCATCGGATGCGGCGATTGCGATGGAACTGGGCTGCGACGGCGTATTAATGAATACCGCGATTGCGGCCGCTAAAAATCCTGTGTTGATGGCCTCCGCGATGAAAAAAGGCATCGAGGCCGGCCGCGAGGCCTTTCTTGCCGGACGCATGCCGCGAAAACGTTTTGCTTCCGCGTCTTCCCCAATCGAAGGGTTGTTTTTTTAAGCTCTCATTATTCAACCTGGTAGGGTACGCTTTTCGTACCCTACCTCTGGCCAAACCCACCCGAAAACTCAGAAATGGTACGTAAAGCGTACCCTATACCCGTGTTATATGTTGTCTACTGAAGTTGCTTTTCCGCGCAAAATCCAAAGTTTCATCCGCCGTCAGGGCCGCTTGACCGCCGGCCAGCAGCATGCTTTGGATAATCATTGGGATACTTACGGACTCGATCCGGCCATCGATTACGATTTCGCCCAGGTCTTCGAACGCAATGCACCGCTTTGCGTCGAAATCGGTTTCGGCAACGGGGAGAGCCTGGCGCAGATGGCGGCGGCAAACCCGAATATCGATTATATCGGTGTCGAAGTGCACCGACCGGGCGTCGGTCACTTATTGATGCTGTTGGCGGAGCGGAATCTGACCAATGTCCGAATCTATTGCCACGATGCGATCGAAATTCTCGAAAAACGGCTGCCGGACGACAGCCTGAGTGGCGTCCATCTGTTCTTTCCGGACCCCTGGCCGAAAAAAAAGCATCATAAAAGACGCATCGTGCAGTCTGGCTTTACTGAGCTTTTATGTAAAAAACTCAAGACCGGCGGGTATTTTCATGCCGCCAGCGACTGGCAGCACTATGCGGAACACATGCTGGCGGTACTGTCTGAAGAAAAAAGGCTGACAAACGCCAGCCCGATGAATGACTATTGTGAACGCCCCGATTATCGCCCATTGACTAAATTCGAACAACGCGGGATCAAACTGGGCCATGGCGTGTGGGATTTGATCTTTAGAAAAGGCTGAGCTAAATCCCTTCCGTCAACTCAGGAGAGACGAACTTAACCGCCTACTCAAACTTAAGACGTAACGGGTACACGTACTCGATCATCACTTGTTTTGGTGTCAAACTGCAAGCCCTCCATTCGCATCAGCTTGATCATCATTGCCAGTTCTTCCCGCTGCTTTCTAAGCTGTTTCAACTGATCTTCAAGCGAAACGATACTTTCGGCAACGTTTCCCTTCGATTCATTGATCTTTCTGAGCATCAGCAGGCGGTTGTCGATCTGCTTCTTATAATCCTTGATTTGATGCATCAGCGGCGTCATTACGTTACTGCTCCAGGTCGCCGCATCGTCGTGAGCCTGTTTCAGGATGTGCCTGGCTTTCGCGATCAGCGTACTGTACAACTTATTGATCACGACGCTTTGCTCTGTCATCGTCGTTTTGGCGCTGGCACGGAAAGCCTCGCCTTCGGCAAAAATCTGCTCCAATTCGAATTGGTAGGTCGAAATCGAAAAAAGCTGAGGCTCTATCTCTACAAAACCGTATTCATCCTTGAATTTTTTATGAATCGCTTTGACCAGACGGCGGGTTTCATTCGTCAGGTCGACTGAATCCTGCAATAAATCGCGCAACTCATCGAACAGCTTGCGTATGTTTTGCTTCATGCTGTAAGTCGTCAGACTTTTTGCCATCTCCTCGCGGGTCCGTTTCACGATTTCGTCGACCCGCTCTCTGCCGAACGAATCGACCAGCATTTTCGATTGGGTCAAAAATACCTGGCGGCTGGTCTGAAAATTTTCAACCGTCGCCATGTACTGATTCTGCTTGTCGCGCATTTCGGCCAGCAATTTGCCGGTCATGTCCTTGTTTTCAAAATCGATCTTTTTGACTTCCTCGAGCTGGGAAATCGAATTGCTGTAAGACGCATCCATCAGGCTCAACGACTCGTTGACCATGAAACCGATGTCGCGAATGATCGCATTCATCAGGATCGTCCGACGCTCCTTCAGGATATCGTTGGCCAAATAATTTTCCAGCGTACTCAGTCGGCTTCTTTCAAGCAAGTCCGCATCACCTTTGACCTTCGCCAATAACGCTTGCTTGGCCGACACGGGAAAAATGGCCTTTCGATCGATTTTCAAGGTTTCGGCCGAATTCCTGATCTGTGATTGGATCGCATTTTCATAGCCTTTCTCTCCGGTCAGATCGTCCCACATCGCGTCGATCTTGTTCATCACGACCGCGACGCTTTGTTTACTGCCGCTGCTGACCTTGAACACATGACTGCGCCACATTTCGAGATCGCTCTTGGTCACGCCGGTATCCGCCGCGAGCAAGAAAACAATCGTCTGAGCACTCGGCAACATGCTCAAAGTCAGTTCAGGCTCGGTTCCGAGTGCGTTCAGACCGGGCGTGTCGAGAATAGCCAGGCCTTCCTTCAATAAAGGATGCGGAAAACTGATCAGCGCATGACGCCAGCACGGGATTTCGACTTCAGCAGGATTGATGTTGCCTTGTTCTGCGGCTTCACGTTTGTTCCATAAACCCAGTTTTTCGGCCATCTCGCGATTGACCGACTTTTTCGCCATCAACTCCATGAACGCTTCCTGCATTTGCGAGGGCGAATCGCAATCCAATGGAATATGCTTCCAGCGGTTCGGCTGCTGCTTCAATTCGATCAGAGAAATATCTTCCAGACGCGATTCGATATCCAATAAGCGGATATAGCTGCCGCCCTGCTCATCCCAGAACAATTCGGTCGGCGACATCGTGGTGCGCCCCGGCGCGGAAGGCAACAGCCTGAGACCGGTTTCGGCAAAAAACAGCGCATTGATCAGCTCGGTTTTGCCTCGGGAAAACTCAGCCGCAAAGGCCAGCGTAATACGATCCGAGTTAAGGCCGTTCAGGAGATTCAAAATGGTATTGTCGCTTTCCGGGTCATGCATGCCATAACGCAGGCGCCATTGCTGATACATTTCGATTGCCTGAATCAGTTTCGTACGCCACTGTGAATACTCACGCATTTGCTCTTTAAATTCCAGATTCCTCATGGCAAGCCTTTTATTACTCAATATGCGTCGGTTAAGAGTCGAATGTCTGGTCCAACAAGATGTTGAAATTCAAACTGTCAAAATCCATCGGCGCCAGAGGAAGCGCAAGTGTCTCCTCTGGCGAGTTTGCTTTTAAGTGTAGACCATAATTAATTTGGGCGTGACCGAATTGCTGTTTTTTGCCGTGGCTCGCAATTTTACTAGACCCCATACCGGTCGCGATAGGCCGTAATAGCCTCCAGCACACCGGGTCTTTCCCGGGCATTCTCGGTCAAATAGCCGATGATATTTGCCAGTGTGATGATCGAAACGACCGGCATGCCAAAGCGCTCCTCGACTTCGCGGATCGCCGACCGATCGTCCAGCCCCTTTTCCTGACGATCCAGCGCGATCACCACGCCGGCCGGCGTCGCATGGGCAGCGCGAATGATCTCGACCGACTCTCTGACCGAGGTTCCCGCGGTAATCACGTCATCCAGAATCACGACATTGCCTGCCAGCGGCGCGCCGACCAACATTCCGCCTTCACCATGGTCCTTGCTTTCCTTGCGGTTGAAAGCGAACGGAATATCGCCGCCGGACAATTCCGCGTATGCGATCGACGTCGTGCTGACCAGCGGAATGCCTTTGTAGGCGGGCCCATACAGGACGTCCGTTTTGATACCGGACTGAAGCAAAGCCTGCGCATAGAATCGGCCGAGCCGGCCCAGTTTCGCGCCGGTATTGAACAGGCCGGTATTAAAGAAATAGGGACTGGTGCGGCCGGATTTCAGCTGGAATTCACCGAATTTCAGGACGCCGCATTCGAGTGCGTAACGGATGAACTGTTCTTGATAGTCGTGCATAACAATAAGGGTTCTAACTGAGGATGAAAAAATCAGGCGATGAAATTCTGTAAAACCGTATCCAGAAAATCCCAGCCTTTCTCGGAACAGCAATAACGGTCGCCCTGACGGATCAGCAGGTTTTGTCCGCAATTGACCGATAAGCCGGGTTCCAGCGCGGCAGGCGCGAGCCCGGTCGCCGCTGTAAAGGCTTCAGGCGTAAAGCCTTGTTTTAGGCGAAGGTGATTCATCACGAACTCGAGCGGCAACTCCTGCGCGTTAATCCGCTGTTCGTCGCCTTGGCGATGCGTGTCTTGCAGATATTGCTCAGGGCCTCTCGGTTTGAAGGTACGGACGATATTGTCCGGCATGGACTGCGAAATTTTTCCGTGCGCGCCGGCGCCGATGCCCAGATAATCGCCGAACTGCCAATAATTCAGATTATGCCGGCATTGCCGTCCGGGCCGGCTGTAAGCCGAAATTTCATACTGTTCATAGCCGTGCTCGGCCAATAGCGCCTGACAGGCTTTTTGCGCCGCGAAAATCAGCTCGTCGTTCGGCAGCTTCGGAGGAAATTTATGGAAGTAAGTATTCGGCTCCAACGTCAGCTGGTAAAACGAAATGTGCGCGGGCTCAAAGCCGATCGCGGTCCGGATATCGTTGACGGCGTTTTCTGCAATCGCCCCCGGCAAGCCGAACATCAAATCCAGATTGAGGTTGTCGAACCCGGACTGCTGCGCGATTTCGACCGCGCGCTGCGCTTCGCGCGCCGAATGCACCCGGCCCAACGCCTGCAAAAAACGGTCGTCGAAACTTTGAATCCCGATCGACAACCGGTTGATCCCGAGCGCGCGAAACTCCGCAAACTTTTGGCTTTCGAACGTGCCGGGATTAGCTTCGAGCGTGATCTCGATATCGTCTTGCAACTGAACGAGTTCCGCTATGCCTGTCAGTAACCTATCGAACGCTTCCGGGGCAAACAGACTCGGCGTCCCTCCGCCGATGAAAATGCTCCGGATCGAGCGGCTTATCGCATAACGCCGAACATCCTCAGCCAGATCGTGCAATAAGGCATCGATGTAAGCCGCCTCGGGCGCGCCGTCCTTGATTGCATGGGAATTGAAATCGCAATACGGGCATTTTTTGATGCACCAGGGAATGTGGATATATAAGCTGAGCGGCGGCAACGATAATGGGAGAAAATGATTGGCGAAGCGCTCAGTTTATCATGTTCATCCCAAGGCGGACATTCGGAAACGTTCCCGAAAACCGAACCTGCCGCTAATTATCAATAGGGGCGGCGCATCATGCTTTCGCTAATGCGCCCTACGCGGACTAACCAGTACGTAAAGGCAAAACTTTACTCTGCGAATTCGCAAGGAAGTTCTGTTTGAGTCACGTCGGGTATTTCAACGCCATCGTCTGAAGGAAATGCCGTGTATTTTCTGGATTCGACATAAAGACTTGGGCCTGAACCATTAACCCCGATCGGTTCGATTCTGAGATCGCCAAGCGCGTTCAGCAAATCGTCAACCACTTCATTTCTATTCATCACGAAAGCGGAAGCAAAACACCGCCAAAACCTCCAGCCGGCTCGTTCTAATGTACGCTGGCGACGCATATCGTCTTCCCACCGATCCGGACCATGGAAACGGTCGCCGTCGCATTCAATGGCTAAACGGTTGTCGTTATTTCCTTCTACAACCATGTCGATCCTATACTCTGCCATAACGCCGGACTTGCCGCCAAATTTCACCTGCGGAATGACGCGGTAACCGCGTCCCGTGAGAAGGTCGTAAATTTCGCGCTCAAAATCAGATTCGCAAAGATCACGAAGCGTTTCCACACGGCTTTCGTCTTGCGCGAATGGCGATTGGAAATGCGCCAGAAGATTTTTACGCAAAATATCCTTGGGGCTCAAATCGTCGCCGCCAATACTGCGAACGAGATACATTCGGTCTTTAGCCCGTGAGGCTGCCACGTTAAAACGTTGTTCATAAGCCCTCCCAGATAACGCGGTACACTCGTCTCTACTTGCTACCAACGACAAAAATATTATGTCGCGTTCTTTTCCTTGAAAGGTTCGGGCATCGCCACAAGTAATCCGATGGCGTTCGATCGCTTCCAGACCAATTTCTTCTTCAAGCATTTGCCAGATTGTTTGAGCCTGTTCATTACCCAAAAGCGAAACCACGCCGATAGACCGTTTGGACATGAGCGGATCCGAGACAATAACTTTGATTTCTTCTACGATAAACCGGGCTTCGGCCAAATTAATTTTTTGCCCGTTTTTTCTATAACCGTCTTCCACATAAACGTCTACCAGCGGCGGATCGAGTCGTTCCGAGGCTTTGGGTAATCGCAGGGGTTTAAGTTCATGCTTATAGAATTCACGCTTTGAATACTCGATGATAGGCGCAACACAGCGAAAATGTTCTTGTAACTTTACCCGCGAAGTAGAAAAAACGGTTTGAAAAAGATCGTAGATAGACCTTTCCGGCGTCATTAAAGGACCATAGGTGTCTACTTGATTAACGAGAAAACGCTCGCGTAACTCTCTAATTTTATCTTCTTTTTCTCCTATACCATCAGGTGAGACCTGCAAATCGTCGCCCACCACAAGTAATTTTTGAGCGCGTAAAATAGCCGGTAAGGCAGTCAAGTCGGACTGAGACGCCTCGTCTACGACTACCAAATCGAAACATCCTAAATCGGGCGGAAGCGACTCTGATACTCGATAATGCGGCATTATCCAACAAGGGATAGCAGGATTTGCCTTGCTCGCAGCGTTTCTAGCATCTTGACGATAGCGCGTTGCGCGAAGACCGGTACCTCTACCAATCCTAGCAATTGCCAGCCTGAACGCTTCCAATGCAGCACTTACGGAATGCGTTGTTTTTTCTTTCAGCTTGAGCCATGTTCGCTGTGTGACCGATTCTTGATAAACTTCAGCTAATTTTGTTTCAACAGCTAATCTCTGGTCAGCCAAACTCTTTAGTTCCATTCTCCCATCTAATGTTTTCAGGTAATTGGCTAGACGGCACAACCGCCACGCCTGACGCCAATTTGCCGGCAACAGCGCATCGCCTGTCAATTCCGCCGCAGGTTCGGTACGTAGTCGTTCAGCCCAGCGCGGCGCACCTGAATCTGTTATCAATCCCGTAATTTCTTCTACTGTTGCGAGAAATGGCTTGAGCGCCTGAACTCGCCGTAATTCTTCCATCAGTTTCGTCAATTGAACCTGCATATCTCCAACGGAAAGCGCCGTATTACCAAGCTCGCCATCAATAAAATGTCTAATTTCATCACAGACACGGCCCGTGCATCCTGAAAATACGCGTTGGCAGTTTTCCTTGATTACCCAGGTTGATGCAAGACCATGTTGAGTCAGGTGATGTAAGAGAATACGCTCCGCCTCTTCGATGAAAGATTCATCTTCTAAAATTTTTGTTGCCTCGCTCCAGGATGGCAATAGATGCCGAAGTTCAGCAATGATGACTGCTTCCAGTTCGACAAATTGCACCAGTTTTTTATAAATCGTGTAAGCATCAGCCATTGCATTTGCTTGAGCGGGTTCGACGCTGAATTCCGGCAACGGTAAATCCGCCGCCAGAGCATTCCAACGAATGATCAAACCTCGCTGGTGCTTGATAAGACAAACAAAATCGAAGACATGACGCCAATCTTCCTTTCCGGCCGGCGTATCAGCTAGCACTCGAATAGACTTGAGAGTGTCCTTTTCTTGGCTTTTGCCGACGATGCCCTTCAGTCCAAACGGCTGTTTGCCTTCAGCGAGATTTGCAAGGGCCTTTACCAGAATTTGGTTTCTATCGATATCTTCTGGAACCGACACAGGCCTTTCTTTGAACCGTCTACGCTCATTTTCTGTTTGCAGCAATTCCTCAACGAGAGAATTCAAGAGTTGAAAAACCTCCTGCTGCTCCTGTTTTCTCAGAAGTTCGAGCACAGCCGACGTCCATTGATGACCAGCGTTTTGAAGGCTTTTACGCAATCGTTGCAGATTCGAGAGCTTACTGGCGAGATTGTGTGCGGCTTCCAGCGTCGCTTTTGAAGAATCCACCAAAGCGGGAACATCACCCTCCTGTACTTGTTTTTCAAGAGCCCCTAAACGGATAAGGTCTTGGTGAGCCTGTAATATTTCCTGAGAGTCGGGAAACGCCGCTTGCGGCAAAGTACAAGTCAGATAGTCCAAGTCATGGCCCAATTGCCGCCGCGCCTCCCGGAGACGAGCCACATCGTTATCGGTGAATTGGGGGCAATATTCGGAACCGACGGATAACGCATCATCCAGCCAAGCAATCTCGGAAAAACTTGCAACTACCTCATGAGCGGCGGTCAAGGGTTCCAACAACTCGCCGTCCAGATCGATTTTGCCGAGATTTTTCTTCGCCCACGCATCAATCTGGCGGTCGATCTGGGCAAGCTGGGCATGATAGCGATCAATTTCGCTTTCCAGTTGGGCAATGTCGCGTAACAATCGAGACCTGTCGATGTTTTGCACGCCAGTCGCAATCGTGGAAATAGCGGATTGGAACTGCTTCATGCCTTCTTGTTCACTCGAAAGCAAACTGATAGCCAGCGGTTGAATCGGTTCGGGAAGTTTTTCCCTGAGCACACCGAGCGCGGGGTCTTTCATGGAAGTCACCAATACCCGTTTACCCAATGCCAAATAGTGGCAGATCACATTGGCAATCGTGTGAGTTTTTCCGGTTCCCGGTGGCCCCTGGACGACAACGCCGTCATAACATTCGAGTAATTGCACGATGCGGACTTGTTCATCATTGAACGGCTTGGGGAAAAACAGGTCTTGCGCAGTTTTACCTGCGTCGGTATTTTCGCCCCCGCCAATCAGAGACACACCTCTGAATGCCGGAAGAATTATTTCCGGATTGGTTGTTGACGGGTCAGTCACCAGCGCGGCGACTGCATTCGGCAACTCTTGGGTTGCCAATTTTTCTTTGAATCGCTCTAAATCTTGGACAAACAGACTGGCGCTTCTCGGACGGGCAAACAAAACCCAGGTATCGGTTACCTTAAGCTCTTCGCTTGGAGGAGGCAACGACCGATCTTCGGCGGTAGTTTGCGACGGCCAAAAAATGCCGGCAGGATCGAGATACGTTTTCGCGGACTGGAGTAAAGGTTCGTAACTGCTGCGTTGAAATGGTGAAAAAGTCGTTTCAGCTTGATCGAAAAAAGACTTCGCCTGTATTTCCAAACTATGCACATTGGGATTATTTGCCTCAGTAAAAATATCAAGTTCGATTTTGGGGTCTACATCGCGCGGATGAATTTTGATATTTCCGGTTTTTTCATCGAGAGACAACTCGACTAACCGGGTAATGAGAGGGAAATTGACCTTAATTCCATCCATGTTCCATACGGCTACTCCCACACCCCAAACGAACTCGAGTTGCGCTTCGACAAGACTCCCCTCCAACTGCTGCTTGAGGCTGAAGAATTTCGCATAAAGCGAAATTGTCCTGCGGCGTCGCTTTTCTTCGATCGCCCAAGGCTTCCAGATAGTTTCGATATATGCAGCAAATTGCTTTTCGACTAATTCACGCTGCTCAAATAGCTCTAAAGAAACCGATTGAGTTAGTTCGGTGGATTCCTCTTCAGCCGGTGCAGCGATTGGCAGTACACCTATTGAAATCAACGTCTCTGCAGGGACTTGCGATTTTAGCGTCGGTTCTTTCGCCGGATTATTGGTTAGTTCCAGCCAAACAGTCAGCAAAACGCTTTCCGGTTTTGGCGCTGCCGACTCCTGCAAACGTTCAAGCATCAGCCAAATTTCATTGTCTTCCTTTGCAACATCAAAATGCAGGCCCGGCAGATCACTAATCTCGTGTTCGTATAGAAGAAAATAGTTTTCATATCGACCAACGTCATTGACCGTTCCGGCTTTTAACAGCGCGGATTTTTGCGCAAATTCGATTAGATTGAAAAGTCGTTCTTGTTCAATAGTCATTCTTTTTTCCAGAGACTTTGGAGGATTAAGCGATCTGATTTTGATTTAAGAGTCAGCAACAACTCATTTAATCTATGTTGGGATGTGAAAATCGCAGGACTTTTCAAGTGGCATGATGCCCTATACGCTCAGCCAAATGCATCGCTCTGGGTCTGTCGCCTTATAAAAGCGGCATTCCAGGTGAAGGGCCTCTTTATATCTCGATTCAATGCGAGTTGAGAGCAAATTCATTAGAAATCTCAATATAACAGAACCGCCGTCAGTTTCCAAAAGTATGGTTCTCGTGACCCTGAAGGCCCTCCATGGCCGAGATGCGAATTCGCAAACGCTTCTTTTTCATTGACATCCTCCCTCCACCCTCTATAATTGCCGCCTGCTTTAAGGTTCCGTTGATCCTTCAGGATCAATGGTTAAACGGGAAGCCGGTGAGGAAACTCCAAGACCGGCGCTGCCCCCGCAACGGTAAATAAGTTAAGCATCATCAACAGCCACTGTGCTCGAGCATGGGAAGGCGATGATGCAGGCAAGACCGCTTATGAGCCCGGAGACCGGCCTGAAAGTACATTCGACACAGCGGAGGGCTGTTCACGAAAAGCTCACCGCCGTCTTTCCGGCTCTCCTGTGCTTTTTATGTCCATCCTCCGCCTTAATTCAACCCAAATGCGCGGGCGGCGCTGAGGACAAAAATGCAAAAACTGATTTTCGGTTCGCTATTGCTGGCGGGCCTCCCTTCTCTTGTCAATGCCGAGGACACGGTTACCGGCGACTCCACCAATTTACCCGAAACAGTTGTGACCGCAACCCGTTCGGAAGTCGACAAAAACGAACTCGCAACGGCCTCCACTGTTTATACCCGTAAGGATATCGAGCGTTTGCAGGCCAAAACCCTGCCTGAACTTTTGAAAGGCACCACAGGACTCGATCTGACCCAGCAAGGCGGAGACGGCAAGACCACCAGCGTGTTCATGCGCGGCACCGAATCAAGCCATGTACTGGTTCTGATCGACGGCATCAAGGTCGGCTCAGCGACCGTAGGTACGACGGCTTTCGAATTCATTCCGATCGACCAGATCGAGCGCGTCGAAATCATCCGCGGTCCACAGTCGAGCCTGTACGGCTCGGAAGCGATCGGCGGCGTAATCCAGATTTTTACCCGCAAAGGCGGCCAGAACGAAAAACCCGCCGTCACGCTGGATGCCGGAGGCGGCAATTACGGCACTTTACGTACGGCCGGAACCGTCAGCGGTAAATGGAAAAATAGCTGGTATTCGTTGGGCGCCTCGCATTACAACACCGAAGGTTTTAATTCCAGACAACCGATACCGGGCCCGTTTGGGATTAATGAACTCGATGCTGACGGTTATTACAATACGGGCTTGAATGCCAGAGTGGGCCACCGTTTTGAAAACGATGCCGAAATCGAAGCGTTTTATATGCGGGGGGAAGGACGCACAGAATACGATGGCATTCCGAATAAAACCGAATTCGTGAATCAAGTGGTAGGAACGAACGCAAGCATCGACTTTACCGATAACTGGCGTTCGACGCTGCGTCTCGGTCAAAGTCGGGATGATAACGACAATTTCGCTCCCTCTGGTTCATTTTATAGCCGCTTCGGCACCACGCGCTGGAATGCGACCTGGCTGAATCAACTGGCCTTGTCGGATGATCATCAGCTGGTATTCGGGTCAGACTATCGTATGGATCAAGTGGACAGCGATCAACAGTTTATTAAAACCTCGCGCTATGATGTCGGCATATTCGGCGAGATGCACAGCCGGATTTTCGATAAAAATTTTATCAATGCCTCATTACGCTGGGATGAAAACGAAGCCTTCGGCGATTACGTGACCGGCAACATCGGCTGGCGTTATAATTCTGATATAGGTATAAGCCCCTTTGCTAGTTTCGGCAACGCGTTCAAAGCGCCAACCTTCAATGATCTTTATTGGCCCAGATCCAGCTTTTCGTTCGGCAATCCTAACTTAAAGCCCGAAAAATCAACCTCTTTCGAAGTTGGCGTTGCAGGCAACCATAAAATGGTCCAGTGGGAACTCCGGGCCTATCATACGAACATTAATGACCTGATTAGCTGGGCGCCGGTAAATCCGGCAGATATTTTTTCTCCGTGGACGCCTCAAAATGTGAGTAAAGCGCAAATCGACGGTATCGAAGCGGAAATCGGTGCTCAATTTTTAGGCTGGAACGGCAAACTGAGCATGAACCTGTTAAACCCTGAAGACCGTGAAACCAACCACCGGCTGGCCCGCCGCTATCAAAAAAGTCTGTCGTTCGATTTGTCTAAGTCATTTGGACAGGTTGATGTCGGCGCCTTTATCCTGGCGCAAGGCGATAGTTACTATGACCCGGAAAACACTACGCTCACCGGAGGCTTCGTCACGGTCGATCTGCGTACCGCCTATCACTTCGACAAAAACTGGATGATCAGCGCCAAGCTGAATAATTTGCTGGATAAACAATACCAATTGGTAAATACTTACAACACCGCGGACCGAAACTTCTTCGTTTCCATCCATTATAATAATTGACCGCCGGCCCGGACTGGCCCATAAATCGAATCAACCTGGAGATAATGTAATGAATACGACCCAATGGCTACAAGCAAAGTATCTACCGATTCCGCTGATCGCGCTGATGGTGCTGACCCGCTTTCATCATTTCGGCGATGCGCTGCATCTGCCCGATGCGTCGCTCGCGGTATTTTTCTTTGCAGGTTTTTACCGCAAACCGGCCCTGCTCGCTTTTCTTTTGCTGCTGGCAGGACTGATCGATTATGTTGCGATCGCAAACGGCACCAGCGCCTATTGCGTGTCGCCGGCTTATATTTTCCTGATTCCGACTTATGGAGTGATGTGGCTGGCTGGCCGCTATTGCAGCCATTATAAGGCGTTCGATTTCGCCGGATTGTCTTTGAGACTCGGCATGTTGATGCTGGCCTCGACAGCGGCCTACATCATTTCGAGCGGCAGCTTTTATCTGTTTTCAGGGCGCTTCGATGCGGTCTCCTGGAGCCAGTATATGGCCAGCGGCATTCAGTATTATCTGCCTTATGTCGGCTCGACTTTGCTTTATGCGGCAGCAGGCTATGGTCTCGTCAAATTGCTGACTTTCTTGCCGGCGCTTCAAAGCCGTCACAAATCGGTTTAAATCACCATTTCTCTCGTCGGGTGGAGGCGATACCGCTTACCCGCCCTGCCCGGCGTTTATTTATTTCATCTGCAACTTTAATCCCGCGCTGCAGAAGAACACCCGCTCGCAATGCGCCGCGATCAATTGCGCGGCTTTTCCGGACAAATCGACATATTGCCTCGCAAGCGCATTGTCCGGGATGATCCCGAGACCGACCTCGTTATGCACCAGCACCATCGTGCATGGCAATTGCAGCACCGCTTCCAGTTCGGCCAGGATGTCCGCCTCCATCACGCCGTGAAAGAGCTGATTATTTAGCCACATCGAGATGCACTCGACCAGCACCGGGCCGGGGCATCGCTGCAACGCGGCCAACAGGTTGACCGGTTCCTCGATCGTGATAAATCTCTCTTGCCGGCGTTGCCGATGAATCCTAATCCTTTCCTCCATCTCGTCGTCGATAAATTCGGTCGTCGCCAGATAGTACGGCGTGTGGTTGCTCGCCTGCTCCAGAATATACGCTTCGGCCAGACGCGATTTACCGCTTTTGACGCCGCCGGTAAACAACGTCTTCATAACGCCTCCAGGATGCGCTCGATATCGACATGCGCGGCCACCATCTCCGCAAACGCCCGGATTTCGCTATCGCGGTATTCAGGATAACAAAAGCCCTCGTAAGCCGGATTGATCGCCCGGAAATAATCGGTCCGAAACGCATCTTGATCGAATACCCCGTGCACGTGCGTGCCCGCGATCCGGCCCTGCCGGTAAGACAACGGATGTTTCTGCAGACGGCCGCAATGGATTTCATATCCTTCGAGCGCATCATGCGAAAACAGCCGGTAAGTGCCACGTGCGAGTATTTTCGGACTTTGATAAATCACTTCGTCGTCGATAAAACCGAGTCCTTCTTCGACACAAGGAACGTCATGCTCGAGCGCATCGGGATCGTACAACGTATTGCAGAGCATCTGATAGCCGCCGCAGAGTCCAAATATCGGGCCGCTGAATGCGCGCAGCTCCGCGAACAGGCCCTGGCGTTTTAGCCAATGCAGGTCACGGATCACGGTCTTGCTGCCCGGCAGCAGCACCATGTCGAAGCCGGGCAACGGACGGTAGTCGTGTATTACCTGGACATCGAGTTCGGGATCGGCGATCAGTACGTCAAGATCGTTATAATTGCTGAGTCCCGGATAGGCGATCACCGCGACCCGGACTTTGACCGCGCCGAGGCGCTGGCGGTAATTCTGCAGCGACTGCGAATCCTCCATGTCGATATTAAACGGTTGGAACGGCACTACGCCCAGCACCGGCACCCCGAAGCGCTCCCTGATGATCTTTTCGCCCTCGTCGAAGAAACGCCGGTCACCGCGAAACTTGTTCACGATCACTCCGACCAGGTTCTTACGCATCACCGGTTCCATCAGTTCGAGGGTGCCGTAAATCGACGCGAATACGCCGCCACGCTCGATGTCTGCGACCAGGATGTTTTGCGTATGGAAAGCCTTCGCGACAAACGTATTCGATAGATCCTTGTCGAGCAGGTTCAGCTCGACCGGCGAGCCCGCGCCTTCCGCAACGATCAGGTCAAAGTCCCCTCTGAGGCTATTAAAGGCTTTCTCGACTTCGTCCCGTAAAGTGCCGATATGATCGTAATAATCGGCGATCGACTGGTTTTGATAGACCTTGCCGTTCACGATCACCTGCACCGAACTGCTGCCTTGCGACTTCAACAATACCGGGTTGAAACGACTGCTCGGCTCGACGCGCGCCGCTTCCGCCTGCAGGCATTGCGCCCTGGAAATTTCGCCCCCTTCGACGGCCACTGCCGAATTGTTCGAGACATTCTGTGCCTTGAACGGCGCGACCCGGATCCCACGGTCGGCGAAAATGCGGCACAAAGCCATCACCAGCGTGGTTTTGCCGGCATCGGAACTGGTGCCGAAGACGGCCAACGGTTTCATCATCGGTTCAGATAATCGATATAAGTGTAATCATTCTGACGGCGCAGCTTGTGCACCGAGCCGGGATCGATGCGCAACTGGAACGCATTCGCCAAAGGCAGGTCCAGCACGCGCGCGAGCAAGGCGCGTATCGCACCGGCATGGGTCACAACCAGCACCTGTTCGTGCGACTGTTCCAAAAGATCCTGCCAGAAATCGCCGATGCGCTCGACTAAATCGGCAAAGCTTTCTCCGTCGGGTGGCGCGATCTCGACAAAATTGCCGGTCCACCGTCTGAGCAAATCGGCGTCGATCTCGTCAAAACGGCGTCCTTCCCACTGGCCGAAGTTCAGTTCGAGCAGACGGTCATCGGCTGTCACCTGCTTCGACAAGGTTTCGGCCAATTGCATGCAGCGCCTCAGCGGACTGCTGAATACCGCGCAGCCCTCTGTCAATGCCGGCAGCTTTTGACGCAGGGCCGTTAGGTCTTCATTGAAGCCGGGTGCCAGAGACACGTCGGTCCAGCCGTAGCACAGTCCAGTCTCGGTCGCGGTCCGGGTATGGCGGATCAGATAGATGTCCATGCAGCGCTGACACCCAAATAAAACACGGTTTCGGCGACCTGCTGGCAGGCGCCGAGGCAATCGCCGGTATAGCCGCCGATATGCCGATTAAAATAACGGCCCAGCCACAGCGTAGCGAGCACGGCCGGAAACACCGCAAGCAGGCAGTTAGGAGACAGGAAAACAAACGGAAGCAGCGCAATGCTCGCCGCAAACGACAGATCGGCGAACCCGGGTCTGAACATCGCGATGCCGCTTTTGCTGTTTTCGGTCCGTGCATAGAGGTAACACCGCATCAACAGCAGCGGCATCAGCCGGCTCACGCTATGCCCCGCCAGCAGAACCCAAGGCGCGATACGGATCTCAAGCGAGCCAAGCAAGCCGACCTTCAGCAGCAAAAGAAGCATCAATCCAAGCGTACCGTATACCCCGATCGCCGAGTCCTTCATGATCTCCAGGATGCGCTGTTTGCCGTACCCCCCGCCGAAACCATCGCAGACATCCGCGAAGCCGTCTTCGTGAAAAGCGCCGGTAACCCAAATACCGGCAATCAGCGCGATCACCACCGCGACCGTTGGCGGCCAAAGCGAAGCGGCCAAATAAAATACCGTTCCGGAAATGCCTCCGACGAGCCAGCCGATCACCGGCAAAAAAGCGGCCGATTGCGGGAGTTGCCGATAATCGAGATTTTTGGGGCACGGCAGGCGGGTATAAAAGCCGAGCGCCAACCAAAAGTGTTTCGTCTGAATCATTTCAGCCCGATCCGGAACAGATGAAACGTCATTTATTCCCTTTCCAGCGCCCGCCAATAAAGTCCAGCGCCTCCCTGATATTCAGGTCGCGGGTCGCGCCGCCGGTTCGTACATAGAATTTCTGCGCATTGCCCTGCTCGATGAACACCGGCCTGTTCGCCGGCGACACGATCAAGCGGCAGACATGCTTGCCGTCGAGTACATGAAACAACACATGCACGAAAGCGCAGAGATCGGCGCCGAGATTTGATGAAATCGTGGTCATCACCGCCTGCTCAAAGCCGTCCTGATCCGGTCTTTTCAAGGTTTGATAATCCTTCTCGAGGCCGATTATTTCACCATTGTCCGCCACGCCGATCAGCAAAGTGCCCCCGATAGGGCTGTTCATGAAGCCGGCCAGCGTTTTCAGGACCACGCCTTCCAGCGCACGGTTGATCCGCGACTCGACCATATCCCACCGCAATGACGATTTGAACTCCAGATAAGGGCCTTCGCCTTGGCGAATGATCGAAGGCAAATCCTTGTCCAGCTCCATTTTCAAATAATCGATATGCACGAAGCGATGATGGATCGTTCTGAATAAAAAAAGCGAGAGCAATCCGATCACCGCGCCGATTTCCGCATAAAACATCAATAGCGTCAAATCGTTATGCGAAATCCTGCCCATCACCATATCGGCGACCTGCCCGAACATATACTCGAACGAAGAGAGCGGGTCCACAGACTGTTCGCGCGCGCTGATATAATCGTAGCTCGGCGCCAGGATCAGCACGCCGATCAGCGCGCCGTTGACGGCCGCGGCCAGATACAGTTTCAATTGCTGCCGCCAGATTCTCAGTATCAGGATAAAAAACCGCTTCATGATCGCTTCAATTTTCGGTGTCGCTTAAAAATGGGTCACTACGGTAGACTTTCGGCAATTTCACAGCTTTTTATCGACACCCGCCTGATCGAAGCTCGACATCTGATTCAAAAAGCCGACCGCCGACTGCACCAGCGGGTAAGCCAACGCAATCCCGGAGCCTTCGCCGAGCCGCAGCCCAAGATTAAGCAGCGGCTGCGCATTTAAGTGCTCCAATAAAACCCGATGCCCCTGCTCATCCGACATATGACAGAAAATGCAGTAATCAAGCACAGCGGGATAGAGACGGACCGCCGCAAGCAAGGCGCTGCACGCGATAAACCCGTCAACGAGGATCAGCATCTGCAATTCGGCCGCCTTCAGGTAGGCGCCTGCCATCATCGCAATTTCGAAGCCGCCGAAAGTCCTTAGGACCTCTTTGGGCTCAGTCAAATTCGGATGACAAGCGAGTGCTTGCTGTAAAATTGTGATTTTATGATCCAGTTGCGCATCATCCAAGCCGGTCCCTCGGCCTACGCAGCATTCCAGTGTCAAGCCGGTCAGACAGTGCATAATCAACGCTGCGGACGAGGTGTTGCCGATCCCCATTTCACCAAAGCCGATGCAGTTGCAGCCCCACCGCCACTGCTGCAGCACCAACTCAGCCCCTTTTTCGAGCGCCGTTTCGTACTGTTCGGCCGTCATCGCGGACTGTTCCAAAACATTGGCCGTACCTTTGCCAAGACTCGCGTGAATCAAGCCGGGTATCGCCGAAAGATCGGCATTTACGCCGGCATCGACAATCAACAGCTCGATTTGATGCTGTGTCGCAAACACATTGATCGCCGCGCCGCCGGCGGCGAAGTTCGCGACCATCTGCGCGGTGACCGATTGCGGATAAGCGCTGACGCCGGCCGCGACAACGCCATGGTCGCCCGCGAACACGATAATGCAGGGCTTCGTCAAAGAAGGGGTGAGACTATTTTGAATCAGGCCGATCTGCAGCGCCAACGTTTCCAGTTGACCCAACGCACCGAGCGGTTTGGTCTTTTGATCGATCTTGCTCTGCAAGGCCGGTGTCAACGCCTTTGCTAAAGGCCGAATATCAAACACCGGCGGCACGGCTGTTCCAACGGTTTTCAAACACGAGTTCGTCAAGTAGTCTTCGATCTGCCCAGCGTTCCTTTTCCAGCATCGGTTTTTCGTAAAACCGTTCGACGTGGCCCAGACACAGAATCGCAGACGGATGACTATCATCAGGCATCCCCAACAACCGTTTCAACTCATCAGGCTCGAATAGCGAAACCCAGCCCATGCCCAAGCCTTCCGCTCTGGCCGCGAGCCAGAGGTTCTGAATCGCGCAGGCCAGAGAAGCAAGATCCATCTCGGGCATCGTGCGACGCCCGAACACCGCTTTCTCGCGCTGGTCGGATAATGCCGCAACGAGCACAACTGCGCAGTCGAGAATACCCTCGACTTTCAACTTCATGAATTCATCTTCGCGTTCGTTCAAGGCCTTGGCGGTCTGAACCCGTTCCCGTTCGACCAGCGCATGAATCTGCCTGCGCAAATCGTTCGAGGTGATCCGAATGAATCGCCAAGGCTGCATGAAGCCGACGCTGGGCGCATGATGTGCCGCATCGAGCAGGCGTCTGAGCAGGTCGGGAGCGATCGGATCTGGAAGGAAGTGGCGCATATCGCGGCGTTCGTATATCGCCCGATAGACCGCGGCACGCTCCTCTTCGGAATAACGGTGTTCAGTCATTGGATCAGTAAGATTTGAGCGGTCGCCGTAGAAACAATGCTCAAAGATGGTAAGGATGCGCAGCCTCGAAACCGTGCACTTTCGCTTTGGTGGTGAAAGCCGGCGGCACCCAGGCTCCGTTTTCCTGACCGACCAGATGGCTGGCTAGCCAGTTTGCTTGATGACGTATCGGCAGGATATAGGCGTATAGTTTGCCGTTCGGCAGTTCCGCGACATCGCCCAACGCATAAATATGCTCATCGCTGGTCTTAAAACACTCATCGACCTTGATGCCTCGCCCGACCGCAAGCCCCGCCTGTTCGGCCAATTCGGTCCGCGGCTTGAAGCCGCACGCCACGATCACCGCATCGAATTCGGCTGCCGCTTCAGTCAGCACACACACCTTGTCGTCCTCGTCGGCAAGACTATGGACGGACTGGTTCAGCAAAACATCCACGCCGGCATGATTCAGATTTTCGAGCAGCGACAGCGAATCTTCTTCGACCAATTGCCGCTCCATCAAACGGTCCATTGCGTGATACAGCGTCACGCTGTCGCCAGAGACGGCCAGATCGGAAGCGACTTCGCAGCCAATCAATCCGCCCCCGATAATTGCCCAGTCGGGCTGACGGTTTTGGCTCAAGATGCCCTGGCGAAACTTACGCAGCGCCTTTAGGTCGGCCAGACTGTTCAGGCAAAAGAACAGTTCGCGATAAGGCCGAAGCGGCGGCGGAACGAATGCGGCCGAGCCCTGGGCAATGATCAGCTTGTCGTATTTAAGCGATTTTTCCTGACAGTTGCCCGCCACATCGATGCTCCGCTGATCAGAATGAATAGCGGTGATATCCGCGCCGCTAATCACATCGATACGGCTTTCGCGCAACGCGGCGAACGGTTTCAGGACAATCGTTTCTTCGATCGTCTCCTTGCTGAAGCCGCGCGAGAGCAAGGGCCGAGAATAATAGCCGTCGTTCTCGCGGGTCACCAGAATAATTTCCGCGTCGGCATCCAGTGCGCGATACTTCTCGGCAAAAGTTACGCCGGCAACGCCGGAGCCAATGATCACGACTTGCATGCAATCTCCCGTATCGATCCGGCTAGTCCATCAATTCATAATCACTTTTGACGGTGCCGCATTCGGGACAGCGCCAATCGTCGGGAATATCCTCGAAACGGGTGCCCGGCGCAATGCCGGTCTCGGCATCGCCTTCCCGTTCGTCGTAAATGTGGCCGCAAATCGTGCACTGCCATCTTCTATATTCAGACATAATCGCACCTCTTTAAGATAATAATAGATAGCTCCGCTGTTTGGCGGAGCTAAATTAACAATATCAATTCTAAAGCAATTTTCAAACCAGCAATGCATATTATTTTTTGAAGGGCAGATAATTCGCCGCATTGCGGCGATAAATTCTGATCGACTGCCGCTCCCGAGCCAGAAAATTCCCAACCGCTTCGGCAAACGCCGCATCCTTCAACCAATGCACGGAATAAGTCGGAACCGGCTCGAAGCCGCGCGCAATTTTGTGCTCGCCCTGCGCTCCCGAATCGAAGCGTTTCAAGCCGCGTCCGATGCAATAATCCAACCCCTGGTAATAACAGGCTTCAAAATGCAGGGCGTCGTATTCTTCGGCACAGCCCCAGTAGCGGCCATATAACGTATCGCTGCCGATAAAGCTCAGTGCTGCAGCGACCGTTTCGCCGTTTTTGACCGCCTGTACCAGCAGCATTCGATCGCCCATTGCGGATGCGCACCGCATAAAAAAATCGGACGCTAAGTAGGGCTGCGAAGCATTTTTCAAATAAGTCAGAGCATAAAACCGGTAAAACGCCTGCCACCCCGCTTCGGTGACTTGATCGCCCGGCATGCGCAGCAATTCGACTCCGGCCTCATCGACTTTTCGGCGTTCGCGCCGAATCATCTTGCGCTTGGCCGCATTGAATGCTTCCAGGTAATCGTCGAAATCCCGGTAACCTTTATTGAACCAGTGATACTGCACGCCCTCGCGCACTAATAATCCCTGCGCTTGCCATTGCTCAGCCTCCTGTTCGCAAGGGAATAGACAGTGCCAGGAAGACAAGCTCTGTTCTATCGACACGTCCCGAATAAAATCAAACAACAACTGCATCGCCTTTGCCCGATCCGCTGAATCTTTGAGCACCAGGCGCGGCCCCGGACACGGCGTAAACGGAATCGCGGTCAGCCATTTCGGATAATAAGCCAAACCGTACTGCCGCCAGGCTGCGGCCCATTGCTGATCGAAAACATACTCGCCGAACGAATGGGTTTTCAGATACAACGGCAGCAATCCCATCAAATCCCCCTTCTCGTAAACCAGCAAATGCCGGGGCACCCATCCGGTCTGCTCCGATACCGAACCGCTTTCTTCCAGCGCGGACAAAAATTCATGCCGGATAAAAGGGTAACCAACGCCGGCAAGCGCATTCCATTCAGCGGCAGTAATATCGGTGATGCTCTCAATCTGTTTTACTTGCATCGATATATTGAATAAAAGTGTAGTGACTCCCTTTTCCACATCATAACAGCGCATGAGCAAGAAACCCTACTGTCAGGCCTTCGAAAACAGAGCATGATTCAAACCGATAATCCCTCGTTTTCGCACCTTTCTCCCTTTCGAGCTGCCTGGAGCTCAAAACGTTACCAACCCTGTGAATAAGCGATTCCGCTGAGAGCTCGGCTCACTCTTCCACCAATGCAAGGCTGAGAGAGAAAGACTTAACCTAGGGCTTGAATGGCCTATCCCTGAAACGCCTGATCCGAAGCGGAGAAGGTTGCGGCTTGGTAAGATTCAATTGAAATGTATCAGTTGATCCGATCGAAATCAGCTTTAAGCAGACTCGTTTATTTTTTTCCTGGACCGCCTCATTTTCCGCCAGTGGACTAATATTAATTCCAGCAATTATTCAACCGTCGCACCGGCTCGACGTAAACAGTCAATTTATAAAATTCAAAGGGTTCCAGATGTCTTTTTTGCAAGTGTATTTTAATGGTGAACTACAATTTACTGCACCTTTGCAGCCCAGCGGAACCACCATCGGGCGTGCAGACAATAACGATTTGGTAATCGATAACCCAGGCATCTCAAGTCATCACGCTGTCATCGAGCGCGACGGAAATGAATTTTATATCAAGGATATTAACAGCACGAATGGAGTGTATTTGAATGGCCGCCGAATTTCCCGCGAGCAACTTCGCTATGGCGATGAAATCACGCTTTTTAAACATAAGTTGAAGTTCATCGCGGTCGATTTATCGATGGAGTCCGGCACCAGCGAGGTGGCATCGAAACCCGGGCTTATGAGCCAAGATCAAACGATGGAGGTTAATGTAGCGCAATTACAGGCCATCATGCAGCATCAGCAGAGCCATGCTCCGTATTTGGTGCAAACCGGCGGCAAGCACGAAGGACACAAGTGGATTTTATCGAAACCTCATTTCACCATCGGAAAAAGCTCGGCATGCGAGTTACGCGTGGGGGGCTGGTTTACGCCGAAACTGATCGCGAAAATTACTCGTCAGAGCGACGGCTTTTACCTGACTACCGAAAAAAGAGGCCGAATCAGCGTGAACGGTCAACCGCTCAACCAGCGTGTAAAATTGCGAAATTTCGATAAATTGCAAATACGCGACATCGCCTTAACTTACTATCAACCTGCTGCGGCAGAAAAATCCGCCGTATGATTCAGTCCGGCATCGATATTCCGGGTTACAAAATCCAAAAGCTGATTGCCGAAGGCGGCATGGCCTCGGTTTATCTGGCTCGGCAGGAATCGCTGGCCCGGCCTGTGGCGCTGAAATTGCTGCGTAAATTCGATAATCCGTCGCAAGCTTCGCGTTTTTTCAACGAAGGCCGCATTATCGCCTCCCTGGAACACCGCAACATCATTACCATTTTCGACCTCGGCGCTGTCGGTGAACGGCATTATCTGGCGATGGAGTATCTACAGGGCGGCGACCTGAGGTCGCGCATGAATGAAATGATGGCGCCTTTCGAAATGCTCGAATTAATGGAAACACTGGGTTTATGCCTGGATTTTGTCCACCAGAAAGGCATCATTCATCGCGACATCAAACCGGAAAATATTCTATTCCGCATGGACGGCTCGGTCGTATTGACCGATTTCGGCGTAGCCAAACAAATGGATTTCAACAATACGTTGACAATGGACGGTACCACGCTGGGCAGCCCGTATTACCTGAGTCCGGAACAAGGGACATGCAAGCCGTTAGATGGCAGGGCCGATATTTACAGCCTGGGCGTCATTTGCTACGAAATGTTGACCGGCCTGAAGCCTTTTCAAGGCGATTCTCCTGTGGAAACCATCATTGCGCGGTTAACCTCGGAAATTCCGCTGTTACCACCGGATGTCCGTTATTTTCAGCCTTTAATCGCACGAATGGCCGCGCTGGATCCGAAGGACCGTTTTGCTTCCGGAAAAGAAATGGCCGCCTTTGTGCGGGATTTGCGTGCATCAATACCCAAACGAAAACTGCTCAAGTCTGTCATGCCGCAGCTTGAGATTAAAAAACCATCAAATATCCTCGCACACACCCTTGAGCAAAATTTAGCGTCTCAAATAATCGAAGTTGAATCGGCAGCAGTCTCTCGCCTTCATGAACCTCGGTATAAATGGCTAGCGAGCCTCGGCCTGATCGTCATGCTGATGCCGGGCTTATGGTTTTTTCTGCAACCCGTATCGCCAAAGCATAAGCTGGAAACACTCCCTCGTGAGCAAAATATCACCGCTTCATCAAGTAAATCGCAAGTTCAGATCATTCCTGCTCCAACCTTACCCCAACAACAGCTCACCGCTATTGCTTCGGCACAGATATCTCCGGTATCCACGCATTTACCGGTTTCTGACGTTAACACCGCCTTGCGGCAGGCAGCCGCGATACTTAAAGAGAAACAGTTAACATTACCTAAATTGAAACAGGCGTACGATTTATATCAATTAGCGCTTACTAAAAATCCGCGCCATCAGCAGGCCATGCGTGGCGTGACGACTATCGCCCATGAGTTTATCGCGATTAAAAGCGAAATCGAGCGGTACCTGGGCTTGGCTCGTACCGCCGTGAAAAACGACAAAATGAGTGTGCAAGGGGAAAATCAGGCGATCGGCTATTATCGCCAAATACTCGTTCTCGAACCCGGGCATCCGGAAGCGCTGCAAGGGCTTGAAAAACTGGCCGGCCTCTATGCCGATCGCGTCGAAGCCGATATCAGCAAACCCGATACAGTCGGAGCAGAGCGTAATTTACGGATAGGGCTCTCATTGCAAGCCGATCACCCCCGTTTGCTGGCTCTCGCCGACAGACTGAGGATTTCTGCCGATGCGGAGACAAGTGTACCGTAACCCTATCCTGCACTAATCGAATCTCTTCATCCCGGGAAATACACGATGAGTTGGAAATTTGGAGCCGCGACCGATATTGGCAGCCGTAGCGAGCAGCAAGATCGTCTTGCCATATTGCATTCCCGAAATGGTCGGCGGCATCTTGTCGTGGTAGCAGACGGGATGGGCGGGTTACAGAACGGCGCGCAGGCCGCGCAAATTCTGATCGACGTCGCCTCGGAACATTTTTCCCGGTACAAAAACGGCTATCCATACGATTTTTTAGGCCACATTTGCCAGACTGCTCATAAAACCATTAACGACCTGCCGGTCGATGGCGGATCTTCACCGGGAACAACCGCCTTGTTGTTATTTATCGATAAGCAAACGGCTTATTGGGCGCATGTCGGTGATTCGCGTCTATATCATTTTCGCAACGGCAGTTTTTTGAAGCATACCCATGACCATTCCCTGCTGCAATTAATGGTCGATAAAGGCTTGGTCGAAAAGGACAATGCCCCCGCGGAAATGCGGAATCAACTGTACATGCGGCTGGGCGGTGAAGGAACGCCGGAGCCCGATTTTAATGAATCCGAAGTGGAAGACGGAGACTTGTTTTTACTCTGCAGCGACGGTTTTTGGCAGCCTATGCAGCCAGATGAGATGGTTACTGTGCTCAAACAATACCCCCCGGATCAGGGCGGCCCGCAATATCTGGTCGATTTAGCGCGGCAACGAAGCGGCGATTGTTCTGACAATATCAGTCTTGCCGTTTTGCATTGGGTTAGAGCTGCAGAACTTGGGCTCTGGCAACGTTTCATTAACGTGATGCGTAAGCGTTTCTGTATTCGAGCATAAAGAGTAGAACCTGGACCATTTCAGCACGAGGGCCGGCGAATATTACAAAAAGGACGAAACCGAAGCGGACCGCAACGATCAGATCGGCAAGTATCAGGTTCAGCATTAAGACGGTATAGTCAGCCTTTGATGCAGATAACCGGGGCCAGTTTTGCGACTTTATGGGCTAGTCCTGCCTTGTCTGCCGCCTCGACGACAGCGCTGACGTTTTTATAGGCTAGCGGCGCTTCTTCGGCGATGCCTCGCATCGAAGGGCTGCGGATGAGGATGCCTTGCCTCGCCAGTTCATCGACGAGTTCCCGCCCCCGCCACTGCTTGGTCGCCTGATGCCGGCTCATAGCACGGCCGGCGCCGTGACAGGCGGAGCTGAAGGCATGCTGTTCGCCTATTTCGGTTCCGCATAAAACATACGAACTGGTGCCCATCGAGCCGCCGATCAATACCGGTTGGCCGACTTCGCGGAACGCATCGGGTAGATCGGGATGTCCTGCCCCATAGGCACGGGTTGCGCCCTTGCGGTGAACGAATAATTCCTTTTTACGGTCAGCTACCGTATGTTTTTCAACTTTGCAGGTATTGTGCGAGACATCATATAACAGACCCAGGTTGGCGTCGGGAAACACTGACGCGACAGCCTGCCGGGTCAAATGAGTCAATATCTGGCGATTGGCCAGCGCGCAATTGATGCCGGCGCGCATCGCGCCGAGGTATTGCTGCCCGAGCGGCGAATAAATGGGCGCGCAGGCAAGTTCGCGGTCAGGCAAGGTAATTTTGTACTGGTTAGCAGAGATGACCATTTCCTTTAGAAATTCAGTGCCGATTTGATGACCAAGCCCACGGGACCCACAATGAATCGTGATGACGATATCGTCAATCTGTAAGCCGAATCTTTCAGCAATGGAGGAGTTATAAATCTCGACGACACGCTGCACTTCTAAATAATGATTACCAGATCCCAAAGTCCCCATTTCTTCACATTGCCGTTCACGGGCTTTTGATGAAACCTGGGCTGGATCGGCGCCCGCCATGCAGCCGCGTTCTTCAGTGCGTTCCAGGTCCGCCGCTTCACCAAAACCCCGGTCGACTGCCCATTGGGCTCCACCGGTCAGCATGGCGATCATTTCCTTATGATTCAAATGCAGTTTACCCCGGCTGCCGACGCCTGCGGGAATCACCCGGTAGAGTTCGTCCGCGAGCCGATGTTGCTCCGGCCTGAGCATCTCGATCGTCAGGCCGGTATGTAAAGTCCGAACACCGCAGGAAATATCGAAGCCGACGCCTCCGGCCGAAATCACGCCGCCCTGTTCCGGGTCGAACGCGGCCACGCCGCCAATAGGAAAACCGTAGCCCCAATGCGCATCGGGCATTGCATAAGCCGCATCGACGATGCCGGGCAAAGTCGCAACGTTCGTGATCTGCTCATAAACCTTTGGGTCCATGCCACGAATTAGCGCTTCATCCGCATAGATGACTGCCGGCACACGCATTGCCCCCTTGATCGGTATTTCCCAACAAGTTTCATCGCGTTGAATCAATTGATTTGTATTCATCACGTTCCTCTTACACATCGACGATACATTGCGCCACCCACATCGCCTCGCTATTTTGATAAACACGCAATTCGGTAAAGGTTGCACCTTTTATTTCTACCGCAGGCTGATGTTTTTTCCGGTCTACGGTTTCTCCGCAAGCCGTTGCAGAAAGCTCGCTTTGCCCGATCGTCACTTCAAAACGGCCGAAAAGCAAATTATGTACCGACATTTGGTAAATCAACTCGTTGATCCACTCCAGAAATAATAATTCATTGTCCGGCGCTTGGCATTTGATCGAGATTGAAGCGGCTTCTTCGACTGCATCCGGATCTGCGATCACCGCGGTCAAAGCCAGCGCAGCCTGTTCGAAACTCTCGGCAAGAGTCGGTGCAATACCTCGAATGCCCATATCTGCATCATGATCGAAATGTTCCCAATAGGAAATGTGTTTTTTCAGCATAATTTTCTGATGGATTAAGTGATAAAAAGGTTCATGCTGAGTATTAAACCTGCCACTCCCCTTATAATCATCATTTTTCGAATCGTATAAAAAATCATGTTCGCGACAAATCCCGGCAATATTTTTTCAGGCCTTCCAGAACAATTACCGAACGAACTATTCGAACAAATTCTAAAACACGGTGGAATCGAGATCGAGCGGATTATCTCCAAAGGCCATATCACGCCGGAAGGGCAATGGTATGATCAGGACTGGGATGAATGGGTGCTGCTGCTTCAGGGACAGGCAATTTTGGTCTACCAAAATGAAAAGGAGCCTATTCATCTGAAACCTGGGGATTATATGCTGATACCCGCGCAGCGACGGCATCGTGTCGAATGGACGGATCCAGCTATTGAAACTGTCTGGCTGGCAATCCATTGGCGTTAGTGACTTCGATTTAACTGTAAACCAAGTCAATTGAATCATTTCTTTGGTTCATTCTGCATTCAGAAACCGCCGCTTACACTTTAACCGTAAAGCGACATAAAGCCTTTAATTTATTATTTTTTCGGTTAATGGGACAAGTATCCCGTCGGCTCGAAAGGCACGCTTGATCACGGCACGAGGTAGGACAATGAACGAATTTGATATGCAGAATACGACGAGGCGTAACTCGAACGATACGCTCGAGGCACTATGCCAGGAATTCAATGGCATCAGCTTTTATGGGCTGGAATATATCCTTGAGGATTTTTTTCAGATGAAGGGAACCCAAAGCGCGAATTTAACCTCTGCCGCTGTGGATTGGTTCGGATTATATGATTAGCTGAGTAATTACCCCATACTATTCGGATGGAGGGCTTGAAGCCCCAACCCTATAACTCCCCTTGATTTGCTCTGGCTACAGTTTTTAGGGATGTCAATCTAAAGGCAAAAAGCTTCGCGATTTCCTAATCTCGCATGACAGCCTTTCCCATGTAATCTTCGTAGAACTAACGTCTGCGTTATGTTTATAGGAAAACATCATCCAACCCAATAAAGTTTTTTTTCTCAGTGCCGGTCAATCTATCAACACGATTGAACGATCAAATCAGTAACAAATCACAAAAGCAATGGAGTGAATATTTTATTGTAAAGCTGAACTTAGGCTTTATGGGAAAAGCTCATTAAATGTTGAAAAAACAGGAGGAAGCTTATGGCCACTGAAGCTAAATCAGATTCGACCGGTGAACCAACTCCAAGTCAAAAATATCCGAAAAGCCCGCTACCCGCTCAGCATCAGGAGCGTCCCGGCATCGAAGCGGAAATGAGTCCTCGGCCTGAATATCTTGCACCTCATTATAAAGGAGCGGAAAAATTAAAAGACAAAATCGCCTTGATAACCGGCGGCGATTCGGGCATAGGCCGCTCCGTTGCAGTGCTTTTTGCACGCGAAGGCGCTGATACGGCAATTACCTTTCTTCCTGCTGAACAGACAGACGCAGAAGAAACGCAACAGCAAGTCGAAAAAGAGGGCCGCCGCTGTCTACTAATCCCGGGCGATGTGACCCTTTCTGAATTCTGTCAGAACGCGGTTGAAACAGTCGTTAAAGAATTCGGTAAATTGAATATCCTGGTCAATAATGCGGCTTATCAGCAAAACCAGGAATCGATCGAAGAGATTTCCGACGAGCAATTCGATAAAACATTCAAAACCAATATTTACGGTTATTTCCGAATGGCAAAAGCGGCGATCAAACATTTGAAGGACGGCGATGCGATCATTAATTGCGGATCTATTACCGGCCTGGAAGGAAATAAACATCTGATTGATTATGCCACCACCAAAGGTGCTATCCATGCCTTTACTAAATCATTGGCACTTAATCTGGTGGAGAAAGGCATTCGCGTCAATTGCGTTGCACCGGGTCCGGTCTGGACACCGCTCAATGTGGCCGATAAACCGGCAGAGCAAGTCGCCAAACATGGCGCAAATACCCCGATGAAACGCCCGGCACAACCGGAAGAAGTGGCGCCGGCGTTCGTCTTTTTTGCCTCTAACAATGATTCCAGTTATATCAGCGGCGAAATCCTGACTCTGCTAGGCGGCGAAACACGGGCAGGCTGATCCGCAGTCAAAAAAAAACCCAAGCCTTGATAGCTTGGGTTTTTGGATAAAGTGCTTGGCGATTCCCTACTTTCGCACGACAACCTGTCGCACTATCATCGGCGCTAAGCGGTTTCACTTCCGAGTTCGGGATGGGATCGGGTGGTTCACGCTCGCTATGGTCACCAAGCAAACGGGTGCGGTTGACTTATAGAATCTGTCAACCTGGGGCAGGAGGAAGTCCTCGTGCCCTGGAAATCTGTAACAGTTCGGTTCTCTTGCTAAAAGCGTCAGCTGCACTGCAGTTTTCTTCTGCAGCCACCCAAACCGATTGGGTGTTATATGGTCAAGCCTCACGGGCAATTAGTACACGTTAGCTACGCCCATTACTGGACTTCCACACCGTGCCTATCAACGTCGTCGTCTCCAACGGCCCTTCAGGGGACTTGAAGTCCCAGTGAGATCTCATCTTGGGAGGGGCTTCCCGCTTAGATGCTTTCAGCGGTTATCCTGTCCGTACATAGCTACCCGGCAATGCGATTGGCATCACAACCGGAACACCAGCGGTACGTCCACTCCGGTCCTCTCGTACTAGGAGCAGCTTCCCTCAAATCTCAAACGCCCACGGCAGATAGGGACCGAACTGTCTCACGACGTTCTGAACCCAGCTCGCGTACCACTTTAAATGGCGAACAGCCATACCCTTGGGACCTGCTTCAGCCCCAGGATGTGATGAGCCGACATCGAGGTGCCAAACACCGCCGTCGATATGAACTCTTGGGCGGTATCAGCCTGTTATCCC
>JBPFEG010000077.1:0-9830 GCA_051061015.1 Methylomicrobium sp.
CGCAATATGAGGCTGATAACAAAAGTTCTTATTATCGGTGCATTGATAGCTGTCCTCAGCTATCTGTTTCATCCCGATGTTGGGCAGCTAAGCGTGATGATCAATGGTCAACCGGTCGCAGAGCCCTTGGTCCGCATTGCCGCCATTCCCACATTTTTGATGATTATGGGGCTCGCCGCTATCCTGACGATAATGTTATTTTTAGGCATCGGAGTGTTCATGTTTCTGGGCGCCCTGTTTAATTGCCTTAATGATTGGTATCCTGTTGGCTCCTTATTTCTGGCCGGTTCTGGTGATGATTTTTCTGTTAATCGGGGTGATGTCTATCAGTCATGAAAAATGATGATTTTAGTCAGTTGCTCCTCTTTAAAAGTGTGGCTGACAACGAGGAGTTAACAATGAGCCAAGACCAGCTGACTTTAGATCCATTTGTCCCAGAACATGAAGGGGCAAATAGTTTGTTTGAATTGACTGTCCGCTGCCGGCTGATTGTATTGAAAAAGTCGGTTTTTTGCTGAATCTAGGCCAATTTGCCCTCTCGAGTTATTTGTAACGCTTTGTTTTTTAATAGCGCTTAATTTGTATGGAAAACTGCTTTCTATCCAAAGTGGACTTATTCAACACAATCGGCTGATACCTTGCCGTTCGGACATATGAGGCAAGTGACTGATAAGGGTCGATACACCATCGAGTGCTTTCGGCCATTTTGCCGCCATTAAAAAACTTCTATCATGAGCGGCAGGTTTGAGGTAGGAACTGGCTTAGCTGCTCGATTCTGTACCGTAGAAACACATGAACTTGAGTTCACATCCGACCACTATACCAATACCCTAACCCCTAACCATTTTCGGTTGAAGGGGTATACCCGGAAGCCCAGGAAGGCACCGCCTGGCAGATTTGCTTGCGGACTTCCCTCGTCTACAGTCAACGGCTAAGCTCGGATTTTATGGAAAACAAAAAGCGGTGCTGTGCATATGGCCAGCTACTGGAGACCCTGATTGTCAAAAGCATGGGAAATTTGCCGGTTTTACAAGAAAAGAGCGTCCAAATTTTTCAGTAAAAATCACTATTTTTATTGTTTTTACATCGCTTAATGTTTTAATGGAGTGTGAAAATAGATTCTGAATAGTGGAAAAAATCGCTAACCGTATTACAGAACTAGACCTTTGTTCTAGTCATGCCCATTGTTTAAATACACCATTGATTAAGTTCATTACAACCTCTAGTTAAGATCTGAGAGTGAAAGAGCCACAGTATTTGCCTAATCAGGCATTGGCATACTTATTGCCTGGTTTATATTGTATGATCTAATTAACATTTTCAGAATAAGGGGTTTTATATGTCACGAATTGTTGAGAGATGGATGGATGCCGAATTGGTATATGAAGAAAATAATTATTTTTTACGTGTGTTATTCGGAAGTCAGATCAGATCAGCTATAAAACTTATAGCTGAAAACGATGATGATGCTAAACAAAAAGCTCGACGTGCGATTCATATTTTTTTGGCTTAAAACAAGCGGGAAATAGTTATTAATAGCATTTTGATTTTAAATATATCACGTTGGCGCTAGGGTAGTGAACTTGATGTCTCTTATCTACAAATGTTTTCACTTATCGAAGCTATTAATAAGAACCTCTACTAAGCAATAGGGCTTCCAGTTAATAAAGGGTCTATGGATAAAAAGACTATGACATTCAGGATTATTTTTTTCATGAATAAAGATTGTTGTGTGCAGGCCAGTTTTAGGCCAAATAAATCAAATTTTCTAATTCCTAACTGGTGCTCGACTACATACAATAAAATTGCTAAGTTACCCCTACTCATTGTGTTACTTAGCGTTTTACCCATTACCTCGTTTGCAGAGTATAAAGATAATCACAGATTTATAACTATAGAAACCTTCAAGGATAGGTTTACCATGAGAGAGCTTCTCGCTATATCAACTGCTTACTCCACTGATTCTTATATACGTGCCGCTGTATCGAAATTAGAGAGCATGAATGCTGTGGATTTGGATAGTGAGATTATTAAAAATGATGTGAATTACTTAACATCAAAATCAATACTATCTCAAAATAGGGCTAGAGATATTTTAAAATGAAAATATCCTTTAATTTTATTTTTCCGAGTTACACACCACCCTAGTCATTAGAATTATCATTGATAATGATTGCTAGCACTCATGGCAAAAACATTTAGTTACAGTTATTTGGTATAAATCAAATTAGCCGAGCAATAAAAAAGATAGAGTTTTTTAAAAACTGCTTATGAATTCATTAATTAAATATATTGGTCTTTTGCCACTCAAGACCAACTTACCCGCATTTAGCATTGCCAAGCCGTCTTTGTTGAAATGCTTAGCTTTTTACTTGTTTTCAGGAACTACGTTTGCAACAATTCTTAGTGGTGATCTAGTTAATTCATTGCTTGAGACAAGCCTGAATATGATAATCTTAGTGATCATTATATTAGGACTAATTATAGTTGAAAAAGCATGGTCATCATTTAATCAATTGCTGACTATGGTGGTAATTTGTGAAAATTTGTTTTTAGTCTTAGATATAGGAGCAGAAGGAATGGAATATTTTTTAGAAACCACTTCTTATGAGCATTATGTCTCTATACTTGGACTAATTTTATTTATTTGTAATTTTCTTTTTATTACATATATTCTGAAAAATACTTTTAATTTTAACTTGATTAAAACCCTAATTCTAGGGCTATTGTATTTTTCTGCAACAGATGGCGTCCCTCTTATGTTACTTGGTTGATTTTTTAGAAAACTTTCATGCCAAAAAGAGATGCCAGTCCAACTGATTTTATAAATACAAAAATGCTATTAAGCGTCAAATAGTATCTACACGCCAATCGACGACAAAACTTGTTTGTCCAATTGAATATGAGTGGATGCAATCAGAAAAAGTCCACATTCACATTGAAGGCACGCCTTATGTATATCTAGATGTCTGCTTTAAGACAGTTTGCAGCCTCTTCGAAATATGAAGCGAATGACTCATATGGGTCGTTTTTACTCATTCAATGCCCCTCGTTCCCCTATCAGTTAGCAATAATTGTCAATCTATGTTAAATACTTTCCCCTCTGTCAGCGTCCAACCTTCACCCAATAGCCAAAAAAATTTGTGTAAACAAGAGAGCTTCAGATTATCAATGTTCAGTTGTCGTGCTGATCAGTGGCAAATATTTAAAGCTGATTAACAAGGATACCGTTATAAAAATAATCTGAGGTCGGATGGAGTTGAAATGTACCGGTGGCTAAATTGAAAAAAGAATTTGTAATTCTAGCGGGCATTATAGTTTTGTCCCTAAGGAGTTTTTCAGTGATGGCCGCACCTCGGTCAGTGTATGTCGATAGTGATACGGGCTGTGTCCCTAAAATTGAAGACAATCTTATTTCTTATGGGGGGTCACCCCTTTATGTATGCCATGATTTGCTGATGGTCTGGATTAAAAATCCTAAAACACCCCCTGCCGGCACTCGACTGATATTTTCTCACAACGGCTTACCCATAGCGGTGACTGAACCAAATTTTAAAGAGAAGGCATGTCAAAAAAATAATAGGTTATATTGGCTTACCGTGTTTGATCCTTATGATCTAGATAATGACAACGTTGCCTGTGATGGGGCGACCGAAACAGACTGTTTATTCGATAGCGGCAATGGCTCACCCGAAACTTTTTCAGTGACAGTATTATTTCCCAATGCAAAAGGGGGTTATGATGAGATTGGCACGGACACGTTCGAATTTGAATTTATCGATTGTCCCAAATGAATGTCTATAGAGGCGCTGAAAAGAACCTGACATCATTCAGTTAAAGGGTTGGTGGCTTTATGGTCCATCCTATGCTATGGCCACAAGGTTAAGCGCAATTAATGACTAGCATTTCATGGCCACCGCGTTGAAACTCGTACGCTACCTGTTTAATCTCAAGCTTGAAACCTTGGTTTGCAAAATGCTCTTTCACGGATGCAAGGTGGGGAGATAGCTTGCCATCGAGGATAAGCAGGGGAAACACTCTGACTTCGTAAGCCACGCGCAGCATTTCTTTAAGAGCCTGAATATGAAACTCGTGCGAGAAGTGGATGCTGTACAAAAACAGGAAGGGGGGACAACGCGATATCAAATTGGGCGTCCTTAAAAGGCAGCAGCGGTAACTTGCCTGCAATATATCATTATGCTAAAAATCTATCTTCAATAGTGAATCCAAGCACCGCAAACTTTCCTGCTTTCAATTGATTAGCCATAAAAGGAATAAACTTTTTAAGATTATTTTCATAATTATACTGCCAATAAAATTTAAGCCTATCCTTGGCATCTGTATTGACATAAAAATCGCCATTTTTCTCTATTAGTAACATAGCAATGCTATTTTCATGCTGGTCTATTGCAAAAATAACATCTTCATTATCTTCTTCTAAAGATTTCGAAAATTCATCTTTATGTTCGATTAGATTTTCTGATAATAAGGCATCACTCATTGCCTGATCTCCAATCAATGCAGATTCAAGCAAATTTTGAACTGATTTTACTAACATCTTTGATAAATTTTTCAATGATTGAACCCTATTTTACATGATGTATAAATATTAACAGATTAAGTAGAGGCTTATGTTCCGAAGTATTAGATCGAACCAAAAGTCCTACAGACAAAAAACGTTGGATTTTTAGCATTGATGATCAATAAGTCCTGGCTCTGCTTTGAACACGTAAGTTGTCATTCGACAATTTCGCTGGACCGTCGGCAAAGGGTCGATAGTACCAGTTCAATCCCCATCCAGTGCTATCGGCATGAAGCGGACACACATAGAGATGCGTCTGGACACTGAGTATATTTAAACTCAATCATCGGAGTACTTTTCTTTCTGAGAGTTATTAGTTACTTTAACTCATTTAGCGACAGAATCCCTTATGCTGCCAACAGGAAGACAGGATTTTCTCCCTTAATTCGGCGGTGGTGGCGGAGGGGCTCCCGGTGGTGGTGGAGGAATGTTGATAGCTGGCCTTAAAGGTGGATCGGGGTGGACATTGGAAAAGTCGCCGTAGACTGGAACCTGATGCCCTTTGGCATACATGCATTGAATATAAGCCGCATCAAAATGCTGCTGGGCCGCGTAACCTGAGCTATTGGCTGCACCTGTGCCAATGAGGCTGCCAGCGAGTAAACCATTGGCTGCACCAATCACGGCCCCCTCACCGCCACCAATGGCAGCGCCGGCAGCCGCTCCCAAGGCAGTGCCAGCTGTAGCTGTGGTAATGCCGCTATTTACGGAGGCTTGATTGGCTGTTACCCCACCCACTTGGGCATAAGCAAATTGCTGGCAATTAGCATCATCATTACGAAATTGCTCGAAAGACAGACCGCTGCCGGGCAACACCATGACGCTGGGGCCGTTGGGCAAACTGACGCACCCGGTAGTAAACAGAAACGCAGCCGTTGAAGCTAGTTTGAAAAGACTCGACATGGCTAAGACACTTAACGTGTTGGCGGGGGCGTCGGCTGAACCTGTTGCCAACCGTTCGGGCATTCTTTAATGTCAGGATAATAACCTTGGGGTGCGGAGCAATAATACCAGTAGCCTGAGGGGTATTGCTGAACAACCGGAGGCTTTTGTTGAATGTATACGGGCGGGGTGCTGGGTGCGGTGACGACTCCCGGTGGATAATAATAGGGATAGCCATAAGAAGGATAGCCGTAATAGGGATATCCATAAAAAGGATAGCCATAATAAGGCGCACCGAAATAAATGCTAAACCCCGGATAGCTATAATAGCCGTGGCCAAATCCCCAGTGACCGGGGTAACCGCCGCGATGACCATACCATCCATGGCCATAGTAACCGCCGCCATAACCATAACCTCTGGGGCCATAGAAACCTCCCCCGCCACCACCATGGCCAACCCTACCATATGCCCAATTGATTTCGCTATATAAGCCGCAAACCGCCAGCAAAATCACCGACAGAATAATTTGTTTTTTCATAACCAGCCCTTGTTCAAAAATACCGAATGATTAGAAGCCCCCTGTAAATATATTGGTCTACAGACATGCTATTGCTCCGGTTATTGTCTGTTTTGGGTTTTTCATCCCGAACTTGCCTTAGGATTTCCACTTAGTATTTTTTCACATTAGCTAAATGCTGATGCTGGTTGATTTTTCGTCTCATTAGGCATCGTTCGATAGCACCAGTTCAATTAGCATCAAGCGTTATCAGCTAATAAGAGACAAACGGCCGCTGGTAAATAAAGACAAATAAGCACTTCAAGCGGCCATTTAACACCTTGGTTAACAAGGTGCTCTAGGCCGGCTCGTCGGGTTGAATCGATTGCTGGGGTATATGACTATGTGATAGCAGCCGCTAACTTCGGGCAAAAGTGCTCCGAAATTTCCCGTGTTGAACAATCTCACATCTCTGGCTATTTCGGCCGATTCCTTAGACCGAATATTGTAGGCAGGCTGATGAGCAATAATGAGTAGGCTTTGAATGGCTTTAATTTCTTGCTCCGGGAGCGGCGGATATTCATCCGCAGCGTCTGCTTCCTCCCAAGAGCTAAATCTACCAATAGCTGCGCCATAGATTTTTATTGGGTTTGGGAGTTCCGAAATCCAAGACTTATGGTGTGAAATGCATATTTTTAGTGATTTTTCAGTCATGCCCAAGTAGAGCAATACATCAGTACCGTACAATGGGTGGGGACCATACAGCGCATAGAGAACAAAACCTGAATCACTCCCCATCTCACTATCAAGATCTTTAAGTGAGTACGGCCCATACCAATGCACGTCATATGCAATCTCGTTTATCAAGAGTTTCTCCTGTAATATAAATCTCAACAAATAGTTTGTGTGTATTTATTAACAGACCTACTTTTCCACAATAAATTTCTGAAATACATTGATTTTTTCCTTCTGTATATAATCCAAACTGCGTCGGTAATCTGTGGCCGGTTAATGCTCAATTGCTGTCGTTAAATCAGCTATAGTAATCGGCAGCAAAGGGTCGGTTTTTGCCCGTTGCTATCTCTTAGAAATGGCCGTTCATGGAACTTGGTGACTGGCCAGATTACTTACAGCAAAACCCCAAGCCGCTGAAGACCTTAAATGTAATAGCTGACCTGCAAAGGATGACCCTGAATAATGAGTAAAAAGTCACCCCCGCGGTTATGCGAGACCTTTATTTTTTAGGCCGGCAAAAACGGACGCTGAAACTGGTAAATATTGCTTACCATTTTAACAGTTTAAACGTCCAGAACCCGCGCTACGGCTGGTTTTATGGGGCAAGACGGAAGGATTTTTGATATAGGTGTGTTTTGCACCACGATTCGGTCAAACGTCAATCCGGTGCGATATCCAGCCCGGGCGAGACCGTCAACCGCTGAATTTTGTGAGGCCGCGACGGGTCACAGGATAATGCAGAGGGGAATATATCTAAAACGCTACGGAGAACATCCATGATCTCAGAAATAGACTTACTACAGGAGGATATTCCACGGCTGGAACAGAAGTTTGGCGCCAATAATCCTTTCGTTGCGTTGTTGAAAGCGCATTTGAAAGCGTTGCAGGATCAGGCCGAGCCATCAACTCAAACAAAACCTTATTATCGCGGATGGGCCAATTTTTTAAGGTTTCTCAGCCGGATCAGGAAAGAACATTAAAATGAGGTAGCCCGGCTTCATGACTGATTTTATTTCCCATCCTTGGGAGCCGCGCCTTGGGCTTCTTGATCCGCATGATGGCTGGGCTTACCTTTCAGAATCCATTCGAAACCGACGGCGATCAGGGCACCGAGCAGGGACGCCGATACATAGATCCAGGTGGTCTTCAAATCTCCTCGCACTAAATCAGGAGCCAGGGTTCTGACGGCATTCATCGAAGCGCCTGTTAAAGGACCCGCCCATAACCCAGCGACGGCAATATAGCCCCCTATCGCCAACGCGCCGTTATGGCCCACATTTCCCGGTCCTGAGGCTGTTCCCAGAATCGTATTGATCAACCCCGTCGTCAAGACGGTTTCGATGAGGAATGCTTGCCAGATTGCCAAGCCGGGATAAGGAACGGTAGCACCGACATTTCCTATATCTCCTTGAATAGATTTAAGGAAAACGGCAGCGAGCACACCTCCGAGCAATTGCGCTAAAATATACCCCGGCACGCGCTGCCACGGAAAATGACGTCGGCACGCAAAAGCCAGGGTCACGGCCGGGTTAATATGAGCCCCACTGACCGCGCCCATGAAATAGATAATCACCATCACCATAAGACCAGGCGCCACCCCCGCCATGGCTTTGCTGACTTGCCCTGTCATTTCGGCATCCACTTCCGCCCCTGCTCCCACGAGCACCAGCAAAAATGTGCCCCACCCTTCCGCAAACAGCGCTCGCCATGTATATGAAGGATCCAGAACATAAGACAGAGCTTCTTTGTCTTTGTGATTCACATCATTTTTTATCAGATCCCGATTTCAAATAGATCGGTAATTCATAGAGTAATTCAATAAATCACAATTTCCGGGGGCAGCCACTCCAGTTCAAGCTTTTTCAGTTAATTTGAACTCAATCAGCGCCTTTGTCGATTAATGGAACTGTATATATGCCACAGTATCATTCAAACCCAAGGAAGTCAGAAAATAACAAGCCTACAATTGAAGGGGGGGTAATCCCCCCGAAAAATAACCGGATTTAGAAGTAGAATTTTCTCTTAACAGACGGAGGAAGTTTTACATGAAGCAATCACGATTCACCGACAGCCAGATCCTGGCCGTTCTTAAACAAGCGGAAGGTGGCGCCCCTGTACCCGAATTGTGTCGGGAGCACGGCATCAGTTCAGCGACGTTCTACAAATGGCGCGCGAAATATGGCGGCATGGACGCCTCGCTGATGGCTCGTCTAAAAGAACTGGCAGACGAGAACCGCCGGCTCAAAAAGATGTACGCGGAAGAACGCCTCAAAGCCGAGATCATCAAGGAGGTCTTGGAAAAAAAGGCTTAACGCCATCTTGCCGACGCGAGATGGCGCAGGAAATGGTGCAAGCGAAACGGGGCAGCCTTCGCCTCGTGTGCGCCGCATTAGGCATCAGCCAGACAGGCTACCGCTATGCGCGCAAACTCTCGGCGGAGAACGCCGAGATTGCCGACTGGCTGGTTCGGCTGACAAACAACCAGAGGAATTGGGGCTTCGGTCTCTGTTATCTCTATTACGTAACGTCAAAGGCTTTCGTTGGAATCATAAACGGGTTTACCGCAGCTACCGAGAACTGGAACTGAACTTGCGCATCAAGCCCAAAAAACGCCTGATCCGTGAAACGCCACAGCCCTTGGCGGTCCCCGAGCAGATTAACAAAGCCTGGTCGATGGACTTTATGCACGACCAATTGGCCGATCGTTCAGGATACTCAACGTGATTGACGATTTCAATCGGGAAGGTTTGGCAATCGAAGTCGACTTTTCATTACCGGCCTTACGCGTGATTCGGAGCCTGGAGCAGATCATCGAATGGCGAGGCAAGCCCGAGGCTATTCGCTGTGACAATGGCCCGGAATACGTCAGCTCGGTCCTGCAGGATTGGGCAGCGCAACGGGGAATTCGGCTTGATTACATCCAACCCGGCAATCCCCAGCAAAACGCCTATATCGAACGCTATAACCGAACCGTTCGTTATGATTGGCTGGCTCAGTACCTGTTTGATTCCATTCAGGACGTTCAGGCATTTGCGACACAATGGCTTTGGTCATACAATCATGAGCGCCCCAATATGGCCATCGGCGGGATAACACCCAAACAAAAACTGGCTAGGGCCGCTTAACCTCTATTT
>JBPFEG010000078.1:0-7476 GCA_051061015.1 Methylomicrobium sp.
GGACCAGTTCAATGTCGTTGTAGCCCGAACCGTGATGGAATTGAACGGGATCTCCTGCCTGGACCTGGAAGAAATGGCACCGGACAAGCAGCAGATCGTCTGTTCGCGCAGTTTCAGCCGGCGATTGACCGAGTATCGGGAACTGGCCGAGGCCTTGGCCGAATTCTGCAGCCGGGCCGCGGAAAAACTGCGCTACCAGAACTCGGTCGCCGGCCATCTCAGTGTGTTTATCCGCACCAATCCGTTCAATCCGAACGAGCCGCAATACCAGCGGGCGGCCGGCATCAACCTTGTCTTCAGCGACGCAGGATACCCGCGTGATCGTCGGTACGGCGAACCGTCTGCTCAAGGAGCTGTTCAGGGAAGGCTACCGCTACCAAAAGTGCGGCGTGCAACTGAGCCAGATACAGCCGGCATTTATTCCCGATCAGATGGATTTGTTCGAGTGAGCGGCTTTTGATCATGCCAGGAGCGGGAGACTCATGCAGGCCATGGACCGGATCAATCGGCGCTTTCCTAAAAGCACCCGTATCGCAGCAGCCGGTTTCGATCAGTCATGGAAGCCAAAAGCAGAACGAATTTCTAAACGCTATACAACGGATTGGGGAGAATTGGTGATCGTCAAGTGTTAAGGTATGCTGGTCATTAAAGCTTAATTAACGTGGAGTGGTCTCTGCGATGAATCCACGTACTTTAGATTTTGGCAGGGGAGTCGCCAATAGTCTGAGCAGCCATTGATGAGTTTAAAGTTGAGTAGAATGGACACTTTGGGCTTAGCTGGAAGGCTTTAAAAATTGGCCTCGGTCTATTGAACCACCAAGCTGAATAATGGCCGGTACAACTCTCTCGCAGTTGTATGAGCAAAACCGACCCAGGCTGTGTAAAAACTCATACTTGAACCGGTCAGAAGCGATAATTACCTCACTGAGCGGCCAGAGACAAGTTAATTACCAATGATTGACTCCATAATGGCTGGAATTATTGGTCAATATTTCCATGTTCATACTACTAGCTTTTCGATTTTTGCGTTTCTACACAGTCTGGACCCAAATCGGTCACTCAGTGAGATATTAAAACTTTACGATTGAGTTAATGTAAATGCATGCAAGCAAGGTTTATACCCTTGTGCCAGCGTTATATGATTCCCAGTAACCGGGACAGGTTGAACACCAACTGTCCATGGCCCTCTCCAAGATAAACCCCGAACTGGGCTATGAGGGAGTACCCGGCAGCAAACTGTGCAACTGCAAAGACTGCCAGGGTAAACTGGCTAACGCTGAGTACGCCGATGCTAAACTGCGCAAGGCAAACGATGCCACAGGCAAATTGCCCTATTGCAATGATACCGCGAGCCACGACAGGTGTGCGATTAGCCCGATATTTGAAGGAGATATGAACTAGGGGGCAGTCCGGCAATGGTGGCCTTGGACTTGTACTCGAAACCCCATCCATCCCATCTGTCTCGAGCCGGGTAGGGAGCGCCGCAATTTGGACAGGCGAAAGCCTGCTCGGAGACCTGATGCCGACACTCACGACAAGATTTCATATAGGTCAATGGCCTCTAACGTAAAGTTTTACGATGGAGTGTAGCAGGATATACTCCAACTCTCCAAGTTAAGCTAGTCAAATCTCTGCCACAAGAAGTTAATCGAAGGAAATTGACTGGCTGGTTTTGGCCGAATGTGTTGAAAAATGCCATTTTGGATAGAAAGCAGTTTTCTACTCAAAATTCTTTTCTTTAAAAACAAATAGTTATATATAGCGCTATTGGTTAAATCCGCCTAATTTCCACAAAACCGACTTTTTCAACACAATCGACCGATACTGCTCTTTCGCAGTTGAATGAGCAAAACCGACCCCAAATGGCCTTTCGACTCTGACATTTAAATGTCAGGTGAACGTTTTTTTCGATCATTCGAAATTGACCTTGGGAATTACCTCGACCTGTTTAGCAGGTAAAAAAAAATGGGTTATCCCGTTTTGAAAATCTAGTGTTGGTTGCGATATCGCCGAAGTACGCTATGTCACAGGTGATTGGCTTTATCAAAGGTAAAAGCGCAATCCATGTGGCTCGAGTCTACGGAGAGAAGAAACGAAATTTTGTGGGGCAACACTTTTGGGCGCGGGGTTACTTTGTTTCGACGGTGGGTCGAGATGAAAAGATGATTCAAGAATACATACGTCACTAAGAACAAGCAGACCAGAGAATTGAACAATTGAATCTTAGGAACTGAACGCCACCTTTAGGTGACTATTAAAACTATTAGATTGGGGGCGCGTTAGCGCCCTCTTATACCTTTGAGCGGTTCACAATATAGAGCCCCCGGCTTTGCCGGGGGATATTTACTCACCTTACTTAAATCACCATCTTCAACATCATTGGCACTGGCACTCAAATGAACTTGATCTGTCGAGAAATGGAGCTCAGCTTCAGCCAGCGCCATTAGAGTGATCGTCGGCGGAATCAAATAGCACAGCTTGCCGGCCGATAAAATTCAACTCCTACTAAGCTAGCTTCAAGATTATCCAACTCGTTACATGGAATGAGATTATTGCCACGCAAATCCAATAACTTTAAAGAGTCAATATACCCCAACATACCCACAAAATTTAGGTTATTATTGCTCAGATCCAGCGTTTCCAGCTGTGCCAGCTGATCCAATGGACCCGGAAATTGGAGCTGATTGCCCGCCGCCTTGAGGACTTTCAGGTTGGTGTACTGCATTATCGGCTGCAGATCCATATACTGGCCGGTACGGCTGATGTCCAGCTCGATCAGATTGTACTCGCCCTGCGGACCTTTAGGCGGCAGCCAGCTCAGATCATTGCCCATCGCGATATCAGCCACGCCCAGCTGCGTGAGATGGGGGTTGTGCTGGATCAGCGCCAGCACCTCAGTTGCTTGGAGACGCGAGTTGCCACTCAGATTCAGCTGGCGAAGCTGATTCAGCGACCAGAACCCTGGCAGAGCCATCAGGTTATTATTGCTCAGATCCAGAACTGTAAGCTGACCAAGTTGCTCAAGTTGGTAAGTATTAAATAACCGATTACCACTTAGGTTCAGTTGCTTCAAATTGATCAATTGTTCAATACCACCCAGATCTTGAATACCTTGATTTGGACAGTTCAATTCCGTCACTTCCTCTGTCGTAGTCCAGTTATTGGCATTAACAGTTTGATCCAAGCAAACCTGCAATTGCGGGTCAGCGACTAATTGCATTCCAGGTTGAAACGGAATAGCCAACAAAGGGGCTGAATAAACAAAATTGAGAACCGCGCTGGCAATAAACGCATGGCGCTTGAGAAATTTTTTTTTCATTTACAATTTTCCTTATTTTTAGATATTCAATTGCTTCTGCTAATTACTATCTGAAGCAGCGGGTGGGCCACATTTGATTGTTCAGCTCAAAACAGAGTAAGCCTTAGTAAATTTAGTTAATATTTTGCGATTTGCTGAAAATTTTTCTAAATTATCACGGCAAGATGCGTTAACCCATAAGGCGGATTCACCGATAGATAATCCGTCATAGCTTTCAAGCATGCTGGCGTTTTGATATCGCGAAACGGACAAAGGAAGCGTTCCCCGTTGGCGATTTTGAAAGTTGGCTTTTGGATTGGGTTCGGGCGGTATTGCTTAGCTTCCTTTGAGGCGACGCGTCCTTTATCTTTGCGTTACGACAGGCTGTTTTAGGGAGTTGACCAGTCGTTTATCTTCTCTCTTTACTCGGCAGGTTTTGGCCGATACTGCTCTTTCGCAGTTGAATGAGCAAAACCGACCCGAATCAGCCTTTGGCAATTAGCCAGGTAATGGCTGTTTACCGCCACAAAGCAGACTACTGCCGCGAAAAATAAAACTGTATGTTGTTGAAGCCAATCGAATAGTGACTAGCTACCGCTTTAACTTTGATCATAATAATGCCCGGAAAAGAATAAGTACCATCAGTATTTTTGGTCATATTGACGGTGATCAATTACATGCCGGAAAAACCCACTCTCTCAGGTCAAATTTCAACCTGCGCTAATAATATTAAATCAAGGGTATTCTCGCGGCATTAAAAAAGGGCAAGAAATTACATAGGATTATTTAGATTTGTTTCAGCACTGGTTTGGACAAGGTAAACGTTAACAGAACTTAAAATTCAAGCTCCATCATTACTATCTCCTACGATATATTTTATTTATTTCTGTGTTTCATTAAGCCACCCTTTCCTTCTCCTCGCATCATTATGCGCGCTCTCGTACAGACATCACCGTCTGATCGGGCTAGAGTTAATCAATTAACATATCATTGTATTGTTGACCTTTGATAGGCAATTAATATCAACTTCCTCATGTATTGTTTTTAAGCTGTGCGTGCTTATTATGCACCTCAGCAGAAACATTACAAAAGGAGGAATAGAGTTTGAAAAAATTAAAATTAAGTAACGATATAAAGGGGAAATTGAAAATGTAGATAAAAAACTCAAGGGAGAATGGCCATGAAAAAAACAATTTTATCAATATTGGGGGTGATAGCAGCATCTGCTGTGGTCCAGCCGGTATTTGCTGAAGCGATTTGGACAACAGTTATTGACGGCAGTGAGGTGAACTTTAACATTTACGCTAGCAAAGACGATGTTTATCTAAATGGCGGGCCTGGTAAGGGCGCCGGCACCAACGCCAAGGGTTTACCAGACGGGACTTACGTATTTATGGTCACGGATCCTCCAGGAAAGGTCCTGCTGTCAACGGACAATGCGAGATGCCGTCAGGTTACAGTGAGCGGCGGTGTCTTCTCGGCAGTCGTACCGGCTAGCGGCTGCGAGCACGTTACAGGGCTTACTTCCGCTGGCTATATTACCGTCCAGCTTATGCCCTATAGCGATACCCCCAATAAAGGCGGCGAATATAAGGTGTGGTTGACCAACGTACTTGATTACACCTGTCCACTAACTGTTAGAGATTGCACTAGGAACAGACATGGTTTTGTCCCTAGTGACTCCAAGACCGACAATTTCAAAGTTGGACCAAGATCAGCTCATGAAATCGACACTCGATTCTTTGACGCAAATGGCGTAATTATGGATGGGCTAGGAGTCAAGTGGTTTGATTCACTCGGCGCTAGCAATAACAAATGGTCGTACTATGCTCCGGCTATCTTCGTGAACCATGAGGCGCACGTTGAGGCTCCCGAGGTTGGCACTCACAAAATCCAAATAAATGATCAACTTAGGTGCCAGGTTCAAGAAGTCTATGTGGCGAGTGCAAAGACCAGAAAAAACGGGCCACAGGTAGTAAAGGTTCGTATTACCCAGAGCATGATAAATAAAGGTGTTACAACCTTCATAGACGTACACTGTAAGTAGAGAGTACTTTGTAGCTCCTTCCTTTTTTAAGGAAGGAGCTTTTCCTTTTCCACAGCTCGGAGTGTGTCATATAGCAGCTATTTCCAGTCGCTTAACGACTGCTTCCTGACATAAATCCGCCATTGACACGTATCCGCCGAACGTGCGCTCATTGGCCAAACTCAGGCACTCATGATTCAGTCCGATTTTTCCGGAACGCAAAAGTAATAGGCAAAAAATAGCGCATCAAATGCGCCTTCATCTTGTTGATCAAAGCGGAGTGGTAATCCCGGCAGTCAAGTTGGACTGCAGTACGGTGAGCCTCGTCAAGCCTCGGAATTAAATCGGATTAAAACCGTCGTCTATCACCAAGCGCAGCCGCTACCGGTTCGCTGACGGAACTCCCTCCTACAATCATTCTTAAATTTCAATAACTTAACGTGGTTAAGCCGAACGTTTGATTCAATTTGGAATACGTGCAGAAGGAGGTCCTCATGAATAAAATTACCTTAATCAGTGCCCTGTTATCGGCATTTTTAAGCGTTGCGGCCGTTGCCGAAGAGCATGCGGATACGGCGTTTAAACACACCAATATGGCGGTTCATGAAGGAAAAGCCGGGCATAATGCCGCTTTGGCCAAGCATGCCAAAGAGACATTGACGCATGCGATAAAGGCGGCAGAAGTCACTGCAGGCGAATCCAAAACGCATATGCAGGCGGCGATCAAATCCCTGGAATCGGCGATCGAGCACGGTAAAATGCAAGGCAAACAGCATACCAAACCTGTTACACAAGCCGCTGAAGAAGCGGCGGAACACATCAAGGCCGGCAATCAGTGAGGTTTCATCCCCCACCCGAGCATGCCCAGAGCCCTTGTTTCAGCCCTATTGAGAAGAATCGGAAGCGCTGATTTCTCTTAGGAGGTCCGGATGTTGAAAGTTCACGTAGACCCAAGCACCCAGACCGTGTTACTGGAACCTGAAGGGCCGTTATCCCCACAGGAGTTTGAATACTTGGCGCAACGGGTGGACCCGTTGATTAAGGAATCTGGCGATCTGAACGGAGTCCTCGTCCATGCTCGTCAGTTTCCAGGGTGGGACAGTTGGGCCGCGTTTATGGCCCATCTCCGCTTCATCAAACAGCATCACCGCCAGGTGAAAAAAGTGGCGCTCAGTACCAACTCTCCCTGGGGCAGATGGGCGGCTCAGCTGGCTAGCCATTGGCTAGCACCGCAGATCAAGATTTTTCCCTACGAGGAACTGGCTCAGGCCCAACGATGGATCGAATCCTGAGATTTCGTACCTATCCGGCTCCGCCACCTGGGCAATTCCAAGCTTTGTTAGATTTCATTAAAACCGTTTTGCGAATCTGTTCGGTCAAGTTCAGGTTTTTACACCTCGGCGTATATATGGGCTTCCTACGAGCTACCCGCGCTATAGCAAACGGAAATAAGTTATTGGTAACGCGGCTTGAACAAATTTTAATTTAACGGTCTAAGGCTGGATATAACGCAGCGTTGCGACTATCAATCAGTCGTTAAATTATGGTTAATCCAGTTGAATTATTTAATCAAGCCCGTAGGTTGCATAAAAAAGTTTGTGCGCTTTTTTATCTTTCCCAGCAGCAGAAATCCATGCCTCAACTCGATCATATTCGAAATGATAATAACAAGGTGAAGCAATTGGGAGCTCTTTGCCACTTGGCTTACCAACGGGTTCGTCGTCGTTCTAAATTTCTTCATTTTTATTGAACTTAAAGAACCCGCATCCGGAATGAACGCTGGGCTATGAGCCGGCGAAGCAGTGTTGGATTTTTAGGCGTTGATTAATTAAACAAATCCGCCTATAACCTGCGCCCCTCTTCGACCCAGACCAGCCTATTAATTCAGATGCTTAAATATCGGTTGAGGGTCTTATTTCTTTCATTTGAAAAGTAGTTTTGAGGAATTATCCCGTTCCGTCTTAGAAAATTTGGCGTTGAAGCTCCATTCTTGACAATTAATTAGTAAAAGATGTAGGTTAGCTAGGTCTAGATAGTAACTTGTTATGCGGCACATCTGAAATGGGAGGTTCATCTATGACGGTGCCGATATGGATGTTGCTCGGGTTCGCAGCATGGACAGTGCTTCTCTTGCTTTCGACGGTTGGGGTGT
>JBPFEG010000079.1:0-7517 GCA_051061015.1 Methylomicrobium sp.
AAAGGAAAGTAAGGCTGGATGCGGTTGAATTGCTCCCGGGTCAGATAAAACAGATGGCTCATGAGGAACCTCCGGTCATAAGTGAATCACTTTGCTTAGACCTTTGTGAGCCCCAAAATGATTAATAGGTCCTGAGCCTAACAATATGTTTGGATAAGTCTGTTCCCCACGCCCGTGGGGATGAACCGCGGATTGTCTCCGAGAGCGTCTAAAATCATATCTGTTCCCCACGCCCGTGGGGATGAACCGTCTCCCAATCCGGCGGCATCGCGGCCTTGCAGCTGTTCCCCACGCCCGTGGGGATGAACCGCAATACACGCGGGCGTTATCGAACACGCCGGACTGTTCCCCACGCCCGTGGGGATGAACCGCGCTTTGCCATGGTGACACAAGACAAGATTACCTGTTCCCCACGCCCGTGGGGATGAACCGGCAATCTTCTCACTGGCGGATTTGCCAATGATCTGTTCCCCACGCCCGTGGGGATGAACCGCCATCCTGCACACGGCGCACGCACTTGTGCGCCTGTTCCCCACGCCCGTGGGGATGAACCGCGAACGTGCCTGAAAATCGCCGCCGCGATATTCTGTTCCCCACGCCCGTGGGGATGAACCGAAACGCTGCAAATTCAGATCAGATTGATACAACTGTTCCCCACGCCCGTGGGGATGAACCGTCGGCCGGGAATTTGTCAGTTTTACCGGGGCCTGTTCCCCACGCCCGTGGGGATGAACCGATCACCTTCGCGGCGAACAAAACCGGCACGATCTGTTCCCCACGCCCGTGGGGATGAACCGCGAATATGGGCTGTAGCGCAATTAAAACTCTGCTGTTCCCCACGCCCGTGGGGATGAACCGCCATAAACCTTATTGCCGCCGGTATTTGGGATCTGTTCCCCACGCCCGTGGGGATGAACCGGCACCCTCGACACGTTGAGCCGAGCGCAAACGCTGTTCCCCACGCCCGTGGGGATGAACCGCTTTGTACATTCATTTTGTTTTCCTCTCTTGGCTGTTCCCCACGCCCGTGGGGATGAACCGAACATCTGTACGTCCACTGGCGCAGACCTGGCCTGTTCCCCACGCCCGTGGGGATGAACCGCTCAGGCTGGCGGACAACACGTTTCTGTCTGTCTGTTCCCCACGCCCGTGGGGATGAACCGGTATGCGTATGATCCGGATAGTTCTCGGCCAGCTGTTCCCCACGCCCGTGGGGATGAACCGCTATCCCCACCGTAGCAAAAAACCTGCCTGACCTGTTCCCCACGCCCGTGGGGATGAATCGATTGAAAAATCCGGCGCCGTCGCTGTTTTTCTCCATTCTCCACGTTCGGATAATCATATTTACGGCAAGCATCGGCATCAAGGATGTCACTGTGGTTCAAAAACTTGCAAAACTTCGACACCCTTTTCCAGTCACACCTTTTTATAGGTTATTGCTTTGTGTGGTACTAAGTACCATAATAGATAGAAGTTACGCATTGACAGCCAAGTTACACTATGAGATTTAAGCGCACCCAGAGCACAGCCACCGGAAGGCCAGCCAATGATCAGGAAAATCACCCGACCCAGCACAGCCCGTTGCACCCTGCCGATGTACATCAGCTTCCTGCTGGGCGAACCCAACTATGGCAGTTGTTGCCGTCTGGCAGACGTGATGAACATTTCACACGATAGCGCGAACCGTTTCCTGCAACGGGAACGCTACGAAGGCAAGGATTTGTACAGCGAGTCCGCGCCGCACCTGAACTTGAAAGGCGGCACCTTGTGCGTCGATGACTGCGTGCTGGACAAGCCGTACAGCCAGTATTTGGCCTTCGTCGGCTATTTTTGGTTGGGCAAACACCACCGTTCCGTGAAGGGCATCAACCTCATCACGCTCTACTATACGGACACAGACGGACAGCACCTGCCCATCAATTTCCGCGTCTACGACAAGTCGGAAAGCAAAACCAAGAACGACTACTTTCGCGACATGTTGGAAGACGTCCTGACCTGGGGACTGGAACCCGCTTTCGTCACCGGTGACAGTTGGTACAGTGGCGTAGACAACCTGAAGCGCGTGAGAAAACACGCGCTGGGTTGGCTGTTCGCCATCGAAAACAACCGCATCGTGTCCGTGGACAAAGGCCATTGGGTACAGGTACAAAAGCTCGACATCCCCGATGACGGTCTGCTGGTTTGGCTCAAGGACTTCGGCCACGTGAAACTGTTTCGGACATGGCTGAAAGACCAGCCACGCCACTATGCGGTTTTCTTGCCCGATGATGACTGGCTTACTGCCGTCGGCCGGAAGACCTTCACCATCCAGCACGACAGACACTGGCATATAGAACAGTACCACCGCACCATCAAGCAGGTCTGCAACATCGAGAACTTCCAAGTGCGCAGCAAAACCGCCATCCGAAACCACCTGTTCGCAGCCCTTTGCGGGTATGTCCAGCTCCAGAAGCTCAGTGCCATGGCTTTGATAGGCAACTGTTATGGCATACAGCGTAACCTGTTCAACGGCGTCAATGCGTAACTCCTAATAGATTAAAATGGATTTTATGCAGCCATATTAAAACGGAGTTTTAGGCATGAGGGTTTATAAAACGAAACTTTTCGATAAGTGGGCAAATAAAGAAGGCTTGAGCGATCAAGCGCTTTGCAGAGCTGTTAAGGAAATGTCCCAAGGTCTGTTTGAGGCTGATCTTGGTAGCGGACTTTTTAAAAAGCGTGTCGCAGGGAAAGGAAAAGGCAAAAGTGGCGGGTTTAGAACCTTGGTGGCCACAAACAGAGGCGACCGCTGGTTTTTTATTTTTGGTTTTCCCAAAAATGCCCGTAGTAATGTCGACAAAGACGAAGAAAAGGCATTAAAAAAACTTGCCGATGAGCTACTGTCTTATACACCAGTAGCTCTTGAAAAAGCCCAAAAGGCAAGTCAACTAATTGAGGTAGAGTGTAATGAGAAAAACAAAGTCGATGATTCTGGAGGCTGTTCATGAAACAGCAAAAGGGCTCTATGATGCTGGCGTTATGGATAAAGTCACCATGCGCGAGTTTGACCAACTTTGTGTGCCGGCAGTGGAAGCTCTTTCACCGGAAGAAATCAAACAGCTTCGTGAATCATTCAAGCTTAGTCAAGCTGTGTTTGCATCGATGCTGAACATCAAAACGCCCACAGTCCAGAAATGGGAAATTGGTGCCAAAAAACCAAGTGGTGCTGCGCTAAAACTCCTGCGATTGGCCAAAACCAAAGGCATCGAAATCTTAATGGCCTAATTATCTATAAAAGCTATGGATAGCGCCTGTGAAGTGGGCAAGTAAGGCATTCATAGACATAAGAGTCGATTACTTATATTCCACCAAGCCAAATCAATAATTAACTTTGAATGTTGGGCTGTCCTCCGGCCGGGTCTTCCGGTGATCGTAAATCCGCGTGGTCGCAATGTTGGCATGGCCGAGCCATTCCTGTACCTTGGCGATATCGGCCTGGTGATCGAGCGCATTGGTCGCGGCCGTCGCCCGCAGCGAGTGCGCGCCGATTTCAAATCCCAGTTTCCTCGAATAAGCCCGCACCAATTTATACACGCCGTCCGGCGTGATGCCTTTCCCTGATCCTCGGACATTATTGCTGATGGGCCGGAACAGGGCACCGGTTTCGCCGCTGCCGTGCCCAGCCCGTTCCAGATAGTCATGAATTAAGCCGCCGGCGGCCGGATGCAGCGGCACATAGCGGGTCTTGCCGCCTTTGCCGGCCACTTTCAAATGCGGGACGCCGCGCCGTTGGTGGGTAAAGTCTTTCACGGTCAGCTTGCAGAGCTCCTCGCGCCGCAAGGCGTGATAGAGCAGGGTGGCCAGAATCGCCTTATCGCGCAAGGTCCGGAGTGAATCGCCGGCCGGCGCGTCGAGCAACTTCCGTGCTTGATGATCCCCCAAGGCCGGGGTCCGGCCTTCCAAGCTGTCGTGCTTCGGGCGCTTGACGCCTTTGACCGGGTTATGGGTCACCGCGTTTTTCTCGCACAGATAATCGAACAGCGACGACAACGCCGAGAGCCGGTGCCGAATCGTCGTGCCGTTAAGGACCCTATTACCCAAATCATCCCGCCAGGCGATCACATGCGCGCGGGTGACTGTCCGGAACTCGTCCGGTTTTTGAATCCCGGTAAATTGCATAAAATCTTTAATCGCATTTTCATACGCACGCCGAGTACATTGGTTGGTCAGGTTCGCGAACCATTCGACTTCGGGAGGGACGTCCGCCAGGCGCAAAAAATCGGCGGCGGTCAATAACCGGGTTGGCGATGGGGTCTTTTGAAGGGAATTTTTCGAGTCGTCCATCGGGTCAGTTTACTCTTGATAAAAGTTGTTATCAAGAGTTAAAAGCCGGGGGAAGGGGGGCGAATTCAGGTGTAACTTTCTAAATGAGTTGGCGTGGTTTTGGGAATTATGTGGCGCATAGGGGCCAGATGCAGAAAACGGAAAAATTGTACGTTGAGAAATCAATGGGTCAGATTGAAGCCATAGCTGCCGCGCTACAGCCGTCAGGAAATCCTTAAAACGATCCCAACTTAACACGCTTCGCTGAGTCGGCCTGATATCCGAATGATGTATAGTTCAATCGGACACCCACAGTCGTCTGTTCGGGTTCACTCTGAATTCTGGACGGGCCAATTTAAATCAGATTTACACTTATCGTTGTGTTCGCCCGTCTGTTTCCGAATACAGGCTCAGCAGGATCCTACAATCCTTAGCAGTCGTGTCACCTGCCGACATTACTTTTTAAAGTAGAGCCATCAGCCGGCTCATGGTAAGTCGCATCGATTCTGTAGCTTGCCTTTGATCTGAATCTCAATAAGAAAAATGGCTTAATGAACCGTTAGGCCAGCATACATCAGCCCCAACTGGTAGCGATTGCTGACCTGAAGTTTGTTATAGATGCTTTGGAGATGGTTTTTAACCGTATTCGGGGAAATACTCAGCTCTCGCGCTATCACTTTATCGCATTTACCCCTGGCGACACAGATCGCTACTTCCTTTTCAATGGCCGTCAGGCTAGCTGAATCTGTAGCGGCCACACCCTCTCTGGAGCGGGCAAGCAGATATTTGCTGACCATATAGCTGAGCATGTGTCTGGTGATCCATAACTCTCCCTCGGTAACGGCTTGAATTGATTTCCTGAGCAGGGCTGCATCGATAGCCGAGTGCCAAAAGCCCCGTACGCCCTGCTCCATGAGTTGCAACAGCTTTTCCAAATCGCTTTCATCGGTCATCACCACCACCAACTGTTCATAAGCTTCTTTCAGGATGCGCTTGAGAGTGGGGTGTTCGACATCATTGTTAAACAACGATAAGTCCAGGCACAGCAACGCATCGAGACTGTCTGCTAAGACTAAGGATAAGACTTCAGGATCTGTGACAGAGAACACTTCTGTGGAATCGGGATGACATTGCACAATCCGCTGATAGAGTTTTTCACTGGTGGCGATGACGATGGGCTTTTCTATCTTTTCACTCTTCATAAGACGCCTCCTCAGGGTTTCATGAACAATATGTAATATTAAAAGCTTATCGAAAAGAAAGGCTTTTTTAAGTTTTGATGAGGAACAGCTAGAGATCAAATCTTATGATTCAGTCTGCGATACAGATCACAAAATTTTAATGAGCTGTGCCGGAGTAAAAGCCTCAATTGGGAGAATGGCAGCGCACGCTGGGCGGCAACCATTGCGCAGGCTGCGGCTGGATCGACTCTTTCGGATCAAATGCCGAAAAAGCGCTAGATAGAGACACTTTCAAAGAGTAAGTCCCAGCTAAAAGCCACCTCTTCTTCCTTTTTCTGCATTTACTCCGACTCGACCTTCTTGCCTTGGGTGTAAAGCGAGGCAGCGGGTTGAACCGAGCTTGCGGTAGGCGGGTGATGCCGAAGGGGGATCGAGGACGTGCACGGTTTGAATTGAGTTTGCTTATTTCCCGTTGATTCTCCAGGGAAAGCCCAGGGGACTCATCCAGCTGACTCTTTAATTTTTACCCTCCCTTCCGTCTCACCGTCCGGTTCGGGTCGATTTTACGCCTGCCATTTCGACCGCACTGATCATTCGCCGCAACGAGGGCGGGTCAATAACGCCCAGTATCCGTTTATGTAACTCCACGCCTAGCTTCTGATAGGCTAATTATTTCGCTAGGTTATTGTTATTTATTCATTTTATTTATAAATACCAAGCCTATGCTAACCATTGACTTTTAGAGTCATTAAGTGTTTACTGCCCCCTGAATCCACTGAGTAAATTGAAATAAAGTCTATTTAATCAATTACTTATTATCATAGCCCGGCATTTGAGCAGGGCGGGAGAGGGCATAATGACTATCGAGCAAAGAATAAGTGCAGATATTGTTTCCCCTTTCGGAGATATCGATATCTTGAATGTGGTCGTCCATCGTTTAGCGGTTATCTATGACGAAGCTCGACTGCCCGGTTATTCGTTCAAGCGTGGCGATTACTTTGTTTCCGATGGTTCCGGAACCTACGTTTATCGTCCGGTCAATACAGATTTCGAAAAAGTGTGGACAGGAGGCGAGTGGGCTCCTTAGTCTAATTGACTCCTACCCTCGGAACCCCTGAGGCTTAACCCGGATATTTCATAAAAACGGGCAACCCTTATTTTTTCCGCACTACAACCGGCTGGGGATCCCGTCGTGGATGACCCGTACGCCTCGTTCATCAGATTGCTGAGCGCATCATAACCAGGCGGCGGATCCGGCTCCTTGCCTGGTTCTCTTCAATACTTCAATCTCATTCTCTTAAATTATTTTTGGCGGTTCGGCCCAGGCCGGCTACAATGCCAAAAAGAGAACAAAAAGAGAACATGATTTCTGCCGATGATGCCCCCATCCCTTGCCTCTACGGTCCTAACCGATCCCCAGCCCTTCATTCGTCTGCGGCGGTGGCGACTGCCCTTGTTTACCGGCAAGGTGTCCGCGGGCTTTCCGTCGCCGGCCGACGATTATATCGAGCGCAGCTTGGATTTGAACGAGTTGTTGATTCAACATCCGACCGCCACGTTTTTTGCCCGCGCTCAAGGTGTTTCGATGATTGCCGCCGGGATTTACCCGAACGATATTCTGGTGATAGACCGCTCGATCGAGCCGGTACCCGGCAAGATCGTGATCTGCGCCTTGAATGGTGAACTGACCGTCAAGCGCCTGGCACGCGACGGCGAACGCTGGATCCTGAAAGCCGAAAATCCGGATTATCCGGATATTCCTCTCCATGACGAGTTGGAGATGGTGATCTGGGGAGTCGTCACCCATGCGATCCATGCCCTGTAAGACGCGTCTCGCCCTGGTCGATACCAACAATTTCTATGTCAGCTGTGAGCGGGTGTTCCGGCCCGATTTGATCGGCAAGCCGGTCGCCGTGCTCAGCAATAACGATGGAATTTTTGTCGCCCGCAGCCAGGAAGTCAAAGATTTAGGGATCAAAATGGGCACGCCCGTGTTTCAGGCCCGGCATCTGATTGACCGGCACAAGATCCAAT
>JBPFEG010000080.1:0-6909 GCA_051061015.1 Methylomicrobium sp.
TGGGCTCGTTGTACGGTGGAACGTTTGATGCGCCAGCAAGGGCTACAAGGCGTGGTGCGCGGCAAAACCGTCAAAACGACGATCAGCCGCCCTGATGAGGCTTATCTATTGGATCGCGTCAATCGGCAATTTACGGCAGCGCGTCCCAATGCATATGGGTAGTTGATTTTACCTATGTTTCTCCTTGGCAAGGCTTCGTCTATGTCGCCTTTGTGATCGACGTCTTTTCAAGGTTTATTGTCGGCTGGAAAGTTTCCGCTTCCGCTCGCACCGATTTTGTGTTGGATGCGCTAGAGCAAGCAGTCTATGCCAGAAGACCAACAGGTGGTTTAATTCACCCTAGCGACAGAGGCGTGCAATATGTGTCGATCCGTTATACCAAGCGTTTGGCCGATGCCGGTATCGAAGCATCGGTAGGGAGCGTGGGCGATCCCTATGACACTGCGCTGGCCGAAACCATTAATGGCTTGTATAAAGCTGAAGTGATTTAGCGTCAACCCTGGAAAAACCGGGAAGCCGTGGAGCTAGCGACACTGGCCTGGGTCGATGGGTTTAACCATCGTCGGTTATTGGAACCGATTGGCAACATTCCACCGGCAGAGGCTGAAGAAAAGTATTATCAACAACTGACTGAGTCTGCTCTGGCTGAGCCTGCTCTGGCGGCATGACTCACAACAATCGGCCTCCGAGAAATCCGGAGCGGTTCAATACCGGCCAGCGCGGCGATATGCTGGGCCAGCGCTTCACCGAGCTGACGCTGCTTGATCAGGGTAGTATTGGGATCGCTCGGGAACGCCTTCTCGGCGGCGGAAGCGATTTGCACGAACAGCGGATCGTGTTCCGCCAGGAAACCAAAATTGGCCGATTCAGGGTTTTCTTTGGGCTGCACAGCACAACCTCCATGTGTCGCTGTCGCCATACCGGTCACTTATTAACGCATTCCAGCAAGCGATCATCCCGGCAGATTTCTGGCTTTCCCTGCAGATAGGATGAACTGGGGTCGATAACAAAGCGCCTGTTCATCGCGGTACGCCCGAGCAGCATGCGAAAGCGCATGCTGTCGCGATTGGTCAGCGTCATTTCGGCCCTGATCAGCTCCCGCCCCAGCACAAGCTCGGTCTCTATGACGTAGCGCAGCTGCTTATGCCCGCCCGAATCCGAAACCAGGCGGCGGTCTTTAACCGGCGCATAACATTCGACCACAACATCAGTACTAAGCTGACTGGGATGAATGGCGAACATGACCCAGCGCTGTCCGCCTTTCCGATAGGGATCAATCGTGAAAGCATGCAGGGCCGACGAACGGGCGCCGGTGTCGATTTTAGCTTTGATCTGTCCGATATTCAGTTCTGGCAGCGCGACCCATTCGCGCCAGCCCAGCATCGGTAACTGTGTCGATAAATCTGTCATTATTTATCTTTGCCTGGAGATCTATTATCGGTTTAGAGTTATGCTTGTAGCCTGTCGAATTGCGGTTCGCTCCGTCTGCCGGAAAACATTATGCTTGAATATACGGATTATATAAAAATATTTATCGCCTTATTTGCCGTGGTCGATCCGATAGGCATGATTCCAATTATTGCCGCGTTAACTTCCAATGCAAAGGAAACCGAACTCAGAAGCATCGAAAAAACCGTCGTGATAACGGTCACGACGATTTTGCTAATGTCACTCTTTATGGGAGAAGGCCTGCTTCGCTTTTTCGGTATCAGCCTCAATTCATTCCGGGTTAGCGGCGGCATTTTGCTGATGCTGATGGCGCTTTCCATGCTGCAGGCTAAAATCAGCGAAACTGTGCACACCAAAAAGGAAGCCAAAGAAGGCGAAGCCAAACAATCCATTGCCGTGGTGCCGTTGTCGATGCCGCTGCTGGCAGGGCCTGGCGCCATCAGCACGGTCATCCTGTATTCGCATCGAGGCACTGATATCAATCATTACCTGTTCATGAGCCTGGATATCATTGCCGTCATGATAATTTTATGGATCGTGCTGAGAACGACTCCCTGGCTGGTCCGACATATCAGCCAAACCGGCATCAACATATTCATACGGCTAATGGGACTGATTCTTTCGGCGCTGGCCGTTGAATTTATCGCCAGCGGCCTGAAAGGCTTGTTTCCGGTATTGGCCGGCTGAAACCTGCAATCCTGCTCACCTGATTACTCTTTATCATGTCTGAATCATTAAGCTATTCTTCTGAAAAATCCGGCCTGCCGTCCGGCTCGCTCGTGCATGTCGGCGAAGTGCACATGGTTGAAAACCGCATCACGGTCGTGGATTACAATAAATCCATGTTCGAAAAGCGCAGCGTCAAATCGATTGATGAGATTTTGCCCTACAAGAATACCGATACGGTAACCTGGGTTAACATTGAGGGTCTGAGGGATGTTTCGGTTATCGAGGCTATCGGCAAATATTTCGGCATCCATGCGCTGGTGCTCGAGGATATTCTCAATACCCATCAACGGCCCAAATTCGAGGATTATGAGGACTATTTGTACATCGTCCTGAAAGCCCTGTCCCTCAGTGACGACGTATTTGATGTGGCCTATGAACAGGTCAGTTTATTGGTCCTCGACAAATTTGTTTTTTCTTTCAAGGAAAAACCCGACGAAATATTCGATCCGATTCTGGCCCAGCTCAACAATGAGAAAGGCCGCTTGCGCAATTTCGGCACGGATTACCTGGCTTATGTGATCATGGATACCGTCGTTGATGAGTATTTCACCCTGCAGGATAAGCTCGACGAGCTGATTGAAACCGTCGAGGATGAATTGCTGTCGTCGCCCTCGGCAAGAACGCTGGCGACCATACAGATCATCAAGCGCGAATTGATTTTTTTACGCAGAAGCGTCTCGCCGTTGCGGGAATTGCTGGCCGGCATACAGCGTAGCGAGTCGGATTTGCTGCAGGAGCGCACTAAGCGCTATTTCGGCGATGTCTATGACCATGCCATACGCGTCATCGAAGCCATGGAATCCTGCCGCGATCTGATCGCCGGCATGATGGACATTTACTTGTCCAGCGTCAGCAACAAAATGAACGAGACCATGAAAGTCCTGACTGTGTTCGCCACGATATTCATTCCATTGACTTTCATCGCCGGCGTCTACGGCATGAACTTCGAGTATATGCCGGAACTGAAATGGAAGTGGGCTTATCCGGCCCTTTGGGGCGTCTTCATCGCCATCTCGGTCTTTCTGCTCGGCTACTTCAAGAAGAAAAACTGGCTTTAGGCGAACCGGTTCCGCTAATGCCGGAACCAGTTCATCGCTAATGGTTAGTGATGACAACCGGCGTCATGGGCATGGCCGTGCGCGAGTTCGTCCTGTGTTGCGGGCCTGACCGCTACGACTTCAACGTCGAAATTCAGCGCTTCGCCAGCCAGCGGGTGGTTGCCGTCGATCGTAATGTCATCGCCATCGACATCGACTACCGTGACGATGCCCGGACCTGAACTGACATCGGCATGAAACTGCATGCCGACTTCAACCGTGTCTATGCCTTCGAACATCGCCCGTGGGAGAACCTGAACCATATCGTCTTCATGCTCGCCATAAGCATCCGCCGGCTCGATGTGGACATTGAATTTGTCCCCTACCGATTTACCCGTCAAGGCTTTTTCCAGGCCGGAAATGATATTTCCCATGCCATGCAGGTAAACCAACGGCTCATCCCCAACTGAACTGTCCAACTCCTCGCCGGCATCATTGGTCAAAGTGTAGTGAATAGAAACAGCCATATTGTCTGCTACTTGCATGTTGAAACCTTTTTCGTAATTTAAAAGGCCTCTATCATATAGATTTATCGAGCATTTGTCTGGAAAAATAAGTGACAAAGCTAAAATCCTATGATTGAAATCAACCATGAGGAATTCATATGTCACGCTGGCGGCCGCCTCAATCACAGGCAAACTGCGTAAGTCCTGCACTATTTCCCTTCGACGGTAAATCTTGAGCTTGCGGACAGGTTAAGGGTTACCTAAACTATGCCGGCCGCCACTTCATTTTCAGCGTTTATAATGAAATCAACTGCCAAAATCATCGTCGGCTTGGCCGTGACAGGACTCCTCAACGCCTGCTCCGGACACAAGCCCCTCCCCTCCACGGCCAGCGCCCTATCCGTCAAGCCGCAGACTCAAGCTGAGCGGAAGAGCCATGATATCCCGCTCGGCAAGCTGCTTGGTCAACGGACCGTGCAGGATGTTCTGCAAGCTTATGGCGCCTACGCAATGAACAAACTCAAGCCCTATTTCGACAAGGCGAAGGTAGTCTATCCGCCCCGGGAAGTCACTTTCATCGCCTTGAAACAGGAAATGAAGCTGGAACTCTGGGCCAGGGACAGCGGCGAATTCCGCTTCATCCGCGATTATCACATCCGCGCCGCCAGCGGCGTGTCCGGCCCCAAATTGCGCCAAGGCGACATGCAGGTGCCGGAAGGCATTTACCGTATCGCGGGACTGAATCCGAACAGCCATTTCCACTTATCGATGAAATTAAATTACCCTAACGAATTCGACCTTTTCCATGCATGGCGAGAGGAGCGCTCTGATCCGGGTTCGGATATTTTTATCCACGGCAAGGCCAATTCTCTCGGCTGCCTGGCCATGGACGATGAAACGATAGAGGAACTGTTCGTCCTGGCTGCGCACGCGGGCGCCGAAAATGTGAAAGTAGTGATTGCCCCGCATGACCCCAGAATTTTCCCCTTGAAAGCTGACATCGAAGGACTGCCGGCATGGACTCCGGAGCTTTATTCGCGGATCTCCCGCGAAATTAAGGCCCTGTCGCCTGGGCCGAAACCGGTGGCTGCCGCTGGGCTGTGATCGCCCAGTCTGGCGTGTTGGAATCATCGACAAAAGCCGATCCGAGAACTACTTGCCAATTTCCCATTTTCGGCTGGTTATTTTCGCTTTGAAGCAGTCAATGTCTAAAGTGTCGCTAGCGCGACGGTTGTGTTAATCGGGTTTCACGAAAAACATTCCTGTTTTTCGCCTTGACAAGCGACTAGGTCGTGCAAATCGGCAATCCTGCCGATTTGTCGCACCCGAAGGCGAGTTACTTTCTTTTGCGTGGCCTCGGCACACCGCTACGCTGCTCCTGCATCGCCTAAAGCGCCTACTGTTGGTGCTCTACCTCCTGCATCCATGCAGTCGAAAAGAAAGTAACCAAAGAAAAGGCGACCCGGTTGCCGCTTATCTCCTGCGCTCCTCACTTTTAACAGGGGTTGCCAAAAGGGACTCCTGTCCCTTTGGCAACCCCTGTTAAAAGCTCCGGTGCTCGGCGCGGCAAACGGGAAAGGGTGCCGGTCGTAACATCAGTTGAATTGAGACGGTTTTAAAAGTACCACCGGCACGAAAGCTGTGTGCATTCAGCTGTAGGGTCGAATTCACTTGTGCCCTTTAGGGTATTCGACCCGAAACGCTTCCCCGAGATAGGGATATTAATAAATAGTCCATTCGTAACATCAGTCGCCCCCACAGGTTTTAAAACCACTTGTTTAGGCGGTTGAACAGATAAACTGCGTAAGTCCTGATAAAGCTATTTTCTACAAGCAGCCTCAATCAAAAGGTTTATATTGGATTGCATTGATAATCCACTCCTTTCTTCCTTCAGGGGTGATAACCACTATCTCATCGTCAACTGATTTTCCAATAAGCGCTCTGGCCATAGGCGAATTTATGCTAATCGCCTTTTTGTGTGGATCAAATTCATCTGAGCCAACTATTCGATAACGTACGATTTCCCCGGCCTCATTTTCAAGCTCCACCCAAGCTCCAAAGAATACTTTGCCTTCTTGCTGGGTTGAGTAATCAACAACTTTTAAAACGTCCAACCGCTTGGTAAGAAAACGAATTCGACGATCTATTTCTCTTAACCTTCGCTTCCCTTCCTTGTATTCGGCATTTTCTGAGCGATCGCCATGTGCTGCAGCTTCTGTGACGGATTGCGTTACCGCTCTGCGCTCTATCCGCCAAAGATAATCCAGCTCGTTTTCCAACTGAGTTCTTCCTTCACGAGTTATCAGATTATTTCTAGAAGTCATCGTTTTTTGTCATTGATTTACTTAAATTACTAATGTTCCGCATGGGCGGTATCATCCCGTTTGCCGCGCCGAGCGCCGGGCGGTAAACTGTAAGGTCGAATTCACTTGTGCCCCTTGTGGGTATTCGACCCGGGACGCATGCTAGGCTTTCCAAAAAGCAGTGGTTTTTTGTTAAGTGCGAATAAATTCGCACCTACACGCGCGCATCACTATTCAGTCGTCAAGGTGCTGCGAGTTAGCTGAGCAGTATCATATCAATCCTAAAACCGCCCGAAAATGGAAAAGCCATGACTTCGTCGAGGATCTCCGGCGCGGCGCCAAATCGGGCTAAGGCAACCTGCTGACCGAAGCAGACAAAGCTGTGATCGTCGAAACCCGGCGCAAGAATCAAGCCCTTTTGATCTCAGCCTCAATCTGAAATTCCTGCACAGTACAGGCCGCCTCGAAGTTGCGGATCTCGAGCAGCGCCTCACTTAGGCTCATTTCGTTGGCTTCCAGGAGCTTGCCGACCAGATGCTCGGTCAGAGGCTTGAGCCGGGCCAGCACGGCCTTGGTTTCGCCATACATGCGCTCGCTCTGCGCTTCCATGATGCTGCGCGTTTCCTCGTCCACTTCGCGGCTCTCGCGGGAGAGCGCACCGAAGTTCAGGCGGGTCTTGCGGTACATGCCCATCTCGCCCACGGCGTGGTGCAGCAACTGCGTCACGCGGGTGATGTCGTTGTACGCACCGTTGGTCGTGCCTTCCTCGCCAAAGAACAGTTCCTCATTGGCCATGCCTCCCAGCAGCACGCGCACATCGTGTTCGATGTCGCCCTTGGTCTTGAGCAGATTGGTCCCCTGCTTGTGGAAGACAAAGCCCAATGC
>JBPFEG010000081.1:0-2987 GCA_051061015.1 Methylomicrobium sp.
AATATTGAGACCATATAGCTCGGCGGCTACCTGACCGGCAATAGCGGCAGCCTGTATCTTGGTCGACACCAGCCTTGCCGCCTCGGCATTGCTGTTGACGGCAATACGCTGAGCCTGCGGTAAATGCCTGTCCAGCCACTGTCGGCATTGGGCCAGCGATTGCTGATGGGAAAAAACCTCGGTAATATCGGCCAGACTCTCCACATTCCCCATCAGGTTGTGATGCACCCGGATTTCAACCTCGCCGCAGATTTTCAACGGCGATGAGAGAAACCGGTCCAGAGTATGGCTGATAACGCCTTCGGTGGAGTTTTCGACCGGCACGACGCCGAACTGGCAATTACTGCTCTCGACCGAATTAAAAATCTCATTAATGGTGGCGGAAGGCACGGTTTTAACGGCATGCCCAAAATGCTTGAAAGCCGCCTGCTGGGTAAATGTGCCTTCAGGCCCTAAAAAAGCCACATCAAGCGGCTTTTCCAGCGCCAGACACGCTGACATCAATTCCCTGAAAAAACGCATAGCAGTGTCATCGGACAAAGGCCCCTTATTTAATTCCTTGATACGTCTCAAGACCAGGGATTCGCGATCAGGCCGGTAAAAAGTGCCATTCTCGCCTTGTGCAATCTTGGTTTTGGCGACTTCCATCGCACAGCACGCGCGCTGATTGATCAATTGCAGAACCTGCTTATCGATCGCATCGATTTTGTCTCTTATTTCAGAAAGTGGAGTGACTGAGGTCATTAGGACGGCTCTCGTTTAATGGGTTCTTTCAAATTCTGCCATAAAATCGCACAGCGCCCGCACACCTGCCTCAGGCATGGCATTATAGATACTGGCGCGCATGCCGCCGACCGAACGATGCCCTTTCAACTCAAACAAACCGTTCGCTTCGGCCGCCGCAAGAAACGGCTTATCCAGATTCTGATCGGCCAGAATAAACGGCACATTCATTCTTGAACGGCAGGAAGGCTCCACCGGATTCCGATACAAAGAGGATTGATCGATAGCCTTATATAACAACTCGGCTTTGGCAATATTGCGCTGCTCGATGGCCTCGACGCCGCCCTGCTCTTTCAGCCATTTCAGCGCCAGCCCGACCAGATACCAGTTATAGGTAGCCGGCGTGTTCAGCATGGAATGATTTTTTGCCTGTTCGGCATAATTGAAGACCGGAGGCACTTGATTGCCGACATCGCCTATCAGATCGTCCCTGACAATCACAACCGTCACGCCGGCTGGCCCCATGTTTTTCTGTGTACCGGCGTAAACCAGACCGTATCGGCTCAAATCAAATTTGCGCGACAGAATATTGGAAGACATATCCGAGACCAACGGCAAACCGTGGCTTTCGGGAATATCGGAGAACTCCACGCCATGAATGGTTTCGTTGGCCGTATAGTGCAGATAAGCCGCCTGCTCATCCAGCACCCAGCCGGCAGCATCGGGAATATTCGTGAAGTTTGACGCCTCCGAACTCGCGCTGATGATAACTTCGCAATAGTTTTTCGCATCCTGGATGGCTTTTTCCGACCAGGCGCCGGTATTGACATAACAGGCTTTGGTCCTGCCGCGCAGGATATTCTGCGGAATAAACGAAAACTGGGCCGTTGCGCCGCCCTGCATGAACAAAACCTTGTAATTGTCGGGAATCGCCAACAAGATTCTGAGATCGTTTTCGAGTTCTTCGGCAATGATGGAAAAAAACTTGCCGCGATGACTCATTTCCATGACGGACATGCCGCTGTCGCACCATTCCATTAATTCTTCCTGAGCCTGACGCAATACCGGCTCGGGAAGCGCCGACGGACCTGCACTGAAATTATAAATTCTGGACATTAGGATTCTTCTCCGGATTCAACTTCATTAGGCGCTCCCGTTTCCGATTCCATCACCTCTTCGTCTTCTTCGTCGGCTAGTCCCCCTTCAATACGATCGACTCCGACGACTTTCTCTTTTTTATCCAGACGAATGACTGTGACACCCTGGGTATTTCTGCCGACGACCGAAATTCCGTCAACGCGCGTACGCACCAGCGTACCGGCATCGGTAATCAGCATAATTTCATCATGATCATTGACCAGTACGGCTCCGACGACTGCACCGTTACGCTTCGACGTTTGAATAGCAATCAAGCCCTGGCCGCCGCGTCTGTGGCAGGTAAATTCCTCGAGCCGGGTGCGCTTGCCGAAACCGTTCTCGGTAATGTTCAGCACCGTGCCTTCCGTCGCGATAATCAGGGAGATGACTTTCTGCCCTTCCTGCAACCGGATGCCGCGTACGCCGGACGCTGTTCTGCCCATGGAGCGCACATCGGCTTCATTGAAGCAGACAGCCTTGCCGTCGCTGCTGAATAATAACACGTTCCTCTGGCCGTCGGTCACGTCCACGCCGACCAGCGCATCGTTTTCCTTCAAGTCAATCGCGATCTTGCCGCTGGTGCGTTGACGCTCGAACTCCATCAATGGCGTCTTTTTGACCGTGCCGCTGGCCGTCGCCATAAAGATGAATTTATTATCGGAAAACTCCCGGATCGGCAACATCGCATTGATTTTTTCGCCCTGCTCCAGCGGCAACAGATTCACAAACGGCTTGCCGCGCGAGGCCCGGCTGGCCACCGGCAACTGGTAGACCTTAAGCCAGTAAACCTTGCCTGACGACGAGAAGCACAAAATCGTATCGTGCGTGTTGGCAACGATCAGCTTGTCGACAAAATCGGTTTCCTTGGTCGCCGTTGCTGATTTGCCTCGGCCGCCGCGCCGCTGAGCCTTGTAATCGCTCAACGGCTGAGCCTTGACATAACCTTCATGCGACATGGTCACGACCATGTCTTCCTCGGTAATCAAATCCTCATCGGACAAATCCAGATGCGTCTGAATGATTTCAGTACGCCGCTCGTCCGCATATTGTTCCTTGATGGCGACCAGTTCTTCCCTGATGACCTCCATCAGTCGCACATCGCTGCCGAGGATCGCCAGATATTCATC
>JBPFEG010000082.1:0-19113 GCA_051061015.1 Methylomicrobium sp.
AGTTGAAAACATGTTCGGACGACTCAAGGATTGGCGCCGCATTGCCATGCGCTATGATCGCTGCGCCCATACCTTCTTCTCAGCCATTCTTATCGCCGCCACTGTGATCTTCTACCTCAATTAATGAGTCCTGAGCCTAGAGCGAATGATGGTGAAGCCAGCGCGCAACAATGTGCGGAATTGATCGGAATACGGCAGTGCACATTGCCCCTATTCGAGAAGCAGTTCTCGATTATAGAGCATGTGATAAGGCATTAACTCTAAACGGCCATAACCTTTAACCGCTCCTCATTCCGGATCATTTTGCGTTTTCCGTTCCGGCACTTGAATCAGATCGCTTAAAGTCTGACCTTCCAGAACAGTCATCGCCGAATCCTCGATTTGATTCATTACAGCGGATATATTTTCCGCGTCTCCACCACTCATTGCGGCCATAGGCCGTTGCCCGTTCACTGAGCGCAGAGAAGCGTAAAGCTCCTTTAGATCGATCGTTTCGGGCGCTCTGGCCGGAAGATAGGCATTCGGTTCGCACTGGACTGAGATCACGAATCCCGCCTTCTGCAAACTCCGTAAAATGCCCTGGACCGCCTCCCAAGGCTGATCTATCTCATCCGCCAGAGTATGCAATGTCCAGGGGGATTTGCCCTCATAATACGCTTTGCCGATCAGGTAAAGAATCAGAAATCCGAAATATTCCTGCTGGCGATGGCTCATATCCGGGTTCTTGTTTTTATGCAGAAGATAGCGGGGATATTGGTATAAAAACGAAATAACCCCGCCCAGCAGCACGATCAGCCAACTGACATAGAGCCAGATCATCGACAACAGAATAATCGCAAAACTCGAATAAATTGCATTATAGCTCGTCGATTTCTCGACAAAAATCCCGAACACCCAGCCGCCCATTTTCCAGGCCAGTGCGGCCGCAATAGCGCCGGCCAGAGCGGAACCGAAGTTGACCCGGGTATTTGGCATGAAGATATAAAGAAAAGTCAGCGCCGCGATAATCAGCATGTAAGGCAAAATCAGTCCGGCCAGGTAATAGGCGGTACCGAAAGGCTCCAGCGCAATAATTCTCTGCACGAAGGTATTATTCGCCATCGACGCCATCATGCCCAGCGCGGAAACGACCAGCACCGGACCGACCAGCAGTACGCTCATGTAATCACTGCTGCGGCGAATCCAATTTCTCGACAGTTCTACACGCCAAATGCGGTTAAAGCATTCCTCGATGATATTCAACAGTGAAATCACCGTATACAGTAAAAACACTAGGCCCGTCGCACCCAGCACGCCGATATTGATTTTTTCGACATAACCGATAACCTGACCGGCAAGTGCCTCCCCTTGGGTGCCAAAAGGCTCCAGTGCCCCCATCAGCAGCGGCATCAGTTGATTATGGACTCCGAACGCTTTGAGCACCGAAAAACTGACAGCCAGCAGCGGCGCCAGCGACAACAGAGTCGTATAAACCAGCCCCATCGCCCGGTATTTCAAATCATCATTAGTCGCTTCCTGAAATAGAATCAGCACACCGCGCAGTAGCGTGACCCTTCTTTTGGCAAAACGGGAACGCACACCGGCATTTTCCTGCCAAATATCGGTCGTCAGATAGTGTTTGATCGAATTAATGTTCGGCATCGGCAAATTTCCTTATATTGCAATCTGAAAAAAACGCCTAATAAACCGACGGGTAACGGCTATCATGCCGTTTTTAAGCAAAACTCGCTAGGTTTTTGCGGGGATTTTAAGAAAACAGGGAATGAATTTGTCGCGGCTCCTGCAAGATAACCCAAACAGCAGGTACGCGAGTTTTGAAGAACGGGGAAGCGGCGGATATAAATTTTGCATCCGTCGCTATCCGGGTAAAAAATAAGACCGATAAAGATTAGTCGTCGCCGCCGAATATACCGAGCAACTGTAACAAGCTCAAGAACAGGTTATAGATCGAAACATACAGCGAAATGGTGGCCATAATATAATTGGTTTCGCCGCCATGCACGATGTCGCTGGTCTGGAACAAGATCATGCCCGCCATTAGCACAATGAACATTGCGGAAACCGCAAGCGATAATGCCGGAATCGTAAAGAATATTGCGCCTAAACCCGCCAGAAAGGCAACCAGCACGCCGACCAGCAGGAATCCGCGCATAAAGCTGAAATCCTTGCGGGTGGTTAAGGCATAACCCGACAAACCCAGAAAAATCACGCCGGTACCGCCTAATGCGGTCATCACCAACTGACTGCCGTTAGTGTAGGCATGCAAGTACAGGTTGATGATCGGCCCCAAGGTCAAGCCCATAAATCCGGTCAATGCAAAGATCGACAACAAGCCCCATGCACTGTTGCGCAGCTTTGTAGTCAAAAACAGCAAGCCGAAATATCCGACCAGCGTAAGCACGATGCCCGGATGCGGCAGATCCAGAATCATTGAAAGCCCGGCAGTCAAAGCGCTGAATAGCAGCGTCATTGACAGCAACATATAAGTATTGCGCAACATTTTGTTCGTTGCCAATACCGCAGATTCGGAACGGATAATTACAGTATTAGGAGAACTCATCGAAAATAATCCTCGTGAAAATGAATCACAAACAAAAGACCTGTTAATCTTACAGGAGTTTCAACGCACAAATAAAGCGAATAAAGCATGTAGCAACAATTGATCCGGCTTCCGCCCCCTCAAAGCAGGAGGGACATATCCCATCGCTCAACCGTTTGATTGAAGAGAGGTTCGGTAGATACCGGAACGAGAATACATATGAAAAAAACCTTCCGCGCACTCGCGCAGAAGGCTTGTAATAAGGAACGATCAAGCCGCGAAGTTTGCCGACGCGAATTCCCAATTCATTAATTTCCAGAAGGCTTCCAGATAAGCAGGCCGGGCATTGCGATAATCGATGTAATAGGCGTGTTCCCACACATCGCAAGTCAATAGTGGCTTTTGGCCGGCCGTCAATGGGCACCCGGCATTGCTGGTGCTGACCAAAGCCAGACTGCCATCGGTATTTTTGACTAGCCATGCCCATCCCGAGCCAAATGTAGTGACCGCGGTTTTGGTGAATTCTTCCTTGAATTTCGCGAAGGAACCGAAAGTTGCATTGATCGCATCAGCCAATGCACCGGTCGGCTCGCCCCCCCCATTCGGGGACAAGCTGTTCCAATAGAAAGTATGGTTCCAGACTTGTGCGGCATTGTTGAAGATCCCGCCTGAAGATTTCAGAATGATATCTTCCAGAGATAAACCTTCAAATTCGGTGCCCGGAATCAAATTATTCAAATTCGTAACATAGGTTTGATGATGCTTACCGTAATGATACTCGAGAGTTTCTTCAGAGATATGCGGCGCCAAGCTATTTTTGGCGTAAGGCAAAGCAGGAAGTTCGAAAGCCATTTGATAAAATCCTTAATCAGTTGAACACATTGAGACCAAATAGGGGAATCCCCACGTAATTAGTCAACTTATACTTTAACATTGCTTGCGTTTCAAGCAAAGTGTAACCGATAAATCAACCCTAACCGTTCAATGAGACACTCTTTAAGGAACTTACGTTCCCATCGAGATTATTTACGGTTTGCTGTTGGGGTTGCTTTACAATACAGGCATATTTCGATTCCCCGATTTTTCAAAAGGCAGATAGATGGCATTAGAAGTCGAACATAAATTTTTACTCGCAAACGAGGATTGGCGGCAAGAGATTGAGTGCTCCGAAATATTCAGACAAGGTTATTTGAGTTCACAGCCGACCAGTTCGATTCGGGTCAGAATATGCGAACATCGCGCCTGGTTGAACATCAAGAGCGCAACGATAGGCACACACCGGCTTGAGTATGAATATGAAATCCCGCTCGCCGATGGCCAGGAAATTCTGACCCATTTATGTCGAAAGCCATTGATCGAAAAGACTCGGCATTATGTCCGGCACGGAAACAACCTCTGGGAGATAGATGAATTCGAAGGAGCCAACCAGGGCCTAATTGTAGCTGAGATCGAACTTGACGAAATCGGTCAATCCTTTGAAAAACCGACCTGGCTTGGCGCAGAAGTCACCGATGATTTGCGTTATTACAACAACAATCTGGCACTGCATCCCTATTCCGAATGGCGGGATCAGTAATATCGACCTTATCCCCCTCTGCCTGACAGATTTCCGGCAATCTCAGTTAATGCAAGCTATTGTTATAATTAAATACTTCTAATCTTTAGAAATAAAATCGATAGCACCGATTTATCTAAAATTTTATAAAAAGTTATTGAATCGCAGCGAAGTTTGCTCTATAGTTCGCTGTATGAAAATAACTACTTTTGTTGCTTTATTGCTACTATCTCACCAATGTGTTGCGGATACACTGGGCAATGCACTGCAATCGCTCGAAAGTGAATGGGCATCTATCTATTATAAGACGCCCAAGGCTAAACAAAGCAGCGCTTACCAGCACCTATTGGATAAAACAGCGCTCCTGAAAAAACAGCATCCCAACGCTGCGGAGCCGATTTTTTGGGAAGCCGTTATTAAAGCCACATCTGCCGACAACCAAAGCGCGATATCGGCGCTATCATTAGTCGTCGAAGCGAAGGACCTGCTGCAAAAAGCAATCAGTATTAACCCGTACACGATGGATGGTTCGGCTTATGTGACGCTCGGTACTCTGTACTATATGGTGCCGAAATGGCCTATTGCATTCGGCGATGAAGAGAAAGCCAAAGAACTGCTTGAAACGGCACTAAAAATCAATCCGAAAGGCATCGACACTAATTATTACTATGGCGACTTTCTGTTATCTCTGGACCAACAGGAAGAAGCAAAAAAATACTTCGTGAACGCTATCCATGCGCCCGTACGCTCTGAACAACCATTCGCCGACAGCCAACTAAAGGCAGAAGCGCAAAAGGCTCTCAACAAAATCCAAGGATCGGAGGCCCACAAAAATGTAATTGCCTCCTTTAACCATACTTCTCAGACCCGCTATTAAGCCTTGCCGCTTTAACGTTCAGTTAACGCATCTGTTTGATTCATAACTGTACAAAACCGATGGGGTATTCTATCAACCTCCAGTTTCTGATATCATAGCGCACCTTTAATGACGATAACTCGACAACCTTCCCGGAAATTATTATGGCTTTTGTAGTTACAGAAAACTGTATCAAATGTAAATTTACCGATTGTGTAGACGTGTGCCCGGTCGATTGTTTTCACGAAGGTCCCAACTTTTTGGTGATCGATCCCGATGAATGTATTGACTGCACACTTTGCGAGCCTGAATGTCCGGCGAATGCGATTTTTTCGGAAGATGAAGTTCCCGAGAATCAACAAGAATTTATTGCACTAAATGCGACGCTGTCTAAAGAATGGCCAACTATCACCGAAGTCAAAGCCGCCCTGCCGGAAGCCGACGAATGGAATGGCAAAGAACACAAAAAACAATACCTGGAAAAATAATTATATTTTGTCTGAAATTCGAGCCAACACCATCCCGAATTTCAGACAAAAAAAAGCCGGGGTTTACCCGGCTTTTTTGTCTCTTTAATCAGGCTTATTGCGGTCTATCGACCAGTTCGACGTAAGCCATTGGCGCATCATCACCGGATCTGAATCCACATTTCATAATGCGGAGATAGCCTCCCGGTCTGCCTTGATAACGCGGGCCCAACTCGTTAAACAGCTTGGTTACAACGTCGCGATCACGCAATTTGGCGAAAGCCAAACGGCGTTTAGCCACACTGTCGTCTTTCGACATGGTAATCAACGGCTCTGCATACCTTCTCAACTCCTTCGCTTTTGGCAAAGTAGTTTTAATAAGTTCATGGTTGATCAAAGCGCATGTCATACTGCTGAACAGGGCCTTACGGTGGCTACTGGTGATGCTGAATTTTTTTCCGGATTTTCTGTGTCGCATTTTATTGGGACCTAGCTAGTAGATGTTAATTGCTTGAATGAATGTGCTCTGCCAGACTATCCGGCGGCCAATTTTCCAGGCGCATACCAAGCGACAGCCCTTTTAGCGCCAAAATATCTTTGATCTCGGTCAGAGATTTTTTACCTAAGTTCGGCGTTTTCAACAACTCAACCTCAGTACGTTGAATTAAATCACCGATATAAAATATGTTTTCAGCTTTCAAACAGTTCGCCGAACGCACAGTCAGTTCGAGATCATCCACAGGCCGTAGCAAAATTGGATCGAAATTGTCTTCTGGAACATGAATTTCTTCAGCCGGTTGCTCGGTAACTTTCTCAAAATCGACAAAAACAGATAACTGATCATGTAAAATCGTTGCAGCTATTTTGATCGTTTGTTCCGGATCGACAGTGCCATTGGTTTCGAGTTCGATGATCAGCTTATCAAGATCAGTACGTTGTTCAACGCGCGTACTTTCGACAGCATAGGCGACCCGAACGATCGGACTATAAGAGGCATCCACATGCAAAGCCCCGACGGCGGAAGAACTGTCAGTCCGCGATCTACGCACGCTAACAGGCTCATACCCCCTGCCCCGGCGAACGCGAATTTTCATATTCAGCGAACCGGACTGGGTCATATTCGCAATCACTAAATCAGGATTGACGATTTCTGCATCATGCGGCAACGAAATATCAGCCGCCGTTACTGCGCCAGCACCCGTTTTTGACAGGGTCAGAACGGCTTCATCCCGCGAATGCAGGAGCACAGCCAATTGTTTCAAATTCAGCAGTATGTCAATGACATCTTCCTGGACACCTTCAATTGTGGTGTACTCGTGCAGCACACCGTCAATCTCGACGTCGGTTACTGCGCATCCTGGGATCGTAGAAAGCAAAACACGGCGCAAGGCATTACCAATCGAATGACCAAAACCGCGCTCAAGCGGCTCTATGACGATTTTTGAATGATTCTTCGACTTACTAACAACCTCAACGATACGAGGCTTCAACAAACCAGAAATTGAATTCTGCATTTAATTCCCTCAGAATGGTAATTATTTTGAGTATAACTCTACAACCAACTGTTCGTTGATATCGCTGCCCAGGTCGGCGCGATCCGGTAATGAGGTAAAAGTACCGGTCATTGATTTAGAGTTAACGTCAACCCATGAAGGAAAGCCATACTGCTCCGTAACCGCCAAAGCATCGATAATACGCTGTTGCTTTTGAGCTTTCTCTTTCACAGAAATAACATCGCCAGGTGAAACCTGGTATGAAGGGACGTTGATCGTAGCGCCATTAATCAAAAAGGCTTTGTGACTCACCAACTGACGCGCTTCGGCTCTGGTAGAAGCAAATCCCATTCGATAAACGACATTGTCCAACCGTGATTCAAGCAAATTCAACAGATTTTCACCTGTAGCTCCCTTTTTCAGGTCTGCGATTTTATAGTAATTGCTGAATTGTTTTTCCAGAACACCGTAGATTCTGCGCAGTCTTTGCTTAGCGCGCAACTGCATCGCATAGTCCGAGTTACGGGTACGTTTGGTGCCATGCTGACCGGGTCTTTGATCCAGTTTGCATTTGCCTTCCAGGGATTTTCCCCGGCTTTTTAAAAACAGGTCAGTGCCTTCTCTGCGGCTTAATTTGCAGGTAGGTCCGAGATATCTTGCCATGATTTACAACTCCAGAGACTATACGCGGCGTTTTTTGGGTGGACGGCATCCGTTATGAGGAATCGGAGTCACGTCAATAATATTGGTAATTTTGAAACCCAAGTTGTTCAGGGAACGAACGGCGGATTCACGACCAGGACCAGGGCCCTTGATCAACACATCCAGGTTTTTCATGCCGTATTCCTGCGCAACAGCACCGGCCTTCTCGGCGGCAACCTGCGCCGCAAATGGGGTACTCTTACGCGAACCGCGAAAACCTGAACCACCCGAGGTAGCCCAGGACAGCGTATTGCCTTTTCTGTCTGTAATCGTAATAATGGTGTTGTTAAACGAAGCATGGACGTGCGCAATGCCGTCAGCAACTTCTTTCTTGATACGTTTTCTGGTACGAGCGGGACTAGCCATTGTTAAACCTCTGCCGGGAATTATTTCTTAATCGGTTTGCGGGGACCTTTACGAGTACGCGCATTCGTTCTCGTTCTTTGTCCTCTGAGCGGCAAACCACGGCGATGCCGTATTCCGCGATAGCAACCTAGATCCATCAAGCGTTTGATATTCATCGAAACTTCACGACGCAAGTCACCCTCGACGGTCATCTTGGAAATGATGTTCCGCAACGTATCGAGTTGCTCTTCGGATAATTCCTTGATTTTGACGGATGGCAAAATTCCCGCCTCAGCACAAATATTTTGCGCTGTCTTACGGCCAATTCCATAGATTGCGGTCAATGAAATTTCCGCATGCTTATGATCTGGTATATTTATCCCGGCAATACGTGCCATGTAGATATTCCCCTGAGTTCTATTCTTGAGTTAAGCGCCGAATTATAACACGCGTTAAGCGACGGCACAAATAATAATTAACCTTGCCGTTGTTTGTGAGTGCCGTCTTCACAAATCACTCTAACGACGCCATTTCTTTTTACAATTTTGCATTTTCTGCAAATTGCTTTAACCGAAGCTCGGACTTTCATTGGATAACTCCTATTGGATACTTAAATTAACTTTATTTCTTTAAATTGGCTTTCTTCATCAGACCTTCGTACTGATGAGACATGATATGGGTTTGCATTTGCGAAATGAAATCCATAACAACGACCACGATAATCAAGAGCGATGTACCGCCAAAATAAAAAGGTACGTTCCAATAAAGTATCAAAAACTCAGGCAGCAAACAGACCAGAGTAATGTAGAAAGCCCCAATCAGTGTCAACCGGGTCATCACCTTGTCAATATAGGCACTTGTTTGAATACCTGGCCGAATGCCGGGTAAAAAGGCACCGGATTTTTTCAAATTTTCGGCGGTCTCTTTTGAATTAAACACCAACGCGGTGTAAAAAAAGCAAAAGAAAATAATCGCGGCCGCATAAAACATCACATAGACCGGCTGGCCTGGCGACAGCATCGTCGCGATATCACGAAGCCAAGTCAAACCCTCGCTGTTGCCAAACCAGTTCGCAACAGTAGCTGGAAACAAAATGATGCTCGATGCAAAAATGGGGGGAATTACACCCGCCATGTTCAATTTCAATGGCAAAAAGCTGTTTTGCCCCGCGTACATCTTGCGTCCTTGCTGTCTTTTCGGATAGTTAATGATGATTCGGCGCTGACCCCTTTCGACGAAGACGACAATTGCAGTCACCGCTATTGTAATCAGGAACAGCAAGATGATGAATGCTCCATTCATCTCACCGGTTCTGGCCAGCTCAAGGGTTCCGCCTATCGCTTTCGGCAGACCGGAGACGATACCGGCAAAAATGATCATCGAAATACCATTACCGATACCGCGCTCAGTTACCTGTTCGCCAAGCCACATCAGGAAGATCGTTCCGGTCACCAGCGTAATCGTGGTGATGGCGATAAAACCGATACCAGGATTGATCACCACCGACAACCCGCCAGCAGTCTGATTCTGTAACGCAATCGAAATACCAATCGCTTGGAACGAGGCTAAAACGACAGTTCCATAACGCGTATATTGCGAAATTTTCCGTCTCCCGGTTTCACCCTCTTTCTTCATCTGCTCGACAGCAGGAATAATGATCGTCATCATTTGCATGATGATCGAGGCAGAGATATAAGGCATGATGCCAAGAGCAAATAAGCTTAACCGCATCAAAGCGCCGCCCGAGAACATGTTGAACATGTCCAGGATCGACCCGCTTTGTTGTTCGAACATGATCTGCAGAGCTTTTGGATCGATGCCCGGTACCGGTATGTGCGAACCGACCCGGTACACGAAAAATGCCCCTAAAACAAACAATAGCCGGGATTTCAGCTCCGACAAGCCGGCGGGTTTATTGGCTGATTCGTCTCTTGACATACGAGTTTATTCCTCTACTTTGCCGCCGGCCGCTTGAATCGAAGCCAGTGCACCGCCTGTGACCTTCAAACCCTTGACGGTAATTGCCCGTGAGATTTCACCCGATTTGATTACCTTCACAGTTTTAGTAAAAGCCGGAACAATATTGCCATCGATCAATGTTTGCACGTCAACCACATCAGCCTGCAAACCATTCAGTTCATTAAGACGAACTTCGGCTGTAAACATCGCTTTGCGAGACTTAAAGCCGATCTTTGGCAAACGGCGCTGCAAAGGCATCTGACCGCCTTCAAAACCGACTTTATGGAAACCGCCACTTCTGGCTTTTTGGCCCTTATGGCCGCGACCGCAGGTTTTGCCCAAGGTACAACCAATTCCGCGACCTACACGCTTGGCTTTCTTGCGCGAACCTTCGCTCGCCTGAATAGTATTCAAAAACATTACCGCTCCTCAACTTTCAACATGTAAGCGATTTTCTTGATCATGCCTTGGTTTTCAGGCGTATTCAGCACTTCAACCGTTTGATTGATCTTGCTTAAGCCTAAGCCTTTCAGACATGCTTGGTGATTCGGCAAACGGCCATGTTTGCTTTTGATCATCGTGACGCTAATTTTATTGCTGGCCATCGTTATTGCCCCAAAATCTTTTCAATCGACAAACCACGCTTCGCGGCAATATGGTTCGGATTATGCATCGAGGTCAGGCCGTTGATTGTAGCCCTGACCACATTGATCGGATTGCTGGTGCCGATACATTTTGCCAACACGTTATGAATACCGACGACTTCAAATACCGCACGCATCGCGCCACCTGCGATGATACCGGTACCTTCAGATGCCGGTTGCATGTAAACCTTCGCGGCGCCGGTCGTGTTCATAATCGGATATTGCAAGGTATCACCTTTCAAAGGGACTTTGCGCATGTTTTTACGCGCTTGTTCCAATGATTTTTGAATCGCGATCGGCACTTCACGCGCCTTGCTAACGCCATAACCAACGCGGCCTTCGCCATCGCCGACCACAGTCAATGCGGTAAAACCGAAAACACGTCCGCCTTTAACGACTTTTGCAACGCGTCTGACTGAAACCAGTTTTTCCTGCAGACCGTCTGTGCTGCCTTGTGTAGGTGCTGCTGCCATTGTATTCCCCTAAAATTTCAAACCAGCTTCACGCGCTGCATCAGCAAGCGCCTTCACACGGCCATGATATTTAAAACCCGAACGATCGAAAGCGACTTCGGTAATGCCGGCGGCCAATGCGCGCTCGGCAATCGCCTTACCGACTTCGGCGGCAGCTTTGATATTGCTGGTGCCACCGACCCCAGACTTGATTGCCGCCTGATTAGTAGAAGCACTTGCCAAAGTCTGGTTGCCGTCACTGCTGATGATCTGGGCGTAGATATGCTGTGAGGTTTTATGAATCGACAGGCGGGTTGCGCCCAGTCTCTTGATTTTGCTGCGCAGCTTCAATGCGCGCTTCATACGACTATTCTTCTTTTCCATCACGCTACCTTACTTCTTCTTAGCTTCTTTTCTGGCGACATTTTCGTTCGCATAACGAACCCCTTTGCCTTTATAAGGCTCAGGCGGACGGAACGCACGGATCTTTGCCGCAACCTCACCGACCAACTGCTTGTCGTTACCTTTGACCAGAATATCGGTCTGGCTTGGCGTTTCCACAGTGATACCTGCAGGCACTTCAAAGTCGATCGGATGCGAAAAACCCAACGCCAGGTTTAAAACATTACCTTTGGCTTGCGCTCTATAACCCACGCCGACCAGCGCCAGTTTCTTTTCATAGCCGGCGGAGACACCGACGACCATATTACTAATCAATGCACGCGCAGTTCCTGCTTGCGCAGTTGCGACTTTGTCATCCCTGTTCCATTCCATCTGAATGGTTTTATCGGCAACGTTAATACCGATCGCAGAATTAAATTGATAAGACAGCTGACCTTTGCTTCCTTTGACAGTCAGGCTGTTTCCATCGAGTTTGACGTCCACACCTTGTGGAATCGTCACTGGGGCTTTTGCAATTCTTGACATATCAGGCCTATATTAACAAACGGTACAAATCACTTCACCGCCATGTCCAATTGCACGAGCAGCTCGATCGGTCATTACACCATTGGATGTTGATACAATAGCAATACCCAATCCGCCAAGAACTTTCGGCAGCTCATCTTTAGACTTATAGATGCGCAAACCGGGTCTGCTAACTCTTTTGATATTTTCGATTACAGGCGTGCCCCTGTAGTATTTCAACACGATCGTCATCTCGGTGTGATTGCCGACGGTTTCGGTGCTGTAATCGGTAATGTAACCTTCTTCCTTCAAGACCTTCGCGATTGCGACTTTCAGTTTAGAAGAGGGTTGTTTAACTAATTTTTTGCCAGCTGCTTGACCGTTTCTGATCCGGGTCAGCATATCTGCAATAGGGTCTGTCATACTCATTTTTCAATCTCCAAACATGATCCGGCGGATTACCAGCTGGCCTTGACCAGACCAGGCACATCGCCGCGCATCGTGGCCTCTCTCAACTTATTACGGCTGAGACCAAACTTACGGTAGTAACCATGCGGGCGGCCCGTCAAATTACAACGGTTACGCACCCGGGAGATACTGGAGTCTCTCGGCAGTTTTTGCAGTTGCAACTGAGCTGCTTCTTTTTCTTCAAACGTAGAATTTGGGTTTCTAATCGCTTCTTTCAAAGACTTACGTTTTGCGCTGTATTTTTGCGCCAGTTTTTTACGCTTGTCTTCGCGCGCTATCATTGACTTCTTCGCCATACCAATATCGCCTTAATTCTTAAATGGAAAATTGAACTGCTTCAGCAACGCCAGACCTTCTTCATTGGTCTGCGCTGTGGTCGTAATGGTAATATCCATACCACGCAGCATGTCGATTTTGTCGTAATCTATCTCAGGGAAGATGATTTGTTCTTTCACACCCATTGAATAATTACCGCGGCCATCAAAACTTTTCGAGTTCAATCCTCTAAAGTCGCGGATACGCGGAATGGCGATATTGATTAAACGATCAAGGAATTCATACATTCTGTCGCTGCGCAAAGTGACCTTGCAGCCGATCGGCATATCGTCACGAATCTTGAAACCCGCAATCGATTTTCTTGCCAATGTAATCACCGGTTTTTGACCGGAAATTTTTTCCATATCGGCAACCGCCGCTTGCAGGATTTTCTTGTCTGCAATCGCTTCGCCGACACCCATGTTCAAGGTGATTTTGGTAATGCGAGGCGCCTGCATAATCGACTTGTAGCCGAACTGCTGCATCAGCGCAGGTAAAATTCTTTCTTTGTATTCTGTTTGTAGTCTAGCCATGATATGTCACCTTACGCATCAACAACTTCGTTCGTGGATTTGAAATATCTGACTTTTTTGCCATTATCCAGAACTCTAATGCCGACACGATCCGCTTTTTTAGTAGCAGGGTTATAAAGTCCGATATTGGAAATATGGATCGGCATATCTTTAGTAACAATGCCGCCCGTCACACCCGCATTCGGATTTGGCTTTTGACTCTTTTTGACTTGGTTGATGCCTTCAACCAGGACTTTATCATCTTTCAAAACTTTGGTTACGCGACCGCTCTTACCTTTATCTTTACCGGTACGAACAATTACGTCATCGCCTTTTCTAATTTTTTGCATCGTCAAACCCTTCCTTATAACACTTCAGGAGCCAGTGAGATAATCTTCATGAATTTCTCACCACGCAGCTCACGAGTCACCGGCCCAAAGATACGGGTGCCCAGCGGTTGCAAGTTATTGTTCAGGATAACGGCTGCATTGTCGTCAAAGCGAATGACCGAACCATCGGATCTACGCACACCCTTGCAGGTTCTGACGACCAGTGCGTTGTAAACCTCGCCTTTTTTTACTCGGCCGCGCGGGATCGCATCTTTGATACTGACTTTGATAATATCGCCAATATTCGCATAGCGTCGGTGCGAACCTCCGAGTACTTTGATACACATGACCTTTTTTGCGCCGCTGTTGTCGGCGACGTCAAGGTTAGTTTGCATCTGAATCATGATAAATTCCCAGTTTTTTCAAATAAGGTGGGTGCTAATTATTTGTTAGCACTTTCTAACACTTCTACCAGTTTGAAGGTTTTATGTCTTGACAATGGCCGGCATGAAGTAATCGATACTACGTCGCCTTCCTGGCACACGTTATTTTCGTCATGCGCCATCATCTTGGTCGATCTTTTGATGTATTTGCCGTAAACCGGATGTTTAACAACCCGCTCAACCAGAACTGTAATGGTTTTATCCATCTTGTTGCTGACGACACGTCCGGTGATCGTCCGGACTTTGGTTTGATTTTCGCTCATACTTATGCGCCTGCTTTTTCGTTCAATACGGTCTGAATCCGAGCCATTTCACGGCGAACTCTTTTTGGTTCAGAAGGCTTGGACAATTGACCGGTGCTTTGTTGCATTCTCAAATTAAAACGCTCGCGCGCCAAATCGAGCAGTAACGAATTCAGTTCGTCTTTTGTTTTTTGGCGTAATTCTGTTGCTTTCATTACATTATCGTCCGCGCGGTAAACAGTGTTTTTAATGGCAATTTTGCCGCCGCCAGGGTAAACGCTTCCCGTGCCAGTTCTTCGCTCACTCCTTGAATTTCATAGAGCATCATACCGGGTCTGACTTGAGCAACCCAATATTCTACACTACCTTTACCTTTTCCCATACGAACTTCTAAAGGTTTTTTCGTGATCGGCTTGTCTGGGAAAATCCGGATCCAGATTTTTCCGCCCCGCTTGACGTGACGAGTAATCGCGCGTCGGCCGGCTTCGATCTGGCGCGCGGTCAAACGGCCGCGAGTCACCGATTTTAAGCCAAAGTCGCCAAAGCTGACGGATGAACCACGTACAGCAACGCCGTTATTTCTGCCTTTGTGCTGTTTACGAAATTTTGTTCTTTTCGGTTGAAGCATGTCTCTATCCCTTCAACTATTTCTTGGTTTCAGAATTGATCGCGGCCAGGTGCGCATCCATGTCGAACACTTCACCCTTGAATATCCAGACCTTGATGCCGATCACGCCATAGGTGGTTTTCGCTTCCGCGGTTGCATAATCGATGTCGGCACGCAAGGTGTGCAATGGCACACGGCCTTCACGATACCATTCGCTCCGTGCAATTTCGGCCCCGTTCAGACGGCCACCGACGTTGATCTTGATCCCTTCGGCGCCCAGACGCATCGTATTGGTCACCGCACGCTTCATTGCGCGGCGATACATGATCCGTTTTTCGAGCTGTTGTGCTACACCCTCAGCAACCAGTTGCGCATCGAGCTCAGGCTTTCTGATCTCTTCAACGTTGACTTGGACCGGAATGCCCATCATTTTTGAAACTTCCTGTTTCAAAACTTCGATGTCTTCACCTTTCTTGCCGATCACGATACCCGGACGCGCAGTATGAATCGTGATATGCGCATTATTGGCCGGACGGTTGATTTGAATCCGGCTGACTGAGGCATGCGCCAATTTCTTTTTGATGAAGTCTCTGACTTGCAAGTCTTGATGCAGAAAAACCGAATAATCCTGATTGTTAGCAAACCATCTAGAATTCCAGTCCTTCACGATACCCAGACGAATGCCTACTGGATGTACTTTTTGACCCATTATCTACCCCTACGCGCTCTCTGCGACTTTAACTGTGATATGGCAGGTTCTTTTCAGGATATGGTTTGCACGTCCTTTAGCTCTTGCCTTAAATCTTTTCAAGGTCGCCCCTTCATCAACGTAAACGGTAGACACTTTTAAATCATCAATATCGGCGCTGTCATTATTTTCAGCATTCGCGATCGCGGATTCGAGCACTTTTTTAATGATCGCCGCGCCTTTCTTGGAGCTGAATTTCAATACGTTCAAGGCCTGATCGACCGGAAGTCCGCGGATTTGATCGCCAACAAGCCGGGCTTTTTGCGCCGACAAGGGCGCATTACTTAATTTTGCACTGGTTTCCATCTCTCACCTATCTGGATTTCTTATCGGCCACATGGCCTTTGTATGTTCGAGTTGGGGCAAATTCGCCAAGCTTATGACCGATCATATTCTCTGAAACGAGAACCGGAACATGAAGGCGTCCATTATGAACAGCAATGGTTAAACCCAACATATCGGGCACTATCATCGATCTTCTGGACCAGGTTTTAATTGGTTTCCGATTATTGCTGCTTACCGCATCTTCCACCTTCTTGATAAGGTGGTGATCAACAAAAGGACCTTTCTTAATTGAACGTGGCACGCTAATTCCTCACTATTTTTGCTTACGGCGTCTGACGATCATATTGTCAGTCCGCTTGTTTTTTCTAGTCTTGTAGCCCTTAGTCGGCATACCCCATGGCGAAACCGGATGTCTGCCACCGGATGTACGGCCTTCGCCGCCACCGTGTGGGTGATCCACCGGGTTCATGACCACACCGCGAACGGTCGGCCTGACGCCGCGCCAGCGAGTTGCGCCGGCTTTACCCAAAGAAGCCAGGTTATGTTCCGAATTGGACACCTCACCAATCACCGCGCGGCAATCGGCTAATACTTTACGCATTTCGCCGGAACGCAGTCTCAATGTTGCATGAGCGCCTTCGCGCGCAACCAATTGCGCTGATGTTCCCGCACTTCTGGCCAGCTGGGCGCCTTTGCCAGGCTTTAGCTCAACACAGTGAATGGTGGTACCCATCGGAATGTTACGCAACGGCATGCAGTTTCCTGGCTTGACCGGAACTGTCTCGGAAGAAAGCACTTCCTGACCGACAGCCAAACCTTTGGGAGCAATGATGTAGCGACGCTCGCCGTCTTTAAACAAGACTAAAGCGATATTAGCGGTCCGGTTCGGATCGTACTCGAGACGTTCTACAACGGCCGGAATGTCGGTTTTATTTCTTTTAAAATCAATAATACGGTAGTGCTGCTTGTGACCACCGCCGACATGACGTGTTGTGATACGCCCTTGGTTGTTACGACCTCCTGTTTTGCTGTTTTTATCCAGCAATGGTGCATGCGGCTTGCCTTTATGCAGATCTTCTGATTTGATCCGTACTACAAACCGTGAACCTGGTGATGTCGGTTTTGACTTTACAATCGCCATGTTAACTACCGTTTCCTAATTGATCTTTGTATCTATTAAATTAAGCCGCGGAAAAATCGATGTCATGACCGGGTTTCAGCTTGACATATGCCTTTTTCCAATCCGATTTTTTACCTAAAGTACGACCAAACCGTTTTTGCTTGCCTTGCACATTCAGAACATTGACGTTGTCGACTTCGACATTGAACATCAGTTCCACAGCATCCTTGATTTGTTTCTTGGTAGCTTGCTTCAGAACTTTGAACGCGATAATTTTATTCGCTTCGGCCTGCAGCGTGCTCTTTTCGGATATGATCGGCGCGCGAAGGACAGTCGATAAATAATTTTGATTCGTGCTCATGCTAAGTGCTCCTCAATTTTTTTCAGCGCACCTGAAGTCGCAATCACCTTTTCTGCCGACACCAGCAACACTGGATTCAGGTTGTTCGCTTCCACGACTTCGACATAAGGAAGATTACGCGACGCCAGCGCCAGGTTTGAATCAATCGAATCGACCACAACCAGAATACGGCGGGCATTAACGCCTTTCAGCTTCTCAACGAAATCTTTTGTTTTAGGCGAAGCTGGCAAAATATCGTTAGCCACGACCAGACGGTCTTGTCTGAGCAACTCAGACAGAATCGAACGAATACCGGCGCGGAACATTTTCTTGTTCAGCTTTTGCTCATAATTACGCGGTCTAGCTGCAAACGCTACCCCACCGGTACGCCAGATCGGACTGCGGGTTGAACCGGAACGCGCACGTCCGGTGCCTTTCTGCCGCCACGGCTTCATTCCGCCGCCACTTACTTCCGAGCGGGTCTTTTGCGCCTTGGTGCCGGCTCTTCTGCCCGCTAAAAAGCGCGTAACGATCTGGTGGATCAACGTTTCGTTGTAATCCCGACCAAAAACCGCCTCGTTGACTTCGACCTTGCCGGCCGTGTCTTGATCATTTAATGCAGGTACTTGCAAACCCATAACTTAACCTTTATTTTTCATTTTCGAGGCAGGCTTGATCACGACATCGCCGCCTTTCGCGCCTGGCACAGCGCCTTTAACCAGTATTAAGCGCTTTTCGGCATCAACCGCATGAATGGTCAGATTTTGTACGGTGGTTTTGACCGCACCCATATGACCCGCCATTTTCTTGCCTTTAAATACGCGGCCTGGAGTTTGGTTCATACCCACCGAACCCAATACCCGGTGCGATACGGAGTTACCGTGGGTCGCATCTTGCATATGAAAATTGTGACGCTTGATTGCACCGGCAAAGCCTTTACCGATACTGGTTCCCTGAACATCCACGATTTGACCCGCAGAGAAAATCTCCAAAGACAGTTCGGAACCGACAGACAGGCTTTCGCCTTCGCCGTCTTCGAGTCTGAACTCCCAAAGACCGCGACCTGCTGTCACATTGGCCGCTGCATAATGACCCGCCATTGCTTTATTGACCCGTGATGATTTAACGTCGCCTGCAGTGACCTGAATAGCGCGATAACCATCGTTTTCAAGACCTTTAACCTGAGTGACTCGATTGGAGTCGATCTGCAGTACGGTTACCGGTACAGACGAGCCATCTTCACAAAAAACCCTGGTCATACCGCACTTACGACCTATAAGACCTATTGACATCTGCCAATTCCTCTATCTTTTAATTCAACTTAATTTGAACATCTACGCCTGCTGCAAGATCCAGTTTCATCAGTGCATCGACTGTCTTGTCAGTAGGTTCTACAATGTCCAGCAATCTTTTATAGGTTCTCAATTCATATTGATCTCTTGCATCTTTGTTCACATGCGGGGAGATCAAAATGGTGAACCGTTCTTTTTTAGTAGGCAATGGGATCGGTCCTTTGACTTGGGCGCCGGTTCTTCTTGCAGTTTCTACTATTTCACCAGCCGATTGATCGATCAATTTATGATCGAATGATTTCAAACGGATTCTGATAGTTTGATTTGACATTATTTATTACTCGGTAATAGAAGCCACAACGCCCGCACCGACAGTACGACCGCCTTCACGAATTGCAAAGCGCAACCCTTCATCCATCGCAATCGGCGAGATCAGGGTAATGTCGACGGCGATGTTGTCGCCCGGCATCACCATTTCCGTGCCTTCCGGCAAT
>JBPFEG010000083.1:0-313293 GCA_051061015.1 Methylomicrobium sp.
AAGGAAAGTAAGGCTGGATGCGGTTGAATTGCTCCCGGGTCAGATAAAACAGATGGCTCATGAGGAACCTCCGGTCATAAGTGAATCACTTTGCTTAGACCTTTGTGAGCCCCAAAATGATTAATAGGTCCTGAGCCTAGCTTCCTTAACCATCTCCCTAGTCGTTGAAAGTAAGGGTAATCACCTCGACCTCCCTGATTATCTTAAGCAAGTCGACTTTGAGCATGCGATTGAGTTTGGCGGGTTTTCCTTATTGCCTTTATAAAAGAAAGGAATACTCTTGTATTAGAGTAATTTTCAATATACTTATAAACGTCAAAGTTATCAATACCCCTACTAAAAGAAGGCATTGATTTGTCGAATAGAGGCTTTAGTGCAGTCAGTCTAAACCCTGCATGAGCTCCAGCTTTTTAAACTGGCAAAAATACAATAATAATTTATGTTTATTACCGTACAGACAGTATTGGATACATAGGTTATTTTTAGATTCATGAATCGTTATAACGTATTCAGTTCCTCTCGAAACTTAATCGAGATAATTATTACTTTATGAAGTGGGAGCATAAATATGAAACCATTAATTCCTATTATCACTGTATCTATTTTGAGCGCGGTACTCGTAGGCAATTCTTATGCCGCGGATGTCAAGGAGAAAAGGCAAGAGGTCAAAGAAAAGCAAAAGGAATTGAGGGAAGCGACCAATGAAGAGATGCAGGAAGTAAGCCGGGCCACTAAGATTATCGGTACCGATGTGAAAAACTCAAAAGGAGAAGACTTGGGCGATATCAAGGACCTTGTGCTTGATCCAATGACTGGACGACTCGCCTATGTGGTAGTTTCCTATGGTGGTGTTCTGGGCATGGGCGACAAGCTATTCGCGATTCCGTGGTCAGCAGTGCGGTGGACGGCCGATAAGAATTATTTTCTTCTCGATATGGATAAAGAGACATTGAAAAACGCTCCTGGATTTGATGAAGACCATTGGCCGGCAAGTTCAGCTCAATGGCAACAGCAACGCGGCGAACTCCACCGTTTTTATCGCGTTAAACCTTAAAAGGGGAGGGCGTACTCTGAGGTCTGTCGCGGACTTATAGATGTACGCCCTCTTTTTCCAGAAGCTAAAGTTTCGGAGTGAGGGTGAAAGTAAAAAGGCGTAGAACTAAGCAAAAGTTTTGCGTAAGAGGTCAAGTGAGAAAATTGCCGATATGAGGAATTGCGGCTTGCTTTATATCCATAATCCTTTGCCCAAGGCCACGACCTGCCGGTTGTGGTTCTTTAATTCATGCTTGCTTCGATCGTTAGATTATCCTCAACAAATATCCACCCCATCGGACAGGCTTTGAGAGCCGGCTCATGCCGCGGTATCCCGAGGGGGGGCACATGGCGTAGTTTTCTGATCCAGGATTTAGGGGAGCCAAATAAGCATGTGCTATTAAGGGTCTGCTTTTCGCAGGCGGAGATGTCAAGCAGCAAAAATTGAATTAGTAAGGTTCGAATCTTAAGGGCTTATATGGGGCCAACTATGAGCGAGGAGACGATGGCGGGACTAGTCAATAGCCGGCGCTTTCCGGTAGGCGCAGAAAGGATGCAAGGAAATCGCGTGCATTTTCGTGTCTGGGCGCCTGAAAGGAAATCGGTGAAACTGGTCATGAATCCTCTAGGCGAAGATATCGATCCTGCTAATTGGCCGGTCCAAGTGGAGTTACAAAGGGAAGAAACCGGCTATTTTTCCGGCATGATAGAAGAGCCTTGCGTCGGGGCCTTATACCGCTACCTGCTGGACGATGACCCACAACCCTATCCGGATCCGGCCTCGCGTTTTCAGCCCCAGGGTCCCCATGGCCCTTCACAAGTCGTCGATGCGTTAACATTTGAGTGGACGGATACCGCTTGGTCGGGAGTTGAAGCCCATGGTCAAGTCATTTATGAGATGCATATCGGCACCTTCACTCATGAAGGCAATTGGGTCGCGGCGGCTAAAGAATTGCCTGAACTGGCCCGATTGGGAGTGACGATCCTGGAAATCATGCCGGTCGCCGATTTTCCTGGACGGTTCGGGTGGGGCTATGACGGTGTCAATCTGTTCGCGCCCACGCGGCTTTACGGCACGCCGGACGAATTTCGGTATTTCGTAAATGAGGCTCATGCAGTCGGACTTGGTGTGATTCTGGATGTGGTGTTCAATCATTTCGGGCCAGACGGCAATTATCTCGGGAAGTTCTCAAGCGATTATTTTTCTACCCGTTACGAGTGCGAATGGGGCGATGCCCTGAATTTCGACGGGGCCAATTCGGGTCCGGTGCGAGAGTATGTGCTCGCTAATGCGGCGTATTGGATTAAAGAGTTCCACCTGGACGGCCTGCGCCTCGATGCGACCCAGCAGATTTTCGACAGTTCCTCGGTAAATATTATGGCCGCAATCGTACAAACAGTGCGCAGTGCAGGGGCTCCACGTAAAACTTTTGTTATCGGCGAGAATGAGCCGCAGGACGCAAAACTGATCATGCCGCCCGAACAGGGAGGTTTCGGCATTGATGCATTATGGAATGACGATTTCCACCATACCGCGATGGTCGCGCTGACGGGGCGCGCTGATGCTTACTACAGCGATTACCGGGGGCTGGCTCAGGAATTTGTTTCCACATTGAAACGGGGTTTTTTGTATCAAGGACAATGGTATTCATGGCAGCATAACAACCGCGGAACTCCTGTCCTGGAGATGCCTCCGGCCAAGTTCGTCAACTTCATACAAAACCACGATCAATTGGCCAATTCCGGCAGCGGCAAACGTATCCATTTATTGACCAGTCCCAATCGCTACCGGGCTTTGACCGCCTTATTCTTATTGGCTCCGCAAACGCCGATGTTATTTCAGGGGCAGGAGTTTGCCGCTACCAGCCCTTTCTTTTATTTCGCCGACCATAAAGAGGAAATCGCCCATTTGGTCGCGCGCGGGCGCTCTGATTTTCTTGCCCAGTTCCGTTCCCTGGCTACGCCCGAAATGCAGTCCCGATTGCCGGATCCTCGCGATCCCCTCACCTTTACGCGTTCGAAGTTGAACTTGAATGATCGCCATCAGCATAAGGAAGAATACGCCCTGCACTACGATCTGTTACGGCTGCGTCGTGACGATCCGGCGATCCAGGCCAGCCAAGAAAGCCAGCGAATTGATGGGGCCGTGTTAAGTCCGGATGCCTGGGTGATACGTTTTTTTGGGGAGAATCCGGGAGATGACCGCCTTTTATTGGTTAATTTGAACCGGGATAATCATCTCATCCCGGCCCCGGAACCGCTATTGGCTCCCCCTATGGATTGTGCATGGGATGTCATATGGTCCAGCGAGGATCCTCGTTATGGCGGCCTGGGCATGCCGCCCTGGCCTGCAGAAGGCAACTGGTATCTCCAGGGCGAATCCGCCGTAGTCCTGCATCCTGTCGCCCGACCACCAAAGGATACCGAATCATGATCAGCGACGCTGTTATTCGAACGAACTGGACCGGGGCCTCTGACGAGCAGGAAGCCCTGCTGACGCACGAATGGATTGTCACGAATGGGCTGGGCAGCTATGCGTCAGGAACGATCGCGGGGGTGCCGACGCGCCGTTACCATAGCCTGTTAACCGCCGCGATTCCGGATCCTCACGGCCGCTACGTGATGCTCAATCAATTGAGTGAACTGGTGCGGTTGCCTGACGGCACCACGCAGAAAATCGGCGGCATCGAATTAACGAGTGGCGCTTTGGATCTCTATGGCATGTCCACGCTGCGCGAATTTCGCCTGGATGCCGGGATGCCGGTTTGGCGATACGAACTGAACGATCATGTGATCGAAAAATGGATTTTAATGCCGCATATGAGCAATACCGTGCATATCGGTTACCGCCTGGTTTCAGGGCCGGGACCGTTGCGGCTTAAGCTGCGCATCGCCGTGCATTTTCGCCGGCATGACACCTCTTTGAACGAAGGGCCGCCCCTGGAATTCTATGATCTTAAAGCCTCCGCAGGGCATATCGAGGTTCACGGTGTATCCATTCCGCCTTTGTGTCTTTATCTTGAAGACGGCACGCCGGCGTTCACGATTGAGCCCAAGCGTTTCAGCGACATTCTTTATCGGATCGAAGAACAAAGGGGCTATGAGGCCCATGGCAACCTATGGAGTCCCGGATATTTTCGCGCCGACTTGGCTGCCGGCAAGACGGTGACGCTGATTGCTTCCACCGAGAACTGGGAAAGCATGCTGGCGCTATCTCCCGCTGAGGCGCTGCAGGCTGAATTGGAACGGCGTACGACTTTGCTCAGAACCGCGCGTCCGGGAATCGACAAAGGTTTGGTCAAGCAGTTAGTATTGGCAACCGATCAGTTTGTGGTCGCGCCTGCAGACCGGGTCAGTGAAACCGCCCGCATGCGCGCTACTGGTGGAGATGTACGTACCATTATTGCCGGTTACCACTGGTTCACCGATTGGGGCCGTGACACGATGATCAGCCTGGAAGGACTGACGCTGGTGACCGGCCGGCATGTCGAGGCAGGATTGATTCTGCGCACATTCGCCTATCACATACGCGACGGGCTGATTCCGAACCTGTTCCCTGAAGGGGAAGATGAAGGGGTGTATTACACCGCCGACGCAACACTTTGGTATTTCCATGCCATCGAACGCTATGTCGCGATTACCGGCGATCGGGGCTTGCTCAGGGACCTGTTGCACAAGCTGCTGGACATTATAGAACATCACATCAAAGGCACGCGTTTTGGCATTCATTGCGACCCAAAAGACGGCCTGTTGATCCAGGGCGATCCGCGTTATGCTTTGACCTGGATGGATGCCAGATTGCCTGATTGGATCGTCACGCCACGCCGCGGTAAAGCGGTCGAGATCAATGCGTTGTGGTACAACGCGCTGCGTCTGCTGGAAAAATGGCTGCAAGAGGAGAATGTCCACGCGCCGCTGAGCCAGATTTCGCAACTCGCGGATCTTGCCCAGCAAAGCTTCAATCAACGCTTTTGGAATCCCAAGACAGAGCATTTGTATGACATCGTCGATGGTGAAGACGGTCAAGACGACCCGGCCTGCCGCCCCAATCAGTTATTCGCCTTCTCGCTTTCCAATCCGGTGCTGGATCCCAAATACTGGCAGCCGGTCTTTCAGGTCGTCAAAGATAAACTGCTGACGCCTGTAGGGCTGCGTACTTTATCGCGGGACCATCCCGATTATAAAGCGACCTACCACGGCGATTTACGCACCCGCGATGCCGCTTATCATCAGGGCACGGTTTGGCCCTGGCTGATAGGTCCTTACGTGGACGCCTGGTTGCGGATTTATCCCGGCCAGCGTAAAGAGGCGGGCGACTTTCTGAATGCATTATTGGAAAAGCATCTGCATGAAGCCTGCATCGGTTCGATCAGCGAAGTTTTCGACGCTGAAAGCCCGTTTACTCCCCGCGGTTGTATTGCTCAGGCATGGAGTGTGGCGGAAATTCTCCGCGCCTGGGCGAAGGTGTCCGAAGACGATCAGCGCGGGGAAACGGACCGCGTGGTTTCGCCAGCGGCGAAACCGATCTCGGAAGGAAAGTAAACGACTTTTTGCTCACTCACGCGCATCCTTACATTCTATACGGCGCGGCCCGGTAAGTTTTTGCGAGGATGGCGCAATTCATTGCGGCGCAGAATCCGCAAAGTTTTTGGTCTTCCGTATGGCGCTCGACCAGTGCCCGTAATTTTTTATCGGTAACGCAAAAAGTTTCTCGACATGAAGAATGCATGTTACCGATCTTTACTTTATCGCTTTTCATTTTTCCCCCAGGTTCATCCTTTCGATAGCAATCCGGTATAATCGGAATCAGTAGGGGAGGCGGCTCCTGCCGGCAAGATCCGTTTCGGCGTCCCGCCAGACCCCATTGCGTAATATTCCGAGGAGAAACCGATGAAATTGACCCGTACTTTAACTCTTGGCGCGCTGTTTGCCACGGGCATTGCCTTGGCTGCCGAAAAACCGGTGCCGGCGCCGAACGGCATCGAACTGCCGGCTTATTATAAAAACTGGCGTGTGATCGGGGTATCTCATCGTCAGGATAAAGAGTCGCTCCGGGTGATTGTCGGTAATGATACGGCGGTCGATGCAGCCAGAGCCGGCAATACGCATCCCTGGCCGGATGGCAGTATTCTCGGAAAGCTGGCATGGAAGGATCGGGTTCATCCGAAATGGGACTCGGCGACCGTGCCCGGCGAATTCGTGCATGCCGAATTCATGATCAAGGATTCAGCAAAATACGCGAAGACCGGGGGATGGGGATTTGCGCGCTGGCTCGGCATGGAACAAAAGCCGTACGGCAACGATGCTTCGTTTGTGCAGGAGTGTCTGGCCTGTCATAATCAGGTCAAGGACAACGATTCGGTATTTACGCATCCAGTGCCGCTGCCCTGATGGAATCGGGTACGCGGTGCGTACCTTTTTTTGAAACTGATAAACTGCTGATTTTGAAAAAGGTAGGCAAAGCCTACCCGATAAGGGTCAATTAAACAGCGCCATCGCCTTTTTCATTGTCGACCAAATGCCCCACACCAGCGGCGTGGCGACATACAGCCAAAACAGGATCACCAGTGCTCGCGGCGTAGATTTCGGTAAGTCGTTAGGTTTCATCGTAGCGTTCCCTTTAAATAGCGATCCGGTTTAATGAGCATCGGATGCGGCCTGGCGCGGAAAAACGCCGTCGAGTTCATCGAATTCATCATGCCGCATATGGTGTTTTTCATGGACCGGCCGGATCAGCATGTTACAGATGAAGCCGACCATCAAAATGCCCGCCATGATGTACATCGTGACATTATACGCATCCGCCTTCGCGACACCCTGTTCGATCTGAAACTCGCGGATATAGTTGACGAGTACCGGGCCGGCCACGCCGGCAGTTGACCAGGCGGTCAACAGGCGCCCATGGATGCCCCCGACATAACGCGTGCCGAAAATGTCCGCAAGATACGCCGGAATCGTCGAGAAGCCGCCGCCGTACATGCTCATGATGAACGCGTACACCAGGATGAACAGGGCGATGTTGTTGAGTTTACCTAGCGTCGGGACGCTCGCATACAGTACTGCGCCGAGCGCGAAAAAAATGACGTAGGTATTTTTGCGGCCAAGAAAGTCGGAGGCCGAGGACCAGAAAAAACGGCCGCCCATATTGAACAGGCTGAGCAGGCCGACAAAGCCGGCCGCCGAGGCCGGTGTAACCGCACCCTTGAACATTTCCTGGATCATCACCGAGGCCTGCCCCAAAACTCCGATGCCTGCAGTCACATTCAGGCACAACACCAGCCAGAGCAGATAGAACTGCGGCGTCAGCAAAGCCCGGTCGATATGCACATGATTTTTCGTAATCATCTTGTTTTCGATAACCGGCGGCGTCCAGCCTTCGGGTTTCCAGTCGTGCTGCGGAATCCGTATCGTCAGCGCGCCGATCAGCATCGAGACGAAGTACAGACTGCCCATCACCAGGAAGGTTTCGAACACGCCGACCGAGGTGGCGGATTTGAAATGATCCATCAGTAAGACTGCCAGCGGCGCGCCGATCATCGCGCCGCCGCCGAAGCCCATGATTGCCATGCCGGTCGCCATGCCGCGCCGATCCGGAAACCACTTGATCAGCGTCGACACCGGCGAGACATAACCGAGGCCGAGCCCAATGCCCCCGATCACGCCGTAGCCGATGTAGATCAGCCAGATTTGATGCAGGTACACGCCGAGTGCGGAAATCCAGAAGCCGCCGCCGAAACAGCAGGCGGCGACCAGCATGGTCAACCGGGGGCCGACCTTTTCCAGCCATTTGCCGCCGAACGCGGCGGACAAACCCAAAAATACGATCGCCAGACTGAAAATCCAGCCTAAGGTCGTCAGTTTCCAGTCGGCGCGCGTGGCTTCGGTGATGCCGATGATCTTGCTCAAAGGGTCGTTGAAGACGCTGAACGCGTAAGCCTGGCCGATGCAGAGGTGGACCGACAAAGCGGCGGGCGGCACCATCCACCGGTTATAACCTCGGCCGGCGGTAATGCGTTGCTTGGAAAAAAAACCGGACATCGGGACAAACTCCTCCGTGATGAACTTTCTATAGGGGATACCTGAGTTAGGCGGGAAATGGGTCCGGATGGGTGTTCAGCCCAATCCTTATCACACCAAAAAACGATATTTTACTCTGACAGGAGGAATGGAATCCACCGCGTTAGGCGGAGGCATTCTACAGGGATTGAAAAGGGGCATTACGCAATTAACAGATATATTCATCGATTATTATCGTTTTCTCAAAACGGCAAATCCCCCTAAGATTGAGCTCAAGCCAATAATGCCGATCGTTTTCCATTAGTGTTGTTATGTGCTCTCCTGGCGGGGTTACCCGCCTTTTTTTGCGGAAATATCCTGGAGGCCAGGATCGTGATCGGGAGTAATAATTGTTCTCTTTAGGAGTCACTTTGCGATGAGCCAAGCCGTGATCGAAGCCATGAACGGAAAAATGCAGGATGCCTTTCTGGATGACTTCACTCAATATTTAAATATCGATGAATTTGGCCGTTACACGGGCCTATACCGGGGGTTTACGCTGGAAAGCGTGTTTCAGCCGATTACGGGCAATGGGCAGCATACGATGGGCTATGAAGCTTTTCTCAGGCCTTCGATCGGGAAAGCCTTGCCGGTCGAGCCCAAATTCGTCTTTCGCTACATTCAGGAAACCGGCGGTCTGGTACTCTTCGATCGTATCTGCCGCACCCTGCACCTGCTCAATTTTCTTGCTTTCAAGCAGGAACAGGAACTGTTGTTTATCAACGTGCATCCGGCACTGCTGGCGAAAGTCGATGCGCACGGAAAAATTTTCGAAGCGATTGTGCATGCACACTCGGTCCCGGTGGAAAACGTTGTGATCGAGCTGGAGGAAAGTTATCTCGATCACCAGCAGACACTCGATAAGGCGCTGCGGAATTTCCGCGATCGCGGTTTCAAAATTGCGATCTCCGACTTCGGAAGGGAATTGACTTATGTCAAACGACTTTGGAAAATCACACCGGATTTCGTCAAATTGCACAGCGATTTATTGCGGGAAGCAGTTGCCGATGAAAAAGTCGCAAAAATTTTGCCCCGCATCGTCGACCTGATCGATCAAGCCGGCGGTGAAGTCGTCGTACAAGGTGTTGAGTCGGCACGGCAACTGGCGATTGCCAAACAAAGCGGCGCCCGCTTTTATCAGGGATTTGCGCTGTCAAAGCCGGAATCTGCCGCCTATTGGCTGGAACGGTTTAATGAAGCGAATTTATGCCGTCAAAGTTCAGTATAAAGCGGTTTTGGTTAGAGTCTATTCAATTGATTTCATCGCTTGGCTAAGATGCCAAAGCGCTTTATTCAAAGCTTAAAGCCCTAAAAATAGATTAGGTGAGCCCCTCCATTGTTGCGGGTAATTAGTCTCATCTTGTGAGGAAATCTTTGCTGTCATAATTCTGTCATATTCGATGACTAACCTATGCGCAGTAAAGAGTTCGTCTATCTATTTATTTTTGTGAGTTGATATGAAATTATCCTTTAAAAAATCATCGCTGGCTTTGGCTTTGGGCGTTATGTCATTCGCTCCTTTGAGCAGCGAAGCGGCGGCTAAACTGACGGTTGATCCGGCTCTGCCAGCCTATCAAACCGCCAGCGGGATTTCAGGCAATTTGTCCAGTGTCGGCTCCGATACTCTGGCCAACCTGATGACGTTGTGGGCCGAAACTTTCAACCGTTTTTATCCGAACGTGAACATCCAGATTCAGGCCGCCGGTTCTTCGACTGCGCCGCCTGCATTGACCGAAGGCACCTCCAATCTGGGGCCGATGAGTCGGGAAATGAAAGACGACGAAATCGAGGCTTTCGAAGACAAATACGGCTATAAGCCGACTGCGATTCCGGTTGCTGTGGATGCATTGGCGGTGATGGTGAACAAGGACAACCCGATCAAGGGACTGTCAATGGACCAAGTCGATGCGATTTTTTCCTCCACCCTGAAATGCGGTGGCAGCAAGGAAATCGAAACCTGGGGCGATGCCGGCGTACCGGCCTGGGGCGCGAAAAGCATCCAATTGTATGGACGCAATTCGGTATCCGGAACCTACGGTTATTTCAAGGAACACGCGCTTTGCAAAGGCGATTTCAAGAGCAATGTGAACGAGCAGCCGGGTTCCGCTTCGGTTGTGCAATCGGTAACTTCATCGACCAACGGTATCGGTTATTCCGGTATGGGCTATTCGACTTCCGGCGTCAGAATGGTGCCTTTGGCGAAAAAAGGCAGCAAGGAATATGTTGAAGCGACGCCCGAGAATGCATTGAAAGGCACCTATCCGTTGACCCGCTATTTGTTCATCTATGTGAACAAGAAGCCTAATCAGCCTTTGTCGCCGCTTGAAAATGAATTCATTAAAATGGTGTTATCGAAGGAAGGCCAGGAAGTCGTAATTAAAGACGGCTATATTCCGCTGCCTGTAAAAGTGGTCGAAAAGTATCTGAAAGAGATCAAATAATAACAGCCCTCAACATTTCCGCCCGAATCCGGATTCGGGAAATGTGCCAAGAATGCCGGTAAATGACCGGCATCTCTTCTTGATCATAATTTTTTCAATTGGACGGCCAAGATTTATTCATCGAATCTTGGCCGTTTCTTTTGATGTTGTTATATCATTGCCACTTTTGAAAGCTAGCATCTTTGCATGTCTGAAATACACAACCTTAGAAACACGTCAGGCTCTCTTCAGCATTCGGCTGCCGGTTATTACCAGCGGTGGCGATTAATAAAAGACACCTTGGCGCGTTATGGTGTCATTATCGGCGGACTTGGCATTCTTGCCGCGATCATCCTGATTTTCTTTTACCTCCTGTATGTGGTTTATCCGCTCTTTATCGGGGCATCGGCATCATCTGTAAACCGTTACCCGGTACCGGAACTGTCGCTCGGTAAGACGTTATTTCTTGAAATCGAAGAGCAGAACGAGATTGCGGCCCGTTTCACCGATAGCGGCCAGGTAGTATTTTTCGAAGCGGCCAGCGGTAAACCATTGCTGACCCAGGCTATCAGGGTGCCCGAAGGCACATCGATCACCAGTTTCGCGCCGGGCAGCCCGGCAAATGCGGGTGTGTTCGTTTACGGACTCTCGAACGGCGGCGCGGTCGTGGTCAAGGATCAGTATAAGGTGGCCTATGACGGCGAGGCGCGCAAGATCACGCCGGAGCTCGAATATCCGCTTGGGGAGGCGCCGTTGATGATCGGGGAGGGGGGAGTTCCTCTCGACAAGATCGCAGTCAAATGGCAAAGCGATGCGCCGGTGATCGTCGCGAAAACCGGCGGCAAAATCCGTTTAGCCAGTTTTGAAAAGGAGCAGTCGTTATTTTCCGAAGAAGCGGCAATGCAGCGAACCGATGCAGCCCTGGATATTCCGGCCGAAAATATTACCGAGATATTGATCGATAAAAATGGTGAAAATCTGTTTTTGGCCGGCAGCGACGGCAGCATCAGTTTTTTCAATATTGCCGATAAAAGCGCTCCCATACTGAGACAACGTCAAAACGTGGTTGAAGCTGGGCGCATCATCACCCGTCTGACTTTCTTAAATGGAGATCTGTCGCTGCTGGTTGCAGATTCTTCGGGGCAAGTCGCGCAGTGGAGCAAGGCCAAGGATGAGTTAAATAATGTGGTGTTAAAAAAGCTCAGGGTCTTCAAGGTTTCCGACAAGCCGGTCGTCGTGGTCGAGTCTGAACAGCGGCGCAAGGGATTTATGACCTTTGATGCTGACGGTAAGTTGGGTCTTTTCAATTCGACCGCGGAAAGACGCCTGCTGGAGGAAAATGTTGCCGTGAGCCCTGTGGCGGCAGCCTTCTCGCCGAGGGCGAATGCTTTTTTGATGCAGTCTCAAGACGGTCAGATCCATTTCTGGACCGTCAACAACGAACATCCGGAAGTTTCGTTTGGCTCGATCTGGGGCAAAGTCTGGTATGAAAGCTACCAAAAGCCTGACTATATCTGGCAGTCGTCTTCGGCCTCCAATGATTTCGAGCCGAAATACAGCCTGACGCCGCTGGTTTTCGGTACGCTGAAAGCGGCGTTTTACGCGATGCTGTTCGCAATGCCGCTGTCTTTGCTGGGTGCGGTATATACGGCCTATTTCATGGCTCCGGCGATGCGCCAGCTGGTCAAACCGACCATCGAACTGATGGGCGCCTTGCCGTCGGTGATCCTGGGTTTTCTGGCCGGCTTGTGGCTGGCCCCTTTCATTGAAAAACACCTGGCCGCCATCTTTTCGACATTGATTCTGCTGCCGGTAGGGGTTTTTCTGTTTGCCCTGCTCTGGCAACTCGCTCCGAAAGCGATCAGACATAAAGTGCCCGAGGGCTGGGAAGGCGTGTTATTGATTCCAGTGCTGCTGTTTACCGGCTGGTTTGCCTTTGGGGTCAGCGTGCCGCTGGAGTCGGTGTTGTTTGGCGGTTCGCTGCGCGAATGGTTCAACCGTGAATGGGGCATCGGCTACGATCAGCGCAATGCGTTGGTGGTCGGCGTCGCAATGGGGTTTGCAGTGGTGCCGACCATTTTTTCGATTGCGGAAGATGCCGTTTTCAGTGTGCCGAAGCATTTGACGGTCGGTTCCCTGGCATTGGGTGCGACGCCTTGGCAGACAGTCACTAAAGTCGTGTTGCTGACCGCGAGCCCCGGGATTTTCTCGGCTGTGATGATTGGTCTTGGCCGGGCGATCGGCGAGACGATGATCGTGTTGATGGCGACCGGCAACACGCCGGTGATGGATTTCAGCGTGTTTCAGGGGCTTAGAACTCTGGCTGCGAATATTGCGGTCGAAATGCCGGAAGCGGAAGTCGACAGCACTCATTACCGGATTTTGTTTCTGGCAGCACTGGTGCTGTTCCTGTTCACCTTTATTTTTAACACGCTGGCCGAAATCATTCGTCAGCGTTTACGCGAAAAATACAGTTCGTTATGATCAAAACATGGTTTAAAAGCGGCAATCCGTGGATATGGTTTACGGCTTCGGCGGTCAGCGCCTGCCTGATCATGGTGCTGGGCGTGTTGGGACTGATCATGGCGCGCGGTGTCGGACATTTCTGGCCGAGTGATCTGGTGCAGTTCAGTTATCAGGAAGACAGCGGTCAGGTGCGAGATATTATCGGTGAACAGATCGATACGACGGTCACGCCGGCAGCGATGGCGAAAGCGACTGGTTTCACGATGGCAGATAATGAGGATGTGCTGGTTCAGTATCAGATCAAAACCGGCAATCGCGATGTTTCCGGCGCTGATTTTCGCTGGATACAGGAACGCCGTATCAAACAGCAGAGCAATCCGCCCGAACTGATTGCGGTCGAGCGTCGTGAATGGGGTAATTTTTACGGTCGGCTGGCAGCGGTCAAGGAAAGCGGCAAGGTGATCGCCGCAGGGCCTGATGCGATGCCGGTGCTGCAGGAACGGCTTAAGGCGGCGCTGGAGATTTTTGAGAAAATCGCGCATCTGGAAAAAAAGGAAATCGGCGCGGTCAATTATGATCTGGAACGGCTGCGCCTGGAACAGCGTAAACTGGAACTGGAAAAGCGCTGGGATAAGGAGGCGCAACAGCGGATCGCGGCCGAAAAAACGGTGCTGGACGCAGAGTACAAGAAACTCCAAACGGAATTAATGGGATTATATCGGGACATCCGCAAAGACAGTTTTGTCGCGACGGCCGATGACGGCAGCGAACACGAGATCGCGCTGGCCAAGGTGGTTCGGGTTTATCAACCGAATAGAATGGGCGTATTCGGCAAAATGGGTCATTACTTCACCAAATTCGTCGAGTTTCTGGCCGACGACCCGCGCGAGGCGAATACCGAGGGCGGCATTTTCCCGGCGATTTACGGGACCATTTTGATGGTGATCATCATGTCGATCATTGTGACGCCGTTCGGCGTGATTGCGGCGGTGTATCTGCGCGAGTATGCGAAACAGGGTTTCATGACCCGGCTGATCCGGATCGCGGTGAACAATCTGGCCGGGGTGCCTTCGGTGGTTTACGGCGTGTTCGGTCTTGGGTTTTTTGTCTACATTTTAGGCGGCAAAATCGACCGCCTGTTTTATCCGGAAGCCTCCCCAGCGCCGGTCTTTGGTACGCCCGGTCTGATGTGGGCGTCGATCACGCTGGCGCTGTTGACGCTGCCGGTCGTGATCGTTTCGACAGAAGAAGGTCTGGCGCGGATTCCAAAATCGATCCGCGAAGGCAGTCTGGCACTCGGTGCGACCAAATTTGAAACGCTGTGGCGTACTGTGCTGCCGATGGCAAGCCCTGCAATGATGACCGGTTTGATTCTGGCGGTCGCGCGGGCGGCGGGCGAGGTCGCGCCGTTGATGCTGGTCGGTGTGGTCAAACTGGCGCCGTCATTACCGCTAGACGGCAACTTCCCGTTTTTACATTTGGAAAGAAAATTCATGCACCTCGGCTTTCATATCTATGACGTGGGCTTCCAAAGCCCGAACGTCGAGGCGGCACGTCCCTTGGTGTATGCGACATCGTTGCTGTTGGTCGTGGTGATCATCGGGCTCAATTTGTCCGCGATCGTGATCCGCAATCATCTGCGGGAAAAATACAGAGCTCTTGAAGGTTAATCATCATGACATCACAACAAGCACGTACCCATGCGATCGATATGAAATCGATTCTGCGTGATTCGACAGATCAGACCGAAACTTCCGAAACCTGCATCAAGGTCGAAAATCTGAACCTGTTTTACGGAGAAAAACAGGCCCTGCATGACATCAGTATGGATATTGCTAAGAAAAAGGTGACCGCCTATATCGGCCCGAGCGGCTGCGGCAAGTCGACGCTGCTGCGCTGCATCAACCGGATGAATGACCTGGTTGATACCGCACGGATCGAGGGCCGGATCCTGCTGCACGGCGAGAATATCTATGATAAGTCGGTCAATGTCGCGGCGTTACGTCGGCGCGTCGGGATGGTGTTTCAGAAACCGAATCCGTTTCCGAAATCGATTTTCGAGAATGTGGCTTATGGTCTGCGGATTCAGGGTATTAACGATAAACGAACGCTTGAAGAAACGGTCGAAAAGGCGCTGCGCGGCGCAGCGCTCTGGGACGAAATGAAAGACCGGCTGAACGACAATGCTCTCGGCATGTCCGGCGGCCAGCAGCAGCGTCTGGTGATTGCGCGCGCGATTGCGATCGAGCCCGAGGTGCTGCTGCTCGACGAGCCGGCATCGGCGTTAGATCCGATCTCGACCCTGAAAATCGAGGAACTGATCAACGAGTTGAAAGAGCAATATACCATCGTGATCGTAACGCATAATATGCAGCAGGCGGCGCGTGTCTCCGATTACACCGCGTTCATGTACATGGGCGAACTGATCGAAATGGGGAATACCAGCGAGTTGTTCACGAATCCAAGAAAGCAACAGACAGAAGATTACATCACCGGCCGTTACGGGTAAACAGGAGTCGACAATGGAAAGCAGTAAAATTGGGCATCATATCTCCGCGCAGTTCAACAAGGAACTCGAAGATATTCGTAATAAGGTGCTGACCATGGGCGGCCTGGTCGAACAGCAGGTGGAACTGGCGATGCAGGCTTTTTCCACAGGTGACACCGAAATGGCTGAGCTTGTGATCAAGCAGGACAATCAGGTCGATGCGCTGGAAGTGGAAATCGACCGCGAATGCACGCAAATACTGGCGCTCCGGCAGCCGGCCGCGTTCGACTTGCGTCTACTCCTGACCGTGATCAAGGTGATCAACGAGCTTGAAATCGTCGGCGATCTGGCTGAGCGAATCGCGAAATTGGCGATTCAATCGGCCGACAGCGAAGGCAAGATCGATCAGTATTATGAAATCCAGCATATGGCGAATCTGGTCAGGGACATGCTGCACCGGGCGCTCGATGCCTTTGCGCGGATGAATATTGAGGATGTGCCGGCGATTACCGGTCTGGACGACAATGTCGATCGCGAATATGCAAGCATCATCCGCCAGTTGATCACGCACATGATGGAAGACCCGCGCAACATTACCCGCACGATTAACGTCCTATGGACTGTACGTGCGATGGAGCATATCGGCGATCACGCCTGCTACATCTGCGAGCATTTGATCTATATGATCAAAGGCGAGGCGGTGCGCCATTTGAGCCAGGAAGAACTGGAGAAAAAGGTCAAAGGCGGCTGATTTGTAAAATCTGAATTTGATCCCGCAAGTCAGGATGGGTTGTGCTTTGTGCAACCTAACATTTGTTTCATCGATATGGTGAGTTAACGACGATTGCATGGATGCCACCACTAAAGGGTGGTCTATGGGCAGAGGTACGAGTCTTGGGAGGGGCGAGGTAGATCGCGTCGGGAACAAAAGCGATCGAGAGCAATGCACCACAAGGGTGGTCTGTAGACAGAGCAATTGCCGATAAAGCTGTTAACCCAATCTATTCGGCTGAAAATTAATAGACTCAAAGCGGCCAACATCTGTCGATAAAGGTGTTTAAATGGGTGGCCAGTCAATCCCGTAAAGCGGCTACTCATAATAAAAAGCTCACCGGCAAAATAAAGCTGCATAGCCAAGCGGCGTAGCTTTATTTTATCCGTGTGAAGCGCTTTGTTATATGCGCTATTGGTACTAGCGCACTTCGACTAAGCTTATATTTTGAAATCGGACCCTCTATAAGGCTAAATGAAATATATGCTGTAGCTGTAGATCCAAAAAGAACTAGCCAAGAACTCATGTATCCGTTTATCTCGAATCTTCTTAACGCGCCAATGAATACTGGGTGGAACAGGTAAAGACCAAAACTGAGCGCTCCATAGAACCGTAGAATTGGCAGCGTGAAAAATCTTTGAAGCAACCCTTGTACGTTTACCGAGGAGAGGATGATAAAGGACCAGAATAAAGCGTACAAAATGAACGGTTTATGATAATAATTATTCACCTCCCTATCTCCAAAAAATGAAAAAACCAGGGGCGTCATTACTATTATGCCAACCACACCCAAGTAGCCTAAATATCTGCATATGGACGTAACGGCCTTATTCGATTCATTGATATTTATATATTCTTGCAGAACAGCGAGAAACATACCAATAATAAATATCGGCATATATGGCAGTAACCTCGTATCATTTACCGTAGATTCGCTTTGAGGGGAAATTGCTTGTGATAGCAACAGCAATGACAGGAAAAATAGTATCGTGACTCCCGGGCCGTATGAACGGACGAATACTATCGCTAGCACAAAAACTGGAAGTATGAAATAAAATTTGAACTCAACCGCAATACTCCATGTTATTCCTTTCCCTTCCAGTAGAGCCAGGTGGTTAATAAAGCCGCCCCAATCAAGCGCAAAAGGGATACCCATCCCACTTTTTCCGAGAGCGGCAGCGATAACCCAAGTGCTAATAACACCAAGTAGTAAATAAAGAGTGTAGAGCGGATATATTCGAAAAAACCTTCTCTGCCAATAATGAGACATTACCGGGAACGTAAAAACTTCTTTTCCTTTGCGCAACAACGGCAATGTCAGCAAAAACGAGCTCAACAGGAAAAACAAGAATACGCCCGACTTACCAATGCCTCTCAAATCAAGAAAAGGAATAAAAAACATACCGGAATTGCTTGTATGGCTGAAAACAACAATCAAAGCAGCTAACCCTCGAAGACCATCGAGAGAGTCCATTTGGTATTTTTTATCTGATATTTCTCTATGTATCATTCAAAAATGATCCTTTTTAAGCGTATAACAAATTATTATCTAGGTCGGTAGATTTACGCCGAAAGTAAGTTTGCCGTAAGTACAAATTTCAAAAAATAGCTTAAAACACTGAAACACTAGATGGGAATACTCATAATTGGGCGATAATCAAATCGGGATATTCCAAAAACTACTTTTCAAATGACCGAAATACAGCTTTCAACCGACAGTTAAGAATTTGAGCTGAGAGGCAAATTTGGGTCAATATCACCAGTTCAATCCCTTTCCATACCCTTCTTCCAACGTGCGAACCAGTCGGTCAATTCGCGGCTTTCGCCCAGATCCCGTAGGCGGCGGTCAATGACGTCCTGGTTGCCCCACACCACCTCGGCCCAGGCGCCATCGTTTATGCGCGATTCAATGTCTTTGCAGTAAAGCCCTTGGTCGCGCTGGACATAGAACCCATAGGTTCGGCAGGCGACCGGGCGGTAAGCATAGACCCGGCAGGCTCCGACTGCTCGATCCAGCAGTGGGCAGACGATGGGACGTGACGTCTGCTCGGTCAGCGCGGCGACTTCCCGGCCGATTTCCTGCAGCAGCTCCAGGGGAAGGGTGGACAGTCCTTCCTGCAGCAAATCCCATTCAGCGGCCGTGAGCCGAGGAATTTCGGCAAGTCGCCGGCAACAGCTGTCGCAGCCCATTCGGCATAGCCAATCGGGATGGTCGGAGCGGATGGCGCTTACACGCGCTTCGATATCAGCATGGAGTTGGGCGAGTCTGTTCATTTGGTATCCGGCCTTTTGGCCGAGTTTTGAAAAGCTTTTCTTATGGCACCTGTTTTCTGCGAAGGATTATATTCGAGTCGCCAGGCACATGATCTGCATTCAGGTCGGCCACGACAAAGTCGCTATTTTTCCAGCCCGATAAAATCCCAGACCTTGTGCGAAAAAGTTGCCTCGCTGTGCTCGGGTACCGGAGGTCCGTCCGGATAATTTTGTTGATAGATCCGCTCGATATTGTTGGCCTGATCCGGCATGTCCAGTTTGGTGTACGCTTCTTTCAGGACTTCCAGTGCATACGGTACGGCCGGCGTCCGCTGGTATTTTTCGATCACTTCGGATGCTCGGTTTACTGCGGCTACATAAGCTCTGCGTTTGATATAATAGCGCGCGATATGCACTTCATGCATCGCCATATTATTCCTCAGCGCGATCATCCGTTGTTTGGCGTCCGGCACATACTTGCTGTTAGGAAAGCGCTTGACGAGCTCCGAGAAATTTTCATAGGCTTCCTTGGCAGTGCTGATATCGCGTTGCGAAGTATCGGTCGGCAGGAACCGGTCTACGAAACCGAAGCCGCGGTTATAATTGATAAGCCCTTTCAGGTAATAGGCGTAATCGACGCTTGGGTTACGCGGATTGATTTTGATGAAACGGTCGGCCGCAGCGAGCGCCGCATCGGCGTCGCCGCTTTTATAATAGGCATAAGCTACGTCGAGCTGGGTTTGCGCAGAAGTTTCGCCGAACGGATAGCGTGCCTCCAGCGCTTCATAAATTTTGACCGCTTTTTCGTAACTTCCGGCATCGACAGCGGTTTGCGCTTCCTTACGGAATTTTTCGACATTCCAGTCTTTATATTCGTCCTCCGTTTCGGAGTCCTTGCTGAAAGAGAAATTTTTCAGCGATTCGCAGCCGGTCAGCGAGAGCCCCAGCCAGCAAATAAATAAACTTTTTAACAAAATTAATCGCATAGTGCTATCGACACGTAGTAATATGAGCGGTTTTCGTGCCGGTTTAGGGAGAGAGACTCCAGCTTAATCTCTTTTCTCTTTGTGGGGAAAAGACAGGGCGTGTTTAAACTCAAAATTTGAATTTAACATGCCTCTTTTTCAAGCCAAGGAGTGAAAGGCAAGCTTCGGAACGACGCCAAGCTGCAAACCGGCATTAATTGAACGAGTATAACTTAACGCTGAGCGAATCAGAAGAATTTGTGATGGAAAGATTGACGGCCGTAGTGCCCTATGAGTTGGCGGGAATGCGTCTGGATCAGGTATTGGCCGAGGTGTTTGCCGACTACTCAAGAACCCGCCTGCAAACATGGCTCAAATCGGGTCGGGTGACGGTGAACGGCCAGGTGTTGAAGGCGAGAGACAAGCTGGACGGCGGCGAAGAGATCGTGCTGGAGGCAGAAGACGAGGTTGTGGTCGAGTCCGATCCACAGGACATTCCGCTCGATATTGTTTATGAAGACGACAGCCTGCTAGTCGTGAACAAACCGGCCGGTTTGGTTGTGCATCCGGCGGCAGGTAACTGGAACGGCACCTTGTTGAATGCATTGCTACATCATGATCCGCATCTCGAAACGCTGCCGCGCGCGGGCATCGTGCATCGGATCGATAAGGAAACCAGCGGCCTGCTAATGATCGCGAAGACGCTGCAGGCCCATAACAGCCTGACTCAGCAATTACAGGAGCGCGAAATCACCCGCGAATATCTCGCAATTACGCGTGGACGAATGACCGCCGGGGGCACGGTCGAAGAGCCGATCGGCCGGCATCCGACCGATCGCAAGCGCTACACGGTCAGGGAGTCCGGCAAACATGCAGTGACCCATTATCGGGTGCTCAAGCGTTTTGCGCATCATACCTTCATTCAGGTGATGCTCGAAACCGGGCGTACGCATCAGATCCGAGTGCACATGGCGCATATCCGTTATCCGCTGCTCGGCGATCCGGTCTACGGCGGCCGTTTTCAAATGCCGCCGGACTGCGGAGAGAGGCTCGAAGCCGAGTTGCGCAGCTTTAAGCGTCAGGCGCTGCATGCGGCAAAATTAGGTTTGCTGCATCCAGTGACCGATGAATACCTGGAATGGGAGCAGCCGCTGCCGGAGGATATGGCGCGTTTACTGGAGGCGCTGGAAGAGAATGAGCGGCGCTGAGCATTTTCTAATTCCCGAATGGCCTGCGCCGGCGTGCGTGCATGCTGCGACAACGCTGAGAACGGGCGGTGTCAGCAAGGGCGCTTATATGAGTCTGAATCCCGCGCTGCATGTCGGCGACGATCCAAAGGCGGTCATGCATAATCGGCAGCTGATTCGCGACAGGCTGAAATTGCCGTCCGAGCCGGTCTGGCTGGAGCAGATTCATAGCAATAAGGTCGTGAAGGCAGGAACTGAGTCCGGACTGCCGCAAGCCGATGCAAGTTACGCCGATGAGGCGGGTGTGGTATGCGCAGTGATGACCGCTGATTGTCTGCCGCTTCTGTTGTGTTCGATGGATGGGCTGCATGTCGCCGCGGTCCATGCCGGCTGGCGAGGTTTACTGGCCGGTGTAATCAGTAATACGGTTGCATCGCTAAGGCAGTCAGATCTGTTGGTCTGGCTGGGGCCTGCGATCGGCCCCGATCGCTTTGAAGTCGGGGAAGAGGTGAAGGATTCGTTCGTGCAGAAATCATCGGCATTTGGCAGGGCTTTCAAGCTCCAGTCGAACGGCAAATGGCTGGCCGATATCTATCAGTTGACGCGAATCGAGCTGAATGCGCTGGGTGTCTCGCATATCTATGGCGGCCGGTTTTGCACGGTCACTGAACAGGACCGTTTTTATTCCTACCGGCGGGATACGGTCACAGGACGCATGGCGACATTGATCTGGAGAGATTGAACGCGTGAACTTATTGTTGTTGATCATTATTTTTACCACCCTCGGCGGGGTGCTGAGCGTGCTCGCGGCCGCGCTGTTTCTGCTGTTGCCGGACAAGAAGAGAAATCAGGTGCTGCCGCACGGCATCAGCTTTGCGATCGGCGCATTGCTGGCGGTCTCTTTTTGGGGGTTAATTCCGCATGCATTCGAAGAAGTCAGGCCGGAACAGTTCCGGGACCTCTCGGCGACGATTCTGGCCGGGATCCTGGTTTTTTTTGTACTCGAAAAACTCCTGATCTGGCGCCATTGCCATTACAACGCTTGCGAAGCACATGGCGAAGAAACGCACGATCACGATCAAGCCCATCATACGCACAGCCACGGGCTGGGACATCGACATTCGGCCGGGGCGCTGATTATTATCGGCGACAGCATTCATAATTTCGTTGACGGCGTTCTGATTGCGGCGGCCTTTCTGACCGATGCGAAACTCGGCATCGTGACCAGCCTGGCGGTCGCGGCGCACGAAATCCCGCAGGAGGTGGGGGACTTCGCGATCTTGCTGGAGAGCGGCTACAGTAGAGCCAAGGCGCTGTTCTATAACATCCTGTCCAGCCTGGCGACGGTTTTGGGTGGTATGCTGGCTTATTTCAGTCTCGAAGATCTGCATCATATCCTGCCTTATATCCTGTCGCTGGCGGCATCGAGCTTCATCTATGTGGCGGTGGCGGATTTGATCCCGACCTTGCATAAGAAAACCGAGTTGAAAGCCTCGCTGGAGCAGATCGCGCTGATCGCGGCCGGGGTGCTGCTGATCTGCATTATGCACGGATTTGCGCACAGTCTTGAGGGCTAGGGCAGGGCAAAGGGTTTTTTAAACTATCGCCCTTTGCCTCGCGCCCTTTGTCCGCTTTTTCAGGTAATCACATTCGGCGCAGTTCTGCCGGTGCGTTTTTTGATCTCGCAGAATTGTTCGGCCAGCTCGATCAGTTCGGCCAGGGCTTGCTGGGCATCCTGGTCGTGTCGGGAGGCATCCGCTTCAAATTTTTCCAGATAGATTCTGAGCGTCGCGCCGACCGTGCCCGTGCCGGACAGGCGGAATACGATCCGCGAGCCGTTCGTAAAGCCCACCCGAATCCCTTGATTTTTGCTGACACTGCCGTCAACCGGATCGGTATAGCTGAACTCGTCGGCGAATTTGACGGTAAATTCGCCGAAGGTTTGGTCGGGCAGGGTCGGCAAGAGTTTGCGTAAATGCTCGACGATGCCGTTTGCGATATCGGTTTCGACCGCTTCATAATCGTGCCGGCTGTAAATGTCGCGGCCGAATTTTTGCCAATGTTCATGCACAATATCGGCTACCGGTTGGCGTTTTCTGGCGATCAAATTGAGCCAGAACAGCACCGCCCAGAGCCCGTCTTTTTCGCGGACATGATCCGACCCGGTGCCGAAGCTTTCTTCCCCGCACAGCGTAATTTCACCGGCATCGAGCAGATTGCCGAAAAATTTCCAGCCGGTCGGAGTTTCGAAACAAGGGATCTTATAAGCGGCCGCGACCCTGTCCACCGCCTGGCTGGTCGGCATCGAGCGGGCCACACCGCTCAAACCTTTGGCATAGGCCGGAATCAACTGCGCATTCGCCGCCATAATCGCCAAGCTATCGCTCGGGGTCACGAAAATATTGCTGCCGGTGATCATGTTACGGTCGCCGTCGCCGTCCGATGCCGCGCCGAAGGTCGGAGCATCCGGGCTGAACATCAGTTCGGCCAGCTCGTGCGCATGCGCAAGGTTCGGGTCGGGATGATGGCCTCCGAAATCTTCCAAGGGTACGGCATTGATTACTGACTCTTTCGGAGCCCCGAGCAGGTCGACTAGAATTCTTTTTGCATAAGGTCCGGTAATCGCATGCATCGCATCGAATCGCAGGGTGATATAGCCGGAACTGATGCTTTGCTTCAACAGATTGAAGTCGAAGATCGACTGCATCAATTCCGCGTAATCGGTGACCGGATCGATAACGGTGATTTTGATGGGGCCGATTTGAGTGCCGCCGATCGTGTCGAGATCGATGTCCTCTATGTCGGCGATTCGGTAGCTGTCGATCGTCAGGCTGCGCTGGTAAAATGCATTGGTGTATTTTTCAGGAGCCGGCCCGCCATTGCTGACATTATATTTGATCCCGAAATCCTCATCGGGCCCGCCCGGATTGTGGCTGGCTGACAGGATCAGTCCACCATAGGCTTCGTATTTGCGTATGATGTGCGAGGCAGCGGGAGTAGACAATAAGCCGCCTTGTCCTATAATGAGTTCAGAGAAGCCGTTTGCGGCTGCTATTTTGATGATAATTTGAATCGCTTGCCGGTTAAAATAACGGCCATCGCCGCCAAGCACCAATGTTTTACCGGTTATTTCATCGAGCGAATCGAAAATTGACTGTACAAAATTTTCGAGGTAACCTTGTTCTTGAAAGACTCTAACTTTCTTTCTAAGTCCGGAGGTTCCGGGATTTTGATCGTTATAGGGTTGAGTTGTTATTGTATTTATCTGCATAATGAATCCAAAGTGCGACGATTAACCGGAAGAGTTAAAATACACCAAAATTCCTGTCGAGTGTAGAGAGTATGTTGCGAATTTGTGTGTCGTTGATTTTTGTTTTTATTGCAAGCGCCGCTGTTGCGAGTGATAATTTTTGGCTGCTGGTTGATACGACCGCGTTGAAGATCGAGGTCAAAAAAGGCGAACATACTGTCGATACGATTAGCGATATCGCCATTGGACGGGGCGGTGCCGGGTATAAAACCCATCGCGGTGACGATGTTACGCCTTATGGCGAATATCGAATCGGCTGGGTCGGGGAGAGAAGCAATTTCCGCCGGTTTTTCGGGCTGACTTATCCGAATGTTCAGGATGCTAGAACTGCTCTGATCAAAGGCATTATCAATAAGTATACATACGAGCAGATCGTGGAAGCGAACGAGAGTCAACAGATTCCCCCGCAGAATACCCCCTTAGGCGGGCAAATCGGTATACACGGACTCGGGGCGGCGGATGAGAAAATCCATCGCAGCATGAATTGGACGCATGGCTGTATCGCCATGACCAATAATCAGATCGATCATTTGCGTCGGTATGTAGCGCCGGGGATGGTGGTTAAAATAAAATAAACTACTATTAGACCTGATTTGTGATAGAATGTTCCCGGTTAATTTGTTTTTGTAGTCGTAACTATCTTTAAAAGGAAAAAGAAAATGAGAAAGCTTGTTAAATTATCAATGATCGCATTGGCTGCTAGCTTGGTTGTAGGTTGCGCCACCAACGGAGACATCGAAAATCTGCAAGGTCAAATCGATGGTTTGAAAACAGATGTTGCAAAAGCTTCTTCTGACGCTAACAGTGCACTGGCTGCTGCTAATGACGCATCTTCTCGCGCTGCTGCTGCTGAAGCCGCTGCTAACCGTGCTGCTGACGCTGCTCAAGCAACCAACGACAAACTGGACAGACTGTTCCACAAAACTATGTTGAAATAAGCCTTACTACGGCTTTGATCGCTAAAAAAGCCCGGTGGCATACGCCATCGGGCTTTTTTATGCCCGCCGTTTATTTACAGGTTGGAGCCTGCCCTCTCTTTGAGAGCGGGCAGGTTTGTTTTTTACGACCGATTCTCGCCCCCGAACCAGGCTGTCAGTCGTGGTAACAGTTCGGCCAGTTCGAGCGTCATGATCGTAAAATCCGCATCGAAGCGTTCAGCCGCGCTGCCGGTATCGATGTCCGCCGCCTGATCCTGCACCATGTCCAGAAAGCGCAGGCGTTTTAATGCCAGGTGTTCGTCCAGTACGAAAGCAATCCTTCCCGCCCAATTCACCGCCAATTTGATCGCCTGTTTACCGGTATCCAAATGGTTTTTAATTTCCGGCACGGTCAGGTCATGCTTTTTGCAGCGGATGATGCCGCCTTCTTCTTCCAGGGAGCGCAGTTCGCACTCATCTTCAATCGTTAGATCATCTGGCGCCTGTTGCGTCAAAAGCCACTGCGTCATATTGATGCTTGGCTTATCTATTGTATTCAGCGGAATCGCCGGCAACGAGCCCAGGCACTTGCGCAGGTTACTGAGCAAGTCTTCCGCGCTTTTGGCAGAGGCAGAATCGACCAGGAGCCAGCCGCCTTTGGGGTCGATATAGGCATAGGTTTTACGGGAGAAACGGAACGCCTTCGGCAGGAGTTCGAAGATTAGTTCGTCTTTCAAGGTGGTGCGCTCTTTTTTGGATAATTTGCGCGCTTCGCGATCTTCAATCTCGCTGATTTTTTCCTGCAGCATTTCATTAACTACCGCTGTAGGCAATACTTTTTCTTCTTTTTTGCCGCACAGCATCATGAAGCCGTTAGCGGCATGCACTAATTGATCGGAGGATTTGCCGACCGGTTGAGTCCATCCGAAACTGAATTCTTCGTGAGGCCCGCAGGAGCGAAATTGCAGGGCTTGAAGTTTTTGCTCCAGTTCGCTCGGCGTCAAGGTAAAGGTTTCAGTCAGGCGAAAAATAGTCAGATTCTTGAACCACATGATTTGGGGGGTATCCTATAATTACGAATAGCCGGCTATTATCGCAAATTTGGCTGGCTCGCTTTAGAGTAATTTTTCGAGGAAAGAGAATGCATGAGATAAGCGGATTCGATCCGATCGCGGCTCCCGATGCGCGGGTGTTGATTCTGGGGTCGATGCCGAGCAAAGTGTCGAAAGCAAAAGATCAGTATTACGGTCATGCTAAAAATGCGTTCTGGCCAATTATGGGGCAGCTATTCGGGGCAGACCCTGAGTTATGTTATGGATTGCGCAAGGGAGTTCTGATGACGCATGGGGTGGCGGTGTGGGACGTCTTAAAAACCTGCTATAGAGTCAGCAGTCTCGATGGAGACATCGAAATGGATTCGATTGTAGTGAATGATTTCAACGATTTTTTCAGCCGTCACGAACAGATCCGGCATGTGTTCTTTAACGGGATGACACCGGAAAAAATCTATCGGAAATATATCTTGCCGACGTTGCCGGAAAGATTCGATTATCTGGTGTATCATAGGCTGCCCTCGACCAGTCCGGCGAATGCGGCCCTCAGTCTGGCGCAAAAGATGGAGGCATGGCAGGAAATCAGTCATTGTCTAATGGCTGAGCTTGCTGAAGGATAACGAGGATTTTGAATAACAGGTGAAAAGTGCTTTAAGATGATTGAAGAGAATTACGACGAATACGATGAGGAGGTCGAATATTACGCGGTACGACCGAATAAAACCCAAATAAAAAAAGAAATTGCTGCGTTATTTGCATTGGGCGAGGAGATGTCCAATTTATCCCCCGATCAGCTAAATACGCTGATATTGCCGGAAAAAATCCTGCAGGCGGTTCGTGAAGTTTCCGGGATGCCCCATAAAGGCGCACGCAAGCGCTTGTTGAAATATATCGCCGGCCAGTTGCATCTGATCGATGTCGACCCGATTGTTGAAAAATTGGCACGACTCAAAAACAAAAGCGCACATGCCGTCCGGGAGCATCACCTCGCCGAACAATGGCGCGACCGCTTGCTTGCTGAGGGCAATGAGGCGGTAACTGAATTGCTGGATGACTATCCCGAAGCCGACAGCCAGCAACTGCGGCAGCTGATTCGCAACGCCCAGAAGGAAGGCGCAGCGTCAAAGCCGCCTAAATCGGCGCGTCAGATATACCGCTATATGAAGGATTTATTGCAGAACGACGGGCTTTTGCCGGAAGAGGACGAATTGGAAGCTGGCGAAGAGGATGTGTTTGGCGAGGACTAGAGAGTGTGGGGTTCCGCTCCTTGTTTAGATTGCCTCCTGAGAGCTTAGGAGAGATAACGACAAATCATCCCTCCCTTTGCAATAAAATTATTTTTCCGGCATTTTCAATTCCGCAGTCTGATTCCAGTCCGAAAATGGAAAAGGCAGGGCTTCGGTATTGAAAGTCATGAAAAGCAGAATGTGATAAGTATATACCGACAGGCTGCGTCCTAAATTCAGGATATTTTTGTTTGCCTTGCCGGTCAGCAAAGTCGATGCGACCTGCAGCAGAATCACCGCCCATAGCAGCATCCTGACCAAGCCGCCGATCGCGGCAAAAATCAGCATGAAGAAAATTCTTTTCCAGGTATCGATATTGGTCAGATTGTAGTTGATTTGTTCGTCCATTCGTTTTTTAGCCTCGGTTCATGATGTCGCGCAAGTCCAGGGCGGATGCGTTGGCGCGGGCAATATAGGTCGCCATTGTTAAAGAGTAGTTCGCGAACAGGCCGTAGCCGCTGCCGTTCAGGATCATCGGACTCAGGATTGGCGCCATCGCGTTTTCGAGCGATTTGATCATGATATCGACCGTGTTCATCGCGCGCTTGTCGAGCAGAATATCATGGAAATCGTATTTGACCGCTTTCAGAATATGCAGCAGCGCCCAGCTGGCGCCACGCGCCTCGTAAAATACGTCGTCGATTAACAGCCAGGGTGTTTGCGGCAGTACTGCTGCCTTGGTATTGCGGGTGTTCACATCGACATCGGGGTCGATTACGGCCAGCGCCGGGTTGATTTCAGCGCCTCCGGTACTGGCACTGAGTCTTGTCGAGAGATTGCCCAGGCGTTTGATCACCAGTTCAGTGTATTGCCATAAATTGTCGGCGCGCGAATAAAATTGCGCGCGTTTGACATTGCCGCCCCATTTTTGCAGGCGCGACATGTAGTTATGCAGTGCATCCACGCCCTTTTGGTATTCGGCTTCGGTGGATGGCAATGCCCAGGAGTCGTTCTCATAATAGAAATACGGCTCGGCGATTTTCAGATCGGGATCTTCGTCGGATTGCGACTGGTCGCGCGCGAAGTGATTCCGGAGCGCGGATGTCGCATCACGCAGCATCACCAGTGCGCCATATTCAAAATTCGAGATGTTGTCCAGGAACAAACCGGGCGGAGCTACGTCGTTGGTGATATAACCGCCGGATTTATGCAGCAGAACTTCGGCTATGTGAGCCAGTGTGTTGGTGTAGGTATAACCCAACGGAATATCGGTCGTATTGGTAATTTTGGCGCGTTCCATCGCTTCTTCCTGGACATTGAACTGATTCGGTTCGCTGCCCCACCAAGCGCCTAAAATCAAGATGATCACGAGTGAAGCAAGTAGCAGAACGCCAAAGCCCCAAAGTACTCCTCTCGATTTACTATCTTCAAATTCGTTTGCCGCCATTAATGGAATCCTGTATGAACTGTGTCTGTCTCAGGTAACTGATTGCTTTGGGTGAAAATAACCTGCATGGTAGCAGATTTTGGATTTTTTTTCCGCCTGCAATTAGGGTTCGGATGTTTTTTTTGCCCGCGGATGCGCCTGGTCATAAATTTCGGCAAGATGCTGAAAATCCAGATGTGTGTAAATTTGAGTCGTGCCGATATTGCTGTGCCCGAGTAGCTCCTGTACAGCACGCAAGTCTCGGCTCGACTCGAGCAAATGGCTCGCGAAGGAATGTCGGAGTATGTGCGGATGGATATGTTCGGCAATTCCTTTGGCGATACGCCAGCGTTCGAGGCGCAGTTGCACACTGCGGGCGCTTAGCCGGAAACCTTTCGATGAAGTAAATATCGCATTTTCCGCACGATCGGCGGTGTTGTTCCGGAACGGTAGCCAGTTGCGGATTGCCTCGGCCGCCTTCCTGCCGATCGGCAGGATTCTGGCTTTGCCGCCCTTGCCCGATTTGACGATCAGTTGCTGTTCGTCCAGATCGACATCGCTCAGATTCAGCGCCACCAACTCACTTAAACGCAAACCGCTCGAATAGAACAATTCGAACATCGCCAGATCGCGGATTTCCAGATCAGAATGCGCGCCGGCTTCCAATAAACCGGTCACCTGATCGACGTCGAGTGTTTTCGGCAGTTTGCGTGGTTGCTTGGGGGCCTGCACGTGTTCGGCCGGGTTGATTTCGACCCGACTTTTTTTTAACAGGAACTGATAAAAACTGCGCATCGCCGACAATTCGCGTTGCAGGCTTTTGCTGCAAATCCCTTGCCGGTGGCGCGCGGCGATGTGCGCGCGAATATGCGGCTGTCTAACATCGGAGAAGCGGAGGATCGATTTTTCGCTACAAAAGCGGATCAATTGTTCAAGATCGCGCCGATAACTGTTGACTGTATGGAGGGACGCGCGCCTTTCGATTTCCAGTTCGACGAGAAAATCATCCAGCCATTGCCGCGCCTCGCTATGCATATTTCTTTTGTGAGAGCAAAGACAGGAAACGCGCGCTGATGATTTCGCTCATGTGGGTCAGAAAGAAGCTGCCCATGCTGTAATGAAAGCGTTCATTGCTGCGGCTGCCGATCGCGAGGATTCCGCTCATGTCGGCAAATCGCATCGGAATGATTGCCGCGGACTGGACTTCGAGCGCCGCCGCGCCAAACAAGACTTTGGCTTGAGCCAGGGTAGGGCGGCCGCATTTGGGTTGATCGGCGGCGAGGATGGGCAGAAAGTGTTCGAGTTCCTTGCTGTCCGGTTCGAGGAAAAGATGCGGTAACGCGGCGTCCGGTTTACTGGTAATGATGCGGACCGCGACGAAATCGGTCATGAAATACCCGGATAATACGTCTTCCAGACTCGCGACGGCTTCTTCGAGCGTCGAGGTTTCGAGCAGCGCGAGGGTCAGCTTGTGCATCCGGTTGAACGACGTATCGTTGCTTTTGGCGATCTCGATCAGGGAAGCCAGCTGTGTTTCCATCTCCTGATTCCGGTTGCGGAGGATTTCGAGCTGTTTCGAAATCAGTGATACCGCATTGCCGCTCGGGTGCGGTATCAGTATGTCTTCCAGGAGATCCAGATGGTCGTTGAAAAATTCGGAATTCGCGCGTAAATAGTCCGCAACCTGGTCTGAAGTCAAAGCTTTTTGCTGCTTGGTCATGGATTGATCGTCCCCTCGAAAACGGAAATGGCAGGGCCAGTCATCAGCACCGGTTCGCCGCGGCCTGCCCAACTGATTTTTAACGTTCCGCCCGGCAGTTCAACTTGAACATGACGGTCGACAAGATCGCGTTCGATTGCGATCACCGCCGCCGCGCAGGCGCCGCTGCCGCAAGCCAGCGTTTCTGCTGCGCCCCGTTCGTAGACCCGTAATTTGATATGCGTCCGGTCCACAATCTGCATGAATCCGATATTGGCGCGCTCAGGAAAAATCGGATGCGATTCCAAAAGCCTTCCTGTTTCCTCCACCGGCGCGGTGTCGATATCCGGTACTTGGAGGACCGCATGGGGATTGCCCATCGATACCGCACCAAAAGTATAGACTACTCTGTCCGCGGTGACCTGATAGATGCCGGCTTCCTGGTCTGCCAGTAGCGGAACCTCGGCCGGGTGATGGCGAGGAACGCCCATGTTAACGGTGATCTGACCGTCCGGGTCAAATGTCAGCAGCAACTGTCCGGCATTCGTATCGACGCGGACTTTCTCTTTATCCGATAAACCCTTGTCGCGCACGAAGCGGGCAAAACAGCGGGCGCCGTTTCCGCATTGGTTGACCTCGCCGCCGTCCGCATTGAATATCCGGTATTTGAAATCGGCATTCGGACTGACCGGTTTTTCGACCAGCAATAATTGGTCGAAACCGATCCCGAAATGCCGGTCGGCCAGTTTTTGGATCGATTCGGGTTCCAGGTGTGGCGTTTGATGAATCGCATCAATCACGACAAAATCATTGCCGAGGCCGTGCATTTTGGTGAAATGAATCATTCAATTAAAGTTCTTTTAAATAAGGCATCTTATCGACTTTAGCAGCGATTCCTCAAGGAATCAACCTCTCTCCTGCCCATAACTGTTCAAGCGATTCTCGAGCCCGGATCAAATGCGTTTGCCCGCCGTCGACCAGCACCTCCGCCGCGCGCGGCCGGGAGTTGTAATTCGAGCTCATGCTGAATCCGTAGGCGCCCGAGGAACGTATCGCGAGTAAATCATTTTCGTTCAGACGTAATAATCGTCCCTTCCCTAAAAAGTCGCCAGTTTCGCAGACCGGGCCGACGACGTCCCAGGTTTGCTCGTCGGCCTGGCTTTTCAGGTTCACCGGAATGATGTTCTGCCAGGCGCTGTACAGAGAAGGGCGAACCAGGTCGTTCATCGCCGCATCCACGATCGCGAAGTTCTTGTGTTCGGTCGTTTTCAGGTATTCGACCCGGGTAACCAGGATCCCGGCATTGCCGACGATCGCGCGGCCCGGTTCGAGCAGGATTTCGAAGTCGGTGGTGCCGAGACGCTTTAAAACGGCTTGAATGTAGTCGGCCGGTTCCGGCGGTTGCTCGTCCTTATAACGAATGCCGAGACCGCCGCCGAGGTCCAGATGATGCAGTTCAATGCCTGCCGTTTTCAACGCAGCAACCAGTTCGAGAATGCGCTCCAGCGCATCCAGAAACGGGCGGCTGTCAGTCAATTGCGAACCAATATGGCAATCAATGCCGATGATCTTGATGTTCGGCATCTGCGCGGCGCGCCGGTATTCGCTCAGAGCCTGTTCGAAAGCGATCCCGAATTTGTTTTCCTTGAGACCGGTCGATATGTAAGGATGCGTGTTCGCATCGACATCCGGATTGACCCGGAACGACACCGGCGCCACCACGCCGAGTTGTCCTGCCAGACGATTGATACGGTCGAGCTCGCCGCCGACTTCGATATTGAAGCAGCGAATGCCTGACTTCAGCGCCGCGATGATTTCGTCCTCACGCTTGCCGACGCCGGAAAATACGATGTTTTCAGGCAGGCCGCCGGCGGCGATCACCCGCTGCATTTCGCCGAGCGAAACGATATCGAAACCGGAGCCGAGACGGGCCAGCAAATTCAATAGGGCGATATTCGAATTGGCCTTGACTGCATAGCAGATCAGATGCGGATGCCCTTCGAAGGCACGGTCGAACGCGTGCCAGTGCCGTTCGAGGGTGGCGCGCGAATACACATAACAGGGCGTGCCGTACTGTTTGATGATTTGCCCGACAGGTACGTCTTCGGCAAAGAGTTCATCGTTCCGGTAATTGAAATAGTCCATTTTTATTGCGGGTTTTCTGTTGGGGAAATAGCTTCTTTGGATTTTGGCTCGGCCGGTTTCGAGGGCACGGCCTCAATCGGAGGCGGCGCCTGATCGATGTCGCGTTCGGGAATCTGGGTGGGCTGTTCTTCATCCACAGATACCTTGAGGCCGGGCGGCGGATGCCCTGGCATATACAACGGTCCGGTTTGACCACAGCCGGCAAGCGCTGGCATTGCCAGTAAGTAAAGACAATTGAGGTAAATCTTCATAACCGTTTATAAAATAAGGAACAGCCGAGGGAGTCCGGACAAAACGTACATGATAAGCCCAAACCGGTCCGCTTAGAAAGTCGTTACCGAGTTTGATTTGAAATTGACCCAGACTGAATCGCCCAATTGCAATTGCAGGTCGCTCAAGGCTTCATAAGTGATCAGCGCATGAAAGATTTCACCGGCCGTTACGCTGACCCTGACTTTGCCGAACTCGTCGGCAATCGCAGTCACCCGACCTGGATAGCGGTTGCGGATGCTCGAGACCAGCGGGTCTTTCGATAGCACGATCCCGTGCGGATCAATCGAGACCTGGCGGCAGCCGTCGATGTCGGAAGTCAACATGATCTCGATTTTGCCGGTGCGGAAAACATGGTTTTCGGAGTGCCCTTGAAAGAGATTGATCAGCGGCGATGGCGTCGTTTCCCCGTTAATCAGCGAGATCACGTCAGTGGCCAGTGCGAGACCCTGCAACCGGTTATGGGTGCTGAAAATCAGCGTGCCCCCGGTGTCCTGGTGATAGGAAAGGATAAATTTTTCCAGTAAATGGCTGCCGTCCTGATCCAGGAAGGCAAACGGTTCGTCAAGCAGCAGAACGGCGGGGTCATGTATCAAGGCCCTGGCCAATGCGGCTTTTTGCAATTCGCCGCCGGAAATTTGGCTGGCTGTTTTGCCGAGTAGATGCGGAATATTGACGCGCTGGACGGCGGCGGTGATTTTTTGATGCCAAAGATTTTTCGGCGTGCCCCGAAACCTTAATGCCAGCTTCAGGTTATCCAGCACGGTTCCGTGCAGTAGATACGGTTTTTGCGGCAGATAACCGATCCGTTTTCGGTAATCTGCAAGCCGTTCGGCATCGATGATTTGGTCAAAAAACGTCAGTGTTCCGGTGTTTGGCGCCGACACGAAGGCCAACAGATTCAGCAGTGTACTCTTGCCGGAACCGTTCGGTCCGATTAGCGCGGTAATGGTTCCGGATGGAATCACCAGCTCGGGCAGCGACAAGAGGAAAGTCCCTCCGTAACTGAAACGGACTTCTTCGAAGCGGTAAGCGCTGTGCATCAGGCGTTACGCGGCCTCCGGTTGCTTCCGCGCGGATTCGCCGGAGTAGCATAACGGGTGCTGTTTCATGGCGGTTTGAACGTTGACGTGGGTTCTTATGGAATCGGTATAGGATAACATATTGTTAAATAAGCAATCATAAACTGGTATAGTGCGCGTCTTTTTACGGAATTTGTTAAGGAGTGCGCTTTGTTAAGCATGGCATATATTGTTTCGGGTTTTTCGGTCGGTTTACTGGTCGGGGTGACCGGTGTCGGCGGCGGATCATTGATGACGCCATTGCTGGTCTTTTTATTCGGTTTCAAGCCGGCGGTTGCGGTCGGCACCGATCTGTTGTTCGCCGCCATCACCAAGACGGGCGGCGTCTGGGTGCATCACGGCAAGCATAATTCGGTCGAATGGAAAGTCGTCGGTTTGTTGGCTATGGGCAGTCTGCCTTGTGCGCTCGGAACACTGTATGTTTTGAAACAGTTGCATGAAACCGGCAAAGAAATCAGCGGCATGATTACCTACTCGCTGGGCATCGCGCTGATTTTGACAGCCTGCGCCTTGCTGGTGCGCAGCGTGCTGATGAATAGGGCGCAAAAAGTCGGTCAGATCGACGACGATCACAGCAATGAAACCAATGCCGCGCGCTTTAGTCATTTCCACGCACCTGCCACGGTTTTAACCGGTGCGGTGCTCGGTGTGCTGGTGACCTTGTCGTCAGTCGGAGCCGGCGCTTTGGGAACGGTCGCGCTGCTGTTTCTGTATCCGAAAATGACTACCTTGAAAGTCGTTGGCACCGATCTCGCGCACGCGATTCCGCTGACCGCGGTCGCAGGACTCGGCCATTTGGGCATCGGCAATGTCGATGTGGTATTGCTGGGCAGCTTGCTGGTGGGATCGTTGCCCGGGATCTGGATCGGCAGTCATCTGAGCGCGAAGATTCCAGAGCGATTTCTGCGGCCGGTGCTGGCGACTGTGTTGCTGCTGATCGGCCTCAAATTCGTCTTGCAGTAAACCTCGGTCAACCTCCGGCTGAAACATTGTCTGTAAAAATCACCTAAAAAGACACATTTAAGGATTGCATAGATGTACACCCTGTTGTAATAATGACATAAATCTGCGGATTTGTTGTTCGGACAGTGCCGTAGCGGAAGAGCGTTTAACAGCAATAATTTTAAAGGGGAAAGCCTATGAGAATTCTTGAGCTAGTCATTAGTACGATTCTGTTGACGATTGCTGCGGCCCCGCATGCGGAAGAGGTCCTGCGGATGGCGACTACCACCAGCACCGAAAATTCGGGTCTGCTCGCAGTGTTGAATCCGCCGTTTGAAAAGGCCGAGAAGGTCAAGGTCGACGTGATCGCGGTCGGTAGCGGCAAGGCGTTGAAACTGGGCGAGAACGGCGATGTCGATGTCCTATTCGTTCACGCGCCGGAAGACGAGGAAAAATTCGTCGCGGCAGGTTTTGGGGTGGATCGTAAAGCGGTGATGCACAACGATTTCGTGATCGTGGGACCCAAGTCCGATCCTGAAGCGGTAAAAGGCGCTCCCGGCGTGATCGAGGCTTTGCAAAAGATCGGCCAGGGCAAGACGCCGTTCATTTCCCGGGGCGACGATTCCGGTACCCATAAAAAGGAACTGACGCTGTGGAAAAAAGCCGGCATTGATCCGAAAGGCGCTTGGTATCTGTCGACCGGGCAGGCGATGGGTGCTGTGCTGCGGATGGCCGATGACAAGCAGGCTTATGCATTGACCGATCGAGGCACCTTTCTTTCTTATCAGGACAAAACCCAACTGGTGATTCTCTCCGAAGGCAGCGCGCCGCTGCTGAATCCGTATCATGTGATCGCGGTCAATCCGAAAAAACACCAACACATCAAATACGAGCTGGCGAAAAAATATATCGGCTATGTGACCGGCGCAGAAGGGCAGGGCATCATCGCCCACTTTAAAAAAGACGGCCAGCCGCTGTTTTATCCCGATGCTCAGCAATGACATGAACCGGACGGGATAGCGATCCGGTCCCGCTGAATTAACCGGGCAGCCCGGATTTTCTTCTGTTGGCGATTCCTTTCGAGATAAGCCGTCTGGCGGCGGCCAGCAATTTGCGCATTTCCTCGAGGATCAGTACCGAAGAGGCGAGAGCGGACGCGATTAGCCAGTCTCCAGCGGTTAATGGGACGGTATGGAAAATCCGGTGCGCCGCCGGCCAGTGAATCACCAGAATTTGTAATAAACACACGCCAATCAGCGTCAGCCAAAGCATTTGATTCGCGAAAAAATGCCCATTGAAGGCAGAGTCTTTTTCGGAGCGGGCGTTGAATACATTAAAGACCTGAAACAGTACGAAAGTGGTAAAAGCGAGGGCACGCGCATGCTCGGCGTCGCCATCGAGCAAAGCATAGAATAAAACGCCCAGAGTACCAACCGCCATGGTCAGACCGTAAGTGAACAGATTGCCGAAGCGGCGTAGCGAAAGAATGCGCGCCTTGGTTGGGCGCGGCGCTTCGGACATGGTATCCGCTCGTCCGGGGTCGACGCTGAGCGACATGGCCGGCGGTCCGTCCATAATGATGTTGATCCACAATAGCTGTACTGCGCTGAAGGGAGAAGGCAGACCGAGTAGTTGGGCCCCGGCGACGGTCAAAATCGCACCGATATTGGTCGAAAGCTGAAAACGGATGAATTTGACCATGTTTTCGTAGATGCGGCGGCCTTCCTTTACGGCTTTCACGATTGTCGCGAAATTGTCGTCGGTCAGTATCATCGTCGCGGCTTCCTGCGCGACCTGGGTGCCGCTAACGCCCATCGCGATGCCGATGTCGGCAATTTTCAGCGCCGGGGCATCGTTGACGCCGTCTCCGGTCATGGCGACAATATGGCCTTCAGCCTTTAAAGCCTGAATGATCCGGACTTTTTGTTCCGGCGCAGTGCGGGCGAAAACGCCGATCTCTGCAATATGATCGGCAAGCCGGCGTTCGTCCATGGCAGCCAGTTCGCGGCCGTCCAGCACTTTTCCTTCCAGTCCCAATTCCTGTGCAATTGCATTGGCGGTGACCTTCTGGTCGCCGGTGATCATTTTGACCTGAATGCCGGCCTTTCTGCATTGGCTGATCGCGGTACCGGCTTCGGCGCGAGGAGGATCCATCAGGCCGACCAATCCGATAAACGTCAGTGCGTCAAGAAAACCGAATAGGTCGCCGTCGGCGGCGAATTCGGCCTCCGAAATTCTGCCGGCCGCCACGCCCAGCACCCTGAGGCCGGACTCAGCCATCCTGTTATTTTGATTTATCAACAGCTGATACTGAAGCGGTACGGTATCGCCGTTGCCGTCTACTGCGTCGAGGCAGCGTTCGAGCAGGACTTCCGGCGCCCCTTTTACATAAATCTGGATATGATCCTCCAGACGATGAAAAGTCGCCATGAATTTATGGTCTGCATCAAACGGGATTTCTGCGATACGCGGCTGCCCGCGCAAAGCCTGGTCTTTATCGATGCCGCCTTTGGCGGCGAGAACCAGCAACGCACCTTCCATCGGGTCGCCGACGACTCGCTGCGCCTGCAAATGGCTGTTATTGCACAAAGCAACCGGCAATAGCAAACGCGCCATATTGGCGGGCAGGGCAGATCCCGAAACCGGAAAGATTTGGCCTTCGATCTCGTAGCCGTTGCCGGTGACGCGAAACAACTGCTCCTTAAAAAACAGCGAACGCACAGTCATCTGGTTGACGGTCAGCGTGCCGGTTTTATCGGTGCAGATCACCGTCGTGCAGCCCAGGGTTTCGACCGCAGCCAACCGTTTGACGATCGCATGATTGCGGGCCATCCGGCGCAGCCCGAGCGCAAGCGTGACGGTCACGACGGTCGGCAAACCTTCCGGAATTGCCGCGACCGCCAGCGCTATCGCGGTGAACATGGTCTGAACCAACGGCTCGCCACGCATGACCGCGCTGCCGAACAATAGAATAATAATCGTCAGCGCGATCAAGGCCAGGCTTTTGCCCAGACTGTTCAGCTGGGATTGCAGCGGCGTTTCTCCATCCTGCTGCTCGGCGAGAAGTCCCGCCAGCCTGCCGATCTCGGTCGCCATGCCGGTCGCGGTTACCACCATTTCCCCATGCCCTCGCGTGACGGTCGTGTTCATGAACAGCAGATTGCTGCGTTCGGCTATTGGCAGTTCAGCCTGGGCCAAGGCTTCCGTTTGTTTGAGGACCGGTGTTGATTCTCCGGTCAGAGGCGATTCGTCAACTTCGAGCAGATTCGCTGTGATCAGCCGGCCGTCGGCAGGAATCTTGTCACCGGCATGTAGAATCACGATATCGCCGGGTACGATCTGGATCGAGGGGTGCTCGAAATTGTTGCCATCACGACGGACTTTGGTTTGCAAGGCGAGCATCTTTTTCAACGCGGACAATGATTTTTCTGCCTGAAATTCCTGCGAAAACCCCAATACCGCATTGATCAGGACGACGATCAGGATCACGACGCCGTCGACAACGTCGCCGATCGCGGTCGCCAGGATCGCGGCGGCAAACAGCACGATGATCAGAAAGCTTTTGAACTGAGCCAGAAACTTAAGCCAGATAGGGCGGGGTGGCGTTTCGGCCAGCTGGTTCGGGCCAAGAGTCTCCAGACGGTGCGCAGCTTCTTGTTGGCTCAGGCCGGGCGCTGACAACACGCTCAGTTTTTCCAGCGCCTGCTCCGCCTTCAATATGTGCCAAGCGGTTACCTGGACATTCGGCCGCAGAGGACGAGAGGGAGGCAGGGGCTGAGGGCGACGACGTAGATAAAGACTTGCGGTTAACTGCAAACACAACAGGATGCCCGTAATCAGGAAGGTTATAAGCAACAGGATCAACACTGAAACAGACCACATGGTGATATTGGAAGATTAAATTATGAACGTTAGGACTCAGGCGCAAGACGCGACTCCTTTTCCCGGTTATTATGCACCAAGCCGGGCTACGGCACAGGCGAAATCTGGCACAGAGAAAATGGGCTGCATGAAATCGATCGTGTACAACGATGCTAAAATGATAGCCGGATTCGTAATTTTCTAGGACTGGCCGCCGATAATGAATGATTTATTCCTGATGCGCGCGTTGAATTATCTTTTTATCGTGATAGTTCTGGCGCTCATCTATTTTGGTTTCGGTGTTCTGGGCCAATTACTGAATGCGGCGTCGAGCCATGGAGGCGTGCTGGGGCCTTCGGCCGGAATCGCGCTGGCGGCATTGCTGCTGCTTGGCAAGCTCAAATGGCCGAGCGTATTTCTTGGCAACTTTGCGGTCAGTGCCTTTGCTCATGCTTTCGACTTCGAAGGGGCGATGATTGCTGTTTATGCGGCAAATGCCGCGGGCGCAACGCTCAGTGCGTTACTGGGTTGTATCCTGATTGAGAAAATGGTGGGTTTTCCGAATCCCCTGATCGAGGATCGATGCGTGATCCTGTTCATGCTGCTCGGTGGCCCCTTAGGCTGTCTGATTACGCCGACAGTGGGTGTGCTGGCATTGCAACAGGCCGGGATGATCGAGGCGGCGCAGCTATTCCCGCACTGGTTTTCCTGGTGGATCGGCGATATGATGGGGGTGCTGGTGTTTACCCCGATTGTTTTGATTGCCTATGCGGAGCCCCGGCCGATTTGGAGTGAGCGCCGCTATTCGGTCGGTCTGCCGTTGATCTCGACTTTTATACTGGTGATCATCCTATACCTCTATGTCCGGCAGCTCGAGACCGAGCAGCAGCGCCAGGAATTTCATGATCAAACGGTGACTTTATCCCAGGCGCTCATCAATCGCCTGCAGGGCGATATCCATGCGATCGATACAGTGCGCAATTTTTTTTATGGTTCCCAGCGTGTGGAACAATCAGAATTTACCGTGTTCACTCGGCAAACGCTGGCGCTGTTTCCTGAAGTCAAATCGAGCAGTTGGATTACCCTAGTTGACGGAGGGGGCATCAATCTGGAATTCACCTCGCCGCTGAATGGATATCTGTATAACGCAGGTTCTGCGCAGTATGTCTTGCCGGCTAATCTCAAAAACCGGCTCAAGAATCGCCAGGTAAAAGAGAAGGACGTTTATCTTTCCTCGGAAAATGGGTTGGTCATCGTTTTTACGCCGGTTTTTACTAAGAAACCAAAGGGCGAGGAAAGTCTTTTAGGGTTCATATCGACTTCCTTTTTGGTTGCCGATTTAGTGCATTTTTCGACACGGGCCTTGAAAAAAACGTGCTGCTTTGTGTCGATAGCCCTGGAAGATCGAGAGGCTGGCTCACATAACCTGATTTATTCGGATCAGCCAGTTGCTTTTCCGCATGCAAAAGCGGCTGTGCAATATTCGAAGGAAATTGCAGGGCATCAGTGGCTGCTGTCTTTTTATGATGCCAGGGCGGATGTTCAGCCCGATTGGCCGATCTGGGTCGTGCTGATTAGCGGGCTGCTGTTTACCAGTCTTTTAGGGACCTGCCTGTTGATGCTGACCGGGCGTTTCTTCCGGACCGAATCCCTTATCAAGGAGCGTACCGATCAGTTGCTGAAGGCCAAAATCGCCGCGGAAGCGGCGAACGAATCGAAAAGCCGATTTTTGGCGAATATCAGCCATGAGTTGCGTACCCCGCTGAACGCGATACTGGGTTTTTCGCAATTGCTGCTGAAAAAGCCCAGATTTCACAAGGAAGATTACGAGCAGATCAATACGATCAAGCAATGCAGCAATCATTTGCTGGACCTGATTACCGGGATTCTGGATCTTGCCTCGATCGAATCGAACAAGATCAGAACCGATATCCAGGTTTTCGACAGCCATAAACTTTTAAAAAATATTGTCGAAATATGCCGGTTGAGCGCGGAAGCCAAGCAGCTTGAGTTTGATGTCAATGGCTTGCCTGTGCCGCGGTTGTTGATCGGAGATCAAAAGCGCATCCGTCAGGTGATCGTGAATCTGCTCGATAATGCGATCAAGTATACCGAGCAGGGGCGGGTGACGTTGACCTCGAATTATTTTGACGGGTGCTGGCGTATCACGATCGAAGATACAGGCTGCGGGATAGAGGAACAGGATCTAGACTCGATCTTTACTCCTTTCAAGCAACTGAACGAGGATGGATTCGTAAGGCCCGGTCTCGGGCTGGGTTTGGCGATTGCCCGTGAGTTGATTCATATTATGGGCGGGACGATCGGAGTGACCAGCAGGCCCGGCATTGGCAGTATTTTTTCGGTATCACTGCCCTTGCCGAGTGCGCAGGAGGAGCCGGTCGAGCAAGTGAAGGGACCCGCGCAGCAACCGGTCGACGGTCCGCTCAGGGTATTGATCGCTGATGACAGTCAAATCAACCTGCTGCTGTTGACCAATCTGCTGGAGCTCGAAGGCTGTAGTGTCGATGCGGCCGCCAACGGCAGGGAGGCACTGGCATTGATTCAACGGAACGATTACCGGTTGGCGCTGGTCGATTTGAACATGCCGGTGATGTCGGGGCTCGAGTTATTGATGATCGTCAAAGGTCAGGATAAGGCGATCAAGATGGTCGCGGTCAGTGCCTATGCTGAAGAAGCTCGGATCAATGATGCGCTGGCGGCCGGGTTTGATGCCTATCTGACCAAGCCGATCTGTGATGAGGAACTGGCCGCGCTGTTGAATTCGGTACGGGGGTGATCGAATGAGAGCTTCTACTATATGCTGAAACTTTCCCCACAGCCGCAGGTGGCTTTTACATTCGGGTTATTGAACTGAAACGCTTCGTTGATGCCTTCGCGGCGGTAATCGAGTTCCATGCCGTCGATATACGATAAATCGTCCTGCTTCACGATCAGTTTGACGCCGTGTTCTTCAAAGACTATCTCATTGTCCTGAAGCTGGTCGGCATAGTCGAGTGCATAGGCGAAGCCCGAACAGCCCGAGTTTTTGACGCCGAGCTTCAGGCCGATGCCCTTGCCGCGCTTTTCGAGCTGTTTTTTGATTTGCCGGGCGGCCTTTTCAGTGAGTGTGATTGCCATGTGTTTGTTCATCCTTCCTGGTTTGCCAGGGCTGTTAACGTTTTGATAAATTGGGCGATTTGCTCCGCCGTATTGGCGGTTCCAAGGCTGATCCGCAGCGCGCTTCGGGCCAAAACCGGATCGATGCCCATCGCGGTCAGGACGTAACTCGGCTCCTTGCCGCCGCTCGCGCAGGCGGAACCGCTGGATACCGCAATGCCCTGTTGATCGAGTTTCATCAGCAGCATCTCGCCGTCGACATCCGGCAGGCCGAATTGCACCGTGTTCGGCAATCGGGGTGCGTTTTCGGAAAAAATGCGGAGCCCCGGAATCGATCGGAGCCCGGCTTCCAGTTGGGTTTTCAATTCGGACACATGTTCGCTTCGTTGGGCAAGCTCGGATCTCGCAAGTTCCGCCGCTTTGCCGAAGCCGACGATAGCGGCGACGTTTTCGGTGCCTGCCCGGTATCCCTGTTCCTGTCCGCCGCCGAGCAGCACAGGCGATAGGGGGATGCCTTTCTCGAAAATCAGGGCACCGGCGCCTTTCGGCCCGTAAATCTTGTGGCTGGACAGAGACATCAGCTGGACATTCAGGCTGTTAAACTCTACCGGTATCTTGCCGGCCGCCTGCACCGCGTCGGTATGCAGCACAATATTCCGGGCCCGCAATGGCTCGGCATGGCGTGCGAGGTCTTGAATCACACCGGTTTCGTTATTCGCGAGCATTATCGAAACCAGCGCTGTGTTTTGCGCGCGGATGATTTCGTCCAGGGCTTCCTGCCTGACCAAACCGTCATGATCGACGCCAAGAATAGACAAGGGGTGGCCCTGCTGCCGTAAGCGCTCGGCGGGCTCGAGGAGGGACGGATGTTCGATCGCCGATACGGCGAGGCCTGCTTCCGGCGCCAAACTGGCCAAGGCCAGATTATTCGCTTCGGTGCCGCCGCTGGTAAAAATGACCTGGTTCGCCGTTACCCCGACCAGTTCGGCGACTTGATTGCGGGCCGTATCGATTGCCGTTCGCGAGAGGCGGCCGAGCCGGTACAGTCCGGAAGCATTGCCGTGAAAACTTTTCAGATAAGGCAGCATCGCTTCCAGCACCCGAGGATCGATCGGGGTGGTCGCGTTATGATCCAGATAGATCATTTAGGATAGGCGCTGATTCCTGTTTGAAGATGAAGCTCGATAACGCGTTGGGCGTCCTGCTCCTGACGCCGGGCAATTTCCTGCACGGGGTGTTTCTCCAGAAGATCGGCCAAAGTAATACCTTTCAGATAGCCGCGAATCTGCTCGCTGAGCCCCATCCAAAGATCGTGCGTCAGGCAGGCCTTGTGATTTTGGCAATTGCCTTCGCCGCCGCATTTGGTCGTGTCGATCTGTTCATCGACCGCCGCGATGATGTCGGCGATATTGATCGTACTGGCCTGGTTCGCAAGGGTATAGCCACCGCCCGGACCGCGTACGCCTTTGACCATTCCGGCGCGCCGCAGGCGGGCAAATAATTGCTCGAGATAGGATAGGGAAATGGTTTGTCGAGTCGCAATGTCGGTCAGCGTTACAGGCGATTTCTGACTGTGAAACGCCAGATCAAGCATCGCGGTGACCGCATAACGGCCTTTGGTAGTCAAGCGCACAACATTATCCTTATAAAGATTAACGTCATTCGATTTTAAACTTAACCGATTAAAATAGTCAACATTTAAACCTTAGTTTTTTTAACGTTAATTTTTCTTGGGCTCGTTCTGATAGCTGTCCTCGATTTCGCAGCCCTCCAGCCTAGGGGCCGGCGGCGGTTCGGGATAGTGAATGCCGGCGTCGTCGAGCGCTTTTTTCATATTTTCGAGTTGTTTGTCCATCGCATGAATATGGTCGAGCATCCGATTGATCGCATTCGCGACCGGGTCGGGCATGTCGGCTTTCGCGCCATACGGGTCGAAGCCCATCCGGTAGGCGATGGCTTCCCTTTCGGCTGTTTCTTTTTTGACGTTCGGGTCGATCAGATGGCCCGGGATGCCGACGACTGTTGCGCCGTCCGGCACCGGTTTCAGCACCACCGAATTCGAGCCGACCCGCGCGCCCTGGCCGATGTCGATTGGCCCCAGAATTTTCGCCCCGGCGCCGACCACGACACCATCGTGCAGGGTAGGGTGGCGCTTGCCTTTTTTCCAGGAGGTGCCGCCGAGTGTAACGCCGTGATAGAGCGTACAGTCGTCGCCGATCACGGCCGTTTCGCCAATTACCACGCCCATGCCGTGATCGATGAACAAACGCCGGCCGATCTGGGCGCCGGGGTGGATTTCGATCCCGGTCAGCCAACGGCCGATATGCGAAATGAAACGCGCCAGCCAGCGGTAACCGGCTTTCCAGCAGCGGTGGCTTATCCGATGAATCAATACGGCATGAAAGCCGGGATAAGCGGTAATCACTTCCCAGACCGACTGTGCGGCGGGGTCGCGCTCGAAAACGCAGGCAATGTCTTCTTTGATCCTGTCGATGATAGCGTGCATGTACTGTCTTCTTGGTAATTAGGGTTTCTGGCTTTTCTTATGACCTTGCGACATTCTCAGAATGCCCCGCAAAATATCGACTTCTTTAGTGTCGAGTTCGATCCGGTTATAGATCCGGCGCAACCGGCGCATGATCGATGTCGATTTATCGGCCTGGGTAAAATCGATATCGATCAGCGCTTCGCGCAGATGATCATAAAAAGACTCCATCTGTTCCGCGGTCGCCAGGGGGCATTCCCCCCGATCACCGATCGCTTTGCGTTCGTGATGGCCGGCCGCGATAAAGAGTTCGTAGCAGATCACCTGCACAGCCGCGGCCAGGTTCAGCGAACTGAAAGCCGGATTGCAGGGAATGTGCAGCAAATAGCGGCACATGTCGAGTTCCTCGTTGGTCAGTCCTGAATGTTCGCGGCCGAACACGATCGCGATCTTGTCGCCCGGGTATTTGGTAAAGATTTCGGACGCGCATTGCCTTGGTGTCAGGTCAGGCCAGCTGATCGTGCGTGAACGGGCGCTGGCGCCGAACACGACCTGACAGTCGGCTATCGCCTCGCGCAAGGTATCGCAGACCATCGCCCTGGCCAGGATATCGTCCGCGCCGGAGGCGCGCGAGGTCGCATCCGCGCTCGGGAAAATTTTCGGTGCGACCAGCCTGAGGTTGGCCATCTGCATGTTTTTCATTGCACGGGCAACTGCGCCGATATTGCCAGGGTGCGTGGTTCCGACCAGAACGATATTAATGTGGGACAGCAACGCCATGCCTCCTCATTCAAAAAAGCCTCAAGTTTATCAAAAGATTTGGTATCCTATAATGATTTATCTGCACATTTTCAATTCAGCCTATGCAACCGATGCTCAACATTGCCGTTCGCGCCGCCAGAAGCGCGGGCGACCTGATTTTGCGCTCGACCGACGCCCTCGGTCATCTTCAAGTCGATCAAAAAGGTAAAAATGATTACGCCAGCGAAGTTGATCGCAAGGCAGAACGCGAAATCATCAATATCATTCGCGCTGCGTATCCCGATCATGCGATCCTGGCCGAAGAAAGCGGCCTGCATCACGGTAACGATTTTGTCTGGGTGATTGATCCTTTGGACGGCACCACCAATTTTCTGCATGGTTTTCCGCAGTTTGCGGTTTCGATTGCTTTAAAACACAAAGGCAAGCTCGAAGTCGGCGTGATATACGATCCGCTCCGCGACGAGTTGTTTACCGCCAGGCGCGGTGGCGGCGCGATGCTGAATAACCGGCGGATTCGCGTGACCAAGCAAAGCGCGTTGAAAGGGGCGCTGATCGGCACCGGTTTTCCGTTCAAGACCAATCAGCATCTGGACGCCTATGTGAGCATGTTTAAAGCAATCACGACCGACTCCGCCGGTATTCGCCGGGCTGGCTCCGCGGCCCTCGATCTGGCCTATGTGGCAGCGGGCCGCCTGGACGGATTCTGGGAGATTGGGCTGATGGAATGGGATATGGCGGCGGGGATTCTGTTAATCAAGGAAGCCGGCGGCGTCGCGACCGATTTTTCTTTTAATGACAACTATCTCGAAAACGGCAACTTGATCGTCGGCAATCCGAAAATGCATCAGATCATGTACAAGCTGATTGAACCGCATGTGACGGAGAGTTTGCGATAGGAAACTATTGGTTTCTCTTCCAATGAACAAAGGGGCGGTAATATCCGCCCCTTTTTTTGCTAATTTCCCAGATTTTTGAGTTAAGGGTTCAAGGGCAGCCGGCGGGAATAGCAGGGGTGGCCGTATCGACCAACTTGAATGTCCATTTGCATTGAGTAACTTCAACACCTTTGTCGGTATAGATCGATGCGCCGGTCAATGATCCCTTGCCTTTACTTGGGATTGTGCTCACGTTCAGGTCGGCGATTTCCGAAAAGCCGGTGGTAATATCCGATTTTGTCACACAATCCGCGATTGCTGCGTGTCCTTTGGTGTCGGGCCTACTAATTCGGTTAGTTACGAAACCGGAAAAGTTGGAAGCTAATACCCCCTGATCGAACCACTGAACGAATACTTTATTGCCGTTGGTCTGGCTGATTTTCAGGCTCTGGTTGTTCTGCACAAAGGTAAACTTTTCGCCGTCGAAGCCGGTGCAAGTGAATTTGCCGGCCCAGGTTCCCGTCAGGTTAACCGCTCCGGCAGAGGGCGAAATGAACATAATAATCAGCGATAAAATCGTAAAGCGCGTGAATGTCATAGAGCCTCCTCAAAATAGAAATTTAGTGGTTTCGGTTTCCCCCAATGTCATGCTAACGGTAACGCTGTCAAGAGTCAACTAACCTAGAGAAAAGCTGATTATTTAGTTTTGTAAGGCAGGTTTTTTTATTTTATCAGTAGTTTACTCAAGCACAAGGTAAGGCATTTCACACAGGTCACTATGTGAGATGCCTCATTGATTAAATTCCTTATCAACTATATGGTTGAAAATATTAGAAAATTATTATGGCATAATATCTGCTTAATGTATCCCTGCATGGCACTGTTTAAGTGTTGTGATTGACTTCAACTTTCACAATTTCCGGATCAGGCGACGGCGCATCCGGGAACCGCGCGGTAACGGTTTGATTCATTTTTAGGGATACCTATGAGATACAACAATAAATTTAAAAGTTTGGCATTGATTTCAATGGCTGCAGGCCTGTTTTTCGCCAATCCTCTCCAAGCGGCTACAGCTTTAAATACTTCCGCCACTTTTTTCTTTGACAAAAACAATACCTCAGCGGACATGACTGTCCGTGCCTATTCCTGGTACAACCTCAGTATGGGCTATCTGGGCTGGACGCATCACTCGAATTGGGGGTTCGTCAAGCTGAAGAAAGGCAAGCCGGTCACCATTGCTCTGACTACGAAAGTAAGCGGGTTGCACCCGGCAATCACGGTATGGTACCGGGCGGGAGCCACTAATCCGAAGATGCTTCCTTACATGAACGGCCACAAGTACAAACAGTTCGGCGATATTTACGAGCCGAACGCCGAGGCTACCGATCAGGAGAACAATCCAGTCAAGGTCGGCAACATCATCATGAAGTTTATCACCAACGGGTTTGACCGCGACGGAATGAGCGATACTGATAACAATACGCTCTTACCGGACGCTCTGCCGGCTGAGTACGACCAGTCTCAGTTGTACCGGGTGATGGACGGTGTTCCAGGAACGCTGACGATTACCTTTACCCCTCCTGAAAACGGCTGGTACCAATTCGTCGTTGGGGCGCTCAATCCGGATATCGATTCGACGGCCTACGAATCCGGCCCAGGTTCCGGTGCCGGTCCCGCGACTGCGCATACTGTCCATGTAGCAGTCAGTATCCCGTAATCGAGATTGTAAAAAAGATTACCTTGTCACAGGGAGGCGGCCGAGAGGTTTCCTCCTTTTTTATTTTGGAATAATCATGTTCTGTTTCATCCAAAAAGTTTTATCCGGTATTGCCCCTCGTGTTTATGCGTTAATTCTGCTATGTGCCGTAGCCGATGCCGTATTTGCCCATGGCGCACTATCCGATCAGGTACTGAGAGGCTTTAAAGTCCCGGAGACGCCTAAGTTGGTAGGGAAGTCGGCAATCGTCGTCGATCAACAGGCCGCCGTGCAGCTCGGCAAGGCCCTCTTTTGGGACGGAAACGTCGGCAGCAACGGAACCGCATGCGCTTCGTGCCATTTTCATGCCGGAGCGGACATTCGCCATATCAACCAGTTGAATCCCGGCCAAGCGCACACAGCCAACGCCGACAGCACCGCGAAAACTTTCGAATTGCCATCGGGCAATGTCGCCGGGCCGAACTATGAATTGAAAGCCGGCGACTTTCCGTTTTTCCGCTTTGCGGATGTGAACGACATCAATACGCTGACGGCATCGACCGACGACGTGGTCGGTTCTTCCGGAGAGCCTACGCAGCAATTTGTGGCGGTCAATGCGACGGGTGTTAATAATGATCAATGCAATTCCGAGTTGAGCGCGGTCTTCCATGCGGGTGGTCTGAATACTCGCCAAGCCACTAATCGCAACGCGCCGACAGTGATCAACGCCGCTTTCAACTTCCGCAATTTTTGGGACGGCCGCGCCAACAATGTTTTCAACGGCCAATCGCCGTTCGGATTGCGGGATACGGGCGCCAAAATCTGGCTGGCGAAAGGCGAGAAAAAGGTTAAAGCCGTGCCGTTGGCATTGGAAAATGCCTCATTGGCTTCTCAGGCCGTAGCGCCCCCCACCAACATGGTGGAAATGTCATGCCAAGGACGGACATTCGCCGACATCGGCCGAAAATTGCTGCAGCGCAGGGCTCTGGAGTCGCAGGAAGTGCATCTCGAAGACAGCGTGCTTGCCGGGTTGCGCGATCCGTCCGGCACCGGTTTGACGTTAACCTACGCCGAGTTGATCAAAAAGGCGTTTAACAAGAAATATTGGAAGAGCGACGCTACCATCGAGTTGGTTAAGGATTCGGGGCAATTCTATTCGCAAATGGAAGCTAATTTTGCGATGTTCTTCGGTTTGGCTATCCAACAATACGAGAATACATTGATTTCCGACGATGCGCTGTTCGACCAGCCCATAAATGACGCGACCGGTTTTCCGGATGGTTTTACCGAAGAACAAAAACGTGGATTTCGGGTTTTTAACGATGCGCATTGCAACAATTGTCATACCGGGCCCACGTTTTCGTCGGCGGCAAGTCCGCAAATTTTCTTGAACACCGCTAAGAAACCCAGATACCTCAAGCTGGTGAATCGCGACGTGTTGGGTGAGCAAGCTGACGGTTTCGATACCGACAGCAGTTTGTTCGATATCGGTTTCGCCATTACTAGCGTTGCGCCGACTGCTTACGACATCGGTCTGGCCGGAACTGACCCGTTCGGCAACCCGCTCTCGTTCGTCAAACAATATATCAACGTTCTCACCGGTAATGCCAAAAAAATGCTCGATCCGGTCATTGTAGCCCCTTGCGACATGGTTGATCCGTTCACGGAGGATTATCTGTCCGGCGAGCTGATCAATGATAAACTGAGCAAAAGCGTTTGCAAGGGCGCTGGAAAGAAACAAGCTAAAATTCCTGCCCCTGAAATCGTTGCTGCGGAACTGGCAAAATCCGGTGAAGGCCGGCTTTCCGACGGAGTCGGTGCCGCGTTTAAAATTCCGACGCTGCGTAATGTGGAACTGACAGGGCCGTACATGCACAACGGAGGAATGAAGTCGCTGGAAGAGGTAGTCGAATTTTATAATCGCGGTGGAAATCTGACTAATCCGCGCCATTCGACAACACTGGTGTTCTTCCAGGGTATGTCAGAGCAGGATAAGTCCGATCTGGTGGCCTTTCTGAAAACTTTGACCGACGAACGTGTACGCTGGGAGCGAGCGCCCTTCGACCACCCTGAGCTAGTGGTGCCGCATGGGCACGAAGCGGGCATAAATCCATTGGAGATTAATCTGGCCAAAGATCGCTATCTGCATGTTTCGGCGGTCGGCAGCAAGGGCCGTACCGCCGAGCAGGGGCCGTTAACGTCCTTCGACAGTTATCTCGAGCCTTGAGCAAACTGCTGTCAGGTATAACCGTTTATACCGGCAACCCGATAGTCTTTCGGATTGCCGGTATGGCGGAGTTTTTAGCTTATTTTACCCGCATGCCCGGCTGCGCGCCCGCATCCGGACTCAATACCCACAGATCTTTCCCTCCTGGCCCCGCGGCCAGCACCATCCCTTCCGAAACACCGAAGCGCATTTTTCTCGGCGCGAGGTTTGCGACCACGACGGTCAGCTTGCCTTCCAGGTCTGCTGGCGCATAGGCCGATTTGATCCCGGCGAAGATGTTGCGGGTCTCGTCGCCGATATCGACGGTCAATTGCAGCAGTTTATCTGAGCCCTCGACGTGACTGGCTTTCAGGATTTTCGCGATGCGCAGGTCGACCTTCGCGAAATCCTCGTATTCGATTGTCGCGGCGATCGGCTCGCAGGTTTTTGCCTTCAACGGGCTTGGTGTTTTTTCGAGATTTTCTTTCGAAGCCTCGATGATTGCGGCGATTTTGTCGGCTTCGACCCGGGTCATCAACGGCTTGAATGGATTGATCGCATGATCGAGCAAGGGACCTGCCAGATTCGGCCACGGCTGCGGGCCGATATTCAAAAATTCTTCGGCATTGGCCGCCAGCACGGGCAGCACCGGACGCAGATAGACGACGAGCAGGCGGAACAGGTTCACGCCCATCGAGCAGACCGCATGCAGTTCCTTGACCCTGCCTTCTTCCTTTGCGATCACCCAGGGTTTTTTCTCGTCGATATACTGGTTCGCCTTGTCCGCGAGTGCCATGATCTCGCGCATCGCCTTGCCGAACTCGCGCGTTTCATAGTGATTCGCGATCGCTTCGTTCGCATCGATAAAGTCCTGCCACAGCACGGGCTCGGCGCACTGCAAGGCAAGTTTGCCTTCGAAGCGCTTCGTGATGAAGCCTGCACAGCGGCTTGCGATATTGACGACCTTGCCGACCAGATCGGAATTCACGCGCTGAGTAAAATCGTCGAAATTCAGGTCGATGTCGTCGACGCCGGCGCTTAATTTCGCGGCGAAATAGTAGCGCAGGTATTCGGGGTTCAAATGATCCAGATAAGTGCGTGCGGTGATGAAAGTACCGCGCGATTTTGACATCTTCTCGCCGTTCACGGTCAAAAAGCCGTGCGCGAAGATTGCGCTGGGGGTTCTGAGCTGCGATCCGTGCAACATCGCCGGCCAGAACAGCGCGTGGAAATAGATGATGTCCTTGCCGATGAAATGGTACAGTTCCGCATCGCTGTCTTCGGCCCAGAATTCCTCGAAGTTGATGCCCCGGTTGTCGCACAGGTGCTTGAAGCTTGCCATGTAACCGATCGGCGCGTCGAGCCAGACGTAGAAATATTTGCCGGGCGCATCCGGAATTTCGAAGCCGAAATACGGGGCATCGCGCGAAATATCCCATTCCTGCAGGCCGCCTTCGAGCCATTCGGCCATCTTGTTGCGGACTTCCGGCTGCAGGTGGTCGCCGTCATTAATCCAGTCACCGAGCATTCCTTCGAAATCGTTCAGATTGAAGAAGTAGTGGACCGACTCCTTTTCGATCGGCTTGGCGCCGGAGATCGCCGATACCGCGTTTTTCAATTCGGTCGGGGAGTAGGTCGCGCCGCAGGCTTCGCAGTTGTCGCCGTATTGATCGGGAGTGCCGCATTTCGGGCAGTCGCCCTTGATGAAGCGGTCCGGCAGAAACATGTTTTTGACCGGGTCATAAGCCTGGGTGATCGTACGCGAACTGATATGGCCGGCGTCCTTCAGACGCTGGTAAATCAGCACGGAAAAAGTGCGGTTTTCCTCGGAATGGGTGCTGTGATAACTGTCGAACGCAACGCCGAATTCGGTGAAATCGGCCAAGTGCTCCTTGCCGACCCGTGCGATCAGCTCTTCGGGCGTAATGCCCTCCTTGTCCGCGCGCAGCATGATCGGCGTGCCGTGGGTGTCGTCCGCGCAGACGTAATAGCACTGCTGGCCGCGCTGCTTCTGAAAACGTACCCAAATGTCGGTTTGAATGTATTCGACCAGGTGCCCGAGATGGATCGGGCCGTTGGCGTAAGGCAGGGCGCTGGTAACGAGTATTTTTCTATCCGACATGGTCAATTACAGGTGAATACGAAGACAAACAAGTTTGGTATTATCGCATAAATTACGCGCGTCTTTCGAATATGGAAGCGCGTCTTAGAAGTAGTGTAAAATGATTTATATTCCGAGTGATTTAATAGGTTATTGCCTGAAAATTGCCTCGCTTTCTCATTCATTATCCGGAACGAAAAATGGCTAGCCTCGAAAAAATTGATGTCGAAAACCGCCTGAAGAACTTTATTGACCCGAATCACGGCCTGGATCTGGTTGAAGCCAAATCGGTTAAATCGATCACGATCGATGGCGCCGATGTCGCGGTCAAACTGGAGTTGGGATATCCGGCTAAAACGGTTGTGCCGGAGTTGAAGGCGGCGGTCGAGGAACATCTGAAGGCGCTGCCGGGCATTGGGTCGATCAATGTCGAAATCGATGTCAAGATCATCGCGCATGCGGTGCAGCAGACCCTGAAACCGCACAGCCAGGTCAAAAATATCATTGCGATCGCCTCGGGCAAGGGCGGCGTCGGAAAATCGACGACTGCGGTCAATCTGGCGCTGGCGCTGGCCGCGGAAGGCGCAAATGTCGGGATTCTCGATGCGGACATCTACGGGCCAAGCATTCCGACCATGTTAGGGATTTCGGGCTATCCGGTCAGCCACGATAACAAGACGATGCAGCCGAAGATTTCCTACGGCGTCCAGACGATGTCGATCGGCTACCTGATCGATGCGGGCCAGCCGATGATCTGGCGCGGGCCGATGGCGACGAATGCGCTGCAGCAACTGCTCAGGGATACCGCCTGGGATCATCTGGATTACCTGATCGTCGACCTGCCGCCCGGCACCGGCGACATCCAATTAACCTTGGCGCAGCAGATTCCGGTCAGCGGTGCAGTCATCGTGACCACGCCGCAGGACATCGCGCTGATCGACGCACAGCGCGGCCTCGGCATGTTCGAGAAAGTGAATGTACCGGTACTCGGTATCGTCGAGAATATGAGCGTGCATATTTGCAGCCAGTGCGGCCATGCGGAGGCGATTTTCGGCGAAGGCGGCGGCGCGCTGATGGCCGAAACCAACCATGTCGATTTTCTGGGCTCGCTGCCGCTGGACATCCATATCCGCCAGTTCGCCGATTCGGGCCGGCCGACCGTCGTCGCCGACCCTGACGGACGCGCAGCCGCGATTTACCGTGAGATTGCCCGTAAAATGGCGGCGAGACTGGCATTGAAGGCGAAGGATTTCAGCGCGCGGTTCCCGAATATTGTGATCCAGAATACCTGAATAATCCGGGACGGAGTCAGGTTCGAAACGGCTTAGCGGTTGTTGTCGGGCATGAAGGATGGATTTTTGCATAAAAAAGCCGCGCCCGAAGAAGGCGCGGCTTTTTATTGCAGAGCAGTAACCGAAAGCCGTGCGTGCCGGCTATTCGGGATTACCAGCTCTTGATCTCGTCGCCCTGGCTGACCAGGATGATGTCGGCAGGACGCATCGCAAACAGCCCGACGCAGACAACGCCGGTGATGTCGTTGATCGTCTTTTCGAGCTCGATCGGATCCAGGATGTTCAGGTTGTGCACGTCCAGGATATGGTTATGGTTGTCGGTCACGAAGTTTTCGCGCCAGACAGGCTGGCCGCCCATCTTGACCATTTCGCGCGCGACATAGCTTCTGGCCATCGGAATTACTTCGATCGGCAGCGGGAACTTGCCCAGTACATCGACACACTTGGTGCCGTCGGCGATGCAAACGAATTTTTTGCTGGCCGCGGCGATAATTTTTTCCCGGGTCAATGCGCCGCCGCCGCCTTTGACTAGCTGTTTGCGCGGATTGATTTCGTCGGCGCCGTCGATATAAATGTCCAGCGTACCGACCTCGTTCAGGTCGAGCACCGGAATGCCGACTTTTTTCAGGCGTTCGGTCGTGCCGACGGAACTGGAGACCGCGCCTTCGATCGTGTTTTTATAGTCGGCCAGCATTTCGATGAAATAATTGACTGTCGAGCCGGTGCCGACGCCGATCAGCGGGATGTCCTTCACATAGTCCAGTGCGGAGGCGGCGACTTTTTGTTTTAATTCGTCTTGAGTCATAAGTTTCCTGTGGTGCTTGATGTAAGTGTCTTAAATCGAGTGATAATACCGCATAAAGCGCCATTGTTCAGCCGATTTTTTAAAACGGGAATACATATTCATTGAAGGGACAAGATGAAATCCCACTGGGTTTTAGTGACCGGCATGATCGACAACCGATTGCCGAGCCTGACCAAGGCAAGTTCGGCGAGTTCGGGTTGCTCTTTCAGTTCTTTTAGGGTGATTGTGCGCGGCACGTGCCGGACATACTTCACGTCAACCATGAACCAGCGCGGATTGTCCGGCGTGCTTTTCGGGTCGAAGTGCGGATCGCTAGGGTCAAATGCCTTAAAATCGGGATAACCTTCCCTGACCACTTCCATGATCCCGACGATACCGGGTTCGGCGCAATTCGAATGGTAAAAGAAAACCTGATCGCCGAGCTTCATCTGATCGCGCATCATGTTGCGCGCCTGGTAATTGCGCACGCCGTCCCAGTGCTCGGTACTGCCGGGTCTTTGGTAGAGGTCGTCGATACTGAAAGTATCGGGTTCGGATTTCATCAGCCAGTATTGCATCCTGAAAGGCTCCTTCGTTTTGGGATAAAGTTGCAGTGTCAGCAAACTGTTATAGCGTTTTTAGGCTGATGCGTCCACTGCGCACCGGCTGAATTTGACTATAATTCAACGAATACAGGCTTGGAACTGTGCAACGGACGAGGCGCTTTTTTCGAATCAGTTTGTTGGCTAGCCCTTGTCCATCTGTGTATAGTAGGGGATGAATGCCGGTTCATGAGCAAGAGCGCGGCGATTATCCTAAGCGAACGATGAATTAAATTGCGAAATTGCGGATAGAACAACCATTATGGATATTTTAAGTGTCATTGGCGTACTGATCGGTATCGGGGCTTTGCTGTTCGGGAATTTTCTGGAAGGCGCCAATCTCAACTCCCTGGTCAACGGTCCCGCGTTCATCATCGTGTTCGGCGGTACTTTCGGCGCGACGTTATTGCAGTTTCCGCCGCACATTTTCGTTCGCAGTTTGAAGCTGGGATTGTGGGTGTTTTTTCCGAAAAGAAAGGATCTGACGGTCGAGATCGACAAACTCGTCGAATGGAGCCATTTGGCACGCAAGCAAGGCTTACTGGGGCTCGAGGACGAGATTGAAAAAGAGCCCGATCTGTTTATTAAAAAAGGCCTGCAGTTATTGGTCGACGGGAATGAGCCGGACGATATCCGCGATGTTCTGGAACTGGAGATCAACAATCGGGAAGACGTGGATTTACAGAGCGCCAAAATGCTTGAGGCGATGGGCGGCTACGCGCCGACTGTCGGCATGCTCGCCGCGGTGATGGGGCTGATTCATGTAATGGAAAACTTATCCGACCCGAAATTGCTCGGTGCGGGGATCGCGACTGCGTTCGTCGCAACGGTCTATGGCGTCGGTTCCGCCAATCTGTTTTTCTTGCCGATGGCGAATAAAATTAAAACTTATGTGTATGGCTCCGCCCATGCGCGCGAAATGATAGCGGAGGGACTGATCGCGATTTCACAGGGAGAAAACCCGCGCAATATCAAATTGAAATTGAGCGCTTATCTGCATGAAAAGGACAGCGTGAGCTTATGAAAAGACGCCGGAGAAGAATGCCTGTGGATACAGTCAATCATGACCGATGGCTGGTTTCCTATGCGGACTTCGTCACCCTGTTGTTCGCTTTTTTTGTGGTCATGTATGCGATCTCCGCGGTGAACGAAAACAAATACAAGGAATTCTCGGAGTCGCTGGAAAAAGCGTTTATAGAAAAAAAACGTGAGGCGCACGAACTGGGACGGGTGCTGGCGAATCCTGACCCGGTGGCAAATTCGACCACCCCCGTCAATTGGGCCGTCGAAAGCCGGCAGATGCAATATGCTTCCGAACAGTTGAGTATGGTACTGGAGGGTCTGATTGCCGAGAATCTGGTTACTGTCAAAAAAAGCCAATACTGGATCGAATTGCGAATGAACAGCGAATTGCTGTTTTTAAGCGGTTCAGCGGAGCTCGCAAAAACCTCGCTGCCGGTACTCCAAAAGGTTGCGGAAGTCCTGAAGCCGCTACCCAACCAGGTCAACGTCGAAGGCCATACCGATAATTTGCCGATCGATACGGTCAAATTTCCGTCAAACTGGGAATTGTCTTCATCCAGAGCCACGACCGTGGTGCGCGAGTTCATCAATAACGGAATTGCTGCTCCGCGGCTATCGGCGATCGGTTATGGCGAATTTCATCCGATTGCGGACAATCGGACCGAGGGAGGCCGTTTCAAGAATCGCCGAGTCGTTTTATTAATTATTTCGCAAGGTTATGCGCGCCACCATAGGCTCGAAGCAGCGGTACCCAATGTCGAGAAGCAGATACAGAGTTCGACCGTGAGCGTGGGCGAATCCTCGACTAGTGGCGGCCTGCAATAGGTTTGCCCCCTTTTCAGCATCAACCGCCACTTGATTGTTCTTGAAGCAGAACCCTACAATAGGCAATTATTTTGCATAAAATCGAACAGCCAAACCCTTAATGGACTATCCCTCCGAAGAAAACCGCCATCAGGCCGACCATGCCGACCTTCTGATCCAAAGTTACCACACGCTGCTCGGTAAGGAATTGATTGCCGGCATTGCCGCCGAGCCGAACTTTGCCCGCTCCTTGTTTCATGCACCGATTGCAGTCATATCGCACGACACCGCGCCGGATCCGGTTTTTAATTACGCCAATCTGAAAGCGTTGGAGCTTTTCGAAATGAATTGGGACGAGTTTACCCATATGCCGTCAAGGCTTTCGGCAGAGCCGGCAGAAAGGGCCGAGCGGGAAAAATTGCTCGCCTCGGTCAGGGTACATGGCTATGTCTACCCCTTGCAGGGTGTCCGGGAATCCAAGGCTGGCCGGCGTTTCCGGATCAACGAAGGAGCGGTCTGGAACCTGATCGATGCCGACCGCCGTTACCGGGGGCAGGCAGCCTGCTTTTTTGCGTGGGAATACCTATAAATTTCGCCTTGTTTTCGGATTAGCCGAAAACCCTGGATATTGAACTTGAGTCATCATGAGTAACGAATATAATGCCGCCGCGATAGAAGTCTTAAGCGGCCTGGAGCCGGTGCGTAAACGTCCCGGCATGTATACGGATACCACCCGGCCGAATCATCTGGTCCAGGAAGTCGTCGATAACAGCGTCGATGAAGCGCTGGCCGGCCACGCGGACACGATCGAGGTGACTTTGTATAAGAACGGTTCGGTGCGGGTCGGCGACAACGGCCGCGGCATGCCGGTCGACATCCATCCGGAGCAAGGGATACCGGGCGTCGAAGTGATCCTGACCCAGTTACACGCCGGCGGCAAGTTTTCGAACAAGAACTATCAGTTCTCGGGCGGTTTGCACGGCGTCGGCGTTTCGGTCGTGAATGCGTTGTCTGAAAAGCTCGAAGTTGAAGTGAAGCGGGGCGGCAAGATTTATCGGATGGAATTCGCCGACGGCGAAAAAACCAGCGACTTGTCAGAAACTGGCACGGTTGGCCGCAACAATACCGGCACGACGGTGACCTTCCGGCCCAACGAAAAATATTTCGATTCGAGCAAGGTTTCGGTGACCCGGCTGAAACAGAATCTGCGCGCCAAGGCAGTGCTGTGTCCGGGGCTGACGATCAGTCTGAAGATCGAGCAGCCGGAAGAGGAAATCGTCTGGTGTTACCAGAACGGCCTGAAGGAATACTTGCTCGACCGGATCGGCGATATCGACTTCCTGCCGGAGCAGCCGTTCATGGGCAGCATGGCCGCGAACCACGAGGCGGTCGAATGGGGCATCATCTGGGCGCTGGAGAATCCCGAGGAAATGCTCGCGGAAAGCTACGTGAACCTGGTGCCGACCGCGCAGGGGGGCACGCATGTGAACGGCCTGCGGGCCGGATTGACCGAGGCGATGCGCGAGTTTTGCGATATCCGCAATATCCTGCCGCGCGGCGTGAAAGTTGCGCCGGAGGACGTCTGGGAAAATTGCCATTTCGTGCTTTCGGTCAAGCTGGAAGATCCTCAGTTCTCCGGGCAAACGAAAGAACGGCTCAGTTCGCGCGAATGCGTCGCGTTCGTGTCCGGTGTCGCGAAGGACAGTTTCAGCCTCTGGTTGAACCAGCATCCGGCCGAAGGCGAAAAAATCGCCGAAGTGATTATCGCGAGCGCACAAAAACGCCTGCGCGCGAACAAGAAAATCATCCGCAAGAAAATTACTTCAGGCCCGGCCTTGCCCGGCAAGCTGGCCGACTGTTCGGCTCAAGACATAAGTCGGACCGAGTTATTTCTGGTCGAAGGCGATTCGGCCGGCGGGTCGGCGAAACAGGCACGGGACCGCGATTTTCAGGCGATCATGCCGTTGCGCGGCAAGATTCTGAACACCTGGGAAGTCGATTCAAATCAGGTGATGGCGTCGCAGGAAGTGCACGATATCGCGGTTGCGCTCGGCATCGAGCCGGGCTCGAACGATTTGGGCAATCTGCGCTACGGCAAGGTCTGCATCTTGGCCGATGCGGATTCCGACGGCAACCATATCGCGACGCTGATCAGCGCATTGTTTTTCCAGCATTTCAATGCTCTGGTCCGGGCCGGGCATGTGTTCGTCGCGATGCCGCCGTTATACCGGATCGATGTCGGCAAGCGGGTGTTTTACGCGCTCGATGAATCCGAACGCCAGGGCGTGCTGGACCGGATCAAGGCCGAAAAACTGAAAGGCCAGATCAATGTCCAGCGCTTTAAAGGGCTCGGGGAAATGAATCCGGGACAGCTCCGCGAAACCACAATGAATCCGGATACGCGCCGGCTCGTGCAATTGACGGTCGTTGAGGACGACGATACCAGCGGCCAGTTCGATCTGCTGCTGGCCAAAAAGCGCGCGATGGACCGGAAAATCTGGCTCGAAACGAAGGGTAATCTGGCCGATATCAAGTGAAACGCAGTCGTCAGTCCCTTCTTGCGGAGTGACTTTTACTGAATCGTTCGGTTCGCCCTCAATAACGGGTTTTGCCGGTAATAAAGGCTCAGTTGCTCATAAACGGCCGCAAACTGCGAATGCAGTATTTCCGGTCTGCAGAAAAAATATTCGCTGACTACTGCGAAGAATTCGGCCGGGCTGGCTGCCGCGTAAGGATCGATGCCGGCCCGATGATGATCGACTTGTCGGATTAATTGCTCATAAGCGGAGCTGAACGCCGTCGACCAGGTCGCGATCGGCATTCCATAATGCAGGGGTGGATAGCCGTCGGCCGGGCCATTCAACATATCGAGCTTATGGGCGATTTCATGGATCACCACATTGCGTAGGGAGGTTCCCTGTAGATCCCGTTCGACATCGTCCCAGGAAACGATCAGGGGGCCATGCGACCACGCCTCGCCGCTTAATGACTGTTCCAGGTGATGAACGACGCCAGCCTCATCAGTTTGTTTCCGGCTGACCCGGAACCCGGCCGGGTAAACGATCACTTCGCTCCAGCCCTTCAGGCAGCCAAATCCGAGTCCCAGCACCGGCAGACAGGCAAGTGCGGCAATACTGATGCGCATCGTTTCGGTAAGATCCAGCCCTTGCACCCCAATGAGATCTTTTTCATATAAAAACAGCGTCGCCATTTCGCGCAAGCGGGCTTTTTCAATGGGGCTCAACCCTTGTAAGGCAGCGATGTTTTCGGCAGCTGTCTGCCAGGTGAGGTAGTTGATCGGATAGCGATGCAGAATATAGTGGAGGCGCGCTCGTTTGAACCAGTTCATTGTTGCGTTTTTTCGCGGGCAAGGGATGGCGGCGCAGCGGAATTTCGCCCCGGTTACCTCGATATTTTTTTAATGGGGATAAAATCGTCGACGAGCGGAATTGGAGACAAGATTTTTCTGATCTGCCGAGCGATTAAAAGTCCTATCAAGATACCCAGGCCGTCGAAAACCAGATCGCCAAAATCGGCTGACCGTCCCGGAAGAAATAACTGCCGCCATTCATCCCAGAGGGCCACGCCTGAACAAAACAAAGCGCCAGGAAAGCGGATGCGCAGATTCAGGCCGAAGTCCAGTAGGCCCGCGAGTACGGCAAACCAGGACAGATGCGCCAGTTTATCCCAGGGGGGCTGGAAAAGTCCCGCGGCTTCCGGCTGATTTCCTCCCCAAACAAATAAACAGAACAGCACCAAGGCGAGCAGCAGCGAGAGGCCTCTTAAAAGCGGGTAGACCACGCTGGCATGTTTTTGATAATACGCGACAAGAGTCGCCAAACTAGGCATCCGGATTAGGCTTTGTTATTGTCTGAAGACTGCCAGCGCCAGATCGAAGACATTATAGCCGGCTCCGCCGGTCACTAAAATGGTGTTTATTTTCATTGATCAGGTCTGGATTCTGCTGGCATTTCCCTGGGATTTTATTGCATTGTATCATTATTGACTGCCGTTTCTGTAGGCCTTGCGCGAGGTTGAGCCGCGAAACGGAAAGGATGGCATGCTTTACCAGGGCAGCATAAGCGGATATTGGGAATGAGTATGGTTATTTGAAAGAGCCTGAACCGAGAGGCGTCTTAAAGGATGACCACTGCCTGAAATCGCCAGGATGATTGAGCCTTCGGGAAGTCCAGAGGACTTTATCAAAGGACCCAGGACTCAAGCGGGGTTTGGGAAAGGCAAAAAAGCCTGATGAAGAGGCTTTTCTGGCATTAGAATATGCGCTATTTTTCCAAAATGGCTTAAGGCGACAGCAGAAAACCGAGTGACCGAATTAGAATTGTTTTTCAGCAGCGAAGGAGGATTGGCGAAGACGATCAAGGGTTATCAGCCGCGCGCGCCGCAAATCGAAATGGCGAAGGCGATCGCGGTCGCGATTCAGGCGAATCGGCATCTGATCGCGGAAGCCGGCACCGGCACCGGCAAGACCTTTGCGTATCTGGCACCGGCGATCTTGTCGGGCCAAAGGGTGATTATTTCGACCGGCACCAAAAACCTGCAGGACCAGTTATTCAATAAAGACCTGCCGGTGCTCCGCAAGGCGATCAAGACACCGTTTCTGTCCGCGCTGCTGAAAGGTCGCAGTAATTATCTGTGCACTTACCGACTGGAAAATTCGCTGAATTCGGCGTTTGGATTCAGCAAGGAAGATGCGGATGCGCTGATCAAAATCAAGTCCTGGTCGAAACGCACGAAGACCGGCGATATCGCCGAAATGTCGGAGGTGACCGAAGCGAACCCGGTCTGGTACCAGGCTACTTCGACCGTCGAGAATTGCCTGGGGCAGGATTGCCCCCATTATGCCGAGTGTTTTCTGGTCAAGGCGCGGAAAGAGGCGCAAGAAGCCGAGATTCTGGTCGTGAACCATCATTTGCTGTGTGCGGATTGGTCGATTCGCGGCGGCGGCTTCGGCGAACTGCTGCCGAAGGCCGACGTGATTATTGTGGACGAAGCGCATCAACTGGCCGATACCGCCTCCGATTTTCTGGGCATCAGCGTGAGCAGCAAGCAAGTGAACGATCTCGCCCGTGATGCCCTGGTCGAATATTTCAAGGACGCGACCGATATGCCGGCGCTGCGCGCCGCCTGCGAAGAGCTCGAATACGGCGGCAAGGACTTGCGCCTGGCTTTCGGAATCGAACTGAAACGCGGCGAATGGCGGGACATCGATAATAATCCGAAAATTTTGGGTTCATTGTCCGATGTCCAGACCCAGTTGCAGTCTCTGACCGCGCAGCTCGAACTGGCATCGGTCAAAAGCAAAGCGCTGGAGTTGTGCTTCAAGCGGGCCGAAGAACTGACGCAACAATTGAAGGTCGTCTGCGAGGATCCCGGCGGCAAGTGGATACGCTGGTATGAAACACATCGAAAGACGGTCACGTTGAGCCGGACGCCGCTCGACATCGCCGCCGAATTCAGGAATTTCATGCAGTCCAGCAAGGCGGTATGGATTTTTACTTCGGCGACCTTGAGCGTCGCGCATCGCTTCGATCATTTCGCGCACGGTCTCGGCATTGTCGATGCCGAAAATGCGCGCTGGGACAGTCCGTTCGACTATCCGAGCCAGTCGCTGTTTTATCATCCGAAAGGCCTGCCGAAACCCGATAGCCCGGATTTTACTTCAATGATCATCGAATTTGTGGTGCCGGTGCTTCAGGCCAGCCAGGGTCGGGCGTTTTTTCTCTTTACCAGCCATCGGGCATTGAAGGAGGCCGCCGAGCTGCTCGCGGACCGAGTCCCTTATCCGCTGTTGATTCAGGGCAGCCGGCCGAAAGGCGTTCTGCTGGATCAGTTTAAGAAAACCGGCAACGCGGTGCTGCTCGGCACTTCGAGCTTTTGGGAAGGGGTCGACGTGCGCGGCGAAGCGCTGTCTTGTGTGATTATTGACAAACTGCCGTTTGCCTCGCCGGGCGACCCGGTGTTAAAGGCGCGGATGGAGGCGATGCGGCGGCAGGGGCGCAATCCGTTTTTCGAATATCAATTGCCTGCCGCGGTGATCGCGCTCAGGCAAGGCATCGGCCGGTTGATTCGCGATGTGACCGATCGGGGCGTGTTGATGGTCTGCGATCCGCGCCTGTTGAAGCGGTCCTATGGGCAAATCTTTCTGGACAGTGTACCGGAAATGCAACGCACCCGTGATATTGCGGATGTGCGGACTTTTTTTGAACAGGAAAAGGCTACTGAACAGGAAAAAGTCACCTGACAGCGTGAAGGCACTTTTCAAGCAGTGCTTCTGCAACGGTGTTGGAGACAAGCAGTGCGCTGAATTCTGCAACCGGCAGCGGATGGCTGACCAGAAAGCCCTGATACAAATCGCAGCCTTTTTCTTTCAGAAAGGCTAATTGAGCCGGCGTTTCGACGCCTTCGGCCAGTACCTTGAACCCCAGGATGTGCCCCATCGCGATGATCGTGGCCGCGATTTCCATATCGTCCTGCTTGTCCGGAATGTCGTCGATGAAGTTTTTATCGATTTTCAGCACATTCAACGGAAAACGTTTCAGATAGGCCAGGGACGAATACCCGGTGCCGAAATCGTCGATCGCCAGACGCACGCCCAGAGCGCGCAGGTTTCTCAGAATATCGATCACATCGGTCTGACGCTCCATCAGGCCGCTTTCGGTTAACTCCAGCTCCAGATATTCGGCCGGAAAGCCGGTCTCTCGCAGTACATCAGCAATCAGGCCGCTGAGATCGCTTTGCCGGATTTGATGTTGTGAAACGTTAACCGCCAGCGAAATCGGTTTGAAGCCTTTGTCGAGCCATTCCTTGCCTTGTCTGCAGGTTTCTTTCAATACCCAGGCGCCGACGGCCTGGATCAAACCGGTCTGTTCGGCCACAGGAATGAAATGGTTGGGTGAAATCATCCCTTCCACAGGATCCTGCCAGCGGGCCAGCGCTTCGGCGCCGACAATCTCGCCGGTGGCGATGTCGATTTGCGGCTGGTAATAAACCAGCAGCTCGTTTTGCAGCAATGCGCGGCGCAGACGCGCTTCCATGTCGATGCGCCGGCGCGCAGCTTCGGTGAATTCGTTCGAAAAAAATGCGAAGCGGTTGCGTCCTCCTTCTTTGGCTTCATAAAGTGCCGCATCGGCTTGCTGCAACAGTAATTCAGGTGTGTGGCCATGCTGGGGGTATAAACTGATTCCGATGCTGGCTCCAATCAGCACTTCCCCTGTATCCGGAATCGCCCAGGGCTCGCTGAGATCTTCAATAATGGCCTGAGCAATCCGGGCGGCATCTTCCGGTCGTGCAATATTTTCCAGCACGACGGTAAACTCGTCGCCGCCCAGGCGGGCGACCGTATCGATGTCCCGCACCCGGTTGACCAGCCGGTTGGCGACCAGTTGCAGCAGTTGGTCGCCAGCCAGATGGCCGAAGCTGTCATTCACGTCCTTAAAGCGGTCAAGGTCCAGCATCAGAAGGGCAAGCTGCTCGCCTTCCCGCTTTGCGGTTTCGATGCTGTGTTCGAGACGGAAGAACAGGCGCAAACGATTCGGCAGCGACGTCAACGTGTCATGATGCGCCAGAAATTCGAGTTGCGCTTCGGAAGCTTTAAGCTGAGTGATGTCTGCAAATACGCCGACATATTCGCTGATATTCCCGAGGTTGTCGCGCACGGCGCTGACGTTTAATAATTCGGGGTAGACTTCGCCGTTTTTACGCCGATTCCAGATTTCTCCTTGCCAAAAGTTTTGCCTGCGGATCGTTTCCCAGAGATTGCGGAAGAACTCCCGGTCGTGCCGTCCGGACGACAGCATGCCGGCGCTTCTGCCGAAGGCCTCTTGTTCGGTATAGCCGGTAATTGCAGTAAACGCGGGATTGACCTTCAAAATGCGGCGTCTGGCATCAGTGATCATGAAACCTTCCTGGCTCTGTTCGAATACTTTTGCGGCCAGTTTAAGCTGCGTTTCGGCGCGTTTGCGGTCAATTGTCAGCGCGGCGTAATGCGCTACCGTTTCGATCAATTTGCGTTGATAATCATTTGGCACGCCCACCGTGCGATGGTAAACCGCAAAGGTACCCAATATCTTGCTGTCGGAACCGTGTATCGGCTCCGACCACCAGGACGCGAGACCGGCCTGTTCGAGCAGGGTTTGTAGCCCGGCGCAGTGGGGATCCTGGGTGACGTCTGCCGCAACAACGCTCTGGCCCTTGCTGGCGGCATAGCCGCAACAGCCCATGTCCTCTCCCGGCGGCAAGCCGTCGATACCGCTCTTGTAGAAATTGGGCAGGCGGGGAGCCGCGGCCAGATTCAGGCAGCTCGCTTTGTGGTCGAGTAAAAGTATCGCGCAGCGGGCGTCGGGCATCAGGCTTTCGACCTTGTGGGTGATCGCATCGAGAATTTCGGTCAAAGGCATGCTGCTGGTAATGCATTCGAGCATGAAGCCGCGCAATTCTTCCAGGTTTTGTTCCTGGCGGCGCTCGGTCAGATCCATATTGGTACCGGAGATACGCACCACCTTGCCGTCCTTGTTGCGGGAAATGAAACTGCGTTCCAGGATCGGCACGTAATGGCCGTCTTTGTGACGCAGGCGGAATTCGATCGCATGCATGCTCTGCCCGTTGTTCAGCGCGTTGCGCAAATCGTTCTGGATGAACTCGATGTCGTCGGGATGGACCAGGCTTTGCCAGAGCTTGGCATCGCTCTGTAGCTCGTCAGTTTCATAGCCCAGCATGTGCCACCATTGGGGCGAATAATACAGGCGGTTCTTTTCCAGATCCCAATCCCAGGGTGCATCGTTGGAACCCTTGATCGCGAGCATCAGACGATTTTCCGATTCCTGCAGGGCCTGTTCGGCCTGTTTGCGTTGCGTAATGTCGTGGGTAACGCCGAGCAGCATCACGACATGATTCTGGTGGTCGGGCAAGGGTGCGGCATAGGTTTCGAGCCAGCGGCGCGAGCCTTTGAGCCCGATAATTTCGTATTCCAGCGATCCTTGTTCGCCCTTCATCACGCGTTTGTGCAGGGTGACGAAGGCTTGGCGGTATTCTGGCAGGATAAAATCGAGCAGTTTGTGCTGTTGTAGCTGATCCAGCGAATCGGCTTCAAGCATCTTCAGGCCGGCTGCGTTCATTCCGATCAGGTCGCCGTTTTTGTCGACCACTTTCACGCATTCAGGTTCGGTTTCGATGATCGCGCGTAAAAACTGCTCGCTCTTTTGTAGCGAGCGCTCGGCTTGTGTGCGTTTTTCCTCGCTGTCGAAATTATCCAGCGCAAAACTGATGTCACCTGCCATTTTGAGCAGGAGGTCCTGCACGTCCTCATCAAACGCTTGCGGTTTGTTCGCATACAGGCAGAAGATGCCCACGACGATCCCATTCTTATGGATCGGAAGGGTAGCCTTCGACCCCCACCCGTAACGGGAGGCTAATTCGCGCCACGGCAAAGTAATCGGATCACGGAAATAATCCTGACACCAAACCGGCCGGTTTTCACGCAGGGCGATGCCGGAAGGGCCGTTACGAAAAGGGTGTCCCGGCGCGAGGTTCATATCGATTTCCTGAAGATAGCCGATGCCGTCACCGGCGCTGGCTACCGGCGTCACGCATTGTTTTTCGGGGTCGATCAGGCCAATCCATACCATTTTCATCCCGCCGAATTTGACTGAATCATGGCAAATTTGCCGGTACAGATCGACCGCGTTGGTGCAGCGCACAATGGCCTGATTGCAATGGCTCAAGGCCGCATAAAGCTGCGTCAGGCGTTGAATCCTGATTTCGCTATTTTTATGCTCATTGATTTTTTTTTCAAGCTCGCGGGTACGGATTTTGACCATGTTTTCTGTCTGCATCGTTCTGCCGGTCAACATCAGCAACCCAATCCCCGTTAGCCCGGTAAACAGAAAACAGGTCAGGATCAGCCACCAAATATTCCAGTTGAGCTGTTCGGCATAAAATTCGGGCGCTGCGGTGTAGGTGACCATCCAGGTCCGATCGGCTACGTGCAGCGGCAGGGACTTTTCCAGTTTGGGAAAATCCAGCGACAAATTGGGCATACTTGCCGTTTCATTGATCAGTTCGTCGCCCTTGTCCGTTATTTTCAGCAGCAGGCGCAAATGCTGGAATTGGTCCTTGACCGTACCGATTTTTCGAGGCACCTGAAACACATTGGCGATAAACCCGGCCAGCGCTTCGCGCCGTTCCGGCAGCGTCCCAAGCGGTTGGTCGGGCAGATAAACCGGGGTGTAAATCACCGCACTGGGCTGATGGGACGAATCCTGCACCAGAAAGATCATACCGGAGATTGCTGTTTGGGCCGTATCCCTGGCTTTTTGAATCGCCGTATAAGAAGTGGGTTTGGATGAAATATCCAGCCCCAGCGCTTTGATATTGCCGAGCAAGGGCTCGATATAGACGATTGGGAAGTACTCATCCCGATTCGGGGCTGGACGAGTGGTTGGGTTATCTTCTGAGGCAGAGACGTGAATTGATTTCCCTATTTGTTCTTCATAGGCCGGCCGTTGCGCTGCCGAAATTCTCGGTATCCATTCCATGGCCTGGATGTCCGCATGATCCCTTAAAAAAGGGTGGGTAAAGTTTCTAAATTCTTCCGGGCTAACGCGAAGGGAGCTATCGAAAAAAGCCTTGATGTTCTGATTAATTTCGATATAACGGTTCAATTCATTCTGCAGGGCGTTGTGCAGCAGGCTGCAATGCTCGTCGAAAAGCGAACTGATGCGCTTCTGCTCCTGGTATTTACCGAAGTGCAGGATCACGATGACTAATAAGGACAGAATGATCAATGGAATTGCGACCCAATTGAGGCGCATGTTTTGCCGGTTGCGGAGTACGCCAATAAAACTCAAGAGTAAAGGAGCGAAAATCACGACGCCGATCGTGTCGCCTATCCACCAGGTCAGCCAGCTTAACGGCAGGTTATCCAGGAGGATGACGTTTTGCACAAACAGGATACCGACACCAAACGAAGCGGAAACAATACAGCTGACGGGGCCGCCTAAGGCAATAAACTGCAGGATACTGCGGTCATCGGTCAATGGGTTTTTCACTCCCACATAACGCCGTGTAAGCCAGGTGCCCAGGCCTGCCTGCAGGATTGAAGCCACGCTTGTGACACTGCCGGCGGACAGAGACACTCCCAGGGTGTCCGGGTTCGCGGCATCTATAAACGAGAAAATTTGCGTAAGAAATGAGCCGGCCAAGAGTCCGGGAATCACTTTGTATCCATAAGTGAATACCCCGGCGAAAGCTATACCTGCTGCCGGCCAGATCGGGCTGGCATGACTGGGCGGGATCGATAGCAAGGTGCCGAAATAACCGCCCAAAAAATAGCCGAATCCAAGCAAAATATTGATCTTTATAAGGTATTGCATTGAACGGCTGTTAAAATCGGAATTGGAATAGTAGGGATCCGGAAGTCATCATTTGTGAAAAATGGTGAATGCACATCGCAGTCTGTCTAATAATAATCGCGAATTGCAAGAAACTTCGGATTTTCCTATTCGTCTGCTGTTGGCATATGAAGTCTGGCGATGAAGTATAAAGCATCCAGACGTTTCATGATGGCATTCGGTTTTTGAAATGAGTTTAAAAGGCTCTATGGTAATTTAATATCTCTAGAAGTCCAGTTGCCTCTATTCTAGAAATCTTCGAAAGAAAAAATCCGGACAAAACTTTATTGAGGCCATAGAACGCGTGAATTAACATCGCCTCCGCGAAAAGACTTAATTACGCCTATTGAGAAAGTCCCCGACCCGTAAAGTTCCCTCCTATCCCTGTCCCATAGCAGACTTGCAGGCAAGGCTCGCGGTCATATTGACGATGGTTAAGAGCGGCATTTATTTCTATGTAATCTAAGGGAAGCCATTTTGGACCGGATGCTGGTAAAATAGACGGTTATTGATTTAACCAGTATTTTATAATGAGTACAAAACCCAGCAAAGACCTCGAAACTTTCGTAAATCCCGCTCTCGGCCGCGATTATACGATTCGTATCGACATTCCCGAATTTACCTGCCTGTGTCCGAAAACCGGCCAGCCCGATTTTGCGACGATCCATCTTGAATATGTGCCGGCAGCGGTTTGCGTCGAACTCAAGGCGCTGAAACTGTATATCTGGTCGTTCCGCGACCAGGGCGCTTTCCATGAAGCGGTGACCAATCAGATCCTGGACGACATCGTCGCGGCGATTCAGCCGAATTTTCTGCGTGTGCGTGCGGTATTCAATGTCCGCGGCGGCATTTATACGACAGTCGTCGCCGAGCATCGCAATCCGGATTGGCAAGCCCCCCAGCCGGTCCATCTGCCCTAGAACTTACATGATCAAAGACATGCTGACCACGCTGCCGCAATATCTTTTGCCGCAGCATACGTTATCGCGACTGATGAGCCGTTTGACCCATTCGGAACAGGTAGCCTGGAAGAATTTCTTTATTCGCCAGATCATCTGTCATTACGGCGTCAATATGCACGAAGCGCTCGAGCCGGACATCGAGGCCTATAAAAGCTTTAATCATTTTTTCACCCGCGAATTGAAACCCGGCATCCGCCCCTTGACCGGGGCAGCAGGTGCAATTGCCTGTCCTGCGGACGGGGCGGTCAGCCAGGCCGGCCCGATTACCGGCGGCACGATCTTTCAGGCCAAGGGCAAAAGCTTTACGGCCGTGGATTTGCTCGGCGGCAGCGAAGAGCGCGCGGCGCCGTTTCAGGACGGGGTATTCGCGACGATTTATCTGTCGCCGAAGGATTATCATCGACTGCACATGCCGTTGACCGGCACGCTGCGCGAAATGGTGCATATTCCGGGGCGCCTGTTCAGCGTGAATACCGCCACCGCAAATGTCGTGCCGGGCCTGTTTGCGCGCAACGAGCGCGTCGCGGCAATCTTTGATACCGAGATCGGACCGATGGCCTTGGTGCTGGTCGGCGCGATTTTCGTCTCGAGCGTCGAGACGGTCTGGCATGGCGTCGTGACGCCGCCGACAGTGACCCAGGTGCAAACCTGGCGCTATGACCAGGATGCGCCAACCCTGCAAATCGGCGAAGAACTGGGCCGTTTCAACATGGGGTCGACGATCATCGTGTTATTCGGTAAGGACCGGGCTGCGTGGCGTGAAGGCCTGACTGCCGGCGCACCGGTCAGGCTCGGAGAAATGATCGGCAAAATGCGGTAACTGAAGCTTCATTCGGTAAAAAAAGCGCCATATGGCGCTTTTTTTATCCGTTCCGATTGCCGAAATAGAAATGACGAGGATTGTAGTGCCTGAGCATGATAAAACCCTATGATTTTTAAAACAAAATAATCGGTTGGAGTTTGCTCGCCGGGCTCATATACTGTTATTTAAAATCCGGCATCGAAAATATTTTCAATCTGTGTTCGAGGTTTTGATTAGCGGGAGCCAGTAATAAAGATACAGGCGGTGTCTTTACGAATGGACGCGACCGGCTAGGGATTCTTGCATTAAATATCGCATCGGCTTGATTGTTAAGGTTCCGCGGTGTAGCGGCAGGATACGGCAGGCCATGCATTCCTTAATACCAAGAGGAGATACATCATGAAACCGATCATCAATCCGCTTAACCACGGTTATCTCGATTATTTAACTGTCGGCGTATTTTTGCTCGCGCCCTCGTTGCTGGGTTTGAGCGGTCTGGCCGGGACTTTGGCCTATGCACTGGCGGTCATCCATTTGGCGATGACCCTGGTTACCGATTTTCCTTTAAGTATCAGTAAGCTTGTTTCCTTGCGCATTCACGGTTGGGTGGAAAGAATTGTCGGCCCCGTTTTACTGCTGGTGCCTTTTGTATTGGGATTCGAAGGCATTGCGCGCGTTTTTTATTGGGTAATGGGCGTAACGATTATCATCGTCGGCTTAGTGACCGATTATGAGGCAGGCGCATAAGCTTCGCTGTTATCCGGTGCAAATAGAGGCGTATCACAGCCGACTCTTCGATTTTTTACCCAGCCGGAACGAAGGAATGCGATGCGTCTAGTCGTGGTGGGCAGTTTCATTCAAGCCTGTTGCTGGTTTGTGGACCGGTTGCCGAATCCGGGGGAAACCTTCACGGCATCGTCATTGTCGATCGAAGCCGGCGGCAAAGGGCTGAATGTCGCTATCGGCGCCAGGCGGTTAGGCACGGAAGTTAATCTACTCTTGGGTATTGGCCGGGACGCGGCGGGCGATGCGTTGTTGGACTTGCTCGCGAAAGAAAATCTTGCCGCCGATCATGTCTGGCGCCTAGCGCCGCAATCGGGTCACGGCGCGGGACTGATCGCGGCGGACGGGCAAAATGTAATTGCGATCTATCCGGGCCCAAATTTGCTGGTCGGTGAAGAGCACGTGGCGAGTGCCGCCGCCGCGATTGCATCCGCGGATCTGGTCTATGGCCAGCTCGAGACTTCGATCGCAGCGGTGACCGCCGCTTTTCGCCTCGCCCGCCGGAACGGCAGTCGCACCGTGCTGAATGCCTCTCCCTGGCAGAATTTGCCGCAAGAGTTGCTTGATCTGACCGAAATATTGATCGTGAATGAGGTTGAGGCGAGTGGATTATTGGGGTTGGCCGCGCCGCCCGTCGGGTCATTGCAAGACTGCGCCGCATTATTGCGAGGCAAAATGGACGCTTTATGGGGCAGATGGAAGGGATCATTACTGATCGTGACGCTCGGCGAGAAAGGCTGTCTTGCGTTTGAACGCAGTGGGCTAGTGCATGTGGTGCCGGCTTTCAGCATCTCGGCCATCGACAGCACCGGCGCAGGCGATGCGTTCGCCTGCGCCTTTTGTTGGGCCTATGGCAATCATGAACCGCCGGAAGCCGCGTTACAGTATGCGAATGCGGCGGGGGCCGTAATAGCTTCTCGAACCGGAGTACTGGATGCGTTGCCTGTACTTGAGGATCTGCGGGCTTTTATCAGGTCCCGAGAGTGATCTTATAAACGTAGGCGTCACCGCGAAAGGTTCCTTCGACATACTCGATCAGTTGATCGGTCGCCGAATACGTATGACGTTTCAGCAACAGGCAGGGACTCGGTTGCTCGAAGCCGAACACTTCCGATTCTTCCGGGGTACTCATTACGGCTTCGATCGACTGGTCGGCGCGGACGAGCAGAATATCGCATTTTTCCTGCAAAAAAGCATAGACCGAACCGCTGGTGTCCCAGTCTTCCAAAGCAGGTGCCGCGGTTAAATCATACCAGGCGACTTCGCGGGTCATCGGTACGCCATCAGCCATTCTGACGCGCATTAAGCGCAGAAACGGTGATACCGAGGGTCTTTTGAACATGCACGCTATCGTGCGCTCGGTGACCACCTCGCATTGCAGCACGCGGGTCGAGGAAGCTTTACCCTGCTCACGCATTTCTTCGGTAAACCCTTTCAACCGGCCCATCGTCGGATTTACGCGCGGCGGGGCCTGCACGATCGTGCCGCCGCGCCCATGCGTGCTCAACAGCTGAGTGGAGCGCAATTCGTCATAACAGCGCTTCACCGTAGTCCGACTGATCTGCATTGCTTCTGCAAGCGTCCGTTCGGAAGGCAGGTTCACGCCCGATTTGAGGTCTCCGCCTTCGATCATCGCGTTCAACTGGCGTTTGAGCTGCAAGTAGTAAGGCTCCGAGCTCTGTTCGTTAAGCTGCAAACGGCTGAGCAATTCTGTCACAGGGTCTTTTTCGTTTGCGATGTCTGGTTCGGTCATGGTTTCTGCACTCGCTCATCTCAAAAAACAAAAGAATAGTGTAAGGATGTCTAAAATTCATTAGGCATCTGTGGATATTTTAAAAAACCGTTCATTGGGATTTATTCTGATTGGATAATTCCCGATTCGAACCGGAGGATTTTCGTCCCATAAACAATATTATTGAGGGTTTTATTTTGGGAGTATATTCACAGCCGCTTTATTTTTTCAACTTGTCTGGCGAGAGTAAATCTTATTGCCGAGCAGGATCGTTGAGGTGTAATGTTAACCTGCTTTGTTAATATGAAATTTCATACTTAAACACCCGGTTAAAGTGTAATAAATTGCAGTTTATTTTTGCTTAACCGGACGTTGATTTTCATCTGTGAGGAGTTGTCGTGGATTATTCGAATACTGTCTGGGAGCGTTTGCCGGAACCCAGATTGCCTATATCGCTGCCGTTTCTGATCCTGATTTTCTTCGTGCTGATCGGGCTATGGTCGTCTTTTTTCACGATTCCTGCCGAGTCCGAAGGCATCGTCTTGCGCTTCGGCGAATATATTAAAAAAGTACCGCCGGGGCTGCATTTCAAGATTCCGTTCGGCATCGACAGTTTCGTCGAAGTGCCGACGCAGCGTCAGCAAAAACTCGAGTTCGGTTTTTCTTCGCGCAGCTATACCAATCCCGATCAGGCAGGGGAGGAACCGGGGCTCGAAAAGTCGATGGTGACCGGCGACCTGAATGCGGCGCTGGTCGAATGGATCGTGCAATACCGGATCACCGAGCCGGAGCATTATCTGTTCTCGGTGCGCCAGCCCGGCCTGACGCTGCGCGATATCTCCGAAGCCACGATGCGCGAAGTGGTCGGCGACCGGACGGTCGACGAGATTATCACGATCGGCCGCCAGGAGATCGAAGACACGGTGCTGAGTCATCTGCGCGAGCTGGCCAAACGTTACAACCTCGGCGTCACGATCAATCAGGTGCAGTTGAAGAACGTGAATCCGCCGGAGCCGGTGCAGCCGTCGTTCAATGAAGTGAACCGGGCGCAGCAGGACCGGGAGAACATGATCAATATTGCAAACGGCGAATATAACAAGGCGGTGCCGCGGGCGCGCGGGGAGGCTGATCAACGCATTCAGGCCGCCGAAGGTTACCGGTTCAAGCGCATCAACGAGGCGGAAGGCGACGCCAAGGCTTTTACTTCGGTTCTCGAGCAATACATCAAGGCGCCGGATGTCACCCGGACCCGTATTTATCTGGAAACGCTCGGCCTCGTTCTGCCGCAGGCCCGGCAGCAAATCATCGTCGATGATACGGTGCAGCAGATCCTGCCGATGCTGCCTTTCCCGACCATGCCTTTGGAGTCTGGAAAATGATCAATACCAAATTACTGATTTATTCAGGCACGGTGGTTGTCCTGCTTCTGCTTTTCCTTTCGGCCTATACGGTCAATCAGGCTGAACAGGTGATTATCACGCAATTCGGCAGGCCTGTCGGTGATCCGATCACCGACCCCGGATTGCACTTCAAATTGCCTCTCGTCCAGGACGTGAACCGTTTCGACAAGCGCTATCTGCCCTGGGACGGACCTCTGGTTGAAATGTCCACAAAAGATAAGACTTATATTCAGGTCGATACGTTCGCGCGCTGGCGAATTACCGACCCGATGCGTTATTACCTGCGTCTTCGCGACGAACGCAGCGCGCAATCCCGGCTCGAGGATATTTTGGGCAGCGAAACGCGCACCGCCATCGCGCGGCATGAACTGATCGAAGTCGTGCGCACCGATAAGGCACGCCAGCCCATGCAGGACGAAACCCTGACCGACGCGGCAGGCGAAAGCACATTGGGCGTGCTGCGTCCGATAAGAGTCGGGCGGTTGCAGATCGAACAGGGGATATTCCGGGCCGCCCAGCCGAAATTGGCCGAATTCGGGATCGAATTGCTCGACGTACGCTTCAAACGGATCAATTACAACCAGCAAGTGCTGGAGCGGATTTATCAACGAATGATCAGCGAACGCCTGCAAATCGCCCAGCGCTTTCGCTCCGAAGGCGAGGGCGAAGCCGCCCGAATCAACGGCAAAAAAGAGCGGGACATCAACGAGATCGAGTCAACCGCTTACAAAAGAGTGCAGCAGATTCATGGCGAAGCGGACGCCAAAGCGACCGAAATTTATGCCCAGGCCTATACGCAAAAGCCCGAAGCAGCCGAGTTCTTCAAGTTCTCTAAGAGTATGGAGACCTATCGAAAGATTCTTAATAAAGACTCTACGATCGTGCTGTCGACCAACAGTGATCTGTTCGAACTGCTTAAGCGGGTCGAGCAGAAGAAACCCTAAAATCCAGGTTTGAAAATTACCTGGAGTAGGGCGGTTACGACGTGTAAACCTTGTATACTCTGGGTCAAGAATGATTTTCTGCGCGTTCTAACCGCCGTATGGGTCGGTGTTAATTCATACGGCGGATCAGACGTTTCCAAAATGACTCAAATTGAAAATACTTCTGACTGCATGTTTAATTTGTCATACGGCCGTGTCATAGCCTTTCGATAAATTAATCGATTAAAGCGTCGGATCGAGCCGAACTGGCCAGTTTCACTCGTGATTTTTTACTCAACTGATCGATTTTCATTGAGGCTTGCTCAAAGGATTGAGTCACCTTATCGAATGCCGAACTGTGCGCCGCGGCACTATCAGTAGACGCCATAGAGGACTGTACCTCATCAACAGTCTTGCTTGGCGTATCGACAGCTGGCTTTATGGCTTTGGGAGCATCTGTCTTGAGATTAGCAGAACTTTCTTCGGCGGCGACATCAATATCCAGGTCATGGCCTTCATCGCTTTGGCCGTCATTGATTAAATGGCGCCGATGTTGCAGGAAGGACTCACGGGTAAATACATAGGTATCCAATGCGGCCTCGTTGATAAATTTCAATGTGCCTTCGGCCTTCGCGCGATCGCTGATACCCTCGATAACGCCGGTGAACGGAACATAAGTGCCTGGATTGGCGGCTTTGTCTACAATCAGACCCCCTCCATCACGAACCGTGGTAGGTCCCATGACAGGCAGCACTAAATAAGGACCCTCTCCGACGCCCCAAACCGCCAGGGTTTGTCCGAAGTCCTCGACGTTGTGTGATAGACCCAGTTTGCTGGCAACATCAAACAAGCCGGCGACACCGATAGTCGTATTGGTTAGAAAACGGCCGGTATCTGAAGCGCTTTGGACGAGTTTTCCCTGAAGAACGTCATTTAACACAACATTGATGCCTTTCAAGTTATTAAAAAAATTACTCACTCCGGTTTCGACGAAATCAGGCGTAATAAACTTGTAGCCATCAGATACCGGTTTGAAAAAATATTTATCCAAACTCGCATTAAACTTGTACATGGATCGGTTAAAGCCCTCATAAGGATCAGCCTGAGCTGCCTTGACCGAAACAGGATCTACCGAGTTTTCCGCGCGTTTCCCAGCGCCTGCACATCCCATAATCATCAATACGCTGGTTACTAAAAACACTTGCGCTAAAGGTGCTCGGTATTTGCCGGGATACAATCGAACAAACATTACGTATAACTCCTACTGATTTAAGGTTCGGGGCGTCTTGAATTTGGGAAAGAAATTTTCGTCTGAATATTAATATCGAATCAATATCATCATTATAATATTTTAGCGATTATTCTAATACAAAATTTGTTTTATCAACTCCAGTCCGGCAATAAACCGGTGCGTTTCGCACCGCCTTCCCGCAATTCTCTTTCCCCTTTGCCGGCTTCTGAATCCTGTTAAGGGAATACGCACCAATACGATGCGACAAGCATTGCTTTGGTGCTGAGGATTCTTCGTTATTATGCAATGATGCAAGAATCAAAGAAATGATCCGAAATAAATCAATTAGTTATAGTGGAAACTGATTTTAATTGATTGGCATGCATCATGCTTGTGCACAAGCACTCCTACGATTTCTTCAGAGAATCCCTTATGTCGAATGCAAATTTTAATCTATTGTCCTTTTCGGGAAGAATGAAGATTCTTCACATGACCTGGACGGCGTTTTTTATCAGTTTCGTGGTTTGGTTCAATCATGCGCCGTTGATGCTGGTGATCGGCAAGACATTGAATCTGACCGACTCCCAGATCAAGACGATTCTGATCCTGAACGTCGCGTTGACCATTCCGGCGCGTATTGCGATCGGCATCTTGGTCGACAAGTTCGGGCCCAAGCGCACTTATTCGATTTTGTTGGGGCTGGGCAGCATTCCCTGTTTCATGTTCGCGTTTGCGAACAGCTTCGAACAACTGGCGCTGGCCCGCTTTTTATTGGGATTCATTGGTGCCGGCTTCGTGATCGGGATTCGGATGGTCGGCGAATGGTTTCCGGCCCGGCAGATCGGAATTGCCGAAGGCGTGTATGGCGGCTGGGGCAATTTCGGTTCGGCGGCAGCCTCGGGTTCGTTGCCGGTGATCGCGCTGCTGTTCGGCGGCGATGAGGGCTGGCGCTACGCGGTCGCAAGCACCGGCGTGATCGCACTGGTCTATTCGGTCATCTATTATTTCAGCGTCACCGATACGCCGAAAGGCTCGACTTATTTCAAGCCGAAGAAGTCGGGTGCGATGGAGGTGACCAGTGTCGGCGATCTGATTTTTTATATCGTGATGACGGTTCCGCTGTACGCGACCTTGTCGCTGCTGGCCTGGAAACTGTCGCCGGCCGGGGTGAGCATGCTGCCGGGAAACGTTGCTTATTCGATTCATGCATTCATCTGGGTCATGTTCCTGTACAACGTCTACAAGATTTTTCATGTGAACAAGGATCATGTGTTCCAGCCGGTCGAAGAAATTCACCGCTATAAATTCAAGCAGGTTGCGATCCTGAACCTGTCCTATCTGATCACGTTCGGTTCCGAACTGGCGGTGGTGTCGATGCTGCCGCTGTTTTTCTACAATACCTTTCATGAAACACAAGGCATCACAATGGTGCAGGCGGGGCTTCTGGGTGGCAGCTTCGCCTTCATGAACATGGTCGCGCGCCCCGGCGGCGGCTGGTTCAGTGACCGTTTCGGCCGTAAACTGTCATTGACGATCGTGACTTCGGGCGTCTTGATTGGTTTTTTGTGCATGTCGCAAATCAACTCGAGCTGGCCGGTATCAGTTGCGGTCGGGGTGACGCTGGCGTGCTCCTTTTTTGTGCAGGCGGGCTGCGGCGCGGTCTATGCAATGGTGCCGCTGATCAAGCGGCGGATGACCGGGCAGATCGCCGGTATGGTCGGCGCTTACGGCAATGTCGGCGGGGTGATGTTTCTGACCGTGCTGTCGTTCGTGACGCCGGCCGAGTTTTTCCTGGTGATCGGAGCGGTCGCTTTTTTCGTGCTGATCGCGGTGCAATTTATCGACGAGCCGAAGGGGCATATGGCCGAAGTGCTGGAAGACGGCACGATCGAGATGATAGAGGTTAATTGAAAAAGCAGGCGAAAGAGGAAAGGCGCAAGGCTAAAATCAACTTGCACCTTTTGCCTTGTGTCTACCTCGCTCAGAACATTCTATGACTACAGCTAAATTATCCGTCAGCGTTGCCTACGCCAGCGACCCCGGCATCAAGGAGGAAAATCAGGATTTTGTGGGTTCTTTGATTCCCGAGGATCATCAGCTGACCTATAAAGGCATCGCGGCGGCCATTGCGGACGGCATGAGCGGCTGCGATGCGGGCAAGGAAGCGAGCCATTGCTGTGTCGCAGCATTTCTGGACGACTACTACAGCACGCCCGATTCCTGGTCGGTCAAATACGCCGGCCAAAAAATTCTTTCCGCGACCAATTCCTGGCTGCATAGTCAGGGCCAGCGCCGCTATGAGGCGACGCACGGCATGGTCAGTACGCTCAGCGCGATTGTCCTGAAGTCGAACACCGCGCACATCTTCCATGTCGGCGATTCGCGTATTTATAGGCTGCGCGACGGCAATCTGGAACAACTGACCCGCGATCACCGCATCTGGGCGGGCAATGAACGCAACTATCTGAACCGGGCGATGGGTATTGAACCGCGTCTGGAGGTCGATTATCAGGCGTTTCCGCTCAGACGCGGCGATCTGTTTCTGATGACGACCGACGGCGTGCACGATTTTATCGACGAGAAGTCGTTGAGAATGCTGCTGACGGACGGCGGTGATTTGACGGCAGCAGCCGAGCGCATCCTCAAAAAAGCTGCGGATAATCGGAGCGATGACAACCTGACCTGCCAACTGCTCAGGATCGAAGGGCTGCCCCTGGTCAAGGAAGACGAAATTCTGCGCCACCGCAGCCAGTTGCCGTTTCCGCCGCCTTTGAGCCCGGGCATGATTCTGGACGGTTACCGGATCGAGGAGGAAATGCACGCGAGCAAGCGTACCCAGATTTACCGCGCCTTCGATACCGTAACCGGCGTTCGGGTAATTCTGAAAACGCCCTCTGTGTTGTATGAGGATGATACCCATTACATCGAGCATTTTCTGCATGAAGAATGGGCCGGCAAGCGCATCCAAAGCGATCATGTGGTCAAAACGCTTGGCTCCGACCGCGACAAAAGCTGCATGTATTATGTGACCGAATTTCTGGAGGGACCGACTCTGGCCGAATGGATGCAGGCGAATCCGAAGCCGGAGGTCAGGGAGGTCAGGAAAATCATCGAACAGATTGCGCTGGGTCTCAGGGCGTTTCACCGGATGGAAATGCTGCATCAGGATCTAAAGCCCGAAAATATCATGTTCGACAAGAACGGCACGGTCAAGATTATCGATTTCGGTTCGGTCAAAATCGCCGGCATCGCCGAAATCACACCCCTTGATCACGGCAGCACCGAAAACATCCTCGGCACGCTAAACTACACCGCGCCCGAATACCACCTAGGCCTGCGCGGCACGGTCAAGTCGGATCTATTTTCGCTCGGCGTGATCGCTTATGAAATGGTCAACGGCGCGCTGCCGTTCGGCCGTGCGATGCCGGAAAAACCGAATAAGACAAATCTGGACAAACTCCGCTATGTGCCGAGCATCCATTGCAATCCGATGGTGCCGGTCTGGATCGACGGCGCGCTGAAAAAAGCGACTTCGATCCAGCATGAGTTCCGCTACGACGATCTCTCCGAGTTCCTGTACGACCTTTCAACCCCCAACCCGAAATTTCTGACCGCCGAAGAAGCCCTGCCGTTGATGCAGCGAAGTCCCTTGCTGGTTTGGAAAACGCTGGCTTTCTTCTTCCTCGTCACTAATCTGGTGACTCTGTACTTCCTGCTCAAGTCGAACTGACACCTAATCAGCCTGAATATTTTGGGCTAGGGAGGATAAGCGAGGCTTCCCCGGGCGCCGTTGATAGATGCGGTTTGCTTATCTACTTTCCAGTCCAATGGATTTTGCGCGGTATTGAACTTTCTCCTGGATTCTTCTCGGCCGGGCTGAGGCGGTCATTGTTTAACTGTCTTCCATAATCGAGGCTTTACGCACTAAAGACGGTTGCCGTGCACTATAAAGGTGTCACGATGGGAAGATAGCCAAATCCATGCACTGTTATTGGGCATTTTACTGCTGGTATTCTTGAGTGAAAACATAGGAATTTAGAGATATTCATATGAAACAATAATTTATAAAAAATGGCGCGTATCTTGCTGAACCTTATCCACAATAAGCGTTAACCTGTTGATTGAGGGTGCCATGAGTACAAAACAAACAATAGTCGTGATCGGCAACGGCATGGTGGGGCAGCATTTTCTGGCCAGCCTGGTCAGTAGCGACAAGCACACCGATTACGACATCGTGACTTTTTGCGAAGAACCGAGAGCGGCATACGACAGGGTGCATCTCTCTTCATTTTTCAGCGGCAAGACCGCAAACGACTTGTCTCTGGTCGAGGACCGTTTCTTCGAGCAAAACGGCATTACCGTGCATCTCGGCGATAAGGCCGCGGTGATCGACCGCGCCGCCAAAACGGTCAGTTCCGCGCAAGGCGTCACCATTTCATATGACAAGCTGGTGCTCGCGACCGGATCCTATCCGTTCGTGCCGCCGGTACCGGGCCACGAACGGCCGCATTGTTTCGTTTATCGCACGATCGAAGACCTCGAAGCGATTACCTCGTCCGCACAGGACGGCAAGGTTGGGGTCGTGATCGGCGGCGGCCTGCTTGGGCTTGAAGCGGCCAAGGCGTTGACCGATTTAGGCCTGCAAACCCATGTGGTCGAATTCGCGCCGCGTCTGATGGCGGTGCAACTAGATGAAGCGGGCGGCGCGATGCTCAGGCAAAAGATCGAAGCGCTCGGCGTGACCGTGCATACGGGCAAGAACACCAGCGTGATCAAGGACGGCGATAACTGCCGCCATAAAATGTGCTTTGCGGACGGCACCGAGCTCGAAACGGACCTGATCCTGTTCTCGGCCGGTATCCGCCCGCGCGACGAACTGGCGCGCACGTCCGGTTTGGAGATGGGGCCGCGCGGCGGTATCGTGATAGACAATCAATGCAGGACCTCCGATCCCGACATCTATGCGATCGGCGAATGCGCGCTCTGGAACGGGATGATTTTCGGCCTGGTTGCGCCCGGCTATGCGATGGCGCGGACCGTCGTCGCCGACCTGACCGGCGGCGAAGGCCGCTTCACCGGCGCGGACATGAGCACCAAACTGAAACTGATGGGCGTCGACGTGGCGAGCATCGGCGATGCGCATGCAAAAACGCCGGGGGCGATGGTGTATACCTATCAGAACGGCGCGACCGAAGTTTATAAACGACTCGTGGTCAGCCAGGATAAGAAACGCCTGCTCGGCGCGGTGCTGGTCGGCGATGCGTCCGGCTACGGCACCTTGCTGCAATATTGTCTGAACGGGATCGAATTGCCGGAAAATCCGGATGCGCTGATTCTGCCCAGCCGCTCCGACGAATCGGTTGGCCTGGGGCCGGACGCGTTGCCGATGTCCGCGACGATCTGCTCCTGCTACAACGTGACCAAAGGCGACATCTGCAAGTCGATAGACGGCGGCTGTACCACGATCGGCGGCCTGAAAGCCGAATCCAAGGCCTCGACCGGTTGCGGCGGCTGCGCGGCGCTGTTGAAGTCGGTGTTGAATTCCGAACTTTCTAAACACGGCTACGAGGTCAACACCGACCTTTGCGAACATTTCGCCTACACCCGCCAGGATTTGTACAACCTGGTCATGGTCAAGCAGATCAGAACTTTCGACGAACTGCTCGAAAAATACGGCAAGGGCAAAGGCTGTGATATCTGCAAGCCGGCGGTCGGTTCGATTCTGGCCTCGTACTGGAACGATTACATTCTGAAAAACGAGCATGTCGGCCTGCAGGACACCAACGACACCTTTCTGGCGAACATGCAGAAAGACGGCACCTATTCGGTCGTGCCGCGCATTACCGGCGGCGAGATCAAGCCGGATATGCTGATTGCGCTGGGCCAGGTCGCGAAGAACTACAAGCTTTATACGAAGATCACCGGCGGCCAGCGCGTCGATCTGTTCGGCGCGCGCGTGGATCAGCTGCCGTCGATCTGGAAGGACCTGATCGACGCCGGCTTCGAATCCGGCCATGCCTACGGCAAGTCGCTGCGCACGGTCAAATCCTGCGTCGGCAGCACCTGGTGCCGCTACGGGGTTGACGACAGCGTCGGCCTCGCGATCGAACTTGAAAACCGCTACAAGGGGCTGCGTTCGCCGCACAAGCTGAAGTTTGCGGTGTCCGGATGCACCCGCGAGTGTGCCGAAGCCCAAGGCAAGGACGTCGGCGTGATCGCGACCGAAACCGGCTGGAACCTTTATGTCTGCGGCAACGGCGGCATGAAGCCGCGTCATGCCGATCTGTTTGCGACTGGACTCGACAAGAAAACCTTGATCCAGCTGATCGACCGCTTTTTGATTTTTTATGTACGCACCGCCGACCGCCTGCAGCGGACCTCGGTGTGGATGGAAAACATGGAAGGTGGCCTCGATTATCTGAAATCGGTCATCATCGACGACAAGCTCGGCCTCTGCGAACAGCTCGAGCAGCAGATGAAATATGTGATCGATACCTATCAATGCGAGTGGAAGACCACGATCAACGACGAAACGCGCCTGAAACGCTTCCGCCATTTCATCAACAGCGATGCGAAGGACGACAACGTATTGTTCGTCGAAGAGCGCGGCCAGTTCCGGCCGGCCGGCGAGGACGAACGCAAGCATTTCAAGCTGATCGTTGAAACAGAAAAAGAAACCGTAACGGGAGAGGTGGAATGACCGAATGGATCGATGTAGGCGGCGCAGATGATCTGCAGCCCAATTCGGGGGTCTGTGCGCTGGTAAAAGGGCAGCAGGTAGCGATATTTTTCATGCCGAATGAACAGGCGCTGTTTGCGATAGGCAACTACGATCCGATCGGACAGGCGAATGTGTTGTCGCGCGGCATGATCGGCGATATCAGCGGCCAGCCCGTGGTGGCCTCGCCATTGTATAAGCAGCATTTCAATTTGCAGACCGGCGTTTGTGTAGAAGATGCTGCCGCATCAGTCCCTGTTTATCCGGTCCGGATTGAAAACGGTCGGATCGAAGTCGGCGTCGGAGGCTAAAAGATGAATTATCAGTATTACATTGCCGACGTGTTTACCCGTGAGGTCTTCAACGGCGCGCAAATCGCGGTGTTTCCGAATGCGGACGGGCTCGGCGACGAGACGATGCAGAAAATCGCGAACGAATTGAATCTGTGGGAGACCGTTTTCGTGTTTCATCCCGGCGGCGACCTGCGCAAATTAAGGATGTTTTCGCCGAAAGCCGAAGTCGATTTTGCCGGCCATCCGATCATCGCGGTTGCCCATGTGCTTGGCCTGTGCGGTGACATCGTGCTCGACGATCCGGTTACGTCGGTCGTATTCGAACAGAATGCGGGACCGGTCGAGGTGAACATTACGGCGGAGGACGGCAAGCCGGTATTTGTGCAGTTTACGAACAAGGTTTCCTCGATCATCGACCGCTTTGCGCCAACCGATGAGGAACTGGCATCCGTGCTATCGATTCCGCAATCCCATCTCGATCACATCAAATATTCGGCTCGCCTGGTTGCCTGCGGCATGCCTTATCTGGTTGTGCCGGTCTGGAAGTACGAGACGGTGCGCAAGGCGCGCTTCAACTACGCGGCCTGGAGCCGTTCGGCGGCGCCCCAGACCGCCGCGCAGGAAATCCTGTTGTTCGCGCCGAAAACGCCTTATTCCGATTCGGACTTCAATCTGCGGTTACTGGGGCCGCACATCGGCCATGACGACGATCCACCAGTCGGGGCGGCAGTGCCCGCATTCGCTTCCTATCTATGCTCATTCGACCATACACGCAAGGGTACGCATGTGTTTGCCGTCGACCGGGGCGATGCAAATTCACGGCGCAGCCTGTTGAATATCGAAATGGATCACAAAGGCAAGGCGCAATTGACCCTCCGGGTCGGCGGCAGCGCGGTGATTTTTGCTCAGGGTACGGTATTTTTGCCGGATTGAAACCAAATTAACGATAACTATGCTATTTGGACGAAACCAAAAAAATCCGATCAAAATGGCCGATAAAGGCGTCGTGAAATGGACTTATACGACCTGCGGCTATTGCTCGACCGGCTGCTCGATCGAGGTCGGCAGCAATGCGGAAGGCAAAGCGGTCGCGACGCGCGGCGTCGGCGGCGCGGATGTGAACCGCGGCAAGTTGTGCCTGAAGGGAATCTTCGAATACCAGGTGTTCGAGGCCCAGGGGCGAGGCGAGCAACCTCTGTTACGGGATGCGGTCTTCGAACCCTATCAAAGGGTCGGCTGGGATATCGCGCTCGACAAGATGGCCTCCGAGATCAAGCGCATCCAGGGGACTTACGGACGCGATGCGTTCGCGATCGTCTCGACCGGGCAACTGTTGACCGAGGAATTCTACACGCTCGGCAAGCTCGCGCGCGGCGTGATCGGCAGCAACAATTACGACGGCAACACGACCCTGTGCATGGCCTCGGCGGTGTCCGGCTACAAGCGCTCGTTCGGTTCGGACGGGTCGCCGGGTTGCTATGAAGATTTCGAACACACCCATTGCCTGATCGCCTGGGGCTCGAATCTGCCCGAACAGCATCCAATCATCTACTGGCGGCTGAAAGAGGCGATGGAGAAACGTAAATTTCCGCTGATCGTAGTCGACCCCCGCGTCACGATGTTGGCGCAATTCGCGGACATCCATCTGCCGATTACGCCCGGCACCGACGTGGTGCTGCAGAATGCGCTGATCCATGTGATTTTGGCCGAGGGCCTGGAAGATCGCGACTACATCGAGGCGAACACGACCGGATTCGAGGAGCTCGCGGAAGAGGTGCAAAACTATGATCCGACCACCGCGTCGAAACTCTGCGGCATCGACGAAGACACGATCCGGACCGTTGCGCGGCTGTATGCGAAGGCTCCGCGCGCGATGAGCATCTGGACGATGGGGATCAATCAGAGCACGCACGGTTCGGACGGCGTGGTCGGGATCAACAACCTGAATCTGGTCACCGGCAACATTGGCAAGCCCGGCGGCACCAGCCTGTCGATCACCGGTCAGTGCAATGCGATGGGCACGCGCGAGTGGTCGTCCTGCTCCGGCCTTCCGGGCTACCGGGTGCTCGAAAAACCGGAGGAGCGCGAGGAAATCGCAAAATTCTGGGGTATCGATCCGGAGTTTTTTCCGAAGCAGCGCGGACTCGCCGAAACCGATATCTTTCCGGCGATCGAGACCGGCCAGATCAAGGGGCTGTGGCTGGTCGCGACCAATCCGATGACCTCGATGCCGAACACCGCGCGCATCCGCAAGACGCTTGAAAAGCTCGAATGCCTGGTCGTGCAGGATTCCTATGTCGACGTCGAAAGTGCGAAGTATGCACATATCTATCTGCCGGCTGCGACCTGGGCCGAGAAGGAAGGCGTATTCACGAATACCGAACGCCGGGTCAACCTAGTCCGTCAGGTTAAAAAGCCTTATGCCGAGTCGAAATCGGATCTGCAGATCTTCAATGAGCTGGCGATGCGCTTCGACCAGGGGCGGAAGATCAAGTTTCCAGAAAAACCCAGCGAGGTGTTCGAGGAAATGAAGCAGCTTTCGAAAGGCCGGCTGGTCGATATTTCGGGCATGTCGCATGACCTGATCGAGCAGCAGCGAGGCATTCAGTGGCCTTACACCGAAGAGCAGGCGAAGCAGGGTATGGCTAAGGGTAACCCGCGGCTTTACACCGAGCCCGCCTCCTTCCGTTATAAGGGCGGCAAGGCCAAGCTGATTCCGCTGCCGTTCGTGAACAACAACGAAGTACCGGACGAAGACTATCCGTTCTGGCTCAATTCGGGGCGCCTGGTCGAGCACTGGCATACGCGCACGAAGACCGGCAAGATCGGCAACAACAACAAGTTCAGCCCGATGCCGTTCATGGAAATGAACCCCGATGCGGCGGCCGAGATGGGCATCAAGCACCAGACCTATGTCCGGGTCGTCTCACGCCGCGGCGATGCGGTCGTGATGGTGATGCTGACCCAGCGCGTACCGCGCAACATGGTGTTTATCCCGTTCCACTTTTTCGACTGCGTGAACCGGTTGACGCTGGGCCTTCTGGATCCTCATTCGCGGCAACCGGCGTTCAAGCAGCAGGCGATCCGAATCGAGCACATCGACCAGGCGCTGGCGGCGCGGATTAATAAAGAGTCGCGGGATTATTAATCAGGATTCATTATGTTTGAAGTACGCAACGACGAACCCAAATACGCCTTTCTGAACAGCAAGAACATACCGGAGAAGAGCCGTTACGGTCAGAACATCGAACTGGCCGAAACGGGTAGCGCGCTCAGAAACCAAAGTCTGAACATCAACAACGACGCGAACATCGGCTATAACCCGAACCGCTACAAGCAGCACGGATTTTATTTCAATGCCGACAACTGTATCGGCTGCCATGCCTGCGAATCGGCCTGCAGCGAGAAAAACGAGGTGCCGATCCATCTGGCTTACCGTTCGGTCGGCTTCGTCGAAGGCGGTACCTATCCCGACTACCAGCGCATCAATATCTCGATGGCTTGCAACCATTGCGAAGATCCTGTTTGTCTGAAAGGCTGTCCGACGCGCGCTTACACCAAGTTCGCCGAATACGGCGCAGTGCTGCAGGACCCCGACATCTGTTTCGGCTGCGGCTACTGCACCTGGGTGTGTCCTTATAATGCGCCGCAACTCGACCCGGTCAAGGGCGAAGTCTCGAAGTGCAATATGTGCGTCGACCGCCTCGAAGTGAACTTGAAGCCGGCCTGCGTCGCGGCCTGCCTCGGCAATGCGCTCGATTTCGGGGTGGTCGAAACGGTGCCGGAGGGCAGGGTGCAGGCCAAGGCGGAGATTCCGGGGTTCCCGACGACCGATATTACGCGTCCGAACATACGTTTTCAACAGACACGTTCGACGCACCGCGAAATGACCCGCACCGACGCGATGCCCCTGAAGTATCGCCGCAATGACCAGGAAGGCAAGTTCAAACCGGTCGTCGACCAGAAGCAGGGCAGGGAAAAACAGTGGAATTTAAAAAAACTGCTGACCAGTCACGAGAGCGCGCATGTGATATTCACCTTGAGCACGCAGGCAACGGTCGGCGCATTCATGATACTGATTCTGAGCGGCTGGTTCGGCATCGAGGCGCTGGCGGTGCTGCAAACCACCGAAGTGAAACTGCCGCTAACGGTTTTGATGGTGCTGATCTCGACGATCGGCCTGTTCAAGCTGAACATGCACCTTGGCAAACCGCACCGCTTCTACCGCGGCTTCAACAACCTGAGGCTGTCGCCGGTCAGTCGCGAAATTGCCGGTGTGTCGCTGTTTTATAGCGGTCTTTTGGGCTATGCGGCATTGACATGGCTCGGTAACGGCTTGCTGCAGTTTTTGTCGCAAGCTTCTGCCTTCGTCGCGGTCCTGGGCGGTGCAGCCGGACTTTTTTATATGTACAAACTGTACCGGATTCCGGCGCGGCCGTTCTGGAATCACTGGCAGACCGGTTCAGCGTTTGCTGGCTCAATGTTGAGTTTGGGCGCATTGCTGATTGTGGTTGCCAGTCTGTTCGCGTTACCGCTGAGCGAAGCTGCCTTGCCGGAGTTATTTTCTGTGATGGTCGTCGGCCTTGCACTCGAAGGCCTGGGGCTGATCATTCACGCCCGCGACATGAAAGCACTGGGGAATGAAGGCGGAGCATCTCATTACCAGCAGGTTACCCAGTATGGCTTTCCGTATCTGTCAAGGAACGTGTTGCTCGGCTTCAGCCTGTTGTTGGCCGGGTGGCTGGAAATGGTGGGGGCATCCGGTTTAAGCGGCATGGCGGGTCTGGTCGTTTTGGTGTTAACGATGCTGACCAGCAGCGTATTCAGCCGCTCGCTGTTCTTCGTATTGGTGATTCCGACCACGATGCCCGGCGCATTCTTCTGGAAAAACAAGGGATTCGTCGAACATGCCCGTGCCATAGGCCTCGCCGACAAGCCGCAGCATGGCGTCGCTTATGAGCGACATCATCCGTTCGATGTAAAGGAACTGATGCAGACGATCCGGGAAAATTCATTCCAGGACATGATCCAGCATCTGAAGTGGATTGTTGGGAAATGAGGGGTTAACCGCTTGCCGGATGATCATTCCGGCAAGTGGTCAGACATGGGGTTTAGTTCACGTCGGCCATTTCGAGCGCGGTTTTGGCTGCCTCGCTGATATCTTCGTTTTTATCGTTGCTCAATTCCTTGACCTTCGCCAGCAATGCCGGGTCGTCAAGTTCGGCTACCGATTCCAGAGCCAGTACGACGATCTCGGGCTTGTCATTACCCATCGCAATCAGCAGCATTTGCTGGCGTTCTTTTTCATCTTCCCAGTTGCTGATTTGACTGACCGCCTGTTCCCGTACGCTGTCTTCCGGGTCATTCAACGCATAAAGGAGTGCCTCCTTGGCTTTCGGGTCGGGATATTCCCCGATGGTCATCAGCGCCGCTTCACGGTCCTGTTCGTCTTCGGCTGAATAAAAGTCGTTCAATGCTTCCTGCAATGTCTCCAGATCCTCGGCATCGCTACCTGAAGCCGTGCCAGAGGCCATGTCAGAGGGCGCAATTTTAGGCGACGTGCCTGGTCTGTGTTGCAGCAGATCATTGATAGTGCCAGATTGTGTTTCGGCTTGGGGTTTCAATGAAAATTGATTTTGCTTCGCAGTTTTTGCTGAAGAATTAGAGTCAGTTTCTTGATTCGTAAAATAATCGAAATGAATAACCAGAAAAGCGGCAAGGGCGATGATAAGGATAGCCGCAATAAGTAAATAAAAGGTTTTATTGAGTTTCACAGTGTTATTCAGTATCGGTAAAATATGGCTAACAAAACGGACAGGTTTAATCGCATTTCAAATTATTTTAGACGGAATGACTCGATATGGGGGACGATTTTATTTGCGGGGTCAATGTGGTACGTATGACTTGGCCTCCCCTTCAAACACGAACGGGAGGCCAACTCACCCGGCTATTTTTGGGCAGCAGGTAAGGTTAATGAAATGGCATTTTCACCTAAACCGCAGTCAGTATGACCGAAACCGCTTGGGCTAGTGACTAATCCCTTTGATGCGAGACCCATATCATAGATGATGTTATCCGGTCTAGTTGGATCATTTGAGTTTACACCCGCAGGTATAAAGTCAAGGTTCAGCGCGTGACGCACTCTCCAGCCGAAATTGTGATCTTTGCAAGAAGTGTCGCCGCTGACGCCTAAACCGCCGACCAATTGTCCTGCTTTGTTATATAAGGCAAACCCACCGCCAAAAACTATTTGACCGGCGACTTTTTTATTAATCATCGGATCATTGTGTTGTCCGAATCGGCTGGCATTGCCGGCGATCAGATCAGGATTGACCGGGTTGCTGAATTGCAGACCCCACAAGCTGCCGCCCGGTTGGCCGGAAGCATATAAATTTGCAGTAGACAAAGCCAAGCCAGGCAAGCTGTAGGCGTTCGCGGTATAGGCTTTGGCTGCGGAAATTACTCGGCTTCCGGGCCATTGGGCTCCCCGGTCTCCGCCAGTAAAAGCAACGTTACAGACGACGCCGTCCCGGTTGACGACGGTTGCCCACATGTTGAGCCCGAAGCCCCCGTTTTCATTCTTGTCGGTAGCTCCTGATGAATCTATGGCTGATTTGAGTTGCGACCAAGTGGGAAGGTCCTTGCAAGCGGCAATGTTGCTGTTCGGATTCGCAAAAGCGGAGTTTGAGCAAACAACCGCTAAGCCAATTGAGGCGAGAATGCTTAATCTTTTTTTCATCGTGTGTATCCCATTATTATTATTTAAGAACATTGGAGAGGTTGCCGATGTGAATGCCTAATTGTTATCGGTAATTGCTGGAGAAAACATCGGAGAGTCCTTCTTGCAATTAGCTCAACTAGGAAAATCACAGGTGTGCAATTTGTCTCGCATTATCAAGCTCCTAGTAACACGTGCGCATAAATTGTTGTGTATCATTTTGTTTATTATTTTATTCTAGCTTTCCTTTCTGCCCAGGCGGCAGGAAACCTTTTGATCTATTGTTACATGCTTAATAATGAAAACGAATTACCCTCTAGAATTTTAATGGATTAGTTAGTGCAAGTAAATGTTAAGCAACCATCTAAGCCAATGTGCCATGCTATAACCAGAGCTTTGTTTTGCTTGCGAACAATCGATTAAAACAAATCTTGTTTATAATTCTAAATTATTAATAATTTAGGCATTTTTTCTAGCTGAAAATGGGCGATTTTTTCAGGTAACGCCGCCAGTAATCATCCGAGTAAAATTGGCGTTTGTGGAAAATGTAATTGAAAAATTATGAAAAAATACTTAATAACGATATTCCTAGCCTTGACTTTAAATGCTTGCAGCGAAGGGGGCAGTGAGGGGGCCGCAAACCAGAATGGGCAAAGCTTCTTCTGGAATTCCGTAGAATGGATAAGAGGGCTTTTTCAAAGCAAATCTGCAGAGGAGGTAGGTCGGCAGAAGGGAGAGAGTCAAGCCTTAGTTGTTACAAAATCGGCAGCAGCGGTGGCTTTCGAGAATCATCTGTCTCAAGTGGCGGCCAATCTGCAGTCTGCCTCTCAAATACAAGATCAAAAGATTGAAAAAAATGAGCTGGAGCAATACCGTCAGGATTATGCTCAGGCTGTCGATGTGAAAGATAAAGTGGAAGCGTTAATCGCTTTGGTGCAGGTCGATCGGGAAAACGCGATTCCGCTGTTGAAAAAAGCCTATACAAGCCGGGAGCCTGAATTACGCAAGGAGGCCGTATTACAAATGCATGTTTTCAACGACAAAAAAGAAGTTGTTAATCTTTTGTTGAAAGCATTGGACGATTCTGACCCCGATGTCGTCATGGAAGCCGTTGAAGGTTTGTCGGGTCTTGAAAACAAGCGCGCGCTCAAAGGATTAAAAAAAATCGCCGAGTCGCATCCAGACAAGCTGATCAGGGAGGTTGCACTGGATTATGTTAAGCAAGCTAAAACGAATGTCGATTAGCGCAACAGCTTGGGTTGCCCGTTGTATGACAACCCATAATTTCTGAATTTTGAAGGTGGGTTTGGCAGTAAAGATCCGCCCAATCAGCCGCTTACTTGGGCAATCCAGTCATTCAGATTGTAATAGTTAGTGATCCGCGCGACCTTGTTGTCGCGGATATCAAAAAATGCGCCGGCTGGCAGGCGGTATTTCTGGCCGTTCGCGGCGGGCAGGCCTTCGTCGGTTTGCAGGTATTCCCCGAGCACGACAAATTCCGCTGCTGCGCGTTTGCCGTCTTCGCTGGCCATGATCACCATATCGACCAGTTGTTCCTTGTAATTATGGTTCATGCAGGCCATGAACTGCTTGAACGCATCCTTGCCGATTTCGCGCTTGCCCTGGTTGATGTCGTGAATCACGTCGTCGGTCAACAGGTTCAAAAAAGTATCCATATCCCCCGCGTTGAAGGCGGCGTAATAGTTTTGAATCAGCTTGATGCTCTCTTGGTTCATAAAGTTTCTCTGGTGAAAAAAAGGAAAGCTTGTTATTTTATCGCGAATCAGTCGTTTTACCTTGGGAAATTTGCCGATTTGCTGTCGGCCGGTGTGGATTTGAAGGGTAATTAAAAATGTGCGGACGCTTTAACATGCTCGCCACACCTGAACAGTTGAAGGAAGCATTCGCTCTAGCGCAGGTTCCCGGCTACAAAATCAGCTACAACATCGCGCCCGGTCAAAAAATTCTCGGTATCGTACAGCCGGAGGTAAACGAATTCAGAGCTGTCAGTCTCGATTGGGGGCTGGTACCTTCCTGGGCCAAAGACAGCAAAATCGGTCATTCGCTGATCAATGCCAGGGCCGAAACGCTGGCCGAAAAACCGTCATTCAAGACGGCTTATCACAAAAGGCGCTGCCTGATTCCGGCCACAGGATTTTATGAATGGCAGAAGACCGAAAACGGCAAACAGCCCTATCATGTCTGCCGCCAAGACCGCCGGTTGTTTGCCTTTGCCGGCTTATGGGAGCACTGGGAGCAGGGCGCGGAGCCGCTGTATTCCTGCACGATCATCACGGCTGCTGCGAACGCATTGATGCAGCCGATCCATGACCGGATGCCGGTGATTATCGGTACCGAACATTATCGGACATGGCTGGATCACAGACAGACACGGCAAAGTTTGGACCAACTCTTGACGAATCCCGATTATGAAGGGATGACGCTGCATCCGATCAGCGATCGGGTCAACAATCCGCGCCATGACGATCACTATTGTCTGGCATGAAACGTGTAAAGCTTTGCGCCGTGTAAAATATTTTCGAGAAAGACCGCGGACCCATCACTGCCGAGGACGGCTTGACCGATTGAGAGTTTATGATGCATCACGATCACCGAATCAGAATCTTATGGATCATCACGTTGGCCGCATTGATCGCAGTCTTCAATTTTGCCCCGATTCCCCAGGATCCGGCCTATCACCGGTTCGCCGATCAGCGTCTGATCGCCGGGCTGCCGAATTTTTGGAATGTCATCTCGAATATCCCGTTTCTGATCATCGGCTTTATCGGCATGCGGCAGGTGTTTATTCGGCAGACGACAGGCGCTTTGGCCGATTTGCGCTGGATGTATTTCACTTTTTTTGTTGGTGTCCTCCTGACCGGCATCGGCTCCTCTTACTATCATCTAAATCCGGATAATCGAACACTGGTTTGGGACAGGCTCCCCATGACGATCGGCTTCATGGCGCTGTTCAGCGCGATCGTCGGCGAATACATCTCAATCCGGGCGGCGCGCACCCTTTTTGCGCCGTTACTGATTATCGGGCTGGCGTCGGTGTTGTACTGGCATATCACCGAACTGAACGGCAGCGGCGATTTGCGCCCGTATGCATTGGTACAGTTCTTGCCGATGATCCTGATACCAATGATACTCTGGCTCTTCAAGTCCGATATGCAGGGCGACGCCTTCTACTGGGGGATGGTTGCAGCCTATGCGCTATCGAAAGCCGCGGAATATTTTGATGCAGGATTATATGATTTGGTGGGGGCAGTCAGCGGCCATACGCTGAAGCATTTGATCTCGGCCGTAGCGCCTTATATTTTCTATCGGGCGCTGCGGCAACGGGAACAGGCTATTCGAGCCGTTTGAAAAAGCTTTTCGGCGCGCCGCAGACCGGGCATTCCCAATCGTCGGGAATATCTTCCCAGCGGGTGCCGGGCGCGAGGCCGCTGTCCGGATCGCCTTTGGCTTCATCGTAAATGTGTTCGCATTCCATGCAGTGGTATTTCTTGTAATCAGTCATGTCTCGCCTCTTGCGCGTTATTGGAATTTGCCTGAATTAAATCAGTTTGATCAGCCTGCCCTCAGCCGCCGACTGCATGGCGGCTTCGAGAATTTGACAGTTATCTTTCGCGTCATCGAGCGACAATGCGGGGGCTCTGCCCCTTAATACGCAATCGCTGAAATGTTCGATTTCCAGGCGGAAATGATTGGATGGCGGGAGTCTTTCCTCGCATTCGCGGCCGTCTTCGGTCCACCAGGAAAGGATCGGGATGTCGCCGGGCAATTGCCAGACGGTGTGACATTTGATGCCGCCTTTAGTGCCGATCACTTCGTATTCGGAACGGCGCGCGCGTTCGAAGCTGAAGTCGAATTGCGCGAAGCGCCCGCGTCCGAAATCAATTACGCCGCTGCTTGAAATATCCGCGCCGCTGCCGACATAGCTGGATACCGCAGATACTGAAACCGGCGCATCCTCGAAAAACATCCGCGCCGAATGAACCGCATAACAGCCGATGTCCCATAAGGCGCCGCCGCCACGTTCGACCGGCTGTTCGAGCCGGTACCTCCGCGCCGGACGCATCATGAACGAATAAGTCGCGCGCACCGAGCGGACTTCGCCGAACAGGCCGGAGTCGATTAGTTCCCGCACGCGGGCATGTTGCGGATGAAACCGGTACATGAAACCCTCCATCACGGTGACCCGGTAGCGCCGGGCAGCGGTTTCGATCGCAATAATATCGTTGACCGTCAACGCCATCGGTTTTTCGCAGAGCACATGCTTGCCGTGCTCGATCGCGCGCAGGGCCCATAAGGCATGCTCGTGATTGGCCATTGGCAAATAAACCGCATCGACAGTGTCGTCGTTCAACAGGGCTTCAGGATCATCATAGGTGCGCACCTCGGTTTGATCCGGGGCATATTTGACCAACGTTTCTGCCGCCGCGCTTGGCCGGCGGCTCGCTATCGCAACGAGTTCCGCGTTTTCTGCTTCGACGATCGCGGGCAGCAGACGTTCGTTTACACGTGCGGCGCCGAGAATTCCCCAGCGTAATTTGGTTTTGATGGTCATCGTCTTTCTCTTATTGTTGTTATGAACGATTGGAAAGGATTAAGGGTGATTTCGCCGGATGGCATTAAAACGAATGGGACGGAGCATCGGCCGCGGATAGGCGGCCGACAACATCTTTAACGAAATGCCTCTGTCAATCCTGATATCCATAATGGCAGGGTAGAGGTTCAAACTTATTGGCGATTCAGTTGGCTATAAGCCAAGCCGACTTCTGGCAGGTGGCCTTTATTCAAGGTTCGCGTGCCGGTACCGCATCACTTCTTCGGCGATGCCTTTTTCGTGGATCAGATGCGATACCAAAGCTTCCAGAAATGACAGCGTCGACAATTCGAATACGGTACCCATCGGCATCCCGACAACTTTTCCGTATTGGTCCGGTCTGCCGATCTGGATCACTTCATCGGCCATGTCACCGATTGTCGAACCGCTCTTAGCGGTGATCAGGCAGATTTGCGCGCCGACTTCCCGGGCTTTTTTGGTAAACGCAATCAATTGCTCGGTTTCGCCGGAACCGGAAATCACGATTAATAGATCGCCTTTCTTGATGCTTGGGGTTACGATTTCGCCGACCACGCTGACATCGTAGCCGCTGTGCATCAGTCGCATCGCGAAGAAACGGCAGACCAGGCCCGAGCGTCCCGCGCCGGAGACATAAACCCGTTTGGCGTTGTCGAGCATGTTGGTCAGTTTGACCGGCAAATTGTCGTCGGTCGCTTCCAGAATCGAGTGGATTTTATTGATGATCAGCGTTTGATGCGGGGTGCCGATAATGTTGCTGCCGGTCTCGCTGACCGGTGCTGGAGCTTTGCCGTCGACGAGGTCGCGGATTTCTTTCGCGGCGGTTGCCGGATTAGGTGCTCCGTAAATTGCCGCGCCCACCACGATGATGTCAGCGCCGGCTTTGACGACTTGGTCGATGGTGGATGGCTTGATGCCGCCTGCCACCGAGATTCTGACATCCAGGCCGAGATCCGCGATCGCCTGCAAGTCGGCGAACGGGGTTTGGCCTGCGGCTTGGGCGTCCAGCCCGGTATGTACGCCGATGATCTGCGCGCCGAGCTCTGCCGCGGCCCGCGCACAGGCAACTTTATCAGGTACATTAATCAGGTCGATCTGAGCTTCGCCGCCATGCGCAAGGGCGGCTTTGATTACGCCACTGATCGTAGGCAGTCCGGATACGCCGAGCACGGTGCAAATGTCTGCGCCGGCCGCATAGAAAGGCGCCGCTTCATATTCGCCCGCGTCCATTGTTTTCAGGTCGACCAGAATCAGCTTGTCGGGGAATTTCTCCCGCAATGCTTTGACCAGGGCGACGCCGTTGTGTTTGATGCAGGGCGTACCGATCTCGAAAATATCAACATAAGGTGCCGTTTGTTCGGCGAGGTTGAGAGTTTGGTCGAAATCCAGAGAATCCAGTGCCAATTGTATTAAGGGTTTTGCCATTGTGCGCTCCAAAGACTTATTGTTATTGTCATGTATCAACCGCAAACTCTAAATCAGTAAGAAAAGGATGTCAATTGTGGGTTGGCGGTGGTGTCGGAGTTTTTCATGCTTCCGGCCGATAAGGCGGCAAGGAAATGTGCTATCCAAGGCAAGTAATTGAAAACACAAGAAAAACTGCCGATAGCGAAACGACTGGGCAAGAGGAGGCTGATGCGGCGGATAAGGAGTCAACCCACGAAAAATGCCTTATTTGGCCGGCTGTCTCCATCCCGTCATCCAGTCGACCAGTGGCTTTAATTCGGCAGGCAGCGCGTGTTCAGCCACGGTCACGCTATGCTTTTTGCCGTTCCGCTCAACGGTAATTTGATATTCGAACCGGTCGGGCTGAGGTTTTGAAGGAATCAGGGCGGGCAATTCAAAAAAATGCGCCGATTCGATCATCTGCTCCAAATGATTGGTTTCTGCTGCGGAAAGGCTCGCGGCGTCGATCGATTGGGTCACCGGAATGCCGGCGAAACCCCCTGTTCTTTGAAGTGTTACATGCATGGTTTTATCCTTCGTCAGAAGAGGTGCGGAAGCGTCCTGGATTTTACACACCACTGCTCCGTTGCACAGCAGACATAACAATAAGGTCCATCGCATGATACGCCGGCAAAAGGCATGGGCATCCATGGCATCCGGATGGGGTAAAGGGGCTGTCAGGACCTGACTCCGACTGCCCGCCAGGCATCCCGAACCGCATTTTGTTCGACACTGTTTTGTCCGTAAAGATTTCCCGCAATCCGGATCGTGGCGTCAGCGGCGTTGCCGAAGGTCGAGCGCGAGCGCAGTACATCCCTAAGCGCGATATACCAGATTCTGCCGGCCTTTTCCCAGGCAAAGCCGCCGATGGCGATGGCCGCCAGATAAAACGCATGGTTCGGAATTCCCGAATTGATATGCACTCCGCCGTTGTCCTGGCGTCCTTGATAACGGTTGTCATAATGGGCCGGTTGTGGATCTTTACCAAGGTTTAGATCATCGTAGGCCGTTCCAGGTGCCTTCAGGGAGCGCAGCGCCTGGCCGTTCACTCCCGGCGCAAGTAGTCCGGCGCCAATCAACCAGTCGGCCTGGTCGGCGGTTTGATTCAGCGTGCGTTGTTTGACCAGGCTGCCGAACACATCGGCGAACGATTCATTCAATGCCCCCGATTCATTCCGATACTGCAATCCTGCTTCAAACTGCACGACGCCGTGTGTCAGTTCATGGCCGATCACGTCGATTGCAATCGTAAAGCGATTAAACAGCCGGTCGTCCCCGTCGCCGTAAACCATTTGATTGCCGTTCCAGAAGGCGTTGTTGTATTGACTATCGAAGTGCACGCTCGAATCGATCCGAAGCCCCCGGTCATCGACCGAATTGCGCTGATAAACCTGACTGTAAAGATCGTAGGTTGCACCTGCGCCTTCATAGGCCTCATTGATCGCAATGTCCCGGCCGGGCCGGCTACCTTCTCCGCGCACCAGGCGACCGGGAAGCGCGGTACCTTGCTGTGCATCGTAAACGGTACGGCGTTTCTGTCCGGTCGAAACCGCAAGCGCCGTCATGCAGCCCATGATGTTCCGCATACCCCGTAACTGTTCGGTTATCCGCATCGTCTCCATGGCCCTGCTGCGCATTTGGTCATCGCCATGCCTGATGATGTGGTCGGTCATGTGCGGAGGAATGATCGTGCAGAATGCACAAGAGCGGGCACTAGATGGGCGGGATGGCTTGGTGTGGTGCAGTTTATTGGATTTTGCTGACATGAGAATCCTCCTCTAGAGTCTCGGGAAAAATCAACTGAGACTTTTTGGAGGTTATAGCGCTTGAACTCAGGGTTGTCAATCAGCGGAGGCGCTTTAGTGGGTACTTTTTTGATTAAAGATCGGCAAGTGAAATCCTAACGCTGTGCTGCCATCATTCGTTGCCGTCTTAATTGAAAATTGTTTCGAACGAAAAGCCGTTCGTATGCAGAATTTCTTTCAGTCGTTTCAAACCGTCCATCTGAATCTGCCGCACCCGCTCGCGCGTCACGCTCAACTCTATCGCGACCTGTTCGAGCGTTTCGGCTTCATAACCGCACAGTCCATAACGCCGGCAGATCACTTCGCGCTGCTTTTCCGGCAACTGAAAGACCCAGCCGGAAATACTCTGCCGGATGCCGTCCTCCTGAATCCGGTCGGCAGCCGATGGACTGGCGTCGTCGGAAATCGTTTCGACCATCGGTTTATCGACCTCCTTGCTGCACGGCACATCGATTGAAGTGACCCGCTCGTTCAATTTAAGCATTTTTTCAACTTTGGAGACCGGTTTGTTCATAAACAGCGCAATCTCTTCGGCGCTCGGATCGTGATCGAGCGTCTGCTGCAGGTATCGCTGCGCCTTCAGATAGGTGTTCATTTCTTTCACGATATGGATCGGCAGGCGGATTGTGCGGGTCTGATTCATGATCGCGCGCTCGATCGTTTGCCGAATCCACCAGGTCGCGTAGGTGGAAAAACGGAAGCCGCGCTCTGGGTCGAATTTCTCGACCGCACGGATCAGTCCGAGATTACCTTCTTCGATCAAATCCAGCAACGGCAGTCCGCGGTTCAGATAACGCCGGGAAATTTTAACGACCAGCCGCAGATTGCTTTCGATCATGATCTTGCGGGACTCGGGATCGCCCTGCAATGCTTTACTGCCGTAATATTTTTCCTGCTCGGCTGATAATAATTTCGAGCGTCCCAGATCATTTAAATAAACCCGTGTCGCATCAAAATTGTCATCCCGGGTTTTGAGTTCCTGGATTTCAGTCTCGACATCCAGGTTATCGAGTGAGTCATCTATATCCTCGAATTCTTCTTCAAAAAGAAGATCTACATCCTCTTCTTCTCCTTCAAAAGGAAGGCCGATTTCCTCATCAGCGGGCGCTACTATTTCTTCTTTCATCTTATTCCCCCTGATGTTGTGCTTGGGTGCTTAACGGTATCTTCATAACTTCGGTAATATTGCTAACGGATTGACCGATTTTCCCCGTTTGCGGATTTCAAAATGCAGCATCGCCCTGCGTGAGGCGCCGACAACGCCCACTGTGGCGATCTCTTGGCCTTTCTTGACAACGTCTCCTTCTTTGGCCAATAAAGCGTTATTATTCGCATAAGCAGTTAAATACTGATCGTTATGCTTTATGATAAGCAGATTACCATATCCAATCAATCCTTGCCCGCTATAGACCACTTTTCCACCCTCGGCGGCCCGTACTGCTTGTCCTTTTTTACCGGCAATTTTTATGCCTTTTTTGCCTGTTTGGGCATAGTTTTTCAAAATATTGCCGGCCAAAGGCCAGCCGAAGCTTAATCGGGGAATATCCTTTTCCGAACCGGATTCGGGGATTCTTGTTTCGCTCGCCTGGAGTTTGCGAGCAGGGGGTTTAAGCCCGGACTCCGGCATGCTATGTTTCTTTGCTGTTGAATTTGAAGTCTTCATTCCGGTCTTGGTCTTGACTTCGTTTTTCTTGCCGCGCAAAAGGGCATTGGGTTTTGCTGCGGGTGCAGGCGGTTGCCGTGCCGGCGAATGCGTGTGTGTCTTCGATAAAGCGGAGCCACGCGGAAACGGCACAGGCGGAAGTATGGGACGTTTCTGGGTTGGAGGAATATGCCCGTTCGTGGGGAGAGGCGGATAAGGTGCATCCGGAAATGCTTCATTCAAATTTTGATAGCCGGTCCGTACCGGCGCCAGATCCGTTCGTTCGGTGCAGCCGATCATAACGGCAGCCAAAATTGCATTCAGCATCGATATGATACTTTGAGAAACATTAGGCATCGGTAATTTATCTTTCCAGCAAGGTTTTTTTAGCCAGATTGATTTTTGCTGCCAGATAATCGGATCCGCCCCGGTCCGGATGAATTTTTTGCATCAGCCGACGATGCGCTTCGATGATTTCCTTGTCGGGGGCACCGACTTTCAAGCCCAAGATCTCGTAAGCTTCTGCTGCCGTCATTTTACCGGAAGTATGACGGTACTCCTGCTGGCGATCGGAAGGGCCCTCCTGCTTCGTGCGTTGCCATGCGACCCAGATCTGGTGCAGATAGGGCGCATTGCGCAGCAGGGTCGGCAATAATCTAAGCAGAAACGCCGTCGCCAGCCCGAGCAAAGCAAACAGTCCGCCCAGCCAGCCGGTCTTCGCCAGATAAATCAGCACTGCCAGGCCGCCGGCAATCAGCATATAACGAAGAATACGGGCCTTTATTGCGGAGGGCGCCTTTTGCAATTTACGTAATGCAAAAAAAACTAGCAAAATCAGCAATAGAACAAACACAATGCGAATCAATGTTGACTCCGGGGATAACTCAGGTTTTGCTTACTCAATCCAAAATGGGCCGGCCAAACAGCGGGGGGATGATAACAGCCATTCCGCTGTTGCTGTTATCGTAGTGCCGGCTTAAATAATACCTTAGAATATCGTGATTATTAATTCTAATTTAACGATTTTTCCTACATGCAGAATGCACAAAAGCCGATCCTCGGTTTTGCCGCTGCCAGCGGCACCGGCAAGACCACGCTACTGACGCAACTGATTCCGTTGCTGAAACAGCAAGGTCTGAAGGTCGGTTTGATCAAGCACAGCCATCATAGCTTCGATATCGACCATCCCGGCAAGGACAGCTATCGCCTGCGCATGGCGGGCGCTTCGCCGGTCATGTTGGTCTCCAAATACCGCTACGCAATCATCAGCGAGTTCGACACACCTCAGGAGCCGAGCCTGGATCAGCAACTCAAGGTGTTGGACCAGTCCGGCCTGGATCTTATTCTGGTCGAGGGTTTCAAGGCGGAAAAATTTCCGAAAATCGAACTGCACCGTCCGTCGCTGCAAAGGCCGCTGCTGTTTCCGAATGATCCGAATATCATCGCGATTGCGAGCGACAGCCCGATCGATGCTCCGGCCCATTTGGCCAAGTTGGATCTGAATCGGGCCGACCAGATCGCCCGTTACATTCTGGATCATTACCGGGAGTTCAAATGAGCGATTTGTGCAGTCTTGAACCACTGCTTTCTGTCGAGGCCGCGCTGGAAAGGATTGCTTCCGCGATACAGCCGGTTTCCGGCGCAGAAAAAGTGCCGTTGAAACATGCGCTGGGCCTGGTGACGGCTGAACCGGTACACTCACCGCTCGATATTCCCCATGATCGAAACGCGGCAGTCGACGGCTATGCCTTCCGCAGCGGGGATATCGATGCTCGGCAACCTTTTCGTTTGCGTCGAGTGGGCATTTCCTGGGCGGGCAATCCGTTTCCGGGCCGGCTGAATACCGGCGAATGCATCCGGATCTTTACCGGCGCGGTCGTGCCGGTCGAGGCTGATTCGGTCGTGATGCAGGAGTTCGTGACGGTGGACGGGGACAATATCCAGTTTCCGGCCGCCGTCGCAGCACACCGCTTTGTAAGGGAAATCGGCGAGGAGGTCAGGCACGGCGACCTTTTGTGCGGAGAAGGCAAAAAACTGACTGCGATCGAACTCGGTTTGCTGGCCTCCGCCGGCATTTATGAAATTACTGTCCACCGGCCCCTCAGTATCGCTTTTTTTTCAACCGGGGACGAACTGACCGGCATCGGCCAGCCTTTATCGACCGGTCAAATATATGACAGCAATCGTTATATTCTCGGCGGCCTGTTGGAAGACCCGTGTTATCGGGCAGTCGACCTGGGCGTGATTGGCGACGACATGGGGCAACTGGAAGCGGCGTTGAGCCAGGCGGCGCTGAATTACGATGTAATCATTACGACCGGCGGCGCGTCCGTCGGTGAGGCCGATTTCATCACCCAAATGCTTGAACGCCTCGGTGAAATTCATCTATGGAAGATTGCAATGAAGCCCGGTAAACCGCTTGCCTTCGGCAAAATCGGCCAGGCGTTTTTTTTCGGCTTGCCCGGCAATCCGGTGTCGGTGGCAGTCACTTTTCAGCAAATGGTCGAGCCGGCGCTTAAACGGCTGGCTGGCCTGACGCCGGGCAAAGCGTTACGGATCAGAGCTACCTGCACGGCTCAGCTTAAAAAAGAGCCCGGTCGCCTCGAATTTCAGCGCGGGATTTTAACGCAAAATGCACAGGGCGAATTTTTTGTCGCCTCCGCCGGCGGCCAGGGATCGCATAGGTTGGGTCCGATGTCGCAAAGCAACTGCTACATTATCCTGCCTGCCGACTGCGAGGGCGTGAAGGCAAACGAACAGGTTTGGGTTGAGCCTTTCCTGACATCGTTATGAAGCCCTGGCGGCGAGGAATCGGCGAATCTTATCCACAAATTTTGTGGATAACTTTGTGGAAAAGCCCTAGATAACCGTTCGCGAACCCGATAGATCCTGTCTTGCTGTTAAATTGTAAAAATTTTGTACGATATTAAATAATTATTTAATATCAATGTCTTGTAGGAATAGAGCAGGTTTTATCAGAGTTTGAGGAATGCTGATCACAACGAATCAAGAGGCTTTGTCAATGTGTATAACATTGACCAAGAGACTCTTTCCCCTATAACCGGACGCCATTTTGAAACACTTCTATTAACGGAGCTGCGCATGCTCATTTTCATTCTGCTCAGCCTTGCACTCGGCTATCTCGTACAAACCTCGAATCCGTTGGCAAACCTGCTGGTGACGCCGTTATTCCTCTATCTCGGCATCGGCGGCGCCTTGCTTGCGGTGGCCGGCTTACTGCTCAAAAAATGGCATTTCAACATCTGGTACGACCTCTTTGCTTCGAGCGTGTTACTGGCATGGTTTTCCTATTGGAAAACACAATTTCATGACGACTCTCCGATGTTTTTTTTCTACCCGGTGTATTTCGCGGCCATGAGCGCCTTCATCTCGCTTGCCTTCATCGGCCAATGCGAACGCCTCGATAAAGAAACCGTTTACTATATGCGTCGGCTTGCAGAGCTGAAAGGCTGGCAACCTTGGGTCATCATGCTGGGGGCGCTCGGAAGCCTGCAATTGCTGGACCATTATCTGGTCTTTCCGGTATTGATCACGTTGCTGCTGTTGCGCTTTGCGCTGGATTCCTGTGTCGAGCGGAATAGTCGGGAGAACAAGAGAGGATATTGATACTTTCTCCCACGTGCTACCCAATCTGGAGTTAATAGGGCGAAGCCCTGGTTTCCGATGCCAGCCATTTCAAAACCGATCCGATGCGTCTGCCCCTTCGGTCATCATTATGCCGCCCTTCATCAAAAACAACTCAACTACTTAAAAAGTAGCTATTCTTTATACGGTCCAACAAACAATTCTGCTTTATTCCCACTCTGTGTTGTTAAGGTTTTGCAATAAGCGTCACGAAAATATCTTTCATTAAATTAATTGCCAAGTGATAAAGGATCATTTCTCATGTTGTTCAAAAGAGTTCGCGGGTTTTTTTCTAATGATCTGTCCATTGATCTTGGCACCGCCAATACCGCGATCTATATCCCCGGGCAGGGCATTGTCCTGAACGAGCCTTCGGTCGTCGCGATCAAGGAAGACGCAAAGCGCGGCACCAAGTCGATTACGGCCGTCGGCGATGGTGCGAAACAGATCGTCGGCCGGACGCCCGCCAACATTACCACGGTTCGGCCGGTGAAAGACGGAGTGATCGCAGACTTTGCGATTACCGAGCGGATGCTGCGCTTTTTTATCGAAAAAGTGCACAAAAATAAAATTCTGCGGCCAAGCCCGCGCGTTTTGATTTGTGTCCCTTGCGGCTCGACCCAGGTTGAGCGCCGCGCGATTCGCGAATCTGCCACGATGGCCGGCGCACGCGAAGTGTATATGATCGAGGAAGCGATGTCGGCTGCAATCGGCGCGGGCCTGCCGGTCGATGAGGCCTGCGGGTCGATGGTGCTGGACATTGGCGGTGGCACCTCCGAAGTCGCGGTAATTTCGATCAATGGGATCGTCTATTCGTCTTCGGTCCGGATCGGCGGCGACCGTTTTGATAAGGCAATCATCAACTATGTGCGTAGCCGCTACGGTAAACAAATCGGCAAACCGACTGCGGAAAAAATCAAGATGGAAATCGGCACCGCTTACCCCGGCAGCGAAGTGAAAGAAATTGAGGTGATAGGCTGCAATCTGGCCGAAGGCGTGCCTGTCAGTTTTACGCTGAACAGCAATGAAATCCACGACGCATTGCGGGAACCGCTAGCCGCCATCGTCAGCCTCGTCAAGGCCGCACTCGAGCAAACGCCGCCCGAACTGAGCGGCGATGTCGCGACCCGCGGGATTTACCTGACCGGTGGCGGCGCGTTGCTGAAAGATATCGACCGCCTGATTGCCGAACAAACCGGTTTGCCGGTTTATATCGCGGACAACCCGCAGACCTGCGTCGCTCGCGGCGGCGGCAAGGTGCTCGAAATGATGGACAAGAGGGGTGGCTCCACTTTTTCTCTCTGCGCTGCACTATAAATCAGCTAGAGCTGCCTCCGGCGTCATCCGGGAAAACGGTCATATTAAGCGGCACGTCGGATCGTCGCCCGCCCGTATCCGCAGACAACCGAAATTGCCGAACAAAGCCGTCAGCATGGGCTGAAGAGCTAGAGATTAGCATCATTCTTATTTGCCTTTTCTCTTGACTGCCGCTTTCCGGCGGGCAGTACCTTGTGAAACTTTCCGCTTCGCCGCCGCATCGTCCGCCATAGCCTTATCAATCATCATATGGCAGGCGCTATCTTTGCCCAGGCCCCAATCGATCCACGGAATAATAGCGGCGGCCGGCGTCAATAAGGCGCCCAGAACGGCCGAAGCTGCGCCTTTGGCGGCCAGCTGGGTCGCATCCGGCGCGATATCCGGGGATTTGAGCGAACCTTTGATATTTACCGGTACCCTTGCGCTTAGCACACTGAAATCCTTGGGATGGGCATTCATCCGCAGATCGGGGATCTCTTTACCGAGGTCGATCTGGCCTTCGATCGTGATATTCGTATCGTCGGTATCGATCACGAACGGCGCGGTTTTCATAATCCCCTGATTGACTTTAAAGTTGCCGATGATACAGCGTACGCGGGTACTTTTATCTTTGGTCAGCAGAAAGCCCAGCGACTCGGCTACATCAAGGCCGGCCAACTCTATCAGAAGGTTGCTGATTTGCCCCTGATCCATCAGCAGCGTAATATCGCCGTTGCCGCGCCCCAGCATATCGGCTAGCGAGTTACCGGTCGTATCCAGTAGGATTTGACCGAAGAACATGCCGCCGCTTTCCTGTTCAAACCGCGTCTTGGCGAATAGCCGCTTCAGAGGCACTTTGCGAATCTTGAGGTCCGCCTTCGTAGCGATCAGATCCTTGCGGGCATCCAGTCGAATGGCGCCGTCAATCTGGCCGATAGCGATGCGGAATTTCAACGGATCCAGTGCCAGTTTTCCGTGATCCATCCGCAGATGGGTCTTAAACTCGTCAATCGGCAGGTTGGGCGTAATGATGTTATCGCTATAGAAGTTCACATCCGAATCGGCCGAACGCATGGCTTTCGGATTATAAGGTTTATCGGGGAAAATACGCGGTGACTCCTTGCCTTCAGGCGTCGGATCGGCTCCGATGAAACCGACAAGATCCTTAAAATCGAGCCGGCGAGATTTGATATCGGCTTTCAGGAAAGGACGGTCTTCAGGCGCGCTATATTCCACATCGCCGGCGATATCACTGCTGCCCAATTTTCCTTTCAGGTTATTTATGATCCAGCGCTCGCCAGAACGCGTAACGAGGCCGCTGAATTTGTAAGGGGGCGTCTCCGCCAATGGCACACCAATAAAGGGCGTCAGCTTGGCGAGGCTGTCGCCCTGCAGGTCAAGTGTGAGCCTGGGCTCCTGCAATTGCACCGGATCGGCGAAAGTGCCTTTGACCGCGATTTTGGTAGCGCCGGCAGCCATTTTGAGATCGACGGGGTAGCGCTTGCTCTTTTCCCACAATTCCAGCAGGGAGCCGCCTTCCATTTTCAGCGTGAAGCGCTCGCCCTGAAAACGGCCCCGGCCCTGCAACTTGACGCCTTGCTCTTTCGCCGCCCCCGCTGCCTCTGCGCTCATGTCAAGTTCCGTATCGGTGGTGGAATCGAGATAGACAAGCTTACTGTCCTCGACAGTCAAACGGTCAATTTTAGGAAACTCGGTGCGGTCAGTTTCATCCTTGTCTGGGGAGGTAAATTCCCAGTTGCCTTTGCCTTTGGCGTTTTTTTCCAGCAATACCCGTGGCTTCGATAGCTTTATTTCCGGCAGCACCACATTGCCCTTTAACAAATCCCGTAGCCTGATGCTGAACTCGAGTCGATCCAGCGTCAGCATTTTGTCTTTGCTGCCCCAGTCCGCGTTAGCCAGTTCGATTTTGTTGACGGTAATCCGCGGCGTCCAGGCCATGTCGACATCCAGATCGCCTATCTCAAAACGCCGCTCCAGTTTACTGCTGATGTGGGATGAGATCGGCCCGCGCAGCCAGTTCCAGTCAAAGAAAGCCAGTACCAGCGCAATCGTAACGCCCACTACTAGAAAAAATATTCCCAGCCATTTCAAAATATTCCCTCCCTGATTCAATGCCAGATCAGAGTACACAGGTAGCAGCAAAAGAAAATCCTCTTTAAAAGGAAACGAACTACCTGATTTTTATGCTGATTAAAGTAAAAGACTTAGAAGAAATCATTAGAGTTCATAGATTAAGGACCTCCATAGACTCTACTCCGAACGGATAAAGCTACGGCACTTGCCCGAGGTAGGGGAGGGGAACATCAGTAAAGTGGCGCCGACGTTCCAAGTCACTGAGAGAGGGCGGAAGCGTTTGCGCCCCAGTAAATTGCGGTGATTCCGGCCTCGTTGAAGTTAGCGAAATGTTTGAAGGAATTGCATCTTATCGGCCTTCATGGCGGTCTACATCAAGGTGGTAATTGACTGAGGTCGATCTGGCCGGGAGGGGAGCGGATATGCGAGAAGAAGAACAGGATTATGTCTATGCGCTGTTCGGCGATGAAGAAAGTGAAAAACGGCTGAAGGACTATGTGTTTTATTGTGGGCTTCGTTTGGCTCTGCAAGAGAAATGGAGGATGAATGGCAGCGCTATTGTCGAAAAAATGTCCGAGATCGCGGTGCAGGAAATACTGCACCATCGCTGTACGCCCTGCAACGGCACAGGTCTCGACAAGAAGTTACGCACCTGTAGCCATTGCTGCGGTGTTGGTGTATCCCGTATACCCGGGCGTGACATCAGCGATATGATCGGCGTCGAGCACAGCCATTTTACCCGGCTCTGGCGCCGGCGCTACGATTGCATGTATTTAACTGTGCAGGATATTCAAGGCAATCTGGTATCGATCATCAGGCGGGCTGAAAATATGGAAGCCATATTGCTGGCTTGAGCGGATTATCCCCGGCTCATACCAGCTGCCCATTCCGATAGTCTGCAATCGCCTGCTCAATTTCATCCCGGGTATTCATCACAAAGGGGCCATACTGGACAATCGGCTCGCGCAGAGGGCGGGCGGCAAGCACTAGAAAAGCCGCGGCCTCCTTGCCGGCATGAACCTCCAGTCGATCGCCGTCGGACAGCACTCCGACTGCATGCGGTACCAGTAGGCGGCTTTCTGTGCTTGAGCCGATCTCGGCCGAACCCTCGTACAGATAAACAAACGCGTTATGGCCTTGAGCGATCGGGTGGGCAAAAAGTCCGCCTGCTGGGAGCCGAACATCGAGGAATAAAGGCTCTGTGCTCAGCCCCTGGATTGGGCCGGCTATCGCCTGCTCATTAATCTGTGCCGTTCCGGCAATGATTTTAATCTGGCCACCGCCCTGCAGGTCTAGCAAGGGAATATCCTGGGGTTGAATATCCTGGTAGGCAGCCGGTTTCATTTTCTCGGCAGCAGGCAAGTTTATCCACAGCTGGAAACCGCGCATCCGGCCGCTCTCCTGTTGCGGCATTTCGGAATGGATGATGCCGCGCCCGGCGGTCATCCATTGTACCGAGCCGGGTTTCAGGTCGCCTCGATGTCCCAGGTGATCCTGGTGCAACATGTGGCCATCCAGCATGTAAGTCACCGTTTCGAATCCCCGGTGTGGATGATCGGGAAAGCCGGCGATATAGTCATCGGCATTCATTGAGGAAAACTCGTCCAGCATCAGAAAGGGATCGAGGCGCGCATTTTGGGATTGCCCAAGACTGCGCAGTAATTTGACTCCCCCGCCGTCGGAGGTCGGTATGGCGCTGATGGTTTGCTTCAAAGTTCGAGTAGACATGTCGGGCTCCTTAATTAGTTCGTGTAAAGGTCACAGGTCCGCCCGCTACTGCCATGTATTGCAGCTCCGGAACGGGATAATTGTAAGACTTCGGTATTAAGCGAAAAAATTATTCCTTTTTTAAAATCGATAACACTGGCAAATCAGGCCGCCAACCCGGCGAGTTGTTGCCGGGCCTTGGTCAGGGCGGCATCCTTGCTTGCTTCGCCCATATTGAGCCCTTCGGCGTACACGAATTCGACATCGGCAATGCCTAAAAAACCCAGGAAGTCCTGCACATAACCGGTTTGGCTGTCGAGTGGCGTGCCGGCATACCGTCCGCCCCGCGTGGCGAAGACATAGGCTTTCTTGCCGGCCAATAAACCTTCGGGGCCGTTTTCGGTGTAGCGAAAAGTCACGCCGGCCCTGGCAATTTGGTCGAAGTAAGCCTTGAGCGTCGAAGGAATGCCGAAGTTATACATCGGCAAGCCGATCACAATGACATCTGCTTGTTTGATCTCTTCAATCAGCGCATCCGATTCTGCCACCCAAGCCTGTTGTTCCGGGGTTCTTGTTTCCGGCTGCACAAAAAAAGCGGTAACCCGTTGCCCGTCCAGATGCGGTAAGGGATTCTGTGCCAGGTCGCGGACAATTACCTGGGCATCCGGATGATTTGCGTACCATGTGGCCACAAACCGATCGGCGAGCTGGCTGGACTGGTCGGCGGAAGAGAAAATGCTGGAGTTGATTTGTAACAGGTTTTTCATGAGGTTTTCCTCTTTTGCAGAAAGTGGTTACATTAAACATCCAAAGCATTAGATAAAAAAGTATAATAATCTGCTTAAAAATATCTAATAATTAGATGTATTATGCTGACACCTCATATTACCCTGGAACAATGGCGATCCCTCATCGCGGTGGTGGACGCAGGCGGTTATGCACAGGCCGCGGAAATCCTGAATAAAAGCCAGTCTGCCGTGACTTATGCCGTCCAAAAAATCGACTTATTGTTAGGCGTGAAAATATTTGAAATACAGGGACGCAAAGCGATGCTCACGCCGACCGGTCAGATGCTTTACCGGCGTGCGTTGGCGTTAGTGGAAGAGGCCAGCGATCTGGAACGAGCGGCGCACACGCTTTCCGCAGGTTGGGAGGCGGAGATTCATATTGCGGCTGAAATTCTCTTTCCCTCCCAGCTCCTCTTGGCCTGCCTGGGTCGTTTCGGCCGGGAAAGCCCTCGCACCCGGGTTGAATTGATTGAGTCGGTGCTGGGCGGGACCGCCGATGCGTTGCTCAAAGGCGAGGCCGACTTGGTGATTTCGCCGCAGCAGCCGCCTGGTTTTTTAGGCGAGCTGCTGATGCGGATACGATTGATCGCGGTCGCGCATGCCGAACATCCGTTGCATCAAATTGGCCGGCAGGTGACCGATCGGGATCTGCGCGCCTTTCGGCATGTGGTGGTCCGGGATTCGGGCAGTAAGCGCGACCGGCGCGCGGTATCCGTCGAAGTCGATCAGCGCTGGACGGTAAGCCAGATTGCCACTTCGATCCAGGCTGTCTCGATGGGCTACGGTTTTGCCTGGCTGCCGGAAGAGCATATCCGTGAAGAATTAAAGACAGGGGTGCTCAGGCCGCTGCCTTTACGGGAGGGCGGAACGCGTGAAGTTCCGCTCTATATGATCCTGGCCAATCCGGATTTCGTCGGCCCCGGCGTGAGACGCCTGGCCGAGATCATCAGGGAAACGGTGGAGATTTTTAAGGCCGACGAAGATCATTAACTAGCCAGTCAAACGTAATTTGGCCAATTTATTGTTTAAGACACCCGCTGCTACGATGATTGGCGATAGAATCGGGCTGAAGGGGGGTGAATAAGCGAGGTCTGCGTTTTCAAGATCAGAGCAAGTCAGCTTACCCAGTAATGCCGTAGCGGCGATATCGATCATTTTATCGACACTCTCAAGACCAATCGCCTGGGCGCCCAACAGCCGGCCATTTTTCCGATCGGCGATGAGTTTTAATGAAAAGCCTTGTCTGCCGGGATAGTACCGAGCCCGGTCACTGCCTTCCATTACAATTGAAATGGGATCAAACCCCGATTCCAGCGCAGATTGCTCAGACAAGCCGGTCATTGCGACCGTCAATTTAAAGGTCTTGAATATTGCCGTTCCAAAAACGCCGGGTAAATGAGCGTCTCCCCCGGCAACGTTTTCCCCGGCAACACGGCCTTGTAAATTGGCGATATCGCCCAAAGGCATCCATGTCGTTGCACCTGTTATCCGGTTGATGGTTTCGCAACAATCGCCCGCGGCATAAACGCCCGGTATGTTGGTTGCCATTCTTGAATCAACCGCAATGGCTCCAGTGATCCCGAGTTCAATGTCGGCCTCTTTAGCCAGTTCCACATTAGGTTTCACGCCAATCGCGATGACAACGAGGTCGGCAGGCACTGTTTTCCCGAGTTCAGTCTCCACGGAAGTTACCCGGCCATTGTTGCCGTTAAGTTTAACCAGACCGTCCCCCAGTATTACTTCAACCTGGTTTTCCAGCAAATGCTCATGTACGAGTTGAGCCATTTCCGGATCGAATTTCGGCAGAATACGGGGCGCCTTTTCAATGATGGTGGTTCTGATATTGAGCTCATAAAAAGTTTCGGCCAGTTCCAGGCCGATATAACCGGCCCCAATAATGACTGCTTTTTGCGGTTGCAATGTGGGTAACAATGCTTTGAATCGTGCCAAGTCAGTGATATTGCGCAAGGTCAACACGCCTTCCAGTGTGATTCCTTCAATATTCGGCACTATCGGACGAGCGCCGGTTGCAATAATCAGTCGATCATAGCTAATGATAAAATCCGTATTGTCTTGCAGGTTCCTGACAGTGAGTTGTCGTTTGCCGGTATCGATGCCAAGCACGCGGTGCCGAATAAAAACCTGGATACCGTCCTTGGCAAAATCTTCAGGCTGTCTGATAATAACTTTTCGTTCATCGGCAATGACCCCGCTGATGACATAAGGCATTCCGCAAGCGGAGTAGGACACTTCGGATTCATCCTGATAAAGGATGATTTCATTATTCGGATCGACCCGATGCGCTTTTGCGGCGGCTTTTGTACCTGCTGCGACCCCGCCTATGACGATGATTTTCATATATTCCCCTGATTCGCTATTGTTCAATTGCGGTTGGACTGGAATTCAACCAATCGCCATTCCCGGCAAAAAAAGCCGGTTCGCCGCCGGTATGTATAAAAATTATTTTTTTGTGTTGTTCAAACTGTTTGTTTCTAAGCCCGTGCAGGAATCCAGCCATTGCTTTACCGGTATAGACAGGATCAAGCAAAATGCCTTCGCTACGGCCGATTTGCTTGATCGCTTCGGCGGCTTCCGGGCTTGGGATACCGTAACCTTGTCCGATAAACCCGCCAAAGACGGGTGCATCTTTGGTGGAAAAAGTCCAATTCAGTTTTAATAAGGCTGCGGCTTGTGTAGCCAAATCGGCAACTTGCTGGCTAACCTGTTCCGGCTCCCGGCTGACGGTGTAGCAGAGCATTTTCCAACGCAGATTCAACAGCCTGATGCCCAGCAGCCACCCCGCATAGGTTCCGCCGGAACCCACTGCCAGTATGATCGCACCAGGTTCTACACCTTGACTCAGACATTGTTGATAAAGCTCGAAAACAGCCAGCACATGTCCCAAAACACCCATCGCGCAAGCGCCTCCTCGTGGGATTTCATAAGGCCGATGCCCCTGTTCACGTAATTTAGCCGCAACCCGGTGAATATGGGTATCGACCGACGCCCTGTCATCGTCACCGGTAAAATGGAATTGGGCATTCAACATACGGGTGAGGCGATAATTTCCGTCTATCGCCGCAGGCGGCTTTCCCCAATAAACAGCCGCGCAACGCAGTCCGGCATGAGCCGCGGTTGCCGCTGTCGCCCGCACATGATTGGACTGCACGCCGGCGCCGGTTACCAGGCAATCGGCGTTCAGCGCCAAGGCCTCGGCCAGCATCACTTCCAAACCGCGTATTTTATTGCCGCCCAAACCGAAACTGATCAGATCGTCGCGCTTAAACCAGAGCTCAGTATTTCCAAGCGTTTCCGTCAACCGGTTCGCCTGCATCAGCGGGGTGGGATAATGGGCAAGAATGTGCCGGGGTATTTGGCCAGCAACATGTTCGATAACGGCGCGCCGGTCAAGATGTCGGTGGGTATTCATGAAATCAGCTCTTCAAGGTAAAGGAATCCGGGCAATGACTTGCTCAACCATGGCCGCGCAAACTCCAGTGCTTTGCTCAGGATTGAACAGCGCCTCTATCTCGTCATGCCTTAAAATAGCGCCGATTTGCGGATTATTCAGAAGCGCCTGTTTAAGATGCAGCCCTTCGCTCTGGGCTTGCATCGTCAGATCGTAGACAAGCTGGTGTGCGCTTTGCTTACCCAGTGTCTTCGCTAGAACCAGCATCACCGCCTCGGCATGGACAAAGCCTTGGGTCGCCAGGATATTAGCGCGCATCCGCTGCGGATTAACCTGCAAATCCTTGAGCAGTAGTTTGAGTAAAGCCAGGGATTTACCGGCCGCTAGCGTCGCGTCGGGAATAATAGCCCATTCGCCTTTCCATGAACGTCCGTCCCGCTCATGGCTGTGGACGAGATTTTCAGTCATGTGCGCGGCGTGATGCCTGACGACTCTGGACAAAGTGCCTAAATGTTCCGATATTTCAGGGTTTCGTTTATGCGGCATGGTAATGCTGCCCACTGCCCCGGGGATAAAACCCTCACTTAACTCAGCTATTTCAGGGCGCTGCAGATTGAACACTTCTTGGCCTATACGATCGCCCGTTGCGGTTATCATTGCCAGAATATTTAGCCATTCGGCCAAGCGGTCCCTGCTACTGGTCCAGGAAATCGCCGGCGTTTCCAGCCCCAACCGTTGCATGAATTCCGCCTGTAATTCCAGAGGGTTGGAGCCTAATGACGATAAGCTACCGACTCCTCCGCATAATTGCCCGACTCCCAGGCGGCTTTTTAATTCATTCAGTCTCAACCGATGCCGATCGAATTCATCCAGCCAACCGGCTGCTTTAAATCCAAAGGTAATAGGCAATCCGGGCTGTCCATGCGTGCGGCCGCACATAGGCGTCAAACGGTGCTCAATGGCTAACGTTTTAAGGACTTTTTCCAATTCCGCGATTTGCTCGACAAATAATTGCCTGACTGACATCAGCACACGGACAATATGCGTATCCGTTATGTCTTGTACGGTTGCGCCATAACAAAGCCATTCCCCACCTAACGGGCCGCACCTTTGTTTTACGGCTTTGATGAGCCCTAACAGCGAATGATTGGTCTTGATAAAATCTTCGCCAATGCCTTTTAAGAAGGTTTCATCGATTGAAAGATGGTTATAAAAGGTTTCAATTTCGAGGGCAGCCTGTTTTGGAATTAAACCGAAATCGGCCTGTACACCGGCAAGCACGGTCATGACTTCCAGCCAGCCTCTGACCCGGTTTTGCTCTGAAAAAAGACCGCGAAGCTCCGGTGTTGTCCAGGATACGCCGTAAATTTCAGAATCACTGATGTGGACTGAATTACTCATGTTCTTATGTAACTCTCCGCACGCTGCAATAAACTCTGCCGTTTATGTTCAACAAAAGCTTTATTGGCTTGGTTTTTTTCTCGAAACGCATTGAGCTGCTGACGGCAATCGGCCAACATAGCATCCAGGCTGGCGCTTGCTGTGCCTCCGGCTTCTTTTCGCTGTTGAATCGCTTCCTCGGGCGTTAACGCCGACTTAAGTTGAGCATCGGTCAGGCTAATCGTTTTACCCAGCACCTTTTCGCTCATGCGCATGACCGAGTCGGCATCCATTTTTAAGTAACTATCGGCCGGATATTCCCTGACCAGACTCGCCACTAACTGATGCGCACTACGAAAATCAAGGCCGCAATACTGCACCAAGGCCTCGGCCAAATCCGTCGCTAAAGCCCACCCTGAGCCAATCAGAGCATACGCTCTATCCGACTTGAAACTAAGCTGTTGCAGCGTTTCGGACATCAGCGCCGCCGCCTGCTCAACCAATTGCATACCCTCCGGCAATTCCCCGTAAATCATCAGACGGTTATCCGGTTGGCCGGAAGGCGTTCTAGCCGACGCGCAAACCGAAGCCATTAAGCCGATCATCTTATTGGCAATGGCTCGTATGTGGGTTAAGGCAAACGGATTTTTTTTCTGCGGCATAATTTTGCTGGCCCGGGCATGCTGATCGTCCAATTCGATCAACGCAAACTCCTGGCTGCTGAAAATTTGCAGGTCTTCAGCTAAACGGCTGAGATTAACGATACAAGCCGTCAATAGTGCGGTATTTTCTATGCTTAAATCGGCTTGCCACATCGCATCCCGTGCATGCGGAATAATATCGGCAAAGCCTAATAATTCAGCTAATTGCTCGCGCCCTTGCGGCAAACGCGAACCGTTTGTGCTGCCGCAGCCCATCGGACTGCGATTCACTTTTTCCAGCAGGCAATCAAGCCGTGTCAAATCTCTTAGTAAAGGATAGGTAAAGCCCAATAAGTAGTGCCCGAATGTTGTCGGCTGCGCGGCTTGCAGATAAGTATAATCCGGCATCAGCGTATGCTTATCGCTCTCTGCCCGGTTAATGAACGTTTCAGCCAGCATTATCAGGGTTTCCGACAGCGTCAGTAGTCTTTGCCTGACATCTAAAACGAAGGCCGAGGTAATGGCTTCACGCCGGGCGCGTCCGGCCCCCAGCCATTTTATGGCACCGGTTCTTTCGGCCAGCCAGGCTTCACGATTGGTATAGATATCGCCGCCTGCCGGTATTGCCTTGAAAGAATCGGGTTTATCTTGAAGATCCAGTAAGAAGCACAGTAATTCAACGCCTTGTTGCCTCGGAATGGTTCCCAGTTCCATCGTACTGATGGTGTGAGCCAGATCCACTAAGCCAACAGCTTCAAACAAGTGTTGTTGATGACTCAGCTCCCAGGCGAAAGCGGATTCGATCAAACAATCCGAAGGAGACGATCTTAATCGAGTGCCTATTTCCAACACTTGTTTCTTAATAGCTCCCGCGACTTCTTCCGACATTAGATTTTCCCTGTTAATTGGGCGGCCGCGTTACAGTCCTGCTCAGCTTGGTTGGGGTCCCAATCCCCTCTGCGTACCAATTGAGAACTGACTCGATCCAAGGTATCAAAACGCAATCCATTCCGCAAAGCTTCCACGGCCAACACCTGATCCGGGGAAATATTGCCTAATCCGGTGTTTCCTCCGAACTTTTCTATCAGGTAAGCTTGTTGATTTTTTAGCGGCGCTTCCCAAATCAACGCATCGATTTGAGGGCCCATAATTTCAATAATACGGTCAATATAAGATTCTTCGACTTTTCCGGATTCGTCGAAAATACCGACTCCCTGTCCGCTTTCCCGGCCTTCAACGATGACCCATGCCGCTCCCCACTCCAGATCCTGCATTGCTTCTTCGGCAATTTGTTCGGTGGTAGGCTGCCGTTTCGGATCTTTTTTACCCACCTCGGTAATCGGAATCAGCCCTGCATTCAAAGCGCACTCAATAACTTTTTTTCGTCTGAAGGGGGGCAGCGGTATGGTACCGTCGGAAATTTCCACCGCGGTGAACCCTAAGGATTTGGCATGGGTCATAAAAACGCGGCAATGATGCTGTAATAAAGCCACCTCTAATAAGGTTCCTCCCGGAAAAGTCAACACATCGTAGCTTTCCAGTAATTTCAGTTTTTCCTGTAATAAGGTTTTTTCTAGAAAAACCGAGGTCCCGAAGCCAAATTTCCACAAATCGATATAGTTTGAGGTCGTTTGCAAAATACTAAGCGTTTCACTGATACCTTTACCGACATCCATAACCATCGTAATTCCGGTTTTACGCGGTTTGACTTCCCTGGAATTGCGAATGCCGGTGATAATATTTTCCCATGCCAATTCACTCATAAGCTTTATCCCTTAATAATTGCTGCAACGCCTTTTCTATCATTGCCAAGTCGGAACCCCAAGGCACCGTCATTAAATGACCGTTTTGCTCAATATCAAATTCAAGAAGACAGCATTTTAAAAGGGTTGTCTTTCCGTCATCTTTAACGAGTTGGCGGGGACACATTTCTATGCGCGGCGGAACGTCGCCATAGTAATGCTGATGAAATTGAAGGCTGCGTTCACAACCGATCAGGGTCCAGTTCTCGCGTTGCTTTGGCCGTTCATCAAGAAAATAAACCGGCGCTGACAGGCTATCCAGCCCTCCTGACCGGCATGGCACCAGAAACGCTTCCGGCGTTGCCTCCTGAGCAAGATCGCGTAAATCAATAGTGACCAACTCTACAATCACCGGCGGTAAATCAGCGTAACTGAGTACGTGTTCGACCAAATGGAACAGTTTGGGCGGAGACGGCGGCACGACCTCAACAACACGCAAAACAAAGGGCTTAGGCCGATGGATAATATTGATGTGGTCAAAGCTACCCTGCACAATCGCGGTTTGTTCGGAGGTAACTCCCCGCTCGACAGCTAATTTAGCCAGTGCAGAGCGGTTTGCCGGGTCTGTATCGGGATCTTCAATAAAAACACAGTCATTCGGCAACGCCAGCACTTCTACCTTTTCTAAAGGACAAAATAAGGTTTCGGAGCTTGTGCGTTGCACGGCGGCAACGGCATATTCCTGACGCGAATTATGCAAAATGATAATGTCGGTGCGCCGATAGACTTCCCGGCCCAGCAGATACTGCATTATCACGGCGGCATCCATTTTGCCTTCATAAGGTTGGAAGCTCACGCACCGGTACGGCAAAGGCACGAAGTTAAGCTGCTGTTTTAAAGTCCCGACCTGTAGAATTTGGCCATTCATCGGTTATGCCTCGTTCAATTGAAAAAAGCGCCCGCGATCGGCGGGACTGAGTTCCCGTTGATGAATTTTCAGAGGATCCAGACGGCGGATAAACTCGATCATTTCGGGTTCAGGCAAAGCGGCTGTCGACAGGTTAGCGGCAACAGGCAGATCGAATTCCGTGCTTTCAGCAATCATTTCAATACTGGTATCCGGATAGAGGGCGCGCAACTGCGCATGGCCTTCCTGATTAAAACCGAATACCCCTAAATCAGTCACTATGCAATCCGGCCCGCTTCCGCGATAAGGCATACCGGCACGCGGCAAGCCTTCTGCAGTGCGGTGTCCTACACTGGTGATAAAATCGCAACGATTAGCTAAGCGATAACGGCGGCGGCCGTTTTCATCGGCATGGGTGCGATGCGCCGCTGTCCAGATGGTCAGATGATCGGCATCGGCGGATAAATTACAGCCGCCGCCTCCGCCGGGCAGTTTTAACGAAATCCGTTCATCATTTCCCAAGCGGGTCACATTCATATTGCCCCAACGGTCGATTTGCAAACCCGACAAGAACATCCGGCCTAATCGTCCACTCGCCGCAAGGTCAAAGAGTTCTTCAATCGTTAAATGACACTCGGCATCGCGGTTCATCGCGAAGTCGTTGGTCGTTGGCGTTAAAAATGCCGGGGTCGGATTGATGCCATACGTCGCACCGGCTACCAAAACCAAATTGGGCGCATGATTGCGTTTTGCCAGGTGCAACGCTAACTGTACCAAGGGCGATCCGAAACCGTGAAAGGCTAAAATCCCATCTTCTATCGACAGTGCGATCTGATAAATCATCAATTCGCCGAGTGTACACGTCTGAATCTTATTTTGATTATTCATAAAGTTGCATCCATTTTTCCATGCTCTGATCCCACTGTTCCAGACAGGCCAGTTTAGCTTTGCCACCGATGGCTTTTATATAAGCGTCATGATCTTCGCAGCCATAAACAAAAGGAGTCAGATAGTCTTTATGAAAACTGTCCGTGCCATGCTTGGCGGCTTGGTAATAAGAGGCGGTATGTTCCCGGTCATAGGCATAACGCGGGTAGCAGGAAGTCGGGTGAGCGCCGTAGGGTGTTTCGCAAATGGCGGTGACATAAAAATACGGAATCGTTACGCCCTTTTTTGCCAATTCATCATGAGGGATTAAAGTTTCAACCGTAGCGATGACTTTCTTGGATGCCTTGGCAAAAAGTACGTCGGCCACCGGCGGTCCTTCAATATGCAAATTGCCATGCTCGTCGGCATAATGGGCATGAATAAGCGCGACGTCGGGTTTGAGCGCAGGCACTAAAACCAGTTGCTCGCCGGTAAAAGGGCAGGTGATCGTTTTAAATTCAGGGTGCAACTTCAGAAAATCTGTTCCTTGTACCGAGCGGATCGGCATAAAAGGCAATCCTTGAATAGCTGCCCGAAGTTGCTGGACTAAGGAGTAACAGCAGTTATCTTCCACTTTCACGGCACCCGTTTCGCAGGCGCGACGGTAATTGAGCGCCATGCCGAAATCCTGTTCAAAGCCGACATAGGATTCGGCACTCACTGCCACAGATCCTGCCCCGCACAATAAATCAACATCGATGCCATGTGCCGAACCGACCAGTTTAAGGTCTTTAATATTTTGCCGGATCAGTTCCCGCAAAGCCGCCATCGGTTCACGCCAGGATAAGCCGCCGCCAATCGCCAAACAATCACCGTTTTGTATGTGTGCAACGAGTTCAGTTAAGGAACATCGCTTATCGTTTTGTGTATACATATGTTTTAGCCTTAAATAGCTGTCATCGCGCCGTCGACGGTAAATGCCGAGCCGCAGACAAAACTGGCTTCGTCGGAAGCCAAAAACAATACCGCCGCGACGATTTCCTCGGATTTACCGAATCGCCCGATCGGATATTTGCTGAGCCGTAATTTCCTCAACTGTTCGGATTCGTCAGTTCCAAGAATTTGCCGCCCCATGTCAGTATCATCAATCATGCCTGGGCAAATGCAGTTGACGCGTATGCCCAGCTTTGAATAGTCAACCGCCATTTGTTTGGTCAAACCGATAACTGCGGCTTTGGACGTGCAATAAGCGGCCATATTCGGAATACCCACCATGCCGGCTATCGAGCCGAAGTTAACGATGGTTCCGCCGCGTTGTTTCATCGCCGGCAATGCGGACTTCGAGCACAGATACGTGCCGTTCAAGTTGACAGCCATCACCTTATTCCAAACGTCAAATTCAGTGGTTTCAACGGTACCGAAATCGGCAACACCGGCATTGTTAATCAAAATATCGAGCGTTCCGGAACAATCGGCAATCAGTCTGGAGAAAGTTTCAGCAACTTCGTGAGGATCGGAGACGTCAACCTGATAAGCTTTGACAGCGATGCCATCGGCACGAAACGCTTGGGTTGCATCCGATAATGCGGATTTGTTAATGTCCAATATCGCAAGCGAAGCCCCTTCCCTACCAAGGCGCCGGGCGATGTCATAGCCCATGCCGGTAGCGCCGCCGGTTATCACGGCCTGTTTTCCTTGAAATCGATTCATCATTATTGGGGCTCTACATATCGTTGAAATGAATATCGCCGGCGCGTAAACGGCACAATTGAATGAAATAACTCGGACTGATAAATAACTCGTCCATATCGGCTAAATCGTCTATCGTTACCCCGTTTTTAACCAGGTAATTGAGGTATTGAAAACCGTCTTTAGCGCCATAACCGATATGGATGGCGCCGACTATTTTTCGCGTGTCGCCGTCGATAATCAGCTTTTGAAAACCCGACATGCGCGGCTTCGCCATCAAGTACAGCATCATCCGGTCGCCTGCCGGCAAGCCGACATCGAGACCGTTGGGGCTATCGGGCGGTAATTTCATGATTTTTACGTTGGCGTAGCGTTGACGCGCTTGTGCTTCGCTTAACCCCAGCCAACTTACCTCGTAATGCGTATGCATAAAATCAGGGTAATCGGCCGCTTTATATTCGCTCGCTTGCCCCATGATATTTTTAGCGGCGCACACGCCTTCCTTCCTGGCTTTAAACATTTCCATCGGTGGCCCGGTCACATCGCCGACTGCATAGACAGTGGGTATTGAGGTCTGCATGCGTCGATTAATTTTGATGAAGCTTTTATCGTCCAATTCCAACCCCAATGTTTGGGCAACCTGCTCTGAATTGGCCTGCTCGCCAATCGCGATAAAAATAAAATCGGTATCGATATTGATGATGCCATCGGAAGTTTTTATAGAGACGGTCTTCACCTTGCCTTGCCCGTCCCCCTGGATAGCCGATAATTCCGCATTTTCCAGAAACTCCATGCCCTGCTCTGACATCATTTTGATCGCGTAAGCACGGGATTCGGCGTCTTTAAGCATCGGCATCGCTTGATGTCTGGCAACAACAATGGTGCGTCGGCCGGTGGCATTAAAAAAGCAGCCGTATTCGATTGCCGTTTTCCCGCCGCCGATCACTACAGCGGTGTTGCCTAATTCATAATCCAATTTTTCAACCAGGCTCTGGGAATTAAATACGCCTTTTAACTGAATGCCTGGAAGATCCGGTACTATCGGTTTCGCGCCCAGCGCCAGCACCAGATTTTTGGCATGGAATTGACTGTCATGGACTTGTATCGTGTGGGCATTGATGATCTTGGCTTCTGCATTTAGTACAAATTCCAGGCCGAGCTGTTCTTTGCTTTGATAGTTCATCATCGCATGGGGGCCTGTCCTGCCGCTGCGAAACAGTTCAACAATGCTCTTGATAGAAACCATTTTGTCGTTGATGTCTTGAAACCAGAGCTTGCCGGAAAAGGTGCGCTCCAGCATCAGTTGCGCCGCACAGTCTGAAAACAGATGGTGAGGCACACAGGCTTGATGAGGGCAGGAACCGCCCAGGAATGGCCAGCGATCGATAATCAGCACACGCCCGCCCAGAGCCCGCAAATAGGCCGCGCCAAAGCGTCCGGCGGCACCTCCGCCCAGATAAATGGCGTCGAATTCGCGGTCGTCGTTCGGGTTTATGTTGAAAACAGGCGCACTACTGCCGGATTCCAGCGCCCCGGCTACAAAGTCTTGCCACTTTGCGATAGTAAAGTAGTCTCCCCAAATATCCATTGCAGTAGCCATTTAGTGTTAATGCTATTTGGATTGACCTTTAAATCGCCGTCATGCCGCCGTCGACGTTGAAAGCAGCACCGCTGACAAAACTGGCCTGGTCGGAAGCTAAAAATAATACGGCTTGTGCAATTTCAACCGGTTCGCCGAAACGCCCCAGAGGATATTTCGCTAAACGTTTTTTCTGGGTTTCTTCGGACGTATCGCTACCGAGCAGTTGTTGCCCGAGCGCTGTACTGGCTATAGTGCCGGGACAGACACAGTTGGTTCTGATACCTTGTCCGGAATAATCCGCGGCCATTTGTTTAGTCAGGCCGACAATCGCGGCTTTCGCTGCACAATAGGCCGCCATCCCCGGAATGCCGACGACTCCGGCAACCGAACCGAAATTGACAATCGAACCGCCATGCGCCTTCATACTGGGTATCGCAGCCTTGGAACAAAAAAACGTACCGTTTAAATTGACTGCCATAATGCGGTTCCAAAGATCCACAGAGGTGTTTTCCACATTGCCGAAATCAGCTATGCCTGCGTTATTGACCAAAATATTCAACACGCCTGAATAATTCGCTATCGCTTTTTGGAAGGTTTTTTCTACACTTTCCGCGTTCGTCACATCCAATTGAAAGGCATAGGCTTCAATGCCTTCATCACATAGTTTTTTTGCGGCTTCAATCGCGCTTTGTTCGTCAATATCCATAATGGTGACTTTCGCGCCTTCTTTTCCGAATAATCGCGCAGTCTCAAAACCGATCCCTTTGGCAGCTCCAGTGATAATAGCTGTTTTATTCTGTAATTTTCCTGACATAACACACCTTTAAATTTAGTCTTTAAGAACCATTCAGTACATAGTGAAACGAAACACGGATGGCACGGATTAAACGGATAAACACTGATTTAATAGCGAAAACAAATTTAATAGCGAAAACAAACTGAGTTCAGGCTAAAAATCCGTTTAATCCGTGCCATCCGTGTTATATTGAGCATACGCTGAGTAGTTACGTTTTAATTTTATTGTCCTAATTCTTTACGGACGATTTTTGCGCCTTCAACCATGGCGTGAAGCTTATCCTGGGCGATATAACGCTGTAACAGTATCAATCCGCAATCCGTAGTAACACCGAGCTGATCGGCGGGAACCACGGTTAATAAACTGCGGATTTTGTCCGCAACTTGCTCTGCCGTTTCGGTGACTGTGCTTTTGACATCGATAACGCCAGCCCAGAACATCATGTTCTTTGGTATTGGATGAGTCTTGAGCAGTTCAAGTCCCGATTCGTCAAACGACATGCGGCCGATGCCTTCAATATTAAAGACATCGATTTTTGCCTCATAAGACTTAGGCACTACCGATGCTGTCGGATTCGGGCTTTTAGCGTCTTGGGCGCGTTTTGTTAAATCGAAAACCTCACCGGTACCTACGCTATCGTCAGGATAATAAGCCGGCGTACCGCCCCAATTACCCCAGCAGATATGGCAAACAATCTTGGCGTGTTTAACGCCTGCAACGGCGCGGTTGAACGCTTCGATTGCCCAATCTTCATAAAAATAAGGCCAGGTAAATTCGTCAAACTGGATATAGTCAACACCCAATTCGTCAACGGCCAAAATATCTTCATTAATAGCAGCGGCAATGGCCATCGCGCGATTGCGGCTGTTAGCATAATGCAGGTCATTGGTGCATTGGGCTAACACCTGAATACCCGTGTACTGAACTTTAACCGGTTTATCGGTCGCTCGCTTGAGGGCACGGGCTTGTTCGACCATGATTTGTCCGTGGCGTTTGATTTCCTGCGTAACCGTAGCGGAATGCAATCGGCTGTAGATCGGAAAACCGAGATGACTGCCGGAAAGGTCATAACCTAAGCGATTAAAGTAGTAGTAAAGTGCAGCGTCGGCATAGTTATCGCCATGCAACCGTCCGTCCGCGATAATATCCAGGCCGGCATTGACCTGATCGGTCACGATGGCCGCCATAGCGTCTTCCAGCGCCTCTCGCCACATGGAATCCGGCGGCTGCCGATCACCCTTGAAATGTCTTGCAAATTCTGCGTCCCACCATCTTGGATTAGGATAATTGCCAACCATGCTCGTTGGAATCAGTACCTTATTCATGCTGCACCTCCTAAATTTATAGTTTTTGTTTTCGGTTTTTTAAAAATGATCAATTGGCTTAATCAACCTCTAAATCAAAGTTATTAAGAACACCTCCTTACGATTAATTGACCTAGCTAAAGGGATTATTCCATCGTAAAAATAAAGTCATTTATTACCACGCATGCTTCCGCCTATACCGCCGCAACACGGGCAGCCCCCGCCATGATCGTTTTCCAGCGGATGCGGATCGTCATAGACATGAGCCGGTTTGGCTTCATGACTGCCGCATCGGGAACACACCCATTCTTTGGGTTCTTGAGTATTAGCCAAAACCAAGCCTTTAAATTGATGGTCGCATTTATCGCATCTGATTAGATAAATTGGCATTCGCTCAAGACCTCTATGTAGATATTTCTATTTCAAGCCACTTAAATTTAAAACAAGTTTTTAACAACTTAGCGGCTGTGCTTTTGCCAATGCATTTCAAAAAGACTCTTTTCATCAATCGGTCTTGGCTGAATCGGCCTGGAAACCCAGGTGAGATTAATCATGTGCCGGGCATTGACGTTTTCCGTCGTTATATTTCCTCCCCAGGTACCGCAGCTTAAGCTGAGCGTATAAGGCAGGCCGTTTCGCGGGCTGCCCGCGCCTTCATTCAGACTCTGGTTGACCATCACTCTTCCGGTTTTGGTTTGCATTGCCAATGCCATCGCATGTTCGTCGCTGACCGTATGGATGCCGCAGGTGTGTCCATGCCCTTGATAGTCCGTAATAGCGTTAACTTGACTGATCGCGTTGTTAACATTGCCAGCGTATTTGTATAGCGCTAGCACCGGCGACAGTTTTTCCCCTGAAAAAGGATGCAGAGAACCCACGCCGTTTTCCTCTACGACCAGACAACTGCAATCTTCCGGCACATTGAAGCCGGCCAACTTTGCGATAAAGGCAGGCGATTTTGCGATGACGTCGACGCTCGGAATATGGTTTTCAGGCGTCGGCCACATCAGCCGTTGCAATTTGTCTTTTTCATCCGCATTACAAAGATAAGCGCCCAGTTTTTGCAGACGTCCGCTTAAGTCCTGATAAATCGATTCATGCGCTATCACCGAATTATCGGCCAGACAACTGGTCGCATAATCGAACTTCTTGGCAGTCACAATGGTATTGGCTGCATCATCGAGATCGGCCGTTTCATCGACCACATGAACTGAATTGCCAACTCCAACGCCATAAGCGGGCGTTCCGGAACTGTAAGCCGCTTTCACCATTGCGGCGCCGCCGGTTGCTACAATCAAATCCGCTTGCTGCATCAATTTTTGGGTTTTCGGCAGTGAGGGTTTTTCAATAACCTGGACCAAATCCGCTGGAGCTCCCACCTGTTCGCAGGCTTCGCGCATATACTTTACAGTCAGTTCGGTGGTTTTTTGCGTCCGAGGATGAGCGGCTACGATGATGGCATTGCGGCCTTTCAAAGCCAGCAGCGTTTTTAAAGGCGGTGTCGCGTCAGGACCTGTCGTTGGAATAAGCGCCGCAACTACACCGACCGGTTTGGCGATTTTTATCAGGCCTTTCTCGGGAATTTCTTCAACAATTCCAACCGTTTTTACTGCCTGCATATCGCGCAGGGTTCCCATGCACCGGTTACGGATCTTACTCACTTTATCGTTGTAATTGCCGAAACCGCCCTCATCGACAGCCAGTTTCGCTAATTCTTCCGCTCGATCCTGACGAACGATAGCCCAGCATACTGCTGTTACCAACTCATCAACTTGTTCTTGCGTGTAGTCGGCAATTTCTTTTTGGGCACTGCGAGCTTTTTGAACATAAATAGCGATTTCATCCAGTTCGGGTTTTGTATCTGCGCTCATAAAATATATTTATCCACGTTAGGTATGATGAATCTAATAAGCCAAGCCTGCATTTTTTGCTGCTGGCGGTTGTATTGGCCCTATTTCACTCTACGATATAGGGTGTTTCTACTAATGCCGAGACGCCGCGCAGCTTCGGACATGTTGCCGCGGCTTGCGGCAATGACACGTGCGACAGCGGCTTCGGACAATTCTTTCAGGTTTTCTCCGGCAATGGCCGCATCGGGTAATGCAGTCGTATGCCGGTCCGTCAGCAGTTCTTCGACGAGGTCGTCGGGCAGATGTTGCCAGCCGATGGTGTTCTCTCCTTCGTCGAGCAGAGCAGTAGCGGTTCGCAGCACATTAACCAATTGGCGCAGGTTGCCCGGCCAGGCGTAAGTGGCGAAGGCCGCTGCGATACGGTCATCGAACGTCACATTCCGGTCCGGCGCCATTTCCTGCAACATGCGCGCTGCCAACACATCGAAATCACTGCGCTCGCGCAAGGCCGGCAATTTAAGATTGAAGCCGTTGATGCGGTAGTAGAGATCTTCCCGGAAGCGGCCGGCTTCCATTTCGGCCTTTAAGTCGCGATGCGTGGCGCAGACCAAATCGAAGTCGACAGGCAGAGGCTTGATGCCTCCCACCGGCACCACCTCGCGCTCCTGCAACACCCGCAGCAGCCGCGCTTGTTGAGCCAGCGGCATATCGCCGATCTCGTCGAGGAACAGGGTGCCGCCGTCCGCCGCACGTATGCGGCCGGGAGAGCCTTCCTTGCGAGCGCCGGTGAAAGTACCGGGAACGTAGCCGAACAACTCCGTCTCAACCAGGCTTTCCGGCAGCGTTGCGCAATTGACGGCAACGAACGGTTTCCCCTGACGCAGCCCGGCATTGTGGAAAGCATTGGCGAAAAGTTCCTTGCCGACTCCCGATTCGCCCCGCAGCAGCAGCGCTATGGACTTTCCGACTAGCCGGCGTGCCTTATGGATAGCGGTTTTCATCTGTAGGTCGCCGGTATCCAGGGCCGACAGCGCATCTTCCTTGGCTTCGGATTCACGAGGAATGAAAGTTTGGAAAGTCTTATGACCCAGTTCGACACGGACAAACAAGCACTCGCCGGTGTGCCGCATGACCGGCATTGGTTCTCTGCCTCGTCGCAGTCCCCAATGGACCAGATCCTTAAGATATACCTGCAACACATGGGCAACCGGCGTTGCCCCAAGATCGGAAGGAAACAATCCCAGCAAGGCTAGTGCGGCCTGGTTGGCGCCAACTATCCAACCATCTTCCGACAGGGCGACTTTACCCTCGGCAATAGTGCCGATACCTTCGGCAAGCGGATGAAATCTTAACCGTAACGCGTCGCCATGGAGTGCATAGAACAAGCGGTTCTCGATCATCTGCGCTGCCGCCCGCACAAACCCGAAGGTATGGGGATGAGGATGGCGGGTTCGGTTATCGCCGGATATGTTAAGCACACCCAGAACACGTCCACTCGGTGATGCTACAGGCACGGCGGCGCAAGAAAGAAAGCTGTGCCTTTCGAGAAAGTGCTCGAAACCATGAACGACCACCGGGCTGTTCTCCATCAGAGCCGTACCGATGCCATTGGTGCCTCGATGTTGTTCTTGCCACGAAGCACCTTGCCTTAGGGCGACCCGTTCGGCACGATCCAAAAAATCGGAGTTGCCCAGGGTCTCGAGCAGCACCCCACAATCATCGGCAAGAATAACCATGCTACCGGAATCATGTATCTGTGAGTACAAGTACTCCATAACCGGCCGGGCATGTGCGATCAGTAGGTGTTGCCGGTCGGCGGCGCGGGCGAACTCTAAGCCTTCAAGGTAAGGCGCATCCGGAGGGTCGCCAATCGGTACAAGACCTGCATCAAGGCAGCGGCTCCACGATTGCAGAACCGTGGCTCCAACCAACTCGGGGGGCGGCAGATCCCCACGCTCAACCAATAAATGACGTGCTTTGCGTAAAGTTGTGTGGGTCGATTTGGTCAACATGCTGCTTCCTAATTTTTCATTTGATCAGATAGCGTCATTTTTGTTGCACTTGCTTATCCTTTTTGGCTGGTTTAACAAGTGCTTACAATGGCGATTTTTGCTTTCTTGAAGCATTTATCCATCTTACGCTCAAACTTAATCAAGTGAAACCTAGTAGTTTTACCTATATCACAAACGCTTCTTTAGATAAGTCCTGAGAGATTAAACACCCGACATCTGGCAATAATTTCAGCCATCAGGCTTAATCCGACATCTCTATAATGCTGCCATTGCATCAAAGCTGAATGTAAAACAATAGAGCATGGTCTGTGCCAAATGCCTCTGCACTGGCAATAAATCTACAATCAGCCGCTATAAGGCTGGCTGTAACGGAGTTGGCCATTTGATAATGGCAAGAGATTTTGATATTTTTTAATGAATTTGGGATTGTCAAACTGTGCCATTTCGTTACAGGTGTCCTATAGCGATACGGCTCAGGCTGGGACTGGGCAATTTTTCTTCAACCATACCCGTGACCACATGAGGCGTGATCTGCCTTTTTATGTCAGATTTACAATAAGCGATAGAGGGGGCCTGACCTGCTAGGAATCGTGTAGCCACTCGCGAGGTGAGTCTTTATGTTAACTTTAACAGGGAGGCAACCATGCAAAAAAGAATCACAGAAGAACAAATGATTGGCATCCTGCGGGAAGCAAAAGTCGATGGCACGGTTATCCGTGAGGTCTGCCGCCAGCACAACATTACTGAAACCTTTTTCCGTTGGCGTAACAAATACGGCGATATGTCGGTATCGAATACCCACAACCTCAGGGCATTGGAGACGGAGAACGCCCGACTGAAAAAGATCGTTGCCGAGCAGATGCTGGCACGGCCGTGATGAAATGGCTCCGCGACCAGCAGGTGGGGCAGGCCTTTATTAAACCGGGGAGTCCCTGGCAGAACGGCTATGTCGAAAGCTTTAACAGCAAGCGGCGCGACGAATGCCTGAACCGGGAATGGTTTACGAGCTGCCGGGAAGCCAAGGTCGTCATCGAGAATTGGAGGCCGTTCTATAATCATGAGGGACCGCATTCGGCGCTCGGCAATCGGATACCGGGTTCAGTCGGACGAGAAAGACGACAAAATGAATGGGCTTGAAACCAAAGACTAACCGAGGGATTGGCCACAAATTTCTATATCAGGTCAGCATATCAAACCTTCGAGATTTCCCCATCGATAGTCGATCCAGCTTTCAGGCGATTTGAAACAGAATCCAGGGCTCCTTTTTGGATTTGTTCTACCAGGTCCATGATCTGGTGATCCAGCATGAATCGCAGCTCCCATTCCATTGCCAGATCGCCCGGCAAGCTGTCGATGCGGTGATGTTCCGTGTAACTTTGTTTCAACAGTGCGTAGAGGCCACCAAAATCGGTCCGGGTCTCTTGCGGCTCGCCTTGCAAAACTTGCGCTGCACTTTCCAGCGCCCTCGACAGCGCCGCGTCGAACGCACGGCTATAGGCTTGCAGTTGATCGGGAAAACGGGTGAATTGCTGACCGCTGAGCAAGCGGTAGCGACGCCGGATCTGCAGCAAGCCGGACAAGTTTTCGGCGGCTTCGAGTAGTCCGCTCAGTGCCGTTCTTTCGCGGATTTTGTCGATCAATCCTGCATCCGGTTCCAGTATCGCGTGACTCACCAAAACCTGTGCCGCCGCCAGATCCTTTTCCACCGACAAGCGCAACGGCAACGTATGCTTGAGCAACTGGCTTAAATCCGGCAGCCGGGTGGTGAGCCTGGCGAGGGTGTGCAATGCCGCTGCGCCATGGTGACGGGCCAGCACGATCGAACGCCGCGGCCATAGCGCATAGTCGATGATGCCCATTACGATGATGCCAAGCAGAATGCCGATAATACGGTCGCGCGGCAGGTAGAGATCGGCGACCGGGCCGAAATCATGTAACACGAACAGCGCGAACGAAAATCCGAGCTGCCTGCCCAGGTAGGCGATGCGTTCACTGCCGGAGGAAATCCAGGCCGCCAGCCCCCATACCGGAACCGTTGCGATCACAAAGCCGGCGATCGTGTCGAGCTGGGACTGGAATACCAGCACATACAGGTAGGCGCAAAGCCCGCCCAGGGCCGCGCCCGATAAACGCAACAGCGATAGCCGGTAATCGGCGCCGAGACTGGTTTGCGCAGCGACCAGACAGGTGGGGATTGCGGTATTGATACCCGGCCAGCCCAGACTTTCTATGATCAGGGTGCAGAGTATCGCGCCCAGCGAAAATTTGATCCCGAATTGCACGCTGTCGGCATGCGCGGCCCAGAAGTCATAGCCAAACCACGCTGAAAACCGGCCATAGGCATCGTTGCCATCGGTTTCGTCCGCCAGGGCTTTAGTTTCATGCGCGGGTGCCGGCTGATGCAAGTGATGCAGCAAACCGGCGATACGTTGCTGGGCGCACCAGATCGCCGTCAACAGCGAAGGGTGGGTTTGCAGCGAATAACGGTGCAGCACGTCATCGGACAGCAGTGTTTCGATCTGCCCGGAAACACTGCGCGATTCCTCCACGCCTTGCCGTAAAGCTGCGCAGGCGCTTTGCAGCCCCAGGTAGACATTCAGTTTTTCCTGGGTCATCGGTTGCGCGCGATACTCTGCGGTCAATACCTGATCCAGCCAGAGGGCCATCTCCCGTAAACCGTCGATTTCCAGCAGCAGCGCCAGATAAGTCTCATGCTTTTTACGCAGCGAAGGATGCATCAGCTCGGCATTTGCCAGCAAACCCATGATCTTGCCGAAACTGCCGGGACTGGAAAGTTTCGCGATGGCCCGGTCATGGCCGGAAACGCCGCTGTCGGCCAGGCGCCCGCTCAGAATGGATTCCACTGCTGCCAGTTGCCCGGCGATACTCGCCCTCAATTGTTTAAGCGGGTCTTGCGGTTGGATGGTCAGATGGACCATCGTCCAGGAGCCGATAGCCAGTACGCCAATGATCGGGATATTCCACAAGGCATTGTAGATGGCTTGGTCCGGGGTGCTTGGCGTGTACAGCACCGCCACCGAATACCATAGCGCGATGCCGGTAGGCCAGGCGGTCAGACGGGCATGAAACAGTGCGGCTGCCATGATGATGAATGAGAGGGGCAAGAGCAGCCAGGCTTCATTGCCGGCAAACATCAGCGCAAATACCGACGCCATCGTGGTCACGATGATATACCCCAGCTGGCGCATCCCGAACAGGAGGGATTGACCGGAGTTCGCGTATGCGTCGTAACTCAAACAGATGAGAATTGCGATCGCCCCCAGCGGCGGCACGTGCAGGGCCTGGCTGACCAAGGCGATGATCAGGGTCACGATGAACAGGCGGAATGCAGCGACCCGTCTTTCTGGAGAATCTCTAAGCTCAGCCTTCAGGAATTGCGTCAGGCTGGTCCCGAACCACAGGCGGCTGGGATTTTTGTCCAGAACTGACGTGTCCTGCGAAGTGCCGTTATTCATCGCGAAGTTCGGTCTTTGCCGGTTCGTTCCCGTGCGAATGCTCCGGAGCTTCAGCCGGCCGATCCAGAACGGTGACAAAGGCGGTCATACCCATGCGTAAGGGATGTTCGGGGTCGCGCTCCCTGATCTCGATGCGTACCGGAAAGCGCGACGCCAGGACGACCCAGTGCAACGTACGCTCAACCTCAGGCAGTACGCCTTGTTGCCGGATATTATCGGGAGAATTGGCCCAGCCGATGCCGGTCACTACCCCGGTGAAGCGTCTTCCCGGATAACCGACCAGGAAGACTTCCGCCTCCTGGCCGGGGCGGATCGAATTCAGATAAGTTTCCTTGAAGTTGGCGATCGCATACCAGCGGCGGTCATCGACCAGGGCGAACAGTTGTGTGCCGATCTGGGCATATTCGCCTTCGCGGGTGTTCAGGTTGGTGACGTAGGCATCGAAAGGCGCTCGCACCGAACAGTATTCTACATCAAGCTCTGCGGCGGCCACGACCGCTTTGGCCGCTTCGATACGGGCATTGACATCACCCACTTGAGCAATCAACGAGACGGCGCGGCGGCTCTCACTTTTGGCTTCGGCGATCGCGCTACGGGCAGAAAGCGCCTTGGCCTGCGCGTCGGCCAGCGCGGCGCGGGAGACCGCTAATTTGGAGCGGGCCTGCTTCAGTTCGTCTGCGGTGACGTATTGCTTCTCCGCCAGTGGCTCAATCCGTTCCAGATAGTTATGCAGATACTTATCCTCGGCCTCGATCCGTTTGACTTCAGCTTCGGCGGCGACGCGCTGGTGTTCCAGCCGTTCGATGGCGATCTCGGCGGAACCGCTGGAGGCCCGCCGCGAATCCACATCTTTTTCAGCGAGCAGGAGTTCGGCCCTGGCCTGATCCAGTTTAGCCTGATAGGGGCGAGGGTCGATCACATAGAGCAGATCGCCCTTTTTGACGTACTGATTGTCTTCGACATGCAATTCCACGATACGGCCGCTTACCTGGGGTGCGATGCCGACGATATTGGCCCGTATCATCGCGTCGTTGGTGCGGGGATGCTGATAATTGATACGCCAGACCAATGTTCCGGTGATCAGCGCGCCGAGCACAATTAACGTTCCGATGATGCGCCCGAGCAGCATGCGGCGTTTGAGATTGATGGAGTAATGTTCAGCTTGACTGTTTTCCATGATGGAGGGCGCCCGCGTTTACGTCGAGTAAAATAACAACCAGATCACAAAGGTGCACAACGCCCACAGGCTCGGCGCAATCAGCAGCGGCGGGCCGAGATAGGGTGCCAGCCTGTGCCGCACCAACTGCCACATCAGCACCATACTTGCCCCAAGTCCCGCCAGAATACAGATAATCCAGGCCGGCCAGAACGAACCTTCGATGCTCAGCATCGGGTCGCAACCCGTCAATAAAATAACCGATAAAACCGGAAAAGCCGTTTTTTGCAATCTCGGTATGGATATCATACGCTGCGCCTGGACGGAGAAACTAAAATTGAATAATTTTCGGAAGAACATGACATTTATTTTAAGCAGTGTTTTTTATGTTCATTAGGCCATTATAATGAGACATATAAACGCACCGCGCCCTCCGTTCGCTAGGGAAGACCAAGGCCCAATGCTTCGCTGTCCGAATTCGAAGCTTCCCGGCTTTGGCCTCCGGAAGCATAAACCAGGGTAGCGGCGGACCGCAGTAAGGTGGCGCGGCTGTCGATTTCGGTATAACGGGCGCGGGCCAGATCCTTTTGCGCGGAGAGCAGTTCTATCACCGTGGAAAATCCGTGGGTATACGATTCCTGAGTGGCGGCATAGGATTCTTCGGCTGCTTTCAGCAAGGCTAGCGCAAACTCGCGTTTCTCCAGCGCGGTTTTGGTATCGGCATAGGCTTTCCAGATATCGCGCATGATTTCCAGTCGCAAAGTCTCAAGCTGAGCTCTGGAAGCCTCTTTCCTGGCCTCCGCTTCACGTACGGCATGGGTGCGTTCAAAGCCGTCGAACAAGGTCCATTCCATATTCAGCATTGCAGTCCCGACCAGGTTGCTTGCCGAATAAGTCTCATTGCCGGGTGGATGTGTGCGCACATTGCCCCAGTATTGATTGCCAAGACTGCCTCCCAGGGAAAACTTGGGCCAGAATTCGGCTCTGGCTTTTTTCACTTCCGCTTCGCGTGCGCGTAATTCCGCAAGATGCGCCATCAGATCGGGGCGCTGCTCCAAGGCCTGATCGACGATTTTTTCGACCGACGGCTCCAGTCCTGCCGGTAAGGGCAGTTGGCTCAAATCTATCAGTTTCAGGGCATAAGAAGGCGAGATGCCGAGGTTCGTCGTCAGATCGGCCTGTGCCTGAAGCACCGAGCCGCGGGCATCCTGCAGGTCGTAGCTGGATTTGGCCTGCTCCTGAAGCGACAGCAGTAAATCGGGGCGTGTCGCCAGGCCTTTGTCGAGTTTCGCCTTAACCGATGCAGAACTGGCGCTGGCGGACTCAAATGTTTGCTGCGCCGCCGTTATCTTGGCCACCGCCGCCTGATAGGCAAAAAAACTGGTGGCAACCTGATAAGCTATCTCCTGGTGTTTGCGGTTGAAGGCAAAATTAGCGGCATACAAGCGCTGTGCGCCTGCATCGACCTGGGCCTGCCGGCGCCCGAAATCGAACAGTGTCCATGCCAGATCCAGACTGCCAAACACGGAATGGCCGTCGCTGACCAAGGCGCCGCCGGGAATCGGAAAACTGGTTTTGAAATACTGCCCGAACGCCATTGCCGTCAGCGTCGGATACCAGGCGCTGCGGTTTCTTTCGAGACGGGCAGCGGCTGCCTTTGCCTCCTCCCAACTACCCCTTGTTTCCGGGTTGGCGTGCAAGGCCAGATCGACCAGCGCAGGCAGGTCGTAGGTCAGACTGGTGTCGATCTGTGTTTCTTCAACCAAGCGGCGGGATAGAGAGGACTGCCGGATGCCGGTTGCGGTCCGATCATTACGCCAATCAACGGCGGGGTCCGGCGGAGCCGACAACTGCGGTTCATCCAATTGTCCTGTGCTGGGCGGCATACACGCTGTCAACGTGATTGCCGCGGGTATCGCCAGTCTGCGGACGCCTCGGCACAAACAGGCCCATAACGAGAGCAGGTTATCGCATTTTTGGCGCCGAGCCTCGCGCAAACTTGAAAGCACAGTATTTAGAAGGTAAGTGGGTTGGGGAATAACTGCATTTTTGGACGCTAATAGGCGGTTGAAAAGCTCATTTTGGTAAAATCCGGCCCTAGTTGAATATTTCATTCAGCTATGACAATGGACAGTGCAACCATTGCAATCTTTCTCATATGACGATGTTCTTTAATCCCGAATATTTTTATCCAGCGGAGCAAAACTACTCCACAGATATTCTTGTAATTTGAACAGTAACATATCCTGATGCGGATATTTCATCAATATGCCCGCTAAGCAGTTCAGGTCCGGATGTGAAGGAAGATAGGCCATATTTTTCTCGGGATTGCCCGGGACAGTAAAATTCTAACATAAATAGTTCTAGCAAGAACTAAATGGTTTTAGTTAGAACAAAATAAGCAAAGGCTTTTCTGCCCTTCGTGCATTTTTTACTAAGTGGCTAAAAAAATTAACGATTTGGGTGAGAAAATCTTAATTCCCAAAGGCAATTTGACCGGCATGTCCAGGTTAAAGCTGTCTATAGTCATTATCAGGAAGGGAATCCCGGCCGGGATTGTCAAGGCAGATAGCCCAATCGTCTTATGGACCCGGAAGGATTTACTGAACTCTTTCCGTTTGACTTCGATCTCTCTAGAAAAGAGGAGACAGTTTATCGGTATCTGCCAAGATGAAATACGAATCAGTTGATCAGCTCAGTCCTGTTCTGTTCATTCCTCATGGAGGCGGTCCTTTGCCTCTTTTAGGCGATAAAGCGCATCAGAGCCTGGTCCATTTTCTGCAGGAAATAACGCCAAGGCTGGGTAAGCCTTCGGCTATTGTGGTGATCAGCGCCCATTGGGAAGAAAATGAAGTCACCGTCACCAGCGGTGAAACTCCCTCGCTCATCTACGACTACTACGGCTTTCCTGGCGAGGCTTACAGATTTCAATATCCGGCACCCGGTTCGCCCGGCCTCGCGGATAAAATTTTCCGATTGTTGCAGCAGGGCGGCATTAGCTCGAGGCTGGATAGCCAGCGCGGTTTTGATCACGGTCTGTTTGTGCCATTAAAAATCATGTTCCCGGCAGCTGAAATTCCTTGTGTCCAACTTTCGCTGGTCAATAATCTGGATTCTGCAACGCATATCAATATAGGCAAAGCCCTCGCGGAATTACGCAAGGAGAATGTGCTGATTCTCGGGTCCGGGTTTTCGTTTCATAACCTCAAAGCCTTTTTTGCGCCTGATAGGGAGGCTCAGGATGCAAAAAATGAGGCATTTGAAGCATGGCTGATTGATACGTGTACCAATGGCGATCTGACGGCCGAAGAGCGAGAATCGAGACTCATTCACTGGCGTGATGCCCCGCATGCGGATTATTGTCACCCGCGAGAAGAGCATCTATTGCCATTGCATGTATGCGCCGGCTTCACAAACGCTCCGGCAAAATTGGTGTTTGAGGACAAAATTTTGGGAAAAAAGGCCAGTGCCTTTCTCTGGTAAGACGTGCAGGAGTTTTCGATAGGCCGGTTACGGCGTAGAGGGTACGGCAGTGGAGCCGGTTTTCAAAATCCGCTTCAGAACGCCGTCGCCGCAGGCGCTACTCCTGATTCGGCTGTTGATTAATCATGTGTGTGGCGAGATGCTGCAAAGCTTCTTCAATATTGGTTTTCAGCCGCGGATCCAGGGTCATTTCATCCAGAGCTTTATTCATACATAGCAGCCACTGGTCGCGTTCCGGTTCGCCAATCGCAAACCGCAAATGGCGGGCTCGCAGCATCGGGTGGCCGAATTCCTCGGCGAACAAATTGGGACCGCCGAGCCAGCCGGACAGGAACTTGAACAGTTTGTCCTTGGCGGAGGCAAGATTGGGCTGGTGCATGACGCGGATACCTTGCGCTTCGGGCAGGATATCCATATAGAAATAAAATCGATCGACCAGGCTAAGAATGGCCTGTTCGCCGCCGATGACGTCGTAGGGCGTGAGGGGTGTCATTGCTAATTGCTCTTTTTAAGGTAGGTAAGATGGCTATACTGGGGTTGCCCTCGTCATTATTCAAGGCGGAGTTAGCCTTTCTGTATTGGCTTGTTAGGAGTCGCTCTCCCGGGCAATGCGGAGGGTGCATCAAGCGAAGTCCCTATCCGAAATATCCTCAGGATAACGCATCGCTTCCAATTGTGAAACGGTGAGAATTTTATCGGTATTTTGCCATCCCGGCTGCCAATAATCCGGAAAATAATGTATCGGGATGCCCATCAGTTTGCCCAGTAAGGTATAGGCTGTGTTACTGTTCAGAAGAACGCCACCCAAAATAGCAAAAGGCGTATAGGGCACGTCCAGACGATTGAGATAAGGAAGCGCTTTTACCGCATGATCCCATCGATTTAAGACCTCCGCCGGGCTTCCGGAATACATCGGTTTTGCTTGTTGACCGGCCTTGATGAAGTTCATATCCCGGTCCGGGGGTAAGCCGAATAAAAGGGCGCGCGGCCCAAAATGATAAAATTTCAGATAATCGCCCAGCATTCCTATCGGTTTTATCCGGTTTTCAGGATTTGTCGCCAGCCCATGCAACTGGCCTAAGACTTTGCCATTTTGATCTTTTAATACCCAAAAATCATGCGCAGCCAGACCCACAATATCGTACGCGCGCGCTTCAATCGAATACCGAATTTCAGGCATTGGAGGGGCTTGTAATTTCATGGCTGCGGTTATTGAGAATACTTGAGTGAAAAGAAAAATCAGGTTAACAACTAAAGGGCATAGAAATCAAGCCCATGCTGAAGACTTAAAGGGGCAACTCACAACGGTTTGCAAAGCCGTTGTTTTAACGAGTCTGTCTGAGTTTGTTGGCTAAAGCCCAAGGTTTATGCATTTCGTCGGTTAGCTGTCTTTTTATCTTTGACGGGAGCTTTTTTACCGGTTCCCTAATTGGGTTATTCCGCCCAACCTGGTGCCGGCCAAAATAGCAGTTTCCCCAGGAATATCTCTGTCTGCGCTCTTTTTTTAGTTCTGGGTGTAGGGATTTTATTTAACCTGCCAAGAGTCTCTAAATGAATTGCAGTATTTTGAGTCGGTACAACAAACAGCCCTAAAAAAATAATGTAACTGCTTTAAATTCACAGAGGCAGAGGTTTATTCTCCCTGTAACTCAGATGGATGGATGTTATTGATTCAATTTCAGCTAGCTCAAATCCAAAAGTCGTTAATTTGGACTCAAACTTAGCGCAAAGTTCTTTATGCCAACTCGTAGTGTTTGTTTTAAAACGCCCCCCATCATACATAAAGATGATGGCAATCCCAGGCGCGTAGGTTTCGAGCTAGAGTTTTCCGGTCTGAGTCTCGGTCAAACGGCCGAGGTTCTTAAGGCGGTGCTCGGCGGGAAACTGAAAAAAAAGAGTGCAGTAGAATGGACGATTCATGTTGATGCATTGGGGGACTTCAAGCTTGAGCTCGACTGGAACTATCTGAAACGAAAAGCTGAAGAAAATGAGCAAGAAAAGCAAAACGAAGACTGGACCGCTCTATTGACTGAAAAGTGGGTCGATCTCCTGGCTCAGGCCTCAACTCTGCTGGTTCCGGTCGAGATTGCCTGCCCGCCGATTGAGATCGCCGATCTTGACGCGTTGCTGCCGATGGTCGACGCGTTACGTGAAGCGGGGGCAGTGGGTACCGAGGAATCGCTGCTAGCGGCCTACGGGGTGCATATCAATACTGAAATTCATAGCCTGGATGCGACCACTCTATTCTCCTACTTAAAAGCGTTTGCAATTCTTCAATGGTGGCTTGTGGATGCGCATGAAGTCGATGTCACCCGCAAAATAAGTCCTTATATCGACCTTTATCCGGAGGCTTACCTGAAAAAACTGCTATCCCAGCCGCAACCTTCAATGGAACAAATTTTTGCCGATTATCTTGAGTATAATCCGAGCCGTAACCGAGCCCTGGATTTGTTGCCCATGCTGGAGCACATCGATCGGGTGGCGGTGCAGAACACTGTCAACGATCCGAGGATTCAAGCCCGGCCAACCTTTCATTATCGTTTACCGAATTGCCAAATCGATCGGAAAAATTGGTCATTATCGGATTGCTGGAATAAATGGTGGGTCGTGGAACAACTGGCATACCGGTCAAAGGATCTTGATAAACTGAGCTTAGATTTTCTCATAGCCGAGCGGCCAGTGTTCGGTGTAAACCGCAGTGATTGGGTGGAGTTTATTGATCGATGGCTAAGAGACCACGCGTTGGTGTAACCGGAAACGGCCGATGCTGGGCTCCTGGCTGGTGGTGTACGGCGTTGGCCCTGCGTTTGGCCGGCGCTGTGCCTGAACGGATAAGCGTCCGGCATGCACCGAGCGGCGAACCTCTGGATGCCCTTATTATCGGTGGAGGCAACGACATCAGTCCGGAGCATTACAACGGCGACATCTACGCCAAAGTCAAACATGACCTGGATCGCGATCTGTTGGAAATCGAATGGATCCACAAGGCTTTGAAGAAGCAGATCCCACTGTTGGGCATCTGCCGTGGCGCTCAGTTGATCAATGTGGTGCTTGGGGGCAGCCTTTATCAGGATATTCGACATCTTCGCATTCACACCCATAACCGACCTGGACTGTTGCCGAGCAAGCAGGTACGGTTGGATGCCGACTCGCGGCTGACTAAAATCTGTGAAAAAACGAACCTTCGAGTCAACAGCTTGCATCATCAGGCAATCAATAAAGCAGGGGGCGGACTCAGGGTTGTCGGATGGGATCTTGACCAGATTGTCCAGGCGGTGGAGTCTTGCACAGACAGCCGAATCCTGGGGGTTCAATGGCATCCGGAATATCTGTTCTATTTGCCCTCGCAATTCGCGCTTTTCCAATGGCTTTTGCAGAAGGAAAAATGATGGCTTCTTATCTTTTGTTATTCAGTTCTGCTTTTCTGGCAGCAACTTTTTTTCCCTTTTATTCGGAAGTCACTTTATTTGCATTGCTGAGCGAAGGAGGCGATCCTGTTGTATTAGTGGCTATTGCCACGCTCGGCAATACGCTAGGGGCGGTCGTTAACTGGTTCTTAGGACTTTACCTGCTGGATTTCCAGGGCCGGCGCTGGTTTTATTTCAGCAAGGATCAGATCGAAAAAGCACAGCGCTGGTATCAGCGTTACGGTTTCTGGTCGCTTTTGCTGGCCTGGCTGCCGATTGGCGGCGATGCCCTGACTTTGATTGCCGGCATCATGAAAGTCAGGTTATCGCTTTTTCTCTTGTTGGTCGGCTTGGGTAAAGCCCTGCGCTATATTGTGTTGGTTTATCTCACCGTTCGGTTGTGGCAGTGAAATTTGACCTTAGATTTAGCTAAGGGCATTCCGATTTGAAATGAGAAGACACCGAAATTAAATCGTCGTTTATTGAGGACCTGCGGTAAGAACTGTTTGGCTAAAAGCTGACGAATACGCGGCGGATGTCCAGTTCCTAAACGGATTTTTACTAAGCTCTGTTTCTTTTCTTGCCGGCTTTTCGGATAAGAGCAGCCGACTTCACCGGCTTTTTAGCGGTTCGAATCACACTGCCGCGCTTATTGTGAGCGACCTTAATGCTGCGCGCCGTGCTTCGCTTAGTGATGATCACTTTCTTGCCGTGCTGTATCTTTCCGGCAGCGAGACGATGATAGCGGGAAGCGGCATGTAGTCGCTTGGGCGAGCGGTAATGTTGGACGATGTGCCGTCTGTTGACTGCCGGCTGGTAATTGCCGTCTCCGGACGCGCTAGCGACCTGGATGCCATTGCGATTGCCGCAGTCAAGCTGATAAGGGGGTTCGCCTCCGACACGGGTCGTCATCATGTTGATGTCGCGATATGAACCGTCGCCGTAGCGATTGGAAAAGCCGCCATCCATCATGTTCATCATCAATTGGTAACGTTCCGCGCTGGTCGAGCCGCCCAGGATGATCCCGATCAAACGCTTGCCGTTCTGCATCGCAGAGCTCATCAGATTGAAACCGGAACCGCAGGTAAAGCCAGTTTTCATCCCTTCCGCGCCGGGATACCGGGCAGTAAATTTATTGATCCCGCGCAGTTCGCGTCCTTTGAAGAAAAAGCCGTGGCTGGAAAAATAAGGGTAATAGTTCGGAAAATTCTTCATGATTTTCCAGGCCAGTACGGCCAGATCGCGCGAGGTGGTGACCTGCAGATTATTCGGCAAGCCGGTTGCGTTCATGAAACGGGAGTTATACATCCCCAGTTGATGCGCCTTGGCGGTCATCTGCGTCGCGAAGGCGTCCTCCGTGCCGCCCAGATGTTCGCCGAGTACGACCGCCGCATCGTTTGCCGACCGGGTAATTACCGCCAATATCGCTTCCTCGACCGTCAAGGTTTCGCCGGCGCGGAGCCCCAGCTTGCTTTGCGGCTGTCTTGCCGCATGATAGGAGGCGGACATTCTGTCGTGCAGCCCGATACGTCCTGTACTTAGTGCTTCAAAGGTCATGTACAGCGTCATCACCTTGGTCAGCGAGGCAGGGTACCACGGACGCGTCGCGTCGATTTCATGCAGCACATGGCCATTTTCGGCGTCGATCATGATCGCGGCATAACGCGCATGAGCGGAGTCGGCCATCAGCAATGCCCCAAACGCCAATAAAACAATAAAAAACGACTTTACTTTACTCATAAAAAAATCTCGAAAACGCTGAACGATCCAAAATAGGCTGGGGCAGGGGACTGAACGCAGTAAAGCAAGTCGACTGAAATGACTTCCGGAGAAGTTGCTGCGGTTTATACGGTATGTCATGAAAATACCACCGCAAAGAGACAAAAAATTTTTTATCCTAGCAGCTCGATCCCTAAATCCGCCTTAAGCGGAACCCCTTCTTCTTTATTTTAGCAAAGGACTGAAAAGTGTAGAAATCTATTTATAGTGGCAAGTGAATCCCCTCAAGTCGCTTGTTACCCGCAAAACTCAACGCGGCTGACCCCTGCTCGGACTGGAAACCAAACCGGTCAGACATTCGTAGGGAGGTTCCCCCGAACAAATTCCCCAGGAGCCTCCGAATAAGCCTTCATTTTTTGACTTCCAGTTTTCCGAAAAGGCTTCAAAAATAATAGAAGACCATTGATATTCTGTCATTTTTTCCAGGGTGGAGCGGATCACCAGCGCCTGGTTTTTTCGATTGGCGATGCCGCAATGTTCACCGGTACGTTCGTTGATCTCGGTCGCGCCTTCAGGCGCATAGGGCCAGCCGAATTCAGTCATGATCACCTCTTTGCCGGGGTAAATTCGCCTAATCTCGCTTAAGCGAAGGACATGAAAGTCGGCGGCTTTCTCGGCCGGAGTGCAGGAATACACGCCGGCATGCTTGTTTTCCCACCAGGGGAAAATATTGGTTCCGATCCAGTCGACCCTGTTTGCGAAAACGGTCTGTTGGCAGGGCGTTGCGCGGTTACACCATTCCCACCACGTGTCGATTGTGGTGACAGGCTGGGTGACTTTCGCCTCGCGCATCGCGTCGAGGCAGCGTATGATCTCGTTGTCCAGCGTATTGCCGTGGCGGGTCCGGACTTCCGAGCCGCAACTGAGTTTGATGATGGTTTTGGGGTAAGTGCGGGCGAGCGCGATGCCATGCGAAATCGATGCGGAATTGACCTCGATGTCATCATCGAGCCACAGTATAGCAATCACTTTGATGCCTCTGGCTTCGGCTGCCGCAAACGTCACATCGAGCCCGTTCAATACGCCATAGGTCATGATGCAGCGGAAGGGCGTTTTTTCGATCAGCACGTCGAGTAATTGCTCGATCTGGGCTTTCGAGGGATGGGGGCCGTAGTCGGGATTCAATTGGCCCACATAAGGGCTGAAAGCGACGCACTGGAGCGGAGTGGGCTGGGTATCGGGCTTTTTCGCTTCCGATTTTGCGTGCGCTACCTCAGAGAGGCTGTTCATCAGTATCAGTGACAGTGCTAAAAAGAATAAAATCTGTTTCATGAAGACCTGTAATCGAATCGTCGAGAGTTTTTTGGTACGCGGCGCGTACCTTTTAAACTGATTAGGCCGGACGGATAAACTGATAATGCAGGATAGATTAGGAAAGCGTGTGTCTCGGCAATGGCCCTGTTCCTATCTATAGCCCACCCATTGAAGGGGACTACCCTTGTAGCGGGGTTGCTCTCGATCGCTGTTCCAGACGGGACTCTATCTCCCTCTTCCTGGGAGAAGTATCGCCTGAATCCATTCGGTCTTAATCCGCCCTGCGTTTGAGCGCCTGTTTCGCCTGATTCCAAAAAGCGTCGAGCTCGTAAAGATCGCAATCGGTCAGATTGCGGCCGCTGGAGGCGACCTGCTGTTCGATGTAATTGAAACGGCGCGTGAACTTCTTGGTGCTTTCCTTTAATGCCAGCTCCGCATTTACATCGAGATGGCGCGCCAGATTCACGACCACCAGCAGCAGGTCGCCGATCTCCTCGCGGATATGATGTTGATCGCCGGATTGCCAGGCTTCCCTGACTTCCTCGAGTTCCTCCATCACCTTGTCGAATACCGGCGGCGTATCCGGCCAGTCGAAGCCGTGCTGGGCGGCACGGTCCTGAATCTTTTCACATTCGAGCAGGGCAGGGAGGCTGCCCGCGACGCCCGCAAGCACGCTGGCCGGCTCATCCGGTTTCTCTTTCGCCTTGCGTTCCTCGGCCTTGGCCTGTTCCCAGGCCGCCTGCCGTTCCGTGTCGGTTTCGAAGACCGCATCGGCAAATACATGCGGATGCCGGCGAATCAGTTTGTCGCAGATGCTTTCCGATACCTGCTCGAAACTGAACAGACCGCGCTCCTTCGCGATCTGCGAATGAAAGACGACCTGCAGCAAAAGATCGCCCAGTTCGGAGCGCAAATCGTCCATGTCGTTGCGCTCGATCGCGTCGATAACCTCGTACGACTCTTCGATCAGGTAAGGGATCAGCGTGGCGAAATCCTGGCGCAAATCCCAGGGGCAGCCCTGTTCGGGATCACGCAGGCGCGCCATGATGTCCAGCAGATGTTGGGTATTTTTCAGCATGTCGGTTAAAACTCGGCGCCGAAACTTTCCCGGTAGCGCTGCTTGAAGGTTTCCATGTTGAAGCTGTGATTCTGGGTGCCGTTATGTTCGATCTTGATTGTGCCGATCAAGGAAGCGATCCGTCCGGTCACTTCCCAATCGAATTCGTTCATCAGGCCGTACAGGAGGCCTGCGCGGTACGCATCGCCGCAGCCGGTCGGGTCGAGCAGTTGTTTCGGCTGGACGGCAGGAATTTCGATGCAGCGGCCATGCGTATAAACTTTCGAGCCCTGGGCGCCGAGCGTCACGATCAAGGCTTCGACCCGGTTGGCCAGTTCCGTCAGCGATAGGCCGGTGCGCTGCTGCAGTAATTCGGATTCATAATCGTTCACGACCGCCCAGGTGGCCTGATCAAGGAAGGTCAAAAGCTCTTCGCCGTTAAACATTGGAATGCCCTGGCCCGGATCGAAAATGAACGGAATGTCGAGTTCCTTGAATTGCGCCCCATGCATCACCATGCCTTCCTTTCCGTCCGGCGACACGATGCCTATCGTAATATCGTCGCGGTTGGTCGGCACCGAGTTCAGGTGCGATTCGCTCATGGCGCCGGGATGGAAAGCGGTAATCTGGTTATCATCCTCGTCGGTGGTGATGTAGGCTTGCCCGGTGTAATGATTGTCGAGGATGCGGATGAATTCGCGCGACAAGCCGTTTTGACAGAGCCACTGCATGTAAGGCTCAAAATCATGGCCGACGGTCGCCATGATCAACGGTTCCTCGTCGAGCAGGCTCAGATTGTAGGCAATGTTGCCCGCGCAGCCGCCGAACTCGCGGCGCATGACCGGTACCAGAAACGAAACGTTCAGAATATGCACCTTATCCGGCAGGATATGGTTCTTGAAATGGTCATGAAAGACCATGATCGTGTCGTATGCCATCGAACCGCAGATCAATGCGCTCATGATTTAGCTCCTATTAAAATATAAATCCAAGTAATCGCCGCCCAGACCAGCGACAGCATCACAGCGGCAGAGCCGATGTCTTTGGCCCGGCCAGACAGTTCGTGGCGTTCCAGGCCGACCCGATCAACGATGGTTTCGATTGCCGAATTCAACAGTTCGATCAGCAATACCAAGACGACGCTGCCGATCAACAATAATCTTTCGATTGGCGTCTGGCCCAGCCATATCGCTAAAGGCGTGGAGATCATAAACACCAATGCTTCCTGCCTGAACGCTTCCTCGTGCATCCAGGCGGCCTTGAATCCGGCTGCCGAAAAGTAACACGCATTGAGGATGCGCTTTACCCCTTTTTCATTTTGATTTGCCATGCTTCCCATAAGATTTGTTTAAAACGGACTGACGAGAAAGGTTTAACCTAGTCAGCCTCGCTCATTTGTTGATAGGCATCGGCATCCATTAAGGAGTTTAACTCGGACGCATCATCCGCTTTCACGCAAAAAATCCAGGTAGCGTAAGGGGCGTCATTGATCTGTTCGGGACTATCGGACAGTGAGGCATTGACTTCGACAATCTCTCCGCTGACCGGGCTGAACAGGTCGGAAGCGGTCTTGACCGACTCGACCACCGCGCACTGTTCCTTGGCCTTCACCTTGCGCCCCACTTCCGGCAACTCGACGTACACCAGATCGCCCAGTTCCTGCTGCGCAAAATCGGTAATCCCGACGCGCACCACATTGCCGCTTTCCAGTTTCGACCATTCGTGGGTCGCGGCATATTTCAGATTTTTCGGCAAATCGCTCATATCGTCCTCTATGTGATCATTTACAAAATCTTTAAGCGGCACATGCCTGCGCCAAACGCTCATTCTGTGTCCATCATACCATTTAAGGGCATGCTTTCTCTACCGGGCGGGGACGAACAACCGAGGTGAGCTATCGGGACGCACGGAGGGTTATTGAAAAAACCCGTAGCCGGAAATCTGCCGTTGGCCATGCCCTGAAGACGAACCGGAAAAGCGTTTCCCATCCATACGGGATACGACGAGCGGCGATGTGCCGTCATCGCCTGCCTCAAACCTTTTGCTTTTGAGCTCGCTGATAAATGACCGCCGGTATTCGTGTATTCCTGTGTGCAGCAAATCGAATTGATCATCGGCAACAGGCGCGGTATTTTCGTCGCTCGGAGAGACTTCATGGTTTAAATAATCTTTTAGCTAACCGGACCCTCCAAATGAGAATATTGTTGAACGTCCTGTCTAACTTATTGTTAAGCCATTGTATCAAGATAATATGAAAAATATTCATCGCATGCTGGAAGACATCAAACAGGAAACCAGTTTGACTGCGTTTATGACGGGCCGTAAAACGCTTTCGCAGGAGGTCATGGACGCCATGGGCGAAGTGCCGCGCGAGCAGTTTATCGAGCCTGACATGGAATCTATGGCGTTCGATAACGGCCCGTTGCCGATCGGCTACGGCCAGACCATTTCTCAACCTTTTATCGTCGCGCTGATGACCGACCTGCTTGACCTCAAACGGACCGATAAAATTCTGGAGATCGGCACCGGGTCGGGCTATCAAAGCGCAATTCTGTCGCTCTTGGCCGGGCAGGTCTATACGATCGAGGTCATAGAGAACCTGAGTATAGAAGCGCAATCCCGCTTCAAAAGGCTCAATTATCCGAATATCCACGCCAGGACCGGCAACGGCTATGAGGGCTGGCCGGAACAGGCTCCGTACGATGGCATTATCGTGACAGCCGCGGCGCCTTATATTCCCGATCCGCTGATCGAGCAGTTGAAAGCGGGCGGACGGCTTGTGATTCCGGTCGGCCTTCCTTACGAACATCAGGAATTGATCGTCCTGGAAAAACATCCCCATGCACCTCATAAGATCACTAAAATTCTCGATGTCGCCTTTGTGCCTTTGGTGGATCATCCGAAAAAATGGCACTAATCGAAGGGCTAAAGGTCGCATAGCTAAATCATGATAAAGGAGATATCATCGCTATGGTCTATCCGAAGTTTATGCTGGCTGCGGCGTTCCTGCTTTTTTCACTCGGTGCGGTGCGCGCCGAAGAGGATGATTATGCCCGGCAGCGCGCCGCGATGGTGGCCGAAATCGAAGCGAACATGGCAGAGACGGCCGGTTTTTTGGGACGGAAAGCGTTATCTCGGCCGGTAGCGGATGCATTGGGCAAAGTGCCGCGGCATCTGTTCGTGGGTGAGGAGATGCGGCCGTATGCGTACCAGAATCGGCCCTTACCGATCGGCCACGGCCAAACCATTTCGCAGCCTTATATCGTTGCGGCAATGACCGAATTGCTCGATGCGAAGCCCGGCGACAAGGTGCTGGAAATCGGCACCGGTTCGGCCTATCAGGCAGCGGTGCTGGGCGCTCTCGGCACGGAGGTATACAGTATCGAAATCGTTGAGCCTCTGGCCGCCGCTGCCCGTGAACGGCTCACCAAGTTAGGCCTTTCGAACATTCACACCCGGACCGGTGACGGTTATTACGGCTGGCCAGAAGCCGCGCCGTTTGACGCCGTTCTGGTGACCGCAGCCGCAAGCCATATTCCGCCGCCCCTGATCAAGCAATTGAAGCCTGGAGGGCGCATGTTGATCCCGGTCGGCGACCGCTTCAATGTGCAGCAACTGGTTTTGGTCGAAAAAGACCCGGGTCAGAAAATCAAAACCCGGCAATTGCTGCCGGTCTCCTTCGTTCCCCTGACCGGGATACACCCTTGAGCAAGGCGGCGGCAGCGATACCCGGCTACCGCGGTCTAGCGTTTTTGGTCGCGTTGGTTTCGGGTGCCTCGCTCGCTTATGAAATCCTGCTGATGCGGCTGTTTTCGATTATTCAGTGGCACCATTTCGCTTATATGATCATCAGTCTGGCCTTGTTGGGCTATGGCATCAGCGGGGTGGTTCTGGCGCTCAACAGGGACTGGCTGAACGCCCGCTTCGAATGGATTTTTCCGGGTTGCATTTTGCTATTCAATTTGGCGGCCCCGGGCTGTTTCTGGATCGGCCAGCGCCTGCCGTTCAATCCGGCCGAAATTTTTTGGTCGCCGGCCCAGCCGCTCTATCTGCTGATGCTCTATCTATTGCTGTCGTTGCCGTTTTTTTTTGCGGCATCGGCGATTGGTCTGGCATTGTTCCGGTTCAGCGGCCAGGCATCGAGCATTTATGCCGCAGATCTGGCCGGGGCGGGCTTGGGCTGTTTAGTCATCATCAGCTTATTATTTATGTTGCCGCCCGATCAGGTGTTGATTGCGTTGGCTTTGATCGGCGTCGTAGGCCTGATGCCGGTCTTGCTGACCTGGAAAAAAAGCGGCTGGGTTTTGGCTGCATGTGCCGTCTCGTTAATTTTCTTGTGGTTGACGCCTTCGAACTGGAAAACTCTGCATATTTCGCCTTATAAGGAATTGCGGCAGTTTTTGCGTATTTCCGGTACGCGGATCATCGACAGTTTTTCGAATCCGATCGCCTATACCGATGTGGTCGAAAGCGCCGTTACGCCGTTACGCTATGCGCCCGGTCTCAGCTTGAATGCCGACCGCGAACCGCCTCCGCAATATGCAGTCTTTACCGATGCCGGCAATATGTCTGCATTGACCCGCTATAACGGAGATCCGGCCACAATTTCGTATCTGGATCAGATGACGTCCGCACTGCCTTATCATCTGAACAAACCCGAACAATTGCTGATTTTGGGCGTCGGCGCGGGCAATGATCTGTTGCAGGCCGAATGGTTCGGGGTGCCGTCGATCGATGCGGTGGAGTTGAACGGCCAGTTAATCGATTACATCAAGACCCGGCACGACGCATTTACCGGCGGCATTTTCACGAATAAACGCCTCAGACTGCACATCGGCGAGGCGCGTGGTTTCGTTTCGGGCACCCGGCAGCATTTCGATCTGATCCAGATCGCGTTGATGGATGCCTACGGCGCCTCGTCGGCCGGCCTGTACGCGTTGAGCGAAAACTATCTCTATACGGTGGAAGCGCTGCAGGAATATCTCCGGCATCTGAAGCCCGGCGGCTATCTGGCGCTGACTCGCTGGGCCAAAATGCCCCCGCGCGATGCCTTGAAACTGTTCGCGACCGCCTCCGATGCGCTGGAGCTGTCCGGCATCGCCGACCCCGGCCGGCAAATGCTGCTGATCCGCGGCTGGCAGACGACGACATTGCTTGCCAAGAACGGCGAGATTACCCTAGGGGATATTAAGGCGCTTAAGACTTTTTGCGCGGACCGCAGTTTTGATATCGATTATTATCCCGGCATCAGCGAAGCCGAAACCAACCGTTTCAACCAATTGCCGGAGTCGTATTATTACCAGGGAGCAACACGGATTCTCGGCGCGGAGCGCGAGGCCTATCTGGAACGATACAAGTTCGCGATCGAGCCTGCCACCGACGACCGGCCTTACTTCTTTCAGTTTTTCAAATGGAGTACCTTGCCGGAAATCCTGTCGCTGTACGGCCAGGGAGGTATCTCGCTGCTCGAATCCGGTTATATCATTCTGGTCGCCGGCGTGTTGCAGGCACTTCTTGCAGCCGCGGCGTTTATCGGCCTGCCGATGTGGTTGTGCAGGCGAAGACTCGGGTTGCCGGATTATTCGACGCGCCTGTGGCGTATAATCGGTTACTTTTTCCTGCTAGGCAATGCCTTTTTGTTCATCGAAATCGCCTTTATCCAGAAATTCATCCTGTTTCTGTATCACCCGGTATATTCGGTCAGCGTGGTGCTGTGCTCGTTTCTGATCGCGGCGAGTTTCGGCAGCGCGGCGTCGGGGTGGCTGGGCAACAAACGCTATGGCCAATTTGTTCCGATCGCCGGGATTGCTGTCCTGGCGCTCTTCTATATTCTGTTCTTCAAAAATCTGACCGGCGTGTTTCTCGATCAGCCCGTGGCGGCCAAATTCGCGGTCGCCGTGCTTTTGATCCTGCCGTTGGGATTCATGATGGGAATGCCGTTTCCGCTCGGCCTGCAGCGTGTCTCGCTGTTAACCCCGGGACTTATTCCTTGGGCGTGGGGTATCAACGGCTTCGCCTCGGTGATCAGCGCGAATCTTGCAACCTTGATTGCGATACACTACGGGTTCAATGCAGTGATTTTGATTGCGGTGGGCCTTTATCTGATTGCGGCGCTAAGTTTACCGGTCATTGTCCCGGAAAACTGAATCGAAATCTGCCTCGAACTTGAAATACCGGATTGCGAAGACAAGCTAATGACTGCCAGAATCAGAATCAGCAAACGCGAGTTGGGGTGGGTTGCCATCTTGGCTGTGCTCTTCTTTGTGCTGGCCTTCGGGGTTTTTTTCGAACAAGGTATAATCATTCCGGTCAAAGGTGCCGCTTCCCGGGATTGGAATCCCAAGGCTTTCTGGCACCCATCCTGGGGAACATCCGGGGTCCATAAAGGCATCGATGTTTTTGCGCGCCGGGGAACGGACGCTGTGGCGGCCGTTTCCGGCCTCATCGTATACCAGGGAGAGTTGAAACTGGGAGGCAATGTGTTGATGATACTCGATCCGAAATGGCGATTGCATTACTATGCCCATCTTGATTCGGCAACGGCCAGGATAGGGGAGTGGGTGGATCAGGGGCGCATCGTCGGCAAGGTCGGAAACACCGGTAATGCTCGCGGCAGGCCGCCGCACCTGCATTATTCGATCATGAGTTTAATTCCCTGCCTGGGCCGATACTCGAACCGACCGGAGGGCTGGAAACTGATGTTTTACCTCAACCCCGCTGATCATCTGAGTTAACGTATGAAAAAGTCAAAAAGCGACGATTCAGCAGCAAAAGCTATTCAGGAGCGCTATGCCCGTGTTCTGGGCATGGATCAATATTCACCCCCGGAAGCACCGAAGAAAAGCGCGGCACGTAAGTATCTGCTCCTTTTAATACTGTTGGCATTGGCGGTGATCAGCGCCTGGTTTTTTTTCAGGCCGGCTTCTGTGGGTACGGCTCCGCCGGCAGCGATAACGCCGTCAACAGATCTTCAACAATTACCCTCCGGTTCGACGAGTTCGGGTTCATCCGTCAAATCTGATCACGGGCCACAGGAATCGGTTGTTCCCGAATCGAGGGAGTCCGATAAGGGGGTGGAGGAATCAGCTTCCTACGCTAAATCGAACGAATCCGGCGGTGCACAGAAGCAGCAATCGCTTTTCGAGCCGCAACTTCCAGGCAATAGCGGGAGTTCCCTCCAGCAGGCGCCGGCCCCATCCTTTGTGGTTTTGCTGTCGACTCCATTGAAAGATAAGGCGATCGAGCGAGCCAGAGAGCTCAGCAACAGCGGCAACCCCGCCGAAGTCATTTTAAGTTCGTCGGGTTACTACGGCGTCGTGCTGCGGCGGGATACCTATGAGCAAGCGCAAGCCGCTATGAAGGCAATTGCCGCTTCGGGCGCCGTCAGTATGACCCCTTACATCATGTCGGCGGCGCGCGTTAAAGAATATATTTATCCTGAAACGCGGCAAGAAGCGGGGAAAGAATAATCTGTGGATAGAGAGACCCGCCAGATCTCAAAAACCTGGCGGGCCTTTTCGTCCGGGAAACTGTGAATTTCCAGGCACTGAATGCGCTACTGCTAAAGTTCCGCCGCATGCTGCAGCGGCCAATCCCGGTAATTGAATACCTGGCCGTTCTCGCGCACTTTCGCGATCTGATCCATGTCGATTTCCGCATACACCCACTGGGTCGCATTCAGTTCGCCGATCGCCAGAATCCCGTTATCCGGAAAACCGCGATCGACCGGCGTATAGATCGCCGCCGCGCCGATATTTACGTCTACGGCTTCGGACCACGGCGCTTGGCCCACCGTTGGAGACTGGACCACATAGCACTGATTTTCGAGCGCACGGGCCTGACAGCCGATCCGGACCCGGTGATAGCCCGCCAAGGTATCCGTGCAGCTCGGCACCAGAATCAGGTTCGCACCTGCTTCGACCTGCTTTCTGGCCAACATCGGGAATTCGCTGTCGTAGCAGATGTTGATCGCAATCCGTCCGTATTCGGTATCGAAACACTTCAGTTCAAGGCCGCGGTTGATCAGCCACTGCTCGTTCTCGAAACGGGTCATCATCAGCTTGTCCTGATAATCGAACTCGCCGTTCGGCATGAACAGATAGGCGCGGTTGCGGTAAATCTCGTCCTCGATCCGGACCGGAAAGGTGCCGGCCTGGATATAGCACTGATGCTGCTGCGCGAGCCCTCGGTACAGTTCGATATAATCATTGAGCACGGACTGCATCGCCGCCAGTTGCTTGCTTAGCGAGGAATACACCTCCTGGCCGAACAGCGAGGCGAGTTCCATGCTGCCGTATTCGGGGAACAGCAGAATCTTCGCGCCCTGGTCGGCGGCCTCGCCGACCCAGCGTTCAATCTTTTGCCGGTAACTCTCCCAGTTTTCCAGGAAGCCGATGTCGTATTGGGCGGCGGCGATCTTAACTTTCATGTTTCAGCCAGAAGGTCATCGGTTTCAGGGTTTCGACCTCGTCGTCCAGGTCTTTCCAGAGATAAGTCGTTTTCAGTTCGGGGTGCTTCACATAGCCGCGCTTGTTCCAGAACTTGTCGAGCGGGATATAATCGGCCGGCCGGCGCGGATGGTCGACCGGGCGTTCGACGCAGCAGAACGTGATGTGTTTGAAGCCGCCCAATTCCTGCGCATGCGCCTCGCGTTCCTCAAAGAAGCGTACGCCGATCCCGAGGCCGCGGTAATTCTTGTCCAGCACCGATTCGCTGCAATAAAAAACTTCCGACAGGTCATAACCGTTCTCGATGAACGGCCGTTTCATCTCCTCGGTTTCGAACTGCATCGGGATCGCGGTTGAAGCCCCGACGATCTTGTCGCCGTCGAACGCAATCACGATTACGCTCTGCGGGCAGTTCAGATAGGTTTGCAGGTATTTTTCCTCGTATTCATAAGTGCCGTCGTATAAATACGGAAACTCACGGAACACCTGGATTCTGAGGCGGGCAAGTTCTTTGATGTAAGGCTCGATGGCTTTGCCGCTAAATCTTTCAATGCGGATATCTTTGGACATGAGGCGAATAAAACGAGATGAAAAAGGCGATATTTTACCAAAGGCTAGAAAGCCATGCGCAGTTTGTAGCGTATTTCGGGCAGGCATTTAACCGCTCTTCTAAGGTTTCGCACTCGCTTTAAACCCGAGAAAATAAGGGATATGCCATGCTCGATTGCGGCATATCCCTTATTTTTACCCTCCTGTTTCTTCAAGCCTATCAGTTTATAAGCAGAAATTAATGGTTGGCATGTGTCTTGCTGTTAATGCGATCTTGTAGCCCTTCGTGCGATGCCAAAGCCAGCAGGCTGAGTTATCAATCAGGGATATAAAAAGACCGGGTACACCGGCAGATTCATTCATCAGAGGACAAACACATGCTAAAAAAAATGGGCTTTTATGCCTTGTGGCTGATAACGCTGAATGGCGTTCTGCAAACCGAAGCCGCAGCCGCCGTGCGCGACTTCACGCTGCACATCGATAACGGCAAGTTGACTATTACCGGCGCAGGCGGCACGACGCTGCCGGTGTGGGGCTACGGCGATACGGCCGGCCTGCCGACCGTGCCGGCACCAACCTTAACAGTCAACGAAGGCGATACGGTCAACGTGACCGTGTATAACCACCGCAATGCTTCGCATAACTTCGTCGTGCAGAATGTCACGACCGACACCAGTCCCATTCCGGCAAACGGCAGCAAAACCTATTCGTTTATCGCCCCGACCGGAGGCAGCTACCTTTACAGCGACACGCTGAACAACGCGGTCAACCGCGAGATGGGACTTTACGGCGCGCTGATCGTGCGGCCGGCCGACAACGGCAATACTGCCTGGACCGGGGGGCCGGCTTACGATCATGAGCGTGTCTGGGTGATCAGCGAGATGGACAAGCCACGCTGGAACGACATCGCCTCGACCGGCGGCACAATCAATACGTCCGTCTACAAACCGAACTACTTCATGCTGAACGGCTTGGGCGGTTTCGACGCGATGATGGACCACGACACGATGATCATGGGGATGCTGGACGAGGTCACTCTGGTGCGCATCGTGAACACCGGACAATTCAGCCACTCGCTGCATTTCCACGGCAACCATTTCGAGGTGATCAACATCAACGGTAACCGCCAGCCGTCGCCGTTCGAACTATTGGACACAATCAATGTACCGCCGATGAGCGTGGCCGAGGTGCTTTATACGGTCAACCAGACCGGTGAATACCCGATGCACTTTCATACCGCCCAGTCTGAAACCGCCAACGGCGTATATCTGAACGGCGGCGCCACGATGATCATGATGCACTAACCCAGCAGGAATTTTATGAAAAGATCAGTTTCCCTTTTATTATCAAGCGTTTTAGGCCTGGCTTCACTTCCCGTATCGGCCGCCCTCATTAACAAAACCCTCTGTGTCGGTATGTTGAGCAAGTCATTGAGCGGTCAATCGGTCCCTTTCTGGGGTTATTACGATTGCAGCGGCGGCATGATGGGCGGGGGCGGTATGGGCGGCGGAGGCATGATGGGCAGCGCGAGCGTGCCGGGCCCGATCCTGGAAATTGGAGCGAACGATACGCTGAACCTGACGTTGAACGTGAACATGATGACGCCGCAGGAGTCGTTTCCCTATAACGGCCATACCGTTCATTTGCACGGAGCGGATGTGCAGACCGCCGAGGATGGCGTACCCGAGACGAACAATAATACCGTCACCGGCGATACCTACACCTGGTCCCCTTCGGTCGGGCACGAGGGCAGTTACGCTTATCATTGCCATGTGCATACGGTCAAGCATCTGGAAATGGGCATGTACAGCGCGATCATCGTGCGCCCGCGCGATGCCTCCGGCAATTTTATGAACCGTCTGAATCAGAGTTCGGCAACGGCCTATGATTATTCGCAGGCGTATGTATTAAGTACGGTCGATCCGGCTTATCATACCGCCACTGGGGATTCGACGGTTTTTGCCGACTACAATCCGAAGTATTTCCTGTTGTCCGGCAAGGAAGGTAAGACCACCGGGGCGCCGGCGCTGACGCTGGCTGCCGCAAGGAATAAAAAAGTCGCGATCCGCCTGATCGGGATGCATTCGACCAACTCGACTTTTCAAATCAAGGACACGGCCGGCAATCTGAAGCCTTTTACGGTCTATATTCGCGACGGACGCTCCCTGCCCATCCCGAAAACCGTAACCAGTTTCGATCTTTCGCCAGGGCAGAAGGCGGACTTGCTGGTGACTTTGCCTTCAACGTCGAGCACATGGTATCCGCAAGTGATCTATAAAAAGCTGCGCGATACCGCCCCTTACGCGACCGTGTACGGCAAAATCACCTTTTAGCGAACCTTTGCTCGGCGGGACAGGAGGCGGAACTCGATCCCTAAGGTAGCGAACCGAGTTTGAAGCTCGGTTCGGCCGGAGAGTAAATCGCTCATGCGAACGGGTGCTTAAATTCAACTTCTTTAAAAGACGCATTCGGAGTCAATGCGGTCATCTTGTGCAGCTGGGTCAGTTCAACCTCCTGCTTTTGCCCGTCGCTCTCGATCACTAAAAATTCGCGTTTTTCAGGAGAGGTAATCACATCGACCGCCTTGCCGTCGAGGATTTGGCCGCCTTTTAATTCAAGTTCGACCCGATAGTGATGCATACACGCAATTTCGATGTAATCGTGAAGATCGCAGGAAATAATGTGTTCAGTCATGGTTATTCTCCTTTCAATGAGGTACTGAATGGTTTCTGCGGAGACTAAAAGTAAGACTAAAACAAGCCGTTTGAAGGCTGGGGCTTTACCCCGGCCGGTCAATAGGGCTGTACCCGCTTGACTATCACCGGTTTGCCGATCCGCGCCTTGACATTCCGTTCCTCACCGTTGCGCAGGATGTCCAGGCTGACCGTGTCGCCGACCTGCATCAAGGCGATCTGATTGTGCAGTTTGGTGGCGGATGCCACCGCTTGGTCATTGACAGCGATCACGACATCCCCTCGCTCTAGCCCCGCTTTTTCTGCCGCCGAGCCGGGAACGATGCCGGCAATTACCGCCCCATGCTGTTGTTGAATTCCGAATGCTTTGGCTAGGGCAGGCGTCAGATCCTGGATTTGCACGCCGAGCTGCCCTCTCTGAATCTTGCCGAAATGGATGATCTGATTGGCCACTTGATTGGCCAGATTGATCGGAATCGCAAAACCGATCCCGACATTTCCGCCACTGGGGCCGAGGATCGCGGTATTGATGCCGATCAGCTCGCCTTGCAGATTGACCAGCGCGCCGCCCGAATTTCCGGGATTGATCGATGCATCGGTTTGAATAAAGTCTTCGTAACCCTCGATGCCCAGGCTGGTGCGCCCTAAGGCGCTAACGATGCCGGAGGTGACGGTTTGTCCCAAACCGAAAGGACTGCCGATTGCGACCACGAAATCGCCGACCTGTAACTGATCGGAGTTGCCTTTTGGCAATTCGACCAGATTGCCGTTTTTGATCTGAATCAAGGCGATGTCGGTGGTTGGATCGCTGCCTACCAGTTTTGCTTCTATATTCTGACCATCCTGCAGGGTGACGGTGATCTTATCGGCTTTGTCGATCACATGGTTATTCGTAATAATGTAGCCTTTGCTCGCCTCAATGATCACGCCCGAACCGAGGCTCTGCTGCTCCCGCTCCAAGGGCATATTCGGAATATCGAAAAACTGACGGAAAAACGGGTCCCTGAAGAGGGGGTTTTCTTCGAAGCTGATTCGCGTGCGAGTGGAAATGTTCACCACGCCGGGGACGACTTTCTTCAGCATTTCAGGCAGCGGATTATTCGCTAAAGGCAGAAAAGCCGCTGCATCGGCTTGCGATAAGCCTATTACAAGTATCGGTAACAGTATCACGGCTTGAAAAAAGCGGATGATTTTCGTTTTCATATACTCGCTCCTTATAAATTTACCGATGTCTGGAATTGACTCAGACTAGCTGATAACGCTTATCCGACGAGAATCTGTCGTGATTTTCGAGCATTTTGCCTCCTTCACCAAAAGCTTAATGCCGAAAAAGATTTATGCCTGTCCTAAGTAAACAATCCAGTTTTTCAACAGTTCAAAAATTTTGCGGTAGCCGTTAATTAAAGGGGGCTGGAGCAGTGTGCACTATAATTGAGCAACAATCGATAAATAACCAAGCGAAATATGGGTATTAGGGCGCTTTGGATCAGGCTTTAATTCGGCTTTAACCGGAAATACGGAATTCACCGAAACCGAACGGAACTTCTTTCTGAATACTGAGTTGAGCTTACGCTGCTTGGAGAAGGGCTTGATAGTTCAAGAGCCGTTTTTGAGATTGCTTGAGAGGGGTTTTTAACAATATTGGCATTAAAAATGCTTACAACGTAATGAACTCTATTAATTCAGAGTAGTTATCTTTCTCCTCCGATGCGTTTATGATGCTGGCGCTTAATCGATCAGGTTAAGCGCCTTTTTTATTCGTATCGGCCGTCGGTTCTGGCACGCACGAAACTACAACGTCAATACGATTTTTCCTTGCGTGTGGCCGGCTTCAATCCGTTTGTGCGCTTCGGCGGCGTCTTTCAGTGCCATTTGTTCGCCGAGGTGAATTTTCAGGCGGCCTTGATCGAACCAGGTTGCGCATTGGTCCAGCATCGCAATCTGTTTGTCTCGGGCCTCGTGCAAATCCCGTAGCATCGGCGTCAGCATCAGTTCGAACCCGATTAACAGATTCCTGATTCTTGCTTCGCCCCAGTTTAGTGCGCCGGGATCGAGGATTGTGATCAGGCGTCCGAAATGCGCAGTGACTGGAATACTTTGCTCAAAGACTGACGGTCCGACCGTATCGAATACCAGATCGCAGCCTTTACCGCCGGTCAATTGGTTAACCTTATCGGTAAATCCTCCTTCTGTTTTGTAATCGATCGCCTCGTCCGCGCCCAGCGCTTTGACGAAATCGGCTTTTTCTTTTGAACTGACTGTCGTAATCACGCGCGCGCCTTTCAGTTTTGCCAGTTGAATCGCGACATGGCCGACGCCGCCCGCCCCCGCATGGATCAGCACGCTCTGGCCCGCCTTGAGGCCGCCCCGGTCATAAAGAGCGCCCCAGGCAGTAATCAACACCAGAGGGGCGGCTGCGGCTTCGGCAAATGACAGAGACATTGGCATTAAGGCAGCCCAGCGTTGATCCAGCACCGTGTAGTCGGCATAGTTGCCTTGCTCGCGGCCGAGTCCGCCATGACAGAACCAGACTTTATCGCCGGGCTTGAAACGGTCCACCGCCGAACCGACTTCAACGACTTCGCCCGCCCCGTCGCAGCCCAGTACCGTAGGCAGCGGATTTGGAAAAAACACGCCCTTTTGGCGGACTTTCGTATCGATCGGATTGACGCCAGCCGCATGCAATCTGACCTTGATTTCGGTCGGCGCAGTAATTTGGGGTTCGTCAATTTCGCTGAATGACAAAACTTCGGTTCCGCCGACGGCGGTCATTAACATGGCTTTCATGGGAACTCCTCTGGACTAATGATGAATCTCAGGCTATCGAAGCGGTTTTTTCCGCGGCAGCCGATAAATCCCGCCCGCAACGCCATTGGCTGCGGAAATCTTCATAACTAAACTGCTTTATGCACTCCAATCTGCTGCCGTCGTCGACAATATAAATATCGGGCAGATTGTAGCCGTTGAAACGGTTCGCCTTGATCAGACTGTAGGCACCGACGTTTTTGAACACGACCTTGTCGCCAGTCGCAGGCGGCGCCTCGAACCGGTATTCTCCGAACAGATCGCCGGCCAGGCAGGTGCTGCCGGCAAGAATAACCGGATAGCTGCCTTGCGGCGCATGTTCGGCCAGTTCTGGGCGGCGCTGGTACTCGAAGACTTCCGGGTGATGATTGACGCTGGTATCCAGAATCGCGATGGTCTTGCCGTCGCTGGCAAACACATCCAGTACCGTCGCGACCAGATGGCCTGCATTGCTGACCACCGCTTTGCCGGGTTCGATATAGACTTTTACGCCGTAGCAGGTTTTGAGCCTTAGGACGCCCTCGATGAACGGCTGATGATCGGTTATCCGGTCGTAGAGATAACCGCCGCCGAGGTTGATCCAGTCCAGCTGGTCAAGCCGGTTGCCCACACACGCTTCAATCTTTTGCAGCGTTCCGGTCAGTGTCGTATAAGCGGTCGCGGAAAAGCTGTTATGGATATGCAGACCTTCAATGCCTTTCCATGATGCAAGGTTTTCCAGGTCCTCGATCCCGACGCCGAGCTTGGAATGCGGACGGCAAGGATCGAAGCGACTATCGTCCAGCCCGGATAATTTCGGGTTGATTCGCAATCCCCCCGATATCTTTCCGTTAAAAGCCGGCATAAAGCGGTGAAACTGGCTCAGCGAATTGAAAGCGATATGGCTGCAATGTGCGCTTAAAGCCTCTATTTCATCGGGCCGGATGCCGGGGGTTGTCAAATGCACGCTTCCCGACTGCTGCAAAATTTCTTGTGCAAGCCTGGCCTCGAACAGTGAGCTGACCGAGAAGCCGTCAACAAACCGGCTTGCTTCCTCTAAAACCCACGACAGGGGCAGCGATTTGATCGAGTATAAAATCCGGACGCCGCACTGGGTTTTTAATGCGGACAGGGTCTCCAAATTCTCCAGGAGGGTATCGCGATCGATCACGAAGGCGGGCGAGGTGGGCAGCTGCGCCTTGATTGCAGTCAAATTCATCGCGCAGATCGGCGGCCTTTACCGGGATAACTATTTTTTTCGGTAATCACAAAATCCATTGGGATGTCATGCGCTTCCATTTCGATCCGGTCGAATAACTGAGCTTCAAAACAGATGCCGTATAAAACCGTATCTTTTCTGACCCGGCTCAGCAGGCGGTCATAATAGCCTGCTCCGTTACCGAGACGCCCGCCATTCCGGTCGAAAGCGACGCCCGGAACGATGATCAGGTCAAGCTCGGAAGGCGGCACTTCCTTGCCTGTTTCGCCCCAACGCGATCGCGGTGGTTCCGGAATCTTCCACATGCCGGGCGCCAATTCGGAAAAATCCTTCAGATGCCACAGGCCGAGTTTGCGCTGGCCGCGTTCGTCCTCGGTGCAATAGGGAATCACGATGCGTTTGCGGCTTTCCAGTTCGTCGCGTATCGTCGGCAGCGTTCTGACTTCGGATTTGCAGCCGATATACCACATTACGGTAGATGCCTCTTGATAGCCGGTTTGCGCGAGGATATGCGCGCAGATGTTTGCGCTGAGCGCATCCTTGTCGGTCTGCCGATCGCGCGCCTGATAGGCGGCGCGCCGCTGTTGAGCTTTACTGGAAGGCATGATCCCTGATGACTTTGCGTAAACGGATGATCATACACAAATTCGGGGCTATTTTGAATTGGATCGCTGCTATCCGCTGTTTTTGCCGATCAAATTCTTTTATACTTGTTGGTTATTTAAGTAAGGGGATATCATGGAAAAACCGTTTATTCTACACATGTTAACAACCGCCAAAAATTTAAGCCCGTTCGACGTCAATATGGCGATGGATGCTGGCTGGGTTTCGGCCGTGCCTTATATCAATGTCGAGCCGAGCGAAGTGCAGGGGCTGGTTCAGGATGCGATCTTTTCCCGCAGCGCGAAAAATTTGAAGCGCACCGGCATTTTTATCGGCGGACGCGACACCAAACAAGCGATGGACATGCTCAAGATAGCCAAACGCTCGATGGTTCCGCCTTTTGAGGTTTCCGTGTTTGCGGATCCGAGCGGTGCATTCACGACGGCAGCCGGCATGGTGGCGGCGGTCGAGCGCGAACTGATCGCCAAATTCAATACCACGCTGGAAGGTAAAAACATTCTGGCGCTTGGCGGGACAGGCCCGGTCGGGCAAGCCGCGGCGGTGATTGCCGCACGCGCCGGCGCCCATGTCAGAATCATCGGTCGCCAGCTTGATAGAGCGCAAGGCGTAGCGGACATGTGCAGCAATGAATTCGGCGAAGGCCAAATCCAAATCACCGCAGGCGCCGATGCGGATAAGGCGGAATACATCAAAACCGCGGATGTGGTATTTGCGACCGGCGCGGCCGGCATTGAGCTGCTGAGTGCGCAATTGATCGCTTCGGCGCCGCAGTTGAAAGTCGCCGCCGACGTGAACGCGGTGCCGCCGGCGGGTATTGCAGGCGTCGATGCGTTCCATAACGGTACGCCGATCGCCGGTTCGATCAGCGGCGCGGTCGGTATCGGAGCGCTCGCGATCGGTAATGTGAAGTATCAGGCGCAGAACCGGCTTTTGAAAAAAATGATCAGCACCGAAAAGCCGGTTTATCTGCATTTCGAGCATGCTTTCGAAGTGGCGCGGGAATATATCAAGGCCAACCCGTAACGTCACTGATGGAAGCTGGGAAATCAAGAGAATACCCGGCTTCCGACCCGCACGCCGGGTATCTGTTCAATCCGGCGTAGCGTGGGGCTCCTCTACCGCCTTCCCGTCTGTGGGCCGATCTGCTTGCGCAAACAAAGGCGCTCTTTATCTTTTGCCCGTTCCCTTTTATATTAAGCCTACCTGCAACAAATCAAGGATTAGCGATGGAAAAACGCAGCATACTTCACATGCTTGACCCGATGCCTAACAATAGCCCGTTCGATATCAACATGGCGGTGGATGCCGGGTTCGATGTATTGATGCCGTACAGCAACGTCAAGCTGGACAGCGTGAATGGACTGACTCAGGACGCGATTTTTTCGCGGGGACCTGCCGGCGTCAAGCGTACCGCGATGTTCATCGGTGGGCGCGACATTGGGCTGGCGATTGACATGCTTGCCGCCTGCAAGCGGGCGATGGTGCCGCCGTTCGAAATTTCGGTGTTGGCCGACCCGAGCGGCGCCTTTACGACCGCCGCTGCGTTGGTTGCCTGTGTCGAGAAGGAACTGACGGCCAAGCACGGCAAGTCGTTTAAGGAGTGCAAGGCCCTGGTTTTCGGAGGCACCGGCGCGGTCGGCATCACGACCGGAGTAATTGCCTCTTTAGCCGGGCTCGATGTGGCGATCGTCGATCATTTGTCGATCGAGACCGCGAACGAAATTGCCGCGGCGTATAACCGCCGCTTCGGTTGTCATCTGAAGGGCGCATTTGCCGGTTCAGACACGGAAAAAGCCGAATTGGTCGCCGATGTCGATATTGTTTTCTGTACCGCGAAAGCCGGTGTACAGGTATTGAACGCCGGTGTGTTGAAGGCCGCGAAAAACTTGAAAGTCGCCGCCGATATCAATGCGGTGCCGCCGCTCGGTATCGAGGGAGTCAAGCGTAGCCATTTCGGTGAACCTCTGGCGCATGCGGAACAGGCGCCCGGCGCGGTCGGGATTGGCGCGCTGGCGGTAGGGGACGTCAAATACAAACTGCAAAACAAACTGTTGAGGTTACTGCTGGAGACTGAGCAGCCGTTGTATCTGGATTTCAGGGAAGCGTTTGCGAAGGCGAGGGAACTGGTTTAAGAACCGCCTGGCAGGGAAGGCGAGCGGGAGCGAAACCGGCCTCAAGGTGTGCATGGATGTAAAGCCGGCAGCGGAGCACATATTAAAACCGGGCGCCAACCGGCGCCCGGCAAAGATCGGTAGAAACCGTTTCTTATTCCGCGGCGATCGTGACCGGCAAAGTCACTACGACATCGGAATGCAGGTTGATATCGATCGGGAATTCGCCGACATGGCGGATGGCACCGTGCGGCAGGCGAATTTCGGATTTCTCAACCGCAACGCCTGCAGCAGTGATCGCTTCGGCGATGTTGTGGGTGCCGACCGAACCGAACAATCTGCCTTCGTCGCCCGCCTTGTGGGTGATCACGACTTTCAGTTTGCTGATTGCATCGGCGCGCTTTTGTGCGGCAGCCAGTTTTTCAGCGGCGGCTTTTTCGAGTTCCGCGCGGCGCGCTTCAAACTCGGCAATTTTTTGCTGGGTTGCCGCTACCGCCTTGCCGGTCGGTATCAGATAATTTCTGCCATAGCCGGCCTTGATCGTGACTTTGTCACCCAGGCTGCCCAAGTTCGCTATTTTTTCAAGCAAAATAACTTCCATCTTTTAATCCTCTTATTCGGACGTTTAACCGATAAATGGCGCCCTCAGGCGCTCGTTTGATTCGAATTTCTTTTACGTATGTTAAACCAGGTGTCGATCAGGCCGACGATCGCGACCGGCGGTAAGACCTGCGGAACCAGAACCAGCGTTACATAAAACATCGGCACCGCAAAGCGGCTCATTTTGGTTTGCGAGAATACCACATGCAGCACGGAGGTGCCGATCACGGTATAAAGCGCAAACAGTATAATGACCATGTTCCAGGCGATTTCCGATAGCATGCCGGTGGCAAAGTAGGCGGCCGCCAGAATGATCAGGCTGCCGATCGCCAGACTCCGGCCGGTGCTCAGGGCCAGATATTCCTGTTTGAATCCGCCCGGATTGAACAGCAGCGACTGCCACCAGCGCCCCAGAAACAGCCCGAACAGCAGGCTGAATACGGTGCCCGCGGCAAACATGCCGGTCATGTAATGGGAAAAATTGTCGATCCAGCCCTTGATGTCTTTGACCGGCGCATTGGTTTGTTCCGCCATCTGCCCGAGCAGGCCGGCCCACATCGCTGCAGGTTCGGGCTGGTACAGATAAAAGCCGGCAACTCCCAGAATGCCGATAAAGACGGCGACTTCTACTGCCAGAGACAACTGCCGTCCTTCCCGCAGGATGATCGAGATCACCCAGACCGGCAGCCACAGCAGCAATGCATAGAGCAAGGCAAACTGATAGTTGTCGATTACGAAAAAGCCGAGCAGGGCGGCGGCAAGGGCCGCGCCGAGCAGGATGTACATCCCTTCCGCGGCTCCGCGCCGCAATGTTACCAATGCGACGGAGGCCGAGCTAAGAACGCTGATCGGTGGAAATTTCAGCGATAACAGCGCCAGCGTCGAGGCCACAATAATGGCCTGCGTCCGCCCGCGCATGATGTAATCCGCCAAAATTTTCACTGTCTTACCTGGGTCGGCTCAATTATTGGTGAGCGTCGCAGTACGGCAGCAGGGCAATATAGCGCGCGCGTTTGATGGCGGTGCATAATTGTCTTTGATATTTCGCGCTGACGCCGGTGATGCGGCTAGGGACGATCTTGCCGGTTTCGGTGACATAGTCGCCCAATAAGTTCAGGTCTTTGTAATCGATTTCCGCGCCGTTGTTAGCGCCGAAGCCTTTAGCTTTACGTCTTGCGTTACGTGCCATGAGTATCCTCGTATCCTGTCAGGTTAATATGTTTATTCGGCAGCCAGTTCGTCGCCTTCGAAATCCGCGTCGATTTCATCCGCGCCGACCTCGTCTTCTGCTTCAGCAGCAGAGGCGCGTGCAGCCGCTTCTTTGGCTTTGGCTTCAGCGTTTTTGCTTTCTTCCGCGGCTTGGGTCGCGATTGGAGAAGGCGTGGTAACCGGTTGTTTTTGCAGCAGAGTCATGCTGCGCAGGATCGCGTCGTTGAAACGGAAGCTGCTTTCCAGTTCCGCCAGCGTCGGTTGATCGCACTCGATGTTCATCAGCACATAGTGCGCTTTGTGGATTTTGTTGATCGGATAGGCCAGATGTCTGCGGCCCCAGTCTTCCAGACGATGAATCGCGCCGGAAGCGCCTTCGATAATCGCTTTGTAGCGGTCGATCATCGCCGGTACCTGAGCGCTTTGGTCTGGATGGACTAAAAAGACAATTTCATAATGTCGCATGGTTTTTCCTTACGGTTGGAGCCTTCCACCGTGCCGAGGCAGGGCAGTAAAGCAAGGATGAGGCAAAAGCCCCGGTAAAACTTGCCATTATATAAGATTTTTAATTCTAGGAAAAGCTTGGATTTCAATCGGTTGTAAAATGCGCCATGCGGGAGCGACGAAGCCCCTTCGCGGAAAAGCGGCCATTTTTCTTGTGATAAATACTAATAAAATTAAAGATTAGCTTATATTATCATTCTATTGACAAGCGGCTGAGCATGCTGCATTGTGAGACTGATCCACTTAGATCCAAAGGAGGCGTTATGCTACAGAAGTCAGCTGTTTTGTTCCTTGCTGCGATGATGGGGGGAGTTTGGGCGGAAAGCACCTCGGCGGTCAGCATTTTGGAACGCGCGGGCAATCCATTCCGCACGGCCGCCAATAATCAGGAATTCATCCTGAACAAACAGAATGTAAATGCCGATCAATTCGGCTTGCTGCGGACTCACGACTTCGATGCGAAGGTCGAAACGCAGCCTTTGGTGATCCAGGGCGGCGCGGGAGCGGATGATCTAATCATCGTAACGACGATGAAAAATCAGGTGATCGGGATCAGCGCGCGCACCAATAAACGGCTCTACGAGGTGGATTTGGGGCGCGAAGCCGATTCGGCTGACATGGATGTGTGGGGGCACACCCCGACCTGGGGGATTGCCGCCACGCCGATCATGGATGCGGCCACTAATACTTTATATGTTGTGGCCTTGGTACGCAAAAACGTGAACGACAACCGGTTCCGGGACTATAAAGTCTTCGCGCTGAATCCGATGAACGGCATGCAGAAAGCGCCGCCGGTACGGATCTTCAGCCAATCGCAGGAAGGCAGCGGCTGCTGGTTCAACGACGCGGATGCGGTCTTTACCGAAAATGGCCGAACCGAGCAGTATGTGTATCCCAAATTGCGCGCCGGTTTGGCGTTGACCGGCAATCACGGGCTGGTGCTGGCGTTCGCGGCCAACGGAGAGGCATTTCGAGGCGGACGAAAAAATCCGCACGGCTTCGTGATTGCTTACGATACGCGCGGTCTGCTGGGTCAGCCCGGATTTTCGCGCGAGCCGGGAATTTTTTGCGCGACGTCTTTCAATGGCTGGGGTGCCGGCATCTGGCACGCGGGCGGCTCGCCCGTGACCGAAGGCGACATGATCTATGCGGCGACTTCAAACGGCACTTCAAATAATGGCAGCGTGGATCTGGCCGAAAGCATGATCAAACTGCGTTTCGTGCCGAGCGCGGGCGGTGTCCGGCCGGTGCTGCAAAAGATCGACTGGTACAAGGCGTTTATCGACGAGCGGGCTTCCGGTGCAGGCTGCCTCTGGCAGGACAACAATACCGAAGTCTCCTGTGGCCGTGCGGCGGTCAACAAGGCGGGTGCGGACTGGGATTTCGGCTCGACCAGTCCGATGCTGATTCCGGGGTCGAACATGCTGCTGCAGGGCACGAAGGACGGCATGATTTATGCGCTGAATAAAAACGATCTTGGCCAGAATGACCGCTTCAACAAGCTGATGTTCAGGCCGCCGCTGGTCGCTTCTTATTTCGGCGGCGATGTGAATGAAAACTGGGCGCGCGCTAACCAGTTGAATGCGAGCATCCCCTGTCCTAATCCCGGCGATGTCGATCACGGCACGCGCGACTGGTTTCTGCCGTGCAGCGATCTGCGTCCGGAAAACAACCGGATGCATCATATCCATGCGCTGGCATTCGCGAAGGTTGATGCGGGCCGCGGGATCGTCTATGTATGGGGCGAGAACGCACAACTGAAAAGCTATAATTTTTTTACCCAGCCGGAGATCTTGCCGATTTTTCGCGCGCAAGGATCGGAAATCGCCTCAGGTAATCTGAGGTCGCCCGGCGGGATGCCCGGCGGATTGCTCGCGGTTTCCAGCCGACCGGGGTCGGTGCCTGGGCAGCCGGATGCGGTCGATTTTACTAGCGCAATCGTCTGGGGCATTTATGCCAAATTCGGCGACGGCAACAAGAGTTTCGCGGATAGCCAGCTGGTCGCCTATGATGCGAGCGCGATTCTGCCCGGCGGCAAACTGCGCCGATTGTTCAGGACGGGCGATGACAATCGCGGCGGGCTGGGCTTGATGGGCAAAATGATTCCGCCGGTCGTCGCGAACGGGCGGGTGTATGTGATGATCTATCGATTGGCCCCCAATTCCGACCGGGTCATCGGCAGTCAATTGAAGATATATGGGCTGAAATCTTGATGGGCTATGGCTTGGGGCGGTATATCCCGCCCCGCTTTAATCCGGTTGTTCTATATTTAATAACGCGGCACCGAGCTGTCGCATTGAAGCGACCAGGCATCGATCCCGCCCTGCAGGTTCAGGATATTCGCGAAGCCATGATGCGCCAGATAAGCAGCCGCTTGCATACTGCGCATGCCGTGATGGCAGATCACCACGATATTCCGTTTCGGGTCTAATTCGCCGATTCGCTCAGGAATTTGCTGTAACGGAATCAAGGTGCTGCCGTTGATTTTCGCATAGTGATACTCCTGAGGCTCTCTGACGTCGAGCAGGAAAAGCTCCTCGCCTTGCGCCAGGCGGTCTTTCAGGTCGGTTGCCGATAATGTTGTGACTGCCATAAACTACCTTGTGTTGATGAATCGTTCGATGCGCCGTACCGCTTCTGCCAGCCTGTCCAGGGATGTCGTATAGGCGAAGCGCAACGCATGATGGGCTTCATGGGTGCCGAAATCCTTGCCCGGCGTGATTGCGACGCCTTCGCTTTCGAGCAGGCCCTGGGCGAACCGGAAGCTGTCGTCGGTAAATTTCGCGCAGCGTGCGTAGATATAAAATGCGCCTTCCGGTTTGATCGGAATATCAAAACCGATCCGTACGAGCGCCTCGTACAGAAAGTCGCGCCGTTTTTCGAATTCCAGGCGTCGCTCTTCCAGCTCGGCCAGAGTGGACGCGTCGAAAGCGGCCATCGCGGCATGCTGGGCGTCGCTCGACGTCGAAATAAAGATGTTTTGCGACAATTTTTCGGTTGCCTCGATAAACATTTCTGGCACGATCAGCCAGCCGATCCGCCAGCCGGTCATCCCGAAGTATTTTGAAAAGCTGTTGATCACGAAGGTTTCGTTGCTGAATTCGAGCGCGGTCGCGGCCGTCTCTCCGTAGACCAGGCCGTGATAAATCTCGTCCGAATAAAAGCAGCCGCCGAGCCGATGGGTCGTCTCGATCGCTTTTTTCAATTCGGCGCGCGGAATCATCGTGCCGGTCGGATTGGAAGGGGAGGCAATCAAGACGCCTTTTGTATGGGCCGACCAGTGGTGTTCAATTAAATCGGCGGTCAACTGATAACGGCTCTCTGCATCGACCGGGATCGTGCGCGTTTTGCCGTCATAAAGCTGGATGAAATTGCTGTTACAAGGGTAGCAGGGATCGGCCATCAGGACTTCCTCGCCCGAATTCAGGCTGGCGCCCAGGGCCAGCAGGAATGCCCCGGTCGCGCCTGGGGTCACGAAGATACGCTGTTCGGGAAGGCTAACGCCATAGCGGAGCCGATAAAAACCGGCAATCTTTTGCCGGAGTTCAGGCAAGCCGGCGGCCGGGGTGTATTTGACTTCTCCTGTGGCGGTGTGCGCGATTGCGGCATTTAGGATCGTTTTTGGGGTGGTAAAGTCCGGTTCGCCGATTTCCATATGGATAATATCCTTGCCTTGGGCTTCCAGTTCCTTGGCGCGCCTCAGCAGTTCCATTACATAAAAAGGCTGAATGCCCGAAATTCGCTCCGCTACCCGTAAGCCCATGCTGTTGCTGCCCGTTTCGAAATAAAGAATGATACCAATAAATCTTGCCAATCCGTAACTATTCTGCTAAAAATGTAGGATTTATTTAGCCTATCCCTTGGGAGTTAGTGGATGATCGAAAGTTCTAAAGTTGGTGCGTCACCGTTCAGTTTTTCCCCATATGTGGAGAAAGAAGGCGAGGAATACATGAATGACGCTCAATTAAAGCATTTTGAGAACATTCTGCGAAACTGGAAAGCCGAATTGATGAAGGAAGTGGACCGTACTGTGCACCACATGCAGGACGACGCGGCCAACTTTCCCGATCCGAATGACCGGGCGACGCAGGAATCCGAATTCAGCCTCGAACTGAGGACGCGTGACCGCGAACGCCGGCTGATCAAGAAAATCGACGAAGCGCTGAAGGAAATCGAATCCGGCAGTTACGGCTATTGCGAATCCTGCGGCATCGAAATCGGCATCCGTCGTCTGGAGGCGCGTCCGACCGCGACCTTATGCATCGATTGCAAGACTCTGGATGAGATCCGCGAAAAACAAATGGGCTAAGCTTTCTCCGCGTCGTGGCGGGCAGTAAGTCCTACGTCGGCCGGTTTGCGCCTTCGCCGACCGGTCCTTTGCATCTCGGTTCTCTCTACACGGCGCTTGCGAGCTATCTCGATGCGCGCGCTCGCCAAGGCCTTTGGCTGCTGCGTATCGATGACATCGATACACCCCGTAATGTACCCGGCGCGGCCGACAGCATACTGGCAACATTAGAAGCCTACGGCCTGCATTGGAATGGGCCGGTTTTCTACGAAAGCGAGCATCTGGCCGGCTACGAACAGGCGCTTTCCGATCTGCAACGGTCGGGCCGCCTTTATCCCTGCACCTGCAGCCGCAAAATGCTTGCCGAAATGCCCGGCAGGCACGACATCTATCCGGGGCTCTGCCGAAACCGGACCGCTTTTCCAGCCGACCAGACTTACGCCTTGCGCGTCAAAAGCGACGGCCGCGATATCGGCTTCGAAGACCGGCTGCAAGGCTTCATTCGCCAAAACCTCGCGGCCGAACACGGCGATTTCATCCTGAAACGCAAGGAAGACATCATTTCCTACCAACTCGCCTGCGTGATCGACGATCATCTGCAAGGCATCACCGATGTCGTCAGAGGCTTCGATCTCGTCGATTCGACCCCGAAACAGATTTACCTGCAGCAGTTGCTCGGCCTGCCGACGCCTTCCTACTTGCATGTGCCGCTTATCATCGATAGCCACGGCTACAAGCTGAGCAAGCAGACGCTGGCCGAGGCGGTAACGATGCGGAATACAGCGGCCGTGATGTTTCAGTTGCTGGAGTTATTGAAACAAAAGCCGCCGCTTGGGCTTAAACAGGCTTCTTGCCCGGAAATGCTGGAATGGGCCGTGCAGAACTGGAATCCCGGGCCGTTAATAAAAACCCATGCGATTCAGCCGGAGATAAATTAAATGAAACGTGTATTTGGCGGAAGGTTGACGGGTTCTGTAAATTGACGGGGAATGTTGAGGTCTGGATAAATCGCCTGAGAATACGTGAAAGTCATTTTATAAGGTATATTACATTAATTTTAGGATATGATATTTTTGCGCATATGCGTGAATTTAATACAGTTTCTTGTTTTTACAAAATGTTAGGCGAACCTCTGAAGCAATATTTTGCGTCATTTAGGATGGCTAATTGTGGTTAGAGCTTTTTGGTTAGGTGCAGCTTTGGAACGTCGAACTGAACAATGCAGGATTGTCGGAGTTTTCCGTCATGAGACTGATGATCTGTTCCCCGAATACGACGACACAATAGTTTGTGTGTGGCGCGACCTCTTAAACACGATGTCAACGCGCAGCTACCAGCATCAAGGCTGCTCGATTTCAGTAGATTGTGACTTCAGCCCGCTTTTGCTGATGCTAGCCAACCGGCGAGCGGCAATGAGTCGATTCCTAGAAGATCCAAAGAATGTGCCAGATGACTGTTGGGAGATATTTTCCGAACAGGTACAGTGCACTTCCACGGTATCAATCTGCGGCTCAAACGATCTCTCACAGCATGGTTGGTACGCAGCATTTTTCGCGGAAAGCCACTTATACGACCTGTTCCTTATTCTCAACCTCGCATTGCCAGGAAGTGCAAACTTTCACTCAGCGAAAGTGTATAGGGCCGACGAAAAGTTTCACGAAGAAATTGATTTGTCCTCATTCTATTTCGAGGAGGCCTGGATTAGCTCAAAAAAGGATGTTTGGCCTACGCTGAGCGTACTATCCGTCGAGTCTGTATCGCAGTGGTTTCAGAAAGTGCGGCCGGGTTTCAATCAACTGCCTGAAGGCGCGATTGAGAGGTCACTATTTGCCCTACTGCATATTTGCCGCAGTAACGGCCGACCAGAAGACATCATCTGGCTGTTTTATGCTTTTGAATCGCTTTTCGAAACGAGGCCAGGCGAGAACTTTAGCGCTTTATTCGACCGATTCTGTCTGGTATTAGAACCGCCTGATGAAATTCGCCCCCGCCTGAAAAAAGAGCTGCGGAGATTATATGACTACCGAAGCGCTTTTGTGCACGGTGGATTGCAGGTGATTCACCCTCACCATCGTGAGGTGATGGACAAACGGGTCGACAAGCAATATGGAGATATCGTCACTCTTTCGCTTAGGTGGACGCATATGTTGGTGGCATGCTTGCAACGACTTGCATGCCACGGGTGGACTGAGCTGAAGTTTCAAACAACGTTGGTGGCAAGGTGAAACACAACGCGATAAGGCGCAATTTATAGCTCGTAGGTACGATTAGCGTAGCGTAATCGTACGCATTCCTCATTCCCTCCGATTACGCTGACGCTAATCGGAGCTACGCTGGGTGAATAAGCTTTACGTTAAGCGCCATAAGCTTCACAATTGCCTCCTTTCGAAGTTTAAAATAAGGATCCATCCCGGTATGAACTCCCGTCAAATTTCGTTATCCCTTGGCCGGTCGGAAAGTTCCGTCTCGCGCAATCCCTCCCGTTTTTTCTATACGGCCGCTGCGACATTGCTACTGGTGCTGATGATTCTCGGCTTCCAGCACTTTTATCTGCACGGCAAGGCTTATCCGGGCCGCGAACTCGCGCCGCCGATACGTACCTTGCTCATTCTGCACGGCATCGGCATGTCGGCATGGATGCTGCTGTTTCTGGTCCAGCCGCTGTTGATCGTCGCGGGCAACCGTCGTATTCACCGGATGCTAGGGCGCATCGGCGCGGGGCTGGCGGCCTGTATTGTGATCCTCGGCTTTCGACTCGGGATTGAGGCGACGCTGATCAGTCCGCCCGAATTGAAAATCTGGGGGCTCTCGCCCAAGCAGTTCATGGCCGTTCCGATCGTCAGCATCCTGATCTTCGCCGGTTTTGTGTTCATCGGGGTATGGAATCGGCGGCGGCCGGAAGTGCATCGGCCGATGATGCTGCTGGCCTCGCTGGCGGCCATGCCGGCGGCGGTCAGCCGTATTGATGCGATCAGCGACCTTTACCGTGGAACGCTCTGGGAGTCCCTGTTCGGTCCCTTTTTTTCCACGCTGGCGGTCGGAGCGCTATTGCTCGTGATCAAATGGGGGCTGATCCGTTCGTTCAGTAGGCCGTTTGCGCTGGGTTATGCCGGGCTCGCCGCCTCCAGTGCATGGATCATGCAATTGGCAACGACCTCTGCGTGGGACGGGTTTGCGAGCTATTTGCTGCGGTAATTTTTAGATTTTATCCGCTTTGTTTTTTCGGCGCGCCGGGTCGTCCCCCGGCCGCTCCGGCCGCTTCATGTTTCATCCTTCTCTACCCAGATTTTTACGGCCGGGGCCCGGTAATCCGCAAAGCGGTCCAGCAGCTTTTCCGGCTCGCTTTCCATAATCAGCATCGCACGGTGGGAGTCCTTTACAAATTGTTCCGTCACGGCATGATCCAGAAATTCGATCAAAGGATTGTAATAACCTTCCACATTCAGTAAACCGCAGGGTTTTTGGTGAAAGCCGAGCTGGGCCCAGGTCCAGATCTCGAACAGTTCCTCCAGGGTGCCGAGACCGCCCGGCAGGGCAATGAATCCGTCGGACAGTTCCGCCATTCGCATTTTGCGTTCGTGCATCGAATGCGTGATATGCATTTCGGTCAGCTGATAATGCGCGACTTCCTTGCGCATTAGGGCTTCGGGAATCACGCCGACCGCTCTGCCGCCGAGCCGCAGTACATGATCCGCAACTGCACCCATTAGGCCGATGCTCGCGCCGCCGTAGACGAGACCGATACCGCGGTTAACCAGCGTTTCGGCAAGCGCGCGGGCCTTTTCGGTATAGGCTTCCCGGTTTCCGGGGCTTGAGCCGCAATAGACGCAGATATTTTTGAGCTGTTTCATGTGTCCGAAGCCATCCGGTCGGGAGAATGATGTGTTGCGGCGCTGTTGCAGAGGTGTCCGGTCTTCATCAGTTTTAATTATCTTCCGAATCAGGGAACTGGTCTGCGAGCAATGCCAGTTGCCGGTCGTGCAGCCGGTGCAAAGCGATCAGCGCGGTCGAGGCGCCCGTCAATGCGTACACCATGTCCGATTGCGTATCCCAAACGTAGCCTTGCGTGCCGAGAAAGGCTTCGGCGGCATCATCGCTGAGCAAAGCCGTCCACCATTCAATCATTTCATAAAAAGCCGAGAGTGCCAGGCAGAAACAGATGATCATGAAGTTCATCCACGACGGCTTCCGGAAGACCCGGTTGCGAATCAGGATTTCCCGCGCGACGATTGCCGGGTTGAGGCCCTGCATGAAATGGCCGAGTTTGTCGTAATTGTTGCGTTCGAAACCGAAAATCTCTTTAAACGTATCGAATAGCGGGACTTCCGCGTAAGTGTAATGGCCGCCGATCATCAGGATCACACTGTGCGCGATGATCAGCCAGTAAGCCAGCGGCGTCAACGGAAAGCGTCTGCGGGTTGCAATCACGATGACGATCCCGACGAAGGCGGGCAAGGTTTCGAGAATCCAGGTCGGATAGTCTTTCGGGTGAATGGCGGACCAGATGAATACGATCCAGAAGAGAGCAAGACCGGTGTAATAAAAAACGCGAGAATTGTGGCTCATGGGCAGGGAAGGTCCGTTTTTCGCCATTATGGCAAAACTTCGGTATGTTTACATGCCTGAATTAACGCCGTACTGTAATTTGTGTCTAGGGATAAGAAAAAGACGAAACATAATGGCGCTTGCGCCGGCTCTTTTAGTGCATTTACTCGGCTTGCGCCGTTGTCGAGGCAGAAAAATGCCTTCGCTGCCTGTATAGCGCGCCGGCGATAAGGTCTCGCGAATAAATGTGCGTTAGATGGGGCTTTCGGCTAATCCGGTCAGGACAGAAAAAGATAGATGGCGCGCCGCGCTCTTTTGATCGCCTCGTCATCGTTTTCGGCGGTCACATTGATGATCGATCGTAATTGGTCACCTAAAAACACGCGCAAGTGATAACCGTAATCGTCATAGACTAATTCTGCGTCATTCCATGTCTCGATGATGCGTATCATAAACTCTCCTTATTCAAATTAAAACTGATTGATAAATAAATCATAAGCAAAAAGTGCGCCATTTACTCTTATTGCTTGATTGCCGCAAGCTGGCTGGATAATAACCGCTACGGGCAAGGCAAATTTATAAAATAGACGGTTCATATCACCATGATCATGGGTTTTTTCATTTCATGCTCAACCATGATTCTATTATGGCCTTATCAAGATGAATCTCCGATGAATAGGCGACGGAGCTAAAAAAAAGACCACAGCAGGGGATGAGTAGTTCAGATTAACAACCCTTGTCAGTTGATTAGAATAGCAGAAGTTTGCTTGAACGTATATTGATAAATAATTTAAAAATTACCTATAACTTTATGATAAAGCAGTTTTTCTAGCGCAAAAAAAAGCCCGTCAATGGACGGGCTTTTTGTCGGGTCGAATGAAGCGGATCAGTTTTTGGCTTTATCGACGATTTTATTCGCCTTGATCCAGGGCATCATCGCGCGTAGCTTCTCGCCGACGACTTCGATCGGATGCTCGGCATTCAGGCGGCGGCGGGCGGTCATTTCCGGATAGTTGGTGGCGCCTTCCAGAATGAAGCGTTTTGCGTATTCGCCGTTGCGGATGTTGTTCAACGCTTCTTTCATCGCGCGGCGGCTTTCGTCATTGATTACGCGCGGGCCGGTCACGTATTCGCCGTATTCGGCGTTGTTCGAGATCGAGTAGTTCATGTTCGCGATGCCGCCTTCGTACATCAGGTCGACGATCAGTTTCAGTTCATGCAGGCATTCGAAATAGGCCATTTCCGGTGCGTAACCGGCTTCAACCAGGGTTTCGAAACCGGCTTTGATCAGTTCGACCGCGCCGCCGCAAAGTACTGCCTGCTCGCCGAACAGGTCGGTTTCGGCTTCGTCACGGAAAGTCGTTTCGATGATCCCGGAACGGCCGCCGCCGATTGCGGAGGCGTAGGACAGGCACAGCGCTTTTGCGTTGCCGGTGGCGTCTTTGTGCACCGCGATCAGATCGGGTACGCCGCCGCCGCGCACGAATTCGGAGCGGACGGTGTGGCCCGGTGCTTTCGGTGCAATCATCACCACGTCGAGGTCAGCGCGCGGTACGACCTGGTTGAACAGGATCGAAAAGCCGTGCGCGAACGCCAAGGTGGCGCCTTGCTTGATGTTCGGCTCGATTTCAGCCTTGTACAACTGTGCTTGAAATTCGTCAGGCGTCAGGATCATTATCACGTCCGCGCCGGCGACTGCCTGCGGCACGTCCTTGACGGTCAGCCCGGAGCCTTGTGCTTTTGCGACAGAGGCCGAATTCGGCCGCAAACCCACTACGACATCGACGCCTGAGTCTTTTAAATTGTTCGCATGCGCATGGCCTTGTGAGCCGTAGCCGATGATCGCTACTTTCTTGGATTTGATGATCGAAAGATCCGCATCTTTATCGTAATAAACTTGCATGGTTGTACCTGTTATTGCTTTTTTGATTAAAAAATGAAATTGTGCATCCGGTTTATAACTGCAGGCCGCTTTCGCCGCGCGAAATGCCGGTTGGGCCTGAGCGGACGACCTCGAGGATCGCTTCCGGTGCGATCGCTGCGATGAAGGCGTCGAGCTTTTCGGAAGGACCGGTCATCTCGACCACATAAGTGCTCGGCGTTACGTCGATGATCTTGCCGCGGAAAATATCCGCGATGCTTCTGATTTCCAGGCGGTTCTGTTCGGTGGTCCGGATCTTGATCAGCATCAGTTCGCGTTCGATGTGCGCGCCGACATCGGACAAATCGAGCAGCTTGACCACGTCGATCAGCTTATTCAACTGCTTGGTGATCTGTTCGATGATATCGTCGCTGCCGCGCGTGACGATGGTCATCCGGGAAAGGGTGGAGTCTTCGGTTGGCGCGACGGTCAACGATTCGATGTTGTAGCCGCGCGCCGAAAACAAGCCGGCAACGCGCGACAATGCGCCGGCTTCGTTTTCCATCAAAACGGAAATAATGTGTCTCATTAGGCCAGTTCTCTGTCTGTCGAGGCGGAAGCGGCAACCCGAAGCTTCATGTCGTTATGGGCTTTGCCGGCTTCGATCATTGGATATACGTTTTCGGTTCGGTCGGTGATGATGTCCAGGAACACGGTGCGGTCTTTCATCGCAAACGCCTGTTCGAGCGCCGGCCGAACCTCTTCGGGTTTGTCGATGCGCATGCCGACATGACCGTAGGCTTCCGCGAGTTTGACGAAATCGGGAATCGTATCCATGTACGAATGCGAATAGCGGCTTTCGTACGTAAATTCCTGCCATTGCCGCACCATGCCCATGTAGCGGTTGTTCAGATTGATAATCTTGATCGGCGTATCGTATTGCAGGGCGGTCGACAATTCCTGAATGCACATCTGGATGCTGGCTTCGCCGGTGACGCAGGCGACCTCGGCGTCCGGAAAACCGAGCTTGACGCCGATCGCAGCCGGCATGCCGAAGCCCATCGTGCCAAGGCCGCCGGAGTTGATCCAGTGACGCGGCTTGTCGAATCGATAGTATTGCGCGGCCCACATCTGGTGCTGCCCCACATCGGAGGTCACATAGGCCTCACCGCGAGTCACCTCCCAGAGCTGCTCGATCACATATTGCGGCTTGATTAGCGGGCTGTTGCGGTCGTATTCCAGGCACTTGACTGCCTGCCACTGGCCGATTTGCTTCCACCAGGCCTCCAGTTCTTTTTTGTGCGGTTTCTTTTTGTGTTCCTTGATCAATTCGATCATATGTTCCAGCACCGGCTTCACTTCGCCGACGATCGGAATGTCGACCTTGACCGTTTTCGAAATCGAGGCGGGATCGACATCGATATGGATGATCTTCGCATGCGGGCAAAACCTGTCCAGCTTACCGGTAACGCGATCGTCGAAGCGCGCGCCGATCGCGATAATTAGGTCGCTTTCGTGCATCGCCATGTTTGCTTCATAGGTGCCGTGCATGCCGAGCATGCCGATGAATTGCTTGTCAGTGGCCGGATAGGCACCGAGTCCCATCAGCGTATTGGTGATCGGATAGCCGAGCAGTTGGGTAAATTCGGTCAGTTCCTGGCTTGCTTCGCCGAGCACGACGCCGCCGCCGGAATAAATGACCGGCCGTTCTGCCGTCAGCAGCAAATCGACTGCTTTCTTGATTTGGCCTTTATGGCCGATTACCGTGGGATTGTAGGAGCGTATCGATACCTTTTTGGGGTAATGATAGGGCACCTTGATCCTGGGGTCTGTTATGTCTTTCGGAATGTCCACGACGACCGGGCCCGGGCGGCCAGTCGTTGCGATATAGAATGCCTTCTTGACCGTTTCGGCGATCTTGTTCACGTCTTTGACCAGGAAATTATGCTTCACGCACGGGCGACTGATGCCGACCATATCGACTTCCTGGAACGCATCGCTGCCGATCACCGGCATCGAGACTTGCCCCGAGATGACGACCAGCGGGATGGAATCCATATAGGCGGTCGCAATTCCGGTGATCGCATTGGTGGCGCCGGGTCCGGAGGTGACCAGCACGACGCCGGGTTTGCCGGTGGCGCGCGCATAGCCATCGGCCGAATGAGTCGCGCCTTGCTCATGCCGCACCAGAATATGCTTGATGTCCTGCTGCTGGAACAGTGCGTCGTACAAATGCAACACCGCGCCGCCAGGATAGCCGAAAATATATTCAACGCCTTCGTCTTTAAGACTCTGCACCAAAATTTGTGCGCCGTTTAGCTCCACCCCAATACCTCGTTAACCTGAAATCTCTCAAGCCGGTAATCCGGCTTTGTGTTGTGCCGTATGGTCAATATTGCTTCGGTAAAAACACATCGAAGAACCGTTAATTATAAGTCATTCTTCCGGCAATAGCTCTAGTATTCTACTCGGTTCTGAATAAAATTGTAATGATCAATCTCAGTTCGCGTTTCAATTTACAGTTTGCGGCACGCGAGTTGCATAACTATCTGAGCAAACGGCTGTTATCCTGCAAAAGCCGTATTTTGGCAAAGTCAGCATTTCAAACGGGAGCTGTACGCTCCAAAATGGAGCTTTTGCCTCATATTTGGCGATGATCGGCGAAAATCTGAAAACTTAGCTGAAACTTTTATTTAAAACGCCTAGAATGGCCCTCATCTTTTTAACTTCCTGTACTTTGAACGATGCCTATAAGACAATTCAAAAAGAGTCAACCGAAAGCCGAAATTGCAAAACTGCCTAGTTTGGGGTTGGACACGAATGGACTGAAGGACGATTTCAGGCGTTATTACGGCCTCCGGTTGGGCCGGGATGAAAATTGTTCTTCGCTGCATTATGCCTATGAGGCATTTTCGCTGGCGGTCAGCGACCGCTTGGTCGAGCGTTGGAAAAAAACCTATAACGCCTACAAACAGGCCGACAGCAAAACGGCATATTATCTATCGATGGAATTTCTGATGGGACGTACGCTAAGCAATGCGATGCTGAATCTGGGTATCAACACTGCGGCCGGAAGCGCACTCTACGATCTGGGGCTGGAAATGGAGGAGCTGGTCGAGAACGAACCTGATGCAGGGCTCGGCAACGGCGGTCTGGGTCGTCTGGCCGCCTGTTTCATCGACAGTTGCGCGACTTTGCAATTGCCGGTTACCGGCTACGGTCTGCGTTACGAATACGGTATGTTCACTCAGTTGATCGTGAACGGCGAACAGATTGAGAAGCCTGATCACTGGCTGCGTAGCGGCAATGTCTGGGAGATCGAGCGCCTCGAATACAAACAGCGGATCAAGTTCGGCGGACGTACCGAGGTGCAAGTCGACGAATACGGCAGGAAACGCGTATTATGGGTCGATACGCATGACGTGCTGGCGGTCCCGTTCGACACGCCGATTCCGGGTTTTCAGAACGGCACAGTGAATACGTTACGTCTGTGGAAAGCGACTGCAACCGAGGAATTCAATCTGGACGAGTTCAATGCGGGGGATTATGCGGAAGCGGTTGCTGCGAAAAATACTGCCGAAAACATCACGATGGTATTGTACCCGAATGACGCGAACGAAAACGGCAAGGCCCTGCGCCTGAAGCAGCAGTATTTGCTGGCCTCGGCCAGTCTGCAGGATGTGCTCGAAAAATGGGTCGGCCGGCACGGCAACGATTTCAGCCAGTTTGCGGCAAAGAATTGTTTCCAATTGAACGATACGCACCCGAGCATCGCGGTCGCCGAACTGATGCGGTTGTTGATCGACGAACACGGCCTCGAATGGTATGAAGCCTGGCTGATCACGCGCGAGACCATGGCCTACACCAACCATACGCTGTTGCCGGAAGCGCTGGAAAGGTGGTCGGTATCGTTGTTCAGAAGTTTATTGCCGCGCCTGCTCGAAATCATCTTCCAAATCAACGCGGATTTTCTGACCGAAGTGTCGGCGCGCTGGCCCGGCGACATCGACCGTCTGGCGCGCATGTCGTTGATCGAGGAAGGTCATGAGCAGCACGTGCGGATGGCCTACCTCGCGATCGTCGGCAGTTTTTCAGTCAATGGCGTCGCGGAATTGCATTCCAAACTGTTGCAGCAAGGTTTGTTCCGGGATTTCTATGAACTCTGGCCGGAAAAATTCAACAATAAGACAAACGGCGTCACTCCACGCCGCTGGCTCGCTTCCTGCAATCCCGATCTGGCGGCTTTGATCAGCGAAACGATCGGCGACGGCTGGCTGAACGATCTGACCCAGCTCAAAAAACTCGAAAAGTTCGCTAACGATAAAGCTTTCCAGGAGCGTTGGCAGACTGTGCGTCTGAACGCGAAGAAACGTCTGGTCGATTACAAAAAAAATGAACATGACATCGATGTGAATCTGGATGCGTTGTTCGACGTGCAGGTCAAACGGATTCACGAATACAAGCGGCAGTTGCTGAACGTATTGCATGTGATTCATCTGTATAACCGAATCAAGCGCGGCGATACCGCAAACTGGACCAACCGTTGCGTGCTGATCGGCGGCAAGGCGGCTCCGGGTTATTTCATGGCCAAGCGGATCATCAAGCTGATCAACAACGTTGCTGATGTCATCAACAACGATCCGCTGGTCGGCGACAAGCTCAAATTGATCTTTTTGCCGAATTATCGGGTGTCGGCAATGGAAAAAATCTGCCCGGGCGCCGATTTGTCCGAACAGATTTCGACTGCCGGCAAGGAGGCTTCCGGAACCGGCAACATGAAATTCATGATGAACGGTTCACTAACGATCGGCACGTTGGATGGCGCGAATATCGAAATCCGCGAAGAAGTCGGCGATGAGAATTTCTTCCTGTTTGGTTTGACTGAGCAGGAAGTCGAAGAGCGTCGGCGCGATTATGATCCTGTCAGTATCATTGAAAATGATGAAGACCTGAAAAGGGTGATGAATTTGCTAGAACTGGGCTACTTCAATTCCTTCGAGCCGGAAATTTTCGATCCGATCATTGCCTCGCTGAAAAGCCCCTATGATCCGTGGATGACGATTGCCGATTTCCGCAGTTTCATTGATGCCCAGCGCCGCGTGGAGGAAGCCTATCGGGACCAGGAGCGCTGGACGCGGATGAGCATTCTGAACTGCGCCGCCAGCGGAAAGTTTTCGACTGATAGAACGATTTCCGATTATAACGATGAGATATGGAAACTGACGCCGATTCCGGCATTGGATTGATGGCGTTAGATGTTTCATATCGTACTGTATGAGCCGGAAATTCCCGCGAATACCGGCAATATCATCCGGCTTTGCGCGAATACCGGCGCAAAGCTGCATTTGATCGAGCCTTTGGGTTTTGAACTTGAAGATAAGAAACTGCGCAGGGCAGGGCTGGATTATCATGAATGGGCCGAGGTGCAGGTGTATGAATCACTGGCCGATTTCATGGAGCGGGTGCGGCCCGTGCGCGTCTTTGCGTTGAGCACGAAAGGCAAAACCCTATTCAGCGACGCAGTATTTCAAGCCGGCGATGCGTTGCTGTTTGGTCCCGAGACACGGGGATTGCGGGCAGAGCTGCTGGCCGAGTTAGGATCGGAGCGCTGCCTGTATCTGCCGATGCGGGCGGAGAGCAGGAGCCTGAATTTGTCGAATACGGTGGCGGCGGTGGTGTATGAAGCCTGGCGGCAACAGGGATATGCAGGCGCTGCGCTGAAATAGAGGGAGTGCAGGATAGTTCCCACGCGGACAGCGTGGGAACCGGGATAGCATTTTAATGCGCGGTGCTGACCTTCTTGCCTTTGGTCTGGCCGATTTCGCCAAGGGCCTTTTCGTACCACGGCGCATCGATGTCGAACGGCTTGCCGCCCTTGATGCGCGGGAATTCGATCGCGCGCAGCACGTTGCCGTTGTCTTCGTCATGGCCGATCACGCCAGCTTCGCGGCGCATCGCGCATTCGACCGCGAGGTCCGCGCAGGATTTGATCAGGCGGATGTCTTCGGCGTTTGCCGCGGCGGCGCGCGCAAAATAGCCGGATTTTTGGATCAGCGTTTTTTCCGCGCCGATCATCTGCGCGAACTGCTCGCCGAACCATTTGCCGGGGTTGACCGCATCCAGCTTGATGTGGCCGAACGCATCGCGCGGCACTTCCTGGCCTTTCGATTGCATTTCGGCGACGATCGCTTCGACGCCGGCGCCTTCCGAGACGAAAATGTTCACGCAATCGACTTTGTCCATCACTTCGCGCAGGCGCTTCGCTTCGGCGGCCAGATCAACGTCCATTTCCGGTACGAAAATGCCGTGCACTTCATAGGTGTCGCGGCTCAGGCCCAGATCAGGCAGCCATTCCGCGCGGTCGAGCAGTTTACGGTATTCGACGGCGGTCGCGGCAGTCAGCCAGCCGCAGCTGCGGCCCATCACTTCGTGCACGATCAGCATGCGCGGGTTCGAGTTATTTTCCGCGACCACGTTCCAGAAATAGCGCGCGCCTTGTTCGGCGGCGGTCCAGGCGCCCAGGGATTGCTTGATTGGGAACACATCGTTGTCGACCGTTTTCGGCAGTCCGATCACAGTCAGACCGTAGTTGTTTTTCGCCAAAAACGCCGCCAGATCAGCCGCGGCGGTATTGGTATCGTCGCCGCCGATCGTGTGCAACACGTCGACGCCGTCTTTCACAAGTTGGTCGGCCGCGACTTTTTGCGGGTCCTGGCCTTCCTGAACCAGGCCGCGCTTCACGCAGTCCTTCACGTTGGTCAGCTTGACGCGGCTGTTGCCGATCACTGAACCGCCAAATTTTTGCAACAGGCCGGCATTGTCGCGCACCGCCTGGGTGACCTTGTAGGAGTCGCCCAGCAGCAGGCCTTTATAACCGCTGCGGTAGCAGATGATTTCGATCGACGGATCGATTTCATTGTAACGCTCGATCAGGCTGCCGATTGCAGAGTTAAGGCACGGGGCCAAGCCGCCGGCGGTCAAAATTGCAACTTTTTTAGGTTTGTTCATGTGCGTTTTTGTAATGATGTGATGGATAAAAATGCGTGGACATAACGTACCTCGGTGCCGTCATGCCCTCCCGGAATCGCATCATGCATTCAACCTGATGCAGGGCTCCGGAATTTAACCGACGAATTTTATCATAGAACCCAAAAATATCCCGGCTTTATCAAAATGCCGCGATTCGCTATAAATTATGGGAAAATAGCGCTGAAGCGTTGCTTTTATTCACTCCCAAGCAGGTTGTTTTGCATGATCGTTTTATGGACCGATGCCCTGATTTTTCTGCTGATTGCGATCATGATCGGTGGGGGAGCCTATATTCGCGGCAAGGAACATTTCCGGCGGCCGTTCAGGCAAATCGCCGCGAGCCGAAGCGGTATGGTGTCGTTGACGGTGCTGCTGTTTTTCATTCTGATCGGCGTGCTCGATTCGATCCATTTCAAAGCCTCCGGCGATGACGGCTATGATGTAATCAGCGTGCTCGACTCTTGGGCCGCGCCTTTGCGCCGGCAGAGCGAAAAAACCTATTCGGCGCCGTTTGCGGCATTCGGCTACGGCAAGGAAATGATTACGGGGGATGACGGCACAGCCCATTGGGGTTATCCGCGCCTGAAATACGGCGGCGCGCATCTGAACGATCCGGAGTGGCAGATAAACGCCGATATTCTGAAGAAAGCCGGTTACGGCCTGTTTCAGGGGGCGAGCCTTTGCGTGTTTTTCGGGTTTATGCTCTGGGGAATTTATGCGGCGCGGCAACGGCGTTTTCTGAATGGCTCGATGCCGGCCAAATATGCCCTGGCGGTCGGTTTCGGGATCGTGACGCTCGGCTATATGCTGTGTTATTTATCGGCTTATTATCATGTCCTGGGTACCGACAAGGTCGGCGAGGACGTGTTTTACCAGACGATCAAGAGCATCCGTACCGGCCTCGTGATCGGCACGCTGACGACGTTGATCATGCTGCCGATGGCGATCCTGTTCGGGATTATGGCCGGTTTTTTCCAGGGCTGGATCGATGATGTGATTCAATATATTTACACGACCTTGAACTCGATCCCCGGCGTTTTACTGATCGCAGCCTCGATCCTGATGGTGCAGGTGTATATGGCGAATCATGAAGAAGCCTTCACCAGCGTAGTCGTGCGGGCGGACATGCGTCTTTTGTTTCTCTGTATGATCCTCGGCGTGACCAGCTGGACCGGGCTTTGCCGGCTGCTGCGCGCGGAGACGCTGAAACTTCGAGAGATGGAATACGTGAAGGCGGCGGAAGCTTTGGGCGTCAAACAGGGCACGATTCTGGTGCGGCATATCCTGCCGAACGTGATGCATATCGTGCTGATTTCGGTTGTGCTGGATTTTAGCGCGCTGGTGCTGGCCGAGGCGGTGTTGTCGTATATCAATATCGGCGTCGATCCGACCACCTACAGCTGGGGCAATATGATCAACGGCGCACGTCTCGAAATGGCCCGCGAGCCGGTCGTCTGGTGGTCGTTGACTGCCGCTTTTGTGTTCATGTTTGCGCTGGTGCTGGCGGCCAATCTGTTTGCGGACGTGGTGCAGGATGCGTTTGATCCGCGGCGGAGCGGCAGTGAGAGCGATGAATAACTTTTCTTAATGTCATCCAGAACAACTTCATACCATTAATGACGACCTCCCTGTTATCCGTTCAAAACCTCAGCGTCGCCTTCAACCGCCATCATAAAGTCGTCGATCGGATCAGCTTTTCGATCAATCCGGGCGAAACCTTCGCACTGGTCGGCGAATCGGGCTCGGGCAAGTCGATTACCGCATTGTCGGTGCTGCGCTTGCTCCCGAATAACGCCCGAATGGAAGCCGAAGCGATTACGTTGAACGGCGATAATCTGCTGGATCATTCGGAACTGGAATTGTGCAGAATCCGCGGCCGGCGCATCGGATTGATTTTTCAAGACCCGATGTCGTCGCTGAATCCGGTGATGACGATCGGCAGTCAGATCGCGGAAGTGGTCGAGAGCCATTTCTCGCTGCCTAAAGCCGCCGTTCGAGCGCGCGTGCTGGAACTGCTGCAACAGGTCGAAATTCCCGGCCCGGAACAGCGGATCAATGATTATCCTCACCAACTCTCGGGCGGCCAGCGGCAGCGTGTGATGATCGCGATCGCGTTGGCCGGCAGGCCCGATTTACTGATCGCGGACGAGCCGACGACTTCACTGGATGTAACGATCCAGGCGCAAATCCTGACATTGCTCAAAAATATCCAGCAACAGACCGGGATGGCGCTTTGGCTGATCAGTCATGATCTGGCGCTCGTTTCGACGATGGCGGACCGGGTCGCGGTAATGCAGCAGGGCAAAATCGTCGAAACCGGCGCGCTGCCGGATTTTTTCACTCAGCCAAAACATCCCTATACGCAAAAGCTGCTGCAGGCCTTGCCGTCGATGCAAAGCTGCCTTCAGCATCAGCCCGAGGAAGCGCCACCGTTGCTCAAGGTTAATAATTTTCGTTGTTATTATCCGATCCGCAAGGGCCTGTTCAAGCGAGTCGTCGACCAGGTGCGCGCAGTCGACGGGGTCAGCTTTACGATTCAACGGGGCAAAACACTGGCCCTGGTCGGCGAGTCCGGCTGCGGCAAAACCACGCTCGGCAAAGCCTTGCTGAGTCTGATCCCGGGTGGGGAAGGGCAGGTGCTTCTGGATGGGGTCAATCTGGGGCAATTGAGAGGAGAAACATTGCGGCAAAAGCGCGCGGACATGCAGATCGTGTTTCAGGATCCTTTTTCGTCGATGAATCCGCGCATGCTGGTCGGCGACATCGTGGCCGAAGGCATTCGCGCTCTGCATCCCGACATCGGCTCAGATGCTCGAAAGGAACAGGTGCGCCGATTACTCGAACAGGTCGGCCTGCCGGCCGATGCGGCTGAGCGCTATCCGCACGAATTTTCGGGCGGCCAGCGCCAGCGCATCTGCATCGCCCGGGCGCTGGCTGTCAACCCCAAGCTGATCATCTGCGACGAGCCGACCAGTGCGCTCGACGTGTCGGTGCAGGCGCAGATCATTGAGCTTTTGAAAACGTTGCAGCGCGAAAAGAACGTCAGCTATCTGTTCATTACGCACGATCTGGCGGTCGTCGCCGAAATCGCCGACGAGGTGGCGGTAATGTACCGGGGCCGGATTGTCGAGCAAGGCGATGTGAAACAGGTGCTGATGGAGCCGCGCCACGACTATACCCGCAAACTGTTGGCGGCGGCGCCGGTGCTGGCGACCGCTTGATTCAGATGTTTATTTTCTGGTTCTGAATCGATTGCGCTGCCAGCGCTTCTTTTATTCTCCGTGCAGGGTTGCAACGACCGCTCTTTTTCCGCCCTGATTGCGGTGCTCGCAGAGATAAATGCCCTGCCAGGTGCCCAGGTTCAATTTTCCGCGTGTAATCGGAATAGTCAGGCTCGAACCGAGCAGGCAGTTTTTGATATGCGCCGGCATGTCGTCATCCCCTTCGTAATCATGCAGATAGTAGGGTGCGCGTTCCGGCACCATTTCGTTGAAATGGCTTTCCAGATCTTGACGCACGGTCGGGTCGGCGTTCTCGTTAATCGCCAGGGAGGCGGAGGTATGCTTGATAAACAGATGCAGCAAACCGCAGTGCAGACTGCCTAATTCGGGAATTTCGCCCAGAATCTCATTCGTGACCAAATGAAATCCGCGTTTTTTCGGCGCCAGGAAAAATTCTTTTTGTATCCACATCGGGACGGCTCTCTCACTGAAAAGGCGCATCATAGCATGGCGTAAACCCGGACTAATCGAATTCTGTTCGGGGCGGCGGCCAGTATTGGCCGATCAGTTCGCGCCGCCACACTTGTCCGGTTTCGGCACGAACTTCCGGGCGGGTATAGTCGTAGCGGTATAGCATTGCCCGCAAAAAGACCGGCGGATGCTCCGGGAATGGATTCATGCGCAACAAGTTTAAGTGGGACGGCGAGCCTTCCTGCAAGCGCGCCATGAATGCCGGAAACCACGAATCGTGCCGAGGTTTTTCCAGCGCCGCAAACCAAAGCTGCCAGTCGAGCCGTGGCTGATGCGGAATGTTCCAGCGCAAGCCGCGGTAGAGGTCGCCGGGTTTGTAGTCAAACTCGTAGGCCAGCCAGACTTTGCCGTCATTGGAGCCCTCGATAATGATCTCATGGCGCTCGGTGTTCATTACTCCAAACGGACCGTATTGATTGATCATTGAAAAAGACGAAGTGATCAGAACCAAGGCGCGGAGCGGTTGCGGCGTCGTGCCCGGGAAGTTGTGCATCCAGGCCGTTATCGCGCAGACGATCAGCACCAGGGCGGTCCATGACCCGGCAAACAGATGCGCGGCGATGCCGGGCCGCGGCTGCTTGTTTTGAATCGAAGTGACCAGATGTGAGGGCAGTCTGCCGGAAAAATCCTTGTCGTCGAACAGCCAAAGGCACAGCAGGATCGTCAGCAGATTGAAGAAATTATAATTGCCGGTCAGGATGATCGCGATTTGCAGCGCAATAAAGCTCCAGGCGGCGAATAGGCGGAACGGGCGCGGCAGAAACACGAAAAACGGCACGAATAGTTCGATAAAGAAGACGCCGGCCACGCAAAGCTTGTTGAACCATTCGGGAAGGAAGTACACGTAATAGGCCAGCGGCGTGGGCAGAGGTTCGGTCAGGTAATGGTATTTCAGCGCGGTCAGATTGGCCCAGGCCGGGTCGCCGCTGGCCAGTTTGACCACGCCGCCCATGAACATGAAGCGCGCGATCAGCCAGCGATACAGGAATACATTGATTTTCGAACCCCAGCTCAGAAAAATCCCGATGAACCCGGATTCGAGCAAAAATACGTCCCACTGGAACGACAGGAAATCCTGCCCGGCCACGGTGACCGACAAATAAAACAGATAGCAGAAAATCAAGGCCGGCCGCAGCAGCACATTCAATAGCAACAGGATTGCCGAGACCATCCCTGCATGACACGCCAGTTTGAGCGCCTGGTCGGAGGCGTCGAACCAGAACAGCGTCGGAAATTGCCAGTATTTGCCGCTGCCATACAATTGGGCGGTTTCGACCAGTTTTGCCTGAATCGGCAAGATGCCCTGGCTGCCGATCAAGCCCTCGATTTGTATCGATATCGAAGCAAAAGCCGCCAGGTAAGTCAACGCCAGGCCGCGCAGAAAAAGCCAGCTTACTAGCGCATAAGCCGGCCCGCATGAAGCCAGTCCATTTATTTGGCGTTTGATTACAGCGGGAACCGTAATAGGCATCTTGAGTTCAAAAAGTAAGTCATAGCTGTCACAGCATATTCACATACGGCGAAAGCACACTATCTCTGGTCTTCGCCGCAAAATTAACAAGCAGGGTTATCGTCTTGAGGCGCAGAACGTAAGTCCTAATTATGCAGCAAAATAAAGTTACGGTCTATTACGATGGGGCCTGTCCGAAATGCGTTCGAGACCGGCAAAATTATGAAAAACTTTCGGGTAAATCCGGCGAGGAGGTCTGCTGGTTCGACATTACCGGCCAGGAAGGGCGATTGCGGGAGCTCGGCATCGATCCTAAAAAAGCGTTGACTGAGTTACATGTACAGGATGGAAGGGGACGCATCTATGCGGAACTCGACGCGTATATTCTGTTGATGCGTAAAGTCCGTCTATTAAGCCCACTGGCCTGGATAATCGGCTTGCCGGTGATTCGTCCGTTGCTGGCAAGGTTCTACCATTGGCAGGTGAACCGGCGGTTGAAGAAAAGAGGCGTTTTCGAGGGGAAGACGTGATCCAAACAAAGACTGCGGCTGGTTGTGGGAGTTTTGAACTCAAATTCGTACGGTGGAATCGCCTAAGTTAGGTAATCCCTGCATCTTTCGAAGTAAATTTTCGGCCAGGAGTATTTTTATGAAAATGAATTTATCTGAAGGCAAGACGGGGCCGGCATTGGCTCTGATCGCCGGAATCCTGATATTGGTTATGCCCAAATTACTCAATCTTATCGTGGCCATTTATCTGATTGTGATCGGTGGCTTGGGTTTAATGACAAAACCTTGAACCATCCGCTTTTTTAGGGGGAAATGATCAAAAGGAAATAGGGGATTGCTGATGCCGATCCTGATATTGATGAGCGAGGGCAACATTGCGCTGAACGCGGCCGCTTTTCAGACGCTCAGCGCCTGCAATTAATGGTCATATAACTGAAAAGGAGTGGGTTTGTCTACAATAATCCGGCGAAATCTCTTCATAAAATCGCGTCCTCGGGGTCACGGTACGATGAGATTCCCTGATCTGATCTTGAGCCTGGTGTTTTCGCTAATCCTTGTCGCCTGTACCCCGGCGACACGCTTGTTGCTGCAGGGCGGAGTGGAATCGGAGAGATCTTTGGTTCGTGCGCATCGGCAGGGACCTTATGTGCTGATTTTCGCTCTGGATGGTGTAGGCTACGACCAAATGATGACGGCATTGAAATCCGGTGCCACGCCGTGGTTGTCTGCCCTGCTCGGCGTCAACCAAGGGGACGGCGTTTTCGCACATGCCTATTCGATCCCCGACGCGGTCAGCGTTCTCCCTTCCACCACCATCCCGGGCTGGACCTCTATTTTTACCGGTAAAGCGCCCGCTTACACGGGTATTCCGGGTAATGAATGGTTCGTGCGGGAGGAGATGCGGTTTCTGGCGCCTGTACCGGTCTCGTTCGACGAGACCGATGATACGAGACGGGCGATCAGCGCTGATCTTGTCGGGAAGGCGCTCAAAGGGCAAACGCTCTTCGATTGGATAGAAGGCCCTGTCTTTATCTCGCTCAATTATATGCACCACGGCGCCGATCTTTTCACTACCAACGATCCTCCGAATACTGCGGCGTTGGCAATGGCATTCAAGACGGGAAAATTGGTAGATTCAATTCCCTTGTTGCAAAAAAGTTACGAGGAACTTGATCGGAACTCGGTACCCAAAGTGGTCGAGACGATCCGCAAGCACGGGGTGCCGACTTTGCAAGTCGTCTATTTTCCGGGCATCGATCTTTTTACTCATATCGCCAAAAATCCGTTGGATGACCAGGTCGGATATCTGAAAACCATTACTTTTCCGTTGATCGAAGCCGTGCTGGTGAATATCGGCATCAAAGCGCGCTCGAGGATACTTATGTGCTATTCCTCTCCGATCACGGTTTTACTCCGGTGCTCATGGATACGGATCACGCGCTCGCTGCAGAGCCCGAAATGAAAGATATCGGTTTGCTGCTTCAGTCCCTTGGCTTTCGTGAGCGACCAGTTCGTCTGCAAGAATCCGCTGAACAGTCCGATTATCAGGCGGTACTCGCCAATCAAGGAGGCATGGCCTATGTCTATCTGGCAGACCGTTCTACCTGCCGCAATCCGGGCCAGAAATGCAATTGGGTCCAGTCGCCGCGATTCAATGAAGACGTCATGCCGGTAGTGCGCGCCTTTTATCAGGTAAACCAGGGAGGCGAGGGCTTTCCTCAGCTTAAAGGTTCACTTGATCTGGTGTTGGCGCGGAAACCGGTGCCGATCGCTCAGGATGCACACGAATATGAGGTATACGACGGCCACAAACTGATACCGATCAGGCGATATCTCGCGCAACATCCGCGGCCTGATCTGGTCCAGCTTGATCGGCGTATCCGGTGGCTTTCGTCAGGTCCCTATGGCCACCGTGCAGGTGATGTACTGCTCTTGGCGAAATCCGGGTCCGGGCGGCCGATAGGGGATCGGTATTATTTTTCGACGCCGTATTTTTCGCAGCATGGCAGCGCCTCTGCCGAAGACAGTCATATTATATTCATGGTGGCACGGCAGAATTTTTCCGGTGATGCGCTTCGGAAAACGGTTGACAGAATAATAAGCGATAGACCCTCTCATCTCGACGTGGCGCCTCTGATTCGGGCCCTGTTGGGAAATCCCGCAACGCCTTAAAACGAAGCCAAGCTGCCTGAGGCTGCGGAAAACCGGAAAAGGAGAGTCGGATTGCCAGGCCGTTTTTAGCCCGAGCTCGGGCTGAATGTAATTTGAGTGCCTAAAAGAACTTTAAAATTGCTAAGCCTTATGATATATTAGGGTTTTTAGGATGCTTTAACGCATTGCCGCGTTGTTATCCTAACGGCAGGGGTCAAAAAGGTTGTTGGTTCAAAGGCCCCGCTGCTATTTACACGGAAGCCCCATTATGGGGTTTTTTATTTTCTAGGCTCCGTGTTTATGGCTGCAGCATTGGCTAGTGAATGATAAGAGCCCTTGGCTCTTTTTTTTTGTGCGGTGAAAAGCGAGGAAAAATGAAACAGGCTCCCGAACATTTGGTCGCCTTGATCGAGCCGATCGTGGAAGGCTTGGGTTATGAATGTGTCGGCATTGAATATCACCCGCACCCCAAACATGGATTATTAAGAATTTATATCGACAGCGAAAACGGGATTCTGGTCGATGACTGCTCAAAAGTCAGCCACCAGGTCAGCGGCATGCTCGATGTCGAAGATCCGATTCCGGACAATTATCAATTGGAAGTATCCTCGCCGGGGGCGGACCGGCCGTTTTTCAAAATCAGTCAATTTGAACGTTTCAAGGGCAGCACCGTGCAGGTGAACCTGTTCAAAGCGATCGGCGGACGCAAACGGATCACCGGGCTGATCGAACAAGTCGACGAAGATATCATTACACTGGTCGAGCACGGACAGGCCTTCGAAGTGCCGTTTTCAGCGATCAGTAAGGCGCGTTTAGTGCCGGATTATTTAATCGAAAAAGGAGTACGCAGTGGCAAATAAAGAGATTTTGTTGGTCGTGGATGTCTTTTCCAACGAGAAAGCGATCGAAAAAGAAGTTGTCTTCCAGGCGATTGAATCGGCGCTGGAAATGGCAACGGTCAAACGCTATCCCAATCCGATCAAAGCCCGCGTCGAGATCGATAGAAAGACCGGTGATTATAAGACTTACCGTCAGTGGGACGTGGTGGCGCCGAACAGTGAAATCAACGGTGATGTCGAGTTTCCCGGCACGCAGGTTTTGCTGGATGTCGCGCAGTTCGACAATCCGGACGCCCAGGTGGGTGATGTCGTCGAGGAAGAGATCGAATCGGTCGAATTCGGCCGTATCGCTGCGCAGACCGCGAAACAGGTGATCATTCACAAGGTCCGCGAGGCCGAGCGCAAGAAGATTGTCGACGCCTATAAGGGCCGTGTCGGCGAGTTAATTACGGGTGTCGTTAAACGTATCGAAAAAGGCAGCGTCTATCTCGACCTTGGCGGTCATGTGGAAGCCTATATCGCGAAAGAAGACATGATTCCGCGCGAATCGGTGCGGGTCGGCGACCGTATCCGGGGTTATTTGAAAGATGTGCGTTCGGAACTGCGCGGTCCGCAATTGTTTGTCAGCCGGACCGCACCGGAATTGTTGATTGCGCTGTTCCGCCTGGAAGTGCCGGAGGTCAGCGAAGGGCTGATCTCGTTGATGGGCGCGGCCCGCGACCCGGGCTCGCGCGCTAAAATTGCGGTCAAGAGCAACGATCCTCGTCTCGATCCGGTCGGCGCCTGTGTCGGCATGCGCGGGTCGCGCGTGCAGTCGGTTTCGAACGAACTGGCCGGCGAACGTGTCGATATCATTCTCTGGAATCCCAACGAAGCGCAATATGTGATCAATGCGATGTCTCCGGCTGAAATTCAGTCGATCGTCGTCGATGAAGACAAACATTCGATGGATCTTGCGGTCAGCACCGATAATCTGTCGCAGGCGATTGGCCGTGGCGGCCAGAACGTGCGTCTGGCGACCCAGTTGACCGGCTGGGAACTGAACGTGATCGATGCGTCTAAAGCCGAAGAGAGCAGCGAGGCGGAAGCGAACAAGATCAAGGATATGTTCGTCAGAGAGCTCGATGTCGATGACGACATTGCGATGACGCTGGTCGAAGTCGGCTTCAATACCATTGAAGAAATCGCTTATGTGCCGGTCAGCGAAATGCTTGAGATCGATGGCTTCGACGTGGAATTGGTGAACGAGTTACGCAGCCGGGCGAAAGATTCGCTGTTGATCAGTGCGATCGCGGCTGAAGAAAAAATAGAGACCAATGAGCCAGCCCAGGATCTTCTGGAAATGGAGGGCATGGACAATGAACTGGCTTATGAATTGGCCAGCCGCGGTATAATTACGATGGACGATCTGGCGGAACAGTCGATCGACGATCTGCTGAGCTTGCCCGAAATGGATGAGGATCGAGCGGCGAAGTTGATTATGAAGGCGCGAGAGCCCTGGTTTTCTGAAGAAAAAGGCGAGTAAGGCGGGAGTAGGCGATGAGCGATCAAACAGTACAGCAATTGGCCGAGGTAGTCAAAATACCTCTGGAAAGGTTATTGGAGCAGTTGAAGGAAGCGGGTTTAACGGCCAATACGCCGGACGACGTGATCAGCGAAGACGAGAAAATGCGGCTTCTGGCGCATTTGCGCAAACGCCACGGCAAGGATGAGGTTCAGTCGAATACAGCGCCCCGTCGGGTGACGCTGGAACGCCGCAAGGTGATCGAAATCAAACAGGCGAGCGTGCCGGGCACGGCGACCAAAACGATCAGTGTGGAGGTTCGCAAAAAGAAAACCTATGTGAACAAGCGTGAACTTAGCGAAGCGCCTGAAACAAAGGTTACAGCCCAGCCGCAACCGGTGCTTGAAGAGAAACCGGTCGTGCCGGCAGTTGCTCTCGAAGCTAAAGAGACGCCGGCTGAAGACATCCAGGTGATTGAGCCAGTTGCGGAAACGGTCCCGCCAGTAGAAGCTAAACCTGTGCCTTCGGTAGAGGAACAGCCTGAAGAGTTTGAGGAAGAAACGCCAGCACCAGCAGTGGAAGAAGCGGAACCGGAACCGGTAGTGGCCCGGTTTGAAACGGTCAAAGCCAAGGAAAACAAAAAAATTAAGCCGGAAAAGCCTGGCAAGCTTAAGGAAGCCGACGAAGTCAAAAAGAAAATGACCGAAAAGGAGATTCGTGTCGAAGAGTCGGTTAAACGCACCGCCGAAAAAGTTCGCCAGCAGGCACTGCAGAAACAGGAAACGCTGCACCGCAAGAAGCAGCGTGACGACAGTCCGTTCTCCGAAAGCCGGGACGCGCCGCGTCGGCCGAAGAAAAAGGGCAAGGCGCCGCAACAGCAGCGGTCAACGACGGGATTTGAAGGCAAGCACCAGTTTGAGATGCCGTCCGCACCGATCGTAAAAGAAGTCACGATCCCGGAAACGATTCTCGTCTCCGATCTCGCGAATAAGATGAGCGTGAAAGTCGCGCTGGTGATCAAGCAATTGATGAAGCTTGGCATCATGGCGACGATCAACCAAAGCATCGATCAGGAAACCGCAGCGATTCTGGTCGAGGAAATGGGCCACAAGCCGATCATGCAGAGCGATGACGATCTCGAGAAAGAGATGCTCGCGGAAGCACAAGCGGAAGACGTCTACCCCGAATTGCCACGTGCGCCGATCGTCACGATCATGGGGCATGTCGACCACGGTAAGACCTCGTTGCTCGACTATATCCGTAAAACCCGTGTTGCCGCCGGCGAAGCAGGCGGCATTACCCAGCACATCGGCGCCTATCAGGTCAAAACCGACCACGGTTCGGTGACCTTCCTCGACACCCCGGGCCATGCCGCGTTTACTGCGATGCGGGCACGCGGTGCTGATCTGACCGACGTGGTAATCGTCGTGGTCGCTGCCGATGACGGCGTGATGCCGCAGACGAAGGAAGCGGTCGAACACGCACGTGCCGCCAATGTGCCGATCATCGTCGCGATCAACAAGATCGACAAGCCGGACGCGAACCCCGATAAGGTGATGCAGGAATTGTCGGTGATCAACGTCCTGGCTGAAGAATGGGGCGGCGATACTCAATTCCTGAAAATTTCGGCGAAAACCGGCGAGGGCATCGACGATTTGATCGAAGCCTTGATCGTGCAAACCGAAATTCTCGAACTGAAATCCCCGGTCGAAGGCCCGGCTTCCGGGATCGTGATCGAATCGCGCTTGGACAAAGGCCGCGGCGCAGTGGCTACCATTTTGGTGCAAAAAGGCACGCTCGAGAGCGGTCAAATGGTGCTTTGCGGGCAGGAATACGGTCGGGTGCGGGCGATGTTCAACGAAAACGGCAAGGCCATCAAAGAAGCCGGTCCTTCGGTTCCGGTCGAAATCCTCGGCTTATCCGGCACGCCGAATGCCGGCGACGAGTTCCTGGTCGTGCAGAACGAACGGATTGCAAAAGATCTGGCCAAGCACCGCGAAGAACGCAAGCGGACAACCCGCCATGCCGCGCAGCAGGCTTCCAAGCTGGATGAGGTCTTCTCCAGAATGGCTGCCGGCGAGGTCGCCAGCCTGAATCTGGTGATCAAGACCGACGTGCAGGGCAGTCTCGAAGCGTTGCGCAGTTCGCTGGTCGATTTGTCGACGCCGGAAGTCGAAGTCAAGGTGGTCTACGGCGGCGTCGGCGGTATTAACGAAGGCGACGCGAATCTGGCGCTGGCCTCGGGAGCGATTCTGATCGGTTTCAATGTCCGGGCCGATGCAACCGCACGCAAGCTGATCGAAGAGAAGGGCATCGACCTGCATTACTACAGCGTGATCTACGAAGCGATCGACGAAGTCAAAAACGCGATCAGCGGCATGCTGGCGCCGGAGATCAAGGAACAGATCGTCGGTCTGGCCGAAGTGCGCGACGTGTTCCGTTCGCCGAAGTTCGGCGCGGTCGCCGGCTGTATGGTCGTCGAGGGTTATGTCAAGCGCAACCTGCCGATTCGCGTGCTGCGCGAAAACGTGGTGATCTATGAAGGTCAGCTCGAATCGCTGCGCCGCTTCAAGGATGACGTAACCGAAGTCAAGATGGGCATGGAGTGCGGTATCGGCGTCAAAAACTATAACGATGTCAGAGTCGGCGACCAGATCGAAGTCTTTGAACGGACCGAAGTCAAACGCGTATTGTAAAGAGTCATGGCAAAAGAATTTGGACGCAGCGCCCGTGTGGCATCCGAGATGCAGAAGGAACTCTCGTTCATTCTGCAGCGGATCGTGAAGGATTCGCGGCTCGGCTTTGTGACTATCAATGAAGTCGATCTGAGCAAGGATCTGGCGGTCGCGAAAGTCTACTTTACGGTGTTGAACACGGATGCCGCCGGCAAGCGGAATCATGTCAAATGGCTGAATCAGCTTGCTCCGGTGATACGGCATGAGCTCGCGAAACGGATGCGGCTCAGGCATATCTCGGAACTGCGCTTTTATTACGACGATTCGTTCGATACCGGCATGCGCGTCGCTGAATTGCTCAGCGATATCGACAAGACGGATAAAGAGCCCGATCAGGAATGAGCAAGCGCAATCACCGGCGCAATGTGCACGGCATCTTGCTGCTGGACAAACGGCTCGGCGTGTCCTCGAATCAGGCGCTGCAGGAAGTCAAACGCTTGTTGAATGCGGCGAAAGCCGGGCATACCGGCAGCCTCGATCCTTTGGCGACAGGCCTCTTGCCGTTGTGTTTCGGCGAAGCGACCAAGGTGTCCGGCATGATGCTGGAGGACGACAAGCGCTACCGGGTCGTGATTCGGCTCGGCGTATTGACCGACACCGGCGATGCCGAGGGGGCGGTGCTGGAAACCAAGCCTGTCCCCGAAATCACCCGGCCGATGCTTGACGAGTGCCTGCAACGCTTTACCGGCGAGATCGATCAGGTCCCGCCGATGTATTCGGCATTGAAGCTGAACGGCAAGAAGCTTTACGAACTGGCCCGGGAAGGCAAGACGGTCGAGCGGAAAGCGCGGCGCATCACGATCTATGAACTGAAACTGCTCGATTTTGAGGGCGACAGGCTGGCGCTGGAAGTATTCTGCTCGAAAGGGACTTATATCCGCTCACTCGCGGAAGACATTGGTGCTCATTTCGGTTGTGGCGCGACAGTCGCGGAGCTGCGCCGATTGCAGGCCGGCATGTTTGCTATCGGCGAGGCGTTCACGATCGAGCAATTAGGTACAATGGATGTGCAACAAATCGAGGCTCTTTTGCTCAAGGTCGATGCACCGTTACAAACGATGCCCGCCGTCGAACTGCAGGATCTCGATGCCGGCAAGATCCGGAACGGACAAGCTGTTACTGCCGATCCATCCCGGCCTGGACAGGTGCGCCTCTATCATGACGGCGTGTTTTTGGGCTTGGGCGAAATGCGAATGGATGGTAAACTAGCTCCTTGCAGATTGTTCAATCTGGAAGAATCAGGCTAAAGGAAAAAGGCCTAAACCGAAAAAAATTTTTTCGTACTGTGTTTTTTCCTCGCGCTTTTAACCCATTCTCTGCCCCCTATCGCGGAAATGGGTAGATACCGGCCCTTATCAGGGCTTTTTTTAATTAGCAATAATCATAGGGTTTAATCAAATGCCTTTTACTGCGGAACAAAAGAAAAAAATCGTTGAAGAATACCGTCTGTCCGAAACCGATACCGGTTCCCCGGAAGTCCAGGTCGCGCTGTTGACTGCACATATCCAGCACCTGACCCCGCATTTCGCGGCGCACAAAAAAGACAACCATTCGCGTCGCGGCCTGTTGCGGATGGTCAACCAGCGTCGCAAGCTGCTCGACTACCTGAAAAACAAGGACGGCGACCGCTACCGCACGCTGATCGATCGTCTCGGTTTGCGCAAATAAGACCAGACTCTAAACGGCGCCTGTTCGGCGCCGTTTGCATTTCAGCGTTACCCCAGTTTTAACTCAACAATATCTACGCAAAGGAACCTAATAGTGAATCCTATCAGGAAAGAATTTCAGTACGGCGGTCGCACCGTTACATTGGAAACCGGTGAAATCGCCCGCCAGGCCCACGGCGCCGTAATCATCAATGTCGAAGGCACCTCCTTATTGGTGACCGTCGTTAGCAAAAAAGATACAGGCGGCAACGACTTTTTTCCGTTGACGGTAAATTATCAGGAAAAATCCTATGCGGCCGGTAAAATTCCCGGCGGTTTTTTCAAGCGGGAAGGGCGGCCGTCCGAACAGGAAACGCTGATTTCGCGTCTGATCGACCGGCCGATGCGTCCGATGTTCCCGGAAGGCTACACCGATGAAGTGCAAATCATCGCGACCGTCATCTCGCTGAATCCAGAAATCGATACCGAAATTCCGGCCCTGCTGGGCGCCTCAGCGGCGCTGGCAGTTTCAGGACTGCCGTTCAACGGACCTGTCGGTGCCGCCTGCGTAGGATTCAAGGACGGCCAGTATCTGTTGAATCCGTCGCCGGCCGCGTTAAAAGAGTCGCGTCTGCAACTGGTCGTTGCCGGTACCGCCAATGCGGTGTTGATGGTCGAATCCGAAGCCGATGGCCTGACCGAGGAAGAAATGCTCGGCGCGGTGCTGTTCGGCCATGAACAAATGCAGGCCGCGATCAATGCGATCAATGAATTTGCGGCAGCAGCGGGTGCCGGCGTGGTCGAATGGACTGCTCCGGATGCCGATGCCGAACTGGTTCGGCTGGTGACTGCCGAAGTCGAGGAAGGCATCAAGGAAGCCTACCGGATCGCCGAAAAAATGGTCAGACAGGATCGTCTGAAAACGATTCGCAATGCGGCGATCGAGAAATTTACCGCGCTCGGCGAATATACCGAAAACGCGATTCGCCACATCATTGAAAATCTCGAATACAACATTGTTCGCCATGCGATCCTGAGCGAAAAGCGGCGGATCGACGGTCGCGCGCTCGATTCGGTTCGCCCGATCACGATCCGGACCGGCGTATTGCCGAGAACGCACGGCTCCGCCTTGTTCACCCGCGGTGAAACGCAAGCGCTGGTCGTGGCGACGCTGGGTACCCAGCGCGATGCGCAAATCATCGATGCGCTGACCGGCGAATACAAAGATCTGTTCATGCTGCACTACAACTTCCCGCCGTACAGCGTTGGCGAGACCGGCTTTGTTGGTTCTCCGAAGCGCCGCGAGATCGGTCACGGCCGTCTGGCCAAGCGCGGCGTATTGGCCGTCTTGCCGGTGATGGAAGAGTTTCCGTATGTGATCCGCGTGGTTTCCGAAATTACCGAATCGAACGGTTCCAGTTCGATGGCCTCAGTCTGCGGCAGCAGTTTGGCGCTGATGGACGCGGGCGTACCGATCAAGGCGCCGGTTGCTGGTATCGCAATGGGTCTGATCAAGGAAGGCAACGAGTTTGCGGTCCTGTCCGACATCATGGGCGATGAAGATCATCTCGGCGACATGGATTTCAAAGTCGCGGGTACCGCTGACGGCATCACCGCGCTGCAGATGGACATCAAGATCGACGGCATCACCGCCGAAATCATGAAGACTGCGCTCGCGCAAGCCAAGATCGGCCGGATCCACATTCTCGGCGAAATGAACAAGGTGTTGCCGACCGCACGCGAACACATGTCCGATTATGCGCCACGCATCATCACCTTCAAGATCGACCCGAGCAAGATTCGCGAAGTGATCGGCAAAGGCGGTGCGACCATTCGCGGTATTACCGAAATCACCGGCGCGAGCGTTGACCTGACGGATGATGGCGTGGTGAAAATCGCCTCGGTTGATAAGGCGGCCGGCGAAGAAGCGCGCCGTCTGATCGAAGAGATTACCGCCGAAGTCGAAGTCGGCAAGATCTACGAAGGCAAGGTCGTCCGTCTGATGGACTTCGGCGCGTTCGTAACGATCCTGCCAGGCAAGGACGGGTTGGTGCACATCTCACAAATCTCGAACGAGCATGTCGATAAGGTCAGTGACAAACTGGCCGAAGGCGATGTAGTTCGGGTCAAGGTGCTCGAAATCGACCGTCAAGGCCGTGTCCGCCTCAGTATGAAAGAAGCGGAAAAGGAAGATTAAGTTTTTCCTCATGCAGATTAGAAAAGGGCCGTAAGGCCCTTTTTTTTGTCCCGCCCAAAGATAGCAGCAAGAAAATCTATATAAATAATTTCTGCATCAATTATCTGCAACAAATTATAAAAGTTAAATAAGTAGAGTTGTCTTATTATGTAATAGAGTCTAGGTTTTTTAATTTGTATTTTAAAAAGTAGACTAAGTTATTTTGTTAATTCCGCTGTATTTAATAGAGTTTTAAGAGTGTTTGAGTATCATAGCGATTACCTAACCAATATTGTGATGGGAGAGTCTGCCATCGTTGGTTTTTAGGTATGCCGTTTTATAGGTAATCTTCAAACAACACAGTTTCATGAGCCGTGCATTTAAGCGAAATCAATATTTATTTGAAAAATAAGCGCGGTTTAAGTCTTCTTTCAGGCAGCGAGCAAGGCTTCTTAATCGGAAATATAAAAGTTTACCGATTTTTCTAATGATGTTTTAAAAGTGCGAAAGTCTTCGCATATTAATTCTTTTATACTAAGTATATTATTCCTGTGGCAAATATATAGTATTTTTTAAGAAAAATATTGCATTTAATATAAATTTTCTAGGTCTAAAGGTGATGTTTTTTGTAGTGAAGCATTACGTACGCCGTAGGCAATTACATGTGCTCTTCTATTCTGCCTATAAATTTTATTTATTAATTCTAATTGGGTATGACAGCTATGAAAATTCTATCTGAACCACCTAGCATTGCGTTAGCAAAAAGAATTTTAGAGCCGTCTGTCTGTGGGTTGACTTTTATCGCTTTTATATTTTTCTTCCATGTGCCCTGGAGCAGCTATCAGGCAATTCTTCTGTTAGCGGTAATGTTGCTTTCGTGGTTTATTGCAAAAATGCTGAGGCCGTTGCGAAATTTCCGTGAAATCAACCTTAGTTCTTATATTTGTACGGTACTGATAGGCAGCATCGTATTTATTTTTCTGATTTACTCGTTATTTTTAAAACCCCCATTTTCCGAACATATCGATAAAAATGTCGTTAGGGTTTGGTTGCTCTCATTACCAGCTTTTTTATTAGCTGCCCATGGGTTATTTCATTACTGGTTGAAATACCGGCACAATAACACCAAAACTCGCAAATGTGTGATTGTGGGCGCCACAGAGCTGGGTTATCGCTTAAGTAGGGAAATTTTAAATGACCCCAGTCTTCTAATACAGTTCGAAGGTTTTTTTGATTCACGCCAACAAGAGCGTATTGAGGAAGTCTGCAGAAATTATGTTTTAGGTGGTGTTGATGATGTTTTAGCGTATGTCAAAGAACATGGCATTCAATTAGTCTTTATTGCATTACCGTTCAGATATGAACAACGCATCACCCATTTACTGAATGAACTGGGTGACACTACTGCTTCGACTTATTTCGTGCCCGATATATCGAATTTTAATCAGATTCAGTCTCGTGTCGATTTAATCCACGATATTCCTGTCGTATCGGTATTAGAAACTCCGATTCTACATCTTGATGCAATTTGGAAACATATATTCGATTTCTGTGTTTCATTATGCATTTTGGTGTTTATTTCTCCGTTATTATTATTGATAGCGCTGATTATCAAGCTTTATTCGCCAGGTCCTATTCTTTTTAAACAGATCCGATACGGGCTCGATGGGCGGGAAATTAAGGTTTATAAATTCAGGACAATGAATGTGTGCGAGAATGGGCGCACTATTCAACAGGCTAGCAAAAATGATCCACGGATTTATCCGTTCGGTGCATTTTTAAGAAAGACATCATTGGATGAGCTTCCTCAGTTTCTCAACGTACTCAAAGGCGATATGAGTATCGTCGGGCCACGCCCGCATGCTGTCGCACATAATGAGATATATAGAAAGTTGATTCAGGGTTATATGCTGCGCCATAAAGTCAAACCGGGTATTACCGGCTGGGCGCAAGTCCATGGATTAAGAGGGGAAACAGAAACTCTCGATAAAATGGAAAAAAGAGTCGAGTATGACCTGGAATATCTGAAGAACTGGTCGTTGTCATTGGATATCTTGATTATTTTTCGAACATTTAGCGTCGTGCTTAAAACCACCAACGCGCATTAAAAATTTACCTTAGAAATTTCCTATCAACTCCTTTCAGAACTTGTAAAAAATTAATAAAGCATAAAGGAATTCCCTATAACCTGTTAGGAAGAATTGGGGTGTAAATTTTAGTTTGTAGTGTTAGTTGTTTGTGTTTGTTGTACGGCCTGCGCAGCAGTTAGGCGTAGGGTTATTTTACATTTTTGGAGATAACCTATGATGAAGAAATTAATAGTTTCAATTTCGGTTTTATGTGTGGTGACTACCACTCAGGCATTTGCAGCTCAAAAAAAAGATACAAGCGAAGTTGCGAAGAGCGCTTTAACAAAAGTCACGGCGGCCCCCGGCATTATTCGCAAGGGCAATGGCAACGAACAGGGTCCGGGCAACAGTAACGGTAACGGCCACAGCGGCGACCATGGTCATTGGCAGGATAGCCCAGGCCATTGCAAAAAAAGTGTTTCTCCCTGCTAAGGTAAAAATGCTTTAGTAATACGGGCTTTGGACGAACTGTGATTTGAGTAGTCATCCGAGCTTGCCTTAGTGGGTTAGAGGCTCCGTCAATCCTCTTGTACCTGTGAACATGTTGGAGCGACGGAGCTTTTTTAAAGGCAATGGACGAAGGTCAGCGCATTTTTGAAGCCCCGGAACAATGGGGTGCCGCGATTGTAGCTTGGGTTAATTAACCGCAAGCCCATAATGACTAGATTTGTAGCAGAGTTATCTACGTATTTTGATGAATGGACAAATTTTAGGGCAGAAGAACGGATTCTCATTGTCCGGCTTTTTTCGCTGGCTGGAACGATCGATTTATATTGGCTTCTTAGGAGCATTTATCGTTTCTCCTTTACCGGTGGGCGGTAATCGAGGATGGGCATTCCTGGCTTTATCCTCGATATTTATGATGCTTCTCGCCGGCTATTTAATCGTAGGCTGCTACCGCCTGCTCTCCGAGCGAATAACAGGACAGGCACAGCCTGCCCAGTTCGGAAAGTTTCTGTTATTGTTTGCAGCCTTTTGGATGTGGGCCCAGGCAAGCATTGAACTGCCTTCCGGCTGGATGTCATCTTTATTTCCGGCTACGGCCGAAATTTACACATCAGCGCTAGCTGTTTTGTCACCCGAACAAGCGGAGAAAGCATTTCCTATTTCCCTGGAACCCGGAAAGACTCTCGATAGAGCCATGCTGACATTGGGGTGTTTTGCCATGGTTTGCCTAATGGCCGGGCTGATTAACAGCCGAAAACGGCTGGTACAGTTTTGTTATATGTTGGTTCTGACAGGCGTGTTTCAGGCGCTTTACGGCACCATGATGGTATTAACCGGCATGGAATATTTGTTTTTTGTGCCGAAAGAGGCCTATATCGGTAATGCTACGGGCACTTTCGTGAACCGGAATCATTTGGCCGGTTACCTCGAAATGGCGTTACCGATAGGCATCGGCTTGCTGTTGGGTTCGCGCAAAGTTTCCGATCGGGTTCGTCAAAATTGGCGCGGCATTCTGGCCTATATTCTGCAAACTTTGTTGAGCCCGATTGCCGTTTTGCGCGGTCTGCTGGTCATGATGGTAATTGGTTTGCTGATGACGCATTCGCGGATGGGTAACGCGGCTTTTTTCAATGCGCTTTTGATTACCTCTGCGATCGCTTTTTTATCTACTAAGCAATTTCGACGTCCCGGCTTCGTAGCGATCATCGTCAGTATCGTTGCGGTCGATATACTCCTGTTGGGCACATGGTTCGATCTTAGCGAAGTCGTGGACAGACTCGAAAAAACCGGCCTCGATCATGAAACCCGAGATGAAGTCGTTCAGGCCGTGATGCAGATGATTCCAGATTTTTGGCTGGCCGGAACAGGAGCGGGCACATTCGCGTATATTTTTCCCAAATACAGCCAATTTGTGGGCGGCTTTTACGATTATGCCCATAACGATTATCTGCAGATCCTGGTCGAGTTGGGTGTAATCGGCTGTATGCCGCTCGCGGCTTACCTGATACTGGGTTTACTGAATGGCTGGGCGTTGCTCCGGCGCGGCGATTCGAGACTGCTAAGCGGAATAGGCTTTGCCTCGATCATGGGGACGATTAGCCTGCTGATTCATTCCGCGGTGGATTTCAATCTGCAGATCCCCGCCAATATCCTGTTATTCGTCGCGCTCCTGGCTTTACCGCAGGTTGCGCAGCAGGCGCTTACCGATCGTTCTGCTATTTGACGGTTATGCATATAAATCATCGCACGGTTGGCTGGTGCCTATTGGCTTTTTGCGGCCCACTCAAAGCGGAAGTGCTGGATATTAGAAAAGATCCGGTCATTTTTCCGGTAGGACCGTTCGAGTTCGCGCCGATCTTCGAAGCGGCGGAGTCTTACAACGACAATATATTTCAACAAGATAGATTTAAAAAAGGCTCCTTCCTGACGCAGTTTCATGCAGGAGGACAATTGGCGCTGGAAAGGCATTTGAACCGCTACGCTTTGACTTATACGCTGCAAAGTTCTCAATATCATAATAGTCCCCAAGACGATTATGTGGATCATTTCGTGGGTGGGTCTTCGCATATCGAATTTACCAGCCGGAATAGGCTGGATGTGAACCTGGGTTATTTGGATAGCCACTACCAGAGAGGGATTTTTCTAGGAAGAGACCTGATTAATCCAACGGGGCAGGTTGGAAGTGATTCACTTAACGCAACAGGTCGATCAGAGCCCGATCAGTATCATCTGCACAGCGCTGACGTGACCTATCGTTACGGCAGGGTCGAGGCCAAGGGTAATTTGGAGCTGAAGTTCAACGTCCAGGACTATACCTTTCAAAATAATCGTGAGTTTACGGCTAGACAAGATAGAACGCAGTTTATTGTGATGCCCGGTTTTTATTTCAGGATAGCGCCTAAAACGACGTTACAGACACAGATTGAAAATACACTCGTCAAGCACAGACAGGATGAGGCATCAGAGTTCGATTATAGTAAACACCGTTTTTTGGTAGGTGGTACTTGGCGGTATTCGGTCAAAACTCAATTTGGCGCGCGGATCGGCTATCTGCATCAGGAGTTCGACAACTCAACGTCAACGAGCTTTGATGATGTGACATGGGATCTGTCTATGAGTTGGGCTCCGTTGAGTTATTCGCGCTTGAATCTGGCCATCGCTCGCGACGCAACCCCGTCGATTGCGAGCGATAACGTTCGTGCTTCCGATCGCTTTCGATTGAGCTGGGCGCACGACTGGACGTCGCGCGTCACGACTCAGCTATTCGGGGCACGTGAAAATGCCGAAAATCTGGGGGTCAACCGGCAGGATGACTACACCTCGGTTGGATTCGACCTGAACTATGGTGTCCGGCGCTGGCTGGGCATCGGCATCAATTATTCTTACCGAAACCTGAGTTCGAGCAGCAGCGAGTTCGATTTTAACCAGAATGCGATCATGTTTTATATCACAGGCAACCCACGCATTTCTGACGACGCGAAAACCCCGTGGGCTTCATGGTACTGAAGTAACAAAGAGAACGATGAACAAAACTTTATTTTTATATTTTTCGTTATGGATAGCGGTGCTTTCGCCGGTCTTCGCAAATGCGGCGCCTGAATCGGAGAATGGATTGATGTCCAACTATGAACTGGGCGCGGGAGACAAAATCAGCATTAGCGTGTTTCGCGAGCCCGATTTGGCTCTGGAAGCCAAATTAAGCGATGCCGGCACCATCATCTTTCCTTTTTTGGGCGAAATGAATGTGAAGGGATTAACGGTTGGCAAACTGAAGGACAAAATCACGCAAGGTCTCAGCGGTCGGTATTTGAAAGATCCGAGCGTTACCGTGTCAGTTCTGGAATATCGCGAGTTCTTCGTGAATGGTGAAGTCAACAGACCGGGCGCATTTCCTTACCTGCCGGGCTTGACTGTACAAAAGGCAATCTCGATAGCGGGCGGCTTTACCGAACGGGCCTCACAATCGAGCGTATTACTCGAGCGCGAGAAGGACTCGAAACATAAAGGCGCCGAAGTCGAAATGGATGCGCCTATTGCACCGGGCGACGTGGTGATCGTTGAGGAGAGTTTTTTCTAATGAATGATTTAAAGTCGAGATCCCCAGATTATCCAATCATGCACCAGCAAAACTTTAGAGTGAATAAAGTATTGCAGAATGATGATTTTCTTGAAGAAGACAGTATAGACCTGCGCCATTATTGGCGGGTTATACGCCAATATCAATGGCGGATTTTTCTATTAGCCATAGTGGTAACAGTGCTGGCGGGCCTTTTCGTGTTTTCGATGAAGCCGGTCTATCGCTCTTCTGCCACGCTGTTGGTGGAAGGCAAGCAGGGCAATTTGCTTTCGATCGAAGACGTGTATGCGATGGACATGTCTAGAGCTGAGTATTTTCAAACCCAGTTTGAAATCATCAAATCTCCCGATCTGGCGCGCAAAGTGATCCGCAGCATGAAGCTGGCTGCTCATCCCGAATTTGAAGAATTGAAGCCGGAAAACAAGAGCCAGCCATTCTGGAAGGATTGGCTCGCGTTGTTGCCGGCATTGACTCCCGAGGAATCGGAAAGCAAAGATACTGATGAGGCAGTCAAGGCGGAAGAGGGCTTGGTTAAAGAGTTTCTGGAGCGGCTGACTGTCAAGCCCCGTATAAAAACTCAATTGGTCGATGTCAGCTTCGACGCGAACGATCCCAAACTGGCGCAGGGGGTGGTGAACGCGCTCGGGGAGAGATTTATCGAAAGCGGCCTGGAAGCCCGGATGGAGGATACCCGCAAGTCGGCGGAATGGCTTTCCGAACGTCTTCAATCCTTAAAAGACAGACTGAGCGAATCCGAAAACCGTTTGCAGGACTACTTGGCTAAGGAAAACCTGGTCGATCTGGAAGGCGTATTGACGCTGAGTACCAAAGAGATCGAGCAAAATACACAGACTTTGGCTGCTGTCCGTCAGGCGCGTTTCGAGGCGGAAAACCTCTATAGCAAGATCAAATCGGGCAAAAGGCTCGATCAAATACTTGAGGTCCTGCAGGATCCCGTGGTGATGGACCTGAAGAGCAAGGATGCCGAGCTGGCGCGTAAAGAGTCCGATCTTGCCGAGCGCTATGGACCCGAGCATCCGGCGATGGTAGCAGTGCATTCGGAGCGAGACTCCCTCAAAGACTTGCTCGAAAAACAAGTAATGAGTATCGCATCCAGTATCAAGAGCCGGTATGAAATTGCCAGAGCCAACGAGCAAGCGGTTCTTGGCAGCATAGAAAATAACAAGTTTCAGGTGCAGCATATCAGCCGCAAGCAAACCCGGTTGAGCGAATTGCAACGCGAGGTCGAATCGAACAAAAAGCTGTACGAAACCTTCATCAATCGCTTCAAAGAAGCGAATGAGGCAGCTGAACTGAGTTCCGCCAATATCCGGTTTGTCGATAAGGCCAGTATCCCGATCGAGCCGGTGAAACCGAAGAAAAAGATGATTTTGGCATTGACCTTTGTCGGCATGATATTTATGGGTGTGCTGATCGCCTTCCTGTTGGACTATCTGGATTCGACCTTCAAGTCACCGGATGATATCGAAAGAAAACTTGATCAGCCGTTCCTGGGCGCGATTCCGTTACTCGATCGCCTGCGCGAAAATCCCGGAGAGTTGGGGCAATTGGTTACGAGTGATCCGCGGGGCGTGTTTGCGGAAGCCGTGCGTACGGTCAGGACAGGGCTGGTGTTGTCCGCCTTAGATAGCCCCCATAACATCTGGATGGTCACCTCATCGTTTCCGGCGGAAGGCAAGTCCACGCTCGCGATGAGTTTGGCCCAATCCTTGGCCCAACTCGATGAAGGCGACAAACGGGTACTGCTGATCGAAGCCGACTTGAGAAGGCCGACGTTGGCAAAACGTTTCCAACTGCCCCCCAAATCGCCTGGGCTGACTCATGCGTTGGCACTCCACGCCAAACTGGAAGAGTGTTTGCATGCCGTGCCTGGACTGGCATTGGACGTTTTACCGGCCGGCATGCCGCCGCCGAATCCGCTGGAATTGCTGGCGTCCAGGGCCTTTGCCGAATTGCTGGATGAACTGGAAAAACGCTACAGCCTGATCCTGATCGATTCTCCTCCGGTGCATGCGGTCAGCGATGCGCAATGGCTGGCGCAACACGTCCGCTCCGTCATCTATACGGTCAAGGCCGATTCGACCTCGATCAAGGCGGTGAAGGATGGACTCAGAACGCTCGAGCGGTTTGGCGCGCCATTGGCCGGTATTGTGCTGACTCAAATGGATGTCGAAAAAAGCAAGCGCTACGGGAACGGCGAATATGGCGGCTATTACTATTACCAAACCGCTTACGGTACCGATGAAAACAGTTCCTCTTGATGTTTTGTACGTGTAGGAGCGGCTTTGCGCTGATTCCTAACCAGGAGGTTGGGAATCCAGACTCTGAAAGTTCTAGCTTCCTGTTTTGAGGGGAAGTTAGAGTTTCCAAGACTGCGTACCCAAGCTGGAACCCCACTGCCTTAAGTGAAGTTTTATTTGAAAATCCCCCCTAACCCCCTTTGCAAAGGGGGTAAAGTGCGTCCCGACTTTGAAAAAGGAGGGCGATATGCTCCTTCCATTTGAAAAAGGGAAGGGGCAATACGCTTACCCTTTTGAGAAAGGGAGGGGCGATATGTTCTCTACCTTTGAAAGATGGGGTGGGGCGATACATTTCCCCCTTTGAAAAAGGGGGGTGGGGCGATACGTTTCCCCCTTTGAAAAAGGGGGACTGAGGGGGATTTTACAAAGATTTTCTTCCTTAACTTAATAACAGTTAAGCTCCCGATTGGGAGCGAGAAAAATAACATTTACCCTATAAATTTATCCTTCGGATGATTAAACCCTAACCCATGATTGACCTGCACTGCCATATGCTTCCCGGCATTGATGATGGCCCCAAAACGATGGAACAATCGCTGGAAATGGCGCGCTATGCGGTCGAGCATGGAACCCATCGTTGTATGGTCACCCCGCATATCCAACCCGGATGCTACGATAACGACAGCGCCAACATACGACGTATATTCGAGGGCTTCCAGAATAAATTGGCCGCCGAGAATATCCCGCTGCAGGTCGGCATGGCCGCCGAAGTCCGGATTTGCGCCGAGCTGCCCATCCTGATCAGCCAGGGCAAGATTCCGTTCCTTGGACGTTGGCAAGGCAAGCGCTTGATACTGCTGGAATTTCCGCACGATCACATTACGGTCGGTGCCGATAAATTGATCGACTGGCTGATCCAGCGCGACATCCTGCCGATGATTGCCCATCCGGAACGCAACCAGAGCGTGATGCGCCAGCCGGAAAAGATCGATGCCTTTGTTAAAAAGGGTTGCCTGCTGCAGATTACCGCGGATTCGGTGACTGGCCTGTTTGGTGAGATTTCTCAGAAACTGGCACTTTCGTTGATTCAAAAAGGCAAGGCCACCGTGGTGGCGACCGATGCTCATAATCTGCATAAACGCCGGCCGAGCCTGAAATCCGCGTATGAGATGCTGTTGCCGATTATCGGAACCGCCAAAGCGCAGGCTCTGTTCAGCACCAATGCCGAGGCGATGCTTTTATGACTGTAGTTGGCCAGTTAAGATCAAAGCCGGCGTTACAGGCAATCTTATATATGCCGGCCATCCTGGGACTGATCATAATGGCAGGTATCGCGATGCGTTGGTCTTTGGCGGATGTGTATGCAATCCAACTGAGCCACCACCTGGATACGGTGAATCAGGACCTATCCAATAAAAATGATGCTCAATGGCGCCTCGCCAGCCAGCATTTGGGAAGAACTCTGGAACTGCGCTCCGCTAATGCACGCTATTTGGAATTGGCCGGAGCGTTTAACCAGAAATTGGAGCTTTTGAGATTCGATAAGGAACCTCTTGCCCAGGAATTGGGGTGGCAGCCAAATGAATTTAGAGCCTTGGATTATGTGCGCCGCAGTTTGCGCCTCACGCCTTCCTGGCCCTATCTCTGGAATCAGTTAGCGGTCACTAAATTGGTTTTAAAGCAATTCGACGACGAACTGACGGGGGCGATGGAACGTTCCTTGGATTTGGGGCCGTGGGAACGGTCGGTTCAGTATAAATTGGCATTATTTGGACTGAATAACTGGCCAAACTTGCAGGACAAAGCTCATTCATTGGTATTTCAGGCTATGGCAAAAACCTCGGCAATGGAAAGAATAAAATCCAGCGATTTATATATTATTAAGAATATATTGGAGCACCCTCATTTGTCTCAAGCATGTAAAACATTTGCAAATAGTTTAACTGTTCCGAACATATCTTTGGATTGTGTTTTAAATAAGATTTGACCCTCTTGTTTTGTTCTGACGTCCTAGATTAGGTAACTGCTTGAAAATATACCGTGTACTAAGAACCATGTCAGCTCACGGCTATGGTCAACTTGTGACTATTTTGTCCACGATGTTTATTCCGTCTGTGGCAGTTGCAAAGTGGGGTGCTGAAGGTTATGGCTATTGGGTGACCCTGTCGGCGCTCGCTCAGTTTTTTCTGATGACGGATTTGGGGGCGGCAACTGCTTTGTCAAATCAGCTTTGTTTGAAATCTGCGCGTACCGTGGAGGAAGCTTGGGTACTTGTACGCAACGTGTTGGGTGGCTTCATTATTAAGGCATTGTCAGCAGCTGTAATAATTGTGGCTATTTCTGTATTCGTTTGGTCCTACTACGATCGTGAGGACGCATCTGAACAGGCCATGCAATTAGCAATTGTCTTTATTTCGCTGGCGTTATCTGCTGCTTTGCAACCACTTATTGGAATTTATGGCGCGGTTTGGCGTTTCATTGGGAAAAATGCAGTTGGAATATTTGTCAGCAACACGGTCCGGTCAATCGAATTATTGGGGATTCTGGGTTGTGCCTTGTTGGGGCGAGGGATTTTAGCAGCAGCTGTTACGGCTTTAGCTTTAAGGTTCATTGCAGCGACAGTGGGGGTTATCCATACGCCAAGGCTGCTATTAAGAGGAAGTGTTGCAAGAAAAACAAGGCAGAGCAAGAACCGGAGAAAAAGCGCTAATGCGGAATTGGTTTCAGTCAAGCTGGCTGGACATGGATTTATGCTGATATCTCTGTCACAGCAATTAGCCTTGCATGCCCCTGTACTACTTATATCAACCATACTGGGGCCAACTTCTGCTGCAGTCTTCGCCGCATGCCGGACCATTTCGCGACTTCCTGTTCAGCCCCTTACGGTAGTTTTGGCATCACTTAATCCTGAATTTACTGAGTTGGTTGCCAGTAGACAACATGCGCAGTTAGCGAAGATCGTTCGCAGAGTGGTAGTTGTTGCAATTATCGTATCACTGATGGTTGGAGCGGGCGCTGTTTTGTATGCGAATGTCTTAGAGCGGGTTTGGTTAGCAGGGAAATTGAATTTGGATTTGAAAGTGCTGACTGCGCTCTGTATTGCAGCATCCTTTTACATTGGCGGGCAAGTGCTTAATCAAACATTGACGGCTGCGAACCGAACGCGGAACCAGAGCAGGCAGTTTATAGTGATGACTATGCTGTTGGTTGTCTTGATGGTGCCTTTATTGATGTTTACAAACCAGATGTTATGGGTTGCCGTATTGGTACTAATTTCCGAAAGTATTATGGCTGTGCTTTTGATTCGTCGATATTCGATTTTTCTATCTAGCCAATACATTGCATAACGAATCAGATTTGTTGAAGAAATTTTTATGTTCCTTTTTATAGCTTTTTTGCTGCTCTTGTTTGGTCTATATGGCGATAGTGGAAGCGCCATACAAATTGTTGGCATGATGTTTTTTATTTTTGCTGGAACGATCGACCTTATTAAAGCTCGCTGTAATAAACGTTTGTTTAGGCTAGATGGCGCAACAATAATTATCTGTTTTTTGGTGCCTATTTTCTCATGTTTTGCTCTCTTGCTTAATCAGCAGTTCGAGCTAATTCCGCAAACTTTAGCTTTTATGTTGTGCGCCTTTGCAGCCCGTACCTTAATACTTGTTAATGGGGTAGAAAAAACAATTAGGGTGTTTATTTATGCGGCTATTACCATGACGGTGCTTACGCTCATTTTTGAATACGATATGCTTGTCGAAAGCTTAAAGTTTTCCATAAATGAGCGTGGTGGGAGAGTTAGATTTTCACCTTTCGACAATCATCCAAATTTAACAGGTCATATATTTGGCCTTTCATTTCTTTGCTGTGCGCTTTACGCGTACTGGCATAAATATTATCGAGATAAGCTATGGCTTGCGATTCTGATGATTTCTTCCGTCGCATGTCTTGTTATATTGGGAGCGACGAGTTCTAGAGGGGCATTAGTTGGCACCTTTTTATCGCTATTCGCAGTCTATGCTGCGCATATATTGCATGGCGCGAATATAACTCGCAAGTTAATTATTAACGCCGCTGTTGGTGTATTAACTGTTTTTGCCCTTGCATTTTCGAACCCAGAGAAAATTACTGAGTATTTTTCAGAGCTTTTTGAGCTTAACTCAACGTATCGCGGTTTCGATAGCGGTTTAACTGGCAGGACCGATAATTGGTCTGTGATTGTTGCAATGTCACTAGATTCTTTTAGTGGGGTTGTGTTTGGGCATGGTATGCGCTCATGGGATCATGATTTGTATGGTATCGCAACTGATAGTAGTTATATCAATTCACTTTGGGAGTCTGGCGTTTTTTTAACTGCCTCTATCTCTATAATGCTGCTAAGGAAAATTTATCTTGCAGGTATGGCAGAGCGTTCATTTGTATCTGATTTCTATTTAGCAATTTTAGTATTTTCGGCTATGGAATCACTTGTTGCACGGTATCTTTTAGGGATAGGAAATCCGGCTTCGCTTATGATATTGATTATACTGTTGACGCCTGAAAAGATGTTTTTTCTTAGTGAATATGCTTATAAAAAATAAATTTTATGAGTATTTCTCAGGTTAAATGTAAGAATAATGCAACTAAATAAGCAGCAGTTTTTCAATTGCAAGCTCATGTCGAATATGCATGAGTTTGAATATATCAACGCCTTATCTTCGCGTGTATTTTGTTCGTATTTTTTAAAAAATAAGTTGTTGAGCGATAATGTCACTTTGGCTATGTTAAAAATAATTTAGTGTGATGATTGTTGCTATATTTTGGTTTTTTAATTATTACATTTGATGAAATTTCTATTTTTAATAGATTTCCGGCTCTATTTCTATAGTTAACACTTTATTCATAGACATATAATATATTTATTTTGGTTATTGGTGATGACGTTTGAGTATTTAGATGATTCTAGGCAAATAATTTTGGGATTAGCTTGGGTATGTCATGGAACACTAAGAAATAGAAGAATAAGAAAGGTCATGTTATGAAAACTTTAGTTTCTTACCACCATTTTCCGCATTATAGAAAAGGCGTTTTCGAGGAGCTGTTTCAGAGGTATTCAGAAATAACACTTATTACGAGTGAGCTAGGTTCATTTGCAGGTATACCTTCAATGCAGCCTACTGGCGGTTGTAAACTTATTTGGGGGCGAGGTCTTTGGTTTAAGGGGCTTCACTTTCAACCTCGGTTAGTAATTGAGAGCATTGTTGGCGAATACGATGTTTATGTGTTGCTTGCTAATCCAAACTTTATTTCAACTTGGTTTGCGGCAATTTTGGCAAGATTGCGAGGGAAGCGTGTTGTCTTTTGGGGGCATGGATTTTTTACAAATGAGAACAGCTTTAAAAATATAGTAAGACGTTGTTTTTTTTCGTTAGCGAATTGTTTTTATAGTTATGGTTACAGATCTAAACTTATTGCAAAATCATTTGGATTTGCGTCATATAATCTTTATGTGGGCTTCAATTCATTGGATTATTCAAGGCAGCTCCAAATAAGGCAACAAGTATCTGTGGATAGCTCACCGGGATCATTAGGCGTTTTCTCTCGTAGTGGGGCACTCAAAATAATTTGTGTTTCAAGACTTACGGAAATTTGCCGGTATGAATTGCTATTTGACGCTATTGCATTAGTAAGAAATCGATGTGACCTTGATATAGAGGTAGTGATGGTTGGGGATGGACCAAGCCGGGACCAGTTGGAAAAAATGGCTGCTGAGCTGAATATTAACGTCAAATTTCTAGGGGCAATTTACGATGATAATTTAGTTGGGGCTATGATATACACGGCTGATATCACTGTTTCACCGGGAAAGGTTGGGCTTACTGCGATGCATAGTCTGATGTTTGGCACTCCTGTAATTAGCCACGCCAACGTAGTGGAACAGATGCCAGAAGTTGAAGCAGTTGTCGATAAAAAAACTGGTCTTCTCTTTAATCAATGGGATGTTTATGCGTTAGCTGATGCCCTTATTGAAGCGAAATCTTGTTTTGCTGATAAAGATAAGGTTCGCATGAATTGCTATACAGTAATTGATCAGGTCTATAACCCAAAAAAACAAGTTGATGTCTTATTAAATGCTATTAATTGCGTTCCCGCAGATGAGGGGGATGACGTTCTGCATTTGTCTTGGTTTGAGCAGAGTGTGAAATGATAAGAGGTGCTCTTAGATGGTTTCGCCGTTATTTCTGGCGTATTCGCTTAGGATTAAAGCATACTCACCCAACCTTTTTGGCGGGCGGTCATTCCACAATCAGTAAAGACTTTATCGCGAGCCCTTATTCCTACGTTGGTCCGGGTTGTGCGATTGAATCAGGTGTAAAGATAGGTGCCTATACAATGATAGGCCCAAGGGTAATGATTATAGGAAATGATCATGTGTACAATTTTCCTGGCAAGCCAATTATTTTTTCCGGCAGGCCTGAGTTTAAAAATACGGAAATTGGTGCGGATGTATGGATAGGGGCTGGCGCAATTATTATGTGCGGGGTAACAATTGGTAATGGTGCCATAATTGGCGCTGGTGCGGTTGTCACAAAGGATGTGCCAGCATACTTTATCGTTGGTGGCGTGCCGGCCAAATTTATTCGTTATCGATTTAGTCAAGATCAACAAATTAGCCATGAAAAGATGCTCTTGTCTAGGCCAGTGGATGGTAGTTATGTTGATAGACGATAGGTGGACGGTAGTGTCAGATTTCGATTTGTCTATGCTTGTTTTTTAGGATCAAAATTAGTCGTGAGAAAGTGAGAACCATAACCGGGTTTGAAAACCATTCTCATTCCCGGCGTGGTGCATGTAGATGTTGGAAATAATTCAGGAGAGTAAATGATTCTACAAGGTAATGACCCTTATCGAGGTCCTTCATTTTCGGTAGTGAATCGATTGTTACGAATGCTGTGGGGGTTGGTCTATTTGTTTTTGTTCAAAATTAGTCCGCGACCTTTTCACTCATGGAGGAATCTGCTGCTCAGATTATTTGGGGCAAAACTGGGACATCATGTGCACATTTATCCGTCAGTTAAGATATGGGCGCCGTGGAATTTGAATGTAGGTAATTTTGTCGGTATAGGTGATGGAGCGACGATCTATTGTATGGATCAAGTTAAGATTGATGACTATGCAGTAATTTCTCAAGGTACATATTTGTGTACTGGAAGTCATGACTTTAATATGCCTAATTTTCAGTTAATTACGGCACCAATCACTATTGGTAGTCGAGTGTGGCTTTGTGCTGAGTCATTTGTTGGGCCGGGAGTGTCAATTGCCGAAGGTACGGTGATTGGTGCGCGTGCTGTAGTCGCAAAATCCATAAATGAATCTTGGCGGGTTTGGGCTGGGGTTCCGGTTAAACAGATTGGTGTGCGTGATAAACAAAGGGTATTACAGTGAACAATATTTCCATCCTAATCCTTACAAAAAATGAACATCAAGACTTACCAGGCTGTCTCGAAAGCGTTGCATGGTCGGATGATATTCATGTCTATGACTCTATGAGTACGGATGAAACTGTGGCGATTGCTGAGCGCTTTGGTGCGAAGGTTACAAAACGGGATTATAGTGAAAGCAAACTGGCTTTCGGTGGTGATGAATCTGCGCATCGGAACTGGGGATTAAAGAATATACCATTTAAGCATCGGTGGGTTTTTGCGATCGATGCGGATGAGCGGATGACACCTGAGTTAATAAGGGCGGTTAAAGATGCAGTGATGTCTCCGAATGAATATGTTGCTTTTCGCGTAAGACGTAGAGATTTTTTTTGGGGTACATGGCTCAAGCATGTGCAGACTTCGCCGTTTTACATGAGATTGTTCATGTATGAGAAAATGCGCTACGAGCGTTTGATCAATCCAGTACCGATCGCCGATGGGCGGGTGGGGCAGGTGGCCGGCTTTTTGGATCATTTCCCATTCAGCAAGGGTATCGGGCATTGGGTTGATCGGCATAATTCGTATAGCCGCTTTGAGGCGCAGCAGATCATTGAGAATCGTAAGGCACATTCTCAATTCGATTTGTTAAAGGCTTTTACAACGAAAGATTTTCACGAGCGCCGATTCCATCAAAAAGAGCTGTTTTATCGTTTGCCTTTCCGTCCTTTGATTAAATTTCTATTGCTCTATGTAGGTAAACTTGGTTTTCTGGATGGGCGGGCAGGCTTTGCTTACGCGATACTGCAATCGATATATGAGTTTTTCATCGTGCTGAAAACCCGAGAATTGGAAGCGCTCCAAGGAAAATGAAAGTTTTTCTGCATAGTGCTACTCACTAATAATTATTTATCTGTGTTAGCTAAGAATAGTTAATATTATAGATAATTGAGTTGAAATATATTATAAATTTCATTATTGATGAATGTGCCGAATTGATATCTCTCGGAATTCGCAGTATTTTTGAAGGCTCAAAAGTTTAAACCTGTGTTCATAATTTATCACGAAAAAACTGAAGAGACTGATTCCGTGTTGTGTATAAAGAAATTTGCTCCTAAATTGTCGCTTTTGTTTGCGGAGAGCACTAAATATATTCTGCGAATAGCTGGCGATTCTTAATGCAGAGCGAGCATGTACAGGGATGATGTTTATCCCAACACCGAAGGCAATCGATTAATAGCTATATTAATACTAATCCGATACGTCAATTTAACTAGCTTTTTTGCCAGACATGAACCCAATCAATATTCAGGGGCTGATTGACTCCTGTACCAAGAATAATAACTAGCTGGCTTTGATCCATGATGCTGAACGAGAAATCTCCGGCAGGTGGAATTGTAGGGGGAGACGAGTTAACCCAAGTGACTATTGACATTAACTTGCCATCAAAGTAATTATTTACGTAGCCCTTATTGCTTAGGATATTACTTGGTACCCATAATTGTCCGATAGTGTGGAATTGTGTCCAATCAGTTTTTATTGACGTTTTGATGACTGCATTCTTGAAGCTGCTTCCACCATGAGAGGTATTGTTGACATTGCAATAACCAATAGAGCAGGTTTTTTTCCATGCCCCATACCAATCGTGCATTGTGGCCCCGTAGCTGTTGGGACCGGCGAAAGATGCTGTGTCATACTCAAAGAAGTCATCCTCTATGAAATGACTATAACCAGCAACTTTTCCTATCCATTGGTCAGCGCCTTTTTGAGCCATATGCTCAATCGCCATAGACCAGAAAGATGGCCATCCATTTGCTGTATTCACTGTGGCTGGATCGAAGGAAATTCTTGCTTCGAAATATGCTCCACCGCTAAATGTTTTGCCTAACCATCCTTGTTTATTATTGGCGGGCATAGCAGTTGCTATATTGCTATTCTGAGCACTACTTTTTGTACTGTTAAGCGTTAGAATTCCATTGTTAACTTTAATTATGCTGTACGTTTTACTTAATGGCTTAATAAAAAATGGTGTCGTGTACCATTTGAATTTAGGATCGCCGGTACCTTTAATATCTATAGTAGATGACGAGCCAAATTCGTCTCCAAAAACTAACTTATACCCAGAACGTGATGGATATTTTGGGTCAAATACTTCTGATGGAGACGAACTCGCGAAAGAAGGAATGCAAAGTAAGGGTAAAAGTAAGCTAAAAATAGTAAAGCTTCTGTTAATATTTTTTTTATTAATGTATAGCACAATGACTTTTTTCATAAAATATTTTGCTATTTTTTAATTAAATTAAGCTGGACTCGGATTTTTTTATGCTAAGTTAATCGGTATATCAAGCTTTGTGAATTATTAAAAATATTTTTCTTAAGATTTGATAAACATAAGTTTTTCATAAGTATATAAGTCTAAAATATTAAAGAATCTTATAAATGGCTTATACCATACATGGTTGGGTTATTTAATTATGTATATTTTAATTCTAAGCATAAATTTTTTACTACAATTATTGGCGTTGATAAATACATCGGCAATATAACAGAAATACTTGGAATAAAAATTAAGGTTAAGAGTGATGATGGGCTCTGTTTGTGAGAGCGATAAGTTAAGCGAATGAGAGTCTTTGATAACTAACTCGTTTGGTGGCTGTCGCTTGGGCGTTTTAGTTAGTGGCTTGTCGATGAATTCAATTTTTGCAAAATAATGAAAATAATGCTCTATGGAATCAATTACGCGCCTGAATTGACCGGTATCGGTAAATATTCCGGTGAAATGTGCGATTGGCTGGCGGCAAGGGGGCATGAAGTCAGGGTGATTACCGCTCCTCCCTATTACCCTGAATGGCGCATCGGTGGCGGCTACTCAGCTTGGACTTACAGGAAAGAGCAATTGAATAGCGTCAATGTGCTTCGCTGTCCGCTATTCGTGCCGAACCGTCCGACAACGTTAACTCGTTTATTGCATTTGGCCAGTTTTGCGCTGAGCAGTCTGCCTGCCGTGTTAAGCCAATGGCGCTGGAAGCCTGATGTGATCATCACGGTTGAGCCTACATTTTTTTGTGTGCCCGCCGCACTGCTGTTGAGCCGGTTAACTGGCGCCAAAAGCCTTTTGCATATTCAGGATTTCGAATTAGATGCGATGCTGGGGTTGGGGCTGGCGAAAAATGGACGCTTAAAGACGGCGGTCTGTCAGGCGGTCGAGAGTTTTTTCATGCGCCGCTTTAGTGCTGTCAGTTCGATTTCGCATTCGATGCTGGCAAGGGCGAGAAACAAAACCCGTCAATCAGTGCCTTTGCATTTTTTTCCCAATTGGGTGGATACCGATTTCATTAAGCCTGAAGTTGATGCTTCTGATTTTCGCCGGCGTTGGGTGCTGTCGGATACATCTAAAATCATTTTATATTCCGGCAATCTGGGAAAAAAGCAGGGACTGGATTTATTGTTGCAAGCGGCTAAACATTTATCCTCTGAGCCTGACGTCTTATTTTTAGTCCTAGGTGAGGGTGCGGAAAAACAGAATTTGATCGAACAAGCGGAACAGCTTGAGCTAAACAATGTGCGCTTTGATTCGTTGCAGCCTTATCAGGATCTGCCTGCCCTGATGGCTTTGGCTGACGTACATCTGGTAATTCAGAAAAAAGGAGCCGCCGATGCGGTGTTACCGTCCAAGCTGACGACGATACTGGCGGCAGGCGGTTATGCGCTGATTACCGCCGAAGCGGAAACAGAGTTGGGCATATTGTGCGAACAATATCCCGGTATCGCCGAACGAGTTGAGCCCGAAAACTTGGAGCAGTTTGTGACTTCATTGAAAAGCATGCTTAATGCCGCGAAAACGGGACGTCCGCGCGTCAATATGAAAGCCAGACAGTACGCTCTGGAAAATCTGGGCAAAGAAGCGATCCTTCGGGGATTCGAGGAGTTTTTATTGAGTTTTGGTTTCAAAGAGCATACCGCACAACAACAAGGCAATTGGATTGACTCCGTTAATAATTAATTTTGGTCAATGGCGTGACAAGGCATCAGCGATTTCCTGATTGGCGTTTGCTCAGTTTAATTGCTGCGCTTTGTATGCTGGCGTTTTTATTTATGGTGGAACTACAGCCCGGCACGGCACATCTCGTCGCAGCGCCTTGGGACAAACTGGTTCATGCTTTTGTGTATGGTTTGTTAAGCGCGTTGTTGTGGAGGGGAATGGGCATCAGCCCTAAGTTTTGGCTGCTATTGGTTTTAATGGCCATGCTGGGCATCGCGCACGAATGGTTTCAGTCATATCTGCCGGGGCGCACGTCCAGCATTTGGGACTGGCTGGCCGATGTGGGTGGAAGTTTGATGGTATTGCTGCTATTGGCGCTGGCAAAACGGAAGGGAGACAACCCCGAAATTGTTTATGCCGATAACTAGACGGGGGCTTGGCGCCGGACGGGATATAAATCCCGTTCGTAATGTTTGGGCTTGGACATGCATGATAATTTGCGTAGGCGAACAGTCTTCAAAAATGTTTGGGACGGGGTTGCAAACCACGTCCTGCTCAGAAATTTCACTTGCCTAAGCGTAGATTCAAATGGCGAGTTGAAGCCAAAAAAATAATGAAAAACATGAAATTTAAATTAAAGATTGCAATTGGTTTAATGTTATGTCTGACATTAATTGAAATTGCGATACGTCTTTCCGGCATTGTTGATTTTCCTTTATATGATGCAAACAATAAGATTGGATACATACCAAAACCAAATCAGTCAGGTAGTTTTCTCCGAAGTCACGATTGGCAATTCAACTCCTTAAGCATGGGAGCGCCCGAGTTTAAACCAACGGCGTCTGTAGACGTTCTTTTGATAGGGGATAGTGTGGTTCTTGGTGGAAATCCATATAGGCAGGCTGATCGGCTAGGTCCGCAACTCCAGAAAATATCTGGTGAGAACGTGTGGCCAATATCCGCTGGTAGTTGGGCGCTACGAAACGAACTACACTACCTCAACTCCCACCTAACAGTTGTCAGCTCAATAGACCAGCTTATCTTCGTTCTTAATAGTGCTGATTTTGAGGAAGCATCGTCTTGGTCATGTGAAGAAACACATCCACGTAGTCACCCAGTTTATGCAACAGCGTATGTTATCAAGAAGTATCTATATAACTGGAGCCCGTGCAAGGCAACTCCCGTTGATTTGAAGGTTCCTTCAGGTGATTGGAAAGCTGAATTAAAGGAATTCCTGCAAAACAATCCGACTATAGGAAAGAAAGTCTCCTTCTTTCTTTATCCAGATAAAGCAGAAGCCACAAATGAGACCTTACGAGCTCAAAAGTTAGAAGATTATGCCACAGAGTTAGCTGTATCTGGCGCGGAAGAAATTTTTAGCGTAGGCCGTGATCCCCGATGGAATGAACTCTTTTATAGAGATGGGATTCATCCAACGGAGAAAGGTACGGAAGTTTTGGCTCACATCATACATTCACCAATGCAAGAAGACATTCTTTTAAAAAAAGCGAGCAGTCTATCCATCGTGGTACCAAAAATCGAGCAACAATTTAAGTGAATGGGTACCTGTTATGAAAAGATAGCTCGATAAAGCGCGCATCCCTTTCAAGGGAGAAGGGATGCTTTTAGCTTGCGCCGTGTCTTGCATGCCGATGAACTGATGGCTGACTGGGAACTTGCCGTTTCCGGTGAAACTCCCTGTAAAATCGATCCACTGCGCTGAGGCTTTTATACTATGACACCCGATGTAGTCGCCGTTAAGGATTTGACTAATTATGAATTGCTTGTCACTTTTGCTGGCGGAGAAAAGCGCCGTTTTTCCATGCGCCCTTATCTTCACTATCCCGCATATCAACTTTTGCGGCAACCCGGAAAGTTCCAGTTAGCACACGTGTCGAATGGCACGGTGGCTTGGTCCGAGGATATTGATATGTCGCCTGATACGCTGTATATCGAAGGTGAGCCTTGCGCCTGACGGGATGTGCATACCGTCTGTAATGTTTAGAGGCTTAGGAATTCAGGATAATTCGCGAGGGTAAACAGTTTTCAAATGGTTGGGACGGGGTTGCAAACCCCGTCCCGCTTCAGGTATTGCAAGTTTTTAATTTCAATCAACGGAAAAGGAAATGACTAAAAAAGTCGCATTAATTACGGGTATTACAGGACAGGACGGTTCATATCTGGCCGAGTTTTTATTGAAGAAGGGCTATGAAGTGCACGGGATCAAACGCCGCGCTTCATCGTTCAATACGCAGCGTATCGATCACATCTATGAGGACCCGCATGTCGACAATAAAAAATTTATTCTGCATTACGGCGACTTGACCGATACCTCCAACCTGACTCGGATCATTCAACAGGTGCAGCCGGATGAAGTCTACAATCTGGGCGCGCAAAGCCATGTCGCGGTTTCTTTCGAAGCGCCGGAATATACCGCAGATGTGGACGCGATCGGTACCTTGCGTTTGCTGGAGGCGATACGGTTTTTGGGGCTGGAAAAGAAGACCCGTTTCTATCAGGCTTCTACCTCTGAGTTATACGGTCTGGTGCAGGAAATTCCGCAGCGTGAAACGACGCCGTTCTATCCGCGTTCGCCTTATGCGGCGGCTAAGTTGTATGCGTATTGGATCACGGTCAATTACCGCGAAGCCTACGGCATGTATGCCTGCAATGGGATTCTGTTCAATCACGAGTCGCCGCGCCGAGGCGAAACCTTTGTGACCCGTAAGATCACTAGAGGCCTCTGCAATATTGCACAAGGTCTGGAGCCCTGCTTGTATATGGGCAATATGGATTCGCTGCGCGATTGGGGGCATGCGCTCGATTATGTCGAAATGCAGTGGCTGATGCTGCAACAGGAACAGCCGGACGATTTTGTGATCGCGACCGGTGTGCAGTATTCCGTACGCCAGTTCATCGAGAAGACGGCCAAGGAGTTGGGCATCGTGATGGCCTGGGAAGGGCAGGGCGTCGATGAGATCGGTCGTGTCGCATCGACCACCGGCGATCATGCGCCCGCATTGAAAGTCGGAGACGTGGTGGTGCGAATCGATCCGCGCTATTTCCGTCCTGCCGAAGTCGAAACCTTGCTTGGTGACCCCAGCAAGGCGCGCGAAAAGCTGGGCTGGACGCCGAGAATCACGCTGGATCAGATGGTTGCGGAAATGGTAACAACCGACCTTGATCAAGCGAAGCAGCATGCGCTGCTTAAGAAGAACGGCTATTCCGTCTCCGTTAGCCGGGAGTAAGCCTGATGAAGATTTCCGGAAAGGTTTATGTGGCGGGGCATCGCGGCATGGTTGGCTCTGCGCTGGTCAGGCAACTTGAGGCGCGCGGCGATTGCGAAGTCGTCGAGCGCACGCATCGGGAATTGGATCTGACCGATCAGACGGTAGTTGCGGACTTTATGCAAACGGAAAAACCTGATGTGGTGATTCTGGCGGCGGCAAAGGTCGGCGGTATTTGGGCAAACAACACCTATCCTGCCGAATTTATTTACGAAAACCTGATGATCGAGTCGAATGTGATTCATCAGGCGTATCGTAGCGGCGTCAAAAGGCTGCTGTTTTTGGGCAGTTCGTGCATTTATCCGAAACTGGCTCCCCAGCCGATGCGTGAAGATGCGCTGTTGACCGGCGTGCTGGAGCCGACTAACGAGCCTTATGCGGTCGCGAAGATTGCGGGCATCAAATTGTGCGAATCGTACAACCGCCAGTACGGCGTGGATTACCGTTCGGTGATGCCGACCAATCTGTATGGCCCGAATGATAATTTTCATCCGGAAAATTCGCATGTGATTCCGGCAATGATGAGGCGTTTTCACGAAGCCAAATTGAATGATGCACCCGAGGTCGTGGTGTGGGGCTCGGGCAAGCCGATGCGCGAATTTTTGCATGTCGATGACATGGCCGCCGCATCCCTGTTCGTGCTGGAATTGGACGAGGCCGCTTATCAGGCCAATACCGCACCGATGCTGTCGCACATCAATGTCGGCACGGGCAAGGATGTGACGATTCGCGAACTGGCCGAAACAATGGCCCGGGTGGTTGGATTCAAGGGCCAAATCCGTTTCGACACGACCAAGCCGGACGGTACGCCGCGCAAATTAATGGACGTGTCGCGCCTGGCCGATATGGGCTGGCGGGCATCGGTCGATCTAGAGCAGGGATTACAGGATACCTACGCCTGGTTTCTTGCGTACGAATCCGAGCTGCGGGCCTGAGAAATTGCTGAAAAAACATCGTTAATGAAGCAGGAGCGGATAGGGCATTTACCCTGTCCGTCGGTCGGGATTAGGAATGAAGAGTGTTAGTGAGCCGTCTTTAAATGTTGGGGTGGAGTTACACAAATTTTGCCTCGCTCAGCGCATTTTTCCGCTCTAACCGACCAGCCCTCATAATAGGGCCGCTGGGGCGGTGGTTATTTCTGTGGCAGGGAACTGATCGTAATCATTATACAAGCGCTTCGATTGCAGAAGCGGTATTGTTATCAAATAAAAAATAGGCTTTAAGAGGATTAAATAAAGTGAAAATTACCGTATTTGGCAGCGGTTACGTAGGTCTGGTTACAGGCGCTTGTCTGGCTGACGTCGGCAATCAGGTGATGTGTATGGATGTCGATCAGCAAAAGATCGACCAACTCAAGCAGGGCATTATTCCGATTTACGAACCGGGTCTGGAAGAGATGATCAAGGACAACATGGAAGGCGGTCGCCTGCATTTCACAACCGATGCCAAGGAGGCGGTCGATTTCGGCTTATTCCAGTTCATCGCGGTCGGTACGCCGCCGGATGAGGATGGCTCCGCTGATTTGCGCTATGTGTTGGCGGTGGCGAAAAGTGTCGCCGAACACATGAAGGATTACAAAATCATCGTCGACAAATCCACCGTGCCGGTCGGTACAGCCGATAAAGTCAAACAAACGGTCAGCGAGGGATTGGCGCAGCGCGGCGAATCATTGCAATTCGACGTCGTTTCGAATCCCGAGTTTTTGAAGGAAGGGTCGGCGCTGGAAGATTTCATGAAGCCTGACCGCATCATCATCGGCACCGACGACCCGCGCACCACCGAACTGTTGAAGGCGCTGTACGCGCCGTTCAACCGGAGCAGAGAACGGGTCATTGCGATGGATATCCGATCTGCCGAGCTGACCAAATATGCGGCGAATGCGATGCTGGCTACCAAGATCAGCTTTATGAATGAGCTGGCCAATCTCGCCGAACGGCTGGGCGCCGACATCGAACACGTCCGGCATGGCATCGGTTCCGACAGTAGGATTGGTTATAGCTTTATTTATCCTGGCTGCGGCTATGGCGGTTCGTGCTTCCCGAAAGATGTCAAGGCATTGGAACGCACGGCGAGGGAAATGGGCTATCATGCCGAATTACTCTCCGCAGTCGAAAATGTCAATGACCGGCAAAAAGGCCGGCTATTCGAAAAAATTTCCGCACACTACCCCGATGGGGTCAAGGACAAGGTATTTGCATTGTGGGGGCTAGCCTTCAAACCCAATACTGACGACATGCGCGAAGCTCCCAGTCGCGTATTGCTGGAGGCGTTGATCAATGCTGGCGCGACCGTCCAGGCCTACGACCCGGAGGCGCTGCAGGAAGCCCAACGGATCTATGGCAAAAAGCCCGGTCTGAAGTATTGCCCCAAGCAAGACGATACTTTGGAAAATGCCGACACCTTGATCATCTGTACCGAATGGAAGCAATTCCGCAGTCCGGATTTCGACAAACTGCGGAGCATGTTGAAGGACAAGGTTATTTTCGATGGCCGCAACATGTATCCACCGAAACTGGTGAAACAAAGCGGATTGCAGTATTACGCAATTGGACGCTGAATAATTTAGAAATTTTTAGGGCGGGACGGGATTTGCAATCCCGTCCCCTTCGTTTTGAGGCTGCCGATAGCCTAAAGCTAGTGGAAACTCTGCGGACGGGGCTACAACATGCCCCGTCTGGCGAAGAAAATTGCCGGAATGCCTTTTATGGCATACCGTTATAGAAAAATGCCGTCATACTCGCCGGGATACCCAAAGGATACAAGAGGGTGTATCTAGCGCCATGGATGGTGAGCTCAATACGTCCCTGTAGCCTGGATTCGGCAACTGCTCTATGCAGTTGTCCGACAATCCACTTGTGCCCTTCAGGGTATGCCGGAATGACGGACTTGTGTATAAGGGCATGGCCTTATGGGGCTTCTTAATTACAGCATTTAAAATTTTTATTTGAGTTTATTTTTTATGATTCCAGTCATTTTATCCGGCGGTTCCGGTACTCGGCTATGGCCCCTGTCGCGTACCCATTATCCAAAACAGTTTTTACCTTTAACATCGGAAAATACGATGCTGCAGGAGACCTGGCTCCGATTAGAGGGCGTTCCCGCCTTAAGCTCGCCGATTGCCGTCTGCAATGAAGCGCACCGGTTTATGGTGGCCGAACAGTTGCGGGAGATCGATGTCAAGCCAGGCGCGATTATATTAGAGCCTTTTGGCCGCAATACCGCGCCAGCCATTGCTTTAGCGGCATTGTCAGCCCATCCGGATGAGGTGTTACTGGTTTTGCCTTCGGATCATGTGATTTTACAGACGTCCGTGTTTCAAGAAGCCGTGAAACAGGCGGAACGTTTGGCATTACAAAATTTCCTGGTCACTTTCGGGATCGTGCCGACGCACCCCGAAACCGGCTACGGTTACATCAAACGAGGAGCCGTCGCCGTCATGGACGATTCAGCTTATCCGGTGGCGGCGTTTGTCGAGAAGCCAGACTTAAAAACGGCGCAAGGCTATTTGGAGAGCGGGGACTATCTGTGGAATAGCGGCATGTTTGCTTTCAAAGCCGGAGTTTTTCTACAGGAACTGGAAAAATTCAATCCGCAAATACTGGCCATTTGCCGGGATGCGTTTAATGCCGCGCAACGCGATGTCGATTTTGTTCGTATTCCGGCGAATATATTCTCTCCTTGTCCGTCGGATTCGGTCGATTATGCTGTGATGGAAAAAACCGATAAAGCCATGGTGATTCCGCTGGATGCGGGATGGAACGATGTGGGCTCGTGGTCGGCTTTATGGGAGGTCACGGCGAAGGACGATCGGGGGAACGCGATACGCGGCGACGTGCTTACCGTCGATACGCATGATTCTTTTATCCATTCGGAGAATAAACTCGTTGCCGCCGTCGGGATTAGGGATATGGTGGTTGTGGAAACCGATGATGCGGTCATGATTGCGCCCAAGGACAGGGTGCAAGACGTCAAACTGTTGGTAGAGCAGTTGAAAAACGACAAACGCCGCGAAGCCGATGCGCACCGCAAAGTGTATCGGCCGTGGGGCTTTTATGACGAAATTGACATGGGAGAACGGCATAAAACCAAACGGATCGTGGTTAAGCCCGGCGCCAAGCTGTCCCTCCAGATGCACCATCATCGCGCGGAGCATTGGGTCGTCGTCAAAGGCACTGCCTTAGTGACCCGAGGCGAGGAGCAGGTGCTGGTGTCGGAAAATCAATCGACCTTCATTCCTTTGGGAGTGACTCACCGTTTGGAAAATCCGGGCGTCATTCCGCTGGAAATGATCGAGGTGCAGTCCGGCAGCTATTTAGGCGAAGACGATATTGTCCGCTTCTCCGATCACTACGGCCGCCAAATCAAGCCCCTCTGATTTACGGAATGCTCTTATCCGCATTTAAACCCACTTACAAGGAAATCATGAAAAACAGTCGTGAAATCATTGCACTCAGTCCGATCCGCTTCGGTACCAGCGGCGCACGGGGCTTGGTGGAGGATTTAAACCCGGAGGTATGTTTTGCCTATACACTGGCTTTTTTGCACAGCGTCCTGCCCCCGTCAGGTTCGCGCGTGGCGGTAGGCATGGATTTGCGCCCCAGCAGTCCTGCAATCGCGGGCGCTTGCGTGGCGGCGATCCGTCACGCGGGATTCGAGGCCGATTTTTGCGGCATCATCCCGACACCGGCCCTGGCCTTTTATGCGCAGGCGCAAAACATCCCGGCCCTGATGGTCACCGGCAGCCATATCCCTTTCGACCGCAACGGCATCAAGTTTTATCGCCATGACGGGGAAATCACCAAGCAGGATGAGGCGGCCATCGGCGCCGCGGAGCTGACGCTGCCGGACGATCTGGCCGTTGCGGCACTGCCCGATGCCAATCGTTCGGCTTATCGGGGCTTCATCGACCGCTATTTGCAATTTTTCGCGCCGCAACAATTGGACGGCCTGCGGCTGGGGCTTTACGAGCATTCGAGCGTGGCGCGCGATCTGTTGCGCGAGCTTCTGGAAGCCTTGGGCGCCGAGGTCGTTGCGATCGAAAGGACCGACCAGTTCGTGCCGATCGACACCGAGGCGGTCAGCGCGGAAGATGAGGCGAAAGCCAGGCAATGGGCGAAGGCCTACGGCTTCAATGCGATTTTGTCTACCGACGGCGACGCCGATCGTCCGCTGCTCGGCGACCAAAACGGCCAGTGGCTGCGCGGCGATATTGTCGGTATTTTGTGCGCGCAGTATTTAGGCGCTAAAGCCGTTGCAACGCCGGTCAGCAGCAATACGGCGGTTGAAAAGTGTGGGCATTTTGCGGTCAAGCGCACCCGGATCGGCTCGCCTTATGTGATCGAAGGGATGCAGGCGCTGGTAGGGCAGGGCCAGGATGCGGTGGTCGGTTTCGAGGCGAACGGCGGTTTTCTGGTTGCGACCGAACTGAAAAAAGACGGCCGCCGTTTACAACCGTTGCCGACGCGCGATGCGGTGTTGCCAATGCTGGCCTTGCTGGCCTTGGCACGGGAGCGCGGTGTCAGACTGTCCGAATTGCCGGCGAGCCTGCCGGCCCGTTTTACCGCCAGCGACCGGCTTCCCGCCTTCGCGATCGAGAAGAGCCGGCAACTGCTTGAGAGGCTGGCGGGCTCAGAGCAGGCCGTCAGTTCCCTGCTTGGCGAGGTGTGCGGTCAGCCGTCGGGTTCCGATCAAACCGACGGCTTGCGATTGTTCTTCATGAACGGGGAGATTGTGCATCTCAGGGCGTCAGGTAATGCGCCGGAACTGCGTTGCTATGCGGAGGCCGGGACACAGGCGCGCGCCGAAGAAATTGTCAGGTCTTGCCTTGCGCGCATAAAAGGCGGCTAACATCATTGCTGGCATAACTCTTTGAGCAGGTGGACAGTCTTCAAACTTTTTAGACGGGGTTGCAAACTCCGTCTCGCTCAGAATGCCAGATTTCGCAATTTCATCAAAATCGTTTTCAGATAATGGCTAACAATATCAATACAATTCTAGTCCGGTGGCGCGGATTATATCGGATCGGATACGTGCGTCGAACTTCTCAATGCGGGTGATAAAGTGTTGGTGTTCGATAATTTCTGTAATAGCCACTGATTTGAGGCTGAATTTAACCTGACAGGGACTTTTAAAAATCCAGTCACTGTCAGGTTAGATTAGGTTTGAGTTACTGCACTTTTATTTATAAAGACTCAAGAAGGACTAACAGGGTGGAGATTATTTACTATATTTTCCAACTGTTCAATAGCAATCTGAGCTGCATGTTCCGCTGCTTGTTTAGCGGTTAATGCTTTAGTCGCGGCTTCTTGAGCAGCAGCGAGTTTTGCCGGATCCGAATTGCCAGATTGTTGTAACTTAGCAAGTTTACCGTTCGCTTTTTCTAGTGCTTTAGCGGTTTTCTTTGCCGCTTTTTCCGCTTTAACAGCGGCAGCAGCATTGTCTTTTATGGTTTGTAATTTCTGATCGTTCGCTGCTTTTTGGGCGGTCGCCTGTGCTAAACGCGTTGCTGCAGCAGCTTTGTCGGCCGCAGCCTGAGTTACAGCTGCCTGGGCAGCAGCAAGTGCGGCGGGGGTTGTATTGGGAGATTTTTGTAGCTTAACAAGTTGTCTCTCTGCTTTTTTCAGCGCTCTTGCGGCCGCTGCGCTAGCTTTCACGGCAGCGGAAAGGGTTTTTTTATCTGTCTTTTTAATTTCTGTGGCTTGTTGTTTAAGCTCTTTAGATGATGCCGCATTCGCTAAAGGCATTGCTATGAACAACATCATAGTAAGCAGTAAAGTAACTGTTTTTTTCATGGTTTTTCCCAATAGGTAGTGAGGTGGTATTTAAGGTCTAACGGTCTATCAAAAACTTTATTCTGATTTTTCGAGGTTCGCTCCTTGAAGGCGTTCATCGCCTGATCTCCTGAGACTGAGAAAACGAAACTTGATGCTGTGAAAATTAATGCTGAATGATTAAGTTATAATCCGTCAATATTTTTTATATTCGATCCGTTAAAAATCGAATTAAATTTGAAGTCCAAAATGCTCGTCAGGTTGATCAAATCAGGGGCATGATTTAATCGCGAACCTATCAACTTTTCTTTTTGGCAGAAAAATTGAACAACCTGCTCTTTTAGAAGCGAATCCTTATTGTGTATAGGCATTAGCTCGATTTTTTCGTGATTACTCAAACCAGAGACTTTGTTGCCAGCTTAATATCAATGTTAGATTAATTATAATATTGATGTATTAAGCCTCCATTAATTTCTTCAAAAGCCGTAAAATTTAAATATTTTTTTTTCTGTTATGATGAAATCTAGCAGGAATTGCTGAAGGGTCACCCTGATTTATTTCAGGCCATGTCGAGTTGCAAGACAACGTGAACGCAGCTAATACTATTGTTTAAACGGTTTCAAATTGCTAACGACCAGTGTGAGTACTTGCGCAGAGTCCCCATAGATAACATAATTATAGTCCATTTATAAAATTAAAGAGATCATGAAAAACAGCCGTGAAATCATTGCTTTCAGCCCGATCCGCTTCGTTAGTAGCGGCGCGCGAGGGTTGGCGAGTGATCTGAACGCTGATTTCTGTTTTGCTTACATGCTGGCTTTCTTGCAGAGCATCGCGCAGCCGCCCGTTTCGTGCGTGGCATTGGGCATGGACTTGCGCCCCAGCAGTCCCGCAATCGCGGGCGCTTGCGTGGCTGTCATTCGGGATGCAGGTTTTGAAGTCGATATTTGCGGGATTCTCCCGACGCCGGCCCTGGCTTTTTAAGCGCAGGAACAGGATATCCCCGCATTGATGATTACCGGAAGCCATATCCCTTACGGATCGTAATGGCATCAAGTTTTATCGTCCTGCGGAGGAAATTACTAAGCAGGACGGAGGTTGCCATTGGCGAGGCAAATGGAGGGCGATGCCTGATGTAATTGAGGTTGCTTCTCTTCCGGCAGTCAACCGGTCGGCGTATCAAGGTTTTAAGGAGGTATAAAACCCGCCCTCCTTGGCTTCTCGGCAATTGCTCCTGCATTGCTCTCGATCGCTCGTCCCCGACGCGATATACCTTCCCCATCCATGAGGTCGTATCTCCTGTGTCCCTACGGTCGTGGATTCCGGCAATTCACTTGCGCCCTTCAAGGTATGCCGGAATGACGAGTTTCCCTGTCGTTCGCGATGGATACTCAAATGCGCTTCACTGTGTTCGGCGAATCTTACGCAGCTTGTTCTTGTTATGTCATGTCTCGGCGTAGGAGTACAGAAACGGATGGCCGGGAAAAGAATGCTCCCGACCACCCGTCCTATCGATGAGCCGATTAAAAGCTCAACCAACCCGAACCAAATGACGTCGCGAATACCAGGCTGACGATCGTCATCAGCTTGATCAGGATATTCAGCGACGGACCGCTGGTGTCCTTGAACGGGTCGCCGACAGTATCGCCGACGATGGCGGCTTTATGCGCATCCGATCCTTTGCCGCCGTATTGTCCGGTTTCGATCCATTTTTTTGCGTTGTCCCAGGCGCCGCCTGCATTTGCCATCATCACCGCAAGCAAGAAGCCGGAACTCATCGTGCCGATCAAGAAGCCGGCCAAGGCTTCCTTGCCGAGTACATGACCGATCACGATCGGCACAACGACCGCCAGGGAGCCCGGTAGAATCATTTCCCTCAGGGCGCTTTCGGTACTGATTCCGACGCAGGATTTATAGTCGGGTTGCGCGGTGCCTTCCATCAAACCCGGAATTTCATGGAACTGGCGGCGCACTTCCATCACAATCGCATGCGCGGCCTTGCCGACCGCCATCATCGTCAAGGCGGAAAACAGATACGGCATCATCGCACCGATCAGAATGCCGGGCAGCATGGTCGGACCGAGAATGTTCAAGCTCTCGATTTTCGCTGCGCTCACATAGGCCGCCAGTAAGGCCAGCGCGGTCAACACGGCCGAGCCAATCGCAAAACCCTTGCCGGTTGCGGCGGTGGTATTGCCGAGGCTGTCGAGCGCATCGGTGCGGTGACGGACTTCACTTGGCAGGTGAGCCATTTCGGCGATGCCGCCGGCATTGTCCGCGACCGGACCGTACGCATCGGTTGCGAGCGTCACCCCGAGCGTGCTGAGCATGCCGACGCCGGACAAGGCCACAGCATACAGGCCGGCGGCAATCGTACCGTCGGCCTTGAAGCCGAGCCAGATGCTGAGCAAAATCGCAAATGCAGTAATCAATACCGGCCACAGGGTGCTCAGCATGCCGACCGCCATGCCCTGAATGATCGTCGTCGCGGGACCCGTTTGCGTGGCGTGGGCGATTGCCAGGGTCGGTTTATCGGTGTAGGAGGTGAAGTATTCGGTCGCGTAGGCGATACCGTTGCCGGCGGCCAGACCGACTAGGATGACCAGCCAGTAATTGATGCTGACGCCGGAAACCAATACGGTCAACAAGCTCAGCGCCAGAACGGCAGCCGACGCGCCCCAGACCGAACGGCGCAGCGCCGTCAGCAGGTCTTCGAGCGAAGCGTGTTCGTCAATTTTCGCGACGAAACGGCGCAAATGATGGCTGTAGCGAATCCATAAGGAATAGCCGGGATAAATCGTTGTTGTCGCCTCGTTCGAATTTTTCTCTTCGCCGGTCACCATATAAATTCCGAACAGGCTGGACAAAATACCGACTGCGGCGACCAGAAACGGCAGGCCGATAAAGGCGGCGGCTTTATCGGCACCGAGTGTCGCGCCGAGTGTCGCGGCGGCGATGATCGAACCGCTGTAGCTTTCGAACAAGTCGGCGCCCATACCGGCGACATCGCCTACGTTATCGCCGACATTATCGGCAATCACGGCCGGATTGCGCGGGTCGTCCTCGGGAATCCCTTTTTCGACTTTGCCTACCAGGTCCGCGCCGACATCCGCCGCCTTGGTATAGATGCCTCCGCCGACCCGTGCGAACAGGGCAATGCTGCTCGCGCCGAAACCGAAACCGGTTACATAGGTCAACTGGTTCGGGTCGCCGTTGAAGATCAAATAAAGCGTTGTCATGCCGATCAGACTGAAGCTGACCACCGACATGCCCATAATTGCGCCGCTGCCGAACGCGACCCGGAGGCCTTCGTGCAATCCACGGCTGGCGGCAGAGGCGGTTCTGACGTTCGCGCGCACCGCCACATACATGCCTAAATAACCTGCGCCTGCGGATGCGATCGCGCCGACGGTAAAACAAAGCGCCGTCTGCCATTGCAGAAAGGAAGAAATGACCGACGCCACCACCACGACGAATACGGCCAGAACCCGGTATTCCCGGTTAAGAAAAGCCGAGGCGCCCTCTTGAATGGCTTCCGCGATCGCTTGCATGGCGGCATTGCCGCGGTCATAGCCAAGAATGATTTTAAATTGCCAAAAGACGTAAGCTACGCCCAAAAGCCCCATCAGTAACGCGATAATGATCGACAGCGATGCGCTAAACACCGTTCCTCCTAATTTTTAGTTATTGTTATATATAGCTTGATGAACGGTCGATGCTTCTGGCGGAATGGACGAAAAACGGCCGAACCGCCTGTCGTTTCAGATCGGCATGATGAAAAGGTCCCTCCAAAACCTTACATAATGTACAACCCGACAGGAACGCATAAAATATTGCCTTGACCCTGACCTTCCTCGTCCGCAATAATTTTCTTTTTGTCATTATCGCGAATCGAAAGGTTGACCATTGCATTAAGCCGTCTAGTAGGTTACTGAAAAGTTAAAATAACCACAATCAAAAATTAACGGATATGATTTTCTTTTAAATTTTGTGTGGACTGCACTATGATTAGTAGAGTAATACTGCTGGTACCATGGCCCTGTTCGGGCCAGCATTAAAAGCGGCCTGAATCGACGGGGAGAATTCCGCGGCGTTCGTCGTTCAGTTGTTGAGCGTTAAATCATTGCCCTGCAAGTGCTCGTGCCTCAATTATTACACCACCCATCGAAACACTAGAACATGTCCCGATCGTTACGCCCGACAGTCATGAAATTCATGCAGACATCCCGAAACATCAAATGGGCCGTAGCCTCGCGATGCCGCCAGATTGCCTATTCGTCATAAGCCTTATTCTTCCTTTCTGATGAAAAGCCGTTCGAAACTGAGCGTTGAGGGACCAAACTACATCCGCTGGCTTGGCTGCTAAAAGCTTTTGCTGTCTACCGGATGTATCTAGAGAAATCGTCATAACCAATTAATATTATGTTGTAATTTTCAGTCGAGGTGATTTAATGGATTGCGATTTAAGCCTTACGTCGCATTATAAAAAATATTTTCGAATGCTCAAGGCGACAAGTCCTGAAATGAAGAAAATCGCTTATAACATTCGTTATCGTGTTTATTTTGAAGAACAAAACATGATTACAGCCGATGCGCAGGGAGAGCATCTGGAAACCGATTTATGGGACCCTTGTTCGATTCATACGCTGCTTTACCATAAGCCGAGCGGTCAACCCATCGGCAATGTCAGACTGATTCCTCTGGATGTCAGCCCAACGAAGACATTGCCGATTGAAGAACATTATCCACGGCCTTTCGACTTTGGCCGGGCGCCGGTCAAGGATATCAGACGCGGAAAAACGGGCGAGGTATCCAGAATGCTGATCCTTTCTTCGTTTCGGCGTAGGAAAAGCGATCACAACTTCGATTCTGAAAACGAGCATGCCATGGAATGCGGAAATGATAAGCGTTATCCGGTCAATTATTTGCCGGTCTGCCTGATATTTGCGACCGCCATTTTGATGCTCGAAGAAAAGCTCGATTATGGGATCGGCTTGATGGAGCCGCGTTTGGCAAGGCTATTGACGCGCTTCGGCGTCGGTTTGAACCAGATCGGCGAAGCGACGGATTATTTTGGCCAGCGTGCGCCGTACCTGATTTTTCCTGAACCCATCTACAAAAATTTAAGTCCGGATTACCAGTCGCTCTATGATGCGATACAATCTGAACTACTCGGCTAGTTTTCGTCTGAAAACCGCATCTATTGCCTAACTCCTTTATGGAAATAAAAACACAACGTTTCCTGAGTCTGGTCTGGAAAGCCATCCTTTCCGTCAGTTTTGCAACTTTTCTTGGGTCCGGGGCAATCGTGCTGTTTGGCCAGTTTACCTTGAACAAGAATTATGAGCAGGAAAGAGCACGCCTGCATCATGCATATTCTCAGGCATTTAAAGCGATTCTGGAACAAGTCAAAAACGACCGTATCGATATCGGCTGGCTGATCCCCGGCCTTTTGGATTCTTCAATGGCGCCAGGCAGGGCATTGAAAGCCATTACGCGAACCATCGACAGAAACTGGTCGCAAATCGAGTTGGAGTCGCAGATTACTTCGGTTTTTCTGTTTACCAAAGATGCACGCATGCTCGGTAACTGGGGAAGCGCCGATTATCAAAAGCAGTTTGACGATTGGGTCAGTCTTGCAGCTAAAAATGAAAGCTCGTACGACTATATTGACTGCGAGGATCATTGCTATCATTTCCGCACCCTGCCATTTTTACATAATGGCGATTTTCTCGGCATTTTCATTTTCGGCGTTGACTTGGCGGATTCGGTTTTGAAATTGAAAAATGTGATTGGTCTGGATTCCGCCATTTTGACTAAGCATGCAAAAATCGAAAATCTAGGCGTTCAACGCATAGAACCCTGGTCGATGAATGTGATTGCGATGACTGAAGTTAAAAAAAACTCGGCATTGCTGGCAGAAATCGGCAAGCTTCATCCTGAAGAATTACCGGAAGGCTCGACCATTTTCGAAGTCGGCGGTAAAACTTACGATCTGATCTCACTGCCGTTTGAAGCCAGTGAAGAAACCCGGTTATTGATCATTGAAGACATCAGCGATTCGCTGAACCGAGTCAAGCAGGCAACCTCACTCTATGCGTTGAGCGGATTATTGAGCCTGTTATTATCCGGCGGGGTCTTGCTGTTTTTGTTGATTGGACCGACTCGTCGCCTCAAAAGTCTGGCCAATGTATTTCCTTTGATTGCGAAAAAGCAATATTACGCGGTCATGAAACAAATCCGGTTGTCCCAGCGTGCCTGTTTCGAGGATGAGATTGATGTGTTGGAGGGCGCCGCACACGAACTGATCGGCACCTTGCAGGAGCTTGATGATCAGGTCAATCAGCGGACTCATGAGCTGTCGAATCAGGCAAAAGAACTGTTGATCGAGAAAAATTTTATCGACAATATGCTGAATACCGCGCAGGTAATCATCATGACTATCGATAACACCGGGGCCATACGCACCGCCAATAAGTTTACCGAGCAACTTACCGGCCATTCGGCAAGTGATTTAATCGGAAAACAGTTATCCGACCTGTTTTTTACCGGCGAGACTTCCGGGTTGATTCGCGCGTCGAACGGTATTTTTGAACGCACGCGGAATAAAAATTTGCAGTTCGAGTGTCCGACCTTTGCGGCGGACGGTTCCGAACTTTATCTTTCCTGGTATTTGTCGCCCCTGTTTATCGAAGGGCTCAATGCGGAATCGGCGCATGAAACCCTGGTGGTCGGCCTCGATCTAACCGAACGCAAAAAATCCGAAAATCGTCTGACCTGGCTGGCGGAGCACGATCCCTTGACCAGCCTCTATAATCGCCATAAATTCGAGAAAGAGCTTGAATACGCGATCAGTCTTGCCATCCGGCAAAATTACACGTCTGCGATCGTTTTCTTCGATATCGATCAATTCAAATACATCAACGACAGCAGCGGTCATCAGGTCGGCGATGAGCTTTTGATCAAGGTGGCCGAAAAGCTGCTGCATATTACCCGTAAATCGGATATCGTCGCGCGCTTTGGCGGCGATGAGTTCATCATCTTGGCGTCAAATATTGATCAACAACAGGCCGAGGAACTGGCTCAGAAATTATGCAGTGAAATGGCGACAGTCGTGATCGATGTCGGCAGCGAACAGCACCGTGCTTCGGTCAGCGCCGGCTTGTTGATATTTCCCGAAGGTGATTGCAGCGCGCATGATCTACTCGCTTCGGCGGATATTGCGATGTACCGGGCAAAGGAAGAAGGCCGGGGCAGCTGGCGGTTGGCCAATCATGCGGACATCAACCGTAACGAAATCAAGAGCCGGGTAACCTGGAAGGCCAAAATCGAAAAGGCGCTCGAGGAAAACCGCTTTGTATTATTTTATCAGCCGATCATGCGAGTCGCCACCCGGACGATTTCGCACTATGAATGTCTTCTCAGAATGGTCGGAGAGGGGGGGGAAATCAGTCGGCCTGCCCAGTTTATCAAGGTTGCCGAACAAACCGGGCTGATTTATCAAATCGATCAGCGTGTGATCGAGTTGGCGTTCAGCAAGCAGGCCGAGTTTATACAACAAGGCTACGATATTAAACTGTCGATCAACCTGTCCGCAGAAATGTTGTCCAATCCGGACGCTTTCGCTGTCATCAGCCGGTTTTTGCGGCAATACCAACTCGATGCCAAGCATTTTATTTTTGAGGTCACTGAAACACAAGCGGTAACGAGGCTGCAAGCGGCCCATGATTTGATCCTGCAAATCGAAAGCATTGGGGGCAGTTTTGCGTTGGACGATTTCGGCGTCGGTTTTTCGTCGATGAGTTATTTGAAACAGCTGCCGGTCAATTATTTGAAAATTGATGGATCATTCATTAAAAACATCTTGTATAGCCGCGAGGATCAGCTTTTTGTAAAGGCAATCAATAGCGTCGGCCAAGGCATGGGGATCAAGACGATTGCCGAGTTCGTCGAAAACCGGGAGATTCTCGAGATATTGGCTGACATGGGCGTGGATTATGTGCAGGGCTACGGGATCGGCAAGGCAATGCCGTATCCCGAGTTTCATGTAGAAAATGTGAAAGTTTCCGGTTGAAGGCCAGTCGGGACTTAAAACACGACTGGCCTTGTCGCCTCGGTAAAGTCTAAGTGCGCAATTCCGCGCAATCAAAAATTATACGAAAGCATGAATGTGTACATATCCCAGTGTTGAGTTTCGTTTTGCGTATTTTCCAGCCGGGATAGCCAGCCCGTACCGTTGATGTGATGGTATTCCGCGCTCATCAGCAGGGAAGGCAGAATTTCATAACGTAGTCCGAATGTCCAATCCCGGGCGTAACGGGAAAAACTGGGGCCCAATCGAGTCGGGTAACGATAGCCGTATTGATCATTAAGATCCTGGACCAGTTCATCATAGCGTACGAGGCCTTCCAGTTTGTCGGTAAATCGGTAAGCGCCCTGAATATAATAACTCTGGCCGGTAAAGCCGATATCCGGAAGTTTAAAGTAATCCAGCCGGGTTCGGCGCAACGCATACTCAGCGGTCAAAGACCATTTTTCCGCATTGTATTGTGCCGATAAAATCAATGGGCTGAAATGAAACGAACCTTCATTCAAAGGCTGTTTAGAAGAATGGAAATCGCTGAGAAACTCGGCATATGTTACGGCTAAGCGGACTCCGCTATCGGGCGCTTCGTATCCCAACCGAGCGACCCATGAGGTATCTCCTTTCAAATTACCCGTTTCTCCCCTTAGAATCGTGTTCACAAATTCCGGATCATCCGTGCGCGGAATGACCAGTCCGAAGTTGAATGAAAAGTCTCCAAACTCGGTACGGTGTTCGCCATACAGATAGCCTCCATCGGCCGATAAAGCCAGATTTCTATTACGATCGAAATAAATAGATTGAGGCAACAAGATGCTCGGACGAGTAGCCGCAACGTCCCGGGTTTCATTATAAAAGCCCAAGGGTGTCAGAATCCTGCCTGCCCGGATTGCCAGCAGCGAGGATTCTGTGGAAAAAAAGTTATAGTTAGCCAGCCCATAGTCGATGCGCAAACCGTCTTCATCCGTTTGCCCCGCATCGTGCCAGACCACTTGCATTGCCAGTTGTAAATCAGGCAGCGCTCTCCAGGAACCATTGATTCCGAGTTCTCTGAAATCGGTCGAAAGAGAATCGTTAGAATGGCCGAAAAAATTGTTGTCGCTGGTATGAATGAAGCCTTGCGACAGAAAACCGTGCACCTGCATCGAGTCGGGCAGCCATTTATTGATTTTTATGTCTTGCGCCGGGCTGGAGGCACTGAACGCCAATGTGGCGATGCAAGAGCACGCGACTAACAACAGGTCATGCTTGAAATTTGTGGGCAAAGAGCGCATATAGGCTTATCTTCCTAATTTATTTCCAATATTTTGACGGCAGCCGTCAAATCTTTACCGCTTAAATAGCCTACTGCCCCGGGCGTTTCGCTGATTTGCTTCAGCATTTCCTCTTTCGTCTCTACCTGCAACGGGGCCTGCCCTGTGCCGCTGAAAACCAGCCTGTTCCAGCCTCTGCGGACCTGGTGGGGAAAGACGTGCAATTTCTGTTTGCAAAAGGTTTTATGCAAAGGATCTTCATCCTGGAACACATAAACTGTAATCGGAGAGCCGTCGCTCCAGTGTCTCAAATGCATATTAAATATAGCATTCAAACCGGTTTGGCTGATTTTTCTTTGCGGATTGGCTGAGTTGACAATGACATAAACATTGTCGGGATTGTCTTTAGCGGAAAAAGATTCAGGGTATCCTTTGTCTAACCAAAAACAAAACAAAATAGCAAGGACCGCCTGATTTCTTGTAATTTTTAATAGGGGAACCTGTTTTCTCAATTCGATTTCCTTAAAGCTTTACAAGAATAATTGGCTATAAGTCTAATGGAAATAGGGAATATTTTTCAATTTAAAAAATATTATAAAGGGAGGGCAAAGGTAATTTCTGATTACGGTCAAGGCGTCAACCCGTAGAATCGGCATAGCGTAGCTGTTCTTTATCCTGATAAATGATTCAATTTAAGCCACTGTTCTGCAATCCGGTCGCCACTTGTGTCTCAATAAATCTAACGCTCATCATGCTGTCATCGCTGCTTCGAGCCATGAAAACTTGCTTTCAAGGTTTCTGATCCTTTCGTCCGGTTCGATCCCGGCTTCTGCGCCAAAATTATAGAGGTCCTAGGCTTCGGCTTCGCTCACCAAAAAACTCACCTGATAGCGGCTAAAATGCATGTTGGATTCGATAAATTTCTCTATCTTGAGCGAAGCATCGATAATTCCCCGGCCAATCGCCAGCACCGTCGAATTGCCATGTCGGCTACTCGGAGGTAAAAATAAGTCGGCGAATTCGCTATCTGAACGAATGACGATGAATCCTTGAGCCTTTCCAATCTCGACCGGATACACTTCGCCTTCTATTCTTTCCAGCAAAAGGGTTTTTAACTTGATATTGCGGTCCGGCCGGATATGGCGGATCAAGGAAAAACACGGGGGTTTCCCTTCTTGAACGAGAATGGCAGGTTCATCCTGCGAACATCTGAGATTGCCGATTTTGGTTACCCAAAATGCACGATCTTTGGTGGGAAATACCGTCAATTGATTTGCCGAAACATTCTTGATGTCAGCCAGAATCTTCGACGAGAGCGACGCGAGCGTATTTCTGATTTCCAGAGGCACCAGTTCCAAATGGGATGCCTTTAGATGGCTCTGATTCATTCCGCTGAGTTCCATGACCCGGTAGCGACTGATCAGGAGGTTTAAAAATTTCTCGGCTTGAGCGCTGCCTATGATGAGGCCAAAGGTCTGGGAATGCAACGGATCGACTGATCGCCTGCTTTCATAATAGGCCGTCAATCGCTGCAAAAGGCCGGGGTAAGCCTCGAATTTTGCTGATTTATCCGGATGGTTTTCAAAAAAATCGGCCAAATCTCCGGTATGCAGCGAGAATACCCGCTGAGTAGGATTTTCCTGGTCAATGCAATCAGGAGGAAGCCGGGCATCAGGCTGCCAATGACATAGCGCAAAATCTGAAGAATCAGTCCCAAGCTGGGCATGTTTGGCTAATTCTGCAGTAGCAGCAAAAATACCTGAAATCGCTGAGGTCTCATACCGATAAGGATGACTGGCGTGAAAGAGTAAAGCATGCTTGGTGAGTGTATCAATCGTCGGATAATTAATTGTTCCTGCAATTCGATCCTCAAGCTTTAACGCCAGCCATTGTTTTTCTTCCGCCAGCAGATACAGTTCCGCAAATTTTTTCCAGATCGTTAAATCCTGCGCTTCATAAAATAAAGTGCTGCGTTTATGCAGCAAGCACAGGATCAGCATGGCCCGGTAGGCGCAAACGATCTGTTGCGTGTCAGGCACCGCATTATCTTTGGCCAGTTGTGCATAAGCAAAACTCAGTTTTTTGGGCAATTGTATCGCGGCAGTCATCCATTTTCTGGCTTTATCCGGTGAATAATCCGGCCGTTGCGCATTGTGCTCGAGCAAGTTAGACAGCAGCAGCACGCATGCAGTCAGTTTATCCAACATTAAAAATACGGTTCTCTTGTCGATCGGCGTGGTCACTAATTCATTTAACACGCCATTGAGCAGGTTGGCTTTTTCCGACGGAAGAAGACGGTCGAGTGAAAGAAGCCAGTCGCTGACTGAATCTGCAGTAAGTTCAAAAGGCAAAGTGTGTAATTTTTGCATAGAATGATGCGGAGTTATTTTAAAGTGATCCTAGCATTGAACACTGTGATCACCAGAGTCCGAACAACGACGATCGAGGCGAGCCAGAGTTAAAATAAGCATAGCACAGCAAATAATCGCGATTGACAAAAAGCGTCACAAAACGACGTCATTTTTTGTCACTTGCTTAGCCGTTGCTCTCCTCCAAGGCCTTTTTTTGCTATAAAGAAAATAGTTGGCAGTAAGTATTTATTTGTAAATCATTGTTAATAAATAGTTTTATATTATTTTGCTGGGTGAGAGTTAAATTTTTAAAGCAGTTGGTACGTAACCTGCTAATTCCTGATCGTCTTCTGACAATTTTTACACCCCACCCAAAGAGGAACTTAACAATGAAAACCATTAATGTACAAAAACAACAAGGTTTTACCTTGATCGAATTAATGATCGTGGTCGCGATCATCGGCATTTTGGCCGCAGTCGCGATTCCGGCCTATACCGACTACACCGTCCGTGCCCGGGTTTCGGAAGCGATTGTGGGCGCATCGAGCATGAAAGCCACGGTTTCCGAAAATGCCGCCAGCGGAGCAGCAGATCTTTGTGCGGGTGTTACTGCTGCAACGGCAACAGAAAACGTGGCTTCAGGAGCTTGCAGTGGTAATGGCTTACTTACATTTGTGACAACAGCCAAAGCTGGCGGCGTTACGCTGACTTTGACGCCCCAAACCGCCGGTGCTGCTTTAGTTCCCGGCACACCGCCTGCCCAGGAAATAACATGGGCTTGCGCAGGGGACATAGCTAAATACGTTCCAGCGCAATGCCGTGTTGCTGCTGCTCCTTAAGGATGAACGCCGGACGGGGCATATTGCCCCGTCCACAGGGTTTCAAGGAACACCCCAAAACCACCTATGCCTTCACCGGTTTGGGTGGTTTTTTATTGTCTGAAAAGTCAATATCCGTGCACGGCGGACCGGACTTACGCCGGACGGGGCATATTATATTGCCCCGTCCGCAAGGTTTCCTGCCGCTATCGAAGATCACGACACTTATGCTCGCTCCTAAGTCTCCGTTTTGGAATGTGGTTTTAGAACATCTGGTTTCAAGTACGTCACGGAAAGCAAGACTTTCATGGATTGTTGCTTGGGCCGGAAAAGGCATGGCTCCATTGCCTTATTGTTTTTCAAGTAGTTATTTTATGTGTCCTATACTTTATAGCAACAGCGCCAATGTAGAGGATTTATAAAAATGAGTAATCAAGTTCTTCCTTTCATGCCCTTAGGCCAGTTGAAAGATAAATCATTCGACTTGGGCCTGATAATAGGCATTTTATTAATGGCAGCACTAATTGCGGTAGTGGCGCAGTTGGATCAGGCTTATTTTGAACTGCTGGTATTGGCTGATTTGTGGCTGCTAGGTTATCACCACGTGATCGCCACCTTCACCAAGTTGGCCGGCACTTCTATAGACCGCCGCCGGAATTTTAATTTGATATGGTTACTGTTGCCGGGAGTTCTGGTTACTACATTTATCATTGGTTACATCTATGGCGTGATCAGTATCGTCACGATTTATTTCTTTTGGCAATGGTTTCACTATGTGCGGCAGAGTTGGGGAGTTGCCCAGCGCTACCGCCACCGTTCGGGTTCGATTGCTGGAAATCATGTGTACTTTTATCAATTTACTTTTTGGTCGATACCGGTGGTGGGGATATTAAACCGCTGCTACCAAAATCCCGATACGTTTTTGGCAATGCCGATCTGGACGCCTCAAGTGCCTTTGTGGCTAGTTCAGTTAGGCACGCTATCGAGTGCATTTCTTGTCGGTTGGTGGCTGACGATCTGCTTACGTGCGTGGAAAAAAGGCGAGCGCGCGTTGATTCACACGGTTTATATGTTTTCACATTTTTTGATATTTTTCTGGGGTTACAACTTTATTGAAAATATTAGTATTGGTTGGCTAATGGTAAATGTTTGGCATAACACCCAATACATTACGTTTGTGCGCATGTATAACCAGAAGCGCTTTAGCGGAGGTATGGCAACGGAAGGGCCTATTATTTCATGGCTATCTCAGCCGGGTGTATTACGCGCAGCTTGTTATTATGGCTCCTGCCTTTTGATCTCAACAATAGTTTACTATGAAATGCAATACTACAGTTATGAGATAGCAGACAAAGGGATTCAACTAACTGGCGGCAGCTTAGAACTCTCTCCCTTTACTTTTCTGATTTTGTTTTCAATGGGGGTCAATTTTCACCACTACATCGTTGACGGAATCATTTGGAAAAGAAAGTACGAAGTAGGAAGCTGATGCGTAACATACCTGAGTTGGATGGTTTGCGTGGTTTGGCTGTAGCCATGGTATTTATGCGGCATGCAGCTTATATGAGCGGTTATCAAAATAGTTTAATGCCATCAATTGCTACTTTGATGCTCAACGGCTGGATTGGAGTTGATTTGTTTTTTATTTTGTCCGGCTTCCTGATATCTAGACCGTTTTTTTCTAAGAATAGGGATTTCACTTGGCGTTCATATCTCTCGCGCAGAGCATTGCGCATCCTTCCTGCTTATTGGTTTGTGCTTCTTTTTGTTGTCGTTGGCGGGATCCCATTTTATGCCTTTGAACGCGCCGATCTCGGTTTTCGCGTGTACTACCATTTGCTGTTCCTACAGGATTATTTTTCTTCGGACATCGTAGTGGCTTTCTGGTCTCTCGGTGTTGAGGAAAAGTTTTATTTGCTGGCGCCTGCACTATTGCCTTTAATTATGAAAGCACCGAATGTGCGCGTTCAGTTTTTTATTCTAAGCGGGATTCTTCTGTTGGGGCCTTTATTTCGCGCAATTACCGTAAAGATTGTTGGACTGGCTTCTAACTACCCAGAGTTTTTCCTCAATTACCGGAGTCCGTTTCATGCCTGTATCGATGGGCTTTTCTGGGGGGTATTGTTGGCTCGGATCGAATCCTGTGACTCTAAATGGCTGACAGTAAACAGAGCAAAAGCAATGTTTTGGTTAGGAGGTGTATCGATTACTGGACTCATGTTTTCGTACAACCTGCTTGATCATAATAGTGTTGCGGCTTCTGTGTTTCGTCCGACCGGTATCGGCCTTGGCATGGCATTACTAGTTGGGGCTGCGGTTTTTGGTGGAGCGCCTCGTTTGTTTGCAGGGAGGTTTCCCCGATGGTTGGGGCGTATTTCCTACAGTCTTTACCTAATACACATTCCGTTGATTTATCCGGCTGATGCATTAACCCGCTTTTTAGGCGAGGGATTTATGTTATTTATGTTGATCTATATTGTAATAACGCTTTCAGTTTCTCACTTGATGCGAGTGTATGTTGAGCAACCTTTTCTAAACCTTAAAATGCGTCTATTGCCCCATTGAAGATAATCAGGAATGGTAATTTCAACCTACGCCGGAAGGAGTATGTTGCCCCGTCCGCAAGGTTTCTGCAAGCTTTAGGGTATCGGCAGCCCCAAAAACGGTGGGGACGGGATTGCATTCCCATCCTGCTCGGAATACTTACAAGACTTCTTCATAGAGCGATTGCAAAGGCCATTCCAAATCCAGCGCGGGTATCCTGAGAATTTCCTCTGCTTTTTCATAACCATGCAATAACCATTCGTTATTGTCCGTACGATTGAAACAATCCACCGACATTTTCCGGCTGTCAATCAGCCAGTATGTTTGCAGGCTGTCCAATCGTCGGTAGGCGCTGAATTTTTGGCCGCGGTCGAAGGCTTCGGTCGAGGGCGAGAGCACTTCGGCGATGAAGACGGGATGTTGTTTGAAAAGGGAATTGTCCCGGTCTCTGGCGTCGCAGGTGACCAAGACATCCGGATAGAAAAACGCATTGGCTTTTTCGACGTTGACTTTCATATCCGAGATATAGGCGCGGCAGGAAGTGCCTTTTAGTGACTGTTTGAGCAGGGCGAATAAGTTGCCGGCAATTGTGACATGCGCATCGGTTGCGCCCACCATCGCCCAGACTTCGCCGTTCAAATATTCATGCTTGCAATCGGCCGACGCTTCGCCTTGTAAATAATCCTTGGCGCTGATCGGTAATTTTTCTGCGGCTGATACCATGGCGGTTACTCCGAATAGAGCTTCAGAACGAGCGGGTTTATACCGTCTGCTCGATGATTTCGATCGCATTGCCGTCCCGATCCCGGCAGAACAGTGCCCTGCGTCCCGAGATGCTGAGCGTGTAATGCACTTGATTGTTTTCCAGCGATTCCAGCACCGGATTCAGCGAAGCGACGGTTAATGCGACATGGCGGTCGCGGCCGCCGTGTTCGGGGCGTCCTGTGGTCGGGTCGGGATTATCGAGTTCGAGCAGGTGGATTTGCTGACTCCCGGATTCGCCGACTTGCAGCCAGGCGCCCGGAAACGGCAGCGGCGGCCGTTCGAGCTGCTTGAGTCCGAGCACGTTGCGATAGAACACTAATGACTTTTCGGTGTTTGAAACAATCAGGCTGGCATGATGCAAGGCGAGGAATTGGATTGGCATGATGAGCACACTTTTACAAAAAAGGATTTTTTAATCCAGACTATTTGGCACAGCAGATCGAGGTAAACGATATGAATCTTCTGCTGTTTTACTCATGATCATGCCGCGTTTAATGGGCGTACCGCGAGCATATCGTGATAATTGACAGGACGAACGTCGGCTACTTTTAGTATGACTAAAGCCTGAGTATTGCCGGAAGCCGATACAAATTCCACTGCTACCCTGTCGGGTACATACAACGCAACTATGGCTCCAGTGTCTCCAGGTTGCAGGCCTGAATTTGGCCGTTCTTTTACCAACACGACAGTGTCTAACCGTTTGATATTCATATTCACTTATCCTCCCGAATAAACACTAATGAATCGAGGCACGCTTTCATCCTTGAGCACGATCCAGACTGTAATAATCTCCGCATTTCGTAGCGAAGGGCTTACGATTGGACCTCTTACTTCGAATTTTTGTCCATATTCGGTACGTTCATTTCAGGTTACATCGTTTTCAAGCAGGGAGCGACTATCTGATTCCATGCGTTCCCAATTTTCAGCGGTGTAGCCTAATGAATGAAAAAATTCGGCTTTGAACTTTTCCACAGGAGATGAGGAGGATAGCACATAGTCCCGTAATTTTTCCGGGGGTATTATGGCTTTATCCTGATTGGGCAATTTCACTCTATTTTCAGACCTGTATGCGAAATCGTAAGCGTTCAGTCCCCCTCTTTGAAAAAGAGGGGTTAGGGGAGATTTTCTAAACTAAATCCCCCCACGATCGCCCTTTTTCAAAGGGGGAGGTGAACGCTTACGCGAAATCAAGCGGCAGGCTGCGTTCTACAATCCCCGCGCAATATCCCGCTTGATATCCTCGATATTCTCGAGTCCGACCGAAACCCTGACCAAACCGTCCTTGATGCCAGCCGCGGCGCGGGCTTCCGGCGTCAGACGGCCGTGCGTCGTAGTCGCGGGATGGGTGATCGTGGTCTTTACGTCGCCGAGATTGGCGGTGATCGAGATCATTTCGGTCGCGTCGATCAGTTTCCAGGCATGCTCCTTGCCGTCTGTCAGTTCGAAGCTGACGATCGCGCCGAAGTGGCTTTGCTGTTTTTTCGCCAGATCGTGCTGAGGGTGGGACGCAAGGCCGGGGTGGTGAACTTTCGCGACACCGGGTTGCCGTTCCAGCCATTGGGCGAGCGCCAGCGCGTTGTCGCAATGGGCCTTCATCCTGACCGCAAGCGATTCGAGGCCGGACAGGAACGTCCAGGCGTTGAACGGGCTCATCGTGGCGCCGCCGGTGCGCAGATACGGATAAATCTGTTTCTCGATAATCTCGTTATTCGCAACGACTGCGCCGCCGATGCAGCGCCCATGCCCGTCGAGGTATTTGGTGGCCGAATGCACGACGATGTCGGCGCCGAGGGTCAGCGGTTTTTGCAGGGCAGGGGTGCAGAAACAGTTGTCCACGACCAGCAGGCAGTCGTGCCGGTGCGCGATATCGGCCAGTTCGGCGATGTCGGCGATTTCAGTCAGCGGATTGGACGGCGTTTCGAGGAACAAAAAGCGCGTGTTCGGCCGGATCGCGGCTTCCCAAGCAGCAGGATCGGTCAAATCGACGAAGTCGGTCGCGACGCCGAATTTGCCGAAATAGTTCTGGAACAATAGCGTGGTATTGCCGAACACGCCGCGCGAGCAAACCACATGGTCCCCGGCTTTCAGAATTCCCATCCCGACCGCCATGATCGCGGCCATGCCCGAAGCGAACGCCAGGCAGCGTTCGCCTTTTTCCATCAGGGCAAGCCGTTCCTGAAATGTGGTGACGGTCGGATTCGTGAAGCGCGAATACACATTGCCGGGCAGTTGCCCGGTAAAGCGCAAGGAGGCTTCCTCGGCGCTGTTGAAGACATAGCTGGAGGTCGGAAAAATCGGGATGCTGTGTTCGCCTTCGTGGGTGCGGCGGTGGCCGGCGCGAATGGCTTGGGTTTCGAGTGAGTAGTCGTTCCAGTCGGTGTCTTTCATGGCTTGTCGGGAAGATAGGTTGGGTTGGCGAAGACAACCCCATATTCATGCAAACTGTTGGGTTGCGAAAAACAACAACCCAACCTGCGGGATATCAGCAATTCTGCATTTCGATAATGAAATTCTCGGCATTGCGTTGGCCCTGCGCATTATCGTTGCGCAGCCCTTCGATATGTTCGAGATACTTATCGTCGATATCCCCGGTAATGTATTTTTTGCTGAAACAGGAAGTATCGAAATGTTGGATGTCGGGATTGCCTTTGCGTACCGCGTCGATCAGATCCTGAAGATCCTGATAAATAATCCGGTCCGCGCCGATTGCCTTGCCGACTTCTTCCTCGGACAGATTGTGCGCGATCAGTTCATGCGCGGCGGGCATATCGATCCCGTAGACGTTCGGATAGCGGACCGGCGGCGCGGCGGACGCGAAATAGACTTTTTTTGCGCCGGCATCGCGGGCCATCTGGATGATCTGTTCGGAAGTGGTGCCGCGCACGATCGAATCATCCACCAGAAGCACGTTCTTGCCTTCGAATTCGAGGCCGATCGCGTTCAGTTTTTGCCTGACCGATTTCTCGCGCATTTTCTGGCCGGGCATGATAAAGGTGCGGCCGATGTAGCGATTCTTGATGAAGCCCTCGCGGAATTTGACGCCGAGCCGATTGGCCATTTCGAGCGCCGCGGTGCGGCTGGTGTCCGGGATCGGGATTACGACGTCGATGTCGTGATCGGGCCAGTCGCGCAGGATTTTTTGCGCGAGTTTTTCGCCCATACGAAGACGCGCCTTATAAACCGAAATGTCGTCGATGATCGAATCGGGGCGCGCAAAATAAACATATTCGAAAATGCAGGGGCAGTGATCGACCGTATTCGAACATTGCCGCGTATGCAGTTCGCCGGATTTTTCGATGAAAATTGCTTCACCCGGCTCGATGTCGCGGATCAAGTCGAAACCGAGCACGTCGAGCGCGACGCTTTCAGAGGCGATCATGAATTCGGAGCCTTTGTCGGTTTTGCGTTCGCCGTACACGACCGGCCGGATGCCGTGCGGATCGCGGAAACCCAGAATGCCGAAGCCGGTAATCATGATCACGACCGCATAGGCGCCCCGGCAGCGGCGATGCACGCCACGCACTGCTTCGAACACGTCGTCGACGCTCAAATGCAGCTTGCCGAGGCTTTGCAGTTCATGCGCGAACACGTTCAGCAGCACTTCCGAGTCGGAATCGGTATTTATATGACGCTGATCTTCGACGAACAACGCCTTCTTCAATTCATCGGTGTTGGTCAGATTGCCGTTGTGCGCCAGCGTCAGGCCGAACGGAGAGTTCACATAAAAAGGCTGTGCTTCGGCCGAGCTGGTGCAGCCGGCGGTCGGGTACCGCACATGCGCAATGCCCATGTTGCCTTTCAGCTTCAACATATGCGAATTGGTGAAAACATCGCGGGCGAGGCCGGTTTCCTTGCGTAAATGCAGACGGCCGTTTTCGCAGGTTACGATCCCGGCGGCATCCTGTCCCCGGTGTTGCAGCACCGTGAGGGCGTCGAACAAGTCCTGATTGACGTATTGATGGGAAACAATTGCAGCAATACCACACATGTCGATAAGTCCAAGCCTTATAAAAAATTAAGAATAACGAAGAAAGTCCGAAAATCCGGATGGAAAACGGGTTTTCAGCCAAATGGCCACATTCTGAAAATGCGGAAGCAATTTTGATTCATGCCACCAGTTGTCTTTGGGCAGCGGCGTCAGGCCGGCAAAAATCACAATCAGATTGACGAATAACAAGCCGCGCAGTAAAGCTACCGGCAGGCCGGCGAAATGCCCGAAAAGAGAGGGGTAAGTGCGTTTCTTTTTGAAATTCTGGATGAAGAACACCAATGCGCTCAGTGTCAGCGTCAGCAGGAACAGGATCGCGAAAGCGGCCGCGATTTGCGCCTTCGGGTTTGTGAGTGCAGAAGGAATTACCCGCGTATAGTCATCCGCAAAATACCAGCCGACCGCGCTCGCGACCAGCCAGCAGGCCAGCGAGCGAGTTTCCAGGGCAGCTCCACGCAACACGCCGATCAACAGAAAAAATGTCAGCAAAACCGCAATGACATAATCAATCCACAGCATGTGGGCAAAAAACCGGGGCATGTCCTGGAACAGTGCCATTACTCAGCCAGAATGATCGTTTTGATGTTTTGTTGATTCAGACGGTTCCGTATTTCGATTGCCCGTTGTCTGCTCAGTTCGGGGCCGATTTTCAGCCGGTAAATCGGGCCTTTACCGGTCGATAAGGTTTCCAGCGTGGAAGGGAAGCCCAGCTTGCGCAGTTTATCCCGTTGCGAAACCGCGTTTTCTTTCTTCGTGTAACTGCCCGCCTGAATTGTCCAGCGTTCGAATTTCGCCGGGTTTTTAGGGGCTGACGGCTTAACGGGAATCTCTGCCGGTTCCGCGGGCGCAGGCTTGATTACCGGGGAAGGCGCGGTAGGCCTAGCGGCCTGCTCCGAAACCGGGCTGCTGGTTTTCGGGGCGATTGTTTTGGCCGGGACACTGGGTTCAGAAGGAATGTTGTCTATGGCCGGCTGCGGCTCTGGGGCTGGCTGGGCGATTTCGGGCTCTTCATCCGGCGTATTGTTAGAATCGGTATTGACGTCCATTTCCGCTGGCGGCTCGTAATCAGCCGGTGCGTTTTCCTGAAGACCCGGCTCGATCTTTTCAATGCCATTGCCGGTATTCAGGGCAACTGCGGCTGAAGGAGCGGACGATACGGAATTGGCGGGATTCTCGACGCTAGCCGCATCGGCTGGCAATTTGCTTTCGGGGCCATTCGGAGCATTGGCCGGCGGCTCCGGTATTGTCATCTCGCTGACCGTCTGCCCGCTCGTGTCGACCGGGTCATCGAACAGCATCGGGATAAAAATAGCGGCAAGCGCCGTGACGACAGCCGCCCCGATCAATCGTTGTTTAAGTTCTTGATCCATTTCGTCATTCACCTTTATCTAGCGCGGAGAGGCAATCGGATATCAAAAAAAAAGATCCAAAAACCAATAGCAGATCGCCTTCTTGCAACTGGTTTTTTGCGGCGGCAAGCGCTTCACCAAACGTTTGATAGCCGAAATGCGCAGCGGATATTCCGCATTGTTCGAAGGTCGCGCGCATTTGCGTTTCATCGGCCGCCCTGGGTGTGGTCAGCGGAGCGAAAAACCAGTCGAAAACCAGCGGATTCATCAAGTCGAGCACGCTTTTGATGTCCTTATCCTTCATCATCGAAAACAGCGCGCGGATACGTCGCTGTCGGCAATGCTGCCGCAGGTATTCGACCAACGTTTTTACGGCTTCCGGATTATGCCCCACATCCAACAGGAGAGGGATTTTACCATCAATTAGTTGAAAACGGCCGGCCAGTTTTACATTTTCGAGACCATGCCGGATCGCGGCGATGTCGACCGGCAGAATCGACGATAATCGGTTGACCGCCAGAATAGCGGACGAGGCATTCCGGTATTGGTGTTCGCCTTTCAGGGCTGGGAAGGGCAAATATTCCAGGTGGTGATCGCCGAAACGCCAATGCCAACTGTTCTCGGCTTTTTGGTAGCCGAACTCCCTGCCGATGCAAAACAGCGGCGCATTCCTGTCTGTGGCGCATTGCAGCAGCGATAAAGGCGGTTCCGGATCGCCGACAATTGCCGGGGCTCCGGCGCGGAAGATGCCGGCCTTTTCAGTGCCGATCGCTTCGCGAGTCTCACCCAGCCAATCGACATGATCAATCCCGATGCTGCTGATCAGCGCCACATCCGAGTCGATGATATTGACTGCATCCAGCCGGCCGCCCATGCCGACTTCCAATATCTGGATATCGACGCGGCTCTGCGAAAAAATATCGAGCGCGGCGAGGGTGCTGAATTCGAAATAGCTTAAGGATGTGTTTTGACGGATCGATTCGATGCGGTCAAATGCCTCGCAGATCAGTTCGTCGGCGACCGGGATGCCGTCGATTTTAATCCGTTCGTTATAGCGCAGGATATGCGGCGAGGTATAGGCGCCGACCCGGTAACCCTGCGCCCGGTAAATCGTTTCAAGATAAGCAACGCAGGAACCTTTGCCGTTGGTGCCGGCTACGGTGATCGTCACCGGTTTCCGGTAGTCGGGATTGAGTGCATTAAAAACGCGCGCGGCGCGTTCCAGGCCCATATCGATTGCTAAAGGATGGAGGCTTTCCTGCCAGTTCAGCCACTCTTTTAGCGTATTGAAACGCGGCATCAACGGTGGGGTCGTAATCGGCTACTGGTCTTCTTCTACGACGTGACTTTCTCCGGCAGTCTCATCCACGCTTTCCGGTTCCGGTTCCTGAAGATATTCAAGGCGCACCAGCGGCTCGGCTTTTGTGGGCGAGAGCATGCTCAGGATACTGGCGATTTTGTCACGGATATCGCGGCGGTCGATGATCATGTCGATCGCGCCGTGTTCCTGCAGAAATTCGCTGCGCTGAAAGCCTTCCGGCAGTTTTTCGCGGACGGTCTGTTCGATCACGCGCGGGCCGGCAAAGCCGATCAGCGCATTCGGTTCGGCGGCATTGATGTCGCCGAGCATCGCGAGGCTCGCCGAAACGCCGCCCATGGTCGGATCGGTCATGAATGAAATGTAGGGAATGCCCGCCGCGGACAGTTTGGTCAGTGCAGCGCTGGTTTTCGCCATTTGAAACAATGAAAACAGCGATTCCTGCATCCGGGCGCCGCCGCTCGCGGTAAACACGATAAAAGGGCAGCCGAGTTCCAGGCTTTTATTCACGCCGCGCGTAAAACGCTCGCCGACTACCGACCCCATCGAGCCGCCCATGAAGGTGAAATCGAACGCGGCCGCGACGATGTCGGCGCCTTTCAGTGTGCCTTTCATCACGACCAGTGCATCGGTTTCCTTGGTCTGTTTCTGCGCCTGAACGATACGATCCTTATATTTTTTGCTGTCGCGGAACCTTAACGGATCGGTGGGTTTAACGCCCTTGCCGATTTCCTCGCGGCCTTCCTCATCCAGAAAAATGCCCAACCGGGTGCGGGCCGAAACGCGCATGTGATGTTCGCATTTCGGACAAACATGCAGGTTTCTTTCCAGTTCCAGCGCGTAAAGAATCGCATTGCAGTTGGGACATTTATTCCACAAACCTTCAGGCACGGCTCCTTTCTTATTGGAGTTTTCCGTTCTGATAGTAGAAGGAACCAGTTTTTGAAACCAACTCATTAGTTATCTGCCTCGTAGTGCTTCAATTTGTGTTTGCCTGTCTCGTCTAATGATCCATTGCCTGGCGCATCGCGGCCAGCAAGTCGACGATTTCGCGCTGCGCGCGCTCGGGATTGTCCAGATTGGCTTCGATCCTGCTGATCAGTGCGCTGCCGATTACCGCGCCGTCGCCGATGCTGGCGATCGTTTTCGCGGTTTCCGCATCCTTCACCCCAAAGCCGATGCCGACCGGCAGGCTGGCGTTCGCGCGGATTTCTTTCAGTTTTTGTTCCACGTCGGCGGTATTCAGGTGGCCCGCGCCGGTCACGCCTTTCAGCGAGACATAATAAAGATAGCCGGAACCGATCTCGCCCATTTTCTTGATCCGCTCCGCGCTGCTATTCGGTGCCAGCAAGAAAATCGTATCGATATCGCGCGCTTTTAATTCAGCGGCGCATGCCTCGCCTTCCTCGGGGGGCAGGTCGACGGTCAGAACCCCGTCGATATCGGCGCGCTGTGCCGCATTCGCGAAGCCTTCATAACCCATCGCTTCGATCGGATTCAGATACCCCATCAACACCACTGGCGTTTTCGTATCGGTTTTCCGAAACTCCATCGCCATTTGCAGTGTGCCGCGGAGGCTCATCTTGTGTGCGAGTGCGCGCTCGCTGGCGCGCTGGATCACCGGGCCGTCGGCCATCGGGTCGGAAAACGGCACGCCCAATTCGATGATGTCGGCGCCGGCCTGCACCATCGCGTGCATCATCGGCACTGTGAAGCCGGGGTTCGGGTCGCCCGCGGTAATGAACGGAATCAGCGCCTTGCGGCCGTTTTGGGACAGTTCTTCAAATTTGGCGGCTAATCGGCTCACAGTAAAATTCCTTCGCGTTTGGCCATCGTTTGCATGTCTTTATCGCCGCGGCCGGACAGATTGACAATGATGATCTGGTCTTGGTTCATTGTCGGCGCCAGTTTCATCGTATAAGCCATCGCATGGCTCGATTCAAGCGCCGGAATGATGCCTTCCATCCGGGTCAGCGCATAAAAGCCTTCAAGCGCCTCGTTGTCAGTGATGCTGACATAGTTTGCACGGCCGGTATCCTTTAGCCAGGAGTGCTCAGGGCCGACGCCCGGGTAATCGAGTCCTGCCGAAATCGAATGGGTTTCGATGATTTCACCATCATCATCGGCCATCAGATAAGTGCGGTTGCCATGCAGTACGCCCGGGCGACCGGCAGACAACGGCGCGGAATGGCGGCCGGTTTCGATCCCGTCGCCCGCGGCTTCAACGCCGTACATTTTGACCGTTTCGTCATCGATAAACGGATAAAACAGACCGATCGCGTTCGAGCCGCCGCCGACGCAGGCGACCAGCGCATCGGGCAGGCGTCCGGTCATCTCCCGGCATTGCTGCTTCGCCTCACGGCCGAGAATGGCTTGAAAATCACGGACCATCGCAGGGTAAGGGTGCGGACCCGCAACGGTGCCGATGATGTAGAACGTGTTGTCGACATTGGTGACCCAGTCGCGGAGTGCTTCGTTCAGTGCGTCTTTCAGTGTTTTCGAGCCGGATTCGACCGCGACGACTTTTGCGCCCAACAGTTTCATCCGGTATACGTTCAGTGATTGGCGTGCCACGTCGACCGCGCCCATGTAAACGACGCATTCAAGGCCCAGGCGCGCCGCGACGGTCGCGGTCGCAACGCCGTGCTGACCGGCGCCGGTTTCAGCGATGATCCGGGTCTTGCCCATCCGTTTGGCCAGCAAAGCCTGGCCGACCGTGTTGTTGATCTTGTGCGAACCGGTATGGTTCAGGTCTTCGCGTTTCAGATAAATCTGCGCGCCGCCGAGTTCGCGGCTCCAGCGTTCGGCATGATACAGCGGCGAGGGCCGTCCGACGTAATGCTGCAGGTCGGCATCCAGCTCAGCCAGAAAGTCCGGGTCCTGCAAGTAGCGGTGATAGGCTTCATTCAGTTCCTGAATCGGCCGGATCAGCGTTTCCGCGACGAACGTTCCGCCGTAGGGGCCGAAATGCCCCCGTGCATCGGGCATATTGTATTTATCTGTCATAATTTATTGTGTCACCCTTATTAACTTCTGTTAAAAACGCCGCCATTCTGGCCGCATCTTTAACTCCTTTGGCCGCTTCCACTCCACTGCTGACATCCAGCGCATAGGGCTTGACCGTCCGTACCGCATCGTAGGCGTTTTCCGCATTCAAGCCGCCTGCCAAAATGATCGGTAAGCCGCATTGTTCAGGAATCATCTTCCAATCAAAAAGACTGCCGGTGCCGCCTTTCGCATCCGGATGCCAGGCGTCGAGCAGCAATCCCGCCGCATCGTGATATTGCCGCGCCAGTTCCGCGATATCGGTGCCAGGCTTGACCCTGACTGCCTTGATATAGCGTTTGTGGTACTTCCGGCAAGCCTCGGGCGTCTCATCGCCGTGAAACTGCAGGCAATCGATCGGCACGTGCTGCAGAATCTCCCGTATCCTGGCTTCCTGTTCATCGACGAACAACGCGACGACCGTCGTAAACGCGGGCAGGGCGGCGGTAATCCGAAGCGCCTGATCGATGTCGACATTGCGGGGGCTTTGCGGATAGAACACCAGGCCGATCGCATCGGCGCCGAGCCGTGCGGCTTGTCTCGCGTCCTCGGCACGAGTAAAACCGCAAATTTTAACGCGAGTTCGCATAAAGTGATACGGGAATTTAAGAAAAAAACCAAGCCCTATAGAATAACATAGAAAAAGTGTGGCGCCCGGCCCCAATTATTGGGCGGCTTTGGAAAGTGACGGAATTTTCAATCCAGCCTTTAAAGCTGCCGATTTTTCGGCAGCGTTTGCCGAAGCCGCTCTTGCGATAACTTTACGGATTTAGGCCATTTGCTTAAATCATGACTTCCTTTACAATGGCCGGTTTGTATCGTCGGCAAAACGGGCGCTGAATCAAAGTCGACGATAATAGCTGGAAAAACAGATGAAAAAATTAAAATGTGCGGTGATCGGCACGGGGTATCTCGGCAAATTTCATGCAGATAAATACGCCTCGCTGCCGGATTGCGAATTGGTCGCGGTCGTCGATATAGACGAAACGGCTGCCCGCAATATCGCGGAAAAACATGGTGCAATGGCGTTGACCGATTACCGGGATATTCTGGGCAAGGTCGATGCGGTCAGCGTGGTGGTGCCGACCACTTTGCATCACCGGGTCGCGAAGGATTTTCTGCTGGCCGGCGCGCATGTGCTGGTCGAAAAGCCGATCACGGTCACGCTCGAGGAAGCCGACGAACTGATCGGGATCGCGCATGATCAAAATCGGATTTTGCAGGTGGGTCATCTGGAACGTTTCAATCCGGCCGTGCTCGGACTGGACAAGGAAGAAAAGCCGCTGTTCATCGAATCGCATCGGCTGGCGCCGTTCAATCCGCGCGCAAACGACGTCAGCGTGGTGCTCGACTTGATGATTCACGACATCGACATTATTCTGGCGCTGGTCGACTCTGAAGTCGAACGGATTGATGCGAGCGGTACGGCGGTGTTGACCCAGGGGACTGACATTGCGAATGCCCGTCTTTCCTTTAAAAACGGTTGCGTCGCGAATGTGACCGCGAGCCGGATCAGTATGAAGCTCGAGCGCAAGATGCGTCTGTTCCGCCCCTCTTCGTATGTATCGGTGGATTTCCAGAACCGCGTGCTGACCAAGCACCGCACCGGCGACAAGGAGATGTTTCCCGGCATCCCGGAGATCGTGACCGAAGAATCGGTATTCGCCACCAGCGACGCCCTGCTGGAAGAAATCCGGCATTTTATCGCCTGTATCCAAAGCGGCGAAAAACCGCTGGTTCCGGGCGAAGCGGGCAGAAGGGCGCTGGCGACCGCGATCAAGATTACCGAGTTGCTGAATTAATTAGGCATTTAGCCGATACCTACTTTGATCCTTTCACTTTAACTTTCTCCCGTAGGAGAAAGAATTTTTTAATTTAACATCTCACGAGACTGCTATCCTCTCTCTCCCGAAAAAGGTAGACATAGTAGGATGTGCCGACGAAGAATGCGCACTTGTGCCCTTCAGGGTATCTTTCACAAGCGATGCGTTTCGTTCCTCAGCGCATCCAACGAAGCCTGGATTTTCACGGTCAGGGTGTGGGGTCTGGCAGCATTGAATTTTTTAGACTCAAGGGTTGAAACAAATGATACCAATGGTAAACCTGAAGGCGCAGTACGCCGAAATCAAGGATGAAGTCGAACAGGGCCTCGCCGAAACGATCGCGAACTGTTCGTTTATTCTCGGGCCGAACGTACACGCTTTCGAACAGGAATGCGCCGATTATCTGGGCGTTAAACATGCAATCGGCGTTGCCTCCGGTACCGATGCATTGCATCTGGCGCTGATTGCGGAAGGCATTGGTGCCGGCGATGAAGTGATTACGACCGCGTTCACGTTCATTGCGACGGCCGAGGCGATTTGCTATGTCGGCGCGAAGCCAGTCTTTGTCGATATCGATCCGCTCACATTCAACATATCGCCGGAGGCAATCGAGCGGGCGATTACGCCAAAAACCCGGGCAGTGATGCCGGTACATCTGTTCGGCCAGCCGGCGGATATGACGCAAATCATGGAGATCTGTAAAAAGCACAATCTGAAACTGATCGAGGATTGCTGCCAGTCGTTCGGCGCCTCGATCGTCGGCAAACAGACCGGGGCAATCGGCGATGCGGGGGCTTACAGTTTTTTTCCGAGCAAAAACCTCGGAGCTTATGGCGATGGCGGGCTGGTCGTGACCAACTCGGACGCGGCCGCCGAAACGATCAAGATGCTGCACAATCACGGCTCGAAAGTACGTTATTATCACGACATCATCGGTTACAACAGCCGTCTCGATGAAATGCAGGCGGTGATTCTGCGCGCGAAGCTGAAACGGATCGACCGCTATAATCAGTCCCGCCGCCGCGCTGCGCATCGGTATTCGGAACTGATGGCCGACCTGCCATTGACCACGCCTTTTGAAGACGGCATCGGCGAGCACGTGTACCATCAATATACGCTGTTATGCGATCGGCGCGACGAGGTGATGAAAGCGCTGCAGGAAAACGGAATCGGTTGTGCGATCTATTATCCGGTACCGCTGCACCGGCAGAACGTGTTCAAGGATGAATGCGCAAATGTCCGTCTGCCGCATACCGAGACTGTCGCAGCAAAATGCCTGTCTCTGCCGATTTGTTCGGAACTGGACGATCAAACGATTGAAAAAATCGCCGAAGTGATTCGCGGCGTATTGATGCGCTGATCTATAAAACGCTCTCCGCGCTCCAGTGCCGCCAAAGCATTTTGAAGGTCGGCGTTAACTGCAGGTCGTCGGCTTCGACGCGAGCATCGATTTCGGGAAGAGTAAACCACTCGCCGGCATCGATCTCGTCGGCGGCCAGCCTAAACGGTCCGTTGTGGGTGACTCGGTAAACCAGGACGAACTCCATGCCGTTTTCAACGGTCGGCGGGATTTTGAAAAGCGGTATCATCGGGCCGTCGTGTTCCACGCCGAGCTCTTCGCGCAATTCCCGAACCGCGCTGAAATCATAGTTCTCGTCCGCGTCGACATGCCCCGCAGCTGAAGTATCCCAGAGGCCAGGGTTCAGGTCTTTGCGCATCGAACGTTTTTGCAGGAACAGTCGGCCGGAATCATCGAATACCAGAATATGCACTGCGCGGTGCCTCATTCCCTCGGCATGCACGAGATGCCGGGCACAGGACCCGACGACATTGTTGTTCTCGTCGACGACCGCTAATACTTCCTGGTGAGGCAGTGGCTTCATGATTTTTTACCTGTCGGACTGGCGTGTCTGCTAGGCCTTTGTGATATACGCGCGGCGCCATTGGGTCATTTCAGTCAGGCCCATCATGGCGATAAGAAGAAAGCATGATAACAAGACAGCAGAAGTTTCCGCCCGCCGGGCGGCGGGCGGGGCCAATGGCTGGCGATATTTAACCGGCTCTGCCGGCTTCGGTTGCGGCGGGCACCTCGATCAAGCGCCCGGTTTTGCAATCGTAAATATAACCGTAAACCGGAATTTCGCGTGGCACCAACGGGTGATTCTTGATCCGTTGGACGTCTTCAAGCACGCTTTGCTCCTGATTCGAAATTGTCAGCCAATCGATATAATTGCCTTCGGCCGAACCCGGGCCTTGACCGCTGTCGTGCCAGCCGCTCGCGTCGATTGACGCGGTCTTCAGGCTGCTGTTCAGCAGGCGGCGCATGATTTCATCGGTAAACAGCTCCATGCCGCAATTGGTATGATGAATCACAAACCATTCGCGCGTTCCCAACAGTTTATAGGAGATGACCAGGGAGCGGATCGCATCGTCGCTGGCGCGGCCGCCGGCATTCCGGATCACGTGGGCGTCGCCCTCGGACAGGCCGGCATACTTGGCCGGATCGAGGCGCGCATCCATGCAGGTCAGGATGGCGAAGTGTCTGCCGGGCGGCAGGGGTAAGTCGCCTTTATCGCCGAAGTTATTGACATAGTCTCCGTTGGCAGCTAAGACTTCATTCAGAATTTTGCTCATGAGTGCCTCTTATCGTTATTATTGCGGATCAAAAACCGGCCGATATAAAAAAACCGCTTGGTCTTGTCTCTTTCGATGCACAGGGCCAAGCGGCTTTTAACTATCTCCGCTATGTAATATACCCGACTAAACCCAGGCTTTAAATAGCGCTATAAATTTATAAAATATAAACTTTTAATTTATAGTAAAGCGATGGATAAATTGAACAACATGCAGGTATTCTGCCGGATCGTCGAACTCGGCTCATTCGCGGCAGTCGCCCGCGAAATGAATCTGTCCGCGATGATGATCAGCAAATATATGGCACAGCTCGAAGAGTCGCTCGGCGTCGCCTTGCTGAACCGGACGACGCGCCAGATCAGTCTGACCGAGGCTGGAGAAATTTATTATCATCGCAGCAAGCAATTGCTGGACGATTTTCTGGAGTTGGACGAATCGACTTCGCAGCTCGGCAGGAAAGTTCGCGGCGTGTTGAAAATCAGCGCTCCGATCGACTTCGGCGGCTTGTTCATGGTGCCAGCGATTGAGGCGTACCAGCGCGAATATCCGGATATGAAAATTTTGATGACCCTGCACAACAGTCGGGTAAATCTAAGTGAGGGTAATTTCGATCTTTCGATCCTGGTTACCGACACGCTCGATCTCGGCGTGGTAGCCCGGAAAATCGCCGAGACGCGGTTGTGCGTCTATGCCTCGCCCGATTATATCGCCGCGCACGGCAAACCGGAACGGATCGAAGAACTCAGCGAACACCGGTGCCTGCATTATATGGATACGCCGCACCGGGATTACTGGATTTTCCGTGTCGGCAACGACGAGACCAAGATCAAAACCCAGTGGCATTTCGCCTCGAACAACGGCCGCGCCCTGTGCCAGGCCGCGGCCTTGGGTATGGGCATTACCCAGGCGCCGGAATTTTCGGTCGCGAATTACCTGGCGCAGGGCAAACTGGTCGAAGTGTTGCAGGAATTTCGGATTCCGTCGCTGGCGATTTATGCGATTTATCTGCACCGGCGATTTTTACCTGCCAAGCTGACCACGTTTGTTGATTTTCTGGTCAGATATTTTGCCGAAAACAGCCCGTTAGGAGCAGCGGGTAGGGCCGTTTGAAAAAGCGCCTCTGGAAAGTTTGCTGTCTATGAACGGCACCCTCTATTTCTAAAATTTATCTCTTATTCGTAATGGCAAGAAGAAGCGAGCATACCCTACCGGAAATCAAAGCGATGGTGCTTCAGGCGGCCGAAACGCTGGTTGCCGAAGAGGGCAGCAAAGCGTTGACGATGCGCAATGTCGCATTTGAGATCGGCTATACGGTCGGCAGCATCTATATGGTGTTCGAGAACATGAACGATCTCGTGCTGCACTTGAACGCCCGCACGCTCGATGCGCTGATCGAAGAGTTCGACGACTTGCCAGCCGGAAGTCCGGCGCAAGCCATCGAAGCGATCGGGGGGATTTATCTGAATTTCGCCAGACGGCATTTCAATTGCTGGAGCCTGATTTTCGAACATCGCCCGCCGGAAGGCGCCGACCTTCCGGAATGGTATCGCGAAAAGGTCGAGCGGGCGTTTTCCCGCTTCGAGGCGGAATTCAAGCGGCTCGCCGAAGGGCGTCGTTCGGATGCGCAGGTTAAACAGGCTGCCCGCGCATTATGGGGCGGCATTCACGGCATCTGCATATTGTCACTGACCGGTAAATTTGCCGCCGCCGGCGGTGGGGACGACCTGGATGCCGGCGTGAAGTTGCTGGTCCGGCATTTTCTGGAAAGTTGGCGAAATCAGGCTTTACCGTAAGGATTTTTGCCGATAATGGCTTCACCGGCCTGCCAGTTTTTTAAAACCTGGCAGGTCTTCGGACGGGACACTATCCGTAACCCAATCCTAAACTTCTTGCGAAGCGCCTTCACCGATATTCGCAACCACCCTGGCTTTTATCCCAGCCATTCGTTCCGACAGCCAATCGATCCAGGCTGAAAAGTTTTCGCCTTTTGTGGCCGAAAGGCAAAGGATTTGAATGTCGGGATTCACCTGTCGGGCAAACCGGATGCAGCGGTCGACGTCGAAATCGACATAAGGCAACAAGTCGGTTTTATTGATCAACATCAGATCGGCCGCATGGAACATGTCCGGATATTTGAGCGGCTTATCGTCGCCCTCGGTCACCGACAGCACGACCACCTTGTGTGCTTCCCCAAGATCGAACGAAGACGGACAGACCAGGTTGCCGACATTTTCGATCGCCAGCAGACTGTGGTCCTTGACGCCTAGATCAGCGACCGCATGGCCGATGCCGTGCGCGTCCAGATGGCAGGCGCGGCCGGTGTTGATCTGCAGGGCCGGCACGCCCGCTGCGCGAATCCGCTCGGCGTCGTGTTCGGTCTGCTGATCGCCTTCGATTACTGCAATCGGAAGCCGGTCCTTCAGCGCCTTGATCGTCTCGACCAAGAGCGTCGTTTTGCCGGAGCCGGGACTTGAGACCAGATTCAGCACGAAGATATGGTGCCGTTCGAAATAGCCGCGGTTTTGTGCGGCGTAAGCGTTATTCTTGCCGAGCAGATCCTGTTCGATTTTTAAGAGCCGCTCCGCCGAGTGATCGTGAGCATGGCCGGCATGAAGGTCCTGGTTCAGCACGAAGCGATGCTGAGGGTGTTGATGTTGATCGGACGATCCGCAACCGCAAATTCCGCACATGATTTTTCCAGAGGTTAATAACGGCCCAATCTTATCAAATAACGATCAGATCCTTAATTTTCATTTCGGTGCCTTGTATGATTTCGTCGATCGGGCGGTCGCAACGGGGGCAGGGATCGTACAAGGTTTCGATCATGGTTTGCTGGCCACAGTGCCGGCACAGGCCCAATCCGTCGATCGCGGTAATGTGCAGTTCGGCGTTTTCGGCCAATGAGTCCTTCATCACCACATCGAAACCGAAACGCAAGGCGTCCGGTTCGACACAGGACAGCTTGCCGATTTCCAGCGTCACGCGGATGACTCTGGAAAATTTCTCGCTGGCGGCATGGCTTTCGAGAATTTCCCGCACGTTTTCGAGCAGCGAAATTTCATGCATGCTGGGCGTTCTCTTCGCGCTGGTGATGATTGCCTGTCTTGCTGCGCCAGTCAGCAAGGTTGGGACTCCGCAGCAATCCTTCAACGAATGACTCCGCTTGTTGTAAATGGCGCTCGGCGTTTGTGCTCAAGCCCTCGCCCAATTCGAAGGATTCGCCTTGGATTGCAAGCAGAAAACAGGGCGGCGGGGGCTGTTTTCTGATCGATTGATATACCGCCATTACCGAGGCCGGATGCAGCGCATGAGTCGTATAACCGATGTCCAGGGCCGGGTTCAGTTCTGAAAACTCCCAAGGAGCAGCACAAGCGACTGACGCGTCGACGAATAGGACCAGTTTCCTGTCGTCCAGATCTAGCGCATGCTCGATCTGCAACTGAAAATCGGTCAGAAGATCGAGGTGAACCGTTCCGAAACGCTGCTGGAGGTATTCGATCAGCAAAGGCCCCAGCGCATCGTCGCCGCGACTGGGGTTTCCATAGCCGAATACCAGAACGGGTTCAGTCATCGCTCAAACGCTCGATCGTGCCGTCGCTGTGCTTGAGGACACGATCGGCGACGCTTCCGTCGGCCTCGATCAGTTCGACCTGCAAAGGCATCTTGCCGACCGCATGCGTCGCGCAGGACAGGCACGGGTCGTAGGCGCGTATCGCGACTTCCAGATTGTTCAGCAACGGCTCGGTCAGTTCGCGGCCCGACAGATAGGTCGCAGCCACCTGCCGGACCGATTCATTCATCGCCGTATTGTTGCTGGTCGTCGAAACGATTAGATTGGCTTTCGTTACGATATCGTTTTCGTCGACCTGATAATGATGAAACAGCGTGCCGCGCGGCGCCTCGATCACACCGATGCCTTCGTAGCGTTTTTCGCCGTGCGCGACCAGGTCGCCGCCCAGTATGTCGGTGTCGTGTAGTAGGATTTTGATGCTCTCGGCGCAGTGCAACACCTCTATCATACGCGCCCAGTGGAACGCGAGCGTGCTGTGTACTATCGCCTCGCTTCCGTGCGCCTTGAATTGAATGCGGGCAGCTTCGGCCAGCGGCGTATCGATGAAGTCGCAATTATTCACCCGCGCCAACGGCCCGACCCGATACCAGCCACTCTGCTTGCCTAAAGCCAGGAGATAAGGGAACTTCATGTAGCTCCAGGCGCGGACTTCTTCATGAATCACTTGGTTATAAACGCAATAGTCCACATGGTCGAGCACCGTCTCACCTTTGTCGTTCTTGACCCGCATGCCGCCGTGGTAAAGCTCTAACGCGCCGTCGGGTCGTGTCAGGCCGAGATAATTGCTGCGTATCGTCGCAAATTCGTCGTAATAAGGCAGGTTCGAGCAGTGCACTTTCCGGATCACATTCACCGCTTCTTCCGACCAAGCAATAATCTGGTCGATGTCCGCGAGCAGATAATCGCGCTCTTCCGGAGTCAGCGCTTTATTCATCCCGCCGGCGATCGCGCCGGTGCCGTGGATGCGCTTGCCGCAAATGACCCGGATCACTTCCTGCCCGTATTTGCGCAGCTTGACCCCCTTCAGGCCGATGTCGGGATAATCGCTCAAGACTCCGATCACGTTGCGCTTGCCGATTTCGCTTTCGAAACCGAATAGCAGGTCCGGGCTGGCCAGATGGAAAAAATGCAGCGCATGCGACTGTAACACCTGGCCGAAGTGCATCAGACGTCTTAACTTGTCCGCAGTCGGTGGCAGCTTGTCCGGGTCGATCCCGACCAGTTGGTCGATCGCCTTGCCGGCGGCCAGCTGGTGGCTGACCGGGCAGATGCCGCACAGACGCTGCACGATTACCGGCAGTTCCCAGTAGGGTCGACCTTGAATGAAGCGTTCGAAGCCGCGGAATTCGACGATATGCAGCCTGGCCTGTTTGACCCGGTTGTTTTCATCCAGCAATAACGTGACCTTGCCGTGGCCTTCGACCCGTGAAACCGGATCGACGGCGACACGCTTCAGATTTTCGGGATTTTCGGCTGTTTCGAGGTGCTCGTACATGCTTTGCCTTATTTGTAGGTTGGGTTAGCGTCAGCGTAACCCAATATTTGAGGCTCATTCATTGGATATTTAAGAAGATTGTTTATTTCATCTTGAAAAGGGCATTTGAAGAGATAAGCTATATGGAAATCATCATACCCTTGCTCAAATTCATCCTTGTATAAATTGATACCTCTTAACTTATATAAATATCCTTTAAAGGAGCCGTCAGGGTTAAGCTCGTAATCCTCGATACCGTATATTTTAAATTTGTTGTCGATATTAAATTCACCATACTGAAGTCCGCCACCTACGCTTTCAATATTGCCTTCTTGTATAACCTTTCTAATTATATGTAGAGGTATAGATTCTTTATAGTTTTGTAAACTGAAGTTGTCTTGAAATATTTTTTCAGCTTCATTTTTTCCGGTACCAAAAAATTCAATGCCATCACTTTGTAAAATTTCTTCAAAAAAAGGTTCGATTGGAAATTTTTCAATTTTGGTGGAAAATTTAAAAACTCTTATTTTTTTCTGTTTTGGACAGTAGCCGGTAAAGATTAATTGACACATTCCCTTTTCACACAATATCTGCCCAAGGTCTAATGATGTTTTTTGATATACCTTAAAGATTAGACGAACAATTCCATCCATAGATAGGGATGTACGGTCAGGCATATATTGTAAATTCTGAAGAAATTCGTAAACTGATTCTTTGACTATATATGCATTCATTGCACTACCTACAACTGCTAGTCCAATATTATAATTATACTCAAGAGTGTTAATTCCAGTTTCTGAGCAAGTCGGAGAATATATTTTTACGGGAACAGAAAATACTTTGACTCCAAAGTCAATATACCCGGACTTTTCAAACGTTATTCTTGAGTCAGAAGACAAAGAAATATGGTTATTTGATTTGTGCGCAATTACCAATGTCATTTTTTATCCGGTCGGAAACTTTGAATCAAAGTTCATAACTTAAGAAAGAGGGAGACTAGAACATCGTGATGGCATTGGAAATGCCAATTATCATCATAAATCTATATGAAGCATTTATAAAACAATCCCTTCAATCATAATGCACCAGCTCATAAGGCAACGCCGGCTCGCGTCCCGCCAACAAATCGGTCAGAAATTTCCAGAATACGTCCGCGGAAGGCGGACAGCCGGGCAGGGAATAATCGATTTTGACGACTTCATGGATCGGCCGCACCTTGTTCAGCAGTAAAGGCAGTTCCGGATCGCTCGGTATCTGCGGGTTTTCGACGCCGATCCCGTTCAGGTAGGCTTCACCGAGACATTCTTCCAGCGGAATGTAATTGCGTAACGCCGGCAGGCCGCCATTGATCGCGCAGGCGCCAACCGCGACCAGAATTTTGCAGTGCCTGCGGAACTCGCGCAAGGTATGCACGTTTTCGGAATTGCAGACGCCGCCTTCGATCAGGCCGATATCGCAATCCGAGCAATGTTCGATGTCGGTTAGCGGCGAACGGTCGAATTCGACGACCTCGGCCAATTGCAGGATGCGCTCGTCGATGTCGAGAAACGACATGTGGCAGCCGAAACAGCCGGCCAGCGACACGGTCGCTATTTTCAGTTTTTTATCCGCCATGACGGCCTCCTTCTCCTGCGACTGCCGGGGATGGCGGCTGCGACTGCTCCCAGCAGTCGTCGGCATTACCTCCATCCTTGGAGGTCAGGAGTGTCGAGTCCGGAAGGGAACCGGATTCGGCCTCCAGGCTGACCTCAGAAATCGGCCGGTGATCGTAGTCGCGCGCGCCGATCGGGGTCGTGTAGCCGGTCCGTTTGATCAGAATCGCCCCGGTTGGGCAGATGTGCGCGGCCTGGTCCGTCGCTTCGAGGTCGGTGTCTTTCAACAGCCCGCTTGCGGAGTTTGCGATCAAGTGCTTGTTGATCCCGCGGCCGCTGATTGCAAACACGTCCTTGCCGTCCTTTTCGCGCGATGCACGTACGCACAGCGTGCAGAAAATGCAGCGGTTCAGGTCGATCATCACATCTGGATGCGAGGCGTCCAGTTTCCGCGGCGAGAAAAAATGCACGAAATGGTTGTCGAGCATGCCGAGATAATAGCCGACCGCCTGCAGCTTGCAGTTGCCGCTTTTTTCGCAGCCTGGGCAGAGGTGGTTGCCTTCGACGAACAGCATCTGGGTGATCCGTTTGCGGTCCTCGTTCAGTTCGTCGCTGTGGCTCTGCACTTCGAGTCCTTCCGTGGCCGGAAACGTGCAGGCGGAGCAGACCCGGCCGTTTACGATCACCGAACACAGTTTGCAGCTGCCGTGCGGGGTAAAGTCCGGGTGATGGCACAAATGCGGAATATAAACGCCGGCTTCGGTCGCGGCGTCGATGATCGTCTGACCATCCTGGAAAGGCACCGTTTGGCCGTCGAGCGTAAACGTCTTGCTCATCTCATTCCCCGGTCTGCGATAAATGCGCTGCCGCATCGCTCCGGTTCGCGAGGCGGCGGGCGGTTTCGAGCTCGGCGTCCAGGTCGAATCCGGGCTCGTAGCTGATTTGCTTCAACCGACTTTCGTAGGCTTCGGGGTAGCGCGCCAGGGTGGTCAGTACCGGATTCGCGGCGGTCTGGCCGAGGCCGCAGTGGCTGTAGGTCTTGACCAGCCGGCAGATTTCGTCGAGCGCCGCGACATCGCCGGCCGAGCCGTGTCCGTCGTAAATCTTGTCGAACTGTTTCCGGAGCAGCGAGGTGCCGACCCGGCAAGGGGTACAAAAGCCGCAGCTCTCGTGCGCGAAGAAATGGGTGAAGTTATGCGCGATGTCGAGGATCGAGCGATTGTTGTCGAATACGATGAACGAACCGCCGGTCGCCAAGTCTTCGAACGCGAGCAGACGGTCGAATTCCTGATTCGAGATGAACGTCCCCGAAGGTCCGCCGACCTGCGCGCCGAGCACATCTTTGGCTCCGCCGCAGTCATGCAGAATCGTTCGGATCGGCGTGCCGAACGGGTATTCGTAAATGCCGGGACGCGCGCAGTCGCCGCTGATGCTGAGGATTTTCGTGCCCTTGGATTTCTCGGTCCCGTGCGCGGCAAACCAGCTTCCGCCATGTACCGCGATCGCGGCGGCCGCAAAAAAGCTTTCAACGTTATTCACGACCGTTGGTTTGCCCAAGTAGCCATGCGTGACCGGGTAGGGCGGCCGGTTGCGCGGAATGCCGCTTTTGCCTTCCAGCGATTCGATCAGCGCGGATTCCTCGCCGCAAATATAGGCGCCGGCCCCGAGTCGGATTTCGATATCGAAATCGAGGTTTCTTCCGAGAATGTTCCGTCCAAGCAGACCTTGGCGGCGGCGTTCTTCCAGGATCGCCTGCAGTTTGTCGTACAGGTGCAGGTATTCGCCGCGCAGATACAGAAAGCCCTGTTTCGCGCCGAGGATTGCGCCGCACAGGGTCATCCCCTCAAACACCTGGTCAGCAAACGTATTCAATAGGACCCGGTCCTTGAAAGTGCCGGGCTCGCCTTCGTCCGCATTGCAGACCACATAGCGTTCGTTTTCCGCTTCATCCATGCAGAACCGCCATTTGGCCGCGGTTTTGAAGCCGGCGCCGCCACGGCCGCGCAGTCCGGACGCGTCGATTTCGCTGAGCGTTTGCATGAGGCTTCGCGTATACGCCGCCTGCAGTCCTTCGCCGCGGGCGATCGGCTGGCCGAGCAGCAATCCGGGCTTATGGATATTGTCTTCGGCCGCAAAAAACTCGGCAGGCCAGGATGAGATCGGAATTTGCCGCTCGATCAGGTCGGCGATCCGGTCGACACGATCAAAATCCAAACGGGTCAGGGCATATCCATTCACCAGTCCCGCCGGTCCCTGATCGCACATGCCGGTGCAGGAGGTATTGTCGAGGCTGACCAGACCGTCGCCGCGTACGCCGCCGATCGGCGCGCGCAATTTTTCGGCCAGATGATCCATCAAGGCTTGTTTGCCGAGCATCCGGTCGGTAATCGAATCGCTGATTAAGAGCTCGTATCGGCCTTTCGGAGTAGACGAAAAGAAACTGTAAAATTCGACCGCGTCGATGATCCGGGTCCGGGGAATTTGCAATGCTTCGGCCAGCAGTTCGACCGCTTCGCTTGAAACATGATGCTCACGGAACTGAATCTCCCGCAGCATTTCGAGTAAACGCATCGGCTGAAAATGATGTTTTGCTGCCAGATCCTGAATGAATGGTCGCATGCGTTGGCCGGGTTTGAGTATTCGAGGCGGGTAAACATTATAATAAGTCGAGTCATGCTCCAATGCCAAACTTTCTGCAACGGGTTCTCATTATTCGCGAACATCTTCTAATTCAGATCGAGGGAATCGTCCAGGGCGTCGGCATGCGGCCGTTTGTCGTTCAGCTGGCGCAACGCTGCCGGCAAAACGGCTGGGTCGCGAACACCAGTGCCGGGCTGACGATAGCGATCGAAGGCGCGCCCGAATTGCAGCAGCAGTTCCTTGACGGCCTTAAAGACCTGCCGCCGCCGGCCAGTATTCTTTCTCTGACTGTATCCCGGCAGCGCTTGGCAAATTACCCGAATTTCGAGATCAGAAGCAGCGAAGCCGAAGGCCTCAAATCGGCCATTGTCCTGCCCGATCTTGCGATTTGCGAAGACTGCCGGCGCGATCTGTTCAATCCTGAAAGCCGGTTTTACCGTTATCCGTTTACCAGTTGCAGTCGCTGCGGGCCGCGTTACAGCATCATGCAGAGCCTGCCTTATGATCGCGAGCGTACCGGCATGGCTGGATTCACGATGTGTCCGGCGTGTGCAGAAGATTATCGCAGTGTCGACAACCGGCGTTTTCACGCGCAAACGATTGCCTGCGCGGATTGCGGACCGGTTCTAAGCCTGCTCGATCCCTCTGGAAACGAGTTGGCTGCCAGGGACGAAGCACTGGAGGCCGCCTGTCACCATTTGCGCGCAGGGAAAATCATCGCGATCAAAGGAATCGGAGGCTATCAGCTCTGGGTCGATGCGGCCGATCAGTCTGCTATCGAGCGCTTACGCGCCCGCAAGCATCGTCCGCAAAAGCCGTTTGCCCTGATGGTTTCGTGTCTTGAAGGCGCCGAGGCGCTAGGCTTTCTGAACGACGTGGCGCGCCAGGCGCTCACGTCGCCGGCCGCGCCGATCGTGTTGTTGAAGAAACGAGCCATTACCGCGATCGCTGAGGTGGTCGCGCCGGACAATACTATGTTCGGCGTGATGCTGGCCTACGCGCCGCTGCACTCTCTTATGCTGCGCGACTTCGGCGGGGCGGTCGTCGCGACCAGCGGCAACCGCTATAACGAACCGATCTGTATCGATAATGACCAGGCCCTGGAAAGGCTCGCCGATATTGCCGATTTCTTTCTGACGCACGACCGTCCGATCCAGCGGCCTCTGGACGACTCGATCGTTCGGGTGATCGGCGGCAGGTCCATGCTGCTCAGAAGAGCCCGTGGCTACGCGCCATTGCCGATCTTTTCCGATTCGATTCTACCGGATGCGCTCGCGGTCGGCGGACATTTAAAGAATACGGTTGCGGTCAGCCATGACCGGCAGATGATTCTCAGCCCGCATATCGGCGATCTCGATGACGCTGCGTCCGAATGCCAGTTCGAGGCCGCGCTGGCCGATCTGCAAAATTTTTATCGAATCGAGCCTGAGATCGTCGTGCGCGATCTGCATGATGGCTATCGCCCCAGCCTGAACGTGGAACAGGAACCGCGCGGGAGAAGAATCGTAAAAGTCCAGCATCATTATGCGCATATTCTGTCGTGCATGGCCGAACACCGCCTGGAGCCGCCGCTGCTCGGGGTTGCCTGGGACGGCAACGGACTCGGGAGCGACAACACACTCTGGGGCGGCGAATTCCTGCGAATCCACAGCCAGGGCTTTGAACGCTTCGCGCATTTGCGCGCATTTTCGTTGCCGGGTGGGGAAAAGGCGATACGGGAGCCGCGCCGGGCGGCGCTGGGTCTTCTCCATGAAATGAATCCTGTGCAGGCACTGGAAAGAATGAGGCCGCTTTTTTCCGAACCGGAATTGAAGCTGCTCGAATCTGCAATGAGGAAGCAGATCAACTGTCCGCGCACGACCAGTATCGGCCGATTGTTCGATGCGATCGCGAGTCTGCTTGGGCTTTGCCAGATCAATCAATACGAAGGCCAGGCCGCGATCGCGCTGGAACACTGCGCGGCAACGGTTGAATCGGATCTCGTTTACGATTTTCGGATTGTCGAAACGCGGCCTTATGTGATCGACTGGCAGAGTATGATAGAAGAACTTCTCGCGGATGTTCAGCAGTACGATCCCAGACTGATCGCAAAAAAATTCCACAATACTCTGTCAGAGATGGTTGTAAGGATCGCCGAACGTGCCGGGGAACAGACAGTCGTTTTGAGCGGCGGCTGTTTTCAAAACGCGCTATTGTCCGAGCAGGCGTCCGACCAATTAAAATCCGCTGGCTTTCGTGTCTATTGTCATGAAAAAATACCGCCGAATGACGGCGGCCTGTCCCTCGGCCAGCTTTATGCCGCCAAATACCTTGGATAACGAATTATGTGTCTCGCCTTTCCCGGCCGAATCCTCAGCATTTCCGAAAACAATGATCCTTTGCTGCGCAAGGGATCGATCGACTTTTCCGGCATCACCAAGGAAATCAGCCTCGCTTATGTGCCGGAAGCCCGCGTCGGCGACTATGTGATCGTGCATGCCGGATTTGCGCTTTCGGTGCTAGATCAGGACGAAGCGCAGGCCGGCTTGCACGCGTTTCGCGAACTGGCTGAGCTTAGAGGTCAAGAATGAACCTGCAGCAAGCCTTTCGCGACCCTGCCGCTGCGAAACAGTTGGCCTCGGCGATCGCCTCGATCACGACCCGGCCCTGGAACATCATGGAAGTCTGCGGCGGCCAGACCCACAGCATCATCAAATACGGGCTCGATCAAATGTTGCCCGAGGGCGTGACTCTGATTCACGGCCCCGGCTGTCCGGTTTGTGTGACACCGCTGGAATACATCGACAAGGCGCTGGCGATTGCTGCATTGCCGAATGTGATTTTGTGCTCGTTCGGCGACATGCTGCGCGTTCCGGGCTCCCGCCAGGACTTGCTCGGCCTGAAGGCGCAGGGCGCCGATGTGCGAATCGTTTACTCGCCGCTCGATGCGCTAGACATCGCCCGGAAGCATCCCGACAAGGAGGTCGTTTTCTTCGGTGTCGGTTTCGAAACGACCGCGCCGACGATCGGGCTTGCGGCCTATCAGGCGAAGCAGTCGCAACTGAAAAACTTTTCGCTGCTGGTCTGTCATGTGCGCGTGCCGCCCGTGATCGAGGCGCTGCTGGATTCGCCCGACCATCGGGTGCAGGGATTTTTGGGGGCAGGGCATGTCTGCACGATTATGGGCTGCGACGAATACCTGCCGCTGGCCGAGCGTTATCACGTCCCGATCGTGATTACCGGCTTCGAGCCGGTCGATGTGTTGCAGGGGCTTTATGCCTGCATCAAACAGCTCGAAGACGGACGGTTCGAGGTCGAGAACAGCTATCGTCGCATCGTAAAGGAGCACGGGAATTCCGCTGCGCAACAGTTGATGCGGCAAGTGTTCGAGGTGGTCGACCGGAACTGGCGCGGACTCGGCATGCTCAAAAACGGCGGTCTGGCATTGAACGACGATTACCGTGATTTGAATGCCGAACTGCGTTTTTCGGTAAGCACTATTGCTACGCAGGAACCTGCCGCCTGCCGCAGCGGCTATGTGCTGAAAGGCTTGCTGAAGCCCTCGCAATGCCCCGAATTCGGCGTGCGCTGCACCCCCGAAAAACCGCTTGGCGCGACGATGGTGTCGTCCGAAGGCGCCTGTGCCGCTTATTACCGTTACCGCCGCCTGGAACATGTCTGATTTCGAACTGAACTGCCCGCTTCCTTTGCAATACGACCGGATCGTGATGGCGCATGGCGGCGGCGGACGCCTGATGCAGCAATTGCTGGAGTCGCTCGTACAGCCGGTTTTCCGGAATCCGATTTTGGACCAGAAACACGACAGTGCGGTTGTCGAGGTTAACGGGACTAGGCTCGCGTTTACCACCGACTCCTATGTCGTCAAGCCGCTGTTTTTCCCCGGCGGCGACATCGGCAAGCTGGCTGTATGCGGTACGTTGAACGATCTGGCGATGAGTGGGGCGAAACCGCTCTATCTGACCTGTTCGCTGATCATCGAAGAAGGCCTGCCGACCTCCGATCTGCAGCGGATTTTGCAGTCGATGCAGCAAACCGCTAGCGACGCCGGCGTGCTGATCGTGACCGGCGACACCAAAACGGTCGACCACGGCAAGGGCGATGGGCTGTATATCAATACCGCCGGGATCGGGATCGTCGGCGAACAGGTGAATATCCGTCCGTCGGCGATCCGCCCCGGCGACAGCATCCTTCTGAACAGCGATCTGGCCCGGCACGGGATCGCGGTGATGCTGGAGCGGGAAGGGATGAATTTCGAGCATCGAATTCAAAGCGACTGTGCGGATGTGTCCGGCCTCGTGCAGGAATTGCTGAAGGCCGGCATCGAAATCCACTGCCTGCGCGATTTGACCCGCGGGGGCCTTGCGTCGGTGCTGATCGAGCTGGCTTCGGCCAGCGGACATGAATTCGAGCTCAGCGAAAGCGACTTGCCGGTGCGGGAAGATGTGAATGCGGCCTGCGAAATTTTGGGCTTCGATCCGTTGTATATCGCCAATGAAGGCTGTTTCGCGGTGTTCGTGCCCGAGCCGCAAGCCGAAGCAGCTCTGACCGTTTTACGCCGGCATCCGTTGGGACAACAAGCGCGCAAGATAGGACAGGTCAAGCTCCCTCATTCTCATGGCCGGGTCACACTACAAACTCCGATCGGCGTCAACCGGGTCCTGGACCTTCTTAGCGGAGAACAACTGCCCAGGATCTGTTGAACTTTGCGATTCGGCGTTGCTGGCGATCGGTTTTCGACGATTAATTCGCGGCGGACATTTTGGGAGCTATTTTAAACGGATGCTTGCTGCAAGGGATTATCATATAATGCGAGGTTTATTTATTAACGTCCCAATCAGGAGTTATCATGAAAAAACTGTGGTATAGCATTCCGGCCGCGATGTTCTTCGCATCGTCCCTCGCGGTCGCGCACGGTCCGGTCCGTCAAAAAGCCGAAGAAGAAGTCGTGGTCAATGCGCCGGCCGAAAAAGTCTGGGGCATCATCAAGGACTACGGCAATATGTCCTGGCATCCCGGCATCAGCAGCGTCGAAAATAAGGACGGCAACAAGAAAGGCGCGGTTCGCGTACTGACGCTGACCAGCGGCGGCACGATCACCGAAGAGCTGAAAAAATACGACGAAGCGAAGATGTCTTATTCCTATAAGATCACCGAGATGAGCACCGCGCAGACGATCAACCATGCCGGCGCTGAAGAACATGTGCCTGTATTGCCGGTGCATGATTATGCGGCTACCCTCGGTGTCGAAGCGCAAGGCGCTGACAAGGCAAAGGTTTTCTGGAAGGCGGCCTATTACCGCGCTTACATGAACAACGATCCACCGGCTGAAATGAACGAGGAAGTGGCTAACAAGGCCGTGGAAAACGTACTGAAAACCGGTCTGGCCAATCTGAAAACTCTGGCTGAAAAATAAGCATGCGTTTGACGCGCTTTAAGTCCCTGGCGGCAGCCGTTTTGGCGGCTTCCGCGCTGCCATTGCCGGTAAGCGCGGCGCCTTTTGCCTATATCACCAATCAGCTGGCCGAGAATGTCGCGATTGTGGATATGCAGTCGAGCAAAGTTATCGAGACTGTCCCGGTCAAAGGCAAGCCTGCCGGCGTGGCGGTATCGCCCGACGGCAGTAGGGTTTATGTCAGCGCGCCGGAAAGCGGGAGCATTGCGGTGATCGATGCGCAAACACGACAACTCGTCAAAGAGGTGAAAGTCAGCAGCGGCGCGTTGGGCGTCGCGGTTGACCGGACCGGGCAACGGCTGTTTGTCGCGGACTGGTATCAGGCTATCGTGACCGTGCTTGATGCGGACAGTCTGCAAAAGTTACACACGATCCAGGTGGGCCAGTCGCCGTCCGGTCTGGCGGTCAGTCCCGACAACCGTTGGCTGTATGTCGCGAACCGGCTCAGCGATTCGGTTTCGAAGATCGATCTGGAACGTATGAAAGCTGTCGCGGAAGTCAAGGTCGGCGCGCACCCGTTCGGTCTGGCTATCGATAGCGAAGGGCGTCGCATCTATACCGCAAACGTCGAAAGCGACGATGTGACCGTAGTTGATGCCGGTTCGATGAAAACCGTGGCGACGGTCAAGGTGCAGAGCCGTCCGTATGCAGCCGCCTTTGCGCTGAACGACAGCCGCCTGCTCGTGACCAACCAGGATGGCGATTCGGTATCGGTAATCGATACGGCCGAATTGAAGGAACAGGCGGTGATCGAGGTGGGCGGCAAACCGGAAGGCATCGGTACGCTCGGCGACGACCGCTATGTCTATGTGGCCAACTGGTTTGACGGCACCGTGTCAGTGATCGATGCGAAGCGGCTGCAAGTCGTCGAGACGATCAAAACCGGCGAGGGCAGTCGGGCGTTTGGACAATTTATAGGAAAGTAGGGTACGTATCGCGTACCTTTCTGGGGTTTATTCAATCTAACCATCTGAAACGGTACGCGATACCCTATAGGGCATAAATGCGTACCCTACGGTTGATATTTGGGGAAGCAATATGGCAGAAAACGTAGAAGAATTGAGCATCGCCTATGAAGACGGCGGCGTGGAAACCGTTAAGGAACTCGACAAAAAGGTCTTGAGCAAGGGCGCGTGGGCGACCGTGATGTACCGCTACCAGGAATGGAACCGCGCGAAGGAAGAATACGGCCCGGACAAATATTCGATCCGCCGCTACCAGAAGCAGAACGGCGAATACCGCCAGAAATCCAAATTCAACATTTCCAGCCGGGAACAGGCGAAAAGCATTATTGATACGCTGGAAGCTTGGCTAAGCGAGGAATAGTATATTGTGGATGTTTATGGAAAAACCTAATAAATCACGAAAGATAGGGTTTTTTTCGTCAGCCATCCTATGTTCATGGGCAGAGGATAGTAAATAAGTTTAAATCAATAATTACTATTTGAAGCTTATGAATACTGACCTTGCTGGTCAAATAGCAGAAAAAATCGTTTCCGAAGCCATTATAGAAAATTGGAAATTCTATATTCTCGTGATTCTATTAAGCGGTATTGGTTCTTATTTTGCGAGTTTAATTAAGGGATACGCTAATAAACGCGGAGAAAATTTAGCTACTAAGGCGGATTTTAATGATTTAATGGCAAAGTTGAAAGAATCAACCGAGACAACAGAGCAGATCAAGCATGATATTGAACATCATGTGTGGCGAAAGCAACAAATCGAGGAATTACGTCGAAAGAAGCTTGAAGAATTCTTGATTCATATTTATGTTGTCAAGGAGCAGCTTATGAAGGAAGTTAATAACTTGTATTTTGGTACAACAGGGGATATAGATATTTTTGCCAGCAACAAGGCCATAATGATTCGTCTATTGTATTTTCCTGAGCTGGCAACAGAACACGGTAATTTTCTGCAAATGTATGTTAATTTTCGCAAATGGATTGGTGAGGGAATGACTGAAAACGCCAGCGGAACAATTAGTCAAGAGCACCGGAATAAATTAGCAACCCATATTAGTTCATTAGAGACCGCAATTTCTCGCGTTGAGTTAAAAGCTGCAGAAATGGCGAAAAATTGGAACGTTGTGTAATTTATTGTCCGAACTGATGCCACCGTCCGTCAAATGTTATCATGCTAATCTATATCATCATTCTATATGCTAATATATGACTTGCTTTTAACAGCAGTTTCTTCCTGATTTTTTAATACTCCATTCCATAGAACGTTAGGGCGCAGAGCAAATGGTCGTCCCTGAGCACGAAGCATCCGCCTTCATCCAAGGCTATACACAGGTCATGGTGCAAATTTATGGGCCAGTGCCGGCCAAGCCAAAGAAAGGACTCCTGGAAATATTGGCAGCCGCGCGAGCAAGCTATGTGACTGACCGCTCTCTTCTCGAAGAAGCCTTACGCCAGTTGAAATCCGAATCGATTGTGATCGCGCCGGAGGTCGTCTCTGCAATAAAGAGCCTTGAAGTGAAAAAATGGATCTATCTCAAGGATACGAGCGCCTTTTCCATATTCATCGATCCTTCCACTAAGGCCGCTTACGCTGTGTTTGGCTTGACCGATCGAATTAGAAACATCATCGGAGGTTCCGGCGCTGTAGTAGAGACCGGTTTGCTACGTTATCAGGGACGATATGTTACTGACGGGATAGTGACGAGCGTTATCTGGTTAGGGCGAACTTACAAAAAAAGCTTCATCGAGGCGTTTGCCGATCTCCGTGCGCAAGGCGCATTCCACAAAACTTATCTGTGCTAGAGCATTTTCGGTTCACGTGCATTGAAGGCGAATAAATTCGCCAAAGCCGTTAACTCAACCAACACCAGCGCAAATAGGATGGATAAGGCATGAACCCCATTACGCGAACGAAGAGTCTCCAGTTCAGTCTATTGTATAGCTAATTTATTTTAGCTTGCATAAGCCGAACCCAACCATCAGGAGGCCAATATGACTCAAGATCAAAAACTCAACTATCTCAGCCTGGCCCTTCGGATTATCGGGGCCGTTTTTGTCGTGGGCATTTATCCCCTGATGATGTGGATCTGGCCTTCGGGATGGGGTTGGGAGCCGCGTCAGCCGGAATATGAATGGATGATCATCGGGATCTACGCCACTTTGGGCGTGTTTCTGGTCCTCGCTGCAAAAAATCCGCTCGAACATCTGAGCCTGATCCGCTTCACGATCTGTTCGAGTCTCGTACATGGCGGCATCATGCTGGTCCAAGGCATTGCGGACGAAAACGAACGGGCAAACCTTGTCGGCGACGTTCCTGCGCTGTTTCTGGTCGCCGTCGTGTTGTGGGTTCTGGTGCCCAGGCAGCATGAACCATAGCGACGGGCGACCAATCGAATCACAACAGTTCCTTCATCTACTTGGAGTTCTATCTCATGGAAAAACGAATTATTGATGATATTTCGCCTGACAACGAAAGATCGGTTACGAGTTGGCTGAACCTGGAGGAGCTTGCCGATGTGGAGGTCACGTCCGAAAGTAACGAACATCCGATAGAGGCGGCCTTGTTGCCTGTCAATGGACGCGGCTGGCGAGCCGGCAAGCCCGGAACGCAAACGATCCGGCTGCTCTTTAAAAAACCGCAGGACCTCCATCGGATTCATCTGATTTTTTTGGAGTCCGCCATCAAGAGGACACAGGAATATGTCCTTCGATGGTCCGGCGATCAGGGGCAGACCTGGAGTGAAATCGTGCGCCAGCAATGGAATTTTAGTCCCGACGGAAGCACGCGCGAGACGGAAGATCATATTTTGGCGCTTTCCGGTGTTACTGCGCTCGAATTGACCGTTACGCCCGACATTGGCGGCCAACGCGCATTTGCCTCACTGGAAAAGTTACGGCTTGCGTAAAAGCTTTCATTTTTTCAAATACAGATTGAATATTTACGCCGCTTTGCCGCATTCCAAAGGTTACGGCAACGCCGCATAAAAATACGCCAGCCCGCACAAGGAGATAATCGCCGAACCGTAGCACTGCGCCCATTGGCTCAAACGAGGCGCTGCGGTATCGACCCGGCGCAACAGAATGAGTACGTAAAAGGCCGGCAGAACGACGACCTGGTGGCCGATTTCGACGCCGACGCTGAATGCCGTAATCGCCAATGCCAGACTGCCAATCGCCATGCCGGACATCGCATCGAGCAGACCGCCCGCAAAGCCGAGCCCGTGGAATAATCCGAAACCGAACGCCAGCAAGAGACGAGCCTTGCCCTGGCTGCGTTTTGGCCAAAAGACATTCTCAACCGCGACCGCTACGATACTCGCCGCGATCATCGGCTCGACAATACTGGAAGGCAGGCGGACAATATTCAACACGGCAAGGGCAAGGGTCAGCGTATGGGCCAGCGTGAAGGCGGCAATCACCTGGATCAGGTCTCGCCAGCCGGTTACCGCCAGAACAAGCGCGCCCACGAAAAGGAGATGATCGTAGCCAGTGAGAATGTGGACGATGCCGTGGCGCACGAATGCCCCGGCCATGCGCATCCGGTCCAGTCCCGTGCCACCGCCGCTGTCGAAAATCAGGGGTTCCCGAAAGGTAAACAGCAGGCCTTCGCTGGGTTCCTGCCCATTCCGTCCGATCCTGACGATATAACTCGCTTCCCAGGGATTTCCCGGTGCAAACAGGAACTCCCGAAGCACATCCTGGCGAAACTCGATGCGTTGGCTCTGCGCGCCTTTCAGCGGATAATCCAGCCGATAGGTGAGTCGACCTGTAGACTGCCGGGGAACTTCCAGAACGCGCCCGGCAATGGGCCGGCCTTCCGCATGGATATGAAGATGGTTGAGCAGGTAATCGCCGTGCTTGCGTAGCGCCTCCTGGTTTGCAGTGCTCCTGTTTCCACTCAAAGCGGTAGCGACGAGGACTTCTTCCAGGGAAACGGTTGCGCACAAATCGATGCGATCGGCATGGACTATGATGTGCATCGCGCCTTGAGAGACGGGATGGGCCAGCGCCGGATGAGTGGTCATCAATAGTGGTAGGAGCAGGCTGGGCAAGAGCAGGAAGAATGCGGGGAATTTTTTTAAGCCGCGGAAGAGTTCTTCGCGCTTTTCAGTCTCAATGAAACTGAATAATTCAGCGATGAACATGAAAAGCATCATAATGGGGATTGATTCTGACGGCTTTTTGCAAATAATCCTTCCCTTCTTCCGCTCGCCCGGCGGCCAAATGAATCATCGCGGCATGATAAAACAGGTGCGCATCCTGCCAGTCATATGACAACACCTTTTTGATTTCATCCAGGGATTCCCGGTATTGGCCGTTCCGGAATAAAGCCCAGGCCAGTGCATCGCGGGTTGCCGCATTCTGTCGCAACTCTATATCCTTTCGCGCCCATTTGACTGCTTCCGCGCCATCCAGACGCGCATCGGCATACAATGAGGCGAGGTGGTGATAATACCGAGCCTCGCCGCGCCGCGCGGAATCCAGATAAACGGCAAGCGCCTTGTCATGCCAGGGCTGCGCGAGTTCCGGTCTGCCCATGAATAAATACAAATCGCCCAGCGCATGATAGAGATCGGGCCGTATGGCGCAGGTCGCAATCCGCCGGTAAAGCGCTGCTGCGGCTTCGAAGTTTCGTTGGGTTCCCAGCCATTCGGCCATATACTCCTGAGTCAGCCAGTAACCGGAATAGGCGTGATCGGCTTGACGATAATGATCCCATGCGGCTTGATACTGGCCTCGGCTCAGGGCCAAATAGCCTCTTTGCAGTTCCACCCAGGCATAGGAGCGCATGTCCTTGGCCGAAATTTCCTCTTCCGCTTCCCGGTATAAACGGTCCGCCTCGTCGAAATTTCCCTGTTTGGCTCGCAAATACGCGAGGCGGCTAAGATTATCCCAGGTCCGGTTTTTTCCTAGAATGTTTTGCAAGCGGGTTGCCGCGGCGGTGTAGTGGCCTTCCTGGATTGCAATATCGGTCTTCAACACCTGGACCTTCGGGTCGTCGTCCATAAACGAAAGCTTTGCTATACCGGCTTTCGCTGCTTCCAGGCGATGCAGTTTCAAATTGTGGGTTAGGTATAAGAGCTGAAGATCGACCGACTCAGGAAAGCTGGCCAAGGCTTTCTCGAAAGCCGCCTCGGTTTTTTCTATATCGTACGGGTTTCCCGTCAAAGAATTCTTCAAAAAAGAATAATAGGCTTTTTTGAAGAAAGATTCAGGATCGTTAAGTGTCGCCTCTGGCTGCCGGATTCTAACGGAAGCGCTATATTCAATCTGTCCCAGTTCTTGCTGGTAGTCCGTAGTGGCTTTGCCGGTCAGCCCGGTCAGAGGGATAGCTAAGCTGGTGATGGCGATACAAAAAATGATTTTCAGAATGTTTTTTAGTGCCACAGCTTGAGTATGTGATAACTTATAGATAAAGATAAACGGAGAAAAAGGGAAATAGAATTAAGAGTAAAATTCTAAATCCCTTCGCTCTTTTCCTCTATGCCAGAAACGCATTCGCCGGGGGGTATTAATTATGGCCTCCCGATAAACTACCAGGGCTCTGCCAGATACGGAAACTCCTTCAGAAACTCTTTATCGTTCTTGAGTGGATTAGGCGGCGTTTTGGGAACTATAGGCGCGCTGTCCCATAGCGCTTGGCTACCGAGGGTTTCCAGGTTGCATGGCTTGCCCCCGCAGCCTTTTTCCATATCCAGAAACAGCGACAGGAAACGGGTCGCCACCTGATCTTCGAATCGGCGGCCGAATGGCCAGGTGCCGTTAGTATCCATGTCTATGGAGGCGACATTGGGAATGAAAATCTCAAAAGTGCGGGGAGGCTTGATGTCCAGCCCTTTCACATTCCACGAATTGTCCGGCATGTTGATCCGCTGGAAAAAACACTTTTTCGCCCGCGGAAATGCTTCAATCGCGAGCTTATAGGTTTTATAAACCGAGACCGGTGAGTTGGAATGGTCGAAACAGCTGCCGAGGCCCAGCGCGCTGATAGAAGGGCCAAACCCCCAACCCAGGTGGGCGAAGCGCCTGACGTAAAGTTCCGAGAGCTTGACGTTGTTCGAGAGTTGTTTGTCGTCTTCCCGAAGGTTAAGCGCCGCATCGAGAAACGGAACCCCATCCAGATCCACCTTCTTATAATCGCGAATATCGTCGTTAAACCCGTCTTCAGAGGGACCGGTTGCCGTCATTCCTTTGAACAGGCCGAAGAAAGAATGCTCTTTCTGATCGGGAATGGCTTTTGCCTTGGCGGAAGCTTTCAATACCCAGCTTTCGCCCCAGGTTCTCACTATTCTGTCCGTCTCGGGCGTTTTAGTCAGAAATTTGAGAGGCATTTCCAGCACGATGGCGTTGATGTTCCTGCCGGCTTGTGCGTCTTTTCCGCTATAGACAAACCGGAAATTACCGTTTTCATCCTTTAGAAACTTGTTGCCATTCCAACCCAGAGGGCCGGGAGAAAGATCCTTTTTCACTTTGATCCCCCAGTCGGGATTGTTTTTATCGAAATTAAACAAGGTATTGCCTTCCAGTTCGATGAGCGTTTTAGGAATGGGCAATTCCCTTTTGTCGCTCATGGCATGGGGAACATGATAATACTGTGGCGCATAGTTGATGGACCTGAAAAATCCCGGCAAATCGTTGAAGAAAGCATCATCCCTTCCGCCAATAAAAGCTTTGACAGGGTTGCCGTTCGGTGAGCTGATTTCGACTGTCTTATTGGTATCGATGACCTTGGAAAAGTCGCCGCCGGGGAATCCGATGAAATCGATTTTAGCCTGATTGTCCTTGTTGAAGGTCACTCTGACTTCGGAGGGTTTGAAATTGATATACTTCTTGCCTACGGCCTTTGCGTAATCCAACACGGCGAGCAAGGAAGCTTCGTCACCCATTGACGGCCCCGTTCTGGGGTCGGGGTCGAACTGAATACGGTAAAGCAGATCGGTATCGAATACACCCGCCTTGGGGATGGAGGCGAATGTCAAGGCGACTACGACTTTTTCCCCGTTCGTTTTGTCGTCACTGGGAAAACCGAACAGATCGTATAAATCGGCGGGACTCACCGGAATATCGGAAAATATCGAATTGATCGCGTTAGGATCGTTATGGTCGGCGGCGGTGCTAATGGCAGGGATCAGAATACAGCCCAGTAACGCAAGGCCAATTTGGTTCTTCTTTATTGCTCTCAGGCTTAGTCTTTTCATCGCTATCAACCCCTTAATTTATTAATATTAGTGGGAAAGCTTCCGTGCAGACAAACAGGCAGAGAAATCGCGCTTTACCGTTATTGATGCATAACGGATTCAAACTGTTTTTCAAATAATTAGAAACTGGAATTGCAACGTACCGGCTTTATCGGCGGTTGTCAATATAATTACGCTGTTTGTTAGTGGGGTCCGTTCGGCCGCATTCCTTAAATATTATTAACGAGAGCCATGAGTTGGCCGCCGCGTATCGCCGTGGCAGTTTTCGATTGTCATTCTGGGGGAGTCGTTGTGTAGATTGCTGATTTTGGGTCGAGGCCCAGGTGCTTGATCAACTCGACTGAGGCGGAGAGAAATTCATCATGGGCGGAAAAATCCACGGGTTCTTTTTTAAAATATAAAGGCTAGCGTGAGGCGGAGTATGTAGTAAGGTTTTCCCTGCACTATATCGAAGAATGGGATTTTATCGGTAAAATCGAGCGATTCAGTCCAGCCACTTGATGATATGATCCTCAAGTCGCCTGACCTGATTTTCCTTGATCGCATAGCTGGCGATTGAAACACCTGCCCGTTGCACGCTGTCGCGACGGCCAGAAACCAAAGGATGCCAGGAATGCAGGCCTTCGCCTTCGGACAGCAACCGGTAGGCGCAGGTCGAAGGCAACCAGTGATACGCCTCCGGGTCGAGCTTCCCGACGTCGAGACAGCGCGGCACCAGCCGCGTGCGTTCCGCATAGCGCGTGCAGCGGCAGGTTTTCAGATCGATCAGATTGCAGGCCGCACTGGTGAAATGAATTTCGCCGGTCTTTTCGTCTTCGAGCTTGTTCAGGCAGCACTTGCCGCAGCGGTCGCAGAGCGACTCCCATTCTTCGTCGGTCATTTCGTGCAGTTTTTTGGTTTGCCAAAAATTCATTACTGCAGCCTCAGAGGCTATGCTCCGGCTTATTTCAAAAACGAGCAGATGTAATCGGTCGGCGCTTTGATCTTGACCGTGAATTGCGCATTGCCCGGTACATTGAACGATTCTCCGCCTTTGATGGTTTGCCAATGAGCCGAGCCCGGCAGATGGACGTCCAGATCGCCGTCGAGGATTTCCATCAGCTCGGCATCGGCGGTGTTGAACGTGTATTCGCCGGGCAGCATGAAGCCGAGAGTTTTGACAGAGCCGTCCGCGAAACGGATCGTGCGGCTGGACACGTTGCCGCCGAAATAAACATTGGCTTTCTTGACGACTGTGACATTGCTGAATTCGGACATGGATACTTTAGTAATCGGTAAGTTTTAGGGGTCGATATAATACCAGATTACGACCGTTTTGGTTCAGTCTGATCATCTCGACCGGCTGTGCGGACTAAAAAATTAAAACCTACTTATTTACTGTGAAATTAAATAAGACTAAAATAGTCCTAATTAACGAGAGTGGGATATGTTACGTGTAAGTAAAATGACTGATTATGCCACGGTAATCTTGAGCTTTATGGCGAAAGACGCCCGCGATGTATATACGGCGATCGAAATTGCCGCGGCAACCGGAATTGCCTTGCCCACGGTCAGCAAAATTCTTAAACTGCTGGTCCATGCGCAAGTATTGATTTCGACGCGCGGCGCGAAAGGCGGCTACGCCCTCGCCGATGCACCGGACAAGATTACCGTCGCCGCTGTGATCAGCGCGCTGGAAGGCCCGATCGGGCTGACCGAGTGCAGCATTTCGCATCAGGGCTGCGAGCAGGCCTCGGGCTGCGGGATTCGTGGCAACTGGGAGCTGATCAATCAAACCATCCATGATGCGCTGGAGTCGGTGACTCTGGCGGACATGATCAAGCCGGCGAAGGTGCCGGAAGAAATTATGATCCCGGTGGCGAGTCTATATCGCTAAAAACGAATAGTTTTTCGCAGAAAATTGCTCCTGCATTTTCCGCATACATTACATCCCTGGGAGTTCGTAGAAAATTGCTCCTGCATTTTCTACATACATTACATCCCTGTAATTAAAGAGAGTTTTTATGTCAGCAAGTGCTCAAGAAATCCAAAACCTGATCCAGCAGGAATACAAGCAGGGCTTCGTGACGGTATTGGAAACCGAAACCTTCGCGCCGGGCCTTGATGAAGAGGTGATTCACCGCCTGTCCAAGGTCAAGAACGAACCCGAATTCATGCTCGAATACCGGCTGAAGGCGTTTCGTCATTGGCGGACGATGAAAACGCCCGAATGGGCCTTCGTCAAATTCCCGCCGATCGACTATCAGGCGATCAGCTATTATTCGGCGCCGAAACGTAAGGAAGATGGCCCGAAAAGCCTCGACGACATCGATCCGGAAGTGCTGGCGGCGTACAAAAAGCTCGGCATCCCGCTCGACGAACAGGAACGTCTGGCCGGGGTGGCAGTCGATGCGGTGTTCGACAGCGTTTCGGTCGCGACAACATTTAAAGGCAAATTGAAAGATGCCGGTGTGATTTTCTGTCCGATTTCCGAAGCGTTGCGTGAACATCCCGAACTGGTCAAACAATATCTCGGCTCGGTCGTACCGCCTGGCGATAACTTTTTCGCGGCGCTGAATTCGGCGGTGTTTACCGACGGTTCGTTCGTCTATATTCCGAAAGGCGTGCGTTGCCCGATGGAGTTGTCGACCTATTTCCGGATCAACGCGGCAAATACCGGCCAGTTCGAGCGGACACTGATCATCGCCGACGAGGGCAGTCATGTCTCTTACCTCGAAGGCTGTACCGCGCCGATGCGCGATGAAAACCAGCTCCATGCGGCGGTGGTCGAACTGATTGCGCTGAAAGACGCGACGATCAAATATTCGACCGTGCAAAACTGGTATCCAGGCGATAAGGAAGGCAAGGGCGGCATTTACAACTTCGTGACCAAAAGGGCCGATTGCCGCGGCGACAATTCGAAAGTGTCCTGGACCCAGGTCGAGACCGGGTCGGCGATCACCTGGAAATACCCGAGCTGCGTGTTGACCGGCGACAATTCGATCGGCGAGTTTTATTCGGTCGCATTGACTAACAATTATCAGCAGGCAGACACCGGCACCAAGATGATCCATATCGGCAAGAACACTCGCAGCACGATCGTGTCGAAAGGCATCTCGGCCGGCAAGGCGCAGAACACCTATCGAGGCCTGGTCAAGGTGCTGAAGAGCGCCGAGCACGCGCGTAATTATACGCAATGCGACTCGCTTTTGGTCGGTGACCGCTGCGGCGCCCATACGTTTCCCTATATCGAAGTGAAGCAGCCGTCCGCGCAGGTCGAGCACGAAGCGACGACTTCGAAGATCAGCGAAGACCAACTGTTCTTCTGCCAGCAGCGCGGACTTTCGGCTGAAGATGCGGTGTCGATGATCGTGAACGGCTTCTGTAAGGAAGTGTTCAAGGAACTGCCGATGGAGTTTGCGGTCGAGGCGCAGGCGTTGTTGGGGTTGAGTCTGGAAGGCTCAGTGGGTTAACGGCCGTTCTATATTTTTGCGGTGACAGGATGAATGTAGATGCTTCTGTAGTTGCCAATCAGGAGGAGGCGCGTAGTTTTTTGCGGGGCGCGTTGATGTGGCGCGGCTCGGTCACGCAAAGACTGCTGCCCGGCCTTATTTTGGCCTCCTGCTATCCCTTGGCCCTGGTGCTGATCGATCAATACTGGATGCCGCTGCCGCATTTGAGCGTGACCCCGTTAGAGTATACCGGCGTGGTTCTGGGCCTGGTGCTGGTGTTTCGGACAAACTCGGGCCATGAGCGTTGGTGGGAAGCGCGCAGGTTGTGGGGCGGTATCGTGAATGCGAGCCGAAACATTTTACTGGCGGCGCTAAACTACGGGCCCGATAATGCCGAGTGGCGGCGAGAGGTAACGCATTGGACTATCGCCTTTTCGTTCGCCTGTAAGGAGTCGCTGCGCCAGAACCAAAATTTTGAGGAACTGAACGGCATATTGACCCCCGAGCAGATTCGGGAACTGCGGGCGGCTCAGCACATGCCGCTGTTTGTGGCCGGAAAAATCGCCCAATTATTCGATCGAGCCTATCGCGGTCACGAAATCAATGAAACGGTCTTCAAGGAATTGGAGCGTCAGAGGACCTATTTGATCGATTGTATCGGCGGCTGCGAAAGAATTTTAAAAACCCCTATGCCTTTGGTCTATGCGATCAAGGCCCGGCGTTTCATTTTGATTTTTTTACTGCTGCTGCCTTTCTCGTTGATCGAAAAGGCCGGCTTTAATAGCGTATTGATTTTCGTTTTGGTTGCCTATCCGTTGCTTGCGCTCGACAGAATCGGGTTCGAATTACAGTATCCGTTCGCGACGAAAAGCCTCAGCCATCTGCCGTTGCATACGATATGCAATACGGTGAGGGCTAACGGACTGGCCTTGCTTGACCCAGCTAAAGCCGAACGCAAGAGTTAAAAAATTCCTATTTCTTCATCAATTTCAGTTAAACCAGGTAACGATATGCTCAGCATAGAAAATCTCCACGTCAGGGTGGGCGACAAGCCGATTCTCAAAGGCATCAATCTAGAGATCAAGGCGGGAGAAATCCACGCGATCATGGGGCCGAACGGTTCCGGCAAAAGCACCTTGTCGCATGTGTTGTCGGGCAAGGCCGGCTATACGGTGACCGAGGGTTCGGTGACCTATCGCGGCATGGACCTGATCGAGATGGCGCCGGAAATCCGCGCGCGCGAAGGCATATTTCTGGCGTTTCAGTATCCGGTCGAAATTCCAGGCGTCAGTAATATCTATCTACTGAAAGCCGCACTGAACGCGGTTCGCAAGCATCACGGCCAGCCGGAAGTCGATGCGATGGATTTTTTGTCCCTGGTCAAGAACAAGGTCAAGCTGTTGGAAATGGACGAGAAGTTTCTGTACCGTGCGGTCAACGAGGGTTTTTCCGGCGGTGAAAAGAAGCGCAACGAAATTTTGCAGATGGCGATTCTGGAACCGAAATTGTGCATTCTGGATGAGACCGATTCGGGCCTCGACATCGACGCGCTGAAGATCGTTGCGGACGGCGTCAATTCCTTGCGTTCGCCGGAGCGTGCGTTCGTGATGGTAACCCATTACCAGCGTCTGCTCGACTACATCAAGCCGGATGTGGTGCATGTGCTGGCGCACGGCCGGATCGTGAAGTCCGGCGGTCCCGAGCTGGCGCTGGAACTGGAAGAAAAGGGCTACGGCTGGCTCGAGGCGGCGGCATGATGAATGCGGTAACTGCAAGCCGCTATCCGGCGGAATACGATACGATTGCGCCCAACTTGCCGGGGGCTGATTTGCCCTGGCTGAGCCAACGGCGCGCTGGCGCGCTTGCGCAATTCGCCGCCGGCGGATTTCCCTCGCCGCGCGAAGAAGAGTGGCGTTACACGAATGTATCCGCGATCGAGAAGAAGCTGTTCACGCCAATCGCCGCAGCGACGGAAAGCGCGGTCGACAGGGCATGGCTCGATAGCTACCGTCTGCAGGATGCCTGGTCCGTCGTGTTGCTGAACGGCCGCTTTTCGGCCGAACTGTCACGGCTCACTGGATTGCCCGATACGGTCCTGGTGCTCGGCATGGCCGATGCGCTGGGTAAGCATCCCGATCTGGTTGAGAGTCATTTCGGCAAGGCGGTGCAAGACAGCGAACACGGCTTTGTCGCGTTCAACACGGCCTGGTTTACTGACGGTCTGTTTGTGCATATTCCGGCCAAGCAGAAGCTGGCGAAGCCTCTGCAGTTGCTGCATGTCGTTACCTCGGCGGATGCGCTGGCGGCTACGCGCCATTTGATCGTTGCCGACACGATGGCGCAGGCTGAAATCGTCGAGACTTATATCGGCACGGATTGCGCTTATCTGACGGCTTCGGTCGGCGAGGTGTTTGCCGGCGAGAATGCGGATCTGGCGCTTTACAAATTACAGGCCGAGTCGGACAAAGCCTATCATTTCGGCGGTACGTACGTGGCCCAGACACGCGATGCCCGATTTGCGCATCATAATTATGCGTTCGGAGGGCTGCTCGCGCGCAGCGACATCCATGCCGATCTGGACCATGCTTCGGAATGTGTCCTGAACGGATTGTATGTCGGCAGCAAACGTCAGCATATCGACAATCATACGCGGATCGTTCACCAGAAACCTTACGCGACCAGTCGAGAATTGTACAAAGGTGTGCTGGACGGCAGGGCTCGGGGCGTATTCCAGGGTCGGGTGATCGTGGCGGAAGATGCCCAAAAAACCGACTCGGAGATGAACAATCGCAATCTGCTGTTATCGAACGATGCGGAAGCAGATACCAAGCCGCAACTGGAGATTTATGCCGATGACGTGAAATGCGGACACGGCGTGACGGTCGGCCAGTTGGAGGAAAAGTCGGTGTTTTATCTGCAGTCCCGCGGCGTCGATGAAGAAACCGCGCGCAATATGCTGACCTTTGCGTTCGCGAACGAGATGGTCGATAAGATCAGGATCAGGGAACTGCACGATCTGGTGCTGGGCGAGCTATTGCAGCGGTTCCCGCAGCAAGGCGTCGAAAAGGCGTGGCTGTAGGGCGGGTTACGACTGCATGGATGTAGGAGCTAGGGTAATGCAGGAGCAGTTGCCGAGGCGCGCTTTGCGCCAGACTTTTCGTTTTGAGGGTATTTCCGCGCGTCGTAAACCGCCGCTTAGAGAATATCCGCAAGATTGATCGTGATGCCGGGCAATTGAGACAAGCTAATCGAATCGCCGGCGCGCAGCGTGGTTTTTTCCTCGTAGAGCTCGCCGTGTGGGCGGCGATAGACTTCCAGGCAGTTGTCGATCAGATTCAACAGCCAATATTCGAGAATGCCATGCAAAGCATATAAACGCTGTTTTTGATTCTGATCGAAAGCCAGCGAACTGTCGGCGACCTCGACCAGCAGCACTACATCGCTCGCCACCGGATGGCGCAAAGAGTAAAAATCCGGATTCGGTTTCAGCAACATGAAGTCCGGTTCGGGTTCGGAAAGATCGCCTAGTTGGAGTGGGTTTTGCGCATTGACGATGGCTTTACCTGTAACCAAAGGCGCAAAAAAATTAATGAGCCTCATGACATGGCCCGCATGATTAAAGCCGATAGGCGCCATTTCGAGAATTTCTCCTTCGATCAGTTCGAGGCGGCTGTCAGGGGGGAAAATAGCCGCCTCGCCGAGCCGACGCCATTCGTCGAGATTGGTCAGATGTTTTCTGGGAGAGACGGTAGCCATCGTATAGAGAATCGTAGTTGAACCTTATAGCCAATATAATAGCTCTCAGTTTAAGTTGCAATCATCGAATTTGAAACAGAATTTTTAACGTAATGACACATTTTCCCGTAGAAAAAATCAGAGCCGATTTTCCGATTCTCGCCGAAAAAATCCGCGGCAAAGACCTGGTGTATCTGGATAATGCGGCCAGCTGCCAGAAACCGAATGCGGTGATCGACGCGATCAGCAATTTATACCGGCATGATTATGCGAACATCCATCGCGGTGTGCATACCTTGAGCGTGCGTTCCACCGACAAGTTTGAAAGCGCGCGCGGCAAGGTCAAGGATTTCATTAACGCAGCCAGCGACAAGGAAATCATTTTCGTCAGGGGCGCGACCGAGGCGATCAATCTGGTCGCGCAAAGCTATGGCCGGACAAATGTCCATGCGGGTGATGAAATCCTGATTACCGCGATGGAGCATCATTCGAACATCGTGCCCTGGCAGCTGTTGTGCGAACAGACCGGGGCGGTGCTGAAGGTGGCGCCGATCAATCGCAAAGGCGAATTGATCTATGAAGAATTCGAGCGTCTGCTGAGCGACAAGACCCGGCTGGTGGCGGTTTCGCACATGTCCAATGCGCTGGGCACGATCAATCCGGTCGAAAAAATCATCGCGGCCGCGCATGCGCGCAATGTTCCGGTGCTGCTCGACGGCGCGCAGGCGATTCCTCATATGAAAGTCGATGTGCAGGCGCTCGATTGCGATTTTTACGCATTTTCCGGGCATAAGCTGTACGGACCGTCGGGTATCGGCGTGCTTTACGGCAAGCAGGCATTGCTCGAAGCGATGCCGCCTTACCAGGGCGGCGGCGACATGATCCGCAAGGTGACTTTCGAGAAATCGGAATATAATAAGCTGCCCTACAAGTTTGAGGCCGGCACCCCGAGCATTGCCGATGTGGTCGGGCTGGGCGCGGCGATCGATTATTTGAACGCGATCGGGATGGAGAATGTGGCCGCGTACGAGGCCGAACTGCTCGATTATGCGACAGAACGGGCGATAAAAATCCAGGGTCTCCGAATCATCGGCGAAGCGGAGCATAAGGGCGCGATTCTGTCGTTCGTGCTGGACAATATTCATCCGCACGACATCGGCACGATGCTCGACAGTCTGGGCATCGCGGTCCGGGCAGGGCATCATTGCGCGATGCCGGTGATGGATTTTTTCGAGGTGCCTGCGACCGCGCGCGCCTCCTTCGCAATGTATAACACCCGCGCAGAAATCGACGTATTGATGCAAGGGATAGAATCGTTAATTAAGGTATTTGGCTGATGTTTGATGATTTACGCGATCTCTACCAGGAGGTCATTTTCGATCACAACCGCAACCCGCGCAATTTCCGGGTCATGGAAGACGCTGACCGGCAGGTGGAAGGCTTCAATCCGCTGTGCGGCGACCGTCTGACGCTGTTTTTGAAAATGGACGGCGACGTGATCAAGGATGCGAGCTTCCAGGGTTCGGGCTGCGCGATCTCGACTGCGTCGGTATCTTTGATGACCGAGATTATCAAGGGGATGACCGCACAGGAAGCCGAAGCCCTCTTCAAGAAATTCCACGAAATGACGACCGGCAAGGATGAAAATCTGCAACTGGAAGCGCTCGGCAAGCTGGCCGTGCTGGCGGGGGTCAGAGAATATCCGGCCCGCGTGAAATGCGCGACCTTGGCTTGGCATACGCTCGATGCAGCGTTGAAGAACCAGCATACGCCGGTTTCGACGGAGTGACGTTCACTTTATATCGCGTCCGTATCGGGTATTTCGGTTAGATGCGCCAATGATCGACCCTGATTCCGTTTATTCCGGAAAACTGGCCGTGCTTTATGAAGGGCAGGGCGATTTATTGCCTTTCCGGCAGTTGTCAGAACGTTTGAGAGTTCCGTTGCGCAAGTCGGATGCGGCGGATTTCAGCCCGCAGGAAGCCTTCTTTCTGACCTGGCGCGACGGTTGCCTGAAACTGCTGGACAGCGAATTGGTGAAAGCCGGCGGCCTTGCGGTCGAAATCGAACCGCGCGCCGGCGAGCAGCGTTCCTGGCCTGCTCCGAAGCAGGGGCCGCTGGCGCAGGCGCTGGGCCGCAAGACCAAAACCGTGATCGATGCGACGACCGGGTGGGGGCAGGATGCGCTGCATATTTTTCGGATGGGGTACGAGCTGACCTGTCTGGAGCGTTCGCCGGTGATGGCTGAACTGCTCGCCGACGGCTTCAAGCGGCTGACCGAACTGGACTGGATGCAAAGACTCGCGCTGGTGCCGCCTACATTAATTCAGGGCAATGCGATAAAAATTTTGGCGAATCTCGATAGCAGGCCGGATTGCGTTTATATCGATCCGATGTTCCCTCCCAAGCGCAAAAAATCCGCGCTCGCGAAAAAGTCGATGATGGTGCTGCGCGATCTGCTGGGCGATGATGCCGACAAGCAGCAATTATTCGAGGCAGCGCTGGGCGCTGCGGGCAAGCGTGTGGTGATTAAAAGTCCCGATTATGCCGAACCGCTCGGCGGCAAGCCGAACGAGAGCTTGCATGGCAAATTGCTGCGCTATGATGTTTATTTGAAAGGCTAGCTGATAAAGGTACCGACGGATGGCGGAATGGGTGGATGTTTGCGGGCAAAATGCCCTGGCTGACGGCGAAAATGTCGTTGTCGAAGTCGAGGGAACCGATATGGCGGTGTTCCGGATCGAGGGATGTTATTATGCGATCGAGGATGTCTGTACGCATGACGGCGCAGAAATCGCCAGCGGCAAGCTGGAAGGTGATCAAATCATTTGTCCCCGCCACGGAGCGAGGTTCTGCGTAAAAACGGGTGCTGTCCTGTCACCGCCGGCTTATGAAGACATCCATGCTTTTCCGGTACGTATCGAAGGCGAAAGGGTTCAGGTGCGGGACGACCGGTGGGATTAATCTTTCCGGAAGAGAAATTACCGAATTTTAAGCTTATACCCAACCACAATCACTAATAAGGAAAAATAATATGTTAGGCGAAAAACACCACTTGGCGCTTGAGTTCCCTGAGCTCCGCGAGCAGATCCATGTCCTGAAAACCACTGATCCGGAGTTTGAAAAACTCCATCAGGAATATGATGAACTCGACGACGAAATCCGCCGCACAGAGCTCGAAATCGAGGCGCATTCGGATGAGTTTCTGGAAGATCTGAAAAAGCGTCGTGTGCAGTTGAAAGATACGCTGTACGGCTTGCTGCAAAAAGCCCGCGAAGAATCTGTGGAGAGTTGAAGCGATCTTATGCTTTAACCGAAAAATAAAGCTATACAAAAAAGGGTACGTAAATCGTACCCTTTTTTATGTCCGCAGTAGCGCTTCTAGCTGTGTCTCGACGAATACCGGCTGGCCTGCGGTTTCCGGCTTGCGTAAACGGTCAGCAGCAACCAGGCGATCAAAAAGCTGACGCCGCCGAATGGCGTAACCATCCCGAGCTGTTTCAAATCCATGACTGCGAGTAAATATAAACTGCCCGAGAACAGCACGATTCCAATCAGCATCAGCCAGCCGGCCCAGTTCAACAGCTTGGATTCAGGCTCATGCCGGCGGGCTAAAGCAATTCCGATCAGGCCCAGCGCATGCCACATCTGGTAATTGACGCCGGTCTGATAGACCGCCAGCATTTCCGGCGTGATCACATTTTTCAGGCCATGCGCGCCGAATGCGCCCATGCCGACTCCGATCAAGGCGCTGAGCGCGCCGAAAAATAAAAAAATCGATTGCATATCAGGTTTCCAGAAGTCTCGGCATCAGCTGAACCAGGTTACAGGGTTTAGTGCGGAAGTCGAGCTGATCCTTGATCAGCCCGTCCCAAGCAGTGCGGCAGGCGCCGGACGAGCCCGGCAGGCAGAACAGATAAGTGCCGTTCGCAACGCCGGCAATTGCACGCGACTGGATCGTCGAAGTCTTGATATCCTGATACGAGAGCATCCGGAACGTTTCGCCGAAGCCGTCGAGCACCTTGTCCAGCAGCGGTCTCACTGCTTCAGGGGTGCCGTCACGGCCGGTCACGCCGGTGCCACCGGTGGTGAGTACGACATTCACCTCAGGGTCGGCGATCCATTGCGAGACGGCCGCCCGGATCTGATAGACATTATCGGGCACGATTTTTTTTTCAATGACACGGTGGCCGGAGGCAATCGCGCGATCAACCAGCGTCTTACCGGAGATATCGTCGGTTTCGGTGCGCGTATCCGAAACGACCAGTACGGCGATGTTCAAGGGTATGAAAGAGTTCGTCATCGACATTCACTATGCGGATTATCTATTAACCCGCATAGGGTAACCATCATTCGCGCTTATCGCAAGACCACGAAGAAGCCTTCCTGACCGCGTTGAATATTGATCATCAATGGCGCATCCGGATTGGTGGCCTCCTTCAATTCGTCGATGTTATGCACCCGGTAACGGTTGGCCGTCACGATCACATCGCCGGGTCGAAGGCCTACGCGCCAGGCGTAAGAGACGGTATTGATTTTCTCGATCAGGATGCCTTCGACCTGATCTTTCGAGGTGGCGCCCAGAATCGTGCCTTTCAGGGTCGGGTGCAGTTTCTCGCCATTCAGGTGCGGACGCTCAGGCTTGCCGATCGTTGCGTTGGCCTGTTTTTTTTCATTGCCGCGATAAAACTCGATATTCACTTGATCGCCAATCTGCATCAGACCGATGATATTGCGTATCTCGTGACTGTTCCTGATCGATTTGCCGTTGGCTGCAACGATGACATCGCCAGGCTCGAGGCCAGCCTTCGCGGCAGGCGAATTGCTTTCGATCCGGCTGACCACTGCGCCTTGATGGTTGGTCAGATTGAAGGCATTGACCAGGTCGGGCGTCAAGTCCTGCGTCGTGACGCCGAGCAGGCCGCGGCGTACTTCGCCGTGCTTGACCAGGGAGTCCTTGATGCTGGCGACCATGTTCGAGGGAATCGCGAAGCCGATTCCGACATTGCCGCCGCTCGGCGCAAGGATCGCAGTATTCATCCCGATAAACTCGCCGTTCAGATTGACTAAGGCACCGCCCGAATTACCCGGGTTGATCGAGGCATCGGTCTGAATGAAGTCTTCATAGCCTTCAATACCCAGTCCGGAACGCCCCAGCGCGCTGATAATCCCCGAGGTGACTGTCTGACCGAGCCCGAACGGGTTGCCGATCGCGACGACGAAATCGCCGACTTTCAACTGGCTCGAATCGGCCATCGGCAGTTCGGTCAGGTTGTCCCCCGGAATCTGAATCACCGCGACATCGGCCTCAGGGTCTGCACCGATCAGATGGGCGTCGAGTTGCCGACCGTCGCTCAACGTGACCATGATCTTGTCCGCCTTATCGATCACATGGTTATTGGTCAATACATACCCCTTGTCGCTATCGATGATCACGCCGGAGCCGAGACTGCTTTTCTGTTGCTGGCGCGGCGATTGATTGGGCAAATTAAAAAAGTGTCGGAAAAAAGGGTCTTGCAGCAGAGGGTTTTGCGCGACTTCGATTTTGGTCGTGGTCGAAATATTGACCACCGCCGGCATGCTTTTTTCCAGCATCGGCGCCAGAGACGGCATACTCTGTCCGCCCAGAAAGGCCGGCAGCGCTGCAGCTGCAGGTAAAGTCATTCCCAAGCCAAACGTTAAAAGAACCGGTATCGCGAGCTGTTTTCCAATAGTTTTTCTCATAGTGATTCCCAAGCGAGTTAAACGGGGCAGTAGACAATATAAGATCAAAAATGTTTAAAACAAGCCCCATCATATGGGCATTTCGTAATAAAAGCTTTCTTGTGTTTTGATGCGGCGTGATATTTTTCGAATTTCCGACAGGATTTAGAGCGGGGCGGCCTTGTTCGAGCTATGCTTAAGTTTTGTTAATTGCGTTTACTAGGTTTATGGCGGTAGATATCACTTCAGAAGATGCGTTGCGCATTCGAAAGCTGGTTCCTCTGGCAACCTTGCCGGGACCGGTATTCAATGACTTGTGTTATGAAATAACAATAGAAGAAATCAAGGACGCTTTTTTGTTTAAAAAAGGCGAGACGGAAAATCATTTATTCTACTTGATCGACGGCGAAGTGGTGTTGCAGGCGGAGGGTCTGGTAATCGATGTGGTCTCCTCTGCGCATGAATCGTCCAAGTTTGCCTTGGCGCACCAATTGCCCAGAAAGATCGATGCGGTTGCGAAAGGTATGGTTCGGTTCGTCAGGCTGGATGCGGAAAAGGTCAATAATCCCCCTCCTGTGGAATATAAGGAAGAAAATAAAATGATGGTGGTTGAAGAGGAAATCGAGGAAGACTCAAGCGACTGGATGACCGTGTTATTGAAATTGCCGATCATTCAGCGATTGCCCCCGGCCAATTTACAGAAAATTTTGATCGCTCTGGAAGAAGTGACGATGGAAAAAGGAGAAGTCATTATCGAACAAGGGGCGGTCGGGGATTATTTTTATTTTTTGAAGAGTGGCCAATGTGTTATTTCGCGCAAGCCGACGCCCCATTCAAAAGACATTCGTCTTGGCGTGCTGGAAAAAGGCGAGATTTTTGGCGAAGATGCGCTCATTACCGATGCGCCGCGAACGGTTTCGATTATCGCCTTGACTGATGTGACTTTATTGCGCCTGGACAAGAAAAGATTCGTCAGTTTGATCAAGACGCCTTCTCTGACTTTCGTCAGCTATGAGGAACTGCTGGCGCTGCAGCAGGAAGAAGGAGCGGTGGTGCTGGATGTTCGTGCGCCCGATGAATTCGAGGAGCATCATATCGATGGCAGTATCAATGTGCCGTTTTTTTCTTTGCGGATGCAAATAAAAAACGTGAACCGGGATAAGCCGGTGATTGTGGTATGCCGTGACGGACGGATAAGCGAGGCAGGGGCTTTCTTTCTGCTGAAGCACAGGTATAAGGCGGTAATACTGAAAGGAGGGATGGAGTCCATACCCGAAGCAGTTGAAGAGTCAGCCGAAACACAGGCCGAAACGGTGGTTGATGCGTCGCATCAAACGGAACCGGAAGATACCTTCGAGCTTAAGGAACAGGACGAAAGCTTCGAGGAGCAGATTCGGAAGCTTAAAGCAGAGAATGAGTCGTTACGACGCGCTGTCAGGCAGTTAAATGAAAAATGCAACAAACTGGACCTGGAAAAGAAGCAGGTTGAAGACCGTTTCGCGATGCTGTCCAAGCATTTCGAACAATTAAAGCAAATATTGCAAAAACTCAAAAGTAGCGCTTGAAAACAACCACCCGGACAAAACCACAGGCAATAGGCCCGGGTTAGTCCGGGAGCGGAATCAGAAGGGGCTTATTTGATTTTCGCTTCCTTATAGATCACATGCTTGCGGGCAACCGGATCGAACTTCTTGATTTCCATTTTCTCGGGCATCGTTCTTTTGTTTTTGGTCGTGGTATAGAAGTGACCGGTGCCTTCGGTAGAAATTAATTTGATTTTATCGCGCATTTCTCTCTCTCCTTACACTTTTTGGCCGCGTTTGCGCAGGTCAGACAAAACGGCGTCGATGCCTTTTTTATCGATGATCCGCATGCCTTTGGTCGAAACTCTCAGGCGTACCCAGCGGTTTTCGCTTTCCACCCAGAATCTGTGATGTTGCAGATTAGGTAAAAAACGGCGGTTGGTTTTGTTGTTTGCGTGCGAAACGTTGTTTCCGGTAACAGGCTGTTTGCCCGTTACTTGACAGACTCTGGACATGATTACCCTCAATGTGCCTTGATTCAAAAGTTAATCCGACTTTATACCAAAATTTCTTTTCAAGGTAAATAACTCCCGATAAAATAAACCGGATATTTCAAGCCAACGAACAAGGAAAACGATGTCAATCAAGCTCGGCATGGTGATGGACTCCATCCAGAAGATCAATATCAAAAAAGACACCAGTTTTGCGATGCTGCTCGAAGCGCAAGCCAGATGCTGGGAGCTTCATTACATGGAGTTGAACGATCTTTACCTGCGTAATGGACGGGCCTATGCGCGAACCCGTACGGTGACCGTACAACGGGATTCACAGAAGTGGTTCGAGTTCCATCTCGAGCAGGACATGCCTCTGGACCAGCTCGACGTAATTCTGATGCGCAAGGATCCTCCCTTCGATCAGGAATACATTTATGCGACTTATCTTCTGGAACGCGCGGAAAATTTGGGGGTCTATGTCGTAAATAAGCCCCAATCTCTGCGCGACGCGAACGAGAAACTGTTTACCGCATGGTTTCCGCAATGTTGCGCCGAAACATTAGTGGCTAGAGAGCCCGAAAGAATTCGTCATTTTCTGCACGAGCAGGAGGAAATTATCTTGAAGCCTCTGGACGGTATGGGCGGCACTTCCATATTCCGCTTGCGCCGGGGCGATCCCAACCTAAGCGTGATACTGGAAACAATGACACGTTATAAGACCTGTTATGTGATGGCACAAAAATACCTGCCCGAAATCGTCGACGGCGACAAACGTATTGTGCTGGTGAACGGCGAAGCGGTACCGTATGCATTGGCGCGGATTCCGGCGCCGGGCGAGACGCGCGGCAATCTGGCGGCCGGGGGGCGCGCCGAGGGCCGGAAATTGACCGAACGCGACTGGTGGATCGCAAACCAGGTCGGACCGATACTCAGGGAAAAAGGTCTGATATTTGCCGGCATTGATGTGATCGGCGATACCTTGACCGAAATCAATGTCACGAGTCCTACCTGTGTGCAGGAACTGGACCGAGAGTTTGGACTGAATATTGCCGGGCTGTTGATGGATCATATTGAGAAGGCGGTTGCCTGAGATGATGAGCCGTAAAATGCTCGATCCCACGCTATCTCCCGGCAACGATACGATTCTGGTCTTTCTGTTTGTCGCTGCGGTCCTGCATATCCTGGTTATTCTGGGAGTCGATTTTTCCGCGCCCAAGCCTGAAGAATTCAAGCGTTCGATTGAGATTACGCTGGTCGATACGCCGGCCAAAAAAGCGCCGAAACAGGCAAAAATGCTGGCACAGGAAAATCAGATCGGGGCTGGCGAACAGGACATCAAGCCGAAGCCGCAAGCCCAGAAAATCGCCAACGAGGGCAATACCAGCGAGAGCAAGCATCTGGCAAAAGCCGAACCGGTACAGCAACAAAGCCGTCCCCAGGTCCAGAAAAAGGTCATTACTCAGCAAAAGGCCGAAAAGAAGATCGCCGAAGTGACAGCGAAACCGGCGCCTGACAAGGAACCTGCCGTCGAAGCCCGTCACCATCCGATTCTGACGCCCGAAGCGCTGCAGGAGCAGATTACCCAGCTGGGTACTGAAATTCGCGACAGCCAGCTGAGCGGCGAGCAAAGCAAGATCAAGTTCGTCAGTATGGTCAGCGCGCATAAGTATCTTGCGGCGCAATATCTGAAAGACTGGGAAAACAAGGTCGAAAGAATGGGGAACCGTAATTACCCCGAAATTGCCTCGAGGAAGAATTTTTCGGCGACTTTAACCATGGACGTCGGCATCAATGCCGACGGCAGCATCTACAGTATCCGGATCAATAAATCGTCGGGGATTCCGGAACTGGACGAAGCGGCCAAAAACATCGTCCGGATGAGCGCTCCGTTTGCCCCGTTGCCTCAGGATTTATTGAAGGAGTTGAATGTGCTGGTGATTACCCGGGTTTGGAAATTTTCCGATGAATCGGGCATTACGACGCGTTAATTAAAAAAGATGCAGTCTGGTCAATAACCTTATACATTGAGTGATAGCCATGAACGAAGCAACTTATTTAAACAATCAATTCATCATCGCGATGCCGAATCTGGCTGATCCGAATTTTTTTCATACCGTGACTTACATGTGCCAGCATAATCAGGAAGGGGCATTGGGCATTGTGATCAACCGTTCGACTGGCATGAAGCTCGATGAAATCTTCAAGCAGATGGAGATTCGCGTCACCTCTAAAGCGGCCGCCGAGACGCCGATCTTCGCAGGGGGACCGGTACAGCAGGACCGCGGCTTCGTCGTGCATACGGCCGGCGGAAAATGGGATGCGACGATGCCGATATCCGATACGATTTCACTGACCACATCGCGTGATGTGATCGAGGCGATTGCAACCGGTGAGGGCCCGGAACACTACCTGGTGGCGCTGGGCTATGCTGGATGGGGCGAAGGCCAGCTCGAAAAAGAAATTCTTGACAATGCCTGGCTCAACTCCCCGTTCGGCACCCAAGTCCTGTTCGATCTGCCGATCAATATGCGCTGGGCGGCTGCGGCCGGGCAGATCGGCGTCGACATCAATCAGCTGACGATGCCGGCGGGACATGGCTGAGGCTTTTTCCAGACTTTCCGGCAAAACGAAGATTTCCGAACGCAAGGATCCGCTGGCTCCCAAAAGGGCCGGCGACACCTATCTCGGCTTCGATTTCGGCACCAAAAAAATCGGTGTGGCGGTCGGGCAGACCACCACCGCTACCGCAAGCCCGTTGCACACGCTCAGGGCCGTCAATCAGCAGCCGAACTGGCAGGGCATCTCCGAACTGATTAAAGAGTGGCAACCTGCAGGGCTCATCGTCGGTATTTCCTTGCAGGCGGACGGCAGCGATAATCCTGTCACGCCGCGTATGTTAAAATTCTGCCGGCAACTAGAAGGCCGTTTCGGTCTGCCGGTTTACCCACAGGACGAGACTTTGTCGACCTTCGAAGCGAAACAATTGTTGTTCGATGAGGTTAGCGTCACTGCCACAAAACTCTGGGAAGTCCAGGATCAGCTGGCCGCTCAGCTTATTTTGCAAACCTGGCTTAACGCGCGCATTCGAGAAAATGAATCCTAACCACATCGATATCCCGGAACTGATCGACCAATTGGCCGACCAGCTTAAAACCCTTATTGCCGAACGTAAATTGATCAATCCCTTGATGATCGGGATTCGTACCGGCGGCGTCTGGATCGCCGAGCGCCTGCACCAAAAACTGCACATTCAGGAACCTTTGGGACTCCTCGATATTTCCTTCTATCGCGACGATTTTTCGCAGATAGGCATGAACCCGAAGGTGAAGCCGAGCCAGTTGCCGACGCAGCTCGAAGGCCGCGACATCATTCTGGTCGACGACGTGTTTTACACCGGCCGGACAATCCGCGCCGCATTGAACGAGATTTTCGATTACGGACGCCCGAATCAGGTTTTGCTGGCGGTGCTGATCAAGCGCGACGGCAAGCAAATTCCGATCGCTCCAGACTGCGTCGGAATCCGGATCGGGCTGAATCCGGGACAGCGCATCAAGCTGACCGGGCCGGAACCTTTGGCTGCGCATATCGAAATGGTCAAAGGAGCCGCTTAAACGATGGCCGGTAATCTGCAATTGACCTCGGAAGGCAAGTTAAAGCACTTCCTGACGATCGAAGGGCTGGATAAATCGCTTTTGACCGAAATTCTCGACATGGCCGAGTCATTTGCCGGCATGTCGGATCAGCAGGTCAAAAAAGTGCCGATCCTGCGCGGCAAGACGATCGTGAACCTGTTCTTCGAGAACAGCACGCGCACGCGGACCACCTTCGAACTGGCCGCCAAGCGGCTGTCCGCCGATGTGCTCAGCATCAATATCGCGACCTCGGCGACTTCGAAGGGCGAGAGCCTGCTTGATACGATCCGCAATCTGGAATCGATGTTCGTCGACATGTTCGTGGTGCGCCATGCGTTGAGCGGCGCGGCCCATTTTATCGCGCAGCAGGTCGCACCGCATATCGGCGTGATTAATGCCGGCGACGGTCAGCATGCGCATCCGACCCAGGCGATGTTGGACATGTTCACGATCCGCCAGATCAAAAAGGATTTCGCGCCGCTGAAGGTAGCGATCATCGGCGACATCCTGCACTCCCGCGTCGCCCGCTCCGAAATCATCGCGCTGAATACGCTCGGCGCAGCCGAAGTCAGGGTCATCGCGCCGAAAACCCTGCTGCCCGTGTACGTTGAAACGCTCGGCGTGAAGGTGTTTCATGAACTGAAGGAGGGGCTGAAGGATGTCGACGTGGTGATGATGCTGCGCCTGCAGAAAGAACGCATGAGTTCGGCGCTGTTGCCCAGCGAGAGCGAGTATTTCAAATGTTTCGGCCTGACCGAGGATAAATTAAGACTCGCCAAGCCCGATGCGATCGTGATGCATCCTGGCCCGATCAACCGCGGTGTCGAAATCGATTCGAAAGTCGCCGACGGGCCTCAGTCGGTCATATTGAAACAGGTCAGCAACGGCATCGCGGTGCGGATGGCGGTGATGGCGATGGTGATGCACCCGCACGGAGTCAGCGCATGAACAGAATCCAAATCAACGGCGGCCGGATCATCGATCCCGCCAACGGTATCGATCGGGTAGGAAGTGTTTATATTGCCGACGGGAAAATTCTGTCGGTCACTGCCAAACCGGATGGCTTCGATCCTGACATTCAAATTGATGCAACCGGGCAAATCGTCTGCCCCGGCTTTATCGACCTAAGCACCCGCTTGCGCGAACCAGGGCAAACCCGCAAGGGGACTTTCCAAAGTGAAACCCGCGCGGCGGCGAGCGCGGGCGTGACAACTTTGTGCCTTCAGCCGGATACAGTGCCGGTAATCGATACGCCTGCGGTCGCCGAACTGATCCGGGAGCTGGCCGACAAAGCCAGTTACCCACAGATCCATCCGATCGCCGCCCTGACGCAAAAACTGGAAGGCATCGAGCTGAGCTCGATGCTTTCGCTGAAACAGGCCGGCTGCATTGCGGTCGGGCATGCGAATCGGCCGGTTAAAAATATGCTGATTCTGCGCCGGGCGATGGAATATGCGGCGAGCCATGATTTGCTGTTGATGTTCAGGCCGAACGATTTCTGGCTCGGCAATAACGGCTGCGCGCATGAGGGCGCGTTGGCGACGCGTTACGGTCTGCCGAGTATTCCGGAGGCCGCCGAAACGATCGCGCTGTCGCAATGCCTCGAGTTGGCCGAGTTGACAGGCTGCCGGGTCCATTTCGGCCAGCTCAGCTGCAAGCGTTCGGTGATCAAGATCCAGCAGGCCAAGAACGACGGCCTGCACGTAACCGCCGATGTGACGATGCATCAACTGCATCTGACCGAAAACGACATGATTCCGTTCGACAGCGCCTACCATGTGCTGCCGCCGCTGCGCACCGAGCCGGATAAACAGTATTTACGCCTCGGTCTGGCGGCTGGAACAGTCGATGCGATTGCTTCGGATCATCAGCCGCACGATCTCGACGCAAAGCTCGGCGCATTCCCGGAAACCGAGCCCGGCATTTCCGCCTTGGAAACCTTGCTGCCGTTGCTGCTGAAACTGGTTGCGGAGGGTGCTTTGACGTTGCCTGAAGGTATCGCGGCATTGACTTCCAAACCGGCGCAGATACTGGGCTTGCAGAGAGGCGCGCTGACGCCGGGTTATTCGGCCGATGTCTGCGTTTTTGACCCGGATTCTGTCTGGACGCTCGATGCAGGTAACTGGAACAGCCAGGGCGCCAATACGCCGTTTTGGGGGCAGACGATGAAAGGGCGCGTCATCCATACCTTGCAGGCAGGCCGGGTCATACATAAACGCGTGTGAGGGTTTATTTATCCCGGACTCGTTCCGTCCGGGTTAGTCGTTCTGTGGAGGGAAGGACTCAATTTCTTTGAGTGGCGAGATGTCTTTCCTAGCGATAAATTCAGAACTGCGCTATTTCGGCAAAGAGCAAGGGAGTCTATACCGCTTACCTTTCGACAGTCGCTTCTGTCAAAGGGAATGAGGCAGTACCCTGGATATTAATTCTCTGCCGCCGGCCATTACCTTCGGCATATCTGCTTGTTTCCGGAAAATATTGAGTGGGGTTATTGGCAATCTCGCGCGCCGCCAGGAATTGGGCGTAATAATTGCGGGAGGCAAAGCCGAACGCGGGGCTTGCATAGTCCTGCACGATACGAGCGAAGTCGCGGCCAACCTGGTTTTGCGCTCGTTTCATCCCGCTGATGCCATGGTTGTAGGCGGTGATTGCGGCAGGCCAGTCTCCCAGGGTGCTGTAGGCGTAACTCAGATAATTAGCCGCGCCAATCGCGGAAGCAAAAGGATCGAAACGCCGGTCCATCCTCTTGCCGGCGGGCATGAATCTTCTCGCAGCGGCTTTAGTGAACTGCCACATGCCGATAGCGCCGGCGGAGGACCGAGCCGTGGATTGAAAAGATGATTCGACATGGGGAAGGTAAGCCAGATCTTCCGGCAACCCAGCATCGCGAAATATTTTCCTGAATTGCCGTTCATAACGTCCGCTGATGTCGAGCCCGCGTTTGAAGCGTTCGCGGGTACCGCGTTGCGCATGCACCCGCTCGGCGGCCCCATCTAATATCTCATTAATTGGTCTGCCGCTGCTTTCCAGCTTGGTGATCAATTGTTGCTCACTGGCATTTAATGGCGCGTTGTAGCGCCGTTTGCTCTCCAGAACGGCCAATTGTGCTTTCCAGAAATTACGGCGTTGACGAACAGTTTCTTTTTGTTCCTCGGTCAGGCTTTCGTCAACAAAGCCTGGCAATACCATCACTTCGTAGATTACATCGAGATGGCGATCGTCATGAAATACGACTTCCGAGCGTTGCCACTTCACATAGACGTTGCGCCAAAATTCTACCGCCGGTTCCAACTCGCCAGGTTTATAAAATATGCCGGAGTAAGTTGCGGGCCTGTAAAACCTGGATTGCCGAGCGGGCTGTGGTTGTTGAGGAGGAGGGCTGTAGGCCTTGGCTTCCTGAGGGATAACAATAGTCTCATTGCTGCTACAGGCACTTAGCGCTACGGCTATCACCGACAAAAACCCGATACGCATAATTAATCGATTCATAGTCAGGAAAGGCACGCTGAAAAATTTACCGGAAAAAATAAAAATGCAACGTCTCAACCTCGCGCGAGTCGCTGATGTTTTTAGTATAGCTTTAACATTAGCTTAACTCATTCTCAGCTTGAGAAACAGTTGTATTTTGAGAAGTAGAACCGTCTGGGAGACGAGCAGTATGGATCCGATATCAACGCCCGCAGTAAAGCGGCAACTCATACGAACAGCGATTGATGGAGAGGATTGAACACCACGAAAAAGGGGAATTTTCCCCCGGGATTGTAACAAGGAGAGTGCCGGGACGCCTGGTGAATGCTGACGAAAAAACGATAGAAATGAGCGGCGGGGCTCAATAGAAGGTAAGGCATCCATACCGCTCCATTTTCCCGTTGCGCGTCCCTGCAAAACCGGTTATATATAGCGGCATAATGGCAAATTGAAGGTATCGCCGTGAATGAAACCAAGGATTACCGTACCCTCAAAGAATTTTATCCGTTCTATCTCCGCGAACATTCCAATCGCGTTTGCCGCCGATTGCACTTCGCCGGTACATCCATAGCCCTGATATTGCTTATCATGGCTTTCGTCATACCGATGTGGTGGCTGGCTGCGTTAGCCCTGATACAAGGCTATGCCTTTGCCTGGGCCGGACATTTCTTCTTTGAGCATAATCGGCCCGCTACTTTTAAATATCCCTGGCTGAGCTTTCTGGGCGACTGGCGTATGTGGTGGGGAATGCTGACCGGGAAGGTTCGCTTTTAGGATAGGGCACATTCTCAAGCCCAATCCGGCAGCCAAAGTCATCTCCGCAGCCGCGTATTTCGAAGGTGACCGCATCTTGCCATTGGATTCAGTTGCCGAATCGGCCAAGGCAGCAGAGTCTCTCGACCGACGTTAATTGGCTTTAACATTTAAAAACCACAAGCTGGATTGCGCGCTTTTCACAACCAAAAAATTGTCGGAATGACACTACAAAACTCAATATATTGATGTGTTTTATAATCCTTAGCGACTGCATTCTGACAAGGGCTATATGTCGCCCGTGGACTACGAATTGCAGTTTAAAACTGCTTAACCTTGTGTCCGGGAATGTGTTGACACATCAGTACAGCCCTAAGTGCTGTAAAAGAACAGATGTCTAAAAGTAAGCAGCAGGAGGCGAGAAAGCAATGTCACTATCCTTCATGGACTTCAGAAGTCAGTAAGCGATCAGGCTAATTGCAGAATAAATGCTCTGAGATCTTGCCACACTGTGGTCACAGTGACAGAGAATTTATAAAATATGAATTCGGTGTTGAGCTTTAAGCAGTTGGCTTAAGTCATTGAACTTTATGGTGCCGAGGAGAGGACTTGAACCTCCACGAGCTTGCGCCCACTAGCACCTGAAGCTAGCGTGTCTACCAATTTCACCACCTCGGCAAAGGGATGATTTAACTTAATTGATTCCGCGCATTATACGGACGAATTTTGGGCTTGTCAAACATGCCATAATTTTTTTATCTTCTTTCGTCGGAACAGTCTCAGGATTTCAATAGCTCGGAGCAGATTTATTATCCTGATTATTGACATTTTCAAATTCCCCGTCTAGAAACGTGTATCATATGATTAAGTTTTGTATGCCGGATTTTTTGATGCGATCTAATCCTTCGGGCAAACGTCTAAATATCATTCTCATTCTATTTCTTCAGTCATCCTAAATGCCGTCCAAGTCAAAAAAAGTCGTTGACTTCAATCAAGCTCAAGATCCTTACGCCGCACGCGAAGCCGAGAAATACTCGCGCCCGATTCCAAGCCGCGAGTTGATTCTGGAATATATCGAACATGCGGGCAAGCCGCTCAGGCGCGCGGAAATTGCCGAGGCTTTTGCGTTAACCGATGATGAACAACTGGAAGCTCTACGTCGACGTTTGCGAGCAATGGAAAGAGACGGGCAGTTATTGTTCAATCGCGGACAAAAATACTGCCTGGTTAATAATAAGGATTTGATTGTTGGCCGGATTCTCGGACATCCTGACGGCTACGGTTTCCTGCGTCCCGACGACGGTTCGGATGATCTTTATTTATCGCCGCGCGAAATGAATGCACTCTTGCACAACGACCGCGCGATGGTGCGTGTTTCCAGTATCGATAAAAGGGGTCGGAGGGAAGGCGCAGTAGTCGAAATTCTGGAGCGGAATACGCAACAGGTCGTTGGCCGTTTCGTGAAGGATAGTTTCAATTATGTGGTGCCCGACAATAAAAATATCGCGCAAAACGTGCTGATTGCGCCGGGAGAGACAGGCAAGGCGAAACAAGGCCAGATCGTGGTCGTCGACATCATCGAGCAGCCGACCAAGCTCCGGCAGCCCATCGGGCGCGTTATTGAAGTGCTCGGCGATCATCTCGCACCCGGCATGGAGATCGAGATGGCGATTCGTTCCTATGAATTGCCTTTTCAATGGCCGGAGCCGCTGCTCGAAGAAATTAGCACCTTTACCGAGGAAGTACCGGAAGAGGCGAAGGCCAATCGTGTCGATTTGCGGAATACGCCGCTGGTCACGATCGACGGCGAGGATGCGCGCGACTTCGACGATGCGGTGTTCTGCAAAAAAACGTCGAAAGGCTGGAAACTTTTGGTTGCGATCGCGGATGTCTCGCACTATGTTCAAGTTAATACCGCTCTTGATCAGGAAGCGAAAAACCGCAGCACCTCGGTCTATTTCCCGGAGAAAGTCATCCCGATGCTGCCGGAGATTTTGTCCAATGGCCTTTGCTCGCTGAATCCGCATGTCGATCGCTTATGCATGGTGTGCGAACTTTTGATCGATGCGCAGGGGAATATCATACGGTCAAGCTTCTTCGAAGGTGTGATGCGTTCTCATGCGCGTTTGACCTACACGGAAGTTGCGAAAATGCTGGTCGATCATGATAAAACGCTTGCCAAAAAGCATAAGGATCTAGTGCAGCATCTGGAGGAGCTTTACGCGTTGTACCGGGTGATGCGCCTCAGCCGGGAACAGCGCGGCGCAATGGATTTCGACACCCAGGAAACCCGGATCATTTTCGGCAAGGATCGCAAAATCGACCGGATCGTGCCGCTGGTGCGCAATGACGCGCATAAACTGATCGAAGAATTCATGATCGCGGCGAACATGGCGGCGGCGCGTTTTTTGAACAAAAAGAAAGTTCCGAAACTGCTGCGCATTCACGAAGGCCCCAGTGCGGACAAATTGCTGGGTTTGCAATCTTTTCTCGGCGAACTTGGCCTGAAACTGGGCGGCGGATTCAAGCCGACACCGCTTGATTACATGCATCTGATGCAGTCGATCAAGGAACGGCCCGACGCGCATCTGATTCAGACCGTGCTGTTGCGGTCGATGTCGCAAGCCGTTTACAGTCCGGATGTGAAAGGCCATTTCGGTCTGGCGCTCGACGAATATGCGCATTTTACCTCGCCGATCCGCCGCTACCCGGACCTGCTCGTGCATCGCGGAATCCGTCATGCGCTGCAGGATAAAAAACCGGAAAGTTTCGTCTACAGCCATTCCGACATGGTGCTGCTCGGCGAGCATTGTTCCGCGAACGAAAGGCGCGCCGACGACGCGACCCGCGATGTAGTGCTCTGGCTCAAGTGTGAATATATGATGGACAAGATCGGTGAGGAGTTTTCCGGCCTGATCTCGGCGGTCACTTCATTTGGCTTTTTCGTTGAGCTCGAAGAGATTTATGTCGAAGGGCTGGTCCATATCAGCAATCTGGGGCAGGATTATTTCCATTTCGACCCGGTCAGCCGCCAACTCCGCGGCGAGCGCACCAATACCGTGTTCCGTTTGGGGGACAGCGTCAAAGTTCAAGTCGTGCGGGTCGATCTGGATGAAAAGAAGATCGATTTTGAACTGATCAAAAAACGTAGTGCCGCCACCAAGTCCAAAACCCGAAGCAAGACGCCGCGACGGAAAAAAAAGAAATAATTCGCCCACTGCAAAACAGGGCTTGAGGCTGCCTAAAGACCCGCAACGCGGGCATCGTTCGGCGTATATTGCTTGAAATAATTGCGCACGCCGTTGAAAATTGCCAGCGCGATTTTGGACTGATGATCCTCGCTGTTCAGTTTCCGCTCTTCACCGGGGTTCGAGATAAAGGCCGTTTCAACCAGAATCGACGGAATATCCGGCGATTTCAGAACCAGAAAACCTGCCTTTTGGACGGTCGTAAAATGCAGTTCGCCAATATTCTGAAAACTTTTCAATACGTGGCTGGCGACATTGTTGCTGGCCTCTAAGGTGGCGGTTTGCGATAAATCCAGCAGTACCGACGCCAGCACTTCTTCCTTGTCGTCGAGACGCACGCCGCCGACCAGATCGGACGCATTTTCGCTGTCGGCGAGCCACCGCGCCGCTTCGCTGGAAGCGCCGCTGTTCGACAGCGTAAACACCGAGGCGCCTTTTACGTCGGATTTCTGGTAAGCATCGGCATGCACCGAAACAAACAAATCGGCATTCGCGGCGCGGGCAATTTCCATTCGCTTTCTGAGATCGACGTAATAATCCCCCTTGCGTACCATTACCGCCCGCATCCCTCGCTGGCCGTTGATCAGCGCTGCCAGTTTTTTTGCAATCGCAAGCACTACACGCTTCTCTTCAGTGCCTCTCGCACCATGGGCGCCGGGATCTTCGCCGCCATGTCCCGCGTCGATAGCGATCACGATGTTCCTGGTGTTACGCTCGGCCACGACTGTTTTTTTCTCAGCGTTGCTGGAATTACCTTGTTCGATAATTTTCTTGATTATTTTTTGCGGAGTTTGTGCTTTAGCATCAGACTTGGCAGTGCCGGTAAGCGGCTTCTCCGCAACGACATTGCTCTCCGAAAACGGACCTTTGTCCAGCAAATCGACTACCAGTCGATGACCGTACATCTTATTCGGATTCAGCGTAAAGCTTTCATAATCGACCTGCCTTTTCAGATCGGCGATGATTCTCAGCGTCTTCTGTTTCTGATCCGCGCGGATTCCGGAAAAGAAAGGATGCGATGCCGGCGGTTGAGGCAGTTTTCCCTTCAACCGGGCGTTTTGAATATCGATTACCAAACGGTGGGGCTGGCCGATCAGCGAAATGGAATGGGACGGAATGGCAGACACGTCAATCATCATCCGGCTTTGTTTTGCCGAACTCCAAAAATGTAATGAATTGACGCTCACCTGTGCCGCCAGGACGAGACTCGAAAAAAGTTGTAACGCCAGCAAAAAGAATAATTTAGCAAAATGTCTCATGGCCGCCGCTCTCATAAGTAATAATTTCGTTTAAATTATAACAATATGTATTTGTTTTACATAGATGTGACAAAATTTAATTAATTGCAAACGGAAAGGAAGAGCTGAACTACTTGGAAGGTTTTTTGAAGTTCCGAAAGAGGCGGGATTTGAACGATAGATGGCTGTTTTTCGCGTGTTCTTATTTTTGGGGAAAGAGGTTTACGATGGAACCGGTAGGCGACATGCACAAAAAAAGGCGCTTGACGCGCCCTTTTTTAATCGTTTGGGGGAGATTAAACCTCTGCCTTTCTATGCACCACTTTCCATGACCACGACCGATTTCGGCTCGAGCGTATAATATTTCCGTTTATGCCGACCCTGATCCTCGGGGGTGATCGCGTCGTGTGGAGAGGGGTTGGATGTGTCGATCGCCATGTGCCAGCTCATGTTTCTGAGCGGAGGCAGTTCCATTTGGACCTTGTTATCCGACATGTTCAGCATCACATGTAAATGTCCACTGTCTTCGCTGGCTGCGGCCAGGGTAAACGCAAGCACGCGGGCTTCCGGATCGTTCCAGTTCGGTTGATCGATCCGCGCTCCATGCCAGGAAATATCGGGCAGGTTATCTTCATCGTGCTTTTGACCGCTCAGAAAGCGGCGGCGCATTAATGACGGATTGCGTTTGCGCAGGGCGATCATGCACTTTACGAAACGCAAAATCTCACGTTTATCTTCGCTGATATTCCAGTCGAACCAGGTCAACTCGTTATTTTGACACCAGCCGTTATTATTGCCATGCTGGGTTTTCAATAGTTCATCGCCGGCCAGGAACATGGGTACGCCCTGACTCAACAGCAAAATCGCAAACGCATTTTTGACCTGTTTGATACGGAAAGCATTGATTGACAGATCATCGGTCGGACCTTCGATCCCACAGTTCCAGCTCAGATTATGATTGCAGCCGTCCCGGTTGCTTTCACCGTTTGCGAGGTTGTGCTTGTCGTTGTAACTGAACAGGTCGAGCAGGGTAAAACCGTCGTGACAGGTGACGAAATTGATGCTATTGATGGGCAGACGGCCTTCCGGATGGTAAAGGTCGCTGCTGCCGCACAAGCGCGTCGCCAGATCGCCTATCAGCCCCTTTTCGCCGCGCAGAAAACGGCGTACCGCATCACGGTAGATGCCGTTCCATTCGGCCCAGCGATATCCCGGAAAACAGCCGACTTGATACAAACCCGCGGCATCCCAGGCTTCGGCGATGAGTTTTGTTCTGGCCAGTTTCTCGGATAATTCGATCGCCCATAACACCGGCGGATCCCGAAGCGGCATGCCGCCTTCGCCGCGCGCCATGGCGCTTGCGAGGTCGAAACGGAAGCCGTCGACATGCATGTTTTCGACCCAGTATTCGAGGCACACGACTATAAAATTGGATACTAAAGGGTGGTTTGCGTTGACCGTATTGCCGCAACCGGTATAGTCGCGGAATATTGTCTTGTTCAGCGAATCGATATGATAATAAATTTCGCTGTCAATCCCCTTGAAATTGATGATCGGTCCGCCCGTTCCGCCTTCAGCGGTATGATTGAACACCACGTCGAGGATCACGCCGATGCCGGCCTTGTGCAGGGCTTTTACCATATCCCGGAATTCCTGGATATGCGTGCCTTGTTCCGGGGTCACGCAATAGCCGGGGTGAGGGCTGAAGAAGCTGTGCGTGCTGTAGCCCCAGTAATTCGACAGGCCTAGATCCGCGGTACCGGACGGTACATCTTGTTCGTCGAACGCCATTACCGGCAGCAATTCGACATGCGTAATGCCGAGTTTCTGCAAATACGGGATTTTTTCGATCAAGCCGGCAAAGGTGCCCGGATGTTTTACGCCTGAGCTCGGGGAGCGAGTAAATCCGCCGACGTTCAGTTCATAGATAATCGCATTCTCACTACGGATTGCCAGCGGCACGTCGCCTTGCCAGTCGTAATTGTCATCCACCACCATGCTGCGCATCGAGTGACGGATATTATCTCCCGGCAGACACGCCGCTTTTCTGTCCCAGAGCTTTTGGCTGACTGCGCGCGCGCACGGGTCGAGCAGGTGTTTGTCCTTGTCGAACATTTGGCCGGTCTCGCGGGTATTGTTCGGTCCGTCCATTCGCCAGGTGTACCAGATGCCAGCCGGCAGATCTTCGACGAACACATGCCAGGCGTAAAAGGTCCGGTTGACCTGAGTTTGCAATCGGATCGACTGAAACGGCTCCAGGCTTTCCGCGGTTTCGAACAGCAGCAGTTCAACGGCTGTGGCATGGCGGCTGAAAATCGAAAAATTGACGCCGTTTTGATTCGCTGTCGCACCGGCAGGATAAGGATAACCTGTCTTGATTTTATAAAGTTCGGCCAATGGTTTTTCCTTGAAATTTGCTGTAATCACGTGACACGATCCGATGAGCTGGATAGAGCGACGTCATTTGTAATTTATTAGATGAAGTAGGGTATTTCCTTTGCTGACTGAATCAGGCAGTGCGGCCTTGGGCAATAGTATAAGTAAAAAACAAACCAAAACGATTAAAGGGGTGAAAAAACAACGGCGGGAATGGGAACGGTAGCTTATTCTATAAATTTACACGGATTGCAAGGGATTAGCAACGGCAGTGATTGATGTATCGATATTGCAACAAAAAAATGGGATAAAATTCCCAACACTCAAATTATGAGGTTCTGCTCGCTCAGTTATCAATCCTATAGGTGCTAAACAAACTTCAGGGTATACTTCATAAAATTTTTTAATACTGGGTTTTGGCTGATAAGTAAGCTCCTTCGCAGCATCAGCCAAAAAGCATCACAAATTTATTACCAGCCGTCTACACAAGAAATCACTTAGGCTCACTACTCGCTTGGTCGGTTATGCAGAGGCTCTTTAGAGCATTGCCTTTGTCCGGAAGGGGCAAACGAAAGTGAACATCCGCAAGATGTGGCAGCAGCACTGCCAGCGTCCTCGAAAATATTTAATCCTTTCTTGGGCTCTACTGTTGTTTGTGGCGGGGAGCATGCCTTTTTCTCTCCGCGCCGGCGAAACCCCTCTGAAAAATGCTTCGCTGATTCCTCTCTGGACTCCCCAAGCCCAATTTGCCGGGTTTTATGTGGCTCTCGACAAGGGTATCTATGCACGCCACGGTATTGACCTCAAGATCCTCAAGTCAGGGCCGGGCTGTTCGCCGATTCAGATTCTGGAAGAGGGTGGGGCGGATTTCGCCATTATCTGGCTGACTACCGCGCTACTGCATCGCAATGCGGGTAAGCCTCTCGTTAATCTGGCCCAGTTAAACCAGCGGTCGTCGCTGATGCTGATTTCAAAAAAAGCGGCGGGCATTCATACTCTTGCCGACATGAATGGCAAAAAAGTAGGGCTGTGGGAAGGCGATGTGGCAATACCGCTTCGAACCCTTTTCGCCCTGCACCGCATCAAGGTTCGGGAAGTTCGGCAATCTTACACGATTAATCTCTTCCTGCGCGGCGGCATCGATGTAACCTCTGCGATGTGGTTCAACGAGTACCATACGATAATCAACGCCGGCCTCGATCCGGAGGAATTGAACACCTTTTTTCTGAGCGATCAAGGAATGAATTTTCTCGAGGACGGGATCTACACGCTGGAAAAGACGCTTCGCCGGGACCCTGCCCTTGTTGAAGCGTTCGTCGCGGCTTCGCTGGAAGGCTGGCGCTACGCCTTCGACCATCCCGACGAGGCACTGGATATCGTGATCAAATATATACGCGAAGTCCAGTTGCCCGCCAACAGAATGCACCAGAAATGGATGCTCGACCGGATGCGGGACCTGATGATGCCGGCATCTCCCCAAACAGCGTTCGGGCAACTGCGCGAGCAGGACTATGAGGCTGTGGCGCGGACGCTGCAAAAAGACGGACTGATCCGCAGTTATCCTGATTTCGCGACCTTTTCATGGAGGCCTGATGCCGGGCAAAAGTAGCATCGTTATCAGGCTTGTTTTGGTCATCATGCTCTTCAGCGCTGTGATTTTTGCGGCGACGCTTGGCTACAATTATTATCAGTCACGCAGGTTTCTGCAACAGGAACTGGAAAGCAACGCGCGCAATCTTGCGTTATCGCTGGTCAACCGGGTGGAAACGCAACTGACCGCGGTCGCCAAAGTGACAGAAGGCATAGCCCGTTCGCTGGAGACAGTAAATTATCAAGAAGAGTCGCTTCATGCTCTACTCAGGTCCGCCGTCGCAAGCAATCCCGAGATCTATGGCTCCAGCATTGCTTTCGAGCCCTATGCCTTCAGCGCCAATGAACGCCTGTATGCGCCTTATTTTTACTGGCAAAACGGGAAGATCGCCTATGATCGCCTCGAAAACTCCTACCAATATGTGCCTTACCTGTTCTGGGACTGGTACCAGATTCCGCGCGAGCTGGGCAAACCCGAATGGAGCGAGCCTTATTATGACGAGGGCGCTGGCAATATCCTGATGACGACTTACTCAGTTCCTTTCTACCGGAAAGTCGGCGACAAGAAACAGCTCAAGGGGATTGTCGGAGCCGATATTTCCCTCGCTGCCCTGACCGAACTGATCTCGTCCGTCAAAATACTCAGAACCGGTTATGCGGCGCTGCTTTCGCGGAACGGGATGATACTGGCTCATCCATTGAAGGACGCGATCATGAATGAAACGTTTTTCAGCATCGCGGAAGCGCGTAACGACTCCGCGCTCAGGGAACTCGGCAAGAAAATGGTCAGGGGCGAGTCCGGATTCGTGAATTATAAGAGCATCGTCGGATTTACAAGCTGGATGTATTATACGCCGATCCCTTCGGCCGGCTGGACGCTTGCGGTCGTCTTTCCGGAGGCGGAGCTTCTGGAGAACGTCAGAAAGATGAGCATGACCATGGCGGCGATGGGATTCGTCGGGATACTGCTTTTGACGGCCGCGGTAATTCTGATCGCCAGGGCCATCATTAAACCGCTCCAGGTGTTGACTGCGGCGACCGATCAGATCGCTTCCGGCAACTTTGATGCGGCTCTGCCGGCGGTGCAGTCGAATGACGAGGTTGGCATACTCACGCGTGACTTCCGGCCCATGCAGGCGGCGCTGAAGGAGTACATCAGGACTCTTACCGAGACGACCGCCGCGAAGGAACGGATTCAAAGCGAACTCAAGGTGGCGACCCAGATTCAGGCGAGCCTCTTGCCCCGCATCTTTCCGCCTTTCCCTGATCATCCCGAATTCGATATCTATGCCTCGATGGTTCCTGCCAAAGAGGTGGGGGGGGACTTTTACGATTTCTTCTTCATTGACGAAAAGAATCTCTGTTTTCTGATCGCGGATGTTTCCGATAAGGGCGTCCCCGCGGCGCTCTACATGATGGTCGCCAAAACTCTACTGAAGACCGAAGGCCAGCGTCTGGGCGAACCCGATAAAATACTTTTTTCGGTTAACAATATTCTCGCCGCAGACAATGAAACCTGTATGTTCACGACAGTGTTCTGCGCGATCCTGGATATCACAACGGGGGAAGTCCGTTTCGCTAATGCCGGGCACAACCCTCCGCTGATTATCGACGCGCAGGGCGCGCGTTTCCTCACACCAAAACCGGGGCTGATGCTAGGCGCGGTGACCGATATCGTCTATGTCACTGAGCGGCTGGTCCTAGAGCAGGAAGCGACCCTTTGTCTTTATACCGATGGCGTAACGGAGGCAAAAAATCAGGAAGAGGCGCTATATGGCGAGGCGAGGTTGCTGAAAGCATTGCAGGCTGCTCCTCAAGAGGATGTTACAGAGATGATCCATTATGTAAGTACAGAGGTGACTCATTATGTTAACGGGGCTTCCCAATCCGATGACATTACCATGCTGGCAGTAAAAATGGCTCAGAGGAGACCCATCTAGGCTCAGGACTCATTAATTGAGGTAGAAGATCACAGTGGCGGCGATAAGAATGGCTGAGAAGAAGGTATGGGCGCAGCGATCATAGCGCATGGCAATGCGGCGCCAATCCTTGAGTCGTCCGAACATGTTTTCAAC
>JBPFEG010000084.1:0-12696 GCA_051061015.1 Methylomicrobium sp.
TTATTGTTCGCGCGTTTTTTGTCTTTGTGCTTTCGAGTTTGTTTATAACCGCCTCTCAGGCACAGCCAAAAGCTATCCCTGAGAGTAGATCGGGGCACGGCGAAGCGGCAGATAGATACCTGATAAAAAATACAGAGCAAACCGCTAACTGTGGGGGACCTCCTAGCGTCCAAACCAACCCGAAGACCGGGGTTAGTGCAACCTACTGTCGAGTAAATGGCCAGGTTGTTGAGATTGTAAAAGCATCACCCAAGAAGCCCTAAAATCACCATCCACATTTATTCGTTGCCTACCATGAATTTAGGGCTGAAGCCCTTAACCCATCGTTCAAGAAGGGACGCGCTAATACCCGTCCCTTACTTTACATGGGTTTTAGTAAAAGGATTTTAAAAGTCGGCTACGGATCAAGATCGAATGTCGCGCGAACTTCATAGCCGACGCCGATGCGCTTCGGAGCGGATTGCCGGCGTTTAAGCGCTTTTTGCACGTATTGGAGCGCTTCGTCTTCGTTATCAACGATAGTCACCAAAGTTCGACCTTTCCCCCCGATCCGCCCATAATGTGGTTTCCACAATCCAGTTGCCGAAGAGTTTGTCATTTTCAGAAGCCGACTGCACAAAATGTCAGAAGTCGTTTGCACTGCTTAAAATTGACCTCATTCGGCAGTGCTATGATGAGGTAATCCATGTTCAACGACAGGAAATGTATCTGGTTCCATGCCTAATCCTCATTTTTGTGCAGAGGAGTTTTAAGCCTAAACAAGCACTGTGCAGAGGACTACTGATCTGTGATTGCTCAATAGTCCTCTGCACAAGGCGGTTCTAAGCCAATGAAATGGTGCAATCGACTTCTGAAAATGACAGTTTGTAAGGGCGTCACTTTGAGGATTAAATGTCGATCCCTTTCTCTTAAAAACGGGGCTGAATCTTGAATGCCTGAGTCCGGCCACAACCCTTGTTCTTATGGTTAAGTTAAATACCCACCTATTCAACGAGCACAATCCTGCTGCAAAGACTAAGTTTTAAACCAATATATTTGAAGTCACGGAAAGAATATGGTAGGTTTGAACGCAAAGATTTCCATGGAAAGATTCCCTTGTGCTAATTCGGTTGTATTCTCCTAAAAACCGTTCTTATTTACGCTCACTCGTGTTCGTGTTGCTGGTGAGTTGGCTTTCTATGCTGATCTCAAATACCTGTGCCATGCCGGTATCAGCATTCAATGCTTCTGCCGCCATGCCGGCTGGATGTGCGGAAATGGACCAGTCTGCTTTACAACATGGCGGACATTCAGCCATGCCCCATCAGGATTGCTCATTCAAGCCCTGCCTTGACTCCCATCCCAATCCCGCTTTTGAAGTCAAGATCGATAAACCGCAAATGCCGGTCTTCATTCTCTGTCTGGTCGGATTGATTGGCTATCTTTTTCAATGCTTTCCCATTTCGCGTATTCCACGCACAACAGCGCCGCCGATCGGCAGACGCATTCTGTTGATCTATCGTTTTTGTACGCTTCTGAATTAGCTTTTCCTTCGAAGTCGAACCGCGCTTTTTAAAGCGCTACGGCGGTTCCGCGCGATGCGGAGCCTCATTTTCGATTGCTAAAGGAAAAATTTAATGCTTTCCGTGATATTTCGGCGGCTGCGACGCGTCTTTGTGATGCTGACAGCCTGCTGGTTCGTTCTATTTTCAAATATTCTTTCTGCCGATGAGTCCATTCTTACGCCCGAGCGGGCGGTCGGCATCGCGCTCGAAGACAATCCCGGCCTTGCCGAGATCAAGGAACGCGCCGCTGCGATGGCGGCGATTCCTTCGCAGGAAGGCAGCCTGCCCGATCCGACGCTCAGCTTCGGCGCGCTCTGGCTGCCGGTCGCGTCAGGGCTGGATCTCCATAAGGACGATTTCACGATGATGGAAGTCGGCGTCAGCCAGACGTTCCCGTTTCCGGGTAAATTGGCATTGAAGGAAAAAGCCGCCGCCTTCGAAGCCGAAGCTGTCGCGGAAACCGCGGAAGAAGCACGGCTTCAGCTCATCCGGGAAGTCACCCTGCAATGGTGGCAACTCTATTCCCTGCACCGCTCGCTAGAGATCATCGGTGAAACCGAAGACCGTCTGAAGCAACTGGCCGAGATTGCCGACAGCCAATACCGGGTGGGCAAAGGGCTCCAGCAGGATGTTCTGTCGGCGCTTCTGGAACGGACCAAACTGGCCAAGGAAAAGGCACAACACGTCGAGATGCATCGTGCCACAATTGCGCGTCTGAATGCGTTACTCAACCGGCCCGCGGATCATCGCATTCGGCTGCCCGGCGAGGTTCCGACTGAGTTACCTGATATCCGCTCGGCGAGAGACTTACAGGCGCAAAGCGAGCAATCCCGGCCCCTCTTGGCCGAACGCAAGAAAGCGATCGACGCCGCACAAACCCGGCTGGAACTGGCGAAAAAAAATTATTACCCGGATTTCACGGTCGGTACCGCCTATGCGTTCCGGCAAAACAATCCAAACGGCCAAAGCCGCAGCGACTACGTCAGTTTTCAGATCGGCATGACGCTGCCGATTTACGCCGGCCGCAAACAAGCCAAAGCGGTAGACCAGCGGCGCAGCGAATTGCTCAAGGAACGCTATGCGTTGGAGGATGCGGGACGGAAAATCCAGACCGAAATCAACGAGTCGCTGGCCCTCTACCAGGGCAGCCGGGAACAATTCGACCTGCTCAAAAATGACGTTATGCCGCTCGCCCAGCAGACGATCGCCGCCGCCCTGGCCGCTTACCAAGTGGGAAAGACTGATTTTCAAAGCGTGATTCGGGCCGAGAATGCCTGGTTCGACTACCAGAATCAGTACTGGCAGGCGCTGGCCGAAACGCATCAGGCCTTGGCGCGCTTAGCTGCCGCCGTCGGAAAGGAGGCCTTATGAACAAAAGCATTTTATGGACAGCACTGATAGCTTCCGGCTTTGGTGTTCTCGGCGGTTATTGGCTGGCTTCAAGGCTTCAGACTGCTACCTCGCCTCCAGTTATACAGGCAGAGAAGAAACCGGTTTTTTACCGGCACCCGATGAATCCTGCGATCACTTCGAAAGTGCCTGCCAAGGATGAAATGGGGATGGAATATGTACCGGTCTACGAAACTTCCGAATCGAAAGCAAAACCGGCTGAAACGCCGCAAGGCAAGTCTTCGAATCAGCAAGGCAAAATCCTCTACTACCGCCATCCGATGGGGCTGCCGCATACTTCGCCGGTGCCGAAGAAAGATTCGATGGGGATGGATTACGTCCCCGTCTATGCGGACGTGGATGAATCAACCAAAACGGCTACGCTTCGCCTGAGTACCGAAAAAATCCAGCGGCTCGGCGTCAAAACGGCGCGGGTCGAAAATACCGACATCGCGAAAACGGTGCGCAGCATTGGGATTATCGAAGCCGATGAACGGCGGCTGCATAACGTGACCCTCCGTTTCGACGGCTTTATCGAAAAACTCTACGTGAACGCGACCGGGCAACCCGTGACGCGGGGTCAGCCGTTGCTCGAACTGTACAGTCCGGATTTGATTTCCGCCCAGAACGAATATCTGCTTGCCAGACAAAGCCAGAGCCTGCTGACTGAGGGCCGGGAATGGGTCCAATCGGGCATCAAAAGCCTGGCGGCCAGCAGCCTGGAGCGTCTCGAAAACTGGGGGATCTCGGCAAACGATCTCGGGCGCCTTCGTCAAGGCGAAATGCTGAAGACCGTGATCGTGCGTTCGCCGGCTTCCGGGGTGATCCTCGAAAAAACGGCGGTGGCGGGCGCGCGCGCAATGGCGGGCGACACGCTGTTTAAAATCGCCGATCTGTCCACGGTCTGGGCGATGGCGGAAGTATACGAACAGGATATCGGTTCGATCAAGCCAGTACAGACGGCACTGGTGACGCTCGACGCGTATCCCGGAAAAACGTTTACCGGCAAAGTCGGGTTTGTTTATCCGATGCTGAATGCAGCGACGCGTACTGGCAAAGTCCGTGTCGAACTCGCCAATCCGGGCCAGCTGTTAAAACCGATGATGTATGCCCAGCTTCAGATCGATACCCAAAAACGCCGCGCGTTGACGGTGCCGACGTCGGCGGTTCTGGAAAGCGGCCGGCGCACCCTGGTACTGGTGGACCGCGGCGACGGACGCTTCGAGCCGCGCACGGTCGAAGTCGGCCTTCGCGGCGACGAAAGCCTCGAGATTTTAAAGGGACTTCAGGAGCACGAACGTGTTGTGGTCAATGCCAACTTCCTGATCGATGCCGAGAGCAACCTGAAAGCGGCGACAGGCGCTTTCGAAGCGGCCACGCCAAACCAGGACGGCGCGCCATTGTCGTCCCAAGGCAGCAGGGAAAACATAACGGGAGATATGGCACCTTCACCGCCTGCCCCGGGACAACACAGCCACCCGGGAGGACGGTAACATGCTCGGAAGAATCATCGAATGGTCGGCGCGCAATACATTCCTGGTACTGCTCGCCACGGCGTTTATCGTGACCGCCGGCGTTTATGCAGTCATCAAAACCCCGCTCGACGCCCTGCCCGATCTGTCCGACGTGCAGGTGATCGTATACACAGAATATCCGGGTCAGGCACCGCAGGTGGTCGAGGATCAGGTCACCTATCCTTTGACCACGGCGATGCTGAGCGTACCACGCTCGAAGGTGGTCCGCGGCTTTTCGTTTTTCGGCGCCTCGTTCGTGTACGTGATTTTCGAGGACGGCGTCGACGTCTATTGGGCACGGTCACGCGTGCTGGAATATTTGAATTTCGCTTCCGGCCGCCTGCCGAAGGGCATCACCCCAAGCCTAGGGCCGGATGCGACCGGGGTCGGCTGGGTCTTTCAATATGTGGTGCAAAGCGCCCGGCATTCGCTGGCAGAACTCAGGACCCTGCAGGACTGGTTCATTCGTTACCAGCTGACCAAAGCGCACGGTGTCGCCGAAGTGGCCGGCGTCGGCGGTTTCGTGCAGCAATATCAGGTCGTGGTCGACCCCCGCAAACTCCAGGCTTACGGTGTTCCCTTATCCACTATCGGCCGAGTGATCGCCGAAAGCAACCGCGATGTCGGCGGACGGGTCGTCGAGATGGCGGAAACCGAGTATATGGTGCGCGGCAAAGGCTATCTGCGCGGCATCAGTGATATCGAGGATCTGGTCGTCAAAGCCGAGGGCGGCATACCGGTTCTGATCCGCGATGTCGCTCGCGTAGAGCTCGGACCAGATGAGCGCCGGGGCGTTACCGAGCTGAACGGCGAAGGCGAGGTGGTGTCCGGCATCGCGATCGCGCGCTATGGCCAGAATGCACTGGACGTGATCGAGAACGTGAAAGCCAAACTCCGGGAAATTGCTCCCGGCCTGCCGGCAGGGGTTTCGGTTGCGCCCGTGTATGATCGCTCCGTGTTGATTCTGAAGGCCATTCAGAATCTCCGTAACAAATTGATCGAAGAAAGCCTGATCGTCGCGGTCGTTTGCGTCGTGTTTCTCTTCCATGTGCGCAGCGCGCTGGTCGCGATCGTCATGCTGCCGGTCGGCGTGCTGATCGCCTTCATCGTGATGCACGGGCTCGGCATAAATTCGAATATTATGAGTCTCGGAGGTATTGCGATCGCGATCGGCGTGATGGTCGATGCCGCGATCGTGATGATCGAGAACGCACACAAACACCTGGAGCGCGCCCCGCCCGACGCCGACCGCCTCGAATTGATGATCCGGTCCGCCAGGGAAGTCGGCCCGGCTTTATTCCTGAGCCTTTTAGTGATTACCGTCTCGTTCCTGCCGGTTTTCGTGCTTGAAGAACAGGAAGGCCGCCTGTTCAAACCTCTGGCTTACACCAAGACTTTCGCGATGGCCGGCGCCGCGTTGTTGTCGGTGACCCTGGTGCCGGTCTTGATGGGGCTGTTCATCCGCGGCAACCTCGTCCCTGAGCACCGCAATCCGCTGAACCGGCTGCTGATCTGGCTGTACCGACCGGTAATCGAAGGCGTATTGCGCTGGAAAAAGCTGACCATCAGCATTGCAATCGTCATTCTGCTCGTCTCGGCTTTTCCGGCATCGAAACTGGGCAGCGAGTTCATGCCGACCTTGAACGAAGGCACCCTGCTGTTCATGCCGATGAGCCTGCCAGGTCTCTCGGTAACGAAAGCCGCTGAGATTATGCAAACCCATAACCGGATCCTGAAAAGCTTCCCCGAAGTAGAATCGGTCTTCGGCAAGGCCGGGCGCGCGGCGACTGCGACCGATCCGGCGCCGCTCGAAATGTTCGAAACCATGGTCAATCTGAAACCGGAGCCGGAATGGCGGCCGGGAATGACGACCGACAAGCTGATCGCCGAAATGGATAAAGCGACGCAGATGCCCGGCGTCACGATCGCCTGGACCATGCCGATCAAAAACCGGATCGATATGCTCTCGACCGGGATCCGCACGCCGATCGGGATCAAAGTGTTCGGCACCGATCTCGGGCAAATGGAAAAACTGGCGACCGAAATCGAAGCCGCCGTCAAAACCGTGCCTGGTACAGCCAGCGCCTATGCAGAACGGATTACCGGAGGTTTCTACCTGAACATCGAACCGGACCGGGCCCAGTTGGCCCGCTACGGGCTCAGTGTCGGAAATCTTCAGGACGTGATCGCGTCTGCATTGGGAGGGGAAACGGTTACTACGACGGTCGAGGGCCGTGAACGTTTCAACGTGATCGTGCGCTATCCACGGGAACTGCGTGATTCGCCGGACATGATCCGGACGCAGGTGTTGGTACCGATTCCGGGCGGCGCGATGGTCCCGCTCGGACAGTTGGCCAGGATCAGCCTCGACAAAGGTGCACCGGCCATCCGGACCGAGAACGCGCTCTTATCCGCCTATATCTTCGTCGATATTCGAGACCGGGACATCGGCGGTTATGTGGCCGATGCACATCGGGCCGTGTTCGAAAAAGTGAAATTTCCGCCCGGTTATTACGCGACCTGGAGCGGCCAGTTCGAATACCTGGAACGAGCGAAGGCAAAACTGGCCGTTGCGGTACCGATGACATTGTTCATCATCTTCCTATTGCTTTACCTGAATTTCAAACGCATCACCGAAACGCTGATCGTGATGCTGTCGCTGCCCTTTTCGCTGATCGGCGGGATCTGGCTGTTGTACTGGCTCGGATACAATCTCAGCGTCGCGGTCGTGGTCGGCTTCATCGCCCTCGCCGGCGTGGCGGCCGAAACCGGTGTGGTAATGTTGATTTATCTGGATCAGGCTCTGGAAAGGATCAAAGCAACCCGAACGGCGGAAAACCGGCCGCTGGCCAAATCCGATCTGTATGACGCGATCCGGGAAGGCGCCGTGGAGCGGGTCAGGCCGAAGATCATGACCGTGGCCGCGATCATGGCAGGGCTGCTGCCGATCATGTGGGGCACGGGAACCGGTTCGGAAGTGATGCGCCGCATTGCTGCGCCGATGGTGGGCGGCATGGTCTCGTCAACGTTGTTGACGCTGATCGTCGTACCGGCGCTTTACGCGCTGTGTAAAACAATATTCTATCAACAACGAAACTCGCTTAAGGAGGGGAAACTGAACAATATACTGATCAGATGAAAAATAATTTCATTAACCTCTTGAGATATTTTGGAGAAATCCCATGAAAACACCATTACTGATTATCTTGTTTTTAGCACTTGGTTTGTTGGCTTCATGTGCTGAATATGACCCGCATTCGATGGACATGGACCAAGCGGTTCATAACGCAAAATCCAAAGCCGATCACGAGGCGCTGGCACAACACTATGCAGAAGTGGCGAAAGAAATGCAGCTTAAAGTTGAGGAACACAAGAAAATCCTGAATGAATACGAGAGCGAGCCGTGGTTAATTGGTAAGCAACAGGAAACCGGATTCGGAGTCCATTGCCAAAGGCTGATTGATGTCTATCAAAAAGCCGCCGAGGAAAATCTGGAAATGGCGAAGATGCATCGTGAATTAGCAGAAGGCCTAAAGCCATAGCGAAATAGTGAATTTAGAGACGCCATCAATCTACTTATAGATTGATGGCTAATTCCTTTCTATCTTAATTTGTGGCCGCTTTGATCGATAATATTTCTGTCTCTCAAAAACGGCTGATCATGCGTGCCTGAGTCCGGCCAAAGCCGGTCAGTCATTGCCATTTTGCATCGTGACTTTATCAACGAACTCATTTATTTATAAAATGGTTGATGTTATCAATATGATGTCAGTTTGCCATTAGGAATAAATCATGAGTGGTTGCTGTGACGATAATTGTTCTTTAGATCGACTGCGTGAACGGCAGCGTGGAACGTTACAAATGGTTCTCGGTATTAACGCCGTGATGTTCTTTGTCATCGCCGCCGCTGCGTTTTATGGCAAGTCAACCGCACTGCTTGCTGACAGTCTTGATAACCTTGGAGATGCGTTGACCTACGGCCTTAGTCTTTACGTAGTTTCGAGGAACACTGCCGTTAAAGCCAAAGTCGCCTTATTTAAAGGTGGGCTTATTTTCCTGGCTGCTCTCGCGGTAGCCGCTCAAATTGCTTATAAATTTTATTTCCCAAGCCTACCCATCTTCGAGGTCATGGGAGCATTTAGTCTCATGGGTCTTGCCGCAAACTCCCTTTGTCTTTTTCTGCTGTGGCGACACCGCCATGAAGATGTGAACATGAGTTCAGTATGGGAATGCTCACGAAACGACATCGTATCCAATCTTTCAGTGTTTGTGGCGGCTGGAGCGGTATGGCTCACTGGCTCGAGTTGGCCTGATATGGTGGTTGCACTGGGGCTCGTGGGATTCTTGATACGCTCGGCCGTGCGTGTTATTGCTTCGGCCATGAAAGAGAGTCGTGCGGCAACCTAACACTGTTATCTTTTCTCAAAAGCATCTAAATGACTGGAAAAGACTGTTTTTCCCGGTACTGCCTGTCTCTTAAAAACGGCTGTGTCGAGGAGACAATAAGGGTTGGATGTAAAACTTCTGAAAATGACTGGCTTGCCAAAGCCGTTGTCAGCAAAAAGTCTTGAAGGGCGAGGAAAGACGCTTAATTGAATTATAGCTCAGTTATTAAGAATCCCCCCCCGGACTAGACTTTCGGAACGAGATATCACGAAATTTTGCAATGGTGGCAATGGGCTGCGAAGAAGTCCGGGCGGTAAGGATTTTGATCACGGGATAGCCGTTTAAAATCTGCACGCCCGGTTAAATTTGATCATGAATGAGGACGAGGGGCTAACGCTTATTCTTTCTCTGTTCTCACAATGTTTCCATCAGCGTCCAGTTCAAGTTCGACCTTTTCCGGCCGATTTGATTTCCACCTCATAACCGGCGAGTGCTCCGTTAGGATTCATCACTTTTTCCGCCTCTTCGATCTTGGCTTTGGGATGCGCTTTCTCAATGGCCTTCACCGCCGCTTCGGGTAGCGCGTTTATGTCGATTTCCTCTTCTCGCTGTAACAGGACGCCATCGGCGCTATACAGAAATTCATGCTCTTCGCCATTCTCTTTGTATTCCACCTCATAGGCGGCTTTGCCTTGGAACATTTCTTTTTCAAACTCGACGCTCTTCACATTCGGGTAGGCTTTCTCAAAGGCTTCAAGAACCGCTTTAGGTACCTGGCTTTTGTTTAATTCTTTTTCCTCGGCATTCGCCTGGCCGAATACCATCCAGGATGCGGCAGCCGCCGCGATAATCAATGACTTCGTTTTCATAAATCCTCCGTCAAATCAATGTTAACTCAAACGTGGGCTCCCTTTCCGGGGAGGCAGTGCGATTAAAAAAAACCGCAACGATCAAGAATTCCATTGACATCTATATACGCCGACGAAGTAGAATAGTCAACAATTTAGTAATAACAGAACACAATGCTTAACTCATGGCTAATCCTGATTGTGAGCCTGCCGACCGCGAATGCCGCCGGGCGCATGCGCGTTTGGCGAGCGCTCAAGGCACTCGGCTGCGGAGTCTTGCGGGACGGTGCTTATCTTTTGCCCAACCGGCCGGGCTTTCGGCAACTTCTGCAGGAACAAGTGGACGATGTCAAAGGCGGCGGCGGTAGCGCCCATGTGTTGGTTCTCGACAGCGAAAATGCCGAGCAGCAAACAGCCTTTGCCGAGTTGTTCGACCGGTCGCCGGATTATGCGAAGCTGATCCAGACAATTCAAACCCTCGCTGCAAGCGAGCTTAAAGCGGAAGATCCTGCCCGGCTTCAGCGTCAAATCACGCGGCGGCGCAAGGAGTTCGAGGCCATCGCCAGCCTGGACTATTTTCCAAACGCGGCGCAGGAACAGGCATTGATGGCCCTGGAAGACCTGGAACACGCGGCAAGCGCGGTGTTGTCGCCGGACGAGCCGCATGCCGTGCAGCGCCGCATCCTACGTTTACAGGTTAAGGATTACCAAAACCAACAATGGGCAACCCGGCAGCGGCCCTGGGTCGACCGCCTTGCCAGTGCCTGGCTGATCCGGCGTTTTATCGATCCGGCGGCGACTTTCCTGTGGCTGGCCACCCCCGCCGATTGTCCCGAGCAAGCTCTCGGTTTTGATTTCGACGGGGCCGCGTTCACGCATATCGGCGCGAAAGTCACCTTCGAAGTCCTCCAGGCCAGTTTCGGACTGGCCCAGGATGTCGTGTTAAACCGTCTCGCAGGACTGGTGCATTACCTCGACGTCGGCGGGATTCCCGTGCCCGAAGCAGCGGGTTTAGAGACGCTGGTCAGCGGCATGCGGCAACAGTGGCCCGATGACGATGCCTTGCTCGCCGAAGCAGAAAAAGTTTTCGACGCCCTTTATCAAGCCTTTTCAGGAAACGGCTCATGAGCACTCTCAAGTTAAAATCCCAATCGGCAGAGACGGCGTCTCACCCTCCCTCGCCTGTCTCTTTAAGCCAAGCCTTCTGGTACTGGCTAAAGCTCGGCTTCATCAGCTTTGGCGGTCCGGCCGGCCAGATTGCGATCATGCACCAGGATTTGGTCGAGAAAAACGCTGGATCTCCGAACGGCGTTATCTTCACGCGCTCAATTACTGTATGTTGTTGCCCGGCCCCGAAGCACAGCAATTGGCCATCTATATCGGCTGGCTGATGCATCGGACCTGGGGCGGGATTATTGCCGGCAATCTGTTCGTACTGCCGTCGCTGTTAATTTTGATCGGCCTCAGCTGGATTTATCTCGCTTTCGGGCACGTGCCTGCGGTGGCCGGCGTTCTGTATGGGATCAAACCGGCGGTGACCGCGATTGTGCTGTTCGCGGCTTACCGGATCGGCTCGCGGGCCTTGAAAAATGCGCTGCTGTGGTCCCTGGCGGCGTTGGCCTTTATCGCGATCTTTGCCTTTGATGCACCGTTTCCGTTGATCGTGCTGGTCGCGGCAGTCCTCGACATGATGGGCGGCAAATGGACGCCAGAGAAGTTCGCTATCGGCGGAGGTCATGGCTCGGCCAAAGCCCACTACGGCCCGGCGGTGATCGATGACGATACCCCGCCGCCGGCGCATGCCCGCTTTCGCTGGACACGGTTATTGGTCCTCTTGCTGGTCGGCCTCGCGCTCTGGGGTGGCGTCATCGGCATGTTGTGCGCGCGCTACGGCTGGAACGGGACGCTGACGCAAATGGGCTGGTTCTTCACCAAAGCCGCGCTCTTAACGTTCGGCGGCGCTTATGCGGTGCTCCCGTATGTGTACCAGGGCGCAGTCGAGCATTTCCACTGGCTGAACCCCGAGCAAATGATCGACGGACTGGCGTTGGGTGAAACCACACCCGGGCCGCTGATTATGGTCGTGACTTTCGTCGGCTTTGTCGCCGGCTGGGCAAAAGCGCTGTTCGGTCCGGACCAGCTATTTCTTGCAGGAGCCACAGGCGCTTTCATTGTCACTTATTTCACGTTTCTGCCAAGCTTTCTGTTCATTTTGGCCGGCGGCCCCTTGGTCGAATCGACCCACGGCAACCTGAAATTCACCGCGCCGTTGACCGGCATTACCGCCGCCGTTGTCGGCGTGATCCTGAATTTGGCCGTTTTCTTTGCTTACCACGTGTTCTGGCCGCAAGGCTTTACGGGGCACTTCGACGGCTTGGCCGCCCTGATCAGTCTTTCGGCGCTGTTGGCCTTGCTGCGCTACAAGGTCGGCGTGATTCCGGTGATCGCCGCTTGTGGCACCCTGGGATTTCTAGTCACTTTAATCAAACCCTGGCTGATCCAGGTAGGAGTTTTGCTATGAACATCATGCGTTTTTCTCAAGTTTTTCTCCTGTTATGCTTTACCTTATCCCTCGGGCAAGGTTTCGCTCAGACGCAACAAGCGAATCCGGATTCTTTGGATACCGCCAAAATAGAGCAACTGACCGGCCTCAAAGGCAAACTGGATACGGCCGAGCACGTTTTTAAGGTCAGCGCGCCGCGAAGCGATCTGAAGGTCACCGTGGCCGGCGTGAATATGACCCCGCCCCTGGGATTTACTTCGTGGGCAGCGTTTAAAACGGCCGGTAATCAGGTCATGGTAATGGGCGATCTGGTTCTGTTGGAAGATCAGGTCAATCCGGTGCTGAGTACGGCGCTGGAAAATGGCATCGAAGTCACCGCCTTACACAACCACTTTCTTTGGGACTCCCCCAAAGTGATGTTCATGCATATCCATGGCCTTGGTGACACCGACAAGCTGGCAACTGCAGTGGGCAAGATTTTCGAAGAGCTGAAGACCACCAGCAACAAAGCT
>JBPFEG010000085.1:0-5523 GCA_051061015.1 Methylomicrobium sp.
ATCGAAAAGGCATCCGCAATGTTAAGAATGGTGTTCGAAATCGTTATGGTGCTGGCGGTCGTGCTAGCTTTAGTCATGATCACCAAGGTTGGCGCACTGGAAAATAAACAAATTGGCAACAAGGACGACGAAAGCGGCGATAACAACACCTAATTAGCGTTATAAAACTCCAACGTGTAGCCGATTCACTCTTTAAAAGGAGAAATGACGTTGAGCACTTTGACCAAACTTGTACTCGGCATGATGGGGCAGTTACGACCGCAACCTGTCAGGGGTGACTCACAATCTTCGATTATTTTGCCTTCCCCTCAGAAGCAGGGAGGGTTGCCGCTCATGGAAGCCCTGGCGAAGCGCCAGTCCGCACGAGAGTTCGCGCCTGATGCGTTGCCTTTACAACTGCTCTCGGACCTACTGTGGGCAGCCTATGGGATCAACCGAACCGATGGCGGGCGCACGGCACCCTCTGCGCTGAATGCACAGGAGATCGCTATTTATGTGGCACTCCCTGAAGGGGCTTATCTTTACGACGCCGAAAGACATACGCTCAATCTGGCGGTTGCCAGCGACCTGAGGCGTGTGACCGGCTATCAGGATTTTGTCGACGAGGCGCCGCTGGATCTCGTTTACGTAGCTGATCACACGCGCATGGGCATGGTGCCGGTGGAGCGCCGCGAGTCCTATGCCTCCGTGGCAGCAGGAGCCATTGCCCAAAATGTCTATTTATTTTCCGCGAGCAGCGGCCTGTGCACGGTGATTCGCGCCTGGATAGACCGAACCGCCATTGCCGATGCGCTGGGCTTGACCCACGATCAGCAAGTCTTGCTGTCTCAGACGGTGGGTTTTGCCAAGGCCAGTTCCGGGATATGAAAGGCGTGGTATTTATTGATGATTTTTTCCAAGTGCTGTATTGCGAAATATAATAAACGCCGATCAATCCAATGACGCATCAATAGCAATGAGTGCTTTAGATACAACACGTAACTCAGGCACGATGACAGAAATGAGTGCATTGGCATTGCCTTTCCCTTCAATTTACCCTGCCTGTTCAGCTACAACAGGTCGGTGTTGCTGGATCTGAGGAGACATGCTGCGCATGTGACGTTGCTGGATCACCATCCTCTCGTTAAAAATCATCTTATGACGCTATGAGTGTAAGGTTCATTGGCAATAAAATTTTATACCCCTCACGTGCTAGGTTCAGCGATGGCTCTGACACTTTACTATTTCCATGACCCCATGTGCAGCTGGTGTTGGGCATTCAGGCCGCGCTGGCAAGACATCGTGGCGGGCCTTCCTGATGCTGTCCGGAGGCAGCGGGTTCTGGGCGGCCTCGCGCCTGACACGGATCAAACCATGCCTCCCGATATGCAGGCCAAGCTGATAGCGATCTGGCACACCATCCAACAAACGGTTCCTGGCACGCCGTTCAATTTTGAATTTTGGGAAAAATGTACCCCTCGACGCTCCACTTATGCCGCCAGCCGTGCCGTCATTGCCGCCCGGCGACAGAATCCCGACTATGAAGAAATGATGATTCTGGCGATTCAGCAGGCCTACTATTTGGAAGCAAGAAATCCCGCTGATGGGAATAGGTTAGTTGAACTGGCCAGTGAAATCGGTTTGGACAGGGCGCGCTTTTCAGTGGATATGGCAAGTTCAGCCGTCCATGAGGCGCTGCTGAAAGAGATTGCATTCACGCATAGGTTGGGAGTAAAAGGGTTTCCAACCCTGTTATTGGAAATGGACGGGATTTTTACAGCTATCCCCCACGATTACCATGTTGCTCAGACAGTGCTTGATCAAGTCGAGCGCCTGTTAGTCAATTGGCATTAATAATGTATGAGTTCAGGAATGAGGCGTGGCCATCATTTAGCATCCGCTAAACAGCAGGGCGCTATTTATTGATCCTGGCAAATAGGTTTCTGAATACCGAACTGGGGCTAAGTTACAGTGTTATCCCAAAATGAGGTAGTCAAGATCGACCCAAGCTTGCCTATTACTCTATTTCACTCAATGTCGAGTTAGGGTTATTTCCAGCCATTCGGAATTACCCCCCTAGAAACTGAAAGCAAATAGCCTAGATAAAGCGCAACGCAATCCACGCTCGCTGCGAGGCAGGAAGCCGTGTAGTCCCCCGAAGCGATAGGGCTGGGCGATTTCACGGAGCGCTGTTGGCGGAGTGAAATTGCAAAGCCATCCTACATCGCGTCGAGCCATTGCGCACTCAGTTTGATACCCCTTGTCGGGTATCAAACAAGGGAGCCCCTCAAGGGGGTCTATGGACAGACGTCTGGGGCGGCGCAGCCATTAGCGGTCGCATTAAGTTTTTGCCGCTTGCTTGGGCTGGGATGCCCAAAACAAGCTTTCGCAAAAATAGCAACTCCCTGCACTAAGCTATTGAGGCTTCATTATTTCCAGCCTGCATTCGCCTGCTGCATGACATAGGCCGCTACATTTTTAATTTGTTCTTCTGACAAGTTTGTGCCAAATGCCGGCATAGGCGGGATGCCATTGGTCACCAGCGTAATAATGACTGCTTCAGAATCCCGCTGATTGCTTTTTAAATCGTTTAGGCTCAACGTTTTGGCCGGATTCATGATATTTTTTCCGCCAGAATGACACATGGAACAATTCTTAGTAAACACTTCCGCACCCGCCGATGCATCAGCCGCCTGAACATGGCTTATAAAACCGAAAGTAAGCATACCTGAAACGAGTAAGAGAGATAAACGTAGCATATTTGTTCTCCAAAAATGACTGGTACTGGGTAAGATCAACAGGACGACTGGCTTTCATCTTATTGCAAAAAGAGCTAATTAACCTGAGTTCGGGATAACAAAAAGCCAGGGCGAGCGCCTCCTTTTTCGCGTAAGATTCTGTTTTGGCTAACAAATCTAAATAGGATTGGGAGGCGTTCATGGACAGTTTAACCGAACTTTATTGTCTGATCGACGATTTTTGCCGGTATTTGAGCCGGTATGGAAACGCCATCTGTTAGGGATCGGGGCGAAACGACGCCAGCGGCCCAGTACCTTGAGCCTGGCCGAGTTAATGACCTTGGTCATCCTGTTCCATCAGCTGCGCTTCCGCCAGTTCAAGCCCTTCTACCTGGGCACTATCTGTCGCCATCTGCGCGCCGAATTTCCCAGACTCCCCAGTTATCACCGCTGCGTAGAGCTCCTGCCCCGCTGCGCGGCGCCGCTGACCGCCTTGTTCATGCTGGTCAAAGGCGAATGCGACGGTATTTCTATCGCCGATGTCACGGCCCTGGCTGTCTGCGAGAACAAACGCATTCGGCGCCACCAGGTCTTCAAAGGGATCGCCGAGCGCGGCACAACTTCGATGGGCTGGTTCTATGGCTTCAAGCTGCACGTCATCATCAACTCGAAGGGCGAGTTGATCCGACTCAAATTGACGCCCGGCAATGTCGATGATCGCCAACCCATGCCGGCGTTATGCCAGGGATTATTCGGCCAACTGTTCGCCGACAAAGGCTATCTGGACAAAGGGCTAACCGAAACCCTGGCTAGGCAAGGGATCCAACTCATCACCCCGCTCAGGAAGAACATGAAGCCCGTGCCCCGCACCGACTTTGAAAAAGCCATCCAGCGCCGACGGGCACTGATCGAAACCGTCTTCGACGAATTGAAAAACCTGTGTCAGGTCGAACATACCCGCCACCGTTCTGTTTCCAACTATTCGTAGTCTACCGGCGATAGATAGCCATTGGCGGAATGGAGTCGCTCGCGGCTGTAAATGTAGTGGTCAAGTTTTTTCAGACACAAAGATAGGTTGTGCAATGGCCATTTCCCAAAGGCGTTAGGAGGCTGATACCCAAATGTCGAATGCAAGCGTTGGCTATTATAGAAGCCCACGATATAGTCCGTGACATCGTGGATGGCTTCCTGATGATTCGCATAATTCCGCCGCCAAACCCGCACCATTTTCAGATTCAGAAAGAACCGTTCCATCACCGCACTATCCCAACAATTGTCCTGACGGCTCATGCTGCCGATCAAACTACGTCCTTTTGAACACGGGGTAGAGGGTGCAGTTTTCGTCGATCTCAATGGTGCGGTAGTTTGGGTTGAGGGGTTTCAGGTAGCGGTGCAGGCCATCAATGATCAGTTGTTTGACCATCGCCTCGTTGCTGTTTTCCTGTCTGGTAACGACGATCCTTTCATTAACCATATGGATTTTCGGGGTTGACGATGGCGATGAAGCCGTCGAGCAAGGATGGCGCGTTGAAAGGGTTGGTCATCGAGTCGCCAATGACGTGGAGAGCAAAGGATTGGTTCGAGAGTTTATTCCCTCCTTTCAGAGCGTTATAAATCCAACCGTTAGCGATTTCATCATAGCGTTTGAAACCGCCGAGTTCTCCGTGCGATCCAGCCTTATTTCAGATTTCTACTGAAACATTGGCGCATCATTCCCTACCTGACTATTTTTTAGTCAATCTGACCTTCAAGGCTCAAAAGCAACTACTTAGGTGTAAGAATTTCTAGCGTTGTTTACAGTATTTTGGAAAATACTGTCAATGAACATTCATAAACGCACCCGCTTAACTTTACTGGATCGCCAGGAAATCTGGCGTCTCTATCAAACCCGGCTCTGGAAGATCACGCAGCTAGCGGAACGCTTCCGGGTCAGCCGGCGGACGATTTATGCCGTGCTGAAACGGGCCCGGTTACAGGAATTTACCCCGCGTAACAGTACCAACCATCGCTTTAAGACCCTGCAGTACGGCCTCAAACGCTTAGCCAAGGTTGAACAAGCGATCCAGGAACGCCTGAAACGGGCAGCGAAGCGCTACAACAAGGCCTATCCGGGGGAGCTGGTACACTTTGATACCAAGCGGCTCCCTTTACTGAAAGGACAGTCCGCCAGTGAGCCTCGCGAGTATCTGTTCGTGGCTATCGATGACTTCTCCAGGGAGCTCTATGCCGAGATTCTGCCGGACAAAACCCAGGACAGCGCCGCCCGCTTTCTCACTGAGAACGTGATTGCCCAATGCCCTTATCAGATCGATTACGCCTATTCCGACAATGGCAAAGAGTATAAGGGGACGGGCCAGCATGCCTTTGTCAAAGCCTGCCTGCAACACGGTACTTGTGCCCTGGAGGGTATCGGCCAGAAGTTTACCCGTGTCAATCGACCCCAAACCCACGGTAAAGCTGAACGGGTCATTCGCACCTTAATGGAGATGTGGCACAACCAGACTTGCTTTAAGGACAGCGCTGACCGTCGTCTTCAATTGATCCGTTTCATTAACTTCTACAATACCGTTAAGCCGCATAAGAGTTTGAATAATGCTACCCCTTATGAAATACTCACCGCTTATTTCAATCAGCCCCTCTGTAAACAACCCTGAGATTTCTTACAACTTAGGCTCAGGACTCATTAATTGAGGTAGAAGATCACAGTGGCGGCGATAAGAATGGCTGAGAAGAAGGTATGGGCGCAGCGATCATAGCGCATGGCAATGCGGCGCCAATCCTTGAGTCGTCCGAACATGTTTTCAAC
>JBPFEG010000086.1:0-8315 GCA_051061015.1 Methylomicrobium sp.
GCCATTGCTCCGATGCCCCACCCCCAGTGATCGTGATAATCGACTCTTGTTCTCCATCATAGGTGTCCACCTTGTTATACGTGGACACTATCTTCTGCTCTTTCAATCAGGAGGGACAGACGCAGTTTAAAGAGCGCTTACCAAACACTAAGCGGCCGAGCTGCTTCTTCCTACGTCAAGCGCCGCCTTTGCCAACCTGAATACGCTTCTTCAAATCTCATCTTCCGAGTCTCCTGCAGCCATTCTGTCCATTTCATCTTTGTACCTCCTCGGCACAGTATGAAAACCAGACAGTTAATGTGTTACAAACCCGGACACTTTATTTGTTCCCAACACAAAAATAAAAAAGTCTTGCCAACGAACACAATTCACTCTATAATTTCATTTCTTTGTTGGGTCGTTAGCTCAGTCGGTAGAGCATCGCACTTTTAATGCGGTTGTCATTGGTTCGAATCCAATACGACCCACCAACTATAACCAATTAAATCAAGCAGTTACCGTTATTCGGCAACTGCTTTTTTTATGCCTGCAATTTTACTACGCGAGATTTACGCGACTTATCTTTTCAACAGCTTCGCGTAATTCTGCGATTTCAGCCTTGCAGTAGTGATCAGTAATTCTATTGGATTTGTGTCCCAACAAGTCTTGCCGATTTTCAAAACTGACCTTGGCTGCTCTTAAACGCCTTCCAAATGTATGACGAAGATCGTGCACTCGACATTGAGGGATTCCGGCACGTTCTCTCGCTTTTCTCCATGCATTGCCGTTAATACGCCTTACCGGCTGCCCTTTAAACGTAAACACATATTCATCATGCTTACCCCTTTGAGCATCAATAATTGCTATTGCAATACTGTTCAACGGAATAATCCGATCTTCACCATTTTTGGTGCGCTCACCAGACAAAACAAAGATTCCCAGCTTAGGTTTTTCTTCACTCCATTTCAGTTGAGTCAATTCAGATTCTCGAAGTCCTGTATTAAGTGCAAAGTTCACCATATCTTGTAGATGTTTTGGCAATTCACTAATCAGTCGTTTTTCTTCCTCATTGTTGATGGGATAGGGCTTTCGGCTATCCGATTTCAACAACTGGATCAATGGAGGTTCTATCATCCAAGAATTACCAAACTCATCACGCCATAATCGCGCTGCCAGTGTCAGTACACGACTAATAATCGCTAGGTCACGATTGATTGTGCCATTTTTTAGCCCTTGTTTTTTTCGAGCTGTAATGAATGATTCCAACGTGCCCATATGAATTTTCTCTAACGGAAGGTCACCGATTATCGGCACTGCCGCTTTCAGCGTCACCGCATCCCTGTCGAGACTTTTCTTGTCAACTTCCTTGAGATATTTAGTGGCTGCTTCAATGAAGGTGTATGACTTCCTTTCACCATAAATTAGCTGCCCTCTAAACTCCGTAATGCGTTGTGCTAAGTAGCGCTCCGCTTCTTCGAGGTCACTTGTTCCAGTACTTTCATAAAGTCGCTTTCCTTTGATGACTTTGTTGATGTGCCAGATGTCGCCTCTCTTTGTGAGACCCGGTGTCTTTTTTGACATTTTACTTTCTCCTGTTTGCGAGTGCCGGGTCTGCCTACGCGACTCTTATAGTCGTCTACCCAAGCGTCTAAGTCAAGGCGGTCGAAGGCAATGCCCTGCATACCCATTTTGATTTCCGTCAAAAACGGACGGACTTCTTTGTTGAATCGGTTTTTGTCCATGCCCAAGTAATACGGGGCATCTCGAATCCGAATTAGCCGCGGTAAAAACGGTGGTGGCTGCTCTGCCGAAGTGCGCATCGTGTACTCCAAAAGTTGAAATGCGCAGTTCCTTTACAGTGAAAATTTCTGAAAACGGCAAGAACAGAAAAAAATTGAAAAATATTTAAAAAAACATAAGTGGCTGATATATATGTAAATAAAATAAATATACAGTGAATTTAGCTACCGGTAGTTAATGTGCCAGTCAGTTTTTTCGATCCCACCCGGTCCTACAGGAATCGGATGCTTACCGGTAGCCTATCTGTTTTACCAAAAGCTACCGGTATTTTTATGTGTCAGAATGCGGTACCGGTAGACCATCGTAGAAGTACCGGTAGTTGAAATTTGCCTAATTTTGAGCGTGTTTTTCAAAGCAACAATGTAAAGGAAGTAAGTGTTTGTGAAGTTTCCACATGCACACTTCCTTTTAATATCCGAATTAGGAGAAAAGAAGATGGTTACGAAAACCACATTAACCAATGAGCAAAAACTAGCTGCCAAGCATAATAAGGGGCCAGCCGTTATTGATGCTTGTGCTGGGGCAGGAAAAACCACCACTTTGGCGACAGCGGTACACTACGCCTGCACGCAGGGCATTCCTGCCGAAAGAACTAGAATGGTCGCCTACAATACTGTTGCTGCTGAGAATATGGCAAAAAAGCTGAAGCACCAATTTGGCATCACTAACGTGGCATGCACGACTATACATAGCTTCGGCAGGAGTTTGATTCGTTCACACTTCAAGTTAGTGGGCTTCACAGAAATACCGGAATTTTTGGAAAAGACGACCGGCCGCCGGCTTTGGGAGGAGGAAGCTATTCGTCAGATAGCTGAGTCTTGTGGCATGACACCAAAACAGTTGAAGCGCGCTGTACATCAAACATTCCAACAAGGAAAAAAATCTGTTTCTGTTAAAAATGATGCAAAGCTTGCCAAACAGGTTGATCAGGTAATGCAGCATTATCAAGCAGCCAAACTCGATCTGAATTTGCTGGACTACTCGGATATGGTGTCTTTAATTAATAGGGATAAAATTCAGTGGTTCGATTGAGATAAGGTAGCGATAGCTAACTGACAAACTAAGCCGACATGACGTATGTCAAAACCTTTGTTAAGGTGCATTAACACAAGCAACAAGTTGAGTAACCCGGAGAAGGCATCACCAACAAGGTTTTGCTATGTTGGGTAAACCGATAATCAGCCACCGTTTTTCGGATTGGTGGTAACGTCGATATCAACTGCAATGACCCTAGTCAGAACCCACCCTGTTCAGCCAGCGAAGTGACTTCATCGCCACCGACAATGAAATGATCCAATACACTGACGTCAATCAAAGCCAATGCATCTTTCAATTTGCGGGTAATATCCCGGTCGGCTTGGCTAGGTAATGCAGTACCCGATGGATGGTTGTGCGCAAAGATAATGGCGGCCGCATTGAGTTGAAGCGCACGTTTGACCACTTCACGCGGGTATACCGATGCTGAATTGATCGTTCCCGAGAATAGCTTTTCAAACGCCAGCACACGATGCTGGTTGTCTAAAAACAACGCCCAGAAGGTTTCGTGCTCATAATGGGCTAGCCGGGCAGGTAAATAAGCAGCTGCTTCTGCTGGGTTGGTCATGCTGCGTCCACGGGCAAACTTACGTCGAATCAGCCGATTGGCCATGGCTAAAATTTCATCCGAACTGACCGGACGATGAGTGACATATTGGCCTGTTTCTTCGGTAGCCATAAAACCGATACGAGAATAGGATGACATAACATCTCCTTGCTGGTCCAAACAGATCAATCAACTAGTGACTAACAATGAAAATGGGGTACTTAGGTGTTGCGCTGTAGCAGATAGGTATGGGTTGGCAATAATTGATGCCGCTGGGTATCAGCGTCATAGACCATCGAACAGCGGCTTTTCAGCAAAAAGCGCATGCCGTCCGAGTCATACAGTTGAAGCGTTTGCTCCGTGATTTTGTGAATCAACGTCCAATGGCTATATTGGCCATCGATGCCAGAAAAGACAATTGTCCGTTCAGCCATTAAAAATTCCGCTAAGGTTTGCAAATAAATGGCTTTATCAACATTAGGGCGCCGATGAAACGGTTTTGTACGCACGATGGGGTAGCGCACACAGACCACATGCTTCAAAATAGCTGCAACGTCGTTAATGACGATACCTTCGACACAACGTTCTGCCAATGGTCCCCGAGATTCCAAGAAGGCCAGAATATCTCGAAGCAACGTTGGGCATGGCGTTTACTCAGCGGCCCACACAACACATGGACTGCATTGATCAACGCATAGACCCCACAAAGACCATCGAGTTGGCCTTGTTGAAAAAGTTTTGACATAAAATATTGAGACTATCGGCTATACTGAGTGGCGATAAATCGCAACTTCAAACACCTGTCGTTCGACATACTCACAAAAATTAGCTTGCCAAATGCAGAACAGCGAAGCGCCCCGTTCAATAGGAAATTCACGACCCATGTGTTGAAACACGCGACGACTAAAATCAAAGTCGATTTCACGATCTAACTCAGCAAAAGGACCGCTACCAAAATAAGCAAAGTCAGTGATGTACTGAATACAGCCTTGTTTATCGACAGCGATTTTAACAGGGTGGTAACCACACGATCCGATACTATAATCAGGATCACGAAAATTGAGAATAAAACCTGCTGAACTATCGATATTAGACTTTTCAAACTCACGTTGAATAATGAACACCAGTTTTTCACTGACAGCCAAAGGGTAATCAGAAGTTTGTATTTGCATAAATTTCTCCCATAGCAAAGCGCAGCGAAAACAAGTTTTTGTTCGCTGGACAAGTTGAAATGTTGAAAATAGATAAAGGCGAGCCTGGGATTCGGCTCAAAGGACATAATATTGCTATAAGTAATGACTACTGACAATAGTTACAGTATACTTATATTATATATTATATCATGATATATTTAAGTTATGTCAAATATTTTTATTAGGATAGATAGATAAATTTATACCTTGAATTACAATATAACCACAAGAAACTATGGAATCACCAGATAAGAAAATTGAACCAATAAAGCCTGATATAAAAGAAAAACGTAGAAACGAAAAAAGATATGAAAATGAAGGTTTAGTAAGAGTTGAAATTGATCTTGATTTAAAGACTTATGTATATTTACTTAAGTTGGTAGAAAAATCTGGATATGAAATTGATACCGACGTAAATAAGAAACAGTGGCCTAATAGAAAAAGTGGTATAACTGGAGTCATAACTCAAGGAATCGTTGAGCTATATTCAAAATATATTAAAGATAAAAATCAATATTTAGGTTTAGACAAGAGGCAGCAGCAGTCCTATATATTTGAAAATCGTATCTATGGGATGACAAGAAGAGGGGCTTTTGACGACAATAATTCGAAGATAACTAACGACCAAATTTTGGCATTGTTAAAAAAATCAAAAATGCCTGACTACATTGAAGTTGATGAAAACCTTGAGGTCTCATTCAATAAAAGTGAACAGGAGCCTGGTCAAAAATTCCCAGACTTTTACAAACCAAAAAGATCTGAGCCAATGAAGAAAGATTTAGAGAAACACAAGCTAGATCGTTTCATATCATTATCAGAAGCGAATCCTCCTCCAGAGGATGAGTAGTGACTAACTTTTACTTCTGCATCTCTGTAAAAACTGCTTTACATTTGAAATACATACTAAATGACTAAAAACCCCTATTTTACGCGTCTAATAGTAGACGTAGAGGCTTCAATGAAGGAGATTACGATAAATCCATGGGCTGGTGGTGTGTGTATTATCATACTAGTGTTTGCAATTTTCTAAGCGTGTTCTGTGCAGTCATATCCCCATCTTGTCAGCTACCGGTAGCTACCATCTAGATAAAGTCTACCGGTAATGATGCAATGCTTAAGTCAACTTACCGGTACCAATCGTTTAAGAATCAGTTTGGCACTTCTACCGGTAAGCCAAGGGTCAATATGATGTGGTTCATTGGGCTGTAAACCAAAGCTTTGTCAGTGTGCGTCGGCGCTCATAACTCGTACTGAGATCCCGAAAGGTTCAACCAAGGAAACTTGAAGCGCGCCCTCACCCACTCGACTAGCCAGCAACTGTAGCCACCATTTACCCAAACCTTTCGCAACTTCCTGCAACGCGGGGCAAAAGAATCAGCATGCGAGCATCATCTCGCCTTTGAAACACTGGCGTGTTAATTAGCGTTAATTAGCGTCGAAATTTTGCCACTTTTGGATAAGAATGGGCGTTCAATTTCTGTCAGGCGCATAATTAAATGATTGATATAACAACTGCTATCCATAAATTTTTCATGAAGCCGACTAGCTGAAAAACATAGATGCCAGTTGATATTAATAGAGCAAAACCGACCCGAACCAGCCTATCATTTCTGATACTTAAAGGTCAGTTGATGGGGCTATTTCGGTCGTTCTAAATGTCTCTTTTGGAGTTATCTCGATCTGTTTATCATGCAGAACATGAGTATTATTACGCTTAGTAATTTAACGCTTCCGGCTTCTTCTTTTAAATTGCGTTTGCAAAAGAATCGGTTTAGGCTTAGATATACAGAGCTAGTCAATTACTTGTTGGGCCTCTTTAAGTTACAGGAGCTGATCTATGGGTGCGAAGACTTGGATGCTCGTACTTGCGGACTCTAATGCGCGCGAGGCACTCGCTGCCAAGCCACAGTTAGACCGCGAGGCAACTCAGAAGCTTGTCAATATCCTCTTTCCAGATGAGAAGCTTCAACCCATTGGGGATGGCGATCTTGCCTATACCTGTCCGCCGGATAATGAAGTGCATATTGGCTGCTTTCCGAGGGTAACGGTTGTCGCAGCCAAAGAATTCGGTATCGATTACCCGTCCAAGCTACCGCAGCGGTTCATCGCTGCCGGTGGCCAAGGAACCGTCACTCTTCACGCCATGCACAGCGTGGTCGATTGGTTTGCTTATGCAATATGGGTTAATGGAAAGCTAGTGCGTTCCCTGAGTCTGTCTCCGGATAGCGGCATCATGGAAGACATCGGGCAGCGCCTGCCTTTTGAGGAACCGTACTGGTCCGGAGAGCATCCCGCGGTCGATAGTGAAGATGATGAGGAGGCTTACCCGTTTCCGTTTCACCCTCTGGACCTTGGGGAGGCTACCTTGAAGGAGCAGTTCGGTTATCAGCTTGAGGGCTATATCGATGCCTCACTGCTTGAACCTGAGTCAATTCCGTTAGTTCGCTACCAGCGTTACCGCTCGCCGTGGTGGAAGTTCTGGTGATGAGAGCCGGCCCATTCTTCCACCGGACCTGTCGCGGCAAGCCACGCCAGAGCAGTAAATTCAGACGTTAGCAGCTTATGAACCTTTCGATTCTGTTTTTTGCGCTGTTCCTCACGTGCCAAACCGTAGCCGCATCGCCACTGTATGTTTCGATTGAACTGCCGGAAGAGAGCCGCCTCCTCATCTTAACTGAAGACGGAGCTGTCCGCTTGGCGCCACTGGATACGGGACACGAAGAGACAGATAAAGATCAGGTGGGGTTCGCAAATCCGAAAATCTCGGAGGATAAGACGATGGTCGGTTGGTTATCGCTTTATCCGAACTGTTGCACGTCCTACCCTATTCCGCTAGAGGTCGTGCTGCAACAAAACGGCAAGGTGATTGCCAAATTTAGAGGCAACGGTCTGCCCATTTGGCAGTGGGGCTTTAGAGGCGCCTCAAGGCAGATCGCCCTTAGGCAAAGCCCAACACATGGTCCCAACCCTGACCACTATGAGCTTCGGGACATTCAAACAGGGAAACTGCTCTCTGAGTTCGATCCCGAGGAACAAGGGGCATTACAGGGTGCTCCAGAGTGGGCGCTTGGGCTCGAATGAACTACGCAGCTAACAGCCACTTTGAGCCCGACGGCTTACCCTTTCGTTGCGCTCCAAGGCAAGCCGTAGCTCAAGTGGAACGTTATAGGTAAGAAATGGGACAAAAACTGCCTCCGGCTCAAATGGACTTGTACCGCCGAATCGACGAGATTCTCTGGCGCGAGTGGGACCCAATAGGAGTCTCGGAAATCACTGAGGCTAGAGACGAATACTACGGGTATCTTCTAATCGTTTTTCGCCTTGTGCTTGAAGGAAAGGAAGAGAAAGTTATCGCGCAGTGCCTGCTATCGTTTGAAAAAGAACGCATGGGGTTAGCTGGGAATGCTGAAAATGCAAAGCACGTAGCGGGCCTCGTGCTTCGAGAAAAAGTGAACCTGGGAGTTTAATACAGTACACAATGACCCAACCCATACCCAGTCGTGCCATTCGACATCCAAAACGCTTACGCGCTTTTGGCATCGACTGAGCTTGTCGTTACGGCAGGCAGCTTTAGGAGATTGACGAGGCGTTTATTTGCTCTCTTTAACCGGCAGGTTTTTGCCGAACCTGCTCTGTCAGAATCAAAGAACGCTAATGGTTTATAGAGACCATCAGTTAGAGGGGGTTAATTTTCAAACGGTTTTCCATAAAAAACCCGTGGGAAAGTCTGCCGTTGAACGGCTCTACACTTTTATTCAGTT
>JBPFEG010000087.1:0-2906 GCA_051061015.1 Methylomicrobium sp.
AAAGGAAAGTAAGGCTGGATGCGGTTGAATTGCTCCCGGGTCAGATAAAACAGATGGCTCATGAGGAACCTCCGGTCATAAGTGAATCACTTTGCTTAGACCTTTGTGAGCCCCAAAATGATTAATAGGTCCTGAGCCTAAATATCCCTGTCGCTAGCCAGTGTTTCGCTAAAATCGAGCACAGGATAATCTGAAATTCCGAAGGCAACAGCAACAATTTTGAATGCTTGGCAATTTAATAAAATCCGCCTAGAATGAGAACAAAAAGAGAACAGAAAGGTTCTCGATTTTCTCAAGACATGAGGTCGCCATGCATCCAATCCCTGCCGGTTTTTTATTCCCTTCAAACTCTCCTGGCACTCTTGTATTGCCGCTATTTTCGGGGAGAATTGCCGCCGGCTTCCCGTCGCCGGCTGACGATCACCTGGAAAAATGCCTCGACCTGAACGAGTACCTGATTCAACACCCGGCAGCCACCTTTTTCGCGTGGGCACAAGGGCATTCAATGATTAATGCAGGTATTCGTCATGGCGATTTGTTAATCATAGACCGTTCTTTGGAGCCGAAAGACCAAAGCATTGTGATTGCCGTAGTGAACGGCGAATTGACGGTGAAACGTCTACGCCTCAAAGTCACAGGAGTTTGGCTGATGCCGGAAAATCCCGAGTTTTCACCGATAAAGATCACCGACGATATGGACCTGCACATCTGGGGCGTTGTGAAACACGCCATCCATTCGTTTTAATGGAGCCCGTATGTATGCACTTGTCGACTGCAATAACTTCGTGCGACGTGAAAAGTCGCCTGCTTGAATGTTCTGACGTAAGGAGATGGACAGAACCGGTTATCCCATTAACCGTACCCTAAGAGGAAGCGCGAGAAGGTAACGACTCGTGTTAAGCCCTCTGACAACGTATCCCGAACCGTAAGGTTCTCCCGACCCTGCGAGGGGGAAGGAGTTCTACCAGCACCAAGGCGGGTAGGGGCTAGGGTCGGATAGTAGGGCTAATATATATGAACCTTTGATAAACGCCTATCGCAGAACAAGCCCAAGGTGCTGACAGGCTTGAGCCAAAAGGCAACGTGGTGGGTACGGGAGCTGAAGTTTCTCCCGTCATGGGCAGTAACACCACCGGCGGAAAGAAGGAGCCTAACCTATCCATTATGGTCAAGCAGGCGGAACACGGTAAGCCCGTAACCTTCCTCATTGAGGACGGCGTAGCCGTAAGGCTCGCTATCGGGTTGCGGGTAGAGGATGGTGGAAAAAGCGAACGCCGATCTGTAATCGATCGGATAGGGATTTAGACGTTATCCCCAGCGAAAGCAGGCAGACTTCCACCCGGTCTTTGATCACGAGAAAGCATGACTAACCGTTTCAGGAAATAAAGCAGATGACAGCCTCGACTTTACAGACTGGTGCGATTTCCCGCGATTCGATGCAATGGCACGCCATCGACTGGCGGCCTATTCATCGCAATGTGCAACGGCTTCAGGCGCGTATCGTGAAAGCCACACAGGAAGAACGATGGGGCAAGGTCAAAGCCTTGCAACATCTACTGACTCACTCGTTTAGCGGTCGCGCTATGGCCGTAAAGCGGGTGACGGAAAATACGGGTAAACGAACCTCAGGGGTAGACCGGCGACTTTGGGATACCCCTGAGAGCAAAATGACGGCGGTACTGACCCTCAAGCAAAGAGGGTATAAACCGGCTCCGCTCAGACGCCTCTATATCCAGAAAAGCAATGGCAAATTGCGTCCGCTCGGTATTCCGACGATGCAAGACCGGGCCATGCAGGCACTTTACCTGCTGGCCCTCGACCCCATCGCGGAAACCACAGGCGATCCCAATTCCTATGGATTCAGAAAAGGGCGCTCGGCAGCAGACGCTATTGAACAGTGCTTCATCGCATTGAGGCTTCCCTCTTGCGCACACTGGATACTGGAAGGCGACATTCAAGCCTGCTTTGACCGGATTAGTCATGACTGGCTACTGAAACATGCTCCCATGGACAAAGCCATTTTAGGGAAATGGCTGAAAGCGGGATATGTGGAGCATGGCCGGCTGTACCCTACCGAAGCGGGTACACCGCAAGGTGGGATTTGCTCACCGGTGCTGGCCAATTTGACACTCGATGGACTGGAACGCGCACTGAAAACCGCTTTCCCTAAACCGAGTCATGGTCAAGCGCCGTTAGTCAATCTGGTACGTTATGCGGATGACTTCATTATCACCGGTAGAACCAAGGAATTGCTGGAATTGGAAGTCAAACCCTTTGTTGAGCAGTTCCTCGCTGAAAGGGGATTGATGTTGTCAGCGGAAAAAACGCACATCACCTCGATTGACGAGGGGTTTGATTTTCTCGGGCACAATATCCGCAAATACCGTGGCAAGCTGCTGATCAAACCAGCCCAACGGAATGTGCGGACATTCCTGAACAAAATCAGGACGCTCATCAAAGCCAACAAAGCCACCTCGGCGGGCGATTTGATCGCCTATCTCAACCCGCTGATTCGCGGTTGGGCCAACTATTATCGCCATGTGGTGAGTTCGCGTATCTTTTCCAGAGTGGATAGCGCCGTCTTTCGTTGTTTGTGGCGCTGGGCGCTAAGACGACATCCTCATCGATCCAAGCGTTGGATCAGAAGGAAGTATTTTGGCAGCCGGCAGAATGATCATTGGGTATTTCAAGGTTACCGTATCCGCGAGGATGGCACCGTCCACCTGAACCAACTGGAAAAAGCGGCACGTATACCGATTCGTCGTCATATCAAAATCAGGGGGCAAGCGAATCCGTATGATCCTGCCTGGGAAACCTACTTCGAACGGCGTATTGCCCAGTCGATGCAGGCGAACCTGAAGGGGAAACGGCAATTGCTGTACCTGTGGAATCGACAGGCCGGTATC
>JBPFEG010000088.1:0-398453 GCA_051061015.1 Methylomicrobium sp.
GGCAAAAGCCAACAATGCGATCGCCACGACATCCTGCAGAATCAGGATACTGAGCACGTCCCGGCCGTGCAAGGAAGTCAGCTCGCTATTGTCTTCCAACACCTTGATCGCCAGCACGGTACTGGAAAAAGCGAGGCTCGCGCCCAGTATCAATCCGCCTTCCGTCTGCTCACCCAGCAGCAGAAAAACGATGCCGGCAACGCCGGTGACAATCACCAAATGCAAACCGCCGACGCTTAACACTTCCTGCCGCAGCAGGGAGCGTAATTTAATCTTCAAGCCGACCGTAAACAGCAATAACTCGATGCCGATGTCGGCCAGATGCGTCAGGGTTTGAGCAGACTCTACCCCGAATATGTGGAGAATATAGCCGGCGGCCAGATAGCCGACCAGCGGCGGGAAAGACAAACGGCTGGAAATCAGACCGCCGAGATATGCCGTACCGACCCAAACCAATTCCATCATGTGTTAGTTCTCCTGTTATATTGAGCTGATCAGTTCAGCCAAATAGTGAGGAAGTCGTGGTGAATCACGATGAAACTCAATCACTCAAAAATGATTTTATAAGAATCGTACCCCATATTACAAAATCCAGCACGCATTCAATCGAGATTCCCGATGCGGAAACCGTCTCTACACTATTTTTATAGGAGGCTTGAGCGTCTTTCTGCCGACGCTATGGGGGAATTGGATGTCTTCGAGAAATTTATGACTTCAAACTGCCGAGTCCGGAGGAGAAAAAGCTTGGTACGCTAATTGAACGCCCTCTCGTCCCCGCCAAATACTACCGATCCTGAACCGGCCAGGTTTCTGACGATCAGCAGAATTTCTTTTTGAGCCGACTCTATCTCGCCTGCCTTGGCGGGCGGTGCGGCTTCCAAATCGTCGCGCAGCATTTCTGCCGTGCGTTTGGACATGTTGCTGAAAATTTTACTCTTAAGCTCTTCGCTCGTTCCCTTCAAGGCCAATAACAACTGCTCTGAAGAAATTTCCCGTAACAGAGTCTGCATGCCTCTATCGTTTAGATTAAGAAGTTCTTCGAATACAAATAATTTATCCTGAATTTTCTGCGCCAGTTCGACATTATTATCAAAAATGTCCTCCAATAGCTGACTACTGACATCGACATCCAGGCGTTTCAAAATAGTGCCGGCGACATTAACACCGCGGACAACCGAAGATTTGTTTTGCTGATTGGCGGCCCACTGTTCTTCAAGAATCTCATCCAGTTCACGCAGGGCGGCGGGCGACACGCCCTCCAGCGCAGCGATCCGCATCAGCAGATTGGAACGAAGCTCTTCGGGTAAGGCCATAATCACATCCGCCGCCTGCTGCTCTTCGAGTAAACACAGCAGATTGGCCACGATCTGCGGGTGCTCCGTGCGAACCAAATCCGCTATCGTGCCGGCATTCATCCGTTTTAGGTAATGAATGCCCCGGTTTCTGCCTCCCAGCACTACCCTGTCGATTATGGCTTCAGCTTTCTCGGCACCCAGAGCATTTGCCAGGACGGAACGAGTATATTCTTCCGGATCGCCTCCCAACGCCGCCTGTTCGTTAACGGCGCCAATAAATTGATCCAGCACGCCATCCACCGCGCCCAGCGAGACGTTTTTCATCGATGCCATGCTGGAGCCTAACAGTTCCATATCTCCGAGTTCCAGATGTTTTAAAACTTCGGATGCTCTTTCCTGCCCCAACGTCAAAAGCAATAAGGAAGCGCGTTCAACACCCTTGAATAAATTTGCAGTAGCAGCGCCATCATCGCTGATCCAGGCTTTAAGGGTCTGTGCGGCTAATTTAGGGTTTTGATCGACCAGGCGCCGGACATATTCTGAATGTTTTTCATAACTTTGCGTGATAGACCGGGGCGAACAGTCCTGGACTTTAGGTTCCGTGCGGGAGAATGGGCCGGCGGATGCCCCGCCGCTGTTCCCAGTGAGAGAATTTGCCTCCGTCAAAGTCGGAATTTCCGCCTTTAATCTCAGGGCAACAGCCTCTTCAAGGGTCTTGGCCGCCTTCTCCGTTGTGATCAAACAATCATTCTGATCCAGCACATGCAGGGTTTGAATCTTTCCCGGCGTAATTCCCAAAATCAGCTGTTTATTACCCGCCTGCAACAGCACGACTTTTTCCCGCAGCCCCAGAGACAATCTGGCCGAAACGCGCATTTTATCGGTAGCGTGCGTGTTGAAACCGCTAAATTTGCGGAAGCCCCAAAAGCCAAACGAAAGCACTCCGAAAATTGCCAGCAGGCTCACGCTCCACAGAGTGAGATCATTACTCATCAGATTTCCGAATACCGGGGCCGGAGCATCCGCCGCGGGCAGCGCATCGCAAACCACAAGCCGCGACGATAAAAGTCCCGAAAGAATGATTTTGGCGCGCATCAGGCGAGTCTTTTGATACGTTCCGGCGGGGTGATGATATCGGTCAGCCGAATACCGAATTTCTCATTGACCACGACCACTTCACCGCGCGCAACCAGTGTGCCGTTAATCAGTATGTCCAACGGCTCCGATGCCGTACGGTCGAGTTCGACAATCGACCCTTGCTTCAACTTTAAAAGCTCCCCAATATTGATCTGGGTTCGGCCAAATTCGATTGCAAGAGTCACGGGCACATCGAGAAGCGCATCGAGACTTAGCGCTTCCTCCGAAACGGCGGGTGTTTTCCCGGTTTTGTTCCGGGCATCTGCCGCTTCACTGTAGGCATTCGCTCTGAAATCATCGGCTTCAATCGGATCTTTTCTCATGTATTCCACAATCTTTCCTATTTGCTGTCGACACCTGAAGCGATGCAAACGGCATCGGCTCCTAGAGATTTTTCAATGATTTGCAAAGCGCAATGATCCTTCCGGTTACACGGTTTACCGGTCAGCACTGGAACGCCCTCCGCCATTAGAGATAAGGTTCTCGGCATGTCGATGGGAATCACATCGCCTGTTTTCAGGCCCAGGAGTTCTTTAACCGATAGCGTTTTTTTAGTCAGAAAACTGTTTACATTCACCTTCGCCCCCATCAGTTCATTGCGCAGCGCTTCTTGCCACTGCTGATCCGGGTCGGTGACGTCTTCCCCTAAAGCCTCCCTCCCCAAGCCGCTGATCCGCTCGATCATCGCACAGGGTATCAGGACCGTGAGTGTCCCGCCTTTCCCCTCCTCCAGCACAATATGGACGGTAAAAATCGCCACATGCTCATCCGCGCCGACAATCGCAGCGTAATTCGGGTTGCTTTCCGAGCCCAGATAGTCGAGATCGAGGGACAAGACTGGCTCCCAGGCGAATTTCAGGTCTTTAAAGACCGCATCCAGAATTTTCCGGACTATTTTCATCTCCGCGCGGGTAAACTCGCGTCCTTGCGAAGAATGATCAAATTGGCCGCTGCCGCCGAAAAAAATGTCTACCACCGCAAACACAAACTGAGGATCCATCACGATCAGCGCCTGTCCCCCCAGCGGAGCCATTTTTACAATGTTTAAATTTGCAGGTGCAGGCATAAGGCCCATAAAATCGGAAAATTTCTGGAATTGAATTTCAGGGGCGGTGACTTTCGGAACTTGCTGCAACAGTTGAAATAAAGAACTGCATAAAGCACCGACAAACCGGTCATGGATCCTCTCCAGGGTGCCAATATGCCGGCGTTGAGCCTCTTGCGCCCGGGCGGTGAAATCATAGATTTTAACACCCTCTTCCACCCGACCCGCTTCGCCTACTGAGACCGATGCAAAATCATCGTCTTCCACACCGTCGAGCAACATCTCAATCTCTTCCTGCGAAAGCAAATCCGACGTGCTCATCATAGGTTACTTACCTCATACAGTAAAAACAGTTGCCGACCTGAAAGCGTGCGTTTACACCAAATATAGATCAATTCTAGCCCTCTGATACCCTAAAAATGGAAAAACGGGGACTAGAAATGCAGCTTGAGAGAAATAACGCAACGAAAACGATTCGAATGATCTTTTGATGTCGGGTCAATTAACGGAATAGAGTCGCCTTGGGATGCGACCACAAGCACTATCCGGCTTTGAACGCGGATAGTCTCGCCTGGAACAGACAATGGAATTTAACTGGGGATGTTAGGAGTGGCTTGAAAGGCGCAACCACTCCACCTATGGCGAAAACCGTTTCCGCCGTTTTTCCAGTAAACGCTGTTCCAGTTTATGGAAATAAGTGGTAATGGCAAAAAGGAATCCGGCTGCCAATGGCAATGCAAAATACCAGTGCTCTTTGGCGAAAGCGACTATTTTCAGAATTTCCTCGCCAAAAATATAGGCGGGTGTAATCGTAATGGCTGCCCATACCCAGGCACTTAACAGGTTAATTATCGCAAAGCGCTTTGCCGAATATTTGGTGATCCCGATCGACATCGGAATGACGGTGCGCAGCCCGTACAAATAACGCTGCATAAAAATGATCGGCCAGCCGTATTTTTTCAGCAGCAAATGCGCTATTGCGAATTTGCGCCGCTGTTTGTGCAGTTTGCGCTGGATCAGCCCTTTATTGAAACGGCCGATATAAAAATAAAGCTGATCTCCGGCAAAACCGCCGAGTCCGGCTACGAAGACCGAGAGCAGATACTGCATATCGCCGGTATGTGACATGACGCCGGCCATGATCAGGCCGGTTTCACCTTCCAATATCGACCATAAGAACAGGATGACGTAACCGTATTCTTTCAGCCAACCTAAAAATAAATCTTCCATCAATGCTTGTTGTTCAGTGAGATTCTACTCTTATCCTAGCCGCAGTTAATTCCATCCGCAGTTTTTAAATTTGTGGAGCCGTTTACAGTCCACGATGAGCAGTGACTGAAGGCATCGGATGACTATAGGTGAATAATTCGCTTAAAGCAACCGCTTGATGCCAACTTTATCGCCTGCATTCAAATTAGGATTCCCATTCAGCTTCAGATCTTTTTCACGAATTCGGACTTCAGTTTCATGGCGCCGATCCCGTCGATTTTGCAGTCGATGTCATGATCGCCTTCAACCAACCGGATATTTTTAACCTTGGTGCCGACTTTGACGACCAGCGACGAACCCTTGACTTTGAGGTCCTTAATCACGGTAACGGTGTCGCCGTCCTGCAGCAGATTGCCGTTTGCATCCTTGATCACGCGCACATCCCCGGCATCTTCAGTTCTGGCGTCAAGGGTCCATTCATGCGCGCATTCGGGGCAAATGAAAATGCCGTTGTCTTCGTAGGTAAATTCAGAGCCGCATGCCGGGCATGGGGGAAGATTATTCATTGTTTGTTCCTTTATTGTGATTTATCAGAGCCTTGGCAGGCAAGGCAATCGGATATACATCATGCCAGAATTGGGCTTTTATTGTCCAACTTCTAGTTCCTGAAATAGGCTGACTTATTGGCCCGCTTTCAGTTGAAATCGTTCTGCCTCTCATGCCCCAGCTGTTGAAGGTGGGACTAAACAGGTAATGTGTTAAACGGCACGGATTCGGTCTGCCGCTGACTCATAAAATACATTAAGCGGTAGCATTCCGAAACTGTACTCAGGAATTTGCGGACGCATTACTCTTCAATCTTTCGGACTATGTTAGAATTCTTGATTCATTAATTTGCAAGCGGCAGTGCATGTTACCGCCAAACGAAAAGACAGTCGGCAGTATCGAAGCAGCCCATGGACCGGTGGTCGATGTGCGCTGCCATTATTTGCCGCCGATCGGTCAGGCGCTTGATGTCGTCAACGGCGGTGGACGCTATGTATTGGTCGTCTATCAGCACCTCACCCCCGAATTGATCCGAGCGATTGCCCTGCATTCGGTGTCGGGTCTGTACAGAGGTATGCCGGTGTATGACCGCGGCGCGCCGCTGCATGTGCCCGTCGATCCTTCATGCCTCGGGCGCATGCTGAACGTATTTGGCGAAGCATTAGATGGCGGCCCTGCGCTGCCTTCTGCGACCTATCGTAATATTCTTTCTCCGCCGCCTTTGCTCTCGGAGACCCTGCCCGCCAGCCGTATCCTAGAAACTGGCATCAAAGTGATTGATTTATTATGCCCTTTCGTGCGAGGCGGCAAGACGGGCCTGTTCGGCGGTGCCGGGGTCGGCAAGACCGTATTGATGATGGAGTTCATGCATGCGGTCAGCAGCGCGATGCAGGGCGTCTCGGTCTATGCCGGCGTCGGCGAACGGATGCGTGAAGGCCACGAACTCTGGAAGGAAATGGGCGAAGCCGGCGTATTGCCGAGGGCGCTTCTGGTTTTCGGGCAAATGGACGAGTCGCCCGGCGTGCGCTTTCATGTCGGCTATACGGCCCTCGCCTATGCCGAATACCTGCGCGATACCCTGCAATCGGAGGTCCTGTTCCTGATGGACAACATCTTCCGTTTCGTGCAGGCCGGCAGCGAGATATCAGGATTATTGGGGCGGATGCCGGCCACGGTCGGTTATCAGCCAACCCTGTTGACTGAAGTCGCCTCACTCGAAGAACGGATTGTTTCGACCAAGTCCGGATCGATCACCTCGGTACAGGCGGTTTATGTACCGGCCGACGATATGACCGACCCTGCCGTTGCAACAATTCTCGGCCATCTGGACAGTGTAGTCATTTTGTCCCGTCAACAAGCCGCGAAGGGCATTTATCCCGCGATTGATCCACTGAGTTCTGCCAGCCGAATGATGGACCGGCGTATTCTCGGCGACCGCCATTATCAGGTCGCCCGCGCGGTACGTGAGCATTTGTCGCGCTATCGGGAATTGGAAGATATTATCGCCATGCTCGGAATCGAGGAATTGTCTAAGGAAGATCGCCGCATCGTCGAGCGTGCCAGACGACTGCAGCGCTATTTGACCCAGCCTTTTCATACCGTTGCCGACCATACCGGTATCTCTGGCGTTCATGTGCCTCTCGCCCAGACCATCAATGACTGCGAAGCATTCATCGAAGGAAAATACGATCATCTGAGCGAAGCCGACTGTTATATGAAAGGGAGCATGGCTTCATGAAGACGTTCAGCCTGACCTTGATCGATACCATCGGGATGACCCATTTCGACACGGTTACCCAGTTTATCGGTGCCGATGCCGAAGGAAGTTTCGGGCTTTTACCGGATCATATCCATACGGTGGCTTTATTACGCTACGGATTGGCACGATTTGCCGATAACACGGGAGTATGGCGTTTTTTAGCCATGCCGGGCGGGGTCTTGCGTTTCGTGAATAATCAGTTAACGATCACCACCGTGCGCTATTTTCTGGGCGACAGCGAGGATGCCATTTGTGAAAGCCTGGAAGCCGCCCTGCAGCAAACCGATTCCGAAGTTTACAAAGCCAAAGCCGCCTTATCCAAAATTGAACACTCATTGATAAAACGGCTGGTCGAATTAAGCAGCCAGAAAGGCCGAGGCTTGTAGTCATGCCCTTCCGCCACAGACTGCTCGAACAGACCCGCCGCGACATCAAACGTCTCAAGAATAAAGGGCATAAGCCCACGACCTGGGTCGGCATTTTCCTGTACGGCGGGACTTTGGGGTTTTTATTTGTCGTTCCGATCGTGGGGGGAGCCTACCTCGGCCTCTGGCTAGACGGCTTGATTACAGGGTATTCGGACCAGTGGACCCTCAACCTCATTCTATTGGGTATCGCCGTGGGTTTTTATAATGTGTTTCGATTTCTAAAGGACAAAACGTGAACGGTTCTGAACTGGGAACAGAAATCATCGTAAAAATTGGCCCCATAGGCCTCAGTAATACGGTAATCACTACCTGGGGCATCATGCTGTTATTCACGCTGCTGTCTCTATTGGTACGCCTGCAGTTGAAAACCGAGCCCGACCGCCTGCAAACGGCCATCGAAGCCATCCTGATCGCCATTGAGGAAGCCATGAAAGAACTCTTACCGGCTGAATCTGTGCGCCGAGTATTGCCATTCGTTGCTACCTTATGGCTATTCGTGCTGATCGCCAATCTGGCCGGCCTGATCCCGGGCTTGCATGCACCGACCCGCGATCTATCTGCGACCTCGGCACTGGCCGTGCTGGTGTTTGTGGCAAGCCACTGGTTCGGCATTCGCAGTCGCGGTTTCAAAAGCCACTTTCGGCATTACACCGAACCCAGCGTGATTTTATTGCCTTTCCATATCATCAGTGAAATCAGCCGGACCCTGGCGCTGGCTGTTCGTCTGTTCGGCAACATGATGAGCCTGGAAATGGCGGCATTGCTCGTGCTATTGATAGCTGGCTTTTTGGTGCCTGTGCCGCTGTTGATGCTTCATGTCGTCGAAGCGGTCATACAGGCTTATATTTTCGGCATGCTGGCCCTGATCTATATTGCCGGCGCACTGGACGCCGATGCATCCGAAACGACTTCAAATACTTCAGAGGAAAATCATGAGTGATCTGCATTTATTCGGCATTTTATCGACCGCCGTCGCGGGCCTGGTCATCGCGCTTGGAACCATGCTGCCCGCGATTGCAATGGGCCGCGCGATAGCCAGTGCACTGGAAGCGTTGGCGCGGCAACCGGAAGCGGAAAAAACCATCACTCGGACCCTATTCATCGGTTTGGCAATGATCGAATCGCTGGCGATCTATTGCCTGGTCATCGCGTTGATCATTTTATTCCGTAATCCTTTACTCGAATTCTTCCTAAAATAACCGTCAAGGACCAATATACCATGCAACTTGACTGGACGACATTTGTCCTCGAAATCCTCAACTTCCTGGTTCTGGTCTGGATCCTTAAGCGTTTTCTTTATCGCCCGATTCTGGATCTGCTCGATGCCCGTCAGCAAAAGCTCAACGAGGCGGCCAAACATGCGCAAAAAATGTGCGAGGAAGCCGAGGCGCTGCGCCATCAGTATGAATCCCGGCTGGCCGAGTGGCAATTGGAGCGCGAAAACAGCCGCCGGCAATTGAATGAAGAACTGGCATTGACAAGAACCCGGGAAATGGACAACCTCAAGAAAGCGCTTGCCGCCGAAGAGGAAAAGCTGCGGGCCCGTAATGAAAAACTGCTTACTTCGCGCGAGGCGGTACTCGTTCGCTCCGCGACTGGCCAGGCATATGAACAGGCGGCGGCCATGCTTAAGCGACTGGCTTCGCCGCAACTGACGCAAACGATTGTAGAAATTTTTCTTGAAGATTTGGCCGTACTCACGGCGGCCGATCAGTCCGTACTGCGCAAAGCGGCATCCTCGCTTACGGACGACTCGCTCGTTGCCGTCGTTTCGGCGCATCCGCTTGATCAAACGACCCGTGGCGCGATCCGAAAAGCCTTGTCGAGTGCATCAGGTCGAGATTTGGATCTAGGCTCCTCCTTCTCCGAGGACCCCTCCTTGATAGCCGGTATCCGGGCCATCGTCGGGGAATGTCAAATGCATGCGAATCTTGCCGATGAACTGGCATTTTTCAAACAACAAGCCAACCATGCTAAATAGCCGCGGACCGTTTAATCTAGAGAATTACCGCTTCGGCCTTCGGCTCAGCGAAAGAGGCTATGTCGTCGGGATCGGGGACGGGATTGCCTTGATTCGAGGCTTACCGACGGCGCAATTGGACGAGCTGATCAGCTTTGACGATGGCAGCACCGGCCTGGTATTTCAACTCGGCAAGGATATACTGGGGGCGATTCTTTTAGCGCAATCGCAAGGCGTCAATGCCGGCATGTCCGTTCAGCATACCGGGCGTAAGCTGGAAATCGGAGTCGGAGAAGTCTTGCTGGGCCGAGTCGTCGATCCGTTGGGTAATGCTCTGGACGGTTTGGCCGATCCCGGCTTCAGTGAATTTAACCCTCTCGAAGCCGCAGCCCCTCCGATCATCGAACGCGACTTCGTAAAGGAACCGCTCTACACCGGCAACAAGATCGTCGATGCGCTGATACCGATCGGCAAAGGCCAGCGCCAGCTGATCATCGGCGACGACAGCACCGGCAAAAGCACGCTCGCGCTCGATGCGGTGATCAACCAGCGCGGCCGGGATGTCCTGTGTGTAATCGTGCTGATCGGCCAGACGCGCGCCTCGGTCGCCGGCACAATCGAAACCCTGCGTCAGACCGGCGCGCTCGACTATACCGTCGTGGTCGTAGCCGAAGCGAACGCGCTGCCCGGCTTCCGCTATCTGGCCCCGTTCTCCGGCTGTGCAATCGCCGAACACTGGATGCGCCTGGGCCACGATACGCTCGTCGTTTACGATGATCTGACCCGCCATGCGCAATCCTACCGCGAACTGTCATTGCTTCTGCAGCGACCACCCGGGCGCGAAGCCTATCCCGGCGACATTTTCTACCTGCATTCGCGCCTGCTCGAGCGCTCCACCGTGCTGGGCCTGCCTTCCGGCGGCGGCAGCATGACCGCGCTGCCGATCATCGAAACCCGTCAAGGCGAACTGTCGGCTTATATTCCGACCAATCTGATTTCGATCACCGACGGTCAGATTTATTTTGACAGCAAACTATTTTCGGCCGGCATCCTGCCCGCGATCGACATCGGCCGGTCGGTGTCGCGAATCGGCGGCAAGGCGCAACATCCTGCGATAAAGGCCGCTTCCGCACGGATTCGTCTGGATTACCTGCAATTTCTGGAGCTCGAACTGTTTGCCCGCTTCGGTGCCCGGCTCGAGGCCGGCGTTGAAGAAAAACTCCGCCAGGGACGCCTGCTGCGTGAAATTCTGAAGCAGGAACCCCTTGAACCGCTGTCCGAACAGGCGCATCTGGCCTGGCTGCTGGCCTATGGAGAAGGCCTGTTGAATGAATTCTCCCCCGAAGAAGCCGCCGTTCGGTTGCATCAAATCAATGAACAGCTGCCGAGCTCTGGCCTGAGGCTGGAATTTTTTAAAGGACAGTGGCTGGATATGTTGAAACACTGGTTGAGTAAAAAACATGAGCCAACGGCGTGAAATCGAAACCCGTCTGGCCTTGTATGACGATCTGTCAGGCATTCTCGGCGCGATGCGCAGTTTTGCCTTGGCCGAATTACGCAGAATCGGCAAACGCGAGGCGAACCAGCAACTGCTCGTGCAAAACCTGCGCGATGCGCTGCGCGATGTCGCGTTCGCGCTGCCTCCGCCAGAAAAGCCGGACTACGACATCTGGCTGCTGTTCGGCTCGGTAAGAGGATTTTGCGGCAGTTTCAACGAGGATGTACTGCGGCTTTGGCAAGAACAAACCGGTGAACAAACACCTGCGATTCTGATCGGCGAACGGCTGCACGATCTACTTCCGGAAAATAAATCGGTCCTGCGTGTTCCCGGCGCAAATGGCGGACTCGATGCGCCAGCCACAATCGAGAAGATCTTGCCGGCCATAAGCGAGTTACGGCAGAAACACCGGGGCATACCGGGATTGATCGCCTGTTTCCGCGACGAGCACGGCGCCTCCAGCCAGCGCTTGTTGCCATTAGCTGACGGGCAGTCCGATCCTTCCGGCTACCCGCCTTGTGTTTTCGCCTCGCCTGAGGAAACTGCCGCCGGCATCGCCGAGCATTATCTGTTCCACCAAATACTGGCAGTTTTATTACGCTCGATCCGGATTGAGAATCACATGCGCCTGATGCAGATGGAGAATGCCCTGCACCATCTCGAAGAAGGCAGCAGCGAACTGACTCGGCAGCGGAACCGTTTGCGGCAGGAAGAAATTGTTGAAGAAATAGAATTGATGACCAGCGGCAAGTCGATCACTTTATAACTCCCTTACCCGGAATAATGCCTAGCCTCGGAAATTTCCTGGAGATCTCGATCAAATATCCGTTATTACTCTTATCTTTTATGACTCTCGCTGCAAATGCCGCCGACGTTGCGCTCGACATCGGGCATTCCCGACGCAATCCCGGCGTGATCAGCGCGAAAGGCATTCCCGAGTGGGAGCTGAACCGGCAGCTCGCAGCAGAAGTCGCCGGCCATCTTTCCCGGATCGGCGTCAGTTATCGCCTGATCGGTGCGGACGGCAAAATGGAGGTTCTGACCGAACGTACGGACCTAGCGAAAAAGGACGCGCTTTTTATTTCGCTGCACCATGACTCCGTCCAGCCGGAATGGTTCGCGCAAGTCGATCGCTACAGCGGCTATTCGCTGTTCGTCTCGCGCAATAACCCGAAAATCGGCGAAAGCCTTGCCTGCGCGAGGGAGATCGGCGACCGCCTGCTGACCGCCGGTTTTCATCCGTCTCTCTATCATGCCGCACCGGTCGAAGGCGAAAACCGGCCGTTCGCGGATCGAGGCCGCGGCATTCATTATTATGACGGGCTTGCGGTGCTGCGTACCGCCCGGCAACCGGCCGTGCTGGTCGAGGCCGGCGTAGTCGTAAATCCACAAGACGAAATCCCTGTGGCCGGCAAAGAGGGCCGGAATCGAACCGCCGAAGCGATCGCTCAGGCCGTTATGGACTGTTTACAGATTATTCGGATGAACACCCGGAAACAGGGCATTCTCAAAAAATCGAAGTAAAAAATGCATGGCAAGGCGATTGATCTAAAGGACTTCTTTCCCGCGCCTCAGTCCCATCAGGTTTTCAACAGCAAAGCGACTTCCAGCGAAATCTTCAAGCCTTGGCCGCAGACTGCATTTTGAGTAGCAACGCGGTTTTCTTCTCGCGCGCCCGCGCCGCTTTTTCAGCTTCTTCGCACGCCCTGCGCAGACCGCGCAATTCGTAGCGGCTCTTGGCCCGCTCCGCACGAAGCGGCTTTAGCATTTTGCCAAGCGTCGGGCTTTCGGCCGGCAGCTCGTGCATGACGATGCAATCGACCGGGCATGGCGCGATGCAAAGCTCGCAGCCGGTACATTCCGATGCGAGGACCGTATGCATCTGTTTGGCGGCGCCGACGATTGCATCGACCGGACAGGCCGCCAGGCATTTCGCACAGCCGATACAGTCCGCTTCGAAAATTATCGCGACAGCTCGGGGTTTATGTTCGCCGCAAGCCGGATCGAGCGGCTTAGGCGCGACGACCAAAAAATTCGCCAGCGCCAGAATGCCTTCTTCGCCGCCGGGCGGACAACGGTTGATGTCGGCAGCGCCCGCCGCAAGCGCCTCTGCGTAGGGCCGACAGCCCTGATAGCCACATTTGCCGCATTGAGTCTGGGGCAACAGGGAATTGAGTTGATCGATCACTTTCGGTTCTGAACTCGATTTGCAAAAGGCAAATTATACCCCAGAGCGGTTTTTCCAGATGATTGATTTGCGTACAAGGCTCGGCTAATATCAATGCCTGCCTACAAGCCGTTGCGACTCGATAAATTACCCAACCGAATAAATGCCAGACACTATGAACCTGCCGGCACACTGGCTCGAACATCTCGACAGCCGTTCCGGACTGATTGCCTTTTTCGAGGTTTTCCGAACCCTCGCCTTTTACATCGTGGACCAGGATCAGCGCATCCTGTACTGGAGTCCGGGAGCGGAACAGCTGACCGGCAGCCATCCTGGAAAAATGTGTCCTTCGGAATTCCAGATTCGTAAGGACGCCAAAGACACCCTTCGCACTCACGGACCTGACGGGGGAATGCTGACCCTGAACCGGTCTGCCCGACTGCTTTATCATCGAAATGGCGGAGCTGCGGGCGGTATCGCGCTGTTAACGCCGGCGGTAGTATCTCTGGATGCCTCTACGCGGGAGCAAAACTTTCAAGGCATCATCAGCCGTTCGCCGGCCATGTACAACGTATTCCAGATCATTCGGAATGCCGCCGAAACCGAGGCAACCGTGCTGGTTCGGGGCGAGAGCGGCTCCGGAAAGGAACTGGTCGCGAAAGCGATCCATGCCCTCAGCGCACGCAGAAACGCGCCGTTTCTGGCCGTCAATTGCGCGGCGCTGTCCGCAAATCTGTTGGAAAGCGAATTGTTCGGGCATGTGCGCGGGGCGTTTACCGGCGCGATCAAGGATCATAAAGGGGTGTTTCAACGCGCAGCGGGAGGCACGCTATTTCTAGACGAAGTCGCGGAACTGCCGCTGGAATTGCAGGCAAAACTGCTGCGGGTGATTCAGGAAAGAAATTTCATACCGGTCGGCGGCGACCGGTTGATCGGGACGGATGTTCGGATCGTCGCTGCAACGCATCGCTCGCTGCGTGAAGAAGTCAAAACCGGGCATTTTCGGGAGGATCTGATGTACCGGCTGCGCGTCGTGCCGATTTTCATTCCGCCTCTCAGGGAACGGCGCGAGGATATCAGCTTATTGATCTGGCACTTCATCGCCCAGCATAATGCCCGAAACTTCCGAAAAATCGACAAGATAGACCCGCAGGCGATGCGCCTTCTGCTCGACTATCACTGGCCGGGCAATGTCCGGGAATTGCATAACGTGATCGAATATGCGTTCGCGGTCGGGCGCGGCGCGACACTACGTCTGACGGAACTTCCGCCGGAATTTACCGAGCCGAAAGTGATGCTTCCCGCTGGCGCCACGAGGCCTCTTCCAATGCGCAGCCCGGAGCAGGAAAAACAGGCAATCGGCGAAGCGCTGCTGCAAAGCCACGGCCGGGTGAACAATGCCGCCAAGCTCGCCGGCATGAGCCGCGCGACATTCTGGCGTAAACGGAAGCTTTATGGCCTGTAAGCATTGATCAGTGCGCCGCAGGGGGGTGGTCATGATTATGGCCGTGCGCATGATTATGCTGATGAGCATCATTAGGGGCATGCGTATGCTCAGGCTTGACCTCATGATCATGCGTCTGCTCGATGACGGGTACGGGTTCATGAGAGGAATCAGGTATGGACCCGTGCCCATGCTCATGATCATGATCATGATCATGAGCCCCCTCCCCTTCATGATGGTGCATCAACGCCTCTTCTGTCACCGGCACCGCAGACACCGCGACCCCGTACCGGTAAACCATCAATCCGCCCAAATCGGCCCCCAGCGCCATCACCCCCCACATGATCGCGGCCAGTATCAGAAACAGACTATTCGCTGCCCCTTCAATTCTACCGCCTTTCAGCGCGCGCCAGCCGGACAACAGAACCGATAAAATGACCACGGTTATACCGAAATGCTCATGCCTTTCCATGATTTCATGCACATTTCCACCATGCGGCACCGAATTGGCCGCGATAAAACCGGCCGTCGCGGTAAAAATCGCGGCAATGGCGCCGAGATATAAAAGCCAGCTCGCGACCACGCGCCAGTTCGGTTTATGAAAAAGGCTTCCGACCAGATCCAGCACGAAAAAAGCCGATAAAAACGCGATCGGGAAATGCACCAGCATCGGATGGTGATTCTGCATCGCGGCAATGCCGGGCAGAACTGTCGCAAAGATTTCCGGCGGCTCCATGCCGGCCAGTTTCTCGAGAAAACTGAGCAGGCCGCCCACGGCTGCCGCTACCCCTCCGTCGTGATTGGCACCGCCATGAATCATAAAAGTCAAAGGATTGAATAGGGTCATCATAATGGATTTATATTAAAGGCTGGATAATCTATCTCATGCCGGGCAAAAGCGAATTGTCCCTAGGCAGGATCAAATAACAATGAGGGCTTGCCGACATAATATCCCTGGGCATAATCGACCCCCAAAACCTTCAATTTCTCCAATTGCTCGGCATTTTCGACATATTCGGCAATGGTTTCCTTATGGAATAATTTGGCGGCCGCGGTAATAAAACCCACCACCAGTTCCGAATAAGGGCATTTCATAATATCTTGCATGAACAGGCCGTCAATTTTGAAAAAATCGACATTGAATTTGGACAGGTTGGCAAGATTGCTCGAGCCGATGCCGATGTCGTCCAGGGACAGCAGGCAGCCCAGATTGTCCTTCAAGAGGCGCATGAATTCGCAGGCATTCTGATAGTCATGATCGGCGACCGTTTCGGTGATTTCGAAACAAACATTTTTCGCATTAATCCCGTAATACTTGAAGTTCTGTTCGACTTTCTCGATGAATCCGGGATAGCGGATCGTGCTGCCGGAAATATTCAGCGAGTATACGGCATGCTGGGGATTTTCCGCGAAGTAGCGGCAGAACTGCTGCACAACATAAAGGTCCACTTCCCGGCTAATATGGAACAGTTCGGCAGCCCGAAGCAGGCGTCTCTGCGTTTGGCTGTCGCCCTGATCATCTTTATAACGCAACAGCACTTCGGCTTTTTTTTCGGCGTTCGCGCCATTGATCGGCAATATCGGCTGCGCAAACAGCACGAAGGAATGATTGGTCAGCCCTTCCCTGAGCTCCGGCAACAACTTCAACAGATCATAATATTCATGCAGCACCAGATCGTCGTGTTCGATCAGCTTGACCACGCTGTTGCCGGCGCGCTTAGCCTGAAACAGCGCCTCGTCCACCGCGGCCAGAATGCGTTCCGGCGTCTTGTACTCGGGCGACAGGGAGGTCACGCCGATGATCAGCTTCGGATAATAGGGGATGTCGGCAATAATAATACACTGCTGATCGATCAAATCAGCCAGCTGCTCGGCAAATTGCACACTTTCCTGGACCGGTAATTTGAGCAGGATGCCGAAGCGGTTGCGCTCCAGCTTGCCGATGCTGGCGCCCGCGACGGACGCCGCCTTGCCGATAATCAGCGACTGAATCCTGGAAAAAAGCTCCTCCGCCGCTGCGGTACCTTGTGTCAGACTGGCAATTTGCAGGGTATGATTGATCTCAGCATACAACAGTGTATATTCGTCCTGACTGGTTTCGGCAATTCGCCCAACTTCCTCAATAAATGCGATTCGGGTCAACAAATTCATGAGATGATCGCAACAACTGTACCTTGAGGGCCAGGCACAGACCCGCAGCCTGGCGCACGGCAATGAGCGCCTCCCAGGATGAACTTTATGATTCTCATCCCTATCAACCTTTACGGGAGGCAAAGCATTGCCGTCTCGCCACTGCCCAAGAAGGAGGGATCGCGCTTGATTTCGGGTGCCGGATAAAGCGGATTCCGTCGAGGAGCCACAGGACAAACAGCATGAATAATGCAAACAGATTTAACATGCGCGCATTGTACAATAAACATTGTCAGGATTCTTCCGGTTATTCGACCAATTTTCAGATAACTGTATGAGATAAAACGATGACTACCTCACAAATCCGCGTTCTTGCAATCATCGCATTGGCAATCGGCGCATTTTTTCTGTTCGACATCGATCAATGGCTGACGCTCGAACACTTCAAGGCTGAATATGCTCGCCTGATTAGCTACCGCGACTCACATCCCCTGCTAACCACGCTGGCCTATGCGGGCATTTATATTGCGGTGACCGGCCTGTCGCTGCCCGGCGCTACGGTCTTGACGCTAGCCGGCGGCGCGCTGTTCGGACTGGTGTGGGGGACGCTGATTGTCTCGTTTGCATCGAGCATCGGCGCGACACTGGCATTTCTGGCTGCACGTTTTCTGTTTCGCGATACGGTCAAATCCCGGTTCGGCAATCGTCTTGCCGCAATCGACGCAGGCTTGGCAAAAGACGGCCCGTATTACTTGTTTACGTTGCGCCTGGTGCCGCTGTTTCCGTTCTTCGTGATCAATCTCGCCATGGGGCTGACCACAATTAAAACCTCTACCTTTTACTGGGTCAGCCAGTTGGGCATGCTGGCCGGCACTGTAGTTTACGTAAATGCCGGAACACAGTTGGCCAAGATCGAGTCACTGTCCGGCATTTTATCGCCGCCACTGGTCGGCGCTTTCGTGCTGCTGGGCCTGTTTCCGCTTTTCGCAAAAAAACTTGTGGAGATATTGCCTCGATGAAACCGGATACCGTCCACCACCTGAAGCCCCCGGAAAAATTCGACTACAACATCGCGGTGATCGGCGCGGGCTCAGCCGGCTTGGTCGCCGCTTATATAGCCGCCGCGGTAAAGGCCAGGGTGATCCTGATCGAAAAACATCGCATGGGCGGTGACTGCCTGAACACTGGTTGCGTCCCCTCCAAGGCGTTGATACGCACCACCCGATTGATTGCGCTCGGCAAGCGCTCTCCCGAGTTCGGCATCAAACGAATGCAGACTGAATTCGATTTCGGCGACATCATGGATCGCGTCCAAGCGGTAATCAAAACGGTTGCGCCTCATGATTCGGCCGAGCGTTACGCCGGCCTCGGCGTCGATGTGGCGACCGGCAGCGCCCGGCTCATTTCGCCCTGGACTATTGAGATCAGCAATTCATATGACACGCGCACCATCACCGCGCGCTCGATCGTCGTCGCCGCGGGCGCCCGCCCCCTGATTCCGCCGATTCCGGGCCTTGATCAAACCGGCTATCTGACCTCGGATACCATCTGGAACTTGCGCAAAGCGCCGAAACGCCTTCTGGTGCTGGGCGGCGGGCCGATAGGCTGCGAACTAGCCCAGTGCTGTGCGCGCCTTGATATACAAGTCACGCTGATCGAAATGGCGCCTCGCCTGTTGCTGCGCGAAGATCCGGAAGTTTCATCCTTGGTCGAAGCCAGATTCCGCACTGAAGGCATTGAATTGAAACTGGGACATACTGCGAAAAAGTTCCTCATCGAAAACAACGAGAAAATTCTGCTGGCGGAGCATGACGGCAAAACCGTGCGGATTGCTTTTGATGAAGTGCTGGTTGCATTGGGACGGACCGCAAATGTCGCAGGCTATGGACTGGAAGAACTTGGCGTGGAACTGTCTCCGAAAAAAACGATCCAGGTCGACGCGTTTCAGGCGACCAATTATCCGCATATCTTCGCCTGCGGCGACGTTTCCGGCCCGTATCAATTTACCCATACCGCCGCGCATCAGGCCTGGTATGCCGCCGTCAACGCCCTGTTCGGAGGCCTCCTGAAATTCCGGACAGATTATTCCACGATTCCCTGGGCCACCTTTACGGATCCTGAAATCGCGCGCGTCGGCCTGAACGAGCAGGAGGCAAAAGCACAAGGTATTCCCTATGAAATCAGTACCTACGATCTGGCCGATCTAGACCGGGCGATCGCGGACGGCGAAGCGCAGGGCTTTGTCAAAGTGTTGACCGTACCGGGCAAGGACAAGATACTCGGCGTCACGATTGCCGGAGAACATGCGGGCGACCTGATCGCCGAATTTATCCTCGCGATGAAACACAAAATCGGCCTGAACAAGATTCTCGGCACGATTCATATTTACCCGACGCTGACCGAAGCCAACAAATACGCAGCCGGTGTCTGGAAACGCGGCCATCAACCGGAAACCTTGCTGAAATGGTTAGCGCGATTTCATTCCTGGCGGCGAGGAACGGGATTTTTTTGATAAATACCGGCCATCTAAATCTGTCACTGGAGCCAGATGAGTTATCCTTCTCGACGGTTAACGAAATGTTACGGCAGAATTGGCTGTCCAGGATAGGCTAGTAGCCGGGACTGCACGGGAAACCGCACAGTAAAATTTTATTCACAAAACCTGTGGATAACTTTGTGGATAGATTGTTCCTGAAGACGCAAAAGTACCGTTTTTATTACGGTTTGGTTAGTTTGTATAAAAACGAACCAACCCCCTGATACAATAAAAAATCAATGACTTACGCTTAATTTTAAGTTTTTTGAGCCGCGTACTTGACACGCCGTAAGTTATTGATTTCTGCCTGTGCATAAACATCGCCTCAGCAAAGTCATTTGTCAATATTGAATTATGTTTTTCTAATCCAGATCCATCTCTATCGTATCGGTGTTCATCGGGATTTCTTCACTAAACTGCATCTATTCAGAGTCTTGCCGGAATTTATCTAATGTTAGTCTCGGCTTGAAATAAAGCCGGGAACTGTCGAGTCGCAACGACAACCATAGTTCGTCGATGACAAATTAGATCACTTCCTATTGGTTGCTGATTCCCTCCCTCTCCCAATCTCTTTGAATTGAATGCGATCTATCTGTCAGCCAAGAATCCGGATCCCATCGCCTTTATAGAATGAACAAGTTTTCTCCTTGTACAGAATCTTGAACAGGATGCGACAGTTTTTCCTGTCCAATCCATTCAGCCTTGCAGCGGCAAAAGAAGTTGTGAGGAAAGGGTAAAATTGCCTCTCCCGTCAGAGAAACTCACAAAATTTTATTCACAAAACCTGTGGATAACTTTGTGGATAGATTGTTCCTGAAGACGCAAAAGTACCGTTTTTATTACGGTTTGGTTAGTTTGTATAAAAACGAATCAATCCCCTGATACAATAAAAAATCAATGACTTACGAACGTTTTAGGAGATTTTTACCAAATCGCTTGACACGGCGTAAGTGATTGATTTCCGCTGTGCATAAATACTGTTGAATCAAAATTATTTTTGCCGGCTATTGTTACCCTCGCTCGTCCCAGGCTTTCTCGAGCCGTTTTGCGGAAACTGGATAAGCGGTCTTTAACTGCTGGGCATAGAGCGAGACCCTGAATTCCTCAAGCGCCCAACGGAACGGATCCTGCTCGGGGATAATCGTTTCCTTTTTCGATTTTTTCTCGATATCCTGCCAGAAGCGGATCGAATAACGCTGAATTTCCTGATTTTTTTGCGGGTCATTGCCGAGTTTATCGAGCCGGTACAGGGCCGCCTTCAGATAACGCGGGATCGCTTTGAGCTGCTCGTATGGCGTATGCCGGATGAAACCGGCGTAGATCAACAGGTCGAGCTGCTGGTTGATGTCTTTGGCCAAGGGGTCGATAGCATTCAGACGTCCGAGACAATTTTTGATCCCGGCATAGTGCTGCATGATCTCCAAAACAACCTTGCCGATCTCATTCGCGGCGGTGATCAGATTCGGCTTCGACTGCTGCAAATTGTGTTCGAACGCCTCTTTGCTGCGAATCGTCCTTCCGTCGACAAACACATGGCTGAGGATGCAAAACAGCAGATCCTCCTTATATGAACCCGACGGCTGATACTGGATGATCGGATGCTTCGGCAGGCGCTGATAGGCCAGTTCGGCCGCCGCCGACTGCGGCGCATTTTTCTGGATATAAGTGCATTCCTTGCGCAACTGCAACTGGTACAGGCGCATTAAACCGGCCTGATGCTGCTGAGCAGCCTTGCGCTCGGTGTCAAACAGGCGCACGCCGACCGCATCGCCCTCATCGGCGATCGCCGGATAGCCGATAAATGACTGGCCGCGCTGCATGAATTGCCGAGTATCCGGCAGATCGTCGAACGCCCACTGGATGCAGCCGGTGTAGTTCAGTTCGTCCGCGGCCAGTTGGTCAAAACTGTCGCCGGCGACGACCCCATGTTTAGCCTGCAGTTTTTTCAGATCGCGCCCGTAATCGAGCAGCCTGTCCTGGTCATCGACGACCCGGAAATTCATTTTGAGGTGCCCGGGCAGTTGCTCCGGATTCCAGGCATTCAGCGGGATCGCCTCGCCAGTCAGCTTGCGCAGCCGGTTGCCGAGCCATTCATACAATGAGCCTTTGAAATCCGGCTCGATTTCGAGGCATTGCCTGACAGTTTCCGGCACCGGCACGAAATGCTTGCGGATCGGTTTTGGCAATGATTTGATTAATGCAATGCATTTTTCCTCGAGCAATCCCGGCACCAGCCAGTCGAATGGAGTTTGCGAGACCTGATTCAACTGGTGCACCGGAATGATCGCGGTAACCCCGTCCTCGTCGTGCCCCGGTTCGAAACGGTATTGCAGTTGAATTGTCAGATTGCCGACTTTCTTGCTGTCCGGGTAGTCCCATTCGTTGACCGCATGGTCCTGCTCGCGAGTCAGGTCTTCCTTGGTCAGAAACAGGATTTTCGGATTGTCGCGTTCGACTTTCTTGCGCCACTGATCGAAGGTAATCCCGTTGACAACCTCGACCGGCAACTTCTTGTCGTAGAACTGGTACAGCCATTCCTCGTCCTCGACCAGATCGACCCGCCGGCCCTTGTGCTGGATATAGCCGACTTCTTCGAGCAGTTTCTGGTTCGCAAGATAGAACGGCGCATTGCTGTGGTAATCGTGATCGACCAGCGCCGAGCGGATGAAGATTTCGCGCGCGGCTTTCGGATCGACGTGCTCGTAAGGCACCTTGCGCCCGGCCTGCAGGGTCAGCCCGAACAACAGCGTGCGCTCGTATACTGCGCAGCGCGCGGCCTTCTTTTCCCAATGCGGATCGTAGTAATTGCGCTTGACCAGATGCTCCGCGCACTCTTCGATCCATTCGGGCTCAACCTTCGCGACGGTGCGTGCATAGACCTTACTGGTTTCGACCTGTTCGGCGGCCATGATCCATTTCGGCCGCGCCTTGTGCTGGCCGGAGCCTGGAAAGATGAAGAACTTCAGGCCTCTCGCACCAAGATATTCGTATTGCTCATGCCGAAAGCCGATATTCGAAAGCAGCCCCGGCAACAGCGCACGATGAATTTCCACATAGCTGGCGGGCACCGTATTGATCTTCAGGTTCAGGTCGCCCCTGATCACCTGCATGATCTGCGCATGAATGTCGACCCATTCGCGCATCCGGATATAGGACAGGAAATGGTCGCTGCAATATTTCCGAAGCTTGCTGTTCGACAGATGCTTCTTCTGTTCCTCGAAGTCGTTCCAGAGATTCAAGAGAGTCAGAAAATCCGAGTCCTCGTGGCGAAAGCGAGCCTGTTTCGCCTCGGCCTGCGCGAGCTTGTCGGCGGGTTTCTCGCGCGGGTCCTGAATGCTCAGTGCCGCGACGATGATCGCGACTTCGTGAAGCGCATGCTGCTTTTCGGCCGCGATCAGCATCCGTGCCAGCTTCGGATCGGTCGGAAACTTGACCAATTGTTTGCCGATCTCGGTCAGCTTGCCCTGCTTGTCCAGTGCATTGACTTCCTGCAGGACGGTCTTGCCATCCCGGATCATCTTGTCCTCGGGCGGCTCGATGAACGGAAAGTCCTCGATGTCGCCGAGATTCAGCGCGGTCATCTGCAGGATCACCGCGGACAGGTTCGTGCGCAGGATTTCCGGTTCGGTGAATTCGGGCCGCGCTTGATAGTCCTCCGGCGAATACAGGCGGATGCAGATGCCTTCGGCGATCCGGCCGCAACGCCCTGCGCGTTGGTTCGCGCTCGACTGTGAAATCCGCTCGATCGGCAGCCGCTGGATCTTGCTGCGGTGGCTGTAGCGACTGATCCGCGCGTGGCCGGTATCGATCACGCCCCGGATGCCGGGCACGGTCAACGAAGTTTCAGCGACGTTGGTCGCGAGCACAATCCGTATCTTGCCGCCTTTCGGCTTGAATACCCGCTCCTGCTCGCTCGTGCTTAACTTGGCATACAGCGGCAGGATCTCGTACTGGCTTGGATGGTGCTTTTTCAGCGACTCGGTCGTTTCCTTGATTTCGCGCTCGCCGCTCATGAAGATCAGAATATCGCCGCGCAAATCGCGCGTTAGTTCGTCGACCGCTTCCAGGATCGCCTGTTGCAGGTTATCGCTGGTTTCGTCGTTCGCCGCGTTCTTGCCCTCTTCGTCCTTCTCCGGTTCCTCGACCGGACGATAGCGGATTTCGACAGGATAGGTGCGGCCCGACACCTCAATGATCGGCGCGTCGAAAAAATGCCGCGAAAAGCGCTCCGGATCGATCGTCGCGGAGGTAATGATCAACTTCAGATCGGGCCGCTTCGGCAGCAGCCATTTCATGTAGCCGAGCAGGAAGTCGATGTTCAGGCTGCGCTCGTGCGCTTCATCGATAATGATCGTATCGTACTGGTTCAGAAACGGATCGTTCTGCGTTTCGGCCAGCAATATCCCGTCGGTCATCAGCTTGACCAGCGAATCGGCATGGGTCTTGTCGTTGAAGCGCACCTTGTAGCCGACCGACTTGCCGAGCGGCTCGCCGAGTTCCTCAGCAATCCGGTCCGCGACCGTGCGCGCGGCGATCCGCCTGGGCTGCGTATGGCCGATGAATCCACCGGATCCGAGCCCGATCGACAGGCAGACCTTCGGCAATTGGGTGGTCTTGCCGGAGCCGGTTTCGCCGCAGACAATCACGACTTGGTTGTTAAGGATCAGCTCGGCGATCTCGTCCTTCTTGCCTGTAACCGGCAAATCCGGAAAATTCAGCACCGGCACGCTCGCCAGACGTTGATTGCGTTTTGCAACCGATTGCTCGATGCGACCCTGCAGAGCGGCGGCCTGTATATCCGGATGCTTGCCTTTCTGATACTCGCTGCGCAACCGGTCGATCTGGCGCTTAAAACCGTGCCGGTCCTGGTTTAAACACTGGGGTAATTGACGGGAGAATTGCTTGAGGGTTTCGCTGAGGGACATCAAAACAGCCGGTAAAATGCGGATATTATACGATAAATCATAAACGTTCCGGCATTGCTGAGTCTGTCCGGATTTTTTAGGATAAGCAATCCGGCGCTGCGGATCAATAGTAGTGGGTCGCCATCCATACGGCCGGTTCATCCTCTTGAATCACGATCTCCGGCAAGCGGTCGACCGCAGTTTCGCGCTTCAACTCGTAAATTTCCGTAAAATATCTTTTAAAGCCAACCCCAGGATAAGTATCTCATTATTCCTGTTTAATTTGCGTCAGACTTCGACAACTCTCAACAACAGGGAGTAAAAACCCTTATAGACTGCTTTTATCTTTCAAACCAGTTTCGTAGGGCGCGCGATGCCCGCCCTACGTATGGATAAGATCAAATCGAAATTTCCTCTTTATCAGCATAACGGACGTGGTTAGCCGACATACAGGAATCCCAAAAACCCCAGCATGATAAAGATCATCGACTGCGTATAGACATCGTATTGACCGAGGCGCCAGACTGCCTGGAAAATTGTATTGAGTAGCTTGTACATATAACCTCCTGCCAAAATCTTTAGCAGAAACGGCGATCACATCGCCAGAAAAACACCTTTAATTACAGGCTTATCATTTCTGACTTCCTTGCGCGTTAATCGTGCTGCGGCATATTTACGCAGGGGCTTCTGATCAACAAAGTCGCCGATTGAATTCAGCTTAACTGGAGAAAACCTGAACTCCGGCCAGCCTATTCTGAAGGATTTCGACTTTCTGGCAGGGGTTCACTTCGACAAATTTCAAAATGAACCCCTGCCTAATAGCGACTTAATTCAGGCATGAAGCACGGAATTTTGTACAATGTAAGGCGTTTTTGCCGCTTTCTTGATCGCCTGCATGATCGAAACGATTTATATCGAAGAAAATTTGCTTCACCATCCTCGAGTGCAGGAGATCATTGCCCGCTTCCCGGATGCAAGGCAAATCCCTTGCGGCCGTTACGGCGAGGTTTTCAACCCGAAAGCGCAAAATTTTCGGCTGCAGAAACAGCGCCCGGCTTTGATATTGGCCGAAAAATTCAAGAATTTTGCGCTGCCGACACCGGCACACTACGGCATCGGTGCAAGTAGGAATTATTATTTTTCGCACATGCTGAATTGCCTGTATGATTGCCGCTACTGTTTTCTGCAGGGCATGTATCATTCCGCGCACTATGTGCTGTTCGTCAATTATGAAGACTTTCAGCACGATATCCGCCGCATAACCGCGGAATATCCCGACGAAGCGGTACACTTCTTTTCGGGCTATGATTGCGACAGCCTGGCTCTGGAACCTGTGACCGGTTTCGCCGCGCATTTTCTGCCGTTTTTTGCTGAACTCCCGAATGCCTGGCTTGAGCTGCGTACCAAGAGCACCCAGATCAGAACCTTGCTGGCGCGAGAACCCTTGCCGCGCTGCGTGGTGGCGTTCAGCCTGAGTCCCGAGCCGATCGCCGAAAAAGTCGAACATAAGGCGCCTTCCCTGCAAAAACGGCTGGATGCGATCGACAAGCTCCAGGATCAGGGCTGGCCGATCGGCCTGCGCTTCGATCCAATCATTTTTCAGTCGGATTACCGAAGCCAATACCGGCAATTTTTCGACCACGTCTTTGCCCGCATCGACCTCGAACGGCTGCATTCGGTCAGCCTTGGGACCTTTCGGCTGCCGGAACATTATTTCAAGAAAGCCCGAAAACTCTATCCCGACGAAAAACTGTTTGCAGGACCACTGCAATTAAACCAAGGCATGGTCGGCTATGAACGGGCGCTCGAAGAAGAGATGATGCGGTTTTGCAGCGAACTCCTGTCGAACTACATTTCCGCCAAGCAGTTCTTTCCATGCAGATTGTGAAGCGCACCATTCTGGTAACCGGCGCCAGTTCCGGTATCGGTCGGGGCGTCGCCCGGCAGCTATTGGCTGAAGGCCATCAAGTAATCGGCGTTTCTCGGGATATCCGTAAATTTGGAAATGCCCAGGACGGCTTTCATCTGCTCGAACTGGATTTAGCCGATCTGAAGCATCTGCCGTCTAAAATCCAAGGGTTGACGCAGCGCTTTCCGGCTATGGATGCCATCGTATTTTGCGCCGGCAGCGGCCGGTTTGGCGCACTCGAACAGTTTTCTTATGCTCAGATCGAAACCTTGATGGCGGCCAATTTTACCGGTCAAGCTTTCTTAACCCGCGCCTTGCTGCCCCATTTGAAAAGCAAAGCCCGAAGCGATCTGATTTTTATCGGCTCCGAAGCGGCATTGAAGGGCTCCCGCCAAGGCGCAGTTTATTGCGCCAGCAAATTCGCGGTCCGCGGCTTTGCCCAGGCCCTGCGCGAGGAATGCGGCAAAAGCGGTCTGCGGGTCGCGCTGATCAACCCCGGCATGGTCAAAACCGAATTCTTCGACGACCTCGCCTTCGAACCCGGCGATCACGAAAGCAATTATATTCTGCCGGAAGATGTCGCCAAAACGGTTTGCTATGTACTGGACTCGCGCGCGGCGATCGTAATCGACGAAATCAGCCTCAGCCCGCTAAACAAGGTCGTGAAGTTCAAAAAGAGCTCAACCGGACCAGCGAATTAAATTTTTAACCGCTCAACGACTTTGCCATTAATCAGGTGTTCCCGGATAATCTCATCAATATCCTCCTGATTTTTAAACGTATACCAGACAGCTTCCGGATACACTACCATCACCGGCCCCTTATTGCAGCGGTCCATACAACCTGCGTTATTGATCCGGCATTTGCCGGGGCCGTTCAATCTCAGTTTTTTAATCTGTTCTTTTGCATAATCGCGCAATGACTGAGGATCATGATCTCCACAGCTTTTTCTACCGTCATCGCGCTGATTCGTACAAAAAAATACATGGTACTTATAATAACTATTCATCACAAAAATTAAGCTGGTTTCAATATTCCCGATTATACCTGAGTCGATTCTAGGCGCGAACAAATCCCTATAGCCGTCGATACAACCCGCATTTGAACCGAATCTTTTGGTGTTTCTGGAGGCTGAACTTTTCGGATTCCTGTAAAGTCTTTTAACTGTTTATTTTAATTTTCCACCACACACGAAAGGACATTGTCATGAAGCCAATAAAAATAACAACCGTCACGCTTTTTCTGTTGCTGACCCATAGCCTGGCAAGCCATGCCGGAAATCCGGCTACTCCAGCCGCTCCGGATGATCCGATGAACATGGAGAAAGGCATGGAAATGCATCGAGGCATGGGCATGCAGGGCCGTATGTCGGATGCGGAGCGGGATCAGCATCTGCGGGCGAATCAGGAGCATATGCTCAAAATGCACGATCTCTCTAATCGAATTTTATCTGAAACCGACGAAAAGAAAAAAGAACAGCTAAAGAATGAACAGCTTGAATTGATGAAGGCGCATCATGAGCAGATGATGACAAAACGGATGGAAAGAAGGCAACATCATCAAAAAACGACCGAAAAACCAGCCGCCAAGCCGACCAAATAATCGTCATTCTTTCTCTTTTTAATTCCCTCATTTCCGGACCTTTCGGCAAGAAAGGCCGGAAATTTGTCTTTTTTCTCTTCTCTCAACTCTATGACATAACTTGCTTGAATATCAAAAAAAATACTGTCTATAATTAAGGCAGTTATTTTTTATGACTCACTAAATGAAATGCCAACACTGACTGTTTATTTTAAAGATAAAGAAATCGAATCCTTTACGTTCGAGGAAGGCATGGTGCGAATCGGCCGCGATGAAACCAATGAAATCATCATAGACAGTCTGGCGATTGCACCGGTTCATGCGGTGATTGCGTTGCGGAATGGCGCTGCAACGATCAGGCCGTTACAAAACGAATTCCCGATTACCGTTAACGGTGCGAAAACCACGGAAGGCGTTCTGAATGATAACGATATCATTGCCTTGGGCAAGCACCATGTTCTTTTCAAAAACAGCAACTCAGTCGGCGTATTCAAACCGTTTGCCGAAGCGAATGAAAATGATCCTCCACCGGCTACGCTTCTATTTGGCGTTGAGCCCGAATTGCCTAACGGTAATTTTCAGATCATGGATGGAGAAAATATCGGCAAGATCATTCCGATCAAAAAAACAATGGTGCAATTAGGTCGGCCAGGCCAAGGCATCGTCGTGGTAACCCGCAAAAAAGAAGGCTATTTTGTGTCCACGCTTGAAAACAAAGGCTCACTGACCGTTAACGGAGAATCAATAGGGAATAAAATCGTCAAGTTGAGCAATAACGACATTCTCGGCATTAACGATAAATCGCTGCAATTTTTTCTGAGCTAAAAAGCCGGCCATCACTCTGCCCTCGTATCCCGCGATTATCATGGGCCCGAACTACAGTTCCGAAACGACATCCAGTGCATCGGCTAGCGTAGCGACCGGATAGACAGTCAGGCCGTCTATCGGTTTTTTAGGCGCATTCGCTTTTGGTATCACTGCCTTTTTGAATCCATGCTTGGCCGCATCATTAAGACGGGCATAACCGTTCGCGACCGGCCTGATCTCCCCGCTCAGCCCAATCTCCCCGAAAAAAAACGCATCATGCGGTATGATTTGATCCCGCAAACTCGAAACGATCCCGATGATGATCGCCAGGTCAGAACTGGTTTCGGTCACCTTGATACCGCCGACCACGTTTGCGTAAATCTCGTCATTCGCCGTAAAAATGCCCCCGTGCCGGGACAGTACGGCGAGCAGCATCGCCAGCCGGTTTTGATCGAAACCGACCGCGAGACGCCGGGGATTTCCATACTGACATTCGGTCACCAAGGCCTGAATTTCGACCAGCAAGGGCCTCGTACCTTCCCACAGCACGGTCACAACGCTGCCTGAGGAAGGTTTTTCCGGCCGGTTCAGAAACATCGCGGACGGATTTTTCACTTCCTTCAGCCCCGCGCTGTCCATCGCAAAAAAACCGAGTTCGCCGACGCTGCCGAAGCGGTTCTTGTCCGCTCTGAGCACCCGGAACCGGGCATCATCGGTAGCAGCTAGGATGACCTGGCTATCGACGATATGACTCAAGGTCATCGGCCCTGCTAACGACTGATCCTTGGTCACATGGCCGACCAGGAATAACGCGACATTATTTTTTTTGGCGTACTGGGTCAGGTAACTTGCTGACTCCCGCACCTGGGAAACCGAACCGGACGCCGATTCGGCCGTTTCGGTATAAACCACCTGGATTGAATCGATCACCGCAACCTGAGGCCTGACTTCGTCCATCACATCGGCAATCCGTTGCACCGACGTTTCCGCGAGCATCAGAATCTTGTTGGACGGCAGCTTCAGCCGATGCGCACGGTCGGCGATCTGGCGCAGCGATTCTTCCCCGGAGACATACAGCACCTCTACGCCCTGCTGTGCGATGTGCGCGACAATTTGCAGCAATATCGTGCTCTTACCTGCCCCAGGGGCACCGCCGATCAAGACGACGCTGCCTTTGACCAGCCCTCCGCCGAGCACGCGGTCGAATTCCGACATGCCGGTCTGTATCCGTTCCTCGCGCACCAAGGCGACCTCGGACAACAGCTGAACCTCGGACTTGGTGCCTGCGTAGCCGTCCCGGCGTTTATGACGTTCTCCCGACGCAGTACCAAGACGCACCTCTTTAATCGTATTCCATGCCCCGCAACTGGTGCATTGACCGCCCCACCGCGGATAATCGGCACCGCACTCCGTACACACGAAGGCGATTTTGTCTTTTTTACTCATTCAGTCCAAGGAACTCAACCACAATATACTTTCATTCAACCTAAAAGATGGCATCTTCCTTGTCCATCAAGTTGGTTAACATCCCCAAATCCTGCCGCCACTGTTTTCTGGAGCCGAGCTTATGCTGCACGGCTTCAGGCAATTCGGTAAAGGTAAACACGTTTTTAGAAATCAGCAGTTCGACCAAATCCTCAATAACCCGGATCATGTCGGTATCGCTATTTGACAGCGAGAGCCGGGGTTGTTCGGTAAGGGCACAGGACTGCAAAAACTGATGAATTTGAGGATCATCACCTTCTAACCACTCGGCTTCAGCCTCTTGCGGCGAATGATGCAATCCGGTGATTTCGCCTGCGTCATTACGGCTGATATAGGGCATGACGTTCTCCTTAAAAAGGTTTTAATATGCTATTCTAGTAAGTTATGCGGAATGTGCAATAGCGCCGAATTTAAAGAGACCCCTGCCCTATGGAAAAAGTCATAGCTCCTGCTTTTGTTACCCCAACGCGTCCTTCGCCGCAGGCGACCGCCAAATTCGACGATCCTTTATTACTTGCGCTGCTATCAATGTGCAAGCTGCTGCACGCGCCTCATTCCGCAGATGCCTTGACTGCGGGTCTACCGTTGGTCGATAACAAACTGACGCTGCCTTTATTTATCCGGGCCGCCGAACGAGCCGGACTTTCCGCAGGTTACGTCAAACGGCCCCTGCAAAAAATTTCGAATCTGGTTCTGCCCGCCGTTTTATTGTTAAATGACGAGAAAACCTGCATCCTGCTCAGAAAGGAAAATGGACTCTGCTCCATTTTGCTGCCCGAAACCGGCAGCGGGGAAAAAACGCTTGCGGAAGAAACACTGACCGCCGAATATAGCGGCACCGCTATCTTTGTACAACTCGCCCATCAATTCGACGACCGCACCGCCGACTCGATAACGCCAAAAATCAAGCACTGGTTCTGGGATGTCATTTATAAGTCCTGGCCCATCTACAGCGAAGTCATACTAGCCACGCTGCTGATCAATCTGTTTGCGCTGGCGTCGCCACTCTTCGTAATGAATGTTTATGATCGCGTCGTGCCGAACCATGCGGTCGAAACGCTGTGGGTACTGGCGCTCGGCGTCGGCATTGTGTTTACGTTCGATTTTATCATGAAGGCCTTGCGCGGCTATTTTATCGACGCCGCGGGCAAACGCTCGGATATTACTTTGTCCGCGACGATCTTTGAAAAAGTGCTCGGCATCCGGATGGAGGCAAAACCGGCCTCGGTTGGCACCTTTGCGAATAATCTGCATGAATTCGAATCGTTTCGCGACTTTCTGACTTCGGCTACACTGACCGCACTGATTGATCTGCCCTTCCTGTTTTTGTTTCTCGGGATCATTGCCGTTATCGGCGGCAAACTGGCATTGATACCGCTGCTGATCCTGCCCCTCTCGATACTGGGTGCGATCAGCGTCCAGCAACCCCTAAAAAGAACCATCTCGGAGCTGTTCAAGTTTTCGGCGCAAAAAAGCTCGATCCTGATCGAAGCCGTTTCCAGCCTCGAAGTCTTGAAGAGCACAGGCGCGGAAGGCCAGTTACAACGGCAATGGGAACAAACGATCGGACAAATTTCCCGGCTGGGCCTGAAATCGCGCCTCTATTCATCGCTGGCTATCAACCTGACCGCATTCTTGCAGCAATTGGCGACGGTCCTGATCGTAATCGCCGGCGTCTATCAAATAGCGGACGGCGAGTTGACTACCGGCGCCTTGATCGCCTGCACGCTGCTGACCGGCCGCGCACTGGCGCCGATCGCGCAGATCGCGGCCCTGCTGACCCGCTATCATCAGGCCCGCGCATCGCTGGATTCCTTAAACCATCTCATGTCGCTGCCGGTCGAGCGGGAAGCGGGCAAACAATTCCTGCATCGGTCGTCGTTCAAAGGTTCGGTTGAATTCAAAAACGTCTCGTTCAGCTATCCGGGCCAACCGATCAAGGCGCTGGAAAATGTTTCCTTCCGGATCAATGCCGGAGAACGCGTTGCGATCATCGGCCGGATCGGTTCGGGCAAAAGCACGATCGAAAAACTGATGATGTCGTTTTATGAACCGCAGGAGGGCGCCATTTTGATCGACGGGACCGATATCCGGCAGATCGATCCGGCCGAACTGCGCCGGCAGATCGGCTATGTGCCCCAGGATATTACCCTGCTGTTCGGCAGCGTGAAGGACAATATCACGCTCGGTTCCCGCTATGCCGATGATAACGCGGTACTGGCAGCCGCTGAAATTGCCGGCGTCACGCAATTCACAAACCGGCATCCGGCCGGCTTCGACATGCCGGTCGGAGAGCGCGGCGCAGGCCTGTCCGGCGGGCAGCGCCAGAGCGTTGCGGTCGCCAGGGCCTTGCTCTTGGCTCCACCTGTTTACATCATGGACGAACCGACCAATTCCATGGACAACAGTTCGGAGGAAGCTTTTAAGCAACGCTTTGCCGGCCAACTGCATCACCGCACCCTGATACTGGTGACTCACCGCGCCTCTTTGCTGACCTTGGTCGACCGGCTGATCGTTATGGACGGCGGTCGCATCGTCGCCGATGGACCGAAAGAGCAAGTACTGGATGCATTAAAACAGGGTCAAATTAAAGTCGCCACCTAATCTTTCGGGATTTGATCGCACCTTATCAGTAACTCGGCCATTCCACGATTTAGTTACGCCACTACACCATGACCAACCTGCTTAAAAAAATAACCGAATTCAATGCCGAACAACAGCAATTGTCGGAAGACAAGGATTTTGTTTCCGATATTAATGCGGTCAATCTCTACGGCGTTCCTGTCTATACGCACTTGATACTGTTGCTGAGTTTCGCATTCATTATAATTGCGCTGATCTGGGCCAATTTTGCGACGCTGGACGAAGTAACCCGCGGCTCCGGCAAAATCATCCCTTCCAGTCATATCCAGGTCATACAAAACCTGGAAGGCGGCATTTTGTCAAAAATTCTGGTCAAGGAAGGCGATCAGGTTGAAAAGGGCCAGGAATTATTGCAATTGGACGATGTCAGGTTCTCGTCTTCTTTTCAGGAAACCAAGCTCAAATATTATGAATTGCTGGCCAATAATGCCCGGTTGACTGCCGAAACCAACGGTCAGCCGCTCATCATTCCGCAGGAGGTGATCGACAATTCTCCCGAACAGGCCGAGCATGCCAAACAGCTTTATCAGTCGAGACAATCGGAGTTGGAAGCTTCCACCAGCGTGCTGGCACAACAGGTACGCCAAAAGGAACAGGAACTGATCGAACTGAAGTCGAAACAGGATCAGCTTTCCCGCAGTTATGAACTGCTGCAAAAAGAAGTCCAAATGTCCGAACCCTTGGTCGCCAACGGCGCCTTGTCCGAAGTCGAAATGCTCCGGCTTCGGCGCAGCGCCAACGACCTTCTCGGCGAATTAAATTCCGCGAAATTGTCGATTCCGCGAATTCAGGCCTATCTGAATGAAAATAAAAACAAGCTGGCCGAAATGAAAATCCGCTTTCGCACCGAAGCATTAAAGGAACTGAACGAAACCAAGGCTGAACTCGACAGAACGAAAGCATCAACTCTCGCTCTAGAGGACAGAGTCACCCGGACACGCATTCTTTCACCGGTCAAGGGCACGATCAAACAACTGAAAATCAGCACCATCGGCGGCGTCATCCAGCCTGGCATGGATTTGCTTGAAATCGTACCGCTCGACGATACGCTGCTGGTCGAGGCACAGGTTCATCCTGCGGATATTGCCTTTCTACGCCCCGGACAGGATGCGATGGTCAAGCTGACGGCTTACGATTTCTCCATTTACGGCGGCCTGAAGGCCAAACTGGAGCATATTAGTGCGGATACGATCATCAATGAAGAAGACAAAAAACTCTACTATTTGATCCGTCTCAGAACCGACAAAAACTACCTCGAAAAGAACGGCGAAACACTGAACATCATCACTGGAATGAATGCCGACGTCGATATTTTGACCGGTAAAAAAACTGTGTTAGACTATTTAATGAAGCCGATTCTGAAAGCTAAACAACATGCCATGAGGGAGCGTTAAAAAAAGGGATTCTCCATTGCGCCTTCCCGCATTTACCCTCATTAAAATCGACTCAAGGATCATCACTCAGTGGCGAATATTTTAATCTTGACTCTTGATCGGCAAGGGGCTAATCATAATCAATGGATTTCACCACTCTCGTCCGAACATAATGTTTTTATCGACGATGCCCTCCTGTTCCCCCCTAACTTTTTTAATAAAAACAAGGCGGAAATGGCGATTATAGAGACTGACGCCACCTCCGCCGATTTGACTCCTGTTTTACCTCTCATTCGCTCAGGCCTAAAAATTCTAATTCTCGGCAAAAACTGGCCTGAAGAAGAACAGATCCACGCGTTTATTGCCGGCTGTTACGGCTATTGCGAAGTTGACGTAGCCGCCGAATTGTTACCAAAAGCCGTCAACAGCATACTGAAGGGAGACGTTTGGATGCCCCGCCAGTTAATTCCCAAAGTAATCGACATGCTGGCTAAATTATCCCTTCCTGTAAATCAAGCCTATAAACCGTCTGGCGAAAAGAAAAAGGCTTTGGACATTCTGACCCATCGAGAGATAGATGTAGCCAAGATGCTGTCGGAAGGATTGAGTAATAAGTCAATTGCCTCGATGCTGAATATTTCCGAGCGTACGGTAAAAGCGCACCTGACCTCAATATTTCAAAAACTTGAAGTTCAGGACAGGCTGCAGCTTGCGTTATTCTTAAAAGATATTAATTGACCTTTAAGACAAAATATATTACGTTAAATAAATCTTTCAAGGGATTGAATTCTTTCATAATCATAATCTTATATACGTTAAATCGGAGCAGTTCTCATGAAATACCCTATCGGCGCCACTGCCATTTTGGCCGGATTAATATCCGCCAACGTCACGGCGGAAACTTTGCAGGATGCAGTACAGAAAACAATTAAAGAAAACCCCGATTTACAAAGCTTCAAGGATGCCCGTTTGGCGACTGAACAACAGATCGACCAAGCCCGCGCTTCGTTCTTTCCGACCATCGATCTGCAAGGTGGCTACGGCTTCGAGCAATCGGACAACCCGACCACGCGTAACCGAGGAGGGATTCCTGGCCAGCCATCCTCAGCTGTCGGCAGCAACAAGCTCGGCACCGTGGTTTATGACCGAGCCGAATCCTCCATTCAACTCAGACAAATGCTGTTTGACGGCCTGGCAACACCGAATGAAGTGAGCCGGACCAAAGCCGCCACCAACGCCCGTGCTTTTCTGGTGTATAGCCAATCGGAATACCGCGCGTTGGAAGCGGTACAGGCCTATCTGGATGTGTTGCGGGCGGAAGAACAGTTACGGGTTGCCCAAGATAACTTCGCCGCCCATCTCAGCACTAATGATCAAATCACGATGCGCAGCGAGCAAGGGGTTGGCAAAAGAGCCGATATCAATCAATCGTCTGCCCGTGTTTCAAGAGCGGAAAGCAATGTGCGCAGTGCAGAAGGAAATTTGACGGACGCCAAAACCCGTTACCTGAAAGTTATCGGTGCCTTACCCGGCAAGCTTGAAGCGCCCGTCCACCCTGACGGCAAACTCCCTAAGAACATCGACGAGGCCGTCGAAGTTGCCGTTGCGAACCATCCGCAATTGAAATCGGCCAATGCCGACATCGATGAAGCGCATTATCAACACGAAACCGCCTCCGCGCCCTTTATGCCGCGCGTCGACTTCGAATCCGGCGCTTCCTTCAACAACAACCTCGACGGCATTCCCGGCAAAAACGAAGACGTAACTGCAATGGTCCGCGTCCGCTACAACATCCTGAACGGCGGCAAGGATCTGGCGCGCCGGAAAGAAACGGCTCATCAAATCTCCCAGGCCAAAGATATCCGGGACAACACCTACCGCGAAGTCGTGCAAAACATGCGCGAATCCTGGGTGGCCTATGTAACGCGCCAAAGCCAGTTGGATTTGAACAAGCAATATTGGGAGAACAGCATCAAGGCGAGAGAAGCCTACCAAAACCAGTTCAATATCGGCCAACGCACCCTGCTGGACTTGCTCGACACCACCAATGAAATGTTTACTGCCGAAAGCAATTATATCAATTCCAAATACGACGAACTTTTTGCGGCTTACCGAATCCTGGCTGCCGAGGCGAGTTTGAACAATTATTTGGGCGTTGCGCTGCCGGAAGAATCCAAACCGCTGGAAAACTGATTTTAAAAAATCAGTTCAGTTAAAAAAGGCTCCTCCGGGAGCCTTTTTTATGGATCGTAAAACCGTAGACTGTCATTTTGCCTGACAGCCATTATCCGCTTTGCCTGATCGCCCAGGCGACATCCGCCGCTTGCCGGTTTTCCTTCACATCATGCACGCGAAACAGTTTGACGCCGGCCATCACGCCCAACGCCGTCGTTACCGCGGTCGCAGTCACTAGTTCTGCAGGTTCCTGAACATTGCATAACGACCCCATGAAGCGCTTGCGGCTCGTGCCCAACAGCACGGGATAGCCGAGCGCGACAAACGCATCCAGATGCGCCAGCAAATCAAGATTATCCTGCCTGCGCTTGCCGAAGCCGATGCCGGGATCCAGAATGATCCGTTCTTTTTTAATCCCTGCTTCTAAAGCCGACTCGACGCGCGCTTCCAAAGCTGTCCGGACCTCGCGGACCACATCCTGATAATGCGGATTATCCTGCATCGTTTTCGGCGCCCCCTGACTGTGCATCAGCACGATCGGCGTACCCAGGCCCGCCGCCAGCCTCAGGATAGCCGGATCGCCGGTACCGCCGGAAACGTCATTGATCATATCGGCCCCTGCCTGCAAAGCGGCTTCGGCGACTTCGGACAAAGTCGTATCGATGCTGATCGACAAACCGGACGAGAGTTTCCCGATGGCCTCGATGACCGGCACAATCCGGCGGATTTGTTCCGCAGCCGGCACCGGGTCCGATCCCGGGCGCGTCGATTCGCCGCCGATATCGATAATGTCGGCGCCGTCAGTCAGCATTTTCTCGGCCTGTGCCACCGCCGCCTTGACCGTGACATATTTTCCGCCGTCGGAAAAACTGTCCGGCGTCACGTTCAATATCCCCATGATCAGCGGTTTTTCGAAAGATGCCAACAAAATCCAAACTCCTCTGTACGAACTGCGGTCAAACCTTCGAGTATAATACCGGGCTTTGTACCTGCCAAACGAATAATTGATGGATAAGCCGCGTTTAGCCTGGGCCATTACCGGCTCCGGGCACTATATCAAAGAGTGTCTGGATTCTCTGCTGACCCTCGATCATGTCGATTTATACATCAGCCAGGCCGGTGAAGAGGTGCTCCGCATGTACGGCTATGACCTGAAAGAGATCCGCGAGAAGATGCCGGTTTACCGCGACAAGGCCGCCTCCTCGCCGCCGGTCGGTCTGTTTTACAAAGGCTACTATCATACCTTCGTGATGGCGCCCGCCACCTCGAACACGGTCGCCAAATGTGTGCTCGGGATTGCCGATTCGCTGGTCACAAATCTGTATGCGCAAGCCGGCAAATGCAAGGTTCAAAGCATCGTCTTCCCCTGCGATACCGCGCCTGCGATGGAAACGACCGCCCCCGGCGGGATGGTGATGGTGTATCCGCGCAAAATCGATCTCGAAGGCACCGAAAAACTGCGCTCATTCGAATTTACGACCGTTGTCGATTCGGTCGAAGAGTTGATCACCCAGGTCAAAGAGCGCCTGAAGGCCGTCACATGAACGAACACATCCTGTTTCTGACCGGTAAACTGGCGGAAAAGCAGCTGCGAGCGATTCTCGAAAAGATGCAGCCCAAATTCCGCTATACAGTGCATCAGCTCGGCGTCAAGGTGGCGGCACTGATGACCGCGGACATGATCGGACGCCGGCTGACCGACACCTTCGGCGCCGACCGGATCATCGTGCCGGGCCGCTGCCGGGGCGATCTCGAAAAACTGTCGGATGAAAAAGGCCTGCCGATCGAGCGCGGTCCCGACGAACTGAAGGACCTGCCGCAGTACTTCGGCCAGGCCGCGCATAAGCCTGACCTGAGCCGTTACCAGGTCAAAATCTTCGCCGAAATCGTCGACGCGCCGAATCTGAGCATCGAAGCGGCGGTCGACCGCGCACGCTATTATCAACGCAATGGCGCCGATGTAATCGACATCGGCTGCCTGCCGAGCACGCCGTTTCCGCTGATGGAAGAGATGATCCGCACGTTGAAGCAGGAAGGCTTCCAGGTCAGTATCGATTCGTTGAATGCGGACGATTTGCTGAAAGGCGCAAAAGCCGGCGCCGATTTCATGCTCAGCTTACACGAAAGCACGCTGTGGATTGCGGACGAGGTCGAAGCAACTCCGATCCTGATTCCGGAAAAGCACGAAGACCTGGCCTCGCTCGACCGCAGCATCGCAGCCATGCAGGCCAAAAACCGCGATTTCATCGTCGACCCGATCCTGGACCCGCTGCATTTCGGCTTTACCGAATCGGTGGTCCGTTATCATGACGTCAGAAAGCGCCATCCCCGCATCGAGATCATGATGGGCGTCGGCAACATCACCGAACTGACCCATGCCGATACCGTGGGCATGAACGCCTTGCTGCTCGGGATCTGCTCGGAGCTGAGCATCAATCAGATTCTCGCGACCGAAGTGAGCCGGCACGCCTGCCGCGCAATCAAGGAAGCCGACCTGGCCCGGCGCATCATGCATGCGGCCAAGGAGCACAACACCCTGCCGAAGCATATCGATCCGGGCCTGATGGCATTGCACGAACCCTCGCCCTTCCCTTACTCTTTCGACGAGATCAGCGAACTGGCCGCCCAAATCAAGGATCCGAGCTACCGGATTCAAATCAGCCCTGAAGGCGTGCATATTTTCAACCGGGACGGATTGAATACCGCGGCCGATCCGTTCGACCTATTTCCGAAACTCGGCGTCGAAACCGACGGCGGCCATGCCTTTTACCTCGGCGTCGAACTGGCCCGTGCCGAAATCGCCTGGCGGCTCGGCAAACGCTATACCCAGGACGAAACCTTATCCTGGGGCTGTGCCACCGAGCAAGGGGAAAGCACAGTCGATCTGCACACGTTTAAACCCGCCGGCTCAACGCTGCAAAAGAAAGAGCCTCATTAATCTAGGTACGGCTTGTCCCCTCATTGTATAATTTGCAGAATTTTTCATTTTTCAAGACAAAAAGGATTGATAACAGCATGTCTGCAAAAAAGCCGTCCATACGCCGCCGCGGTATCTATTTGTTACCCAATCTGTTTACGACAGGCGCGCTTTTTTCTGGATTTTATGCGATCACTTCCGCAATGGACGGACGTTATGAAACCGCAGTGATCGCGATGTTTGTCGCGATGGTGCTGGACGGGCTCGACGGACGGGTCGCACGGCTGACCAATACGCAAAGCGAATTCGGCGTCCAATACGACAGCCTGTCGGACATGGTCTCATTCGGCGTTGCGCCGGCCCTGGTGATGTATTTATGGGCGTTTTCGGGTCTTGGCAAGGTCGGCATTTTTGCCTCATTCGTACATATGGCCGGCGGCGCGCTGCGTCTGGCGCGCTTCAATACGCAGGTCGAAACGGCCGACAAACGTTATTTTCAAGGTCTGCCAAGCCCCGCGGCTGCCGCGATTCTTGCCGGCTTCGTCTGGTTTGCGCTCGAATATCAATACGATGTGAGCTATCTCAAATATCCTGCGCTGTTTTTGACGATGGCGACCGGCCTGCTGATGGTCAGCAATTTCCGCTATTTCAGCTTCAAAGGCGTTGACCTGAAAGGCAAGGTGCCGTTCGTATTCGCGATCGTCGCAATGCTCAGCATTGCGTTCGTGATGGCTCAGCCGCAAACCATGCTGTTCTTTTTGTCGCTCATCTACGCCGTGTCTGGTCCCGTCCTCACTCTGGTGTTGCGCAGACGCCGCCGACTGCAGGCAAGAAAATCCTAAAATCCGCTTGAGGATACCCGATCATTAGCGTATATTTTTAATATGTCCACACAATACCCCTTCACAGCCCACTCTACACCGGCCACTCACAGGGCCGCTTCCTTGCTGTTGCCTGCGCATTCTCTGCTGCTTCTGGGACTACTGCCCTGAGGGGCACATATCCTAAATCTCGCAGAATCGTTTTACCGACCCATTTTTTAAATCCGCAGCAAGGCATGCGTGGATGGTTTCCATGCAGGGAGATTTCATGAAAGACAAATTAATCATTTTTGACACAACGATGCGCGACGGCGAGCAGAGCCCCGGCGCCTCGATGACCCGCGACGAAAAAATCCGGATCGGGCGGGCGCTGGAACGCCTCAGAGTCGACGTGATCGAAGCCGGCTTTCCAGCCGCCAGCCCCGGCGATTTCGAATCCGTACAAGCCGTCGCCAAAGCGATCAAAGACAGCACCGTTTGCGGCTTGGCGCGCGCTTTGGACAAGGACATCGACCGCGCCGGCGAAGCGCTCAAAAGCGCAAACCGTTCGCGCATCCATACCTTTATCGCGACCTCGCCGCTGCATATGCAAAAGAAATTGCAGATGACGCCGGAGCAGGTGATCGAATATGCAGTCCGCGCAGTCAAGCGCGCCCGCCAGTATACCGACGATGTCGAATTCTCGCCCGAGGACGCCGGCCGCTCAGAAGAAGATTTTTTATGCCGGATTCTCGAAGCGGTGATCGATGCGGGCGCCCGCACCTTGAATATCCCCGATACGGTTGGTTACAGTATTCCCCAACAATTCGGCGCGACGATCGCGAACCTGATCCAGCGGATCCCGAACTCTGACAAGGCGATCTTCTCGGTCCATTGCCATAACGATTTAGGCCTCGCGGTCGCGAACTCGCTGTCCGCGGTGATGAACGGCGCCCGCCAAATCGAATGCACGATCAACGGTCTCGGCGAACGGGCCGGCAATGCCTCACTCGAAGAAGTCGTGATGGCGGTGCGGACCCGGCAGGACGTCTTCACCTGCGATACGGGCATCGACACACGCGAAATTTTGACCTGTTCGAAACTGGTTTCGTCGATAACCGGTTTCCCGGTACAGCCGAATAAGGCGATCGTCGGTGCAAACGCGTTTGCGCACGAATCCGGCATTCACCAGGACGGCGTGTTGAAAAACCGCGAAACCTACGAAATCATGCGCGCCGAGGACGTCGGCTGGAGTGCTAACCGGATGGTTCTGGGGAAACATTCTGGCCGCAACGCCTTCAAAAGCCGGATGACCGAGTTGGGTCTGCTGTTCAATTCGGAAGAAGAGCTGAATGATGTGTTTATGCGCTTCAAGCAGCTGGCCGACAAAAAGCACGACATTTTCGATGAAGACCTGCAGGCGCTGGTCTCCGAGGCGAGCTTCGAGGCAGAAGACGAATTAATCAAGCTTATCGCGCTGAAAGTCTGTTCGGAAACCGGCGAAATCCCGGTCGCGAAAGTGACCTTGCGTATCGACAATCAGGAAGTGACCGGCGAAGCGGAAGGCGGCGGCGCAGTCGATGCCAGCCTGAAAGCGATCGAAAGTCTGGTGCAATCGAAGGCCAGCCTGGAATTGTACTCAGTCAACAACATCACAAACGGCACCGACTCACAAGGCGAAGTAACCGTTCGTCTTGAAAAGGCAGGCCGAATCGTCAACGGTCTGGGCGCCGATACCGACATAGTGATCGCCTCCGCGAAGGCGTATGTGAATGCGGTGAACAAACTGCAGAGCGGCGATCTGCGCCAGCATCCGCAAAAAGGGAATGTATAACCCGAACGACTGTCTTAGCGAACAAGGCGCAGGGCGTAATGCCCTGCCCTGTTCTCGACTTTATGGAGCCTGACGATGGACGACACCATTCGCCTGCTTTATCTCGAAGCGATGGGAATTACCGTATGGCGGCCCAAAGCATCGAACGTTTCCATTCCCCTGTTCACGTCCGAAGCCGGTAACCATAAACAGCCGGAACCGTTTGCATCCAGCGGTGAAGATACCGCATACATCGCATCTATTGATCAGCCGGATTCGCCAGACAATAGCGGCTATGCAACCCCATCGACCGTCGCGGGCATGGACTGGGAAGAGTTGGAATCGACAGTTTCTGTCTGCCCAAAATGCCGCTTATGCGAAACCCGTACGCAGACCGTATTCGGCAGCGGCAGCAAAAAAGCCGACTGGCTGGTGATCGGCGAAGGCCCCGGCCAGCAGGAGGACCTGCAAGGTAAGCCATTCGTCGGTCCGGCAGGGCAACTCCTGACCGAAATGCTCCGGGCAATCGGGCTCGACCGGGAGGAAGTGTATATTACCAATATCGTGAAGTGCCGCCCGCCCAACAACCGCGATCCGAAGCCCGATGAAGCGGAGGCCTGCCGCCCTTATCTGGACCGCCAGATCGAACTGATTCAACCGAAAATCATTCTGGCCGCCGGCCGCATCGCCGCACAATCCCTGCTGCAAACCGAAGCTGCAGTCTCCAAGCTGCGCGGCAAGGTCCATACTTTAAATCAGACGCCAGTTGTTGTAGTCTATCACCCTTCTTATTTACTGCGCTCGCCGACTGAAAAGAAAAAGGCCTGGCTCGATTTACAACTGGCACTCAACACCTACCGAGAACAAAAATAAAAGGTTAACCATGCGCGGACTCCTGGACAAAATCAAAAGCTATGTCTTCTATGACGCCGACAAGGAATTTTACGCCAGAGTGTTTCCAGAATCAGTCTCGCGCATCGACCTGCTCAGAATGCGCACAATGACCCATGCCGACCTGCCCAGCGTACTCGCGATTGAAAATCAAAATTACGAATTCCCCTGGGGCGAAGATATTTTTATTGACTGTTTCCGGGCGCATTACGAATGCTATGTCTGCGAAGAAATGGACAAGGTCCTCGGTTACTGCATTCTCTCGATAGGCGCAGGCGAAGCGCATATCCTGAACATCAGCGTCGACCCCGCCGCGCAGAAACAAGGTATTGGGCGCAAAATGCTCGAATTCCTGATTGAATCAGCCAGAGAGAACGCTGAAACGATTTTCCTGGAAGTCCGGCCGAGCAATATCGGCGCGCTTGGACTGTACAAAAAAATAGGTTTCAACGAGATCGGGATTCGCAAAGGCTACTATCCTACTTCGGAAGGCCGGGAAGATGCATTGATGCTGGCGATGGAGTTGTTTTAGAGAAAAGACGAACGGCGAGCATACAAACGATGCCTATCCGCTACCGGTACAGGGAAAGTTTTCTGATTCACTGTCATTAAGCCTATGCTGAACTTTACCCAATCGGAGACTATATATGATTGATACACCTCAAATCATGCAGACTGACGAGCAGCTAACCGCTGTTATACATCTCACCGTTCCCCGGACCGAAATCGTGAATGTGATGGCACCGGCTATCGCTGAAGTTTTGTCCGTTCTCGATGCCCAGGAAATTGTCCCCGTCGGCCCCTGTTTTTCCTACCATCTGAGAAGGCCCACCGAGTCATTCGATTTCGAGGTAGGTTTCCCGGTTAGCAAGCCCGTAAGCCCCACAGGTCGCGTGAAAAATAGTAAATTGCCCGCCGCAAAAGTCGCCCGTACGCTCTATCACGGCGCGTATGAAGGGCTGGGTGCGGCCTGGGGTGAATTTTGCGCATGGCTGGACACCGCAGGACTCCGTCCTCGCGACTGCCTGTGGGAATGTTATACCACGGGCCCCGAGTCAAACCCTGAACCCGACACGTGGTGCACCGAGCTCAATCGTCAGTTGATATGATAAAGGGTTCATCGGTTATCACCTGTCAGAAAATGAACCAAGCAGAGTTAAAAACCGGTTCAGCCCGCGCAGACTATAAAATGCGGCAATACAGGAAGAAAGGTAAAGCCACGCATGAAGCGAAACCGAGCCCCAGATGACATCCATCAGGTACAAAGACCCCGCAAAAAAGAGTACTCTAATTCGTAATCCTCCGAGGCAAGATTTTCTGCCTCTCTTGCTGGGCCTCTGGCCAATGATGTCTTGATCAGGAAGTCGCATAAGGTATTTCTATCAAATGACCTTAAGACAATAACTCCGCTCCTGAGTGCACGTCATTGCACGAGATATACAAAAGACGGCCTCAGCGTCGGTCTCTCTGTTGCGGATTGCGGGATACCCGCTCGTTGCAGTATTTGGTCTGCGGGGAAGCCCCGCCTACTCGCACAATGTGTTCGGTAGTGGGCCCAGGCCAGATCTCTGCAATTAAATATGACCGCTACTGACAATTACTCTGCCGTGATTATTTGGCCTAATCGCCACCTCGGCACGGGCCTCCTGATGCGTAGCCTTGCTTTCTTTTGCCGGCGCATGGCTGGCCTGTATCAACTCGGGCGCCTTGTCGATCACCGTCACCGGCAGGCCCAGCGCCCCCCAACTATAAAGCCAACCGGCATCCTCGGAAACATTGGGCCAGCGCTTGTTTTGATCTTTAGTAGCCATGTTAATGCAGCCATGGCTGGCGGGATGTCCAAAATTATTGTGCCAAAACGCCCCATGAAAGGCATAATCTTTATGGAAGAACTGCGTATACGGGACATCTTCCACCTCATAGAAACCGGGCTGATCCCGGGCGACATCGCTACGCATTCTCTTGCGGCGGTAACGGTCGTAGATATAAAAGGAACCCGTCACCGTGGGGGTTTTGCTTTTGCCCGTGCTGACCTTGAAGCTACGGACCACTTTGCCATTTTCCACAGCATCCACACGCTGGCTGTCCAGATATACGAAAAGCCTCCGGTCCGTGCCGGTGCTGAATTGCTCGATCAGGGCCTGCTTCAGCATCCCGCCGCGCTCGCTTCTTAAATGTTGCCTGTCGTCGCGGACTTCGATGGTGCTTGAGGCCGGCCATGCAGGCTGAGGAATAAATCTCAGTTGACGCGGCCCAATCCATCTCCATTTTCCAGAGAGGGCTTTGCCGTCATGGGTCCATACCTGGAGATGACTAGCCGCGTTGGCCCGGTCGGCCAATGGTTCGCTAAACGTCACTTGCAGCGGCAACATCACGCCTAAATTGGTCAGACCTTTGACATTAGTCTCGGCGGCAAGGGGTGGGGGAGTTGTCAATTCCAGGTTTAGCGGCGGCAGGGGTACACCCGTGGTGGTTTTATAGTTTAGCCGGACCGCGTACTTATGGTCTTGTTCATAAGCACTCGCCAGCAACCGGATGTTCTGACGAGTGACATCGGGCTCCGCTCTTAATGTCAGGTCACCTGTGGCCTGCACCTCACCCACTGGCCGGTCGAAATGCAGGGTCACCGATGCGTCCGGCCCCACCATGGTAAGCACCGGCCCTTCCAATTTCGGCTCTGCAACCGTTGTGAAATTAATTTCACGGATTTCGGACTCTCCAGACCAAGGCCGCTCCACCGTCGCCTCGATCTTATGGCGAGTCCCGAAGGCTAGGGGGACGGGCAAACTAAGGCTGCTTTGATCCTTCGCCTCAAACAGAACTTTTCCCGTGCCGTCAAGCAGTTTAACCTGGGACAAGCGGGCGCCCAAGCCCACCGCCTCCAAAGTAATGGCTTTGCGTGGATCCACTTCGTTGCCGCCGTGCAAATCCGTCACGGTAAACCCATAAGGCAGTATACCTGGGCTGACAAAGGTTGCGTTCGGACTGGCGTGCCTGACTACCGCCAAAAGCATGGTCGCTACAGTCGACCAGAAGAGAATCGCTTTGATCGAACTCAAATAAGTGGCCATTTTCATCGAGTCACTTCGTGTTCAAATAGGTGAATTGATTAAAAGTTGAATATTCCCGCTGACCCGCCTCAACGCATCCTGCCGGGATGGCCAGGTAGAAGGTCGGTCCTCGGTTGGCGGAGACAATCAGTTTTATGCCCGTCCCCTCGCCCACATTTTACTAAAGTTAACTCCGTCAGAAGAAAACTTTGCCCTAAAACCGAATAAAATCAACGGGAACAGGCAATGATTATTTATTTTTTGACAAAACGCGGGTCAAAAGTTTCACCTCTGAACGACTCACACTAGAAATTAACTAGGCCCGCAATTCACACGGAACGATTTTACTATTCACCAGAGGATACCCATGGAAAGAAGGTATTCCGCCTCCAAGACGATGGCCCATATTTTTATAAGGTCGAAATTGAATAAAAAAGCCCAAATTACTAGAGATACAGTAAATCATGAAAAACTGTATTATCTACGAATAGGCTTTTGAAAGTACAGCCAAAACCGGCCGCAAGAACTTATTCTGTTAATTGTCGACGCATGGCCGAACGCAAGATGCTGCGAGTCGAAAAATGCCTCAGCATCTTGGAGGAACAATAGATGCACTTTTACTGCCTATCTTCCGGTACAGTGCCGGCAGGCGGTCGGGCATGGGAAGGTAATCGAGCGATACGAGATCGAACTAAAAAGCCAGAATGACCGGTTCAATTTATCGCTACCCGGCACAGATGAGAGCCGGCAAAGTTGATCAGTATTTCTGAAATCTGCCTACATAAAAAACAGGCGAAAAAAAAGGACTTACGCTTTCTCGTAAGTCCTTATTTTATTTGGTAGCGGGGGCAGGATTTGAACCTACGACCTTCGGGTTATGAGCCCGACGAGCTACCAAGCTGCTCCACCCCGCGATTGATTTGGCATATTATATAGATTTTTATGAGTTTAGCAACCAAATTCTTACTATCTCACTAAAGATTTGATTATATTATCAAAAACTCTAATTACCGCTGACTAGTGACAGACAAGCTCATACGATTGCTTATGGATGCGCGCTTAAATGACGAATCAAACCCTCTTCTCCATTTTTCATCACCTTCTCGTGATTCCATACAAATATGGGCTTGGCGACTCCCCCTATCAGCTTCATCCACGATTTAGCGAGTGAAACATTCCAGGTAAAGGTCAGTTCGGTCGCTGACTCGTTTTCCTGATAGGTAATCGCACAATTGCCGTTGCCGGTCAGATCGCCAGTGACTTCGGCCGTGATAGAGCGGTAAGGCTGAATCTGGGTGACCCGCAAATCGATCGCCAGATGGTAAGGCAAGCACGTCCGCCAAAGATAGCGTCTGACATTATTCACCCCCACTGAATTGCCTCTCGCCGTTTCGTCGACCATCGCTACATATTCCCACCATGATGGCCAATTCTCGGTCGCAACCAGACATCCCCAGACTTTATCCACCGGGGCGGGTATTAACCAGCGTGTCGTTAATGAAAAATCGGACATTGCTCACCCTGACTCCTTTTGTTTTTTAGAGGGCTATTGTTTCACGAAATTCCATGGCATTGTTTGCCCTCTCCCTATCACTCCATGACGATAAATTTTATAAAAAATTTATAAAAAACAAACTATTCGATTTTTATTCCTGTCAACTCTCATATAAACTAGGCAGGTTTTATACCTGCGAGAAAAGAATGACCGCTCCAAACATTGGATTCATCAGCCTGGGCTGTCCGAAAGCGCTGGTCGACAGCGAAAGGATTCTGACCAAGCTGCGATCCGAAGGCTATACCATTTCGCCCACTTACAAAGACGCCGATCTGGTGGTCGTGAATACCTGCGGCTTTATCGATGCTGCGGTCGAGGAATCGCTGGACAGCATCGGCGAGGCGATCGCGCAAAACGGCCGGGTGATCGTGACCGGTTGCCTCGGCGCCCGGGAAAGCGAAATTCGCGCCCGCCACCCCGAAGTCTTGAAAGTGACCGGCGCGCACGCGCTGGAAGAAGTCATCGCATCGGTGCATGAGCATCTGCCGCCGCCGCACGACCCTTTCACCAGCCTGGTGCCGCCGCAAGGCATTAAGCTGACGCCCCGGCATTATGCCTATCTGAAGATTTCGGAAGGCTGCAATCATCGCTGCACCTTCTGCATCATTCCGTCGATGCGCGGCGATCTGGTCAGCCGGCCGGTCGATGAGGTGCTGCGCGAAGCCGAACGCCTGGCCTTGGCCGGCGTCAAGGAATTACTGATCGTCTCGCAGGATACCAGTGCCTACGGCCTGGATTTGAAATACCAGCCGTTCGACTGGAAAGGCCGGCAGATTCGCACCCGTTTCTATGAAATGGCCGAAGCGCTCGGAGAGCTGGGCATCTGGATTCGGATGCATTACGTCTATCCTTATCCGCACGTCGACGAAGTGATACCGTTGATGGCGGAAGGTAAAATCCTGCCTTACCTGGACGTCCCGTTTCAGCATGCGAACAGCCGGATTCTGAAACTGATGAAACGCCCGGCGGCCACCCAGAATAATCTGGAACGAATCAAAGCCTGGCGCGAAATCTGTCCGGACATTACCTTGCGCAGCACCTTCATCGTCGGTTTCCCGGGCGAAACCGAGGAAGAATTCGAGGAATTGCTGCAATTTTTGACCGACGCACAGCTCGACCGGGTTGGCTGTTTCGCTTATTCGCCGGTCAAGGGAGCGGCCGCGAATGACTTGCCGAATGCTGTGCCGGAACCGGTCAAGGAAGAGCGTCTGGCCCGTTTCATGGCGCATCAGGCTGAAATCAGCGCGTCCCGTCTCCAGCAGAGGATCGGCCGGATCGAAACCGTGCTGGTCGACGAAGTGGTCGAGGAAGGTGCGGTCGCCCGCAGTAAGTCCGACGCGCCGGAGATCGATGGCCAGGTCTATATCGACGGGGCCACGCATCTTAAGGTCGGTGATCTCGTGCAGGTCGAACTGGAGGAAGCCGACGATTACGATTTGTGGGGCCGACTAATATAAAGCGAATGCTTTACGTTCAGCCCGAATGAGGATTTTCAAGTGAACAGGCAGCGGTAAAAGGCAGTTGTTCAGCCCGGATTGGAGGGTTTCGGCTTACGCCGCCTACTTTGAATTTGAGAAAGCTCAATGTTTTATTTTTTAGGAACTTATAAATAATTATGTAAATTAATGCGGGAATCGTTTTATGTCTGCTCAAGCCGTCTCTTCGTCACAAGATTTTTCAGCTGCAGCCCGGATGGCTGTGTCTTTCCGGCTCATCCTGGCGCTGTATCTGATTATTCCGGTCTGCGTCTTGCTCCAGTTGTTCGACGGCTGGTTCTGGCAGCACTTTCTGCAAAAAAATCTGCCCAGCAATACGGGGCATTTTTTGTTGTATCAAATTTTGTTCGGCACGCCGCATATCGTCGCCAGCGCGATTCTATTATGCAGCAACGGCGATTATTTCAAGCTTTATAAGCCCCGCATTTTCCGTATGACGCTCGCGCTTGCGGTCGTCTTCGGCATCGGCAGTCTGTATCTGCCCTACTACGCGCTTTACGTCGCGGTCGCCGCGTGGACTGTGCTGCATGTGCTTAAGCAGCAGCACGGCCTGGCACGCGGCGTGTGCAGATTGCCCGCGCTGCAATTCTACCTTCTGCTCGGCCTGAGCGTCGGCGCGGGGCTTTTGATTTATCTCGGGATTTTTCTAAAAGCGAGACTGACGCCGGAACAGATCGAATGGATCAAGCTGATCGCCGGCAATTTATGCGTATTGCTTGCGCTCGGAACCCTGTACTGCCAGCGGTTGGTGACGACCGCATTCGGCAAATGGTTTTTGTGGTCGAACACCTTGCTGGTGCTGAGCAGCTATTACCTGTTCGTCCAGCAATACTATTTCCTAGCGATTCTCGGCCCCCGGCTGGTACACGATACGACCGCCTATTTCTTTTATGTGACCCACGATTACAACCGTCATCACCACCAGCCGCAGAACTGGCTTTACCGCCAGGCCAAAAGCTGGCACGTGCACTGTTTCATCGTCCTGCCAGCGCTCTCGTTCGGGCTTGCCTTCGTGCTGCAGGCCTATGGCGATCAACTGGTTAATCTGATTACCGAATACTGGTTCGGCATCGAGATTCGCAAGGCCGTAACCTTAGGCCTGTTGGGCTATCTCGGGCTGATGCACTACTACACCGAGTCGTTCACCTGGAAGCAGGACTCACCGTACCGGCGTTTTATCGCATTCAGCAAATGAACCAAGCAGCAAGGGTGGGTTAGACGCGCGGATAATATCCTAGACTATCAAATGGTGCGAAATGAACGTGTCTAACCTGTCCTATACATTCTTCACGCGGGAGCGGCGGCTGGCAGAATTTTCATTCGATCAACGAAAAACCCACCTTGATCGTGACCTGCCAGTGCGCGATTTTGCCGTTTTCGATATGGCCGCGCGTTTCGACCACTTCGAACCAGCGCATGTTTTGAATTGTTTTCGAGGCGCGGGCAATCGCGTTCTCGATCGCATCCTGCAAACCCACCGTCGAGGAACCGGTCAGTTCGATTTTTTTATAGACGTGATCGCTCATGAGGACACTCCTGTTTGGGAATAGTAAATATCGAGAGTCTGCAAACGCTCAGGAGTTCCTATATCCATCCAGAACCCTTCATATTTCTGTCCGGAAACCCGCTGCCGGGATATCGCCTGCCGCAACAACGGGCCGAGCTTGCGGACCCCCGCCGGCACATGATCGAACAGGGCAGGATGATAAATGCCGATGCCGCTAAAGGTAAACGGCTCTTCGCCGTCCTCCACCACCCTCCCCTGACCGTCCAGACCAAAATCGCCTTTCAGATGATGCGCGGGATTAGCGACCAGAATCAGATGCGCCAGATCGACCTTCACATCATGCAGACTTGCAAACGGAAAATCGGTCGCAATGTCGCCATTCACGACCAGGAACAGTTCGCTGCCCAATAGCGGCAACGCATTAATGATGCCGCCGGCGGTTTCGAGCGCCTGTTCACCTTCGGGAGAATAGCGGATGCGCGCGCCGTAGCGTTCCCCGTCACCGAGCGCGGCTTCGATCTGCCGCCCCAGATGCGCATGATTGATTACAATCTCGGTAAACCCGGCATCGACTAACTGGTCGAGCGTATGTTCGATTAACGCCTTACCGGCCACCTTTAACAGCGGTTTCGGCATATGGTCGGTCAACGGGCGCATTCTTTCACCGCGCCCGGCCGCCAGGATCATCGCTTTCATGCGGCTGCCTCCTGCCGGGGCAAAACCTTGGTCCGCAGAAACTCGCCGAATTCGGCAAATTCGGGATAGACATTGGCCTGGGTCAGGACATAATTCATTGTTCGCGGAATGTCCTTCAGATAGCCGGGCTTGCCGTCGCGCAGGTTCAAGCGCGTAAAGATGCCGATCGCTTTCAGATGACGCTGCATACCCATCCAGTCGAACCAGCGGCGGAACTGCTCAAGACTGCAATCAATCAGTTGTGCGTCGAACAAGCGCCGGTAATAACCGTTCATCCAGTCCCGAACCTGTTGCTCGGGCCAAGCCACATAACAGTCCCTTAGCAGCGACACCAGATCATAAGTGACAGGTCCGATCACTGCATCCTGAAAGTCGAGTATACCGGGCGAAGCTGCCTCCAGTACCATCAGGTTGCGCGAATGGTAATCACGGTGCACGCAGATTCGCGGTTGCTCCAGCGCCGAGGCGATCAAATTCTGATGCAGCGATTCGCGAATCCCGGCCGGCATCTCGACATCGAGCCATTGGCCCAAAAACCACTCGTCAAAAATACCCAGCTCCCGAGTCAAGAGTGGATGGTCGTAAGCAGGCAGTCCGCAGGAAGAAATCGGCGTTCTTGCCTGCAGACGGAACAGACTGTCCAATGCCGTTTGATACAGCGTAGCGGCGTTTTCGCTGGTCACTCGGCTCAGAAAATCGCTGCTGCCGAAATCTTCGAGCAGCAGAAAGCCTTCTTCCGGATTTTCGGCAAAGATTTGGGGAACATGAACATCCGCCGCTTCGAGCAAACGATTGACCTTGATGAATGCCGCCACGTTTTCTTTTTCGGGCGGCGCGTCCATCACGACAAATCGGCCTTCCGGCCCCTCGACCCTGAAGTAGCGCCGGAAACTGGCGTCGCTTGAGGCCGGTTCGCAGCTGGCTATCGTCATCAAAAGATCATGCCGAAGCCAGTCAAGCATGGCCATGATTCGCAAATCTTCAATCATGAGGGTCCAGGTAGATTAGTTTATTATGGTCAGATAAATTAAGGTAAAATGTCTTTTGGCATTTTAGTCTATTTACGAACTGTTCCGCTACTGATCCCCCAATAACGCATGCATTTTTGCCTTATCCTGTTTTTTTTCGCATTCCTGCTGACTCCGGGTTTTGCGGATGATGCCGTCTGGAATTGCCATCAGGATAAAAACAGCAAGGAATGGGATTGCACCGGCGAAAAAGCCCCTCCCGCTGAGGCTAAAGAAGAAAAAGAAAAACCGTTAGCGCAGCAACCTGAACCTGTACCGCCAGTGCAGACTGAAGTGAAGGAAACCGCAGTCAGCGAACCGGCGCCTCCGGCTATTCCTGAAACAGTTACCGAAGCAAAACCTCAGCCGGCATCTATTCCGGAAACCAATACCGAAGCCAAGCCTCAGACGGCGCCGACTGCCGAAAGGCAAATTCCGGTCAAGTCGACGGTGCGAAAAGCTCTCGCCGTAAAGGAAAACCTGCGCCGAGATGATACCCGGCAGGCCGGCTGGCACTGTAAAACAGCAGAGGGCGGCCAGGACTGGAATTGCAATTTGACAGGTCCCGATCCGAAAGGGCAGCCGAGAGTCGTCAGTACCGAAGAAGCCGGGTTCAGCGTACTCGGCCCCGCTTTCGACGCGAAGCAGGAACAAATTTTTGCCAACCTGAGATCGAATCTAAAATACGATCCCTGGGCTCACTGCAGTATCGAGCCCAGTGCGACCCCCGCAGGATTCACGCCGCAAAGCCATTTGCGCGACGTATCGCCGCTGGACGTCAACTCCGACTACGGCGAAGTCTTCGAGAATGAAATCAGCAGTTATCGCGGCAATGTCGAAATTACCCGCGCCGATCAGCATTCTTTTTCAAATACGGCGCAATACGACAGCGTTTCGCAAACGCTTGACCTGCAGGGCGAGGTATATTACAGCGAGGACAATCTGTCCATTTACAGCAATTCTGCGAGCCTGAAACTGGCACAAGACCAGGCGACGTTGAGAAACGTGCAGTTCATCGATCCGTCCGCGCCGCTCAGAGGTCGCGCCTCGGCGGCGTACCGGGAAAGCAAGATGCTTTCGCGCTATAAGGATGTCGCCTATACAACTTGTCCTCCCGGCAATACCGACTGGGTGCTGCATGCATCCGATCTGAAATTGAATGATGCGACCGGCAAAGGGGCGGTAAAAAATGCCTGGATCGAATTCAAGGGGGCGCCGGTTTTCTATTCCCCTTATTTATCTTTCCCGGTCGATAATAGACGTTTATCAGGCTTTCTGGCGCCTAATTTCGGCAGCTCTCAACTCAGCGGCTTCCACTTTTCAGCGCCTTATTACTGGAACATCGCGCCTAACTATGATGCCACCCTCAGACCCCGTTATTATACCCAACGCGGCATAATGCTGGCCGGCGATTTCAGGCTTTTGACGCCTTATTCGAATAGCAAACTGGGTCTTGAATTTATGCCGGACGACCAGGAACGTCATATTTCGCGTTTTCTCGGATCGTTCAAAAACGCCAGCCATTTCGGTCGGTACATTAGTTCGAATATGGACCTGAATTATGTCTCTGACAAAGAATATTTCGGAGAACTCGGCAACGCGCTAAGTTTTCCTAATTTCAGCCATATTAGAAGCACCGCGGATCTGGGTTACCGCGATCCGGGCAAAGGCATTTCTCTGGTAGGCCGCATCGAAAATTATCAGACGATCGATAAAACCTTGACCGGATTTAATCGCCCCTATCGGCGTCTGCCTGAGATCGATCTGAACCTTAATCATGCCTTCGACTTCATGCCGCTGACCGCCAATCTGGACAGCGAATACGTTAACTTTAACCATGACGATCTGGTGAACGCCCAGCGCATCAATGTCAAACCGTCGATCAGCGCGCCGCTGCAAGCCGAATGGGGTTTTTTGACGCCTAGAGTTTCGGTGCAGCATACCGATTATCAGCTCACTGAAAAAAACTTTGTCCCTCCCCCTAATGTCGTGCCAGCAAGTTGGCCAAATACGGTTACACGTACGCTGCCGATTCTTTCTTTAGACAGCGGATTAAATTTTGAAAGAGAGCTGGGCAGCGCTGGATCATCCATGAAACATACGCTTGAGCCCCGGCTATTTTATTTATACGTCCCTAAAAAGGATCAAAACAATATCCCCATATTCGATACCGCTCTCTACGATGTTTGGTTCAGCAACCTGTTCCGGGAGAACCGCTTCAGCGGTGCCGATCGGATACAAGACGCGAATCAAATTACGGCGGCACTGACAACCCGGCTGATCGATTCAGAGACCGGCCTGGAAAAAATGAAATTGAACATCGGCCAGATCCTTTACTTCCAGGACCGCGAAGTGACTGCACCGCTCAGAATCCGGAACCTGCCCGGCTTCGTGACAGTCCCAGAACAAGGGTTTCAAATGCCGGTCCAAACTAACAGTGTATCACCGCTGATCGCCGAACTCAGTAGTCAATTCTCGGATCATTGGTCTGGACAAACGGGCATTCAATGGAACCCGGATAACAATGACATCGTCAGAGGGCAAGCGGTTCTGCATTTTGTGGACGAAGCCAAGAAAATTCTGAACCTTGGTTTCCATTACCGGCAAACCGATCTGATAGAACAAACCTTGCTTGCGAACAGTTCCATATGGGGACCTTCCGTGCAAGCCTACAATAAGCAGTTCCCCAATGCGCCCTATAATCCGCTGACCGATCCAAATGTATTGCACGGCAATGACCTCGTGCAGAGCGACATCAGTATTCGCTGGCCGTTGTTCAACAACTGGTACGCGGTCGGCCGCTGGCAATATTCCTGGCTTTACAACAAAACGCAGGAGACCTTCCTTGGCGTCGAAAAAGAAAATTGCTGCTGGCGTTTTCGCCTGATCGGCCGCCGCTATACCAATAACATCAACACGGTCAACAGCGCGGTTCAGCAGCTCGCCGAAGGCACTAGTCAAACAGGACTTTTCTTTCAGATAGAACTCAAAGGCCTGACCGGTCTGGGTGAAAGCCTTGACCAATTCTTTGAGCAAAGTATTTTCGGCTATCAAAAGCCGACCAAATGATTGTACGAAACGTGATGAAACAGTTTTTTATTGCTTTTTTTCTGCTCCCATTTCTGGTGGTAGCCAACTCTGTCCGGGCCGAAAAGCTCGATGAAATCGTCGCCATTGTCGAGGATGATGTGGTATTGGAGCACGAACTGGAAAAAGAGACCTACATAATCGCGCAGCGGATGCGTTCCACCAATGTCGCGATGCCGGCTGCCTCTACGCTACGCAGGCAGGTGCTCGAAAAACTGATTGTCGATAAACTGCAGAGGCAATTGGCCGAAAAAGCCGGCATTACGGTCAGCGACGATATGCTGAACAGTTCGGTCACCGAGATCGCTCGTAATAACAACATGAGTCCCGACGAGTTCCGGAACGTAATGATCAGCCAGGGCATGGCCTATAAAAGCTTTCTGGACAGCGTGCGCAATGAAATCATGATCAACCAGTTACGTGCTCGAGAAATTGGCAGCCGTATCAAGGTCACTGACCGGGAAGTCGAACACTACATCGACACCCAGGGCAAAGTCGGCTCCGAATCGGTGCAATACCATTTAGGACATATTCTGATCGCGCTGAAAGAAGGGGCTTCCGCCTCGGAAATCCAGGCGGCCAAAAGCAAGGCGGATGACCTCGTCGCCAAGCTGCGCGAAGGCCAGGACTTTACGCATACCGCAGTCAGTAATTCGGATGACGATAATGCCTTGTCGGGCGGCGATTTGGGCTGGCGTAATCCGAACGATATTCCGACTATTTTCGTCGATGCCGCAAAAAAAATGACGCCTGGTCAAATATCCGATCCGATACGCAGCCCCAGCGGGTTTCATATCATCAAGATGTTGGACTTGAAAGGCACTGAGAATCACACCGTCACTAAAACCGAAGTCCGGCACATCCTGATCAAAACGAACGAATTAATCGACGATAATGAAGCCAAAAAACGCCTGCTGGCATTGAAGGCTCGGATTGCCGACGGCGACGATTTCGCCGCCCTCGCGCGTGCGCACTCGGACGACAAAGGGTCGGCCTTGAAAGGCGGCTCCTTGGGCAAAGTCAATCCCGGCGACTTAGTCAAAGAATTTGAAGATACCATGAATGGGCTTGCAGTCAAACAAATCAGCGACCCCGTGCAGACTCAATTCGGCTGGCATTTGATCCAGGTACTGGACCGCGAGACGAAGGACAATAGCGACGAACACCAAAAAAATCTGGCGCGCGAGGCAATACGCAAACGGAAAATCGAAGAAGAAACCGAACTCTGGCTGCGTCGAATTCGTGATGAAGCCTATGTCGAGATCCATGAGGACAGGCTTTAACCGAGAACGGCCAGCTCATACGCGCCCTCCTCCGCTGAGGTTGATTATCTTTTACGTGACCGCTAATTTCCAGGATGAACAATACTCAAAAAACCAGCCTGCCTGCAGAACTGGATCGCCAAATACAACAGATTATCGCTATTGAGGATATCGAGGATCAGCGCGCCTGCCTGAAGAAACTCTGCGAAGCCAGAGGTTTCGATTTTCTCGATTGCGCTGCTGCGCTGCTGTTTTTCCTGAAAAACCCCACAAAATATCAAGTGGCAACTATCGGTCCTGCCCGGCCCCACACCCTGCGGCAAACCGTACCTCCCTATATCAAAATGGTACGCTATCGGCTTGACATCGGACGCCTGCATCAAGTCACCGTTGAGGAACTCAAGCAAGTTCTGGTTGAGGAATCCGGGGTTGATATAAATAATATTACCCATATCGATATTCAGGATGCCTATACGGTGATTGAATTACCTGATGAAATGCCGCCAGACATATTTCAACATTTAAAAACCATCGAAATCAATCATCAAAAACTGGGCATTCGACGCGTAAAAAACCGGCGTACAAAAAAACACGGCAAAACCCGTTATGGGCGCCATCGCCAACACACCGCCAGACAACTGCCTGAACCAACAGGCTTCTCCGGTAATAGCTGAACCTGCAGTGAGACTCTTACACACTTCCTCGTCCCTTCTCTGCTAGAATGGACTCGACAGAGAGGCAGTCGGAATCCATTCTAACGACGCTTTCGAAGAATGAACATTGATTCATGAAGGAAGTCTGCAAGAATCAATTCCTACATCTACCTTACTACTCAACATTTTTAATTCATCGTCCTCTTATACTTTATTGATATAAGGCATAGGTTTATGCGTTTCCCTCCCAGCAATGGTTCAGCGAAAGCATAAGTCCTTTTTTTATTTTAACGATATGAGGGACGAGCCTCAATTTAAGGTTCAAAACGTGAATACAACGGCCATTGAATATATCGATACTCCCGAAAAACTTGCCGAGATTTGCGTTCGTATCCAGTCGGCTCCCTGGATTGCAATCGATACGGAGTTTTTACGCGAAAAAACCTATTATCCCAAATTCTGTTTATTGCAGATCGCTACGCCGGCATGGGTAGCTTGCATCGATCCGATCGCGCTTCCCCGGCTCGATGACTTATTTGAAGTCTTATACAATCCTGACATTATTAAGGTCCTGCACTCCAGCCGTCAGGATCTGGAAATATTTTACCTATTGACCGGAAAACTGCCCTCTCCGATCTTTGACACCCAAGTCGCGGCGCCTTTACTGGGCTATCAGGACAATCCCGGCTATGCGATGCTGGTCTCGCATCTTCTGAATATAAACCTGAACAAGGCACATACACGCGCAGACTGGAGCAAACGTCCACTGACCGAAGCGGAAATTCGATATGCAGCCGATGATGTGATTTATCTCTGCCAGATCTATCAAATCATGCGAGATAAACTGGAAAAATTGGGCCGCCTCGAATGGCTGCAGCCGGACTTTGCGGAACTTTCCAGTTGCGCGCTTTATGAAGTGTTACCGGAGCATGCATGGCGCAAAATCAAGGGCAAAAACAAGCTGACCGGCAAACAGCTTTCCATCATCCAGGCGCTTGCCGAATGGCGCGAAAGCACTGCTCAAAGCGAAAACCGTCCTAAAGGTTGGCTGATGCGCGATGAGTTGATGTTCGATATTGCCAAGCTTCAGCCGGAAACCTTGGCTGATCTGGCGCAAATCCGCGGCATTAATGAACGCACGGTCAACCGCTATGGCGCGAGCTTGTGCAAGATCATCAGTGCGGCCAAAAACCGGCCGCCAATTCCCCTCCATGAAGAAGGACGTCCGATTAAAAAGACCCAGCAGCAGGAAGCGATTGTCGACCTGCTGACCGCGATCGTCCGGATCAGGGCCGAAGAAAATGCCTTGAATCCGAATATTCTTGCCACCCGAAAAGACCTGGAATCCTTGCTTTTCAATAATGACGAGGGCGATTGTGCGCTGTTGCACGGTTGGCGCTATACTATGGCCGGCAAGGAACTGCTCGGCATTCTGCGAGGCGAATTGCTGCTGGGGATCAAGGAGGATAATCTTCAGATCATTGCCAGATAGCTATTAGGCAATGCGAGTTGTACAATGAAGCCGACCATGGGAAAACGCTTATAGTGATAAACCGCTTGTATTGGCGTTCTCGGGAAGTATGCGCCGGCAGGCATTCCCCGAGAAGCGTAGCTGATCTTTTTACAGGCTTGATCAATAATAAACAGGCTATTACATCAACTCATCAAGCAGGACTTGCGCCAATTTTTTTTGTTCGGAACTGCCTTTTTCCAGCACCTCCGACACAATGTCCTTGGCTGACTCATTATCGCCCATATCGCGGTAAGCTCTGGCCAGATCCAGCTTGGTTTCCAGTTCATCCATATCCGTCAGATCAGAAACACCGCTGATTTCGATCGGGTCGTCTTCTGACTCGTCATTTCCGAGTGAGGAAAAATCAAAGTCAAAGTTGAAATCGTCGTCCAAAACGATTTCTTGTTTGCCCTTGACCGATTCTTTCGCCAAATTGAGCTGAGCGATACCGAATGTCTCGGCATTATCGTTACTGTTGTCGGCAACCGCAAATCCGGTGTCGAAATTAATGGAATCGAGATCAAAGTCATTTTTATCGGCCGAAAACTCAGGATCAGCCAAGCCATCGGGGCTAACTTGGGCTTCAGATTCCAGTTCAAGGGCAGAGAATTTGTCGAGATCGAAGTCGATACTTTGATTATTCCGCGGTTCATCCTGATCCACTGCTTCGTCCAGAGAAAAGCTGCCCAGATCGAAATCCGCAAAACTCGAGTCTTCAGTGTTGGGAACCCGCTCGACCGCCTCTACCGGTTCGACACTCTCCACAATGGCTGTATCAAATGCAGCCGAATCAAGTTCAGCGTCGAACGGCATTTCGAAGTCGTCCAGACGAGGCACATCCTGCTTAGCCAGCTTGATCTGGTCAGGCTCGCCAGCAACAGAGTTCCCTACACGTGCTGCGGCAGGAGCCTTTAGAGAAAACAATGCCGAATCAGGGCAAATTTCATGCCCCATTTCAACCACCTTTTCCCAGAAAACAGGGTCCTGATGTTTACCGGCTACGGATAACTCTTCCGCAAACGCTTCGAAGCCTGCTTTATTTTCAGCAGCGTAATAAATCTCGAGCAGCTTCAGTTTACATTCATCGCGATCGGGATAGTTGGTAACCGCACTGCGCATCAGCTCTTCAGCCTGCTGATAGCGCCCATAGGCTAAATAAACATCCGCCTCGGAAATCGGATCAATTTCGCCTTGATCGGTATCAAAAGCATCGAAATCACTCGGCGTGAATTCGCTCAGAAAAGAACTTTCACCGACCGGATTGACATCGTAGGCAGTATTTTCATTCAATACCGGCACAGAGAAAGTAGAATCACTCTCTGGGCCTTTATAAATAATCGACGGTGAAAACAAGCTTTCGGTATTGAGCGATGCTTCGCTTGCTGTTTTACGTCTGCGCCACCAGAAAAACCCCAGTAGCGACAAAACGGCCGCGCCCGCGCCGCCAATCAATTCTACTGGCAATGGCTCTGCAACCGGCTCAGGTGCAGGAACTGGACGGCTGACCGGCTTTTTGACAACTGCAGGCTTCTGAACCGCGCTGGCCTGTTCGGGAGCAGGTTGCGGCAGTTGTGCCGGCTGCTCTTGAACAGAAATGGCCGGAGCAGGTTTTGCAGCCTGATCAGCCGCCGCCGGACCGGAGGGCGGCTGCGGGGCTGCTAGCTGTGCTGGTTGGGCTTGCGCCACGGCGCCTGCGGCCTGTCCCGCCGGCAGCGGCGGAGCGACTGGTAGAGTAGCGGCCTGCTGCGCCTGATTTTGCAATGCAGCTAACTGCTGCTCTTTAATCGCCAATACCGCCTGCATTTTCGCCAGTTGTTGCTCCAGCGCGGCCATTCTTTCCTGCATTTCCTCATTGGCCTTGGTGCCGGCTGTTCCCGCTTCCGCTTTGCCGGCTTCGGTTTTGGAGGCGTTCTGCTCCTGGCCCGGAGTAATGACCGCTTTCTCGGCAACAGCAGCCTCGGCAGGCGCCGCCAAAGTCAACTGATTGTCGACTGACTGTTCGCTAGACGCTTCCTTTTCCTGAACCGCTTCGGGTGCTTTCGCCACCTCCGAGGAGACAGGGTGAGACCGGTTCTTCCAGGCTTCCTTTTGGCGATTGTATTCGTCCAGGGCTTCCTGCTGCGATAATTTGATAACCGCCTCGCGCGGCGGAATCTTGACTTTGACTCTCGCCTGCAAAGCATTCACATTTTCTTTGTAGAATGCATTGGGGTTGGCCTGGTAGATCGCTATCATCATCTGCTCGACCGGGACCTTATACTGCTTGCTTGCCTTCTCGGCAATAGCCCACAGCGTATCATTGCGCCGGGTCGGTCCATAAACACCTTTTATGATGTCGTCTTTAGGCGCATGACGCACAGGTTTCGGAGCCAACGGAACAGGGTCCGGGATTACCGGACGTGGTTCCGGAATATAAGCTGATGCCTTCTTGGCGGGCGCAGAGGGCGCCGAGACCACAGGCGCACTTGCCATCGTCTCGGGCACGCGGGTAACAGGCACAACAGGCTGTGCATAAGCGGCCGGCGGATCAACCATCAGCGAAAACTGACGATAGGAAGTGCCTTTCGGCCAGGTGACCTGCAGCAACAAATCCAAGAGCGGTTCTTTCAACGCTTCCCGCGATCTGACCTTGATCACCGCCGAGCCATCGGGCCGCATAGAGGGCTCGAAACTGATGCCCGACAGGACATAGGACCAAGGCACCCCGCGTTCATCAAACTTATCCGGAGGCGCGAGACTGACCTTTACGTCGGAAATTCTTTCGCCCGCCGATAACATCAGGGAAATTTCGGCATCAAGATTTTGATTGAGGGCCGAATGCAATTTAATTTCCCCTATACCTAACGGATAGGCGCTCGCTGGAGCCAATAAAGACAATACCGCTAAAGTCCTAGTCAAATTGCTCACGTTACTCTCTTTCACAATGCTTACCTCGGTCCACGTCGCGAACAGTTGAAATACACTGTTATAGCTTAGACTAGATGTAATTTTTTACCAGCACCTCGGCGATTTGTACACTATTCAATGCAGCCCCTTTACGGACGTTATCGCCCACCACCCATAGATCAAGTCCCAGCGGATGGGAAATGTCCTCCCGGATCCGGCCGACGAAAACCTCGTCATGTCCGGAGGATTCAGTCACCGCGGTCGGCCAGCCGCCGTTTTCCCGTTCGTCCACCACCTTTACCCCCGGCGCATGCTGAAGCAAATCGCGTGCTTTCTCGACACTAATCTTGTGGCGCGTCTCGATATGAACCGCTTCGGAATGACCGTAGAACACCGGCACCCGAACCGCAGTCGCATTCACCTTGACGGAGGCGTCACCGAGGATTTTCTGGGTTTCCCAGACCATCTTCATTTCCTCCTTGGTATAACCGTTATCCATAAACACATCGATCTGCGGCAGCACATTGAATGCGATCTGCTTCGGATAAACCCTGCTCTCGATCGGCTGGCCGTTCAGCAACCGGGCCGTCTGGCTTGCCACTTCATCGATGCCTTTTTTACCGGTACCGGACACAGCCTGATAAGTGCAGACATTGATCCGATCGATGCCGACCGAGTCATAGATCGGCTTCAAGGCAACTAACATCTGGATTGTAGAGCAGTTTGGGTTCGCGATGATGCCGCGGTTTTTGTAATCGGCGATTTTGTCCGGATTGACTTCCGGCACAATCAACGGAATATCGTCTTCATAGCGAAAATGCGAGGTATTGTCGATGACAATGCAACCGGCCGCCGCTGCTTTCGGCGCATATTCGGCGGATACCGAACCGCCGGCCGAGAACAGACCGATCTGAGCCTTCGAGAAATCGAACGTAGCCAGGTCCTCGACTTTTAATGAGCCGCCCTTGAATGGAATTCGTTTGCCGACCGACTTGCTACTGGCCAGCGCATACACTTCGCCGACCGGAAAATTGCGCTCTTCAAGAATCGACAGCATCGCTTCGCCGACCGCGCCGGTCGCGCCAACCACTGCCACGTTATAAACTTTTGACATTGAACAACCCTTGGAAAACAGCCGACGCACGGCTTATTCTGAAATAAAAACGAAAGCGGATGAAGCACCCGGCTCCATCCGCAGCAGGAAAGGACTTCCGGATCAGCTCGTGAACAGCCACGGCGCGCGTTTGGCGCGTTTGGCCTCATACTCTCTGATATTGTCTGCATGCTGCAAAGTCAAAGCAATATCGTCGAGACCGTTCAACAACCGGTATTTCCGCGCCGGATCGACATCAAAACGAATCACACGCCCGGCTGGCGTCATGATCGTTTGCGCGGCCAGATCGATCGTTAAACGGTAGCCCGGGACCAGTTCCTGAAACAGGCTGTCAACTTCGGCGGCAGGTAATGCAATCGGCAACAGGCCGTTCTTGAAACAATTATTGTAAAAAATATCCGCGAAGCTCGGCGCGATGATCGCGCGGAAGCCATAGTCTTCCAACGCCCAGGGCGCATGTTCGCGCGAAGAACCGCAGCCGAAATTTTCCCGGGTCAGCAGGATTTCCGAGCCATGGTATTCCGGCTGGTTCAAAATGAAATGCTCGTTCAACGGACGATTGGAGCAGTCCATGTCCGGTTCGCCGCGATCCAGGTAGCGCCACTCATCGAACAGATAAGGACCGAAACCGGAACGGCGGATCGATTTTAAAAATTGCTTGGGAATGATTGCATCGGTGTCGATATTGGCACGGTCAATCGGCGCAACCAGTCCTGTTATTTGTGTAAACTCTCTCATTGACATACCTCCTTCTCCCAAGTGCTCACATCGACAAAATGACCCGCAATCGCGGCCGCCGCGGCCATTTCCGGACTAACCAGATGCGTACGTCCGCCGTAGCCCTGCCGGCCTTCGAAATTGCGGTTCGAGGTGGAGGCGCAGCGTTCGCCCGGCTCCAGCCGGTCCGCATTCATCGCCAGACACATCGAACAGCCGGGATCGCGCCATTCAAAACCCGCGTCGGTAAAAATTTTGTCCAGTCCTTCCGCTTCGGCCTGATGCTTGACCAGACCGGAACCCGGAACGACCATCGCCAGCTTGATGCTCGAGGCCACTTTCTTGCCCTCCGCGACGGCTGCCGCTGCCCGCAAATCCTCGATACGGGAATTGGTGCAGGAGCCGATGAAGATTTTGTCGAGTTTGATATCAGTAATCGCCTGACCCGGTTGCAGATCCATATATTTCAAAGCCTGAATCATGCTCTGCTTTTTGGTTGCATCCGCTTCGAGCGCCGGATCCGGCACCTTGTCGTCGACCGAAACCACCAGCTCCGGAGAAGTACCCCAGGTCACCTGCGGCCGGATCGAGGCGGCGTCGATATCAATGGTCTTGTCGAACACCGCATCCGGATCCGAATGCAGGTTTTGCCACAATCGTTCCGCCATGAACCAGTCGTTGCCTTTCGGCGAATAAGGACGGTCGCGATAATAGTCGATCGTCACCTCGTCAACCCCGATCAGACCGGCACGCGCGCCTGCCTCGATCGCCATGTTGCAGATCGTCATACGGCCTTCCATCGACAAGGCACGGATCGCCTCGCCGGCGAATTCGATCGTATAGCCGTTGCCGCCGGCGGTGCCGATCTTGCCGATGATCGCCAGCACGATATCTTTCGCGGTCACGCCGGGACCGGTTTTGCCGTTGACCCGGATCAGCATGTTTTTGGCTTTTTTCTGGACCAGACACTGGGTCGCCAGGACATGCTCGACTTCGGAGGTGCCGATACCGAACGCCAGCGCGCCGGAGGCGCCGTGCGTGGAAGTGTGCGAATCGCCGCAGACAATGGTCATGCCCGGCAGCGTCGCGCCCTGCTCGGGACCGATCACATGCACGATGCCCTGCCTTTCATCGGCCATATTGAACTCGGTGATCCCGAACTCGGCACAGTTCTTTTCGAGGGTTTCCACCTGCAAACGAGAAACCGGATCGGCGATGCCTTTGTCGCGGTCGGTGGTCGGCACGTTATGATCGGCCACCGCCAGGTTTCTGTCGGTGCGCCACGGCTTGCGCCCTGACAGGCGCAAGCCTTCGAATGCCTGAGGCGAAGTTACCTCATGCACCAGTTGGCGGTCAATATAAATCAATGAAGAGCCGTCGTCCTCGGTATGGACGACATGATCTTCCCATAATTTGTCATATAAAGTTTTACCCGGCATAGCTCTTGTGTGTAGTTGGGCCGATGGGTACGGCCAAATGAATGTTAGGTATTAACCCTGCTCTAAAACCGCAAACAGTTTGTCGGTAATCTGCCCGACATCCCCAACCCCGGCAATCGTGGCGAATTTGACGGTCTGCCCCTCAGCTGAGTAATAGCCGACCAACGGTTTGGTCTGTTCATGATATACCTGGAGTCGCTTGCGAACCGTTTCTTCCTTGTCATCGTCCCGTTGAACCAGCGGCTCGCCGGTGACATCATCGACGCCCTCGACTTTCGGCGGATTGAAGATCACATGATAAGTGCGCCCCGAAGCCGGATGCACCCGCCGCCCGGCCATGCGCTTGACGATTTCTTCATCATCAACGGCGATTTCTATGACATGAGTAATTTCGATCCCCATCGCTTTCAAACCTTCGGCCTGGGCGATCGTGCGCGGAAATCCGTCCAGCAGAAAGCCCTTTGCGCAGTCATCCTGAGCGATACGCTCCTTGATCAATCCCAGAATGATGTCGTCAGACACCAAGCCGCCCGCATCCATCACTTTTTTGGCTTCAATCCCCAAAGGCGTTCCCGCTCTGACCGCGGCACGCAGCATATCCCCTGTCGAAATCTGAGGAATGCCGTACTTCTGAGTAATGAATTGTGCCTGGGTTCCCTTGCCGGACCCCGGACTCCCTAAAAGGATAATGCGCATGAAATAACTCCAGATCTTTGCGTCGTTAAAAATGCTTTCAAATAAGAAGCTTGACCGCATATTCTATAACAGTTCAGTTTTAAACTGTTGTAAAATTTGTTGACTTTATTTCACAGATGGCTTGACAAAAATTTCTTAATTCGTAGAGACTACGCACTTCGCAAATAAAAGAGATCCTCTTACTTGAACGACTTACCCCTCGGTTTATTATGGGCCTTGCTGGCCCTGATGCTCGTGTTATCCTCGTTTTTTTCCGGCTCCGAAACCGCATTGATGATGCTGAACCGGTATCGGCTGAAGCATCTAGTCAAATTGAAGCATAAGGGCGCCACTAAGGCCCACGATCTGCTGCAACGTCCCGACCGTTTAATCAGCCTGATTCTGCTCGGCAATGTCTTTGTGAACATCGCCGCCTCCTCGATCACAACGGTGATCGCGATTCGGCTCTACGGCGAAGATGAATCGATCATTACGATTGCGGCGGTTTTGTTGACGATCGTGGTGCTGATTTTTTCCGAAGTCACACCGAAAACCCTGGCCGCCGTGAAGCCTGAAACGCTGGCGTTCCCGGCCGCCTGGATCTATGTCCCGCTCCTGAAAGCGGCTTATCCGCTGGTGTTGAGCATCAACCTGACCGCCAACCTGCTGCTCAGGATGGTCGGGGTCCAGGTCAGCAAGAATAATCATGAAACCTTGAATACGGATGAATTGCGCAGTATCGTCACCGAAGCGGAAAGTCTGATTCCTTCGCGGTATCAAAAAATGCTGCTCGGCATTCTTGATCTCGAATCGGCCACCGTCGAAGACATCATGACGCCGCGCAACGACATCTATGGCATCGATCTGGAACTGCCGATCGAAGAAATCGTCAATCAAATCAAGACCAGCCCCCACACGCGTCTGCCGGTCTATAAAAAGAGCATCGACCGGGTGATCGGATTCTTACACCTCCGCGACGTACTGCTTAAGGTTAACCAGGATAATTTCGATAAACAAATGTTGATGAATGTGCTGACCAAACCGGCCTTCATTCCGGATAGCACACCGATTCACAACCAGATCCAGCACTTTAAAATGGAGAAGCTGCGAATCGGTCTGGTAGTCGATGAATACGGGGATGTACAGGGACTCGTGACGTTGGACGACTTGTTGCAGGAAATCGTCGGCGAACTGATCACCGATGAAATAATCGTCAAAAAACAGGCGGATGGCAGTTATCTGGTCGATGCCGGCATTACGCTTCGGGAATTGAACCGGTTGATGCAATGGGAACTCCCGACCGAAGGCCCTAAAACGCTGAACGGACTGATCATCGAATTCATGGAAACAATTCCCGAAGAAGGCACCAGCATCAAACTGCACAGTTATCCGCTGGAAATCATTCACAGCGACCAGAACGCGGTCAAGCTGGTCAAGTTTTTACCTCATGAATAGCGTTCCGGGGTTACTCCCTGCCGGTTAGAAACGGCACGAAAGTCACCGGCTCCAGCTCTTCGACTTCGTAACCCTCCGGCGTTCTGAGCACCCGCTGCAATTCCTGACGGCCACCGCGCCCGATCGGGATGATCATCACGCCGCCCACCGCCATTTGCTCCAGCAGCATTTCGGGAATTTCGGAAGGCGCCGCCGCCACCAGAATACCGTCATAAGGCGCATGTTCGGGCCAGCCCCAGCCGCCGTCGCTGTGCAGATAACTTATATTTTTCAGCTTCAGGCTCCACAAATGATCCTTGGCCTTCTTCTGTAACGGCATGATGCGTTCGACCGTGTACACATGATCGACCATCTGCGCCAGAATCGCGGTCTGGTAGCCGCAGCCGGTCCCGATCTCCAGCACTTTGCCGAGGCGCCCGAATTCGAACAGCAGCTCGGTCATTTTGGCGACGATATAAGGCTGCGAAATGGTCTGATTGAAACCGATCGGCAGGGCCGTGTCTTCGTAGGCGCGGCTGGACAACGCTTCATCGACAAAAATATGCCTCGGCGTTCGGCTCATCACATCCAGTACTTTATTATTGCGGATGCCCTGTTCGAGCAGACGCCGGGTCATCCGCTCCCGGGTCCGCCTGGAGGTCATGCCGATGCCTTGCAAGGTGGGATTCATGCGGCGGCCTCCTCGGAAAGCCAATTTCTGACCAAATTAACTCTCTCGTACCAGGTCAAGTCCAGCTGCAACGGTGTGATCGAGACAAAGCCCATACTGACCGCGTGAAAATCGGTGCCTGGCCCCGCGTCTTGTTCCGCGCCGGGAGGGCCTATCCAAAAGATCGACCGTCCGCGCGGGTCCTTCTGTTTGATCACCGGCTCCGATTTGTGCCGCAGACCCAAACGGGTCGCCCGATAGCCCTGCAGATCGGCGAGCGCAACATCCGGCACATTCACATTCAGTAAGGTATCCCGCGGCAAAGGCTTATCGAGAAGGCGCTTCAATAGCACAACCGCAACCTCGGCCGCCGTCTCGAAATGCAACGGCTCCTCGTTGCAGGCCAACGAAATCGCAATCGCCGGCAAGCCCAGAAAACGGCCTTCGGTCGCCGCAGCGACCGTGCCCGAATACAATACATCATCGCCCAGATTCGCGCCGTGATTGATTCCCGCAAACACCATGTCCGGCTCCGGCTCCAGCAGTCCGGTGATCGCCAGATGCACGCAATCGGTCGGGGTACCGTCAACTTTGATAAAACCGTTGTCGGCCACATGCGCGCGCAGCGGCATTTCCAGGGTCAGCGAGTTACTGGCCGCGCTGCGGTTGCGATCGGGCGCTACGACCGAAACATCGGCATAAGGGCGCAATGCGCCGGCCAGCGCGGCAAGTCCTTCAGCCAGATAACCGTCGTCATTACTCAACAAAATATGCATTAATCATTCGCCCAAAAGCGGAATTCACTATAAAATCCTGAAATATTAGCAACAATGCCCCATAAAATCAGCTTTCGTGACAAAAAAAATCAAGGAAGCCGAAGATAGTGAACTGTTTCGTCTTGCGATTGGCGAAATTCGCGCGATCAAAAGCGACAAAGTACAGCTTCTCGGCAAAGAAAAACCGAAACCGTACCCGAAAAACAAGCCGGCCGAGGTCGAAAACCGCCTTGTGGAAAATAACGATTACGATTTGGACACGGTCAGCATCGAGGACCGGCTCAGCTACCTTGCACCGGGCCTGCAGAAAAATGTGCCCGCAAAAATGCGCAAGGGTCAGTTCGGCCTGGACGCCGAAATTGACCTGCATGGGTTGACCAGCGAGGCAGCGAAGCGGCAACTTCTGTTATTCTTGCATCGGGCGGTAATCGAAGGCTGCCGCTGCGTATTGATCATTCACGGCAAAGGCTATCGTTCGCAGGACAATTTGCCGGTCCTGAAAAACAACCTGAATCTCTGGCTGCGCCAGCATCAGGATGTACTGGCGTTCTGTTCCGCGAAGCCCAGAGACGGGGGAGCGGGCGCGGTGTTGGTCCTGCTGCGGTTATCGGAAAAATTCGCCAAAAAAGACGACCTTTTTCTTAACTTATAACCTATAAGAGCTGTCCGTTCACTATTGCCGAAGAAAGCTTCATAGAATATGCCGGCACAAGAGGTGCACTGCAGTTCTTCAGGGTTATCGTTCGCGACCGATGCGCTTCACTGCGCTCAGCGCATCGGCGTTATTAACCCTCCCATTCGATAATTTCCCGCAACAAGGCGGTCGCATAGCTGCCGGCGGGCAGCGCAAAGCTTAATCGCAGTTGATCATCCGAAAACCGCCATGCCAGATCCGGCACGTTGACCCGCAACGGCCGGCGTTCGGCTTCGACCCAGCTTTTTTCAAGCCCTTCCGCCAGTTCGGGAAAACGCGCGATGACTCCGGCTTCCAGCGCAGATACCGTATCCGAGGCGCCATTCTCGCCCTGCCCCCACAATACGCCGGTCGGATGAATTTCTCCCGCGTCGATACGCTGGGCTAGCGTCTGATCCGATACGTCGGCTTTGAAGCGGCTGTGCGATTTATCGAGCATACAAATCTCGCCCGGCATCTGACGATTCCAGGTCTGCCGTTCGACCCGGACCGCCAATACCTGATTGAACAGGAACGAACGCGCTGCCGACAGATAGATGCTGCGCAGTTCCCGGCTGACTTTCTTGCCCTGAAACAGGTTCAACGCCTGTTCGACATTGCGCCCCTGATGCCCGAAACGCTGCTCGCCGAAATAGTTGGGGATGCCCGAGGCTTTGATCGCAGTCAACCGAGCGTGGGTTTTCTCTTGATCTCCGCGCCAGTCTCTGATCACCAAAGCGAAACGATTGCCGGACAATGCCCCCCGCTGCAATTTGCGTGCATGACGCGTCGCCTGAAGCACTTCGATCGATGCCGAGGCGAACGCGGTCCAGTCCGGGTCGGGTTTGCCCGGCAACCAGACGCTGAACCATTGCGTAGTGACCGCATGGCGGTCCTTCAGCCCCGCAAAACCGATATCGCGCTGCCTGACGTCTGCAAAACGGGCCAACTGTCTGGCTACATAGTCGGTATTTTCGCCGGTCTTGCGAATCTGCAAGAAGGCATGTTCGCCCGCGCCGGACGGCTCGAACGCCAGAGTTTCCTCGACAATGAAGTCTTCAGGGAAGGTGCGGATTTTGCCATGAAGAGAAGGGCCTCCATAAACATAAGGCCAGGTCGGGATGGAGAAAGATGTCATTGTCATGAGTCTGAAAAAATTGTCGCTATTCTAACCCGCTCCTTAAGACAAAAAGGAAATTTTCCTATTTCTTTTAAAACCTGTGCCATGAAATAATTCGCGCACTTTTAGCCCGCCCTGATTTTTTGATTAATGAAAAAGCACAGTACCTTCCTGGCCCTCGCGATACTGATCCCTTTGGCCCAAGCCGCCGAAAATCCCTCTGAAAATGGGCCCGCAAAGCTCGATTCCTTCGAGTTGCCCGAGGTCGAAGTGGTCAGCGATACGCCCCTCGGCGCTACCGGTTTGGCGCGGGAAAAGGTTTCCGGGAATGTGCAATCGGCCGAAGACGAAGACATCCATCGCCACGAAGCGCTCGATTTATCCGATTTCATGCGGAGGAATCTGGCCGGCGTCAATATCAACGACAATCAGAACAATCCTTTTCAACCCGATATTACCTACCGCGGCTACAACGTGTCGCCCTTGCTCGGCACACCGATCGGGCTTTCGGTTTATCAGGACGGCGTGCGGGTGAACGAAGCGTTCGGCGATACGGTCAATTGGGATCTGATCCCCCAGAATGCGATTGCCAATATCGACTTGATCCCGGGCTCTAATCCATTGTTCGGGTTGAATACCTTGGGCGGCGCTCTGTCGGTTCGCACCAAGAGCGGTTTCAGTCATGCCGGCACCCGCGCCCAAGCCTATGGAGGTTCGTTCGGACGCAAAGCGTTCGAAGCAGAACATGGGGGTTACAAGGACAATTTCGACTGGTTTTTTGCCGGCAATATTTTCGAGGATGACGGCTGGCGGCCGTTTACGCATAGCGCGTTGCACCAGGCTTTCGGCAAGATTGGCTGGGAGAACGAAGATACCGACCTGGATTTGAGCTTTACCTTCGCGGATAACAAACTAAACGGCGTCGGGCCGGTACCGGTAAGCGAGCTCAATAAGGATCGCGAGGCTATCTACACAGCACCCGATACCACCGAAAATACCCTGTACTTTTTCAACCTGAAAGGCGAGCATCGCTTCACCGAACATTTCAGCATAGCCAGCAATGCCTATTACCGCGGTAACACGACCGACTCGGTAAACAGCAATACCGGCAACGCGGAAGAAACCTGCGAGAGCTTGATCAGTTTGACCGAGTGTGACGATGGCGCCGGTAATGTCGTGGCGCCGTCATCGAATGTCGCGAACCGGATCGTACAGGATGGCGCCGGCTTCAACGTACAGGCGACGTCTACGCATCCGCTCTTCGCCCACGACAACCAATTTACGCTCGGCAGCGGTTATAACGCCAGTCGAACCCATTTTACGCAATTGACTCAGGACGCAATTTTCAGCCCGATCCATGCGACGATAGGCACGACCCCGTTCACGACCGATGTGAACGTGAACGGAGAGAACGAGTACATCAGCGCTTTCGCGACCGACACGTTTTCGGTATTCCCCTGGCTGCACCTGAACGCATCGGCCGGCTGGAACCAGGCCAACGTTATACTGCGCGACAATATCGGCACCGCCTTGAACGGTGACCATACCTTCGACAGACTGAATCCGTCGGCCGGCTTCACCTTGAATCCATTGAAAGCGCTGGCACTCAAGACTTCACTCGAGGAATTGACAGTCTACGGCAATTACAACGAAGGCTTCCGCGCGCCGACACCGATCGAATTGAGCTGCGCAGACCCTAACGCGCCCTGTTCCCTGCCGAACAGCTTTACCGCCGATCCGCCCCTGAAGCCGGTGATTTCGAAGACTTTCGAGGTCGGCCTGCGTGGCAAGTTCAGCGAAGCGCTGCAGTGGCGGATGGCGCTGTACCGTTCTCGATTGAATGACGACATCCTGTTCATCAACGCCCCCGGCAGCGTAGTCGCCGGCTATTTTCAAAATGTCGGCGTAACCCAGCGCCAAGGCGGCGAACTGGGGCTGAACGGCGTTTGGAAAAAGTTGAACTGGTATCTGAATTACAGTTTTGTCGATGCGACTTACCGCACCGCCGAGACGCTCACCAATGCGGTGGGACCAGTCAACGTAAACCCCGGCGACCGGATCCCATCAATTCCGCAGCAGACCGTCAAATTCGGCGCCGAATACGAAATCTTGAACGGCTGGTTTTTCGGCGGCGACCTGCAATACGTATCCAGCCAGTATTTACGCGGCGACGACAGCAATCAGTATTCGAAGGTCAGCGAATACGCGATCGTGAATCTAAACACCCGCTACGCCGTCACCAAAAATGTCGAGCTATTCGCCATGGCGCGCAACGTGTTCGACGCGAATTACGAAAGCTACGGCGTCGTGAACCGGAACTTCTTCAAGAACGGCACGCCAGAAGCCTTTTTGGGACCGGGCGCTCCGATTTCCGGTTGGGCCGGCATCCGCGTCAAATTCGAATAAATCAGATAAGGTTCAAGTCGATCGCGATACGCGCCAGTTCAGCAGCAGTGTTAGCCTTCAGCTTGGCCTTGACCTGGGTACTGTAATTGGCCACGGTCTTCACGCCGAGGCATAGTTCGTTAGCCGCTTCGTGCGTGGTCAGGCCCTTGGCGAGCAGGCGGAACACGTCGAACTCCTTCGGCGTCAGCGTAGCGAGCAGAGACTGATAGTCTTCTTGCTCGGCTTGCAACGCGCCCGATGTTTTTAAGCCGGCTTCGACATAAGTCTTACCGCCGGCAATGGCCTGTACGGCCGTAATCAAATTCTCCGGCGCGCTGTTTTTCGTGATATAGCCCTTCGCGCCGGCCGCAAGCGCCCGGTCGACATAGACTTTTTCATCATGGATGCTGAAGACCAGAATCTTCGCTTCCGGATCGCGTGCGGTGATCCGGCGGATGCCTTCCAGCCCGCCGATGCCCGGCATCGACAGATCCATCACCACGACATCCGGCCGCTTGTCTTCATACAGCTTGCAGGCCTTCTCGCAGCGCGCCGCCTCGGCAACGACTTCGATCGAGTCGACCGACGCCAGCAGCAACCGAAAGCCGGCGCGCACGACCGCATGGTCATCGACCAGCAAAACCCTGATTATGGTATTCATCAAATCCAAATGACTCAAACTCCTGCATTGGCCGGCATAACGCTTTCGGTTGGGATGCAATCGGTCCAACGCTTCATGCGATAAGTCAGGCTATACGCCGAAACGTGGTGACGTTTATTATCTGCCCAACCGTTTCTCGGTCTCCAGAATCCGGGGGATTGTCTGCAATACCGTATCCGGATTCAGGCTCATCGAATCGATCCCGATTTCAACCAGGAATTCGGCCATTTCCGGATAATCGGACGGCGCCTGGCCGCAGAGCCCGCAGTGGCGGCCGTTGCGGCGCGCGCCTTCGACCGCGAGCCGGATCATCTGCTTCACGCCCGGGTCGCGCTCGTCGAAATCGTTTGCCACGATTTCGGAATCGCGATCGACGCCGAGCGTCAATTGCGTCAGGTCATTCGAGCCGATCGAAAAGCCGTCGAAGTGCTTGGCGAATTCGTCGATCAGGATCACGTTGTTCGGAATCTCGCACATCACGTAGACCTGCAGGCCGTTCTCGCCGCGCTTCAGGCCCAGCTTCGCCATGTAGTCGAGCACGCGTTCGGCCTCGCCGACGCGCCGGCAGAACGGAATCATCAGGATCAGGTTGGTCAGCCCCATCGACTCGCGCACGTATTTCATCGCCGCGCATTCGAGCGCGAAGCCTTCGGCATAGGCCGGATGAACGTAGCGTGAAGCGCCGCGGAAGCCGATCATCGGGTTCGCCTCGTCGAATTCGAACCAGCGACCGCCGAGCAGGGTCGCGTATTCGTTGGTCTTGAAGTCGGACATCCGGACCACCACCGGCTTCGGATAAAACGCCGCCGCGATCGTGCCGACGCCTTCCGCCAGGCGTTGAATGAAAAAGTTCCGGCCGTTTTCGAACTGCCCCGTCAAGGCTTTCAGGCGTTCCTTTTCCGCCTCGTCCTTCACCTTTTCGGGATGAATCAGTGCCATCGGGTGCGCTTTGATGTATTCAGTGATGATGAACTCCATCCGCGCCAGGCCAACGCCGTCGTTCGGCAGGAAGCTATGCTTGAAAGCCGCTTCGGGATTGCCGATGTTCAGCATGATGTGGGTTTTCGGATGCTCCATTCCGGACAGGTCGGTGGTGATTTTTTCGAAATCGAGCAGGCCCGGATACACCTTGCCGACATCCCCATCCGCGCAGCAGATGGTCACCGGAATATCGGTCGTGAGCACTTCGGTCGCGTTCTCGCAGCCGACCACGGCCGGCACGCCGAGTTCGCGGGCGACGATCGCCGCATGGCAGGTGCGGCCGCCGCGGTTGGTCACGATCGCGGAAGCGATCTTCATCACCGGCTCCCAGTCGGGCGTCGTGATATCCGCGACCAGCACCTCGCCGGCCTTGAATTGGGACAGATGCTCGACATTGTTGATCACCCGCACGTTGCCCTGGGCGATCCGTCCCCCGACCGCGTGACCGGTGACCAAAGGCGTCGCGGAGCCTTTCAGCACGAACTGTTCGAGCGTCGCGCCCAGCTTCAGCGAAGCAACCGTTTCCGGGCGCGCCTGCACGATATAGAGCTGGCCGTCGACGCCGTCCTTCGCCCATTCGATGTCCATCGGCCGGGGCACGCCGGCCTTGGCGCTGTAATGTTTTTCGATCTCGATCGCATAGCCGCCCAATGTCAGCGCGTCCTGATCGTCGATGCAGAAAAGACTGCGCTCGCGCTCGCTGGTCTCGATGTTGCGTGTCGGTTCGCGCGTGCGGCCTTCACTGTAGATCATCTTGATCTTCTTGGCGCCGAGCGTGCGCCGCAAGACGCTCCGATAACCCTGCTCATAAGTCGGCTTGTGCACGTAAAATTCGTCCGGATCGACCGCGCCCTGGACCACGTTTTCACCCAGCCCGTAGGCACCGGTAATGAACACGACGTCCTTGAAACCGGATTCGGTATCAAGCGAGAACATCACGCCGCTGGCCGAGAGGTCCGAGCGGACCATCTTCATCACGCCGACCGACAGCGCCAGCTTGAAATGGTCGAAGCCGTGGTCGACCCGGTAATGAATCGCCCGGTCGGTGAACAGGCTGGCCATGCAGCGCTTGCAGGCGTCGAGCAGCGCATGCTCGCCGCTGATGTTCAGATAAGTGTCCTGCTGCCCCGCGAAGCTGGCGGTCGGCAGGTCTTCCGCGGTGGCGGAACTGCGTACCGCGACGCTCAGGTCGTCGCCGTATTCCTTTTGCAGCTGCGCATAGGCGGCGAGGATTTCCTGCTCCAGATCGTCCGGAAACGGCGCGCCATAGATAATTTCCCTCGCCATCTTGGCGCGTTTAGCCAGATCGGCCACATCTTCCGGATCGAGATCGTCCAGCGCCTGATGCAAGTCTTTCCAGGCATCGGCCTGATCCAGAATGTAACGGTAAGCCTCCGCGGTCACCGCAAAACCGTTCGGAATCCGGATCCCTTTCGGCGTCAGTTCGCGATACATTTCGCCGAGCGAGGCGTTTTTACCCCCGACCAAAGGCACGTCTTCGATCGATAATTCTTTGAACCAGCGAATATATTGCATCTGTTCGGACATTCTTCTTATCTCCTTGTGTAGGCGCGGCAGTTTATGCCGCAGGACTCAATCGATTTATTTTATAAGCTCGGTTAATGCGCTAAGTTTAGGGCAAAACTGTCATTCTAAACCTATCACCGCCGCCCTGCCCAAACGAAATTCCCTGTTCGCGATAGAAACGACCGGATATCTCAGTGAATCCACTATTAAACCGATGGCGGGTTGTCTGTGTCTCAGTCAAGAATGTGATCCAGGTTCCGCTGCAAGGGCGGTAAGTTAAGACGTCATCTCTGCATTTTCTGAAGGGCACCGGGTTCCGCTGACACGCCCGAATGATCGTGAAAGATTGAGGTTTTTGTATAGAATGCGGAGACGCCGGACATTTTTTCGGAAGCGCTGAGGAAAGAATAAGGTTTTGCTTACTCCTACATCATGGAGGTGATGGAATGCAATTGACTGGTTGGACGCGAACTCGTTCGCCAACACGGCAAGCCGTGCGATCAGCCGTGCTTTATCTAATATTCATCAGTGCCCATGCAGAAACCACGATCCAGGGACTGAGCGGCGAAACCGCAAAAAACGTCGAATTATCCTTATCGCTAGTCCAGCAGAAATGCGATGCGTCGCGATGGATGATCAACCATTTCTTCGATAAAGCCGATGACGAAATCGATCAGGCGATGCGCGCGCTCGGCTATTATCACGCCGCGATCAAGAAATCGCTGGCTTTTGACGATATCTGCTGGCATGCACGGTTTGAAATTTCTCCCGGACCCAGGGTCGTCGTGAACGACATCCGGATCACGCTGCGGGGCGACGCCCGTGAAGATCCCGAGTTCCGCGAATTGCGGGATAAACTGATCGCCCAAAAAAATCAGCCCCTGCGTCATGATCACTACGAAAAAATGAAAAACCAGCTCAAATCGCTGGCGACGACGCGCGGCTATTTGCAGGGAAACTTTGCGGAAAATAAATTGATCGTCGACAAGGAAATCAACACCGCGAAGATACGGTTGACCTTCGATTCGAAAAAACGGCTGCGCTTCGGCGACGTGAAAGTGAAGCAGGACATACTCCAGCCGGAATTCGTGGAAAAATTCATCACCTTCAAGCCGGGCGATTTTTATTCCAGCGAAGAACTGGGGAAGACCTACGACGCGCTGTCCAGAAGCAACTATTTCGAGCAGATCGACATCCGTCCGGCGGCCGATATCGAGAACCGGCAAAGCGTTCCGGTTTCCGTTCAGCTGGAGCCGAAAAAGGTCCATCATTACAGTTTCGGTCTGGGCTTCGCGACCGATGTGGGTCCGCTGGTGGCTGCGACTTACCAGAATCGCCGCCTGAACCGGCAAGGCCATTTTCTGAACGCCAACCTCGACATTTCCCAGGTCCTGTCGATTGCGGATGTCGAATACAGCATTCCGCTGGCCAAACCGACCACCGATTTTTTCAGCCTCGGCGCAGGACTCAAGCGCGAAGACACGGATACCTTTGAATCGCGTTCAGCCAAGCTTTCCGCCCGACTGAAACATGCCTATGATAACGGCTGGAAACAAACGCTGTTTCTCGACTGGATTTACGAAGACTTCAAGATCGGCGCTACCCAGAATGAAGTGTTGCTGCTGATCCCCGGCGGCAACTGGCTGCGTTCCGTCTCGAACGATCCGTTGCGCCCGACCGAAGGCTACAGGCTGGAATTCAATCTGGCCGGCGCCTATCATAACCCGCTGTCCGAGGTCAGCTTCGTGCAAGGGTCCGTATCGGCGGTCTGGAGACATCAATTGCCGTGGGGCGGCATTTTCGTCGGGCGCGCCGAACAAGGCGCCACGCTGGTCGATCAGTTCGACAAACTGCCCCCTTCCTACCGGTATTATGCGGGGGGTATGAACAGCATTCGGGGTTATGATTATAAGGAACTGGGGCCAAGGGATAAGACCGGCAGCGTGATCGGCGGCCGCTTTCTAAGCGTCGTCAGCGCCGAGTACGAGCATCCGATCCTGGAAAACTGGGGGCTCGCCGCGTTTGTCGATGCAGGCGACGCGTATAATTTGGAAGGAATCGACGTCAAAGTCGGCGCGGGCCTCGGAGTCCGCTGGTATTCGCCGATCGGCCCGATCCGGCTGGATTTCGCGGTACCGCTGAATAATGCGGACTCCTCGTTCCAAATCCATTTTGCGGCGGGCACACGTTTATGAAAAAACGCGTGTTATTGATCGTGCTGGCGGTTGTCCTGTCGCTGCCGGTCGGCCTGTTCGGTTTGCTGAACACGCAGGCGGGCACCCGTTGGCTGTTGCGGCAAGGCTTTGCTTTCCTGCCGGCCGAAGTTACCGCCGATACGATCGAGGGACGACTGCTGCAGCGCTTGACGCTGACCGGTTTCGAGTACAAGAGCGACAGCGCGCATATCGTGGTGGACCGATTCGTTTTCGCTTGGCAGCCCACTCGGCTTTTCCGGGGAGCGCTGGACATCGACGACATTACCGTCGATACGGTTGATATCACCTTAACTCCATCAGCCGAACCGGCCGAAAAGCCACCTTTCGATCCGAATAATCTGCCTCGGCTGCCGCTGGATATTTTTATCGACCGGATGCAATTGACCGACCTGACCTTTAAACAAGGCGAGACGGAGCAACATATCGATCATCTGAAATTCTCGGCGCTGACCGAAAACGATCGGCTCAAGATTCCCGACCTTACCCTAGATGCCGATTCGGCCGCTTTAAACGCCAAGGCCGAAGTGACGCTACGGGGCGAATTGGCATTTCTGCTCGATGCCGATTTTGAGGCGTCTACCGAAGCTTACGGCGCCTGGAAAGCCCGCGCCCAAATTCACGGCGACACGCAGGAAATTACGCTTGACGGACGACTCGACTCCCCTTTTGGGCTTGACATCAAAGGCACCGCGAAAGATTGGGCGGATAAGCCGAGGCTGAATCTAAATGCCGAATGGCAAAAGCTGTCCTGGCCGTTTGCCGTCCAAAATCCTCAGCTCGTCAGCGACAAAGGGAGCCTCGAAATCATCGGGCCTCTGGATAATTACCGGATTTTATTGAACGGCGAACTCAGCCCGCAAGCGCTGCCGAAAGCAATGCTGGAACTGAACGGCAAAGGCAGTCTGGATGCGCTGGCGATTGACGCGCTCGAACTCAAATCGCCTGACGGCATTTTTCGGGCCACCGGCGATATCTCCTGGCAGCCGGAAATCGCTTTCGATATGGCCTTGACTGCGAAGGACTTCAATCCCGGCATCCTGTCGCCGGAGCTGCCGGGCAAGGTGTCGATGGACGTGCGCAATCAAGGCAAATTCTTGGACGACAAACTGCAACTTAACGCCGGCATCAACAAGCTGAGCGGCAACTTGCGCGGCCGACCGTTGACAGGCGGCGGCAAACTGACCCTGGCGGATGACATACTCAAGGTCGATTCCCTGACTCTGGCTTCCGGCACGAATAAAATCGCGCTGAACGGAACGCTTGGATCCCAGCGCGAAACGCTCGACATTTCAATCGACGCCCGGAATCTGAAATCCCTTTGGCCGACACTGGGCGGCCGCTTTGAAGGCACCGGGCAATTACGCGGCGCCTGGAAGCGTCCCTCGCTCACGCTCCAGGGAAAAGGCAAAGCCCTGCGCTTCGCCGAACACAGCGTCGAACAACTGGACCTCGACATCGATTACAAGGCCGAGGCAAAAGAGAATTCTAAAATCACGATATCGGCCCACGCCGTCAAAAGCGGCGAATCGCAAATCAGAAGCCTATCCCTGGATGGCTCGGGATCGGAGCGGCGGCATGACTTTACAGTGCGGATCGACTCGCCCCGAGCAAGTCTCTCCACCGCGCTCGGCGGCAGCCTGAAAGCCGACAGATGGGAAGGCAAGCTGACCCGACTGGACATACGCCGGACACAGGACGATGCCCACTGGCGGCTCGAAGCCCCCTGGCCAATGCGCGCGCAAAAAAAACCCGAAGGCATCGACTTAACCCTGGGCTCCGGCTGTCTGATCGGGCTAAAGTCTTCGCTCTGCGCGGAGGGACACTATTGGCCGACTAATGATTTCAAAGTCGAGGCACACATGCTGAACTTTCCGACCGGCCTGTTTCGGGATTATTTTCCGGAAGGCTTCGATCTTAGCGGACTGATTGATGCCGACGTGAGCCTGCGCCGCCAGAAAGACGCGCTGGCCGGCCATTACACCGTTTCGCTGCCCGGCCGGATCACCCTTCAGTTGCCAACGAAGCAGAAATCCAGGCCGATCGTGTTGGGCCCCGGCTCCTTATCGGGCGAGTTGAAAGGCCAAGAGATAACCGCGGTTGCCGATTTGAGGCTAGTTGATCAGGATTATCTGCGCGGCCGCCTGCGCCTGAACACCAGCGCACCGCAAACCCTCGCCGGCCGAATCAACGCCTCGGTCCGCCGGCTGGACCTGGTCAAACCGTTCGTTTCTGAGCTTTCCGATATCAAGGGCCATCTGCGCGTGGACCTCGACATTGAAGGCACCCTTCCAAAGCCCGGCATCACGGGGACGCTCGACCTTTCCGAAGGCCGCATCGAAATGGCGGGATTGGGATTCGCCCTGCGTGAAATCAATCTACAAGCGGTGGCGTCGGGAAGGCATGAGAACCACATTCAACTTCAAGGCACCACGCAGCTTGTGGTATTGGCCTCCCAGATCGCCGCAGGGCAAAAGCCGGTCCAGGAACAGGTCAAAGTCGAAGCCGATGCGCGTCTAAACAATCAATCGATTACCGCGACACTGAATCTGGGCTTGGGTAACCGAAACCGGATTGATGCCAACCTCCGGATGGACACCCATGAACTCAAAACAGTCGATGGCCAAGTGAAGGCCGCGCTGACCGACTGGTCGCTGTTGACGCCGTTGACCGCCGCGCAATTATCAAACCTCAAAGGCCGACTGGCTGCCGATATCGGGATCAAAGGCAGGCTGGATAAGCCTGAAATTAACGGCAACGTGAACTTATCCGACGGCGCAGTCGATGTGCTGCCGCTCGGCATTTCCGTGCACGAGGTCAGACTCGGTGCAGTTGCCACCGGCGATCCTGACAAGCCGATCCGGATCACCGGCTTCGCCAGATCGGGACAGGGCAGCCTCAATTTGGACGGATATGCCAATCCTTCCGGCAATGGGGAACTCCAATTAGCGGGCAGCCAATTCGAGGCCGCCCGACTCCCCGAAGCCCAAGTGGCGGTCACGCCCGATTTATCGCTGCGGCTGGCCTCCGACCAACGCAAAATCAGCGGTACCCTGAAGATTCCTAAAGCCCGCATCGAACTGAAGGAACTTCCCGAAAATGCGGTTAAGGTCAGCAAGGACGAAGTGATCCTCGGCGAAGAAAAAAAGCAGCAAGACGCAGTACCTCAGATTCCTGTCGACGCCAACGTGGAAGTCGAACTCGGCCAACAAATCCATTTTTCAGGGATGGGCCTCGATAGCGACCTGACCGGTAAATTCCGGGTCGACAAGCGGGGCCAAAAAACGACCGCCTATGGCGATGTCGAGATGAAAAAAGCGACTTACCAAAGCTATGGACAAGATTTAACCGTCAGGCGCGGGAAAATCGTTTTCAACGGCCCGCTCAACAATCCCTGGCTCGACGTGGAAGCCACCCGGCTGTCCAAAGACGAAAAGGTCACAGCGATCGTAGACGTGAGTGGGCCCTTAAATGCGCCCAAAACACGGCTGTCCTCGAATCCTCCGCTGCCCGAAACCGACGTCCTGGCTTATCTGGTAACCGGCGGTCCGCTGGATCAGGCCGGCCAAAACGAAGGCGAGCGGATCGCCAGCGCGGCGCTCGCCTACGGTTCTTCACGGGTATCCTGGATCGCGAACAAGCTCGGGCTCAGCGAGTTTGAGATCAAGGAAGGGAAAACGCTGGAAGATACTCTGGTGCAGGCGGGGCGCTATCTGTCACCCGGTTTTTATGTCGGCGCCAAGGTCGGCCTTTTCAATAATCAGGCCGCACTGGTAATGAAGCGGAAACTGACTGAAAACCTGAATCTGGAAACCCAGGCTGGAACTGCGCAGCGCGTAAAAATCAATTATGAATTCGATACCGATTAGCCCCAATCAAATCGGCAAGTAAATTCATTAAGAATGGGTTTCCGGGCGAAGACCTGCCAGGTTAATAAAACCTGGCAGGTCGAAAGGCGTAAAATTCGGTTAAACTGAACACTCAATAACATTCAGGTTCCGCATGCGATGATGTTAAAAATTCTTCCTCTGAATGCTTTACACGTTGAACTCGGCGCGAAGTTCGCGCCTTTTGCGGGTTATGCGATGCCGCTGCATTACGGCACCGGCATCATCCAGGAACATCTGCATTGCCGAAGCGCGGCCGGTTTTTTCGACATCTCGCACATGGGTCAACTCAGCGCGGAAGTCGATGAAGCCGCCGGCATACTGGAAAGGCTGACGCCGAGCGATATTTCCGGCCTCCGCCCCGGCTTTCAAAGATATACCGTGCTGACGCTGGACAATGGCGGCGTGCTCGACGACATTATCGTGAACCGGACTGAATCGGGAGTATCCCTCATCGTCAACGCGTCCTGTAAGGATCAGGATTTCGACTATTTGCGCCGCTATTTGCCCGGTCTGAAACACCTTCAGGACCGTGCGCTGTTTGCGCTGCAGGGCCCCAAGGCCGAGACCGTGATCCGGAAGTTTTCCCCTGCCGCCGCGAGCCTGAAATTCATGCAAAGCGGCGAGACCGAACTCGATGGGATCGAATGCTCGATCAGCCGCAGCGGCTACACCGGCGAAGACGGTTTCGAGATTTCGGTCGGACTTCGCGATGCCGAACGGCTGGCCCGACTGCTGCTGGCCGAGGATCCTGTCGCCCCGGTCGGGCTCGGTGCACGCGATACGCTGCGCCTGGAAGCGGGGCTCTGCCTGTACGGCCATGAACTGAGCGAGTCAATCACCCCGGTCGAGGCGGGATTGTCCTGGATCATCAAGAAAGGCCACGACCAATTCCCCGGCGCCGCAAAAATTCTCGCTCAACTCCGGAATGGCCCGGACCTGATCCGGGCCGGATTGATCGTGGATGGCAAGGCGCCGATCCGGGAAGGCGCCCTCCTGTCGAATGATCGAGGCCAGAACGTAGGCCATGTCACCAGCGGCAGTTTCGCGCCGAGCCTCGGCAAGCCGATCGCGCTCGCGCGGATCGACAAAGCCTATGCGGCTGTCGGCGCTCAGTTGTTCACCGAAGTCCGGGGGCGGCAAGTCACATTGACCGTCGTACGCCTGCCTTTCATTCCTCATCGCTACCATCGTTAAGCCATGACCACATCACCTCCGAATCTGAACCAACTGGAAATGCTCGGCGATTTCATCCGCCGCCATATCGGCCCGAATCCCGAACAAACCCAGGCGATGTTGACGGAACTGGGCCTGACTGATCTCGAACAGATTATCGACAAGGCGCTGCCTGCGGACATTCTGAACGTCGAGCCGCTCAAACTGACCGAAACGATCAGCGAAAACGCAGTGATCAAGTACCTGCGCAAAATCCGCGACCGCAACAAGGTGTTTACCTCGCTGATCGGGATGGGCTACTACGATACGGTCATGCCGGCCGTGATCAAACGCAATGTACTCGAAAATCCCGGCTGGTACACCGCTTATACACCGTATCAGGCCGAGGTCAGCCAGGGCCGGCTCGAGGCGCTGCTGAACTTTCAGCAGATGATCATCGATCTGACCGGGATGGAGATCGCGAATGCTTCGCTGCTCGACGAGGCGACCGCCGCGGCCGAGGCGATGACGATGGCGCGGCGCCTGTCGCACAGCACCTTTAATACTTTTTTTGTCGATCAGGACTGCCATCCGCAAACGATCGCGGTGGTCCAGACCCGTGCGCATTCGCTGGGTTACCAGGTAATTGTCGGCGATCCCTATCACGACCTCGCTCAACACGATTTTTTCGCGGTGCTGGTGCAATATCCCGGCTCGCAAGGCGAAGTGCGCGATCTTCACGAAATCGTAGAGATCGCCAGGCAAAAATCGGCTTTCGTTACGGTCGCCGCCGACCTGTTAAGCCTGGTCTTGCTGAAGCCGCCGGCCGCATTCGGGGCCGACATCGTGGTCGGCAGCGCGCAACGTTTCGGCGTGCCGATGGGCTACGGCGGCCCGCACGCGGCGTTTTTCGCGACGAAGGACGAATACAAGCGCTCGATGCCGGGACGGATCATCGGCGTATCAAAAGACAGCCACGGCCAGAGCGCCCTGCGCATGGCGCTGCAGACCCGCGAACAGCATATCCGCCGCGACAAGGCGACCAGCAATATCTGCACCTCGCAGGTGCTGCTCGCGGTAATCGCAGGCTTCTACGCGGTCTACCACGGCGCGGACGGCCTGCGGATGATCGCCGGGCGCGTGCACCGCTACGCGCAGATCCTCGCAGCCGGCCTGACACTGCTCGGGCATGAAGTCGTTAGCCGGCATTATTTCGACACGATCGTCGTGCGCGTACCGAACCGCGCCAAACGGATCGCCGCTCAGGCAATGGAAGCCACGATCAACCTGCGCGTAATCGATCCGGACCATCTCGGCATTGCGCTCGACGAAACGACGACCCGCAACACGCTCAGGGCACTCTGGCAGGTATTCGCGACCCCGGCGGCCGAGTTTCCGGACATCAACCGGCTGCATAAAACGATCAAGGAATGCCTTCCGGATGATCTGCTGCGCAGCGATCCGATCCTGCAGCATCCGGTGTTCGCGCGCTACCATTCCGAAACCGAGATGATGCGCTACATGCGGCGCTTGGCCCGGCTCGACATCGCGCTGGACCGCTCGATGATTCCGTTGGGATCATGCACGATGAAACTGAACGCGGCGACCGAAATGCAGTCACTGTCGTATCATGAATTCAATGGCTTGCACCCGTTCGCGCCGCTGTACCAGACGCTCGGCTATCAGCAGATGTTCGCCGAACTCGAAGACATGCTCTGCGATCTGACCGGCTTCGACGCATTCTCATTACAGCCGAACGCGGGCTCTCAAGGCGAATACACGGGGCTGCTGGTGATTCGCAAATTCCATCAAGTGACGGGACAAGGCCAGCGCAACGTCTGCCTGATTCCTGCTTCCGCGCACGGCACCAACCCGGCCAGCGCGGTATTGGCCGGCCTGAAAGTGGTTGTAGTCGCCTGCGACGACAACGGCAATGTCAGCCTCGACGATCTGAAAGCCAAGCTTGCCGAACATCGCGACACGGTCGCCGCGCTGATGATCACCTACCCTTCCACGCACGGCGTATTCGAGGAAGCGTTCCGGACCATCTGCGACCTGGTCCATCAGCACGGCGGCCAGGTCTATCTGGACGGCGCCAATTTCAACGCACTGGTCGGGCTCAGCCGCCCCGGCAAAATCGGCGCGGATGTCGCGCATCTGAATCTGCACAAGACCTTCAGCATCCCGCACGGGGGCGGCGGTCCCGGCGTCGGCCCGATCGGGGTCGGCGCGCATCTGGCGCCTTATTTGCCCGATCATCCGGTCGTCAAAAACGTTAATCCGAACAAGGGACGGTACGGCACGGTCGGCACGGTCGCGGCCGCGCCCTGGGGTTCGGCCAGCATCTACACGATTTCCTGGGCCTATATCGCGATGATGGGTGCAGCCGGATTGAAACGTGCAACCCTAACCGCGATCCTGAACGCGAACTACATCGCCAAACGGCTCGCGCCGCATTATCCGATCCTGTACACCGGCAAGAATGGCTGGGTCGCGCACGAATGCATCATCGACTGCCGCGCCTTCAAGCATTCCTGCGGCATTAGTGTCGAGGACATCGCGAAACGGCTGATCGATTTCGGCTTTCATGCGCCGACCGTGTCTTTTCCGGTGCCGGAAACCCTGATGATCGAACCGACCGAAAGCGAGAGCAAGGACGAAATCGACCGTTTCTGCGACGCATTGATCGCGATTCGCGAGGAAATCGCCGAGATCGAAGCCGGTAGAGCCGATCCTGAAAACAACGTACTGAAGCACGCTCCGCATACGCACCGGCTCTTGCTCGAAGACTGGACCCTACCCTATTCGCGGCAGCAGGCCTTCTTTCCGGCCGAACACCAACAGGACGACAAATACTGGCCGCCGGTCGGGCGAATCGACAATGTGTACGGGGACCGGCATGTGGTCTGCACCTGTCCGCCACTGGAGGATTATCAATAAGCCGTTAGTCATGTGAGATATGCCAAACAACGTGAGGCGCGCTTGTGCCTTTTAGGGTATCCAATCGCGAACGATGCGCTTCGCTTTTGCTCAGTGCATACTATAGCCCTTCAAATCGTTAGTCTGAGAGAAAGCATGCTGGTATCAAAGAAAGAACTAGGCGCACGTATCGAAGCGAATTTACGGCTTTTGTCGTCCATGATTGCGAGGAAGCCAATAAAGTACACACGGGAGTGGGCTCGAACTCCTGAGGAAGCCTTCAGCCTCTACACTCGAACGAGCACCGTTAATTTAATTCACAGTTTGAATGAAGGGCTCATTGAAAATGGATGGCCGTTTCCCGCTTCGATGGATATCGAGTCTGAAATCAAAATGTCAATTAAAGATCTCAGCCTCGGTCTAGTCTTACGTGCTTTTCGCGTCATTTCCGCAAAGAGTAGCCTAAGCGTCCAGCTTTTTTATGCAGCTCTATCTGATTCTAAAAATACTAGACCACAATTTGATCGTGTAATGATGCGATATTTTGCACGCCATTCGAATGAAATATTCAAAAGGTGGAAGTCGCACCCACTCCTTGTAAGCAAGAGCGGTTTGATCGATGAGATTAGCGGAACGTATGAACATGACTTATGGGCTGCGTGCATTTCTACTACTCTTCCACTTTTGGACCTAGTCACCCGGAACTATCTCGGAACCGATAACCTGAATGCCGGAATGCAGGTGCTCCGAGATGCGTTCTTTAAGATCGCGGGCTTACGGTCAAAAGATTTAAAGCCTGGATATGCTATTTGGGACGCCGTGAAGGATCCCGAACAAGGGAATACTTTTGCTTTATCGTTGGAGGAAGACCTCAGACTGCCAGGCGTTTACCTCGCATCGTTTTTCGAATTTGTTGACACTTTCTATACGTGGTGCTCGAGTGATACTGAAACGCCGCCGACAGAGCTTAATCGTCATGCCGTAATGCATGGGCATGTCGCTGCCGACTATTCCACTGAAGTGCACGCCACTAAGTTGCTGATGTTTTTCGATCTCACCTTGCGAGTAGAACCGTTCCTAAGAATTATCGTTCATGGCGAATCCGCCGCTGACAAGATAAGAAAACTCCTGATATTGGCGGAGCCCGCGTAGGTCCGATTAACTCAGCGTAATCGGACGCATGTTGCCGAGGCAAATGTTCTCCTCCTCACTTTTTCATAAACCCGTAAGGCGGAACGCGGCAGCGGTTCCGCCGATTGAAGACGAATAGCCTAACATCACAGCCAGGAGATGGGGATACAGCAGGCATCCATAAAACATTCTCTGCATTATGCCAAAACTCATCCAGTAATCCAGAAAGTTTTAAACCGAATGGTCAAAAAATCAGTCGGATAATTAGGGTGTGATTTTAATACACTGACTAAGCGTATAATTAACACCTAATAGGAATACGGGCTATGCCATCAATCTCTCAAAGGAACTCTTGCCAGGAATGCAAAATATCCGAATTATGCCTCCCTCATGGACTGCAGCAGCACGAAATCCGCCAGCTTGCCGGTATTGTCAAAAACAGGCGTCCATTACATCTCAATGAATTTTTGTATGTTCAGGGCGATAAATGCCAAAGTCTGTATGCGGTGAAGTCGGGTTCGTTCCGAAGCTTTATGGTGAATACGGAAGGCGACGAGCAAACCCTCGGATTTTATTTGCCGGGCGAACTCATGGGCCTGGATTCATTGCAGTATGGTAGCTTCACTTGTCCCCTGATTGCTCTGGAAACCTGCTCGGTTTGCGAACTGCCCTTATCCAGCCTCAATGAGCTCTGTTCCGAACTGCCCGGCCTGCAGTTTCAAATCATGCGGGTTATGGGCAAGGAAATAGCCTCCGATCACGATAAAATTTTGTCGTTGGGCCACCGCTCGGCCAAGTGTAGAATTGCCGGTTTTTTGTTGACCCTATCGCGGCGATACGGAGACCTCGGGTTTTCCGGCACTGAATTTAATCTGAGCATGCGCCGCCACGACATCGCCAATTTTTTAGGCCTGACGATAGAAACCGTCAGCCGTCAGTTGGCGGATTTAAATAAAGTCGGCGTGATTACGGTCAAGCGTCGAGGCATCCAGATCAACGATCTGGATTGGCTGAAATCAATCGTCGAGCCTGGTTCTCTTGCTTTAGCCGAGTAAGCCAGCGCCGACCATAGACGATATTACCGCTTCTAAACATCGAATGCGGTAACATCGACTGACTGCCGACGTGTAATATTTATTTCTGCAATGCCGGAGGAGTATCCGAACTGGCCGGTTTATTTGGGCCTTTACCCATTTCATCACAGGCCGCCAAGGTAGAAATGGCAAAAACAACTAATAAGAATTGACTTATAACTTTCATAACTTTCCTCGTTGATTAATATAGGCAGAACATTCTTCAAAAAAGGCCATGACCCTCTTGAAGACTTTTCGGTAACCTTTTACAGGTTTAGCCATTGTGCCCTCTTCTTTCGACAGAGAGTTGATCTCGATCAATAAAACCCCAGAAAATAGGTCACTTTTTTTGACCGGGCTGAAAAGATAGGTTTCGCTTCGGTTACGCCGCTTTTTAGATGTAAGGTTCGACACATGATCATCGGAAAATCGCAGGTCGTCATTCCCCGCACGATATGGACCTTGGGTTACGTGAGTCTATTCATGGATTTATCGTCGGAGCTGGTACACAGCATCTTGCCGGTCTTCCTGGTCGGCACGCTCGGCGCAAGTGCGTTGACCGTGGGTTTTATTGAAGGCGTCGCGGTCGCCGCCGCGCAAATCGTCAAAATCTTTTCCGGCGCCTTGAGCGATTTCTGGGGACATCGCAAGCGCCTGATCCTGATCGGCTATGGCCTGGCGGCATTAACCAAACCTTTATTTCCCCTGGCGAGCTCGGTCGAAACGGTTTTCACCGCGCGGTTCCTGGACCGGATCGGCAAGGGCATCCGCGGCGCGCCGCGCGACGCATTAATCGCCGATGTCGCGCCGGAAAACATTCGCGGCGCCTGTTTCGGTCTGCGTCAGGCGATGGATACGGTGGGTGCATTTCTCGGCCCGTTGCTGGCGATGCTGCTGCTCTTTCTATATGACGACGACCTGAAGGCGGTCCTCTGGTTTGCGGTCCTGCCTGCCGCGCTGACTGTGATTCTGATCGTTATCGGCATCCGGGAACCTAGCTCTAAGCCGGGGCAGCACCACTTTCGCTCACCGTTGCGGCTCGCTACCCTGCGGCATTTTCAGTGGCCGTATTGGCGGGTCGTCGTGATCGGTGCAGTGTTTACGCTGGCCCGTTTCAGCGAAGCCTTTTTGGTGTTGCGCGCCCAGCAGGCGGGAATGTCTATCGCGATGATTCCCTTGGTGATGGTTATGATGAATCTGTTCTATGCATTATCTGCCTATCCTGCCGGTGCTTTGTCGGACTCGATCGACAGAAATCATGTACTCTCAATCGGCCTGTTTTTCCTGATCGCGGCCGATTTGCTGCTGGCAGGGGCAGCAACGCCGTCTGCCGTGCTGGTTGGAGCGAGTTTGTGGGGACTGCACATGGGCTTCACCGAAGGCATCCTGGCGACGCTCGTGGCCAGCACGACGCCGACGGAATTGAAAGGCTCCGCATTCGGACTTTTCAATTTCGTGAGCGGTCTGTTTGCGCTCCTGGCCAGCGTTATCGCCGGCTGGCTGTGGGACTTTCACGGCGGCTCGACAACGTTTTACGCAGGCGCCGGCTTTGCGGCGCTGGTGGTAGTCTTGACCGCCTTTGGCAGAAAATAAAACTGAAACAGGGTCGGACATGTCGAAAAGATTCAATATCACTCGCAGCATCCCGACCGGTCTGAATTGAAGAGGAACAAATCATGCCTGAAGCCGAAGCCATTGCTCACGTACTGCAAAATTGCAGAGAACTTAGCACTTTTTGCAGCCAGAACGGCTGGATCATCAACGAGTCGATCGACTATGAAATCATCGAGCGGCAACCGGACAGCCTGTTGATCTATGTGACTTTTCTCGAAAGCATCATGGAAGGCTCCGGCTGCCAGTGCGATCAGAAATCCTGTTATGGCCGCTTGCGGCTAAATTTGAATGAGCTGGAAGAAATCGTTGGCGTTGAACCGGCCTGACAGACTTCATGCGATTCAAGCGTCCGCCGCCGACAGATTCGTCAGCCTGGGCAGGCTTTTGATCGAGCGGAAACTGACCAGTTTCTGTTTCTGTTCGTCCCAAAGATTCAGCCACAGCGATTTAAGGCTCTTGCGTATCGTTAGCGGCGTTACTGCCTGCAAGGCCGACATTTCGTTGTAGCAGCGCTGCAGGTTATAGTTCGGAATATTGGCCCTGACGTGATGAATATGGTGTAAACCGATATTGCCGACTATCCATTGCAACACTTTCGGCAGTTTGTAATACGAACTGCCTTCCAGGCCTGAATTTGTCAAATTCCAGCTTCGTTGCCGCGCCCAATAGACATCCTCGTACTGATGCTGAACATAGAACAGCCACATGCCTGCGCTCGCCGCCATGATGATGATCGGCAACTGGATCAGCAGATAATTTTTAAATCCAAGCGTCAGGCTCATCACAACAATAAGCGCGAGAATCGCCAGATTGGTGTAAATGACGCTGTTACGCTCGCGTTTTCTGGCCCCCTGGCTGGGAAAGCGCTGGATGATCAAAAACAGCACCAGCGGAATAATGGAGAATAACAGCAAGGGATTACGAAACGCGTGATAAACCAGGCGTTTGAACCGGGAGGCGGACAGGTATTCATCGACCGTAAGCGTCCAGATGTCGCCAGTGCCGCGACGGTCCAGATTGCCCGAGGCGGCATGATGTGACATGCGTGCGTTTCCAGTCCTCATACGCGGTAAAGGTCAGGATGCCGGAAATATAGCCCAGTATCCGGTTGGCCGAACGCGAAGGAAAAAAGGCGCCGTGGCAGCAATCATGGAACAGGATGAAGATGCGCACCAGAAATCCGGCGGCCGGCACCGCCAATAGCAGGGTCGTCCAGACGGGAAACTCATACAGCACGGTTACAATCATCAGTGCCCATAGCCCTAAATAAGGCAGAAAAGTGTTGGCGATTTGCCCGAACGCCTTACGATAATCGGGCTGCGCATATTTCGAGACGGCCTGGATCAACTCATCGCGAAGGATTTGGATATTTTCGCGCGATCGGTGCGGCAACATTTCGGGGGAGATAACTTTGTTTGACATAACCTATTTAATGCAATAAAAATGAAGAGGAACCGGACAAGGCTTTGCCTTTCCCATTGGATCGCCGCGGCATCGAAGCCATCAATGGAAACATCGGTAGATGAGGGGCAAACAACAAGCTTTGGAATCCTGCTAACGAAGTGGATAAAACATGACCGCAATCCGGTCAATCGATCGTTAATAGAGTAGGCGGGAAATGAACGAGGAATTTCAGGCGATGCACTCTCGTTATTCGGCCGGAAAGCCGGAATAACGCAACGGCCGCTTCCGTTCGGATAGCGGCCGTGTTTTCAATAACTGTACAGTTAGTTTGCCAAACGCGTGTGAAAGTTTACTCAACACGCCATACTTCAAATCCAACCCGAAACACCGGAGAAGCGAGCCCAGCATGATTCAGTTCCGGCATCAACTAAAAACGAAAAGGCGGTTTCGGAGATTTGCCGACTTGTTTCACGACCTCTTATTGATACGTAATTCCGTTTCACTGAAACACAATGAAACAAATTCCGCCGCAGTCTATACGTCACATAATTTGCCGTTGTTAAAGTCCGAACTCAAAATTAATCCCTATTCCCGTCAACAAGTTAAACCCGACAGTCGACTTTTTGCCGAAATTGCCGAACGATTTCAAAGCAGCATTTTAAATGATTTTATGCCTGGCACACGGCTTGCTCTGTATCAAGCATTGCTCATTTAAATAATCATCAGTGGCATTACCAAAAAAGAGGAGAGACAAAATGATTTTCAAACAATTATTCGACCCCGAAACCTGGACTTATACCTATTTCATCGCCGATACGGACGCAAAGGAAGCGGTGTTGATCGATCCGGTCAAGTCGCACATCGATGAATACGTCGCCCTGCTCGACGAACACGGCCTGAAGCTGAAATATACCCTTGAAACCCATGTGCATGCGGACCACATCACCGCCAGCGGCCTGCTCAGGCAGAAACTCGGCGCAGAAACCGGCGTCGGCCAATTATGCGGCGCGATCGGCGCAGACTTGCAGTTACAGGACGGCGACGTGCTGGAGTTCGGCAAGGGCGAAAAAATCAAGGTGCTCGCGACGCCCGGCCACACCCAAGGCAGCGTCTCATTCCTGTGGCGGGATCGGGTGTTTACCGGCGACTCGCTGTTCATCGGCGGCTGCGGACGCACCGATTTTCAAAGCGGCAATGCGGGCGCGCTGTACGACTGTATTACCCAAAAGCTGTTTACCTTGCCCGACGAAACGCTGGTTTATCCGGGCCATGATTATCAACAGCGCTGGGTCAGCAGCATCATGCAGGAACGCACCACGAATCCGCGCCTGGCCGGTAAAACCCGCGAAGAATTTATCGAGATCATGAACAACCTGAATCTGCCGAAACCCCGCCTGATTGACGAAGCGGTGCCGGCCAACCGTTACTGTGGCCTTGATGAAGACGAACGGCAGGACGCGGTAGCGCAGCGCGAAACGACACGTCCGGAACGGACCACGACCACCGCGCAGGATTTGGTCACAGCAGCCAAACAGCAAATTACCGAAATCGGCGTCGACAAGGCCAAGCAGTTGTTGAGCCAGAACGACATTACCGTGGTCGACGTGCGCGAAGAGAGTGAATATGCGGCAGGCCATATCGACAATGCGCTGCCGATTCCGCGCGGCGTACTGGAATTCAAAGTCGGCACCACGCCAGAACTCGCCGATAAGTCAAAAACAGTTGTGGTGTACTGCCGGACCGGCGGACGCGCGGCACTGGCGGCGCAAGCCCTGCAAACCTTGGGCTACCAGAATGTCTTGTCGATTGCTGGCGGTTATGAAGCCTGGCAAAAAAGCCATTGATAAGGCAAAACCGGGCTGCCGGTTGACTTAAGCCGAATTTAGCGTAAAAAGTGATGCCGGGCGAAGCGACCCATCGGTTGGCTGCCCGGCAAAGACATTAACACCTGCATTTAGAAAAGGGCTGCGCCCTAATGATAAGAAAATCCTAGAGGAGACTTTATGCCACAACATCACACCCTTCTGATCGTCGGCGGCGGCGCTGCCGGCGTATCGGTTGCGAACAACATGCTTCGGCAAAATGCGTCGATCGACATCGGCCTGATCGAGCCTGCCGAAAAACATTATTATCAGCCCGGCTTCACGATCATCGGCGGCGGCGAATACACCCTGAAACAGGCCACCCGCAATGAAGCTGATCTGATCAATCCGAAAGTCAACTGGATCAAGGATTATGCCGAAAGCTTCCAGCCGGAACAGAACACCGTCACGCTGCGCTCGGGCGACACGATCACTTACGATTACCTGGTCGTCTGCCCCGGTCTGCAGCTGGACTGGGACAAGATCAAAGGGCTGAAAGAGACGCTTAACAAAAACAATGTTTGCAGCAATTACTCCCCGGACACCTGCGAATATACCTGGGAATGCATTCAAAATATCCAGTCGGGGATAGCCTTATTCACACAGCCGACCATGCCGATCAAATGCGCCGGCGCGCCGCAAAAAATCATGTATCTGGCAGCGGACCGTTTCCGGAAGAAGGGCATCCTCGACAAATTTACGATCGAATTCTGCAACGCCGGCCCTGCGATGTTCGGGATCCCGTTTTTCGCGAAGGCATTAGATAAAGTCGCCACCGGCTACGGGGTGATAAAGTCTTTCGGCCATAATCTGGTTGAAATTGACGGCCCGAACAAGACCGCAATCTTCGAAACGACCGACAGCGCCGGCAATAAGCAGCGGGTCGAGAAAAAATTCGACATGATCCATGTGACGCCGCCGCAAAGCGCTCCGGATTTCATCAAAAAAAGCCCGCTCGCGAACGCGGCCGGCTGGGTCGATGTGAATGAAAACAGCCTTCAGCACACCAAATATCCGAACATTTTCGGCTTGGGTGATGCCACGACGACCTCGAACGCGAAAACCGCTGCGGCAATCCGCAAACAGGTACCGGTTGTGGTCGATAACATTCTGTATCTGATAAAGAGCAAACAAGTCGAAGGCAAATACGACGGCTACGGCTCCTGCCCGCTGACAACCTCGCTGAGCACGGTGATGCTGGCCGAGTTTTCCTACGGCGGCAAGGTAACACCGTCGTTTCCGCTCCTGGATCCGCGTAAAAACCGCTGGATCTGGTGGTGGGGAAAGAAGGTCGGGTTCCCCTGGATGTACTGGCATTTGATGTTGAAAGGCTATCGGATCGATATTCCTCATCGCGAAAGCTACGCGGAAAAATTTTTGAAGGAAGAATAAGTCGGCTCGGTGATGCGTTAGGCTTATTCGCCTTACATGCCGGATATCATTCCCATGCTTTGCGTGGGAATGCGGTTCGCACCGCTCAAACGGTCGCTTTGCAGAGCATCAAGATCTTTCCTGGCAAATTTTTATCCGCTCCGTTTAATTTTTTTGAATACGCTTCGCGAGCTTAGCCGCTTGCACAGCCGCAGTCATTTTAAAAATCGTTTTTTTCTGGCTGAGATCGCGTTTATATTTTCACTCACTCAATTGCTTTCAATGCGCCTGACTGACTTTCTGCCTTTTATCGGTTGGCTCAAAACCTATTCGCGGAATGATTTCCAGGGCGATCTATTCGCCAGCGCGATCACGGCGATTCTGCTCGTGCCGCAAGGCATCGCTTATGCGCTGCTGGCAGGGATTCCGCCGCAGTTAGGTTTATATGCCAGTATCCTGCCGCCGATGTTGTACGCCCTGTTCGGCACCAGCAAAACCCTGTCGGTGGGCCCGGTCTCGATCGCCGCGGTGATGATTGCCAGCGCATTAAATGCCCCTGAGGTCAGCGCCTTGCAGCAGCCGGTGGAGAGCGCGGTGATCTTGGCCGCAGAAACAGGCATGATCATGCTGCTGATGGCGTTATTACGCATGGGAGGACTGGTCAATTTCATCAGCCATCCGGTACTGACCGGCTTTACCAGCGGCGCGTCGATCTTAATCGTCTTCAGCCAGTTGCCGCCGCTGCTCGGCCTGGCGAAATTTTCCTGCACGAACAGCATGAGTTGTTATACGAACGCTGTGCGAACAGTGAATCCCGCAACCCTGATGACCGGATTGGGGGCAGTTTTGTTGTTAGCCCTGTTCGGCAAGCCGCTCACCGATTGGCTTAAGAAAACCGCCCTGAAATCCGCCTGGATTACCGCTATTAGCAAATGCGGACCCTTGCTGGCTGTCGCGTTGGGAGCGGCTGCAGTCAATCAGTTCGATCTCGATGACGCTTACCGAGTCGCAACGGTCGGCCCAATTCCGGCAGGACTGCCGGAGTTACGCTTCGATACGATCGATTACGCCCATTGGCGGCTCCTGCTTCCCTATGCAGCCCTGATCGCGCTGATTGCTTATGTCGAAAGCGTCGCGATTGCGAAGGCGATAGCCAACCTCAAAGGCGAAAAGATACACCCGAACAACGAGCTGCTCGGCCTCGGCGCGGCCAATATCGCTTCGGCGTTGTCCGGCGGCATGGCCGTGGCCGGAGGCTTCAGTCGTACGATGGTCAATTTTTCGGCCGGCGCCCGCACTCAAATGGCGATGCTGATGGCCGCCATTTTCGTTGCCCTGGCTTTAATGTTTTTTACCCCTCATTTTGCCGCGATACCGAAAGCGGTGCTGGCCGCGATCATCCTGGTCGCGATTACGCCATTGATTCGACTGAAGAATATCGTCGATACCTGGCGCTACGACGCCAGTGACGGCATTGCCGAAGGCGTCACTTTACTCGGTGTACTGGTGCTTGGCATCGAAGAAGGCATCACGCTCGGGATCATTTTGACGCTGATCAGCTATCTCAGAATTACCAGCCATCCACACATCGCGGTGGTCGGGCGGATACAGGGCACCGAACATTTCCGCAACATCAAGCGCCATGAGGTGAAAACCTGGCGGCATCTGCTCCTGCTTCGCGTCGATGAAAACCTTACCTTCGCCAACGTAAACTATGTCGAGGAATTCATTACCGACCAATTGCAACGTCAACCGGATATCAGGCATGTGGTGCTGATCTTCGCCTCGGTCAGCTATATCGACAGTACCGCGCTCGAAGTCATCGAATGCCTGAACGATACGCTGAGAAACCTGAATATCACGCTGCACCTCTCCGAAGCCAAAGGTCCGGTACTCGATAAATTGCAGAAGACTGATTTTTTCAGCCATCTTACCCCCGGCAAGGTCTTTTTTCGGACCCAGGATGCGGTCAATGAACTGACTTGACTGTTTCAAGCCGCCAATTTGTTGATTGATTTTTTAATAGTGGCATTGCAGAAATACGTCCCTGTACTAGGCTTGATTTGTCCCGTCCTATATTTCGGAGGCCAGTATGGAACCCAGAGAATTCAAAGATTTTTATGAAATTCTTGAAATCAGCCCAAACGCGAACAGCGATACGATAGATCGAGTATTTCGTTATCTGGCGCAACGCTATCATCCCGATATTCAAGACACCGGCGACAGCCATCGATTTGCCGACATCGTTCAAGCCCACGAAACGTTAAGAGATCCGGAACAGAGGGCTCGATACGATTTCGAATACAAAAAAAACAGCACTCAGCACTATTCTCCGCAACCAAAGGCGGACCAGGACCCTCACGCGCTTTACGAGGACGGGATGATCCAGGAGAAACTGTTGATGCTGCTGTATGTCAAGCGCCGTCGCAGCATGAATAATCCCGGCCTCGGTAATCTCGAGCTGGAGCGATTATCCGGTTGTCCACGCGAGCATCTGGAATTTCATCTCTGGTATCTGAAGGAAAAAGGCTGGATATGTCGGCTGGAAAACGGCCTGCTGTCGATTACCGTTAATGGTGTCGATCGTTCAAATCGGGAGCCTACGCACAACAGAAGCGCAAAACTTCTGACTGTCCAACACGGTTATTAAAAATCCATCCGGAGGCCAATCAGAACCCGCGCTTTCGTGCTCACCTAAGTTGAATTTGGCGACCTAAGAATTTGCGTTAGGCTAACAAAAATGCTACGCTTTTTGATACAGAACCTCTAGCATTCATGACCAAAACCGAATTTGCATAGCCATTTTATGGACGCCTCTTTATTCACCGATTATTATGAAACGCTGGAAATCAGCCCGAATGCCAATACTGAAACGATAGACCGGATATTTCGCTACCTGGCTCAGCGCTACCATCCGGATAATCAGGATACCGGCGATCATAAACGCTTTAGCGAGATAGTGCGGGCCCATGATACACTGAGAGATCCGGTCAAGCGCGCTAAATACGATATTCAGCATAAAAACCACGGGGTATTGCGCTCAAGATTAGCCGAGGAAGCGAGCGACCATCGTAACATCGAGCGGGATGTCGAGATTCAGGAAAAGCTGTTGTCGATCCTTTATATGAAGCGTAGACGAGACATCCACAATCCCGGCATAGGCAATCTCGATCTTGAACGCTTGTCGGATTGCCCCCACGAGCATCTGGAATTTCATCTCTGGTATCTGAAGGAAAAAGGCTGGATCTGCAGACTCGAAAACGGCATGCTCGCCATTACCGCTGAAGGCATCGATCGCGCCAATGCCGAGACAAAACGCGAATCCGACATCAAGCTCTTAACGGATCAGTTCCACTGAGGCAAAGGATTCCGAGCATCTTTTGTCAGGCGATCGATAGGTCGCCTCCCCCCAAGTTTCTTCTTCCCCCAACCTTTTTCGCTTTAGCGCCCGACCTAGTACTTTCGTACAATTCACAAACCGTTAAAAATCGGTAAACTTATGGCTGATCAAAAGCAATCGGCAACCTTAGGTGAACCGGATATAATGGACATTGTGATTATCGATCACCAAGAAACGTTGGCCCGCCTGATCCCCACCGGCAGACTGAGCGTACGTTTTTTTGATGATCCGCTTGTCGCCTATCGATTCATCGAAACCTCAAGACCCGCTATCGTTTTTGTCGGTTTTGAATTGCTAAAAGATGACGCTGCTCGTTACATCGAATATTTATATGGAACAATCCCCGAGCGCCCGATCATTCTGACCGCCTCGCAGCTCGAAGACGACAAAATTCTTGATTGTCTGGCGGCAGGGGCTCGAGGTTATCTCGAATTAAACGATGCCGAAAAGTTTATCGTGAAACTGATCGGTGCGGTCTTGAATGGCGAAGCATGGGTTTCAAGACGATTGGTCGCAAAACTGTTGCGCCGATTACAAAACAGCCGTTGCGAATCGCTCAGCACCGGCTAGCAATAGGACTAGGAACAGAGATGAAAGACTTTCACAACGGACAAGAAGAGCATTCTCCCCAAACGCAGACCACATTAAGCCTGCAGGACCTGTTGATCGATGCGGAATGCGATGCGTTAAGCGACTATCTCGCGCTTTCGTTCAGTCATGAAGGGGCGGATGCGAGGATCAGCGTCACCACGACCGGCGCCGACCCCACGACCTACTCAGCCGTATTTTCCGGCATCCAGGAAATCGACCTGCAAGCCCTGCTCGCCAATTTACAAACAGACTCCGGTCAAGGCTGACTTTGCCACGAAGCAAAAAGGGAAACCGATCCCCGTAAAAGCAAGCCGGGGATCGTGCCAAATTTCTTATAACCCGGGCTCCTGCGCCGCTTGTCCCGGATGATAAACGGCATAGACGTACACCGGAATATCCAGCCCTCCCAAGCGTTCGTCAATCAAAGGCCAGACATCGTCCCAATCCAGATCGCCTACGCCGGTTGCCAGGCGCGGCAATGCAACCGACGTCAGTTTTTCGACATGGATTATCTTTACCAGCGCATTCAACGCATGTTTAACATTGCTCAGCGTCGCTTTGCCATGTCGATGATCGTGGCTGTCGACACCTTCCTGGGTAATCAGATTGATGATCCTGACGTTATCCGGCCCGCCCCACATCCATGCCTCGCCCGGCTTGGTGTTATGCATATGACACCAGCGATGAAAATCCTTGTGCATGGCCGGATATCGGTTATGTAACTCGAGCGCCAGCCCTTTATCCATCGGATCATTGAGGCCCACGCCATGCGCGATCGCCTGCGCCTTGCTCAATAAAATATCGCCTTCGACTCGGTAAATCATAGTCTTCTCCTTTGTTATGCGGCCTGATCATTACGATGTCCGGCCTTATCGGTTGATAGTCTGCCCATGATTGATTTCGGACTTCATGTCCGGATGATAAACTTTTACACTGTGTTTTGCTGTGTTTTGCGGTATTTTATGTTTTCGTAACCCTTACGCCCTCCTTACCTATCGGGCTCGTGATGAAAAACACTGACACTGACGCAAGAATGGCTGTAAATTGCTGATTGTTTCAGGATAACTCGGAATCCCCCGAATCGGTTCATGTCAATAGTGTAGCTTAACGGTTTGAGGCTGTTTTTATGACGTTGAAGCAATTATTTTCTTCCCTAGGACAGTACATGGAAAAACAACCGATCGGCACGCTGCTGACCCTGTTGTTTGCCTTGCTGGTGATCATCCTGATCAGTTTGTATTTCCGTGTTTATATGGATGATGAGCAATGGGAAAAATTCAAGATCGAGCATCACTGTGAACTGCGGATGAGCAAAACCGGAACGCAGCGCGCGAGTTGGGCATGCGACGACGGCAAAACCTATTTCCGCTGGCGTCAACAGCGCTGAGAACTAAAACTACAACACTTAGCGCTGCTCGGACGATGACCTGGCAATGCTTACCTCGCCCTTCTCATTCAACATCAAAAAGGCCTGCAGATTCTCCCCATTGACGCTGACCGCGTAAACGCCTTGAGTATGGCCCTGTCTCAATAATTCCGCCGCCATCCTCCGGGAAATTACCGCCCCGAATGCCTCTTTCCATAGCACAAACTTGCAACCCTGGCGCCAGTCGCTGCAGCCGTAGCCTTTACGGCCTTCAATTACGGAAGCATTGCATAATGGACAATGACCCAGAGCCGCAGGACTGTCGGTGCCGCGGGGCGGGACTACGATGTTGCGGGTGAAGCGAATGATCGCGTCCATGAACTGCCCCGGATCATATTCATTCTGTTCCATTTTTTTCAGCCGCGATTCCCACTCGCCGGTCAGCGCGGCCGACTTCAACTGTTCATCGGCGATTAAACCGATCAGCCTCTGCCCTGCTTCCGTGCTCAACAATAATCTTTTTTGTCGACGGATATAAGTACGCTTGACCAGCACTTCAATGATCGCGGCCCGCGTCGCGGGTGTTCCAAGGCCTTTTTCCTTCAAGGCTTCCTTCAGCGTCTCATCGTCACAGGTTTTGCCTGCCGACTCCATCATGCTCAGCAAACTGGCTTCGGTATAGTGTTTCGGCGGCGTCGTTTTGCCCTGTTTGAGTGAAGGCTGGTGCGGCCCGGTTTCCCCCTGTTCGAAGGCGGGCAGAATTTTTTGATCCGGGTCGGCCGGCAGGGAAGCGGAATCCTTATATAATACCTGCCAACCCGGCGCCTCGATCACGGTGCCGGTCGTTTTGAACGGGATTTCGGCGGTTTCGCCGAGCACAGTGGTGACCCGCTTCAAGCAGGGTGGATAAAAGGCCGCGATAAAGCGTATCGCGATCGCCTGATACACTTTTTCTTCATCCGGGCTCAGACTGCGCGGCAAGGTAGCGGTCGGAATGATCGCATGGTGATCGGTCACGCCGGCGTCGTTGAACAAGCGGCCGGTCAAAGCCAATTGGTTCAGGTTTAATCCGGCAATCTGTGCTCCGAAGCGCGCTTGCAGGGTTTGCAACAGCGGCTTGACCAGCGGTTTCATATCCGCACTCAAATAACGGCTGTCGGTGCGTGGATAGGTGATGTGCTTCTTTTCATATAATGACTGGGCAACACGCAAGGTTTGATCGGCGGTAAAGCCATGACGAATGCTCATGTCTTTCTGCAGATCGGTCAGATCATACAACGGAGGAGGATAAACCTTTTCCTGCTTACCCTTCACCGAAGTGATCCGGAAATCACAGCCGTCAATCCGGGCTCTCAACGCCTCGGCCTCTGCCTTTTTCCCGAAACGGCCGCCGCTGTGTTGAAAATCGGCCTCGCGATATAGAGTATGCAGTTCCCAGAAATCCTTCGGCTTGAAATCCGCGATGTCCCGATCCCGCTGCACGATCAGCGCCAGCACCGGAGTTTGCACCCGGCCGAGCGTCCACAGCTGCGAGCCCTGGCCGAATTTGAGCGTGTAATAGCGGGTCGCATTCAAGCCGACGATCCAGTCCGCCTCGCTACGGCACTTGGCGGCCCGGTATAATCCCTCGAAAAACCGGCTATCGCGCAGTTTCGCGAATCCTTCGCGGATCGCCTCGTCGGTCAACGAACTGATCCAGAGCCGCCTGAACGGTTTATGCTCGCACCCGCACCAGGACAGGATATAGCGGAAGATCAGTTCCCCCTCCCTACCTGCGTCGGTTGCGCAAATGATTTCGTCGGCGTTCTGAAACAGGCTTTTGACCGTATGCAATTGCTTCTGCGCGGCCGTATCCCCCCGCGCCTTCAGCGCGAAACGCTCGGGAATGATCGGCAAGCTCTCCAGAGACCACCGTTTCCAGGCCTTGTTGTACTGGTCCGGTTCCTGCAATTCGACCAGATGCCCGAACGCCCAGACGATCCGGTAACCGTTACCCTCCAGATAACCGTCGCGCCGGTTGTTTACGCCCAGGCAGCGCGCAATGTCCCGCGCCACCGACGGTTTCTCGGTCAAAACGACTTTCATCGGAATCTAAGCCCGGTCGTGCTCGACCCCTTCCTGCTGAACAATCCGGTAACAAGGCGCGTATTTTTTGCCTGGTAGCTTCATCCGGTGTTGTTTCACGAACGACGCCAGCAGCGAATCCATCAGATCCATAATCTCGGGATCGCCCTGGATTTCGAAATGGCCGTATTTTTCGACCGCCCGGATTCCCTCATCCTTCACATTGCCCGCGACGATCCCCGAAAATACCCGGCGCAGATTCGCGGCCAGCACATGCGCGTCCTGATTTTTGTGCAGGTCCAGGTTCTTCATGTTTTGATGCGTCGGGATGAAGGGAGTTTGAAATACTGGGTCGACATGCAGCATCCAATTGAAGTAATAGGCATCATCGGTTGCTTTGCGAAAGGCGCGCACCTCGTGGATGCCGGCTTCCATTTCGATCGCAACCTGCTGCGGGTCGTCGATGATGATCCGGTAACGTTGCTGCGCTTTTGCGCCCAATGTGCCGCCGATGAATCGGTCGATTTCGACAAAATACTCCTCCGCGCTGTCCGGCCCGCTGAAAATCAACGGAAACGGCATCGCCTCGTTTTCGGGATGCAGCAGGATACCCAGGATATACAGAATCTCCTCGGCGGTGCCCGCGCCGCCCGGAAATACGACGATGCCGTGACCGGTGCGCACGAACGCTTCGAGGCGCTTTTCGATGTCCGGCAGAATGACCAGATCGTTCACGATCGGGTTCGGCGATTCGGCCGCGATGATGCCCGGCTCGGTAATGCCGAGGTATTGTCCGTGCTTGATCCGCTGCTTCGCATGACCGATTGTCGCGCCTTTCATTGGCCCTTTCATCGCGCCCGGTCCGCAGCCGGTGCAAATATTCAAACCGCGCAGGCCCAGCTCATGGCCAACCTGTTTGCTGTATTCGTATTCCTTACGGCTGATCGAGTGCCCGCCCCAGCATACGACCAGGTTGGGATTGGTCATCGGCCGCAAAATGTTCGCATTGCGCAGGATGTGAAACACCGCATCGCTGATGCCCTGCGAGGTTTCCAGATTAAAGCGCGGATTTTCGTTGATCTCGTCGCTCACATAAATGATATCGCGCAATACCGCAAACAGATGTTCCTTGATCCCCTTGATCATCTTGCCGTCCACAAACGCATGCGCAGGCGCGCCTTTCAGCTCCAGCTTTATACCGCGCTGTTGCTGCACGACACGAATTCCGAAAGATGAATAACGCTCTAAAAGCTCCTTGCCGTCATCCATCGTACTGCCGCAATTTAATACCGCCAGCGCACAGTTGCGGAATACCCGGTATAACCCCCCCTGACTGGTATCCAGCAACTTGCTGACTTCGGCTTTCGATAGAATATCGAGGCGGCCTTCTTCAGGCGAGATTACCGCATCCATCACTTCACATTTCATTCTGTTCCTCTACACTTTATATTTTGCTGAATGGCATCACGACGACTAAATCCTCCCTGAAGGGAGGGGATTTCTTGCCGGTAAAATTGTCGGCAGGGAAAAAATACCCGCCTATTCATGGCTTATTCAGCCTTTTCGATTATGATCCGCCTCACCAACCGTTTTTTCTTTATTAAGGCTAAAATCATGAAATTCCTCATCATACGGTCGATACTGGCAGGATTGATGGCTCTGCCGGTGGCTTGCGCAACCTATTCACGGCAGTATTATGACTCCGGCTACGACTACTCTCCGGGCCAATATAACAGCAGCTATGGCTACTCTCCGGGTCAATATAACAGCGGCTATGGCTATGGCGTCGTGGAGCGCAATTACTACAATACTTATTCCTACCCCACGCCGGTTTATCGAACCGAAGAATACCACCATCACCACGACGGCCGCGACGATCGTTATCCGGATAGACGCTATCAGGATAACCGGCACTACTCAACTTCTCCCGGAACAACCTACCGCAGGTCCGTCCCCCAAAGGCACGAAGCAAACGACCATTATAACTGGAACGCCGGGACTGCAAAGCCCTACGATAATCGGCAAAGCGAGTGGGACCGCCAACGGCATGCCGATCGGAATGAAGGACGACAAGGCCGGCCGGACGATCCGAATGCGCATGGGCAATGGCAACGTCAGCAAAACTGGGATCGGCAAGAAGCCAGACGCCAAAACAGGGTCCTTGAAGAGCATTCTTCTAATCGGGATGGAGCAAGATGGCAAAATAGGGGCGGTGCGTCCCCAGCTCAGCAAAATAGCCAGGAGGGGCAACAAGGACACAGAGGGCGACGTCAAAGAAATCAAGAGGGGAATCAAAGCGGCCAATGATAGCCGTTTTGATCCAGTCTCAGGGGCCGAAAAGGGAATGCAGAGAGCCAAAACCAAATCAGGTTATTTTTGACAGGGAATAACTTCGGGTTCCGGTTCGGGAAAGATCATTCGACACTTTTCAGATTATACTTCCGCACCCGATAGCGCAGGGTTTCGCGCGTTGCCCCCAGATCCCTGGCGGCTGCGGTCAGATTATAATCGGCGCGTTCCAGTGCCGTTTTGATGATGAATTTATCCATGTCGTCCAGTGCCATGCTGCCGTCCAAAGGCAGCAGAATCATGTTCTTGTCTGTCACTTCCGCTTGCGCCGGACCTGCCTGACCCGGCAACTGCAGCCATTGACCGGGAAACACCGGTCCATCGGCAAACAAAACACAGCGTTCGATCACATTGCGCAGCTCGCGCACATTCCCCGGCCAGTCATAACTTTTCAATTTACTCCAGACTTCCGCGGGAATGTCTTTAACCCGCTGACCAGCTTTCGCATTAAATTCGGCGATGAACAAGGGCACCAGATCATCCAGATCTTCTTTTGCAGCGCGCAAAGGCGGCAGCATGACTCTAAAAACACTCAAGCGGTGATAAAGATCGCTGCGAAAACTGCCTTCCCGCACCATCTGCTCCAAATCCCGGTTACTGGCGGCGATTATCTGCACATCCACGCGAATCTCTTTTTCGCCGCCGAGCCGGCGCACCTTATGATCTTCGATCGCCTTGAGCAGTTTAGCCTGCAGGTCGAGAGGCATTTCGCCGATTTCATCCATAAACAACGTGCCGCCGTCGGCTTGCTCAAGCAGGCCGCGATGCCGGGCTGTCGCGCCGGTAAATGCTCCCGGTTCATGGCCGAACAACTCGGATTCAAGCAGTTCGCGAGGCAATGCCGCGCAGTTGACTTCGATCATCGGCTGCTGCGCGCGGGCGCCGCCGTAATGCAGAATTTTAGCGGCCAGCCCCTTACCGGTACCACTTTCTCCGCCGATGATCAAGGCACTGAACGGCACTTCGGTCAAGCGTTGCAATAATTGCCGCACCTCCTGCGCCTGCCTGCTCTGGCCGATATAGGCATTCGGCGAATAGCGTTTATGACCCGCGCTGGCCTGTTCACGCACCCGTCTGATGATTGAAGCACTGCGCGCGGCACTCGCGACGACCAGATCGAGCCTCTCCAGATCGCAGGGCTTTTCCAAAAAATCATAGGCCCCGAGCCGCAAAGCCCGTACCGAATCGGGCACGCTGCCGTAACCAGTCAGAAACAGCCATTCGGCATGGCCTGCCTGCTTCTTGATCTTTTCCATCAAATCCAGCGCATTACCGTCCGGTAGATTCAGGTCTGAAAGAATCAATAACGGGGCCAGGTTTTTTTTGACCAGCCAATCTTCGGCTTCGGCCAGCGTAGTCGCCAACACGACTTCCCATCCCGATTTCCGGTAATGCAGCGACAATTCAGAACCCAACAGTTTTTCATCCTCGATGATCAGCAACGTTTCTATCATCAATGCGACTCCTTAAGCAATATCGGCCATAACAATGACACACAGGCGCCGTGTGGCACCATATTCCTGAGACTGATGCTGCCCCCCGTCTCTTTGGCGTAACGCTGCACCATCGACAAACCCAGGCCGGTGCCCCGCTGCCGGGTCGTGCGAAAAGGCCGAATGCCCTGTTCGAGCAACTCACGGGAAAAGCCAGGACCGTCATCGATTACCTCGATCCGTAGGCCTTCGGTATCCTGCGCGGCCACTACCCGAATCGCTCCCGCGCTGCCTTCCAGGGCATCGGCGGCATTCAAGATCAAATTCAACAAGGCCTGCCGCAAACCGCCTGAAGGCAAGTGCGCTTTGAGAGACATAGGCACAGCCACCTCCAGGCAGATCGTTTCGGCAATTTGATAGCGCGTCAGCGCCGCCAGATCACGGATCAGCATCGCGATGTCGATGTCATCGGCGGCTTCCGGCACATGGCGGCTTTGACTCAACAGGTCGTTCAGCAAATGACCGAGCCGTTTCAGCTCATTGCCGATCAGTTCCATCCTGGCATGCTGGTCGGAATTATCGATTTCGCGGCGCAAGTTGCTGAAGGCAATTTGGATCCCTGCCAGAGGATTGCGAATTTCGTGTGCGAGTTCGGCTGCGACTTCGCCGACTGCGGCGAGCCGCTCGGCCCTCGCCAGGCTGGCCTGCTGTTCGAGCAGGGCCTGGGTTGCCAGCCTGACTTCGCGCTGCAGCGACTGGGCATACAGCCGTTTGGCTTCCTCGAGTTCGGCCAGATGGCTGACCATGTCGTTATAGCTGTTGAAAACCGGTAGAAGCAAGGGATCGAGATGATCGGTCGTTATCCGGGTAAAATTGCCTTCGGTCAGGCGCTGCAACAGCAGCCTGAGATCGTGCAAGGGATGTAAAATCCGCCGGTAAAAAAAACCGAAGGCGACCACCACGATCACGACGAAGGTGATTGCAGCCAGATCGAGTTCGGTCTGCGTGTCCGCACTGATCTCGCCCAGCAATTTCTCGCGCTGCCCGAGTTCATTATCCAGCGTATCGCTAAGCAAGTTCAATGCACTGATCAACCGTTCCTGTTTTTCGCTGCCGCCGGGTCGCTGCCATTCATCCAGTATCGTTTTGACAATGGTCATGTTCGCTGCGGTGTTTTCGGCTAAAAACCCGCTTTCCGCAAAGAGCACATTCAACTCGACAACCGTGCCGCTCAACGTTTCGATGGTCGGCAATAAACTCTCAGGCTCGACGAGCGGACTGACTTTAATCAAATAATCGATTAGCGTTTTTTGCAATGCCACCGACGCATGCTGCACGCTGTGCGAATAATTGACATGCGAAAATACGGTGTTGAAATGATGCAGATTACGCCAGATCATACCGACGAACATCGCCAGCATCAGCGACATCAACAATAAAAAAGCCAAAACACGGTGCTGGACAGGGCTATTCAAAAATTGCATAGAATGATAAGGACGCAGTGAGAATGCTTGAAGTTGAGACATTATTATCTGCGTCATGCCCTGCCTTCAACTACACTTCCTCCGTCGAAGTCAGTCTGCTACTTTTATTTGCGTAGCCGGGCAAACCATGATGATCGGAACGCCGTCTGCACATATGATCCCTTTTCATTTTGCGCACCGCCAGCGGATGCCGCGAATAGGTATCATGGTATTCCATTCCGAAAAATTCACAGGCGCCGCCCTGCGCTTCATAATTGTGCTGGAAATCGTGCAGGAATTCCATCACCGTATGGTCGATCAGATAGGCATTGCTCAACTGAAAGATCACATGCTTGCCCTTGCCGATCCCCGCCAGCGCGGTTTTGAGAGCCAGAAAGTTCGAGAAAATCGCCGCCCCGACGATTTCGACCAGCAGCGAACCGTCTTCCAGCGGCTCCAGCACAAAATGAATCTTGAACAGATTGTTCAATCTCACGCCCCGAAGCATATGGATCGCGAATTTGGCTGCGATGCCAATCGCCACGCCGATCAGCAAGTCGGTTGCAAGCACGCCGATGATGGTTACCACAAACATGAACAACTGTTCCTTGCCGATGCCCATCACTTTCGCGAACTCCTTGGGCGAGGCGAGACGAAAACCGGTGAATACCAGTAGGGATGCCAAGGCCGCCAGCGGAATGCTGTGGATCAGACGCGGAAACAGCACCACGAACAGCAACAAAAACACGCCATGAAAAAAATTTGCCCAGCCGGTTTTCGCGCCGTTATTGCAGTTAGCCGAACTCCGGACGATTTCCGCAATCATCGGCAGACCGCCAATCATACCCGATACCAGGTTGCCAACCCCTACCGCGGTCAAATCGCGATCCAGATCCGAATGTCGGCGGTAAGGATCGAGCTTATCGACCGCGACAGCGCTCAAAAGACTTTCCAGACTGCCGACCAGGCAGATCGTGACCACCGCCTCCCAGAATTCGGCCGTCGCCATTTTCGAAAAATCCGGAAAATAAAAGCCGGACAGGAAATTATCCGAAATTGCGACCAAAAACTTCGGCCCGACCGTGGCCTCATGATGCGGGAGAAAGCTTGCATCCGGCAAGAACAAATACATGTGCTCATGGTCCAGATCGTAAAATTTACCCAGACCGATACCCGCGAGCACCACAAGAATCGGCGCCGGCAGCATCTTCAATTGCGGCTCCCGGACTACCCGCCAGAAAATCAGAATCGCGATGCTGGTCACCCCGATCATCGCGATTTCCGGATTTAGATGCACGATGCTGTGCGGAATCTGTGCAATCGTCGAAAACAGGCTGCCTTTTTCCGGCGTCACGCCGAGCATCACATGGATCTGTTTCGCCATGATGATGATCCCGATCGCGGCCAGCATCCCGTGCACGACCGAAGCCGGAAAAAATGAACTGAGCCGGCCGGCCTTGCACAGGCCCATCACTATTTGCAGCACACTGGCGACCACGATAGCGGCCAGGGTATAGCGGTAGCCCGCCATCGCATCTCCCTGCCCGAGGTTCTGCACCGCGTCCAGCACGACCACGATCAAGCCTGCGGCGGGACCGTTGATCGTCATGAACGAACCGTTAATCCTCGAAACCAGCATGCCGCCAACCACTGCGGTAATAATACCGGCGGACGGCGGAAATCCCGACGCCATCGAAATCCCCAAACACAGCGGCAGGGCAATCAAAAACACCAGGAAGCCCGACAACAGGTCGGCGCGCCAATTTTCCTTTAAACCGGCAATTCCCGTTTTAGGCAAGCCAGGCAGAATAATTTCAGACATCAGCATCTCCATCACATTAACAGATGCCCTGTCTTTAGCGAATACCATGCCAGCTTGTAAAAACAACTATCCTATTGTTTACAATAATCTTTTATATCGCCCCATAAAAATACCCGCAGAAAAACGGTGTAAAACCACCGTTTAAGGTTGTATTACCCCTTGCTCACCGATGCTTACGGCAATTCCTGCAAGAACTGTTCGAATTCGCGTGTTAAAAACGGCAATTCACTCATCAAGCGGTGGTCAGTATCCAGCAGGGTCAGGCGAATCCGGTATTCCCGACAAAAGCGCCAGGCATTCTCGGGCGGCACGATATCGTCGCGCCAGCCGTGATAGACCCGGGTGTCGATCGGTATCGTGAATACCGTTTGCCGGTAGCCTGGCAGATAAAGCGCCGGAGCCAGCAAAAAAAGGCCGGCGGGCTTTATCGTCTCGGACGCCACGGCCGACACATAAGCGCCCATGCTCGAACCGATCAGCACAATCCGGTCGAACTCCCGCCATTCCGTCTCCAGTAACTGGCGCACGCGCTGATCTGGATCGAACTGCCCCCGGTAATCAGGGCTTTCGACCCGATAACCCTGATTTTTGGCGACCTCGGCAAACGCCAGCGTTTTCTCGCCCCATGGCATGCTGTCCTTTCCGTGGCTATAAATAAGCAATTTTTTCATTGGATTACCCGATACCCTTCCCTCTTATTTTCGTAAGATATTAAATTCATATAGGATTTGACCATAACAAGGTTTCGCGATAAGATTACCGATTTATGTTAGATCGCCTTCCCCAAACCATTGACCCGTTACACCTCGCCGACAAGCGCAGTGTACTCAAAGGGAAGCTTTCGCTAAAAGATTTTGGCCGCCTCCGCGACATGCTGTTTGATACCGAGGGAAACGTCGTGATCGAACTCTACTTCAGCCGCGAAGGCAGATTGGCCAAGATCGAAGGGAAGATTGAAACCCATCTGCAACTGATCTGCCAGAATTGTCTGCAAGCCCTTGACTGGCCTGTGCAAGCGACTGTCCAGCTGGGCATTATCAACTCCTTGGAGCAGGTCGACCGCTTGCCTCCGGGCTTCGAACCTTTGTTCGTTGAGGAAGAAAAAATTCTTCTGCTGGACATCGTCGAAGACGAATTGTTGCTGAATCTTCCCCAATACCCGAAACATTCTGAATCCTGCACGGTTCAGGATACGGACAGCCGCACGCCGAGTCAACCCGAGGCAGATCGGCAAAAACGACAGGACAACCCCTTTTCCATTTTAGCCAACTTAAAAAACCTGGAGAGCCCTCATGGCAGTACAAAAAAGTAAAGTTTCTCGATCAAGACGAGGCCAGCGCCGTTCGCACGACGCATTGACCGCCCGCGCACTGTCACAAGACCCGTTGACCGGTGAAACCCATCTGCGTCATCACGTCACCCCGGACGGTTATTTCAAAGGCCGTCAAATCACAGCCGTTAACGAAGAAGAATAAGCCTCGGGCTTTAACTTTGGCACCATACCGAACCTTCGCGGGTTCGGTTTTTTATTTTTTAATGCGGAGACCTTGGTTAAGGTGAGCTTGACAATTTCGATTGATGCGATGGGCGGTGACCATGGCCCGGACGTAACGATCCCAGCCTCCCTGGATTGCTTGAAAAGCAATCCGGATTTAAAGCTGATTCTGGTAGGCAATGAAGCCCTCATCAAACAGAAGTTGGGAGACCATCTCGAGGCTTATCGCGACAGGTTGACCGTACATCATGCATCCCAATGCGTCGATATGGACGAACCCCCGTCAAAAGCCTTGAAAAACAAAAAGGATTCTTCGATGCGGGTCGCGATCAATCTGGTTCGCGACGGTCTGGCCGATGCCTGCGTCAGTGCGGGCAATACAGGCGCATTAATGGCGACCGCCCGATTCGTGCTCAAAATGATACCGGGCATTGACCGCCCGGCGATCATTTCCACACTTCCCTCGATTCACGGCCACACCCATGTACTCGATTTGGGCGCGAATGTCGACTGTACCGCGCAGCATTTGTTCGAATTCGCGGTGATGGGCGCCGAACTGGTCAAGGCGGTCGAGAATATCGAAGCGCCGCGGGTCGGCTTGCTGAACATCGGCGAAGAAGAAATGAAGGGCAACGAACAGGTCAAGGCCGCAGCGAAACTGCTCGAAGCCTCATCATTGAATTACGTCGGCTATGTCGAAGGCAATTCGCTGAATGCAGGCAATATCAAGGTCGACCTGATCGTGACCGATGGTTTCGTCGGCAATGTCGCGCTCAAATCGATCGAAGGCGCCGCAAAAATGATCGGCACCCTGTTAAAAGAAGCGTTTTCAAAAAACCTGCTGACCAAGGCAATCGGCCTGGTGGCGTATCCGGTTTTATCTTCGTTCAAAAAACGCATCGATCCGCGCCTCTACAATGGCGCCAGCTTTCTTGGCCTGCGTGGACTGGTGATCAAAAGTCACGGCGGCGCCGATGTGCTGGCTTTCAAAACTGCGATACAGTTGGCTGAAATTGAAGTTAAACAGGACGTTATCCGCAAAATCAGCCAGCAGGTCGAACAGAACCTGTCTTTGGAAATGCATTCATGACCCGCTACTCAAGAGTCATCGGCACCGGCGGCTATCTCCCTTCGGAAATTTTAACGAACGATCAGATTTCGGAAACGGTTGATACCTCCGATAGCTGGATCTTTGAGCGGACCGGCATCAAGAGCCGCCGTATTGCGGCCGCCGACGAAACCGCCGCCAGCATGGCCGAAACCGCCTCCCGCCAGGCCATCGAGATGGCCGGCATCGATCCCGAAGAGATCGACCTGATCATTCTCGCGACCGGCACGCCGGATCGCGTTTACCCGAGCACGGGCTGCCTGCTGCAGCATCGCCTGGGCATCAAGCATTGCGTTGCGTTCGACGTACAGGCCGCCTGCTCCGGCGCGATCTTCGGATTGAGCATCGCCGACCAGTATATCAAGACGGGCGCGGCTCGTAAGGTGCTGGTCGTCGGTTCCGAGATCTGTTCGCGAATTGTCGACTGGACCGATCGGACCACCTGCGTGCTATTCGGCGACGGCGCCGGCGCAATCCTCTTAGGCGCTTCCGACGACACTGGCATTCTATCCACCCACATTCATTCGGCCGGCGAATACGGAGAACTGCTGTACTGCCCTAATCCGCAGGCCGCGGCGAACGGCCATAAACATGAACTGGGCTTCATCAACATGCGCGGCAACGAAGTTTTCAAGGTTGCGGTCAACACGCTCGGCCGGATTGTCGATGAAACCTTGGAGGCTAACGAGCTGGACAAGGAATCGATCGATTGGCTGGTGCCGCATCAGGCCAATATCCGGATCATTCAGGCCACCGCGAAAAAATTGAAAATGCCGATGGAACAGGTGGTAATTACTCTCGAAAACCAGGGCAATACCTCTTCCGCTTCGGTCTTGCTGGCGTTTAACGAAGCGGTGCGCGATGGGCGTATTCAGCGCGGACAGATCGTCCTACTGGAAGCATTTGGCGCCGGCTTTACCTGGGGCTCGGCGTTGCTGAAGTATTAAAAAAGCAGATAAAGGATTAAAGGCGCAGGGCAAAAAAACAAAGGGACTTTTTCGTTTTGCGCCTTTATGCCTTTCGCTTCGCTAAAAATAACAAAGACTTTATATACACTCGACACATCCATGAGCATACAATCCTACAACTTGGCCTTCGTTTTTCCGGGCCAGGGCTCTCAGTCGATCGGCATGATGGCCGATCTTGCGGCAAGTTTCCCCGAAATCAAGCGAACGTTCGAACGCGCTTCCGATGCGTTAGGCAAAGACTTATGGACTCTGGTAAAGGAAGGTCCAGAAGCCGACTTGAATCAGACGCAAAATACTCAACCCGCGATGCTGGCGGCTGGGATTGCCGTTTGGGAAATCTGGCGCGAACAGAGCAGCGCCCGCCCGGCCTGGACGGCGGGCCATAGCCTGGGCGAATATACCGCCCTGGTCGCCGCAAATGCGCTCGCTTTCGAAGATGCGATTAAGCTGGTTGCGGCGCGCGGACGCCTGATGCAGGAAGCGGTCCCGCAGGGTGTTGGCGCGATGGCAGCGATTTTAGGGCTTGAGGACCATCAAGTCGCGGAAGCCTGCAAAAAAGCCGCGCTGGGTGAAGTCGTCGACGCGGTCAATTTTAATGCGCCGGGACAGGTCGTGATCGCCGGTCATGCGAGCGCCGTTCAACGCGCGATGACCGAAGCGCAAACGCTGGGCGCCAAGCGTACCGTGCTGTTGCCGGTCAGCGTGCCGTCGCACTGCGCCCTGATGGCAGGTGCCGCCGAAAAGCTTGGCGAACACTTATCGCAGATGCAAATCGCCAGCCCCGACATGACGCTGATCCACAATACCGACGTAATGTCGCACAGCGCGCCGGAAGTGATCCTTAACACCCTGAAAGAGCAACTTTACAAACCGGTACGCTGGGTCGATTCGATCAAGTTCATGCACGATCAGGGCGTCTCCCGCTTTATCGAATGCGGGCCGGGCAAGGTCCTGGTCGGACTGAACAAACGCATTGTGAAGGATGCCGAGCATCTGTCCCTCTTCGACACCAAATCTTTACACACTACATTGGAGCTGTTAAATGGCTAAACAAGTCGCCTTAGTGACAGGCGCCAGCCGCGGCATCGGCAAGGCGATTGCCGAAAGACTGGCCGGGGACGGTTTTTTTGTGGTCGGCACCGCGACCACCGAAAACGGCGCGGAAGCAATCTCGGCTTATCTCGGGGAAAACGGCAAGGGACTGCGTCTTGATGTCGCGAGTACCGAGTCGATTGCCGAGGTGATAAAAACCGTCAATGACGAGTTCGGCACACCGACCGTACTGGTCAACAATGCGGGCATCACTCGCGACAATCTGCTGATGCGAATGAAAGACGAAGAGTGGGATGCGATCATCAGCACCAACCTCGCCTCGGTTTTCCGGATGAGCAAGGCAGTGCTCCGCGGCATGATGAAAGCCCGGACCGGCCGCATTATCAGCATTTCTTCCGTCGTCGGCTCGACCGGAAACGCCGGCCAGGCCAATTATGCCGCCGCAAAGGCCGGCATCGTCGGCTTCAGCAAATCGCTGGCCAAGGAAGTCGGCTCACGTAACATTACGGTCAACGTCGTCGCGCCCGGCTTCATCGATACGGATATGACCAAGGACCTGGGCGACGACATCAAAACCTCGCTGCTGGCTTCTATTCCGCTGGAACGGCTCGGCGCACCCGAGGAAATCGCGCATGCAGTATCGTTCCTGGCCTCGCCGGGCGCTGCCTATATCACCGGCGAGACCCTGCATGTGAACGGCGGCATGTACATGCCGTAAACTTCCGATCCCGATTTAAACACGGATTGGCAACTAGGCGGCCCGCTTAATATTGTGACTTTGGTTTCAGATTAAAGTATAATTTTCGCTACCGTCGTCTGGAATTTCCGTGGACGGGATTTCTAGTAAAACCAACAACAATATCATTGTAAATATATGATTTTTATTAAAAGTATATTTGCATTGCTTGAGGATAATAATTATGAGTAATGTTGAACAACGAGTAAAAAAGATTGTTGCAGAGCAATTGGGCGTCAAAGAAGATATCGCGAATGATGCATCTTTCGTAGACGACCTGGGTGCCGATTCTCTGGACACCGTTGAACTCGTTATGGCGCTTGAAGAAGAATTCGAATGCGAAATTCCAGACGAAGAAGCTGAAAAAATCACCACCGTTCAGCAAGCGATCGACTACGTCGAAAAGAACACCTGATAGCGATTCCTTAGTGGATGACAACCTGCGCATCCACTAAACCTTCACCCCCCCGATTTTTCTAAACCACAGATCCACACGGTAACACACATTGAGCAAACGTCGAGTCGTAATCACCGGTCTGGGCGCCATTACGCCTTTAGCAAACACGGTAGCAGAAACCTGGGACGGCATCATCAACGGCAAAAGCGGCATCAGTCCTATCGATTCCTTTGATATTTCTTCTTTTGCTACGACCTTTGGCGGCGTGATTCGCAATTTCGACGTCACCCAATATATTCCCGCCAAAGACGCGCAACGTATGGACGGCTTCATTCATTACGGGATGGCGGCCGGCTGTCAGGCAATCGAGGATTCCGGCATTGAAGTGACCGAAGCGAATGCGGAGCGCATCGGCGTGGCGATCGGCGCCGGCATCGGCGGCGTTACCGGCATCGAAGAGTGTTACGCCCTGTATGAAAAAAGTGGTCCGCGCCGGATTTCGCCTTTCTTCGTACCCGGCAACATCATCAACATGATTTCTGGCAATCTGTCGATCAAATACGGCCTGAAAGGCCCCAATTTTGCGATCGTGACCGCCTGCGCGACCGGAACCCACAATATCGGCGATGCGGTGCGGCTGATTCAGCACGGCGATGCGGACGCGATGGTGGCAGGCGGTGCGGAACGTTGCACGACCTCGCCGACCGCGATGGGCGGCTTTATCTCCGCAAAGGCCTTATCGCGCCGGAACGACAGCCCTACCACGGCCAGCCGGCCTTGGGACAAAGACCGTGACGGTTTCGTACTCAGCGACGGCGCGGGCGTGGTCGTCCTGGAAGAACTCGAGCACGCGAAAGCGCGCGGCGCAAAAATTTATGCAGAAGTGATCGGCTACGGCATGAGCGGCGATGCCTATCACATGACTACCCCCTCACCCGGCGGCGAAGGCGCAGCCCGCTGTATGCGCAATGCGCTGCGCGATGCCGGCCTGAATGCGGACGCTATCGATTACATCAACGCGCACGGCACCTCAACACCGGCCGGGGATATCGGCGAGACCCAGGCAATGAAATCGGCATTGGGCGATCATGCTTATAAGATCGCGGTCAGCTCGACCAAATCGATGATCGGCCACATGCTTGGCGCGGCCGGCGGCATCGAAGCGGTATTGACCGCGCTCAGCCTCAAAAATCAAATCGCACCGCCGACGATCAATCTGGACAATCCGGATCCCGAGTGCGACCTCGACTATGTGCCGAACGTCGCGCGCGACATGAAGATCAACATTGCGATGTCGAATTCCTTCGGGTTTGGCGGCACTAACGGGACGTTGATTTTCAAACGCTACGAATAAGCGCCGATCCAGCGCAGGGTCGTCTTGTCCGCCAATGCTGCTTGTCAATGGTGAACTCAGGGGGACCCTGCCCGTTTCGGACCGCGGCCTGCAATATGGTGACGGCCTTTTTGAAACGATCGAAATCAGGGATCAGCGGCCAATATTTTTCGATCGGCATCTCCAGCGTCTTGAAGCAGGTTGCGGACGGCTCGGCATTCCCTTTCCACCGCCCGACCTCCTGACTGAAGAAACCCACGCATTGTGCAGGGAATCTTCTGCGCCATCCGTAATCAAAATCATCGTGACCTCGGGCTCCGGGGGCCGAGGTTATCGGCGACCCGAAATCCTACATGCCACCCGAATCCTGAGCCTGCACCCCTACCCCGAGTATCCGGAAATACTTGATACACGGGGCATCAATGCGCGTATTTGCCAAATGCGCCTTGGGATGAACCCGGCGCTGGCCGGACTCAAACATTTAAACCGCCTGGAGCAGGTGCTCGCCCGCGCCGAATGGAGCGATCCGGCTATTCATGAAGGCATTATGCTGGACAGCGCCGGTCATGTAATCGAAGGCACGATGACCAATTTGTTTTATGTGAAGAATCATACCCTTTACACCGCCGCGGTTACGCAAGCCGGCGTCGCCGGCATCGTTCGGAGCCTGATCATGCAGCTTGCGAAACAGCACGAACTTGAAGTTGAGGAAGTGAATTACACTCCCGACCAATTGTTCACGGCCGATGAAATCTTTGTCTGTAACTCGATTATCGGCATCTGGCCAGTCAAACAGATAGCTCAACTGGCATTCGCGCCCGGTCCGATCACCCGCGATCTCCAGCAATGGCTAACCCGTTATAAAAAACAAGAGATGCTTCGCCGTGAGCAATAAATTCATTGGTCTGACCTTATTATTCATCAGTTTCACTGCCGGCTGGACATGGATGGATTATCGCTCCGCGCTCGAGACGCCGGTTGTCAAAGACAACCCGGCCATAATCGAAATCGTGAAAGGCGACTCGATGACCCGGATTACCGAAAAACTGGCTGAACAACACCTGAAAGTCAGCCCATTTTGGTTTAAGGTCATCGCGCTCCGGAAACAGTCGGCGGCCAAGCTGAAGACGGGCGAGTTTGAGTTCGCAGTCGGGTTGACTCTGCCCGAAATCATTGACCAGATTGCCGCCGGAAAAACCCGTCAGCATAGCATTACCTTTCCGGAAGGCTGGCGATTTGCTGAGATAATGGCCGAACTCAATAACAACCCCCATATCGAGCATACTCTTAAGGATTTGTCTCCGGACGCGATACGCACCCAACTCGGCATCACTGAAAATAAACTGGAAGGGCTGTTTTTTCCGGATACTTATTTCTTCGAGAAAAACATGACGGATGTGTCCTTATTGAAAAGAGCGTACGAAAAAATGCAGTCGGTGGTGCAGGAAGAATGGCCGCAAAGATCGGCCGGCCTGCCGCTCGAATCGCCATACGAGACGTTAATCCTGGCGTCTATCATCGAAAAAGAGACCGGCGCAGATGACGAACGACCCTTGATTTCGGGCGTGATGGTGCGCCGTCTGCAAAACAGCATACCCCTGCAGACTGACCCTACCGTAATCTACGGCATGGGCGACAATTACCTCGGCAACATCGGCGAGCAGGACCTGAAAAATCCGACCCCTTATAATACTTATCTGATCAAAGGCCTGCCGCCGACGCCGATCGCGATGCCGGGTCGTGAGGCGATTCATGCCGCACTGCATCCCGATACCGGCAGCAGTCTGTATTTCGTCGCGAAGGGCGACGGCACACATGTTTTTTCTACGACCCTCCAAGACCACAACCATGCCGTCGAGCTCTTCCAAAAACAAAAAAAATGAGCACTATCATACGCGGAAAATTCATTACCCTGGAAGGCGGCGAAGGGGTGGGCAAAAGTACCAACCTATCCTTTTTGCAGGACTATCTGGGCAATAGAAATATATCCGTCTTAACCACCCGCGAACCCGGCGGCACCCCGCTAGCTGAAAGGCTCCGCGAAATGCTGCTCGCCAAGGGCAGCGAATCTATCGCTCCCACCACCGAATTGCTGCTGATGTTCGCGGCCCGGGCACAGCATATCCGGCATGTAATCGAACCGGCGCTATCCAAAGGCGAATGGGTGCTGTGCGATCGTTTTACCGATGCGACTTACGCTTACCAAGGCGGAGCGCGCCACATGGAAATGACCACGATTGCCTGGCTCGAAAATCTGGTGCAGGGTTCCTTACGCCCCGATCTGACCTTGTTGCTCGATGCGCCGGTCGAGACCGGCTTGGCGCGTACAAGAGACCGCCATGGCGAACCGGACCGCTTCGAAACCGAAAAACATCGGTTTTTCGAAGAGGTTCGCCAAACCTATTTGCGGCAAGCCGAACTGCATCCCGAAAGAATCAAAATCATCGCCGCCGATCGCCCTCTGCCTGAAGTGCAGACTGCGCTCGCCGACTCACTATCGGCCTTGCTGCAATGACGCCTTTACTTCCCTGGCACCAAACCCCATGGCGGCAGCTCTGCGGTTATCTGCGCCAGCAGCGTATTCCGCAGGCGCTCCTGATTAGCGGCAACAAAGGTCTCGGCAAACGCCAACTGGCTGAACGCTTCGCCGCCGTCCTGCTCTGCCAGGCCCCGAATGCCGAAGGGCAGGTCTGCGGTGATTGCCACGGCTGTAAATTGCACGCCGCGGGTAATCATCCCGACCTTTTGGTGGTTGGCCCGGACGAGCCCGGCAAAGCGATCGGAATTAACCTGATTCGCGAGCTGATCGCCGATACGCAATTAAAACCACAATATGACACCTATCGGGTCGTGATCATCGAGCCTGCTGATCAATTGAACCGGGCGTCCGCGAATGCATTTTTAAAATGCCTCGAAGAGCCAACCGAACGCACGCTGATTATTCTGATCACCGCAAAACCCGCTAAATTGCCGATCACGATCGCCAGCCGTTGCCAGAGGCTGACCGTCACTCCGCCGGATCGCGCAACCGTTGTGGCCTGGCTGCAAGCACAATCTGTGGCCAATCCGGAAGCCCTGGCAGCGCTGGCTCAAAACTCGCCGTTCACCGCGCTGGATTATGCCAATCAACAAGCCTTAACGACACGCAACGATTGTTTCAAGGTCTGGCTCGACATTGCCCGCCATCGCGCGAGCCCTGTCGTAATTGCCGAAGATTGGCAAAAACTGCCCCTCCTGCCGTTACTCTCCTGGCTGACTTCCTGGCTGATCGAGTTGATCAGATTCAAATTTCAGCCCCAAGCCGGACATTTGCCGTTTTCCTCACTCGAGCTATCCTTGCAAGAACTCTCCGAGCAGCTAGACTTAAAGCACCTTTATCAGTTGTACGATTTACTATTGACCGCCCGCGAACGGCTCGATAGCCAAATCAATAAACAAATGATGCTGGAAGAAATTTTGATTCAATGGTCTGAACTCAACCGGAGCTAATTATCATGTCGTCGGACTCTACTCCTCGGCAAGGCATTTTGTCGTTATCGATCAAGGAAAAAAGCGCGCTGTATATGGCCTACATGCCTTTCGTGACGAATGGCGGCCTGTTCATCCCGACCACCCGGAATTACGAAATGGGCCAGGAGGTTTTCATTCTGCTGAGCCTGATGGAAGAAACCGAAAGACTGCCGATTGCCGGCAAAATCATCTGGAAAAATCCGCCCGGCGGCGTCTATCGCGCCTCAGGCATTGGCGTGCAATTCAGCGACCAGGACGGCGGCATGGCCCGCAATAAGATCGAAAACTATCTCGCGGGCGCACTCGAGTCGGAACGCCCCACCCACACGATGTAAAAACCCTACACGACTAATTGCTGCACACCGCGCACCCAATCGCGTAAAATATCTCTTTTTATACTGGCGGGCATCAGCCGCTGGCAAACGGGAACAGGATGCCGTTCGGAGCCTGTTCCCGTTTCAGAATCCAGACATTTCCTTCTTCCCCGAGAGATATTTACCCTCAACCTTATGCTTATCGACTCGCATTGTCATCTCGACCGCATCGACCTCGAACCGTACCAAAACGATTTTTCACTTTTTCTGAAAGACGCGGAAAACCATCGCATCGAACACATGCTCTGCATCTCGATCGACATGGAAGCGTATCCAGCGATGCTCGATCTGGTCAACGGCTACCCGCAACTCTCGGCCACAGTCGGCGTACACCCGAATGCGCATGAAGGTTTCGAGCCAAGCGTGGAGCAGCTAATCGAACTGGGGAGTGATCCGAAAGTGATCGGAATCGGCGAAACCGGTCTGGATTATTTCCGCAGCACCGGCGATCTGGGCTGGCAGCACGAGCGTTTCCGGACTCATATCCGTGCCGCAAAAGCGCTGAACAAGCCGCTGATTATCCATACCCGGGAGGCTCGCGAGGACACGCTGCGCATTCTGAAGGAAGAAGGCGCCGAAACCTGCGGCGGGATTATTCATTGTTTTACCGAAGACTGGGAATTCGCCCGTCAGGCGCTCGACTTGAATTTTTATATTTCATTTTCAGGCATCGTGACTTTCAACAGCGCCCAGGAAATCAGGGAAGTCGCGAAACAGGTTCCTGCGGACCGGTTTCTGATCGAAACCGACTCGCCTTATCTGGCTCCGGTGCCGTTTCGCGGCAAGCCGAATTATCCGCTCTATGTGCGCTATGTCGCCGAACAGATCGCCGAGTTACGCAATGCTTCATTCGAAGAGATCGCTGAAGTCTCGACACGGAATTTTTATACGCTGTTCAGGTTGAACTAAGACTTTAAAAACACATCCCTAGGAATTCTCTAGAGTACGCATTTATCAATCCAGCCCATGACGACGAACCCTTTACTCGGCCCGGTCATGCTCGATGTCGAGGGATTGACCCTCGCCGCGCATGAAATCGACAAAATCCGCCATCCGAATACCGGCGCGGTGATTCTTTTCGCGCGCAATTACGAAAATCCCAAACAGATCAAGGAGCTGATTGCGAGCATTCGCCAGGCGCGGAACGGTGAAATATTGATCGCGGTCGACCAGGAAGGCGGCCGGGTACAGCGCTTTCAAAACGGTTTCACACGCCTGCCACCGGCTGCACGCTATGCGGAAAAGCCGGAACTGGCAGAAGCGGCAGGCTGGCTGATGGCCAGCGAACTGCTCGCGGTCGGCGTTGATTTCAGCTTTGCCCCGGTGCTCGACGTCGACTGCGGGATCAGCCAGGTGATCGGCAACCGCTCGTTCTCGACCCATCCCGAGCTTGCGGCGGAACTGGCCTCAAGCTTCCGAAATGGGATGCGCTCGGCGGGGATGGCGGCGACAGGCAAACATTTTCCGGGGCACGGCGCGGTCGCGCCTGACTCGCATCTGGCGTTGCCGGTTGACGAACGCGACCTGGACAGCATCCGAGCCAAGGACTTGCTGCCTTTCAAGCGGCTGATCGGCGAAGGACTGGAGGCCGTGATGCCCGCGCATGTGGTGTTTGCTGCGGCCGATAATCGGCCGGCCGGCTTCTCGCCCTTCTGGATTCAACAGGTTCTGCGCAAAGAATTGCAGTTTAACGGTGTGGTGTTCAGTGACGACTTGAGCATGGCCGGCGCGTCCTGGGGCGGAGACTATCCGGAACGTGCCGGCCTGGCGCTCGCCGCCGGCTGCGACATGGTGCTGGTCTGCAACAATCCGGCCGCTGCCGAACAGGTACTCGAAGCATTGCCGATCAAAAAGGATCCGCTTCGGGAAAGCCGCCTAGCTGCGATGCGTGGCAGGCCGCAATTTAGCCGCGAACAGCTATTAAATTCGGTACAATGGCGCCAGATTTCAGATCAGATCAATCATACTTTTTACTCATGTTAAACGAAATTCAACAGGTACAAGAGACGGCCGATTTATTGTACGGCGAGCGGGAAGTCGAAGCGGCGCTTGACCGGATGGCCAAGCAAATCAACCAAAAACTGGCAGGCACCAATCCGGTCTTTTTATGCGTGCTGAACGGGGGCATCGTCGCGGCGGGGCGTCTCTTAACACGGCTGACCCTTCCGCTGACCCTCGACGCGGTCAACGCAAGCCGCTATCAGAACAAGATCATGGGCAGTACGCTCGAATGGACGTTGAAACCCGGCACACCGTTAGAAGGGCGCACCGTGCTGATCGTCGATGATATTCTCGATGAAGGCATCACTCTGAAAGCGATCGTCGACTATTGCCTCGCAGAGGGCGCTGAAGCGGTCTATACCGCGGTGCTGGTCGATAAAAGGCTCGATCAGGTGAAACCGATTCAGGCCGACTTCGTTGGAGTCGAAACCGAAAACCGGTACCTGTTCGGTTACGGCATGGACTACAAAGGCTATTTGCGCAACGCGGCCGGCATCTTTGCCTGCAAGGAAGGCAGCGCATGAGCAAACTCGCGATCATCGGCGGCACCGGCCTGACGCAGCTTGACGGTTTGACGATCGTCAAACGCGACACCTTGCCCACGCCCTACGGCCGACCCTCGGCGGAATTTCTGACCGGCGACCTGCATGGCCGCGAAGTCATTTTTCTGGCCCGGCACGGCAACCCGCATTCGATCCCTCCCCATCGGATCAATTACCGGGCCAACCTCTACGGTCTTAAAACGCTCGGCGTCAAGCAAATCATTGCGGTTGCAGCGGTCGGCGGAATTACTGCCGAGATGGGGCCGGCGCATATTGCGGTACCGGATCAGATCATCGACTATACCTACGACCGCAAACACACCTTTTTCGAGGATCAAGACGATCCGGTGACTCATATCGATTTCACTTACCCGTACAGCCAGAATCTGCGTACCGGCCTGATTACCGCGGCCGCAAAAGCAAATATCCGGGTTTCGCCTCTGGGCACCTACGGCTGCACCCAAGGCCCGCGCCTCGAAACCACGGCTGAAATACGCCGGATGGAGCGGGACGGCTGCGACCTGGTCGGCATGACCGGCATGCCGGAAGCGGCTTTGGCCAGGGAGCTCAGGATCGACTATGCGTGTCTTGCAGTGGTCGCAAACTGGGCGGCCGGCAAGACCGAAGGAGAAATTACGATGGCGGAGATCGAGCAGCATCTGCACAAAGGCATGGCCAATGCGGCGGAGATTCTGAAGGTGTTTATTGCGCTCTGAGGCTCCACTCATCTCTCCAGTTTCCTTGCAGTGCAAGGAAACTGGAAAAACCTCGGCTCAGGCGAGATCAACTGTTTATTGACGGTGCAGGTTATGCTTTTTGCGGTAAATGTTCTGGCTCGCCTTGTTCTGACGGCGATTCAGGCGGCTCCGCTCTTTTCGCGTGACGACGCCGTCGACCTTGGTCTTATCCTCCATGCCTTGGATCCGATTCTGCTGTTCTTCCAGACGCTGCGCTTCTTTCGTCGTCAATTGGCCCGACCGGACCCCCTGTTCAATGCGTTGCTCCTGCTTTTCCTGGCGCCGGTCGACCCGCGGCGTGTCGGTACCGGCATAGCCTGCCGGAAGAGTGGCAGTAAAAAGCAAAAACCCGACAGATATTAAGGCGGCTAACGGCTTCATTATCTTTCTCCTCTGAAATCGTTAAATGTTTGACTCATAATCTATCGAGTTTGAACAAAAAATTAACGAAGATTCGGCCGAGGAATGTAAATAAAACCGCCCCAACCTCATAACGGCGGCTGACAGGGGCCTGTCGTTATGATTTGTACCCGATCGCCGACCGCCAATTCGCCGCACTGGTCATGCAGCGCATTCTGCCCGAAGTACACCTTGTTCTGCCATTTGCGGGTACGGTTCAGCGTGAGCAGCGGTTCTTTGCCGGTTTCCGCAGTTTCCAGGTCGATTGTCGGCACTGCGCAGCGCGAGCAGGGCTTCGGCAGACGGAAGTCGATTTCTCCGATCCGTATTTCGCGCCAGGTATCTTCTTCGTAGCCGTGGCAGCCGGAAATCACCAGATTCGGCCGGAAACGTTCCATCGGCAAATCCAGGCCCATTTCCCGATTCAACACAGCCAACGAATTTTCCGAAACGAGTAAAAACGGAAAACCGTCCGAAAAAGAAGTCTGATCCGAGGATAAACCGTAAGCGGGATTAACCGGCCGAATGGATTCCTCCGGCTGAAAAACCAGGCGGCAGTTTTGTTCCAAAAACCGGCTAAACCAAAGATCGGCTTCTTTAGAAACGCTACGCGCCCGGCAATAGTCGTTCCAGACGGTAACATCGATCCATTCGCCTTCCGCACCGAGCAAAGTCAAGGTCAGCGGCTCCATGCCCGGCGCAGACACCACCAGTTCACTCCCGGCCAGTGCCGTTTTGATCAGCGCCATGCGCGGCAGCTTACGCTGACTCAGAAACAGGCCGTTTTCATCCACCAGCATCCATTTTCTGTCATGGGCCAAACCGGTCGGCGTGACCGGCCAGCGCTCAACCCGAATGCCGGCCAACGACTTGACAGGATAAATATAGATACTGCTCAACTGATAATCGGTCATTTGAATCCAAACCTTGTTCTTTTCATCTTGATCAAGCACAGCCTTTTCACTTCATTTGAAAGTTAATTCGTCCTGTGTTTTCAGCAGGTACTCGCCGAGCTTATCATTATATCGGGCAAATTTTATCCCGTATTGATCCCGGCCTTCGGCTTTTCTGACTACCGTCGCTTTAATCTCAAAGCGCATGCCGGTTTTGAACATCAACAACACCGTTATTTTTGTTTCGACAGCCAGTTTTTCGGCGCAGCCGATCAAGCAACCGCGATTGCTGATATCGAGCAATTCGACCGGAATCTCTTTTCGCAACCAGCCGCCCCCCAGCGCACCGAACCAACTTTCCTTGCAAATTCGGGCCTTGATGTCCTTGCGTATATAGCGCACAGTCCGGCGCTGATTGACGCCCTGTCTCCGTCTTCTAGGGCCTGTGTTTAATTCCTCATTATTAATATCTTGAGTCATGGAGGTACCCGATCAAAAATGATGTTATCCCTTCAGTATTGATCTTTATCAGGCAAAATTCAATTACCGCCGTCCTATCGGATGCCGAAAGCTAAATAAAATTCGCCAAATCCGTTAAAATTGAGTTCCTTGCTATTTTGATCGCAGAATATGATTGAGCTCATCAAGCCTTCCCTTCGAAACCGGCTATATATAGTGTTAATCGCACAACTGGCCGTGTTCGGCCCGGCATTTGCAAAAGACAAGCCGGCTTCCGTGCCGATTGCCTATCTGACGCAGGAACAAGAAGCTCCGCCGCCGCTGTCGAATCTGGACCCTTTCATCAAGGACAAGGGGTTGCCCGGCGCGGAACTCGCGATCGAGGACAACAACACGACCGGGCAATTTACCGGCCAGCAGTTCGCCCTGAAAGCCTTTACTGTGCCTTTAACAGGCGACCCGATTGCGACGTTTAAACAAAGCATCAGCAGCAAATACCATTTCGTCGTGGTAAACCTGCCCGAAACCCAGCTTAACCAGCTTGCCGATCTTCCGGAAGCGAAAGAAACCTTATTGTTCGATATCGCATCGAAGGACGACAAATTCCGCAACCAGGATTGCCGGGCGAATGTATTGCATCTTCTGCCAAGCCGCGCGATGCGTGCCGATGCGTTGGCGCAGTATCTGCTCAAAAAACGCTGGACCAAAGTCTTCCTGCTGCAGGGCAACCATGAAGAAGACCGCTTGTATGGCGAGGCAATCAAACGGGCGGCCACCCGCTTCGGACTTGAAATCGTCAGTGAAAAAAACTGGGAACACACGACCGATGCACGCCGCACCGCGCAGTCCGACGTCCCGGTTCTGACTCAGGCGGATGACGAATACGACATACTGATCGTTGCGGACGAACGGGGCGAGTTCGGCGAATATCTGGACTACCGCACCTGGCTGCCTCGCCCGGTCGCCGGTACGCAAGGCTTGACTGCGACATCCTGGCACCGTACGCACGAGCAATGGGGAGCGGTGCAGTTGCAGAACCGCTTCAAGGAAAAATACGGGCGCTGGATGGAAGAAATCGACTATGCCGGCTATCTGGCGGCCCGGGCTGTCGGCGAAGCGGCGACGCGCGCCAGATCGAACGAATTGCAGCCAGTCAAAGACTATATGCTGAGCCCCGCCTTCGCTCTGCAAGGCTATAAAGGCATCCCGCTGTCGTTCCGCCCCTGGAACGGCCAGTTGCGGCAACCGGTGTTGCTGGCTGCGCCCCGCTCGTTGGTTGCCGTCGCACCCATCGAAGGTTTCCTGCACCCGAAGACCGAGCTTGATACGCTCGGCTACGATCAATCCGAATCCACCTGCCCATTGAACAAATGATCAAGAAAACATTGCTCGCCACTTTGCTGGCCTCCCCTTTTATCGGCCCGCTTTCGCATGCCGAAACACTTTTCGTAACCCTCGAAAAAGACAACGCGCTCGCGGTCGTCGATCCGATCGAAGGCAAACTGATCAAGACGGTGCCGGTCGGCCAGCGTCCGCGCGGTATCGCGCTCAGTCCGGACTTCAAGTCGATTTATGTCGCGACCAGCGACGATAATACGATCAAGGTTCTCAACGCGGAAACGTTGAAAGAGACCGCCAAACTGCCGTCCGGCGAAGACCCCGAAACCTTCGCGCTGAACCCGGACGGCACGATGCTGTATGTCTCGAACGAAGACGACAGCAGGGTCACCGCAATCGATCTCAAGAAACAAAAAGCGGTCAAAGAGATCAAGGTCGGGGTCGAACCGGAAGGGATTACCACCAGCCCGGACAAAAAGTGGGTAATCAGCGCCTCCGAAACGACCAATATGGTGCACTGGATCGACGCGAAGAAACTCGAAGCGGTCAACCATACCCTGGTTGATCCGCGCCCGCGCGCGGTCGCCTTCACGGCCGACAGCGAACAATTATGGGTCACTTCCGAAATGGCTGGCACGCTGACGATTCTCGACGTGAAATCACAGCAAATCGTGAAGAACATCAAACTTGAAGTCCAGGGCATTACAGCAGACAAAATCCAGCCGGTCGGCGTCGTGATCGACAAGGAACGCAAACGCGGCTATGTGGCCTTGGGCCCGGCAAACCGTGTCGCGGTGATCGATGCGCAAAAACTGACCGTCGAAAATACGCTGCTGGTCGGCCAGCGCGTCTGGAACCTGGCCTTTTCGCCCGACCAGCAGCGGCTGTACACGACCAATGGCGTCAGCAATGACATCTCGATCATCGACCTGCCGAGCCAGACTGTCACCAAATCGGTCGGGGTCGGCACTTATCCCTGGGGCGTTGCGGTCAAACCATGAATACGAACGCCGCCTTATCCGTCCGGGACGTCAGTTTTTCCTACCGCACGAAACAAGCGCTGGACCGGGTCGGCTTCGAAATTCGGCCGGGCCATTGCACGATGCTGCTCGGTCCGAACGGGGCGGGCAAAAGCACGCTGTTCTCGCTGATCACCCGACTGTACGATACGCCGAGCGGACGCATCGAACTGTGCGGCTACGATATTAAGAAACAAACCACCAAAGCCCTGGCTTACCTCGGTATCGTTTTTCAGCAAACGACGCTGGACCTGGATCTGACCGTACAGCAGAACCTGCGCTATCATGCTGCGCTGCACGGGTTGAGCGGAAAAATCGCCAAAGCACGCATCCAGGAAGAATTGGAGCGGCTCGACATGTTCGAGCGCCGTTTCGAAAAAGTCCGCCAGTTGAACGGCGGCCATCGCCGCCGCGTCGAGATCGCCCGGGCGCTCCTGCACAAACCGGCCCTGCTGCTGCTCGACGAACCGACCGTCGGCCTCGACGTGCCAAGCCGCACCTCGATCGTGGAGTATGTGCACAGTCTTGCCCGCACCGGCAATATCGCGGTGCTTTGGGCCAGCCATCTCATCGATGAAATTTATCCCGACGACCGTCTGATCGTCCTGCACAAGGGCAAAATCAGAGCCGACGGCAACGTCGACGAAATACTCGACACGACCGGCACGACGATGATCAAGGATGCTTTTTTCAGACTGACTCAGGGAGACTAAAGAGATGATCAATATTGTCCATTTCTGGCGCGCAATGTGGGGCATCATCGGCCGCGAACTCCGGCGCTTCGTCACGCAGCGGGAGCGCTTCATTTCCGCGCTGGTCAGACCGCTAATCTGGCTGTTCGTGTTTGCCGCCGGCTTCAGGAGCACGATGGGAATGCTCACCGAGCCCTATCCCACCTATATCCTTTACGAAGTGTATATTACTCCCGGTCTGATCGGGATGATCCAGCTTTTCAACGGCATGCAGAGTTCGCTGTCGATGGTTTACGACCGCGAAATGGGCAGCATGCGCAGTTTGCTGGTCAGCCCTTTGCCGCGCTGGTTTTTGTTGGTATCGAAACTGTTGGCAGGCACCTTTGTATCGATTCTGCAGGTCTACGTGTTTCTGGCGATTGCCTGGGCTTACAAGATACACGCGCCCTGGCAGGGTTATCTCTGGATCATTCCGGCCTTGATCCTGTCCGGCCTGATGCTCGGTGCACTGGGATTGTTGTTGTCTTCGTTCATCAAACAACTCGAGAACTTCGCCGGGGTGATGAATTTTGTGATTTTCCCGATGTTTTTCCTCTCGACCGCGCTATATCCTTTATGGAAGCTGAAGGAATCGAGCCTGCTGTTGTACACCCTGGCCAAATATAACCCTTTTTCCCAAGCCATTGAATTAACCCGCTTTGCCTTATATGGCCAATTCAACCAGGAGGCGCTGCTTTTTACACTTACCTCTTTCATTGTATTTATTGCTGCTGCGATTATTGGCTATAATCCATCGAGAGGGATGATGGTAAAAAAAGGCGGCGGCTAACCCTTTCCATTTCCTCGGCAGTATTTTTCAACTGTACGATTGAAAAAAATACCTCTACCTTCACCCAGCAACTTTCAGCGGGACTTCATCTCTTCGGTGACTACGTGAAAAACTCTTTTTACCTTGTTATTCCCAAACAGGAAAATAATCCGCACCGCGCCAAAGAATACGAAGCGAAACCCCTGCAGCAGTGGATTAACGAACTTCCGGCCGCGAATCCGGGTCTCGCTACGCGCCTGGTGCACGACCTGATCATCGAATTCAACACCTTACAGGTTTCTGCTGAACTCAGAATAGCGGCTCTCGAACAATTGCGGCCCAGTTTTTTTGCCATCGAGGAAAATTTGCGCAATCGGCTCACGAGAACCGGCTTTCCGAAAGAGGAGAACGATCAAAAAGTTTTCAACGTGCTCGTCTCGATAGAAAAGGAACTGACGCTGAGCTACTGGATCGTGCTGAAAGAACTGTCGCAAAAGAGCTTCGGCTGGTTTCAGGGCAAACAATTGCCCTTGGCCCTGCATCGCTGCCTGAGCGGACTCAGCGGCATCGTCATCAGTCATTACCTGATGCGCATGCCAATCCCGGACTGGATATGGATCGATCTTCATTCGCTTTACAAACTCAGTGTCAAACTAAAAAAAGACACGGACAAGATTACGGACGACCCGGCCCATCCTTCCGAAAAAAGCAGTCCTGAAGAATGCTACAAACAAATCCTGCTGCTCAGCCTGACCGCCCCGAACGGACTGATGCAAAAAGAAGTGTTATTGGTCTATCACTTTATCAAGACGATTTGCGAATCTGTTCATATCAAAAATATTCCGGTGGCCGGACAAGCGACGCAGTACGTGATTCTGACCGACGAAGACAAATCGCCCTTCTTTCTGACGAAGAATGATCACCGTCCGGATTCAGCAACACTGTATCTGGACTTTACCAGACTCTACAAAGTGATCGAACACAAGGCAAAACTCGCCAATACCGGCGAAGGGCGCTTCAACTCGGTACTCGCGCTGCAAAATAACCAAACACCGAGCTTCGATCTGCTGGAATATCTTTTTCATCGCTGGTCGGGTTTTGAACTGGAAAGCACGCCGTTATTCGAAGATCGCCTGGACCGCCATATCACCCTGGGGCTGATCCCCACTTATGAACTGTTGAGCGATTCGCTGCCGATGACGGAAAGCGAGGCAGATCTGCCGCTCCATACCGCATCTGAAAGCCTGCTGACCAGCCGTTTCGAACAATCCGGTATATTATCGGTCGGACGCCTGATCGGCATCAGAAAAGCCGACCGTAGAGATAACACCCTCATCCTGGGCATCGTCAACCAGATTCTGTTCGAAAAAAAGACAAACAAGCTGTTATTCGGTGTGCAATTTTTGGCTTCGCAATGCTATGCGGTCACCTACAATCTGCTGGACTCATACAAGAAAGAAGAAGAACCGCTCAAGGCTTTGCTTTATACCATTACCGAACAAGACGGCGACAAAAGCTACCTGATCACCGATAACTTCATACTGAAAGACAGCGATGTGGCCCGTATTCACTGGAAAAACGAAGACTATCCCGTATCGTTGCTGGACCGCAAAAATATCGGTCTGGGCTACTGGCAATTCCAATGCGTCAAAATGACGGAGAAACCAAAGACCTCGACCTCAACAAAAGGCTATGACTTCATCTAGCTTCCCTGTAAAATCCAGCTTTAACAAAAAACACAAACCACTTGAAAAGTTTTTTCTTCGTGGTAACTTGTGTGATCGAGTGAGCAATTAAAACAGTAGGAAATAGATTGCGGTCAAACCGGCTAAGATCGCTTCACTCCGTGCGCAGTGAATTTTACATAAATGCAGACCTTCTACCCCAGGTCAAGGAGAGACAAAGTGAAGAAGCGCCCGAATTCCTATGCAATTACAATAATAAAATCAACATCGTGAGGATAAGAAATGAGTAACGAAGACAAAGCTAAAGAATCGTTGGATGCTGCAAAAAACCTGTTTGGCAATCTGACCTCAGCCGCGTTGAACCTGAAAGAAACCAAGCCCAAAGTGTTCTATGGCGCAGTCGGCGGTGTTGCCCTGCTGATTTTGATTGCGATATTCAGCGGCGGAGAAAGTCGTCCGGCTGTCCAGCAATATGCGAAGAAATCTCTTACCGTCGGCCAAACCTATACTTTAAAATCTCCGAACAGCTACGATCCGGCCTCCACGATCCGCATCGTTCCGGCTCCCGGCACGCTGGCCGCCTACGATGACACTGAAGAAGCGGATCGTACCGGCACCTGCCAGCATTTCCCTCAGGGTACTCCCGTTAAAGTGCTGAGATTGCAAGATGCTTTCGACACTTCTAATAGCTTTGCCGAAGTTTCAATCGAAGGTGGTGAGTGCAACGGTAAAACCGGCTGGGTGCTGGCGATTGACCTGCAATAAACCGATCAAGAGCATTAAAATTATTTGACACATTCGATGAATCCTATATAATGTGCGAATAATTTCTAGCGCGGGAATAGCTCAGTGGTAGAGCACAACCTTGCCAAGGTTGGGGTCGCGAGTTCGAATCTCGTTTCCCGCTCCAAATAATACGATAAAAAAACCGCCGCATTCGTAGGCTTTTTCCTCCAGGGAAAACACCTTTACCCTTTCATACGGCGCTTGAAATAGCCGGCATAATTTTACCTCTGCTTCTAAAAATCATCTGCAACTGAATCCGGGGTCTTACGGACTGGTTCGACGCAAGGGAAAATTCGGAAATAGGTTTCATTTCGGCTTGATGATGTGCTTCTGAAGTTTCGCAGTATCCCGTAATTTTTGCTGGACCAGTTCCGAAAGATCGGCAAGACCCGCGCAGGGCGCGGGGGCATTCAGCGCTTTAAGCAAGGCGCCCGCCAAACCGAAATCCGGATTAGCCTCTGGGGAATTGTTCAAAGCCCGCCTCGCAATGCCTGCGGCAATGGCGGTATCCGAACAAGCCAGTTCGATCAACTTCGGGTGCAGCACCTGGGTACGGTAAACATCGAGTTGCGCCGGACGGCTGTATTTGCATCCCAGCAAGGCACGGCTTCCGCTGTAGCAATCCAGTCGACTGACCGCTTTGCCCGAACCGGCGCGCTTCATTCGTGTCAGGAAAGCAGCGAATTTTTCATCGTCCAATATCGGTTTCAACATTACTTCCAGCTTGCGCCGTTGTAGTTCATCGCTCTCGAAGAAGACAGAATCGCCGATAAAAACGCCGTCGAGATTCGCTGCGGACCAATCGCTTCCCTGCAGTTGCGTTTCTCGCAAGTCCGCACCCTGTAGCTCGGCCAGAACCAAGTCCGCGCCCTGCAGTTCCGCATAGACCAGATCCGCCCCTTGCAGATTCGCCTTGCGCAGCGTAGCGCCCTGAAGTTTCGCTCCGCGCAAATCCGCTCCTTGCAGTTTCGCCCCGCGCAGGTCCACGCCCTGAAGTTTTGCCCCGCGCAGATCGGCGCTCTGCAGTTTCGACCAGCTCAGGTCCGCCCCCTGAAGATCAGCCCCGCGAAGATCTGCGCCCTGCAGGTCGGCCTCGATCAGCACCGCGCTTTGTAATTGTGTGCCACCCAGGATTGCGCCTTGAAGTTGCGTCTTGTCCCATCCGACCGCACCCTGAAGTTTCGCCTTCAGAAGGACCGCGCCCTGCAACTGGACGTGCCGGATATCCGCCTTAGGCAGTACGGCTCCAAGAAAATTGGCAAAGCGTAGATCGCGCTTTTGCAGATTCAGCCCGTCAAACTCTTTGAACGCGGCATCACGGATCGATTTATCCGGGTCGGTTGCCCGCGTCAATAAGGATAATGAAACCTCCTTCGGCACCAGCCGTCTTTCCTTAAGATCCAGATTACGTGAGAAAAAGCTCAAATTGAACCAGGAACAGGGCCCCAGCATCACCTGCAGAATGGATGCCTCGGTTTTTTCGGCGCTTTCCAATGAGGTGCAGGAAACGGTGCCCTGTTTATGAACAGCAACACTCAGCCACGCCTCGGGCACTTTTCGGATCAGCCAATCTTCGAAATAGGCGGGCACATCCTCGGCTGAGTCAATTTGAGGTTTGTCTTCCGCCATGTTGTAATAAGTCTGTACGGTGATGCTGCCGGGGATCACCGCAACCAGACTCAGCAAAACCACTAACGGCACCGAAACCATTAAAACGATCATACCTTTGGGCTCGATCCCGGTTTGCTGAATGGGCCGAAGTTCGACTTCGCGCCAGTAACGGTTAGGCCAGCGGCGCTGAATCATTTGCACCAACCCGTTCCATCCCAAGCCGCTTACATAGCGCAAGGATGCCGGCCAATAACCGAACAGCTTAAAGGCAAAGTTTTGCCACCATTCCCCTGCCCTATCCTGAGGCGATGCAATGAGCGGCCACAGCGCTACCAGCATGACTGCGTCGCACCAGACCGCCAGGCGTTGAGACCAGGTGATCGCTTCATCATGAAACGGTAGAAAACGGATTTGAGCCGCGAGCAGCATAAATAAGGGTAAAGCAATTACCGTAATGCCGACAACAAGGGACAACAGCCAGCGTATCAGCCAGACATTGGAGCGTCCCACGATCAGGTGCGTAAAAGGAAAGATGAACAAGCGGTCGCGTATTTGTTGGCCCGCAGACGTATCAGGCAAATCGCGGTCCAGATTCCAGAGCTTGCAGGACAGCAATTCCAGTTGCATGAGCAGATTGAAATGCAGCAGGACGACCATCCAGGGCACGAAGGAATAAAAGGTAGTCAACGGCAAATCCACATCCAGAATCGGTAGCTTGACCGGGCTGATGCGAAGCAGATCTTCGTGCGTAGTACCCCAGACGATCACGCCGAGATAAGCAGCAAACGCAATAAATGCAATATGAAGCGCCGCCACCGTCTGCGACGCGGAATTGGCTGAATCCAGCAGTTTTTCGATATGCGGAGAGTTTTCAGGACTGGGCGGCAATGGATTAGTCATTGGGATGAATTCATAAGGCTGGACTGCCGATTCAGGATTTTGATTATCGGTTAATGGAATTGATTGTTTAGGGATTTACGTTGGGCCGTTTCCGCTATGTTACCGAAGGCTTGACGACACGGGAACAAACAGCGCCGATTTCTCGATAAACAGACTCGTGATCTGTTTCGTAACGGCGGGAAAAATGGAACGGCACCAGTTGTTTGACATCGGCCTGGGTCGCGATCTCGCCGCAGGCTCGCGCAGTCAAATGGCCGGTACGCCCTGCCTGTTTAAGATCGGCTTCCAGAAAAGAAGCTTCGCAGAAAAATAAGTCGGCATGGTGCGCCAGTACACTCAAGGCTTCACGATTGGCCGCAGTATCGGCCAGATCGGTCGCGTAGACCAGTTTTTCGCCGGGCGTGACGATAAGTAGACGTTCGCCCAGCTCTCCCGCCTCCCGGATGCTGTTATCGGGCAGCCGGATCATCGCTTTGTTATCGCCCGCCTCGATCCGCCGCTTCAGCTCGTCAAGCCAGCTGCCGGACTTAAGACCCAAGGATTTGAGCCGATTATTATCGACGTTGAACTTGGGCTTGCTCTCGAACGCATAGGCCTGCACCGGCGTGCCGTGGTCCAGCGTGACGGTGCGCACGAGGAACGAGGGCGCGTCCACAAGCAGTCCTTCGGAAATCGGAATTTCCGGGAGCTCGGCGCAATCTGGATGACCCGCCTGAACCCGAGCCCGCCGCAGCCGATTGCTATGAATTTCCGCAACCTCGAAACGAGGCCCGGTATCTCCGATACGATCCCAAAGCACGCCGTCGATCATCCCTTTGATATGGCCGATCAATCCCGGCGGTCCGAAAAACCGGCAAATTGGAAAATCGCCGAATCGGGAGCGCAACAGCCACAGGAAACCGCCGATATGATCGATATGGGCATGGCTAATGAAAACATCGCTGACTTGATGAGCGATACGGGTAGGCAATCGGCCCGAATCCCCGAGGTCGAACAGCAGGCTGCGTTGCTGCTGTTGCAGCCGCAGATGCAGTAGCGGATCGCCGAAGACCCCATTGATCATCGTGGCGTACAGGCCGCGCAGCCTGGCCGCCGGCCGGGGGCCGCCGGAATAATCGGGCCTTGGGTACGGCATTGCGTCGGGCGGCGGCAGGAATTGCAAATGACCCGAAGTGAAGGGTGCAGAGGTAACGAGCCGTCCGTTCTTTTCGCTGCGGGCATCGCGCACCAGCAATGTCCGAGTAATAGCGGCAGCCGGAGGCAGCCGGAGTTGAAGCTCCCGGTCTTGCAGGAGGACGATCTCGCCGAGGCTGACGGTGCGGCCGGACTCGATAAACGCGCATTGCCGCCCTTCCCAGGCATCCGGAATATCGATCGGCGGAGGCGAACCGATCAATCGCAGATCGGCAAGGCTGATTGATATTTCTTCAGCGGTCGTGAGGTAAGTTCGCCATCGCCCGGATCTGTGGTTCGTTCGGGCCTTTTTACCGGGATGGCTGGCCTCTGGATGGGCATGCACCGGCAATAGGCGGACATTCATCGCTGCCAGTTCACTCAGCAAAGGCGGGATTTTCGACTGACGGATAAGCATCAAAACGGTGTCGATGTTCAGGAGTTCGACCATCCCGGCCAGCAACTCCGAACCTGCAATTCCCCGGACGACGCCCGGAGCATCAATCAGCATCAAGCCCTGCGGAGCCCTCTGGATTAACTTGTGCACAGCCGATAGCAGCGGCAGACGAAAACGGCCGGCATCCAGCGTGCAGAGCGCTTCAAATGCCAGCACTTGCCAACCGGACCCCTGCCACTGCCCCAGGGAAACGGTGCCGGGCAGACCGAAACCGGGCGAGCCGGGATCCGCACTGATGCAGAAAATCGTCAAGCCCCTTTGACTCAGTTCGTCCCCGAGCGCAGCAGTCAGGCTGGATTTGCCGATACCGGCCTCGCCATACAATAAAATCCTTCGCCCGCCCATCAACAACTGCCTGGCGAGAGTTGCAGGGCAATAAGGCAATATCGGTAAAGATGCTGGGTCGATCATGAAAGCGCTCCTGGCAATTAAGACACCCGATATCGCGTATCGACTCCACTTGCCTCGAATATGCTGAGCGCCTGCTCATTCCAAACCCCAAGCGCATTTTCAAATCAACGGTTACCCGTCTTTAATCGGATCGACAAATGGCGAACAAAAGTAAGGACGTTTTACCTTTCTGAACCGCCTGTATTCGAATGTCTCCTCCCGGCATACCAGAAAAATGACCATTAGCGCGTGGAATTATCTTTTTTTTCGCTTAAATACGGAAAAACCCGCTCAATCTACTATTTTATAAACTATGCTAACTGAAACTTTGACTGATCTATTCGGCGCAGGTCATTTCTTTGCTGCACCAGCTAAGCGACATCATCCTGATCATGCTATTTGATTCTATCGGAGAACAGTATTGAGTTTTTGGAATTACGAAGCTTTGGTGTATGTCATCCTGGTCACTGGCATGGTTTTTTTCCTGCTGTGCATCATCTTTACCCTGCCAAAGTACAATACGACATGGAAATTCGCGGCCCATCTGTCGCTGCTGGCTTCATTCAGCATTGTTTACGGAATGGCGGAATTTATCGAAATGCAGAGAATGAAGAGCCCGACCGTGTGGCTGACTTGGCTCAGCTGCGTTTTAACGTTAGCCTCTTATCTGCCGTTGCTGGAATTTATTCGCCGCACCTGGAACGATAGATTCCGCTCGCTCCGCTTGCCTGTGGTCCCGTTATTCGGCACCTTGGGACTGGTAATGGGCGGATTGGAGATCAATCCATGGATTCCTGCTGATCGGCTAATGGAAAATTTGCGTCTATTTGTCGGGGTCGTGGCCACCGTTTTTTCGGGCATTGCATTGTTCTCCCTGATACGCCACATGATCAAAAAAGATGGAACCGGCTCCAACGTACTCGGGCTTCTGATCATCGGACTGGTATTCATGTGCTATGCATCTTCTTCCTTAATCCAGTACCAACCGCTGAACCTGTCACTCCTGTTTCCAAGTGAGGAACAAATTTTTTCCTCGCTTGATCTTTCCGTACAGTCTTTCCGGACGGCATGCGCTGTGATGGCATCCTTAGGAATTCTCGCGCTAATACTCCAGGCCGGAGAAAACAGCCCAATAGATGCCATCGCTTTCGAGTGGTCACAAAAGGCGATAGTGATCACCGACGCCAATCATGTCATTTTGCGGATCAATAAAGCCTTCACCGATTCCACCGGCTTCACACCGGAGGATGTGGTGGGCCAAAACATCAGTTTATTGAATTCAGGACGCCATGAGGACGGCTTTTATGAAGCAGTGCATGAAAGTGTGAATCGGGACGGAAACTGGCAAGGGGAAATCTGGGAGAGATGCAAAAACGGCGAACTTTATCTCTCCTGGTTATTCATCACGGCGGTAAAGGATTTTACCGGGATGATCCTTTATTACGTCGGCATGCGCATCGACATCACCGATCGCAAAGCGCGGGAAGAGGAAATCACCCGTCTGGCCTTCTATGATCCGCTTACTAAACTTCCCAACCGTCTGCTGCTGAGGAACAGGCTGAAGCACTGCATTGATGTCGAAAAACGTTCGGGACAAACTCTGGCTTTATTGATGTTAGACCTGGATCGTTTCAAAGCGGTCAATGACAGACTGGGGCATATGGCTGGCGATGAATTATTGCAACAAGTCGCTGAAAGGATCACGAAGCGGTTACGCACCGCAGACATGGTGGCGCGTTTGGGCGGCGATGAATTTATCGTGTTGCTGGAGAATCTCAGTCATCCGCAGGATGCCTCCCGGGTGGCCGAAGAAATCATTAAAGAATTAAGCAAACCCTTTACACTGAGTCAAAACCACGACGTCTGGATTGGCGCCAGCATAGGCATCAGTCTTTATCAGCAACATGGTGACAGCCTTGAAATATTAATGGATCACGCTGATAAAGCATTGTATCAGGCAAAAGACCAAGGGCGCGGCTGCTTTGCTTATTTTTCTGAAGACCTGACGAGTGCAGCTCGGGAACGCATTGAATTGGAAACCCGGTTGCGCCGTGCAATTGAGCAACAGGAACTGCGCATGTACTATCAACCACAGATCGATATTGCCAGCGGGCTTATTGTCGGCGCCGAGGCCTTGGTACGCTGGCAAGCCACAAGCGAAGACCTCATTCCGCCTTCCCGCTTTATCCCCATTGCCGAAGAAACCGCCCTGATTGAAGAAATTGGCGCATGGGTGCTGAGAGAAACTTGTAATCAGGGTTATTACTGGCTGGTTTGCGGATTAACGCCAGTCACCTTGGCCGTTAATATTTCCCCCTACCAGTTAAAGCGTTGCGACATTAATGCCTTGGTTTCAAAGGTGCTGACCGAAACCGGCTTTCCTTCTCAGCTATTGGAATTAGAGATAACTGAAAGCGGAATCATGGATAATCAGGAAAACGCGACAGAAATCCTGAACAACCTGCGCAGTCAGGGCATTCGACTGGCCATTGACGATTTCGGCACCGGCTATTCCTCGCTGGCCTACCTAAAAAGTTTCCCGCTGAATGTGCTGAAAATCGACAAGCGGTTTATCGATGACATACCCCATAGCAAAGATGGGATGGAAATCGCCGCCACCATTATCGCCATGGGTCATACGCTGGGTTTAAAAGTTCTGGCCGAAGGAGTAGAAACGCCGGAACAACTGGCATTCTTGCGGGAACATCACTGCGATACCTATCAAGGCTATATCAAAAGCACCCCGTTACCCGCAAAAGATTTTGCCGATTTATTACGCAAGCAAATGGATTACGTTGCTCGTCAAGAGCGTCCAATTTATCAATATACTGACTACTTTGCCTGAGAAGCTGTAAAGGGACTTTTCTCATGGCCCGCAGTCGGTCCATAAGGCGGGGTAAGGTGATGGTAGAGTGTCCTTCTAAGCTGCCTGTGTGGTAGCTGACGCCAGCCGAGCATTGCAATGGCTACATTAAACCGGATACGCCATCTAAAATAACCTGAAAATAGAACGGGGGCCGAAAATTTTGGCTATGTCACCGTTAATTATTGAAAATTACCTATAAGCTGTTAATCAGCTTTCAATTTTTTCCAGTTTCAGCGTTGGTATTGCCCGCAATTACATCTATTCTGTTTTATAAAAAAACAATAAGATAGAAATTTATGCAGGTAAATCTGGACGCTGTTTTTTAAAAAGAACGGGTAAAATTTGAATGCTGATAAACATTATAAATACCGCCAAGAGTGACGGTATTGGATGATACAACTTGGGGAACGCTTGAGACAATAAAAAACCCGCTAAGCCTTTTAACTTGCGGGTTTCTGAGAATGCTTGGGACTACCTGAAACAGTAATTTGGCGAGGGAGACAATCGAACAATTCTCTGAAAGCCTTGTATTTAAAGGGTTTGTGACCCGTGTATTTTTATATATACCGTCATTTATACCGTCAGGCTATTAATCCTTCCCTATTTTATCCATTGCTAGGGATGTAATTTATAGCTAAAACAGCTCATTACGTCGATGGGAAAACGCCCCATTAACCGTTTTGTAAAACATAAGTGTATATATGGTGTGTAGAACTTGGGGCTTTTGGGGCAAATCGTTGTAAGCCTTGTGTGACGCGGCTTTCAGCCGAAATGCGTTTGGGGCATTCGTGGGGCAGCGCCCCAAACTTTTTGGGGCGCTTAATGGTTTTGGCATAAAAAACCGGCTCAGGGCCGGTTTTGCTTTTGGGTTTCCGCTCGCCAATAGTCGGTATACGATGAACTCCCGGCTTTGAGTTCTGCTAAAAACTGCACGTGCAAAATTGGAGCTGAACTCATTGAATGTAATTTCGAAAATATCCAAGAGCATCCAAGAAAGAATAATATCTTGGACATTTTAACGACGCCATTCATATTAATACGATGGCTGTCTAAATACTGAGAAGTCTCCTTCCCCCAAAAAAAATTTATATAGTATGACCAGTTTGAGGTGCTGATGATGTCTAATATATTTACTGTTAAACAGCCAAATACTTTTAATCCTGATCAAAATAATAGTTAACCAAGTGGAATTTCATAGTAAGTTCGACGCTCACCTTTTTTATCACTGGGCCATACCGCCCAACCTTCCCAGGCGCCTCCGCTCTTATGCATACAGCGGGTATGAACCGTAATATGAGAACGGTTCGGAGCTATTTCCAGCAAGTTATATAGCCTCGGTGTCGATTCAGGCCGATCTGAAGCAACCGTACCGAATGATCCCGCGCCAGCAGTATAGAGCTTACGTGGATAGGTGTAACGGATGATATCTGTTCTGTTTTCATGCACATGACCATGCAAACAAAGCGTAATGTTGGATGTTAGTAATCGCTCGATAAACGCATCTTGATAGATTTTATCATTACCTGTTGGGGGGTGGTGCCATACAGCAATGCGCAGCAATCCCTCTTTTGTAATCAGGCCTCTATCCCCTGCCGCATCCTCAATCTGTTTATCAGCCCGTGCTAATATACGTGCCAGCGCACCTGGATGAATGCCAGAGCGATCTTTAAAATACTCGTCAATTTCCCAAGCTGAGTTCAACCCGACAAATTGAATACGATCCCTCTCCGCCAGGAGGCTAAATCCTTGGTTTTCTGGCTCTAATGGATACATTTGATGCGTGCGCTCGTTAAAGAATCTGGCAAAGTTCTCGAAGCGTTTACCATAACTGGCATCATTGCGAATAAGAAAGCCATTACCTTCTTTACGCCAGCTTCCTGTCGGCAATGTTGTTGCATCCACTTTACGAGCTTGCACCCAATCATACACCTCCGTGTCCCAGCAAAGATCATGATTGCCCGGCACAATAAGGGTACGTTCCGGTGAAAGTCCGAAACTTTCCATCAGTTTCTCCAAAAAACGATGCACACGCTCGAACTCACTAGGCAATCCACGTTGAGTCAGGTCACCCGATATCACCAGATAATCTAGTTCCGAGAAGCCCAACTCACCTTCGGGATCGCGAATATCCTGGGCCAGTGGTTGAAACATCTCAATGGGATCGACTTTCGCACCAAAATGCAGATCGCTCAAGTGCAGAATGCGCACTGGCCGCTTCGGTGTGCTAATCACGACCTCCGATGCCTCCCCAGCTTTAATTACCTCCTGTTCAGTCGGTTTTCTAAGTAACGCCTCCGCCGCCTTACGTACGCCTTTCGCTACTGCCAGCAAGCCTTCATCCTGATTGGGCCAAGTGACAATAGGTTTGCCATCTTTGGGTAGTGCCTGTAATTGAGCAAGATTAGATGATGTCCAATCTATGGGCCGTAACACCACCGGTATCACAGTCGTTTCCCCGGCTTTACGTCGTTTGAGAGCCCTATCAGCTTCCTTGCGGCAGTAAGATGAATTCATGAAGTCAGCGCTAATTAGAAGCAGTACGATCTGTGCCCTGTCTAAACGGGCATCAATTGCGCTTTCCCAATCATCCCCCGGACCAATATGTCGGTCGTCCCACAGTTCCACCACCCCTTCATGCTTCAAAACGCTCAAATGCTTAGAAAGCTCAGTTCGTAGACCATCATCCGCGTGCGAATAAGACACAAAAATACGCACCCTTCCAATCGCCCGCTTGGCATCAGTGGCGGCCCGTTTAAGACCATTTTCAATGTCTGTTTTCAAGGCAATCAATGCGCTATCAACACCAGGGCTCACTTTACGGCTACGTAACACCGCCCCATCTACTTCAGTAGCGTGCCCTAAGGGGCAAGAAATTGAGTTTCTATCTGCTTCGATCACTTTACGCACATCGTCTTCGGCAAACAAATGACCACAATCCATGCAGGCGATCTGAACCGCTTCGGTCACATTTACACCGTTTTTCTGTAAAAAATCCTCGACAAATCGGCGGAAGAGTTGCTTAGTCTCCAAGCTGGCTTGTGCAGAAAAAAAGATATCGAGATGCCCACGCCCACTGTTTTGCGCTTTGCGTCGTAGTCCACAAAGACCATTTTCGGCATGCTCAAATTCAGCGCGCCCCGACGATATACGTACACGTCCGAATCGTTGCGACAACGCGGCTTGAGCTATGAGCCCGGCATATAAATTATCGATAGGTCCAGTAAAATCATAATAAAGCGAAATGCTGTCGGCGCCGACCACCGGTCCCTCTTCATCGATCGGGAACAGTGAGGGAAAGATCAACACTCCCGGTTGCCTTAAGCAAATACCACGTTCTATCAAAAGTTGTATCACGCACTCGAGGACAACGCGCTCACGTGAAGGCAATAAACGTTCGTAACGGGGAATTCTTGGAAATTCAGCATCGGAGTGGGCAATATCTCGCTCATCCAGAATCGGGATGCCGCGCGTCCGTAAATTTTCTTTTGCAGCATAGACTAGTGAACCCGCATATCGCTCGATTTCTCCAAGCTGAAGAATAAGCACGCGCTCGCCTGAGGCAAGGCGAGTATCGGCCACCACGCCCTGACGAGCCAGTTGATCAACCACCTGATCGACAGCTTTAGTATCAAACTCATCAGGATCGGCCCGCTTAATCGTCTCACGCAAGTCAGTTAAGGCCAATGTTACCTCACCTTGTTGCTGCAGGCGGTCTACCTCATCCACTACACGCTGGAACAGTACCGGTCGTCGAGTTTCCGCCAACGCATACCAGTCGATGCGACTGGACAATTCTTTACGCAAATTGTCTATGCCGAATTCCGTCTTTGCGCTTGTAGGCAAAAACGCCACTGCATCACAATCAGTAAGCAGTTTTTCCACTGCAACACAATCGATATTGGCTCCTCCATCGTCCAACTTGCTACCCACTAGAAGCTTAGTAGTCGAGATCGTCTTGCGCTGGCTTTCCAGGCGGGCGTTCCATTCACGCACATCGTCAAAGGCACTATAGCCCCTAGTCGGGTCGAGTAGCATTAAGGCCAGTTCCGTATCGTGGATAAAAAGTTGATGGATCAGTCGATATTCTTCTTGCCCACCCAAATCCCATAACACCACTTCGCGATTTTCACCCTCAGGCGTCTTAGCAGTGTTCGGATCGAGTTTCTCCGGGGATAACTTCCAGATGCGCATACCGTGAGTAGTAGCCTGATCCTCATAACGGTCTTCCGCCAAACGCAGAGCCAGAGCAGATTTGCCGACCTGGCTTTCTCCCAGGAGGACGATTTTGGCGCTCGTTATTCGTGTCGAGAGTGCGGAAGAATTTATGACATCATGAGCACTCTTTGGAGTCGCCGAGCCAACTTCTTGAAGCCAAATACTGTTGTTATGGAAAGGCTCAGCAAAGATTAACGTTTGTGCAAAAAGGAATCCGAGTAATTGAAATTTAGCTGGGTAATGTTGTTTTTGCACATCGATTAATTCGCCGCTCGCCGCTTCCCACAGCATCATTGTACGGTCCTCTGCACCACACGCCAGCCAACGCCCATCTGGGCTGAAAGCTATGTTTCTCACCGGACCTCCTTGACCCAGCTTACGCAGCAGTTTGCCCGTCGCTGCTTCCCATAGTTGCACCAAGCCTCCATGGGTGCAACCCGCCAGCCAATACCCATCCGGGCTGAAGGCAATATTGTTCACTGAACCTTCATGACCTTCTAGGAAACGTACCAGCTTGCCCGTCGCTGCTTCCCACAGACGCACCGTGCCGTCATCGTCACTGCTTGCCAGCCAATGCCCATCCGGGCTGAAGGCAATAGAGGTCGCCCAAACCTCGTGACCTTCTAGGATACGTACCAGCTTGCCCGTCGCTGCTTCCCATAGTTGCACCAAGCCTCCATGGGTGCAACCCGCCAGCCAATACCCATCCGGGCTGAAGGCAATATTGTTCACTGAACCTTCATGACCTTCTAGGATACGTACCAGCTTGCCCGTCGCTGCTTCCCACAGACGCACCGTACCGTCATCGGCACTGCTCGCTAGCCTTTGCTCATCCGGGGTAAAGGCAATATCACTTACATGATCTTGATGACCTTTCAGGCTGCGCAGCAGTTTGCCGGTCGCCGTTTCCCACAGTTGCACCAAGCCTCTTTCGGAGCAACCTGCCAGCCAATGTCCATCAGGGCTGAAAACAATACTGCTCAACCAATCCTCGTGACCTTCTAGGATCCGTACCAGCTTGCCAGTCGCTGCTTCCCACAGACGCACTGTGTCGTCACCGGCAACACTCGTCAGCCATTGCCCGTCCGGACTGAAAGCAAAGCTATGTACCGTACTTGCATGACCTTCCAAAGCGCACAGCAGAAGATTGCCCGTCGCTGCTTCCCACAGACGCACCGTGCCGTCATCGTCACTGCTTGCCAGCCAATGCCCATCCGGGCTGAAGGCAATATTGCTCAACCAATCCTCTTGACCTTCTAGGATACGTACCAGCTTGCCCGTCGCTGCTTCCCACAAACGCACCGTGCTGTCACTACCACTGCTCGCCAGCCAATACCCATCCGGGCTGAAGGCAATATTGTTCACTGAACCTTCATGACCTTCTAGGATACGTACCAGCTTGCCCGTCGCTGCTTCCCACAGACGCACCGTGCCGTCATCGGCACTGCTTGCCAGCCAATGCCCATCCGGACTGAAGGCAATACTGTACACATAATCCTCGTGACCTTCTAGGATCCGTACCAGCTTGCCAGTCGCTGCTTCCCACAGTCGTACCGTGAGGTCAAATGAGCAGCTCGCCAGCCATTGTCCATCTGGGCTGAAGGCAATGCTTAGCACAGAATGTTGGTGACCTTCCAAAGTGTTTAACAACTCACCATTATCAGCATCCCAAACCAGAATCAACGAATCAGATCCTGCCCCTGCTATCCACTGTCCATTGGGTGAAAAGGCTACCTCATTAAAGTTGTTATACTGATGACCAAGAAGTTGAATAAGCCGATAGTTTGTCTGTTCCGATTTCATGGTACTTTTATATCAATTGGTGAGCACTCGAAGAACAAGTGTATTTGGAAGAGTTTAACAACTGAAGTAATTCCTTTACAACTACTCCATCAACAGAGCAAATCACTATAACCAAAAGCGTTTGTTTTCAAATAAGCACTGTGATGAAGCGAATAACGAGTTCTTCTGTAGAAACTGTACTTAAAATATGCTTTTCAACCGAATATATGGCGATCGTTATTTAAATTAATCAAGAAATCACCTTGTTAGAGGTAAATCTTAATTTTGAAGGCTAACCTTTAGTCCCGCTGTATTAAACGCTTAGCCACAAATTGCTACTGGGGATATCTCGGTCCTACCATACTGAAACCTGAGGATTTTAGGGACGCAATTATGCTAAGTTTTATCATCTATGGCCTCCAGTCATTTTTACTTTGGAGAGTTTCTGGGGATTTGCACTGGTAGTATGCTATTTTTGGGGGTCGTTTTGGGGACACAAAAAAACCCGCCGAAGCGGGTTTTCTGGCCGGTTCTTCTGCTATTGGTGTATCAGCTCACCTCACTGCGCGCCGGAGTTCGATCTCATTTATCTTACCGTGGAGTCGTTGGCAGATCATTTCCTGCCTAATTAGTTGATGCGTCCGATCAGACCAGCCGTTTCGGCTCGATTGAAGGCGATATAGGCCTCTCGACTACGAAACTCGGCGCGTAATGCCGGGTTGGTTTCCCAGCGGCAGGCAGCCTCGAATGATGCAAGGTTGCCATATTCCGCACGGATGTCTGGGTTTGATTTCCATGTTTTGATAATTTCAATGTCGGTATGGGGAAAGTCTTTCACGGTCTAAACTCCTAATGATTCGAAAGTCTCTTTTATCAATTTGTCCCGCTCCGCGGCGGATTGCGGGGCGATATTGCCGTTTTTTTCGCCGAATAATGCGGCGGCAATCGATATTCCAAGAAAATGCCCTGGAATGTAATTTTGATGAAGTGTATTCCCATCGCGTCCTTCCAAAATTGCCGTCAATTGTTTGAGTTTGTCGGCTTGTTTCTCGATGATTTCAGCTGCCAGTTTGTCACTGTACAGTTTTAGCAAGATGCTTTTATTTTCCCTAAGATTCTTGTTTAGCTCGACTGATTTTCTCGTCAAATCTCGATCAAGAGTCTTTTGATAAATTTCTATTCGCTCGGCGGTATCGTCAATTTTTTGATACAAATCAGCCAGCAATCGCTTATTTCTGTCGAATTCATCGTCTGTCATGCCGCCGTTGATCAGCAATTCCGGAGCTTTTGATTTCGTGAGTTCCAGTTCGTCGCGCTGGGCTTTGTACTCCTCCAGTTCGGTCTCGAATTGCTTAATTTTGGCAGCCGTTGCGCTGCTCTTACTGTTCAAATCTGCAATCTCGAGCTGTAGTGTTTTAATAGTGGAAGCCACGCTCTCGATAGTTTTCTCACTCATTCCGATATCCTCAAAAATTAGGGTTTCCGGCCATTTGCCAGGAAAAACAAATGACCGGAATTTGCTACCTATGCGAAGTAGCGTGCTTATTTAATCCGTTTTCGGTGTGGCATAAATAGATTGGGTTTCGCGCCAGTTCAGTGACAATGCTATACAGGCGGTCTTGTGTCGTCGGTGGCTCCACACCGAATTCAAAGGCGGCTAACAGGCTTTGTTCCAGATCATTGCAGGGTAAAGCGTCGCCCGATCGCAATCGCCGTAAACGAGTTGTACGAAACCGCTTGATTTCGTCCGCCAGTTTTCCGCAGGCGTTCCACTTGCTTCCGCCTGATAGCGCCTGCAAATGGTTGGCAGCGGCATGTAAATGGCTGTCCCGGATAATGCGCTGAATCTGTGTCGCCGCAGTGCGCTGCCCGGCCCGCTCACTTGATAATCCGAGGTAATGATCGAGCGTTTTGCGGTCGTTCGGCGGTTGTTTTATATAGCCGTCGAATGCATCGATCAGCCAATTGGCTACCGGTTCAGGCAGGGTGTGCGCGCATTGCCTTAATTTAAAAAATAATTCGATCGCTTGGGCTTGATCGCAACTCATCGCAAAACTTCCTCTTCAAATGGCTCGAATTGCTCGTATGAGAGACCTCACTGGAGGGTCCCATCACACCCATCAAGACCGGGGTCGACAAAGTGGTTATTCACGAGCGCTTGCGCCGTGGATTCATCGATCGGGCCTTGAAGACTGATCCGATGCGTACCTTCTTCGTCAATCTCCAGAACAGCCAGGCATTGGGTATGCGGGCAATAGCACGAAATGAAGTAATCCACTGCTTCAACCGCACCGAGGGTGGCTTCCTCGAATTCGCTATAACAGGCGTGGCACAAAGTCGGCAGCAACGGCTTGTCGACCGGCTTTTTAAAGGCGAAGCGTTTGAACAGCGCAGCTGCCTTTTTCTGTATGAGGTCATCCTGTTGTTCGGGGTTATCGATTGAATATCCGGTCATCGTCTGGTCCTGATTGCTTCTGTGATAGCTTTGGAAAACTCGGTTTGCAAATGATCTTCGGCCACTTTTCTCCCCACGCCGTAAAAATCAAACCGCTTTTGATAGCGGGCTCTGTCTACAAACCACAGCCGGATTTTCAGCCTTTGTCCCTTGACCCGGCTGCCGATCCCGCGCACGCGGCCAGGCTTGCCCAAGGGGAAGACCGAACCCCGCTTCGGATGCCTCTTCTTGGACTTGCGCGTGATATTGGCCTCATACCCGGGGGCTCTCCGCGCTACTCCCATGCCGGATAAGATTTGCTTCCACTGGCCGCCGGTGATATTGCCTGACGCATTGAGCGGCTGATCCCGACCCGGCGTAGCGTACTGGCTCGCACCCAGTAGGCCCGCTCGGATTAACTGCAGCTCTGAACTCTTATGAAAGCGCAGCCCACCTTTGATTTCCGGGGTCAGGAAATAGGTGGCGGGCGTTCCTTGAGAGCCGACGCTCCATTCATCCTTGAAGAAAATGCGCGCTTCCAGGTTGTTTTTCGTCGCCGGCTGGATGTACAAACTACTCATGGCATAGCGCGTGGGTTTGTCGAAAACCCAAGCCATTTCCGCTCGGAGTTCCTTTTGTGCCCGCTGGGCGGTTCGCGTCAAAGCCAGCGCGACTGCGAAATCGAGCTGCGATTCTAAGTTTTTAATCTGGCGATGGGCTTCTCTATTCTCAAATGTAATTCTCAACATAGTTTTATCCTGTAAAAATACTCCACTTTGTTTTCCCCGTTCCCCGTAAAAATCGGCCTCTTGATCGCGCCTGTTTTCCGCTTACTAAACAATTATCTGTTCTATCTTTCATGCTTGAGGCCGCCAGGTGTGCGGGTCCTTCTGGGATATGCCCCATGCGGGTAATTCGAACCCCGTTTTGAGCGTAGGTAGTGACTTGAAAAGTTACTAAACACCGATAAAAACAAAACAAGCGTATATATGGTGTGTAGAACTTGGGGCTTTTGGGGCAAATCGCTGTAAGCATTGCATGGCGCGGCTTTCAGAGGAAATGCGTTTGGGGCATTCGTGGGGCGGCGCCCCAAACTTTTTGGGGCACAAGGCCATTTTTTGGGTTTTTTGGGGGTTCGTGCCCTGTTTCGGTTGAATCTAAACATCGCCGGCCGTAATCAGTTTGGTATCGAAAACCAAGACGCGCGCCCGCTTGCCGGCTATGCCCCGCTTCACATCCGGCCTTTTTTTGCCGGATTTGCTGTCCGTTTCGGAGTCCATGAGGATTCCGCGCTCCAATAGGCGTTTCCAGAGCGTCGTCTTCTGCATCAAAATCGGATCGTTTTGGGCGCTGGCGAACCGCTGCACGACCTTGAACGCGGCCTCGGGCTCTAGCCATAATTCCGATTTAACCTGGTTGATCCAGCCGATCAATTGCCCGCATCCGGAAATATCGGCGTCATTATTGGGTTTGCGCCATCCCCAAACAAAAGGATGAACTTGCGGCGGACCCTGATTTAAATGATCCGCCACATGACATTCGCCGGCGCCAAAGCATCCCTGCAGCAAGGCAATAAAACGCTCCACTTCATCAGTCTGCTTTTGAAATTGGCTTTGGGCCTGAATGGCGCTTTTTAACGTGGCGTCGATTTCATCAATCAGGTTTTGGGCGCAAATCGAGTTGATGGCTCCGACTGAGTGGGCAAAATCGATATAAATATCCGCCGCCGCATAGAGTGAGGCGTACATATCGGCGGCCCTTGGGTGACTGGAGGAAAATTTTTCCTGTAACGCCCGGTGCCGAATATCCCGGACTTTATCTGGAAATGTCTTTTTAAGGTCGCTGATCCTTGGGGCAAGCCACTGCACATACGCGGCCATGATCGAGGACAATTCGCCGCGCCTTGCCAGATGTTGCAGACTACTGAGGAACGATAACTCCACGTCGCCCCGCTTCAGTTCGATGATCAGCATTCGGCCGAGTAAAGAAGCGCCTTTGCCGATTTCCTCCCCGGTAATCGTGAGCATGCAGCGCGGATAATAGGATGCCTTGCCGGTCATATCCGCGTTACGCCGGCCGCGCCCGCCCTGGTTGCCGGCGCCTCGGCCCAATCTTTCAAGGGTCGCGTGCGCTTTGCTGGCCTCGACAACATTTACGCCAGGTGCAAAGTCATCCACTACTAATACGGCGTCTTTGGCCTGGTGGCTTTTGAATTCCAGGTCGCTGATCGTATCGGTGAAATTGGCCGGGAATGTGCGGGCGTTGAAGTCTCCGAAACAGGCCAGAACCAGCGCCGCCAACTCCGACTTTTGCGAACCGGATTGGCCGGCCAGAAACAACGAAAAATCGATGGGCAGACATTCACCCAGTACCGCCCGGACCACGCAACAGAACAGCGAGACACCCACCGCCGAATTATTGGGCGCGATCGACATCAGGTCGAACAGATTGGCGGCTATACTGCCCGGATTGTCGGCGGGTTCAGGTTGAGCATACCGCTGCATGTGGCCTTCACCTAACTCGACGCGGATCTTCCTATTTAATCCATCGGCCGCGATCGCTCCGCTACCGCTCAGGTAATGCCATTCGCCATCGATCATTCGCCAGCCGGTGTGCTGGTAAACCGTCGTAATCGGAATTTCTCCGGATAGCTTTAAAATGGCATTGGCCAGGCGGCGCGGCGTGGCCTGATCCGCCTCGACAATCGCCCGCGCTCCCCAGTGTCTTAGCGGCCATTGCATCGCTTGGTATTGGGTGGCCGGAATGGTCAGTGCAGGCAAGAATCGGCCGTTTTTGTGTTTGCCTTCGATCAGGAAAGCGTTCTCCTGCTTGGCGCCGTCATCCAAAATAATTTGTTCGGCGATCAGGGAAATAAAATTATCGGTTAAAGGGGTAGGTATCTCGTTGAGTTGTGGCGCGTCGCTGCCGTTGCCGGTCTTGGTGTCCCGGCCTTTTCGCATATAAAAAATGCGGCCCTCCAAAATCGAAAAATCGCCTTCCCGGCGGTTTGCCCAGCGATCGGGCTCGCCTTTCTGGTTGACTGGTTGCGCCGCTTTAACAACGGTTAAAATCGGGTTATCAGGTGGTTTTTTCATTCGCCTTTTCCAGGTTGGCGTAATCGTTAAAGTCGCCCGCGACCGGTGGCATGGCCAGAAAGCCGCCCACAGCCAAGGCGGCTTTTTTCGCGGCGGTCATCCCCGGATTGCCCGGGGTTTTTTCGTCATTGTCAGCGCACAGAATGATTTTGACTTTGGGCCTGTGCTTGCGGATGATTTGGGCCACGGCCGTTAAGTTGCCGGCCGAAAACGCGACATAAGCCCGGTAGCCGGTTTGCTCGTGCAGGGTGGCCGCCGTAGCAAAGCCTTCCGCGACTAAAACCGGGTCGGTATTTTCCGCGCCGATCCACCAAAACAGGCCGGACAATTCGCCGAAGGGGATAAAGTCCTTGCCGCGTCCCAGCTCCGGTGATTCGGTTGGAAAAATGGCTTGGAGATTGCGGAAAGCGCCGGCCTCGTTGAACAGCGGGATCAGCAAGGCGTTCTCGATCACAACATTTTGGTGCTTGCGGTTTTCGTCCAGGTGCAATCGGTGCCATGTGGCAACGCGGGCGCCGTGGGGCTGGATCTGCTTTTTGGCCAGGTAAGGATGATCGAGCGGGGCGGGTTTTGCGGCTTGCCAAATGGCGCGGGCGCGGCGGGCGGCCCGGTTTTGCCGTTCCCGCCGTTCTTGTTGGCGTCGTTCCTGCTCGGCCTTGATTCGCGCCCGCTCTTCCGCGCTGATCGGCGCGGCGGTTTGGCGATCGAGGAAGAAGTTTTGCTTTTCCCCGGTTTTGTGGTTCCAAACAATGCCGCCTTGGCCGTCCGGAAACAGTTTGATGCGGCCGTCTCCCCGGCCGCGCGGATCGTTGGCCAGGTCGGCCTGATGCCACTCGCCATCGAGCGGCACGGATTTATACTCGATGCCGGCCTGCTCACATGCTTCGCGGGCCCGGTTGAAAATATCACTATTCATTGCAATGATCCTTGCCGGAGCGTGCAATCCACCCTGCCCATTGTTACAATAGGCGCTCATCATTGCGGATGGATCGCACGAAACCCGGCTAAATGACGGTTTAGTCGGGTTTTTTATTGCCGGAAAAGCCCTTGCGAGTGCGCAAGAAGTCCATGCAAATTTCTTCCGCCTCGGCATCGCTGCCCGCTTCGAATTGAAGAAGACAGGCTTGCGTCTCCTTCTCGATATAGCGGTACCGGTTGCCGCAAACCTCCAGGCTATAATTAGCCCAATTAGTTGTTGTGACGAATTGCTCGGCAACGCTTTGGTCTACCTTTTCTTTCTCCATTTTGATTTTTTCGTAGGGCTTTGGATTATTTAGCCGGTCCGCAGCGCTGGTTGCAATGTCAATCAAGGCCGCAATAGTGGCGACTTGATAGGAGGTGCTATACAGAATCTTCGTGACCTCTTCGTCCCCCATCCATCCGTTTTCATCGTTTTCGTGGAACGTCGCCAATGTACTCAGCGTGGTACTGAGATTTTCAGCCTCCATCTGGGCGAATTCCGTCAAACCGGCGAACCACTTAAGCTGTTTTGGCTCCATGTGGTCGGCGGCCAATTCCCAAAGATTGCTCAATGCGTTATGTGTGCTAGTTGCCCCCATGTTGCTCATTTCGCACCGTCCTTCTCTGTCTGAGCGCTTGAGCGTGTTTCTTCGACATAGGCGTAGATCAGAGCCCCGGCGTCCCTGATTTCGAGCCGGATGGCTTGAGCCGCTATTTGAAGTGTGTCAGGATCAAAGCTGTCTATGCTGCCCGATTCGCAAGCCACTTCCAATAAGTCAGCGATCGCTGCGGCTCGTCTCAAACTCGGAAAAACCGTGTCGGGCAGATTAAAAAATGTGCCGTCAAGACCGGTATTGAGTCGGTGTTTGAAGATATTCGGCTTCATTTCGAATCCTCGCGGACAGCGATGTGGTAGGCGTTCACGATCGCTTTCATATCGAGTACCAAGCGGTATACCGACTCCAGGCAATCGTGAATAATTTCATCGGACAGTTTGGCGTCTGAATGCTCAGGGCCCAGGAATTGGCCCTGAATCATTGCGATGAGGCTTGAAGCTTGATCGGCGGCATTGTCCACCGCGTCAGAGACAGTGCGGGGCGAGGCTTCATCGCCCAGGATGGATAGTCGGTGTTTAAAATCGGGTTTTAAGGTGGCAGGGTTGGTCTTGTTCTTCATGGCTCAACCCTCCATCATGCCGGTAAATTTCAGACGGTAGACGCCGGACAGTTCGGGCAGCAGGGAAGCGGCTTGCACTGAGGACAAATCGCGGCAAATCAGCGTTTTGAAGCCGTTGGCGTATTTGAACAAGTCGAAGTGGGCTTGTTTGTGGGGAAGGGTTTGGCCCTGAAATTCGGGCGCATTTTGGGCGTATTTAGCCATAGCGGTAACTCCTTGATAGAGGGATAAACCGCCGCCCTTTGGTCTCAATCGCTGGGTGGCGGACTGCATCAGGTTGAGACTACCGGCCAAGGAACCGGCCAGCCTTTTGAGGGGCTGCCCAATACAGCCCACCATAACAGAATAAAAACGGCGCAATTCGGCCGCTGTTTTTGATGGGCACAAAAAAACCACGGTTGAACGTGGCCTTTGGGGGCCTTGGTTTTCCGGGGTCTCAATCCCGACACTCGTTTTTTGCGAGTGCGAGCGAATCATAACCGCCGTGGTGATCGCTGTCAAACTTTGAACGCGCCATTTTTTCTTTCGACGGTGTATGCGGCTTGGCTTGGTAGTGTAGTCGAGAGGGCGGGCTGTCATTCCGTCTCGCCCTTGATTGCGTCAAGCATCGATCTGACTTCATTAACATCCCAGACGCGGGTTCTCTGGGTCAGCAGTTTGCCCGGAGGGTAGCGTCCTTCTTTTATGCCATTCAAAAATGATGATTTTGAAATTTGCAAAACCGCCAAGATCGACGGCAGACGACAGAAGCCTTCGTTCGGAAGCGGGGCGGGTTGGTAGGTGATTTTGTTGCGCTTCTTTGGTTTTCTCTGAGCGTTAGCAGCATTGTTTGTCACCGGTAAATCTCCGTTGATTAAATTCGAGGGAGAGTCTGCCGATGTAAGCGAAAATTAACCTATTATTTTTCTCGCTTAATTTTCGTTTTTTTATGTTGCCTTATGATATTACGTACTTGCGTTGCTGTTAGGTTGTTTGATTTAGCAATAATGGAAGCAGCATCACGCTGCTTACCAACTTGGCAAAGCGCTTGGTAGCGATGAAGAATAATTTTGTTACGCGCAGAGTTTTTTAATTCCCTGTCTATGGTTGAACGCTTTCCTCCGATTTTCGCATGTAATCGCCGTTCGCCATAAATAATCATTTCCTTGATAATTATATCAGGGGCTTTTTTTATCAATATCCTTCTTAAAAGAGCCAATTTTTGGTTTAGATAACTCTCACAATCAGCTTCTGAACAAAAGCCATCAATCAGCTGATTTTCAAAAAAATCCTTATAGTGTTCTTCCCACTCAGGCCATAAGAGGTTTTGTATTTTCGAAATGCTTTTCTTTAAAGAGGCTTGAATAGTTCTTTCATCAAGTTCAGCTCTTGCAATTGCAAATCGACTTTTCTCTTCGTTTTTCATCAACGCCCCTCAGCGTCGGCCCCTCCAGAGGATCACCAAGCCAACCGGGGAAGGGATTCCGGCTTTCGCCCCGTCGGGCTAGGCTTGGCTGAGTAGTATTCTACTGCTGGAGTTTGTGGTTTTGCTATGGGGATAGCTTAATTACTTGGCTCATTTGTTCTTTATTCAGGTCTCCGCCCCAAAAAAATAATAAAAATGCCCCATTTGCCCCAAGAGTGCCCCACGAATGCCCCAAACGCATTTCCTCTGAAAGCCGCGCCATACAAGACTTATATCTATTTCGCCCCAAAAGCCCCAAGAAATAAATAATATATATACCCCTTAAATAGTTTTTGGGCTGGCTTGCAGTCTTAAAAAGAACCCCGGCCAAAATAAGCCAAGGCAAAACCACCCCGCTAACCGGCGTAGTTTTTTATCGGGTGCGGGGGATAAAGAGAGAGCTTATCTTTTTAGGCTAGCCCGATTTCTTGAACGGGATAATGTCCGCCCCGTTCTTCAAACTGTCCAGGTAATCGGCCCAGGCCTGCATCATCAAGCGGCGTTCCGGTAAATGCTGCGCCCGATTGTAGGCGGCTTTGATCCGGTTCCGCTCGGCGTGGGATAGCTGGCGCTCGATCATGTCGGAATGAAATCCCTGCTCATGCAAGAGAGTGCTGGCGGTAGTCCGGAAACCGTGCGCGGTGTGCTGTCCTTGGTAGCCCATGCGCCGTATGGCCGCACCGATGGACTCTCTGCAGATATGCGGCTCATCTCGGGTTCTTACTTGATTACTGGCGAAAACATAACAGCTCGATCCGGTCAGCGGGTAAATGTTTTGTAACAAGGCGACCGCTTGCCGGCTCAAGGGGACAATGTGCGCGTCCTTCATTTTCATCTTGTCGGCGGCGATCCGCCATTCGGCCGCGTCAAGGTCGAACTCCGACCACTCCGCCGCGACCAGATTGGCGGGCCGGGCAAAAATCAGCGGTTGCAGCTGCAGTGCCGTCCTTAAAACGAAATTGCCTTGATAAGCATCAATGTCCCGCAATAATTGCCCAAATTCTTTAGGCTCGATAATCGCCGCGAAATGACCGCGTACAGGGGAAGGCAACGCGCCGCGTAAATCGGCGGTAACATCCCGCTCGGCTCGACCGGTGGCGATACCGAAGCGCATCGCCTGGCCGATGAACTGTTTCGTCCGGGCGGCCGTCTCCAGGGCGCCCCTGTCCACGATCCGCCGCAAGGTCGCCAGGACTTCAACCGCCGACAAATCCTTCAGCGGCCGGTCTCCGAGCCACGGGTAAACGTCCCGCTCGAAACATTGCTCAATGTGCTCCCGGTGGCTTTCGCTCCAGCGGTTTTTATTGGCTTCGATAAACTCTCTCGCCACGGCCGAAAACGTGTTTTCCGCGCTGCCGGCCTTTTCGATCTTGCGCATCAAGCCGGGATCGTTGCCTTTAGCGATCTGTTCCCGCGCCTGGTCGCGTTTGGTCCGGGCGTCTTTTAAGGTAGTGTCGGGATAGACGCCCAGGGCAAGGGTTTTTCGTTTGCCGTTGAATCGGTAATCCAGGCGGAAATATTTCGAGCCGTTTTGATGGACCAGCAGGTACATCCCTTTTTCGTCGGGGATCTTGAAAGCCTTGTCCGGCAAGGGTTTGGCGTTTCGGATGGCGGTATCTGAGAGCGGCATGACGGTACAAGCTCCGGCAAAGTTAGATATACCGTCATTTATACCGTCCAGTTTGACGGTATGTCAATAAACTTCGTTGGGCTTCGTTGGACAATAAAAAACCCGCGAAGCCAGTAAACCTGCGGGTTTTTGTGTGTCTTTGTGTCTCGTTGGATGCTCAGCTGGCGGAGAGGGAGGGATTTGAACCCTCGATACGGTAAACCGTATACCAGATTTCGAGTCTGGCGCATTCAGCCTCTCTGCCACCTCTCCTGCGTGTGGCTAATTATAACACCAAAAGCAGCGCATCCATAGCGTACACGCTGCCAACTATGCCAGGCGATACCCCTGGAACGATGTATTCTCCTGCCTGTTCCAGAGTTAAAAAAGCCAACCTGATCAGGTAAACTGGCCTCCGACCGGGCGAGGACCTATAATTTCTCCAACCGGACTGATTCTCTCCTCATGTTCGGCTCGACGCGGGGAATTATCAAGTAATTCATTCCTCTCAGCCCCTCCGGCAATATCCGAAATGGTAACAATCGAAATAACGAAGCGATGATCAAACTCCCTAACTGGCCCGTGCTTAGCGTCCTGGCCCTGGTTGCCGGGGCAACGGCCGCGCTGACTATCTTTATCAAGGTGGCCGAAGAAGTGGTCGAGGGGGATACTCACAAAATCGACCGGGGGATCATCCTGTGGCTGCGCGATAATGGCAATCCTAACGATCCTCTCGGACCGGTCTGGCTGGAGGACTCCGCCCGCGACATTACCGCGCTGGGCAGCCCTGCGGTTTTGGGGCTGGTCGTACTGATCACCTCGCTCTTTTTGCTTCTGGCAGGTAAACGCCGGCTATCGGTGTTCATGGTGGCGGCTGCCGGAGGCGGGACATTGGCGGTGACCCTGTTGAAGGAAGCTTTCGCCCGCCCTCGCCCCGACTTGACGCCGGAAGGCCTGTTTGTCTACACGGCCAGCTTTCCGAGCGGACATGCGATGGTTTCGGCGGTGGTCTACTTGACCTTGGGAGCCCTGATTGCGCGCCTGGCTCCCAGACGCCTGCTCAAGCTTTATATCATGGCCGTTGCTCTCGTTCTGACCGGACTGGTGGGATTCAGCAGAGTCTATCTCGGCGCCCATTGGCCCAGCGACGTGCTGGCGGGCTGGGCCATCGGCGCGGCCTGGGCGCTGGGCGGCGGCGCCCTGGCTCAAATCATGCATTTGGACAGGGAAAGCAGGGAATGAAAGGACAATCCTTTTTAAGGCGCCTGACATTCGCGCTGCAGGGACTGCGCTGCGCCTTTCGCCGCGAACGCAGCCTTCGCTTCCATTTTCTGGCGGCTTTCGCTGTCGTGATGGTGCTAGTGATCACTCAGGCGGCGGCTTTATGGTGGGCCATCGGTGCCCTGACAATAGGCCTGGTCGTCATGGCGGAGTTGTTCAATGCGGCGCTGGAAACGCTGGCCGACCGTCTGCACCCGCAGCAGCATCCCGAGATCGGAGCAGCCAAGGACATCGCCGCCGGCGCGGTGCTCATCGCCTCGCTAGCCGCCCTTTGCGTAGCGTTGGCTTTTGTTCTGCGTTAAAAAATTTCTGCCCGTACTTGCTCGAATGCGTCACTGAACCTTCAAAACCGAAATCCATAACGGACTCCGACATTGTCCATCCCTTCATTGGGACTCGCCAGGCCGGCATTGGAGATATGATCGACTATCACCGCCAGACTATGATGCTGATCGAATTGATAGCCCAGACTTCCGGAAAGCCGGAATAAAACCCGGGACCCCAGCGACTTGCGATCGTCATAATAAGAATTCAGTTTTCCATCGTGGACCGCCCCGCCGAAGGACCCTTCGACGAAAACCCCGATATCGAAATGGTAGTCCCAGGTCAGCCCGAAATATCCCTGATCGGTATCGCCCTCGCTGTTGACCGAGCCGCCCAAGTGAAAACGCGGATTGCCGATCCACCCCAGAAATTCGTAGGACGGCAGATTGAACAGAATTTCGCCGTTGACATCGACGCCCTCCTCCTTCCGGCTGGAAGAGAAAATGTGAACATCATAGGCAAGAAGACCGAACTTGACCTCCGAAACGACATGCTGTTCGGCGGAACACAGCCCGGAACAGAAAAGGGTGATGAAGCCCAGGTAAACCCGGAAAAACCGGTTGTTTATACTGTTGAACATATTTCCTCCTCAGATTAGGCGGACGCAGGAATCAGGTCGGCGCATCCCCGAACCTGACTTGACGCGCATCAGGACGGCCTCACTACCGGAGCAAAAGAAAGCCTCCATGGATGACGGCAGCAGCGGCGCGTCTATCGCGAAAGCTCCCCAAAGGATGTGCCGAGTGCGCTTCGTCCCTCAGCCGCATCCTACAAGGGTCTGCCTTATTTTCCAAGCCTATCTGCCTAGCGGTCTAGATTCAGTTGCAACAGGCGTTGCAGAATTTCCGTGTCGCTCATATCCGGCGTATAGTCGTTCCAGCCATAGACCGCGGCCACGGCTTTATCCAGGGCCTGATGGGCATTCACCAGCCAGGCCGGTTGGGCATTGTACAGATTGGTCAGGGTGCGCTTTTTCAGTTCGGCTTCATGGCCGGGCCTTGCGACCGGGCGTTTCGGGAAACCGGCCTGTGCTTCCTCCGGCGTGATCACCCAGTCGACCCACTCCGGCGGATTCAGCCAGTTCTCTCGCAGCCGGTTCAGCCTGAAAGCAGCCTCGGCGATGGACAGGGCTGCGGGACGCTGGGCCGGATCAGCGATGCCGGCCGGAACGGGAGAGCCGAACGGATTGGCTGCTACGCTGTCGCCGTTCGCGTAGCTCAGCGGACTCTGTCCCTCTGCCTCGCTTTTCGGCGCGGTGTCGGCGGGCGAGAGTCCATCGGGGAATGGGAAGGTTTCGAAACAGGATTTAGCATTGTAGGTGGGATCATTCCCAACGCCATGCCAAGAGCATGTGCCTAAAGACCATATCTCATGCAGACGCGAATGCAGAATGCCGAAGGTGGTGTCGTCTGAACGCGCAATGATATTCAATCGGGTATCAGGCAAAACACCGGCATTAAGCCAGACAAATAGGCGATGCTTTGCGACACGCGGAGTAACTATAAAGCGTGATAAACCCGCAAGTCCTGCTCGCATTGAAACGCGAGCTTCTTCATGTATCCACCAGTTACGCCTTGTCCGCTCACGCCTAACTTTTTCACGTTCTGGCTTAACGTGCTCATGCAGGTAATGGAAAGGTATTTCATATAAACTTGCATCGGCTTCGCTCATTGTCGTGCCGAAGTCGATGATCCAGGTATCGGAAGAACGTCGCGTAATATCCATCCCGTTAGCCCAAGGCTTGACGACCTCACAGTTCGGCCTGTTGTGGGGATTGGGCAGTTTTAGCCATTGCCGAGCCTGTTCACCGGGAATATCGAAATCCCCATATTTTTTGGTTCCCTCAAAACTCACACCAGCATTTTCCTGAAGAGGCTTAGCTTTGGTCAAATCCAGACTTACTTCGCCATCGCCTGCGGTCAAATCAGCGTGAATCAATTTTACCGGCTGACCGGCCAGAAAACAGGCCGGACTTGGCGCTAGCCGTAACTTGACCTCGACATCCGTGCCGTCGTCCATGTACTGGCGGATGACGCTCCCGTTCTCCAGGCCAGCCGGATTCAGCGGATGGCCGAAGCAGACCAGCGATACCCTGACCGCCGTGCCCGCATCGAACCAGTCTTCGTCCGGCCAGGCCTCGAAAATCGGCATCGACGCGCAGATGTTTTCCAATACCACGCGATTGGATCCGCCGCGTATCGAGTTGGTCGCGACCAGCCCCGCCGCCCGTGTCCTGCCGCTTTGAATCTGCTGCCGCGCCTTGTCGAACCAGTAACAGACCAGGTCCGCGCCGCCCGGCACGCGCGCCTTCGGAAAGGCGCGGGCCAGCGCGTCAAAGTACGCGTCCCCGAGTTCGCCGCGCTTTTTACTGCCGCCCAGAAACGGCGGATTGCCGAGGATCACGTCCGCCTCCGGCCATTCGGCTTCGCTGCCGTCGGCGTTCAGCAGCGCATCGCGGTGCGCGATCCCGTCCAGACTGCTCAGGATCGGATTCTTGTTGATCGGCCTGCCGTTGCGCTGGCACCACTGGATGTCGCCGATCCAGACCGTTACCCGCGCCAGTTCTGCCGCGTATTCGTTGGTTTCGAAACCGAACACGTTGTCGGTGCCGGTCTCGATCGTCAACTGCTTGCCAAAACCCAGCGCCTCGGCGTCCAGCTGCGCGATATGCTCCAGGTCCTTCAATGTATGCAGCGCCAGATAGAGGAAATTGCCGGAGCCGCAGGCCGCGTCCAGCACGCGGAAGTTACGCAGGCGTTCCAGATAGCCGTAATACAGATTCTGGGCGTCAATATAGGTTTTGCTTTTTTTGGTTTTCCCGGATTTCGTCAGCAGCTTACCAATTTCCGCTTTAGCGACCTGCCATTCGGCGCGCAAAGGCCGGGTAATCAGCGGCTCGATCAGCTTGTTGATCGTCGCGACATCGGTGTAATGCGCGCCCAATTGCGCTCGGCAGTTCGGGTCCAGGCCGCGCTCGAACAAGGTGCCGAAAATGGTCGGGTCGATCGCGCGCCAGTCCAGATCGGCGGCGGCATGGTAGAGAATCGAAACATCCTCGCCGGTCAGCGGCGGCACCGCAATCGTCTTGAACAGGCCGCCGTTGAACCAGGCGATATCGTCGTTGCCGTATTGCCCGCCCTTTTTCTGCATCGCGGAGAACAGTCTGCCGATCCGGTCGGCGGCCTTCGCCGGATCGGCTTGCGCGGCTTTCAGCAGCGCGGTAAATATCTGGCCGTCTTCGGTCGGGCTGGCATGGATCAGCCCCTCGTCCTCGGCAAACATGCAGAAGATGCACTGGGTCAAAAAATGCGCCGCCTGCTGCGGATCGGCTCCGCGTTCGCGCATCGCCTTCGCCAGCTTCGCAAACTGGCCGGCGGCTTCGGCGGTGATCGCGGCGTTCGACTTGAGCGGCTTGAGCTTGTCGGGTTCGGTAAACACCCATCGCAGAATTTGCTGATTGACGGGATCGCCGATTTCATTCAGCAAGATCGTGCGCGGCTCGTCCGGATAGCCGCGAAACGCGGTATGGATCTCGATGCGCTCCCGGTCGCAAACGACCAGCAGCGGCGGATTGCCCAAGTTGCCGGAATATTCGCGCAGTTGCGCCAGGGCCGCTTTCAGGTCGCGGCCGGGCTTTTTGTTTTCCCATCCGAAACAGTCGCGCTTCCAGACATCGGCCCAGCCCTGCCCGCCGCCGTCCTTGACCGCCCCTTTTTCATAACAAAAATCCTCCGAGCGGCGCGGCTTGTCGATTTGCAGCAGGTCGCACAAATCTTCGATGTACGACTGCGCGCCGGCTTTTTCGGTCAGGCCGTTCAAGGTCCAGGTGGCGATGAATTTTTCGGGTGTCATGGTGTTATTTTTATTAGAGGAAAAACCGGCGAGTCATGCAGAGCGCGGCCGGGTATTTTAACCGGCGCCTTGATTATTCACCAAGGCGGCGCACGTTAGAATGTTTATGGCGAGTCCCCTGTCTTTGCCGAAAATAGTCAGCCCCCGGATAATGGGCAAAAAAAAGGGCGCCTAAGCGCCCTTTTTTGTTTAGCCGATCGGCTTACCGCATCGATTTGATTTTCGCCATGATGCCGACCGGATCGAGGCCCTGGTGCGGGAATTGTTCCCACAGGCCGCCGCAGCCTTCCTTATGGGTGCCGAGGTGTGCGAATTTCGGCGTGAAGCCGCGCTCCAGGAGCCAGGTGCCGTAACGGCTGCCGAGGCCGGTCTTGCGGTTGAACGATTCGACGACCAGCACCAGCGGCGACTTGCCGACCTTGGCCAGCATGTCTTCGTCGATCGCGTTCAGGGTCGGCTTGTTGATCAGACCGATATCGATGCCTTCTTCCTTCAGACGCTCGACCGCATCCAACGCACGGTACAACGCTTCGCCGAAGCTGACGATGTAGCCCTGGGTGCCTTCGCGGATCACTTCGTCCTTGCCGGAAACGAACTTGTAATCGCCGCCGAAATGCTCATTGCCTTTCTCGTCCAGGATCAAAGGCACTTTCGAACGGGTCGAGAAGATGAAGCGCAAGCCCTCGTCGTGGAATACGCTCTCGACGCAGGCGCGCATCTGGTTCGGGTCAGCCGGGAAGTACAGGTTGGTCGGATACGCATCGTCCAGGCCATTGTCGGCGAACATGTTGTTCAGACCGAAATGGCAGGTGTTGTCGGCCATGTCGTCGATGCCGGAATGCGAATAATGGCTCAACACGTTCGAATGGTTCAGGCGCGCCATCGTGATTTCGGAAATGTTCATTTCGAGAAACGCGCTGAATGTGCCGAAAATGCCCTGCTTGCCTTTTTCCATCCCGAAGCCGGCCGCCGCGGAGAAATTGCCGCGTTCCATGATGCCGGAGGAAATGAAAACCTCAGGAAAAGCGTTGTGAATTTTGATCAAACCGCAGGAGCCTTCGAGGTCGCTGTCGATCACGCGGACTTTTGCGATGCGCTCGGCTTCGCTCATCCGGCCCAAAACAGCGACCGCCGCATCGCCAAATACGTTACGGTTCGCGTCCCATTTGTCGCTGGAACCCTTGAAGGTGTAGTCCTGTTTGGCCGGCTTCGCGTTTTTCAGATGATCGGCCGCCGCTTGATAGCCGCGCGCTTCGAGGTATTCGACCGCCAGTTTGACCGAGATCACGTCGTGGCCGTGGTTCGAGCCTTCGAGTCCTGGAATGCCGGGGCACATCGGACGATGGTTGATTACCGCGACCGGGCCTTCGGTGTTGATCGCCTTGACGATGCGCGCATACAGATCGTCGATATCCTCGCCATTGCCTTCCAATACGGTCAGACCGTGGCCGCGCAGGGTTTGCGCAGTCGAGCAGCCCTTCAGGTAATGCGACGGATGACCGGCGATGGTCACGTCATTGTCGTCGATCAGCAGTTTGACGTTCAGCCCCTGCGCTACGGACAAGCGCGCCGCTTCGGCATCATCGCCTTCCTGCTGCGAGCCGTCGGAGCCCAGACAGAAGACGGTCTTGCCGGGATTCGCCATCGCCACGCCGTTTACATACGGCCACATATGGCCCAGACGGCCGGAGCTGAATTTGACGCCGGGGGTAAAGCCCAGTTCGGGGTGGCCCGGCAGATGCGAGTGCGCTTCGCGGTACAGCATCAGCTGTTCGGCCGGCAGGTCGCCGTTCAATGCCGCCATCAGATATTGTGTGCCGACCCGGTGACCGGCTTCATCGAAAAAGATCGGGACATATTTATCCGAACTATGGAACAGCGCGTCCATGATCATCACTTCAGGAACGGTGTCGTATGGGCCGCCGGTATGGCCGCCCACGCCGCGCGCCGCGCCGGTTGCAGTAAAAAAGACAATCGCGTCGCGGCAAAGCTGAATGTTCGCTTTCAGCGCCTCTCTTTGTTCCGGCGACAAAGTCGGATTGCTGGAATCCAGCGAGACGCGGCGATAGGCGCCCAGATCGATGGGGAATTTTGACATTTTTCAGGTTCTCCGATAATGGTATGTTGTTGTTATTGAATCTTTTTAAGCGCCGGTCCATGGCGCTTTATGTGCCTCGCGCTATTTTAACCTAAAAAAATCGCCTCGCCGTTTAATTTTGCTGAAAACAGACGCAGATTAAGGACTTGCATTCAAGCCCGGCGCCGCCGCCGTGCCCTTGCCCTGTTTGAAAAATAAAGTCTCCGCATTAATTGAACGTTGTTTAATTAAACGCTATAGTATTCTCCATCACGAGAAATTAGATAGTTTGATAAGATTTAATAAGGAGGATTGATATGCTGAAGCAATTGTTGCGTTTTACGGTAAAACTTATTCTTAAACTGCTGTTCCGGGTCGAGATTCACGGCATGGAGAACTATCATGCCGCCGGCAAACGGGTGCTGATCGTCGCCAACCATACCTCATTTCTCGACCCGATGCTGCTCTGGATATTCTTGCCGGACGACATCACTTTCGCAATCAATACCCATATTTCCGAACGCTGGTGGCTGAAGCCTTTTCTCGGTCTTTCCAAGGTATTCCGGATGGACCCGACCCACCCGTTGTCGCTGAAAGACCTGACCCACCATTTGCAGCACGACACCAAAACGGTGATCTTTCCGGAAGGACGGATTACGGTCACCGGCACGCTGATGAAGATTTACGACGGCACCGGCATGGTTGCGGACAAATCGCATGCAGCGGTGCTGCCGATACGGATTGAAGGCGCCAAATATACGCATTTTTCACGGATGCATAACGTGGTGCGGCTGCGCTGGTTCCCGAAAATTTCCATTCACATCATGCCGCATACCCGGATTCAGGCGCCCTCACATCTGAAGGGCAAGGCTCGCCGGCATTACTACGGGCAGGTGTTATCCGACATCATGACCGAAATGATGTTTAAGACCAGCCATTACCGAAAAACGATTTTTTCCGCGCTGCTTGAGGCGCGGGGAATTCACGGCGGCAAGTTTGCGATTGCCGATGATCTGGCCCGTAAGCCGGTCAGCTACAACACGCTGATCACGCGTTCGATTGCTTTCGGGGAGCTTTTCACTGGCGTTACCGAAGAGAACGAGCATGTCGGCGTGATGCTGCCGAACTCGGTCAATACGCTCTGTGTGATACTGGGCCTGCAGCTGCATCAGCGCATTCCGGCGATGCTGAACTTTTCGACTGGTTCAGCGAACATGGTGTCGGCCTGCACAACGGCGCTGATTAAAACGGTGCTCACCTCGCGCAAGTTCATCGAGAAAGGCAAATTGGATGAGGAAGCGGCGCATCTGTCCGAACACGTCAAGCTGGTTTATCTGGAAGACCTGGCCGCGCAACTGGACAGGACGGCCAAGCTGAAGGCCCTACTGCTCAGTTATACGACAAGCCTGTGGTATAAATCTGACCGCATCGATCCGGGCAGTGCCGCAGTCGTGCTGTTCACGTCCGGGTCCGAAGGCACCCCGAAGGGCGTGGTATTGACGTACGCGAACATCGTCGGCAACCTGAAACAGCTCGAGTCGGTGATCAATTTCAATCCTCAGGACGTCGTGCTGAATTTCCTGCCGATGTTCCATTCCTTCGGCTTCACGGTCGGTACGATGCTGCCGGTGCTGAACGGGATGCACGTGTTCTTTTACCCGACGCCGCTGCATTACGCGGTGATTCCGGAAATCGCTTATGAAATCAAGGCGACCGTGATGTTCGGCACGAACACCTTTTTGGCGGCCTACGGCAAGAAAGCCAATCCTTACGATTTTTTCCGGATGCGCTATGTGGTCGCCGGCGCGGAGAAACTGCAGGAAAATACCCGCGCACTGTGGGCTGATAAATTCGGCATCCGGATCCTCGAAGGCTACGGCGCGACCGAAACGACCCCGATCACCTCGGTCAATACGCCGATGTACTTCAAGGCCGGGACGGTCGGCCGCTTCATGCCAAGCATGAAACACCAGCTGGAACCGATTCCCGGCATTCATGAAGGCGGTCAATTGCATGTCAGCGGTCCGAACATCATGAAAGGTTATCTGCTCGCTTCAAACCCCGGCCAACTGGTCCCGCCCGAGTCGAAATACGGCAAGGGCTGGTATGACACCGGAGATATCGTCACAGTCGACGAAGAAGGCTATATCACGATCAAGGGCCGCAGCAAACGCTTCGCGAAGGTCAGCGGCGAAATGGTATCGTTGGCCGCAGTCGAACAATTAGCGATCGAAGCCTGGCCGGAAGGGCATCATGCCGCGGTCAGCCTGCCCGATCCGAAAAAAGGCGAACAGGTGGTTCTGCTCACTACGCACAAGGGCGCGACCCTGCATGAACTGACCCAATCGGCGGTCGGCGTCGCGCAAATCAGCCTGCCCAGAAAAATCCTCGTGGTTGACGCCGTACCGGTACTGGCAACCGGAAAGATCAATTATATTGAGGCTACCGCCCTCGCGGCGAAAAAGATCATAGAAGCCGATTAAAACCTGCCTGATACGCCGAATAACCCAGCGTTTTTTGGCGTATTTCTTGTGCGTTCCGCGTCAGAAACAGGCCATGCCTAATCAGAAGAAATGCAAGCCAGAACATAAACATCGCAATGATCTCTGCCCTGACGCTCCGTTCCGGACCCAACAACCGCATCCATCGCAAAGGCGACCCGGTTTAACGCTTTTTTAATACCTATTTCCGCCATGAACAAACAAATCTACCCTTTGCTGATCGCGCAATTTCTTTCCGCCTTCGCCGACAATGCAATTTTATTTACCGTAATTGCGATCGTAATGCACGACGCTCAGGCAGCAAAATGGTATGTTCCGGCGCTGCAAAGTTCGTTTCTGGTCGCGTTCGTCGTACTGGCACCCTGGGTCGGCGGATTTGCCGATCATCATGCCAAATCACGGGTATTGATCGTCGCGAACCTGATCAAGGCATTGGGCGCCGGCCTGTTGTTCATGCATGTGGAGCCGTTGGTGGCCTATGGCATCGTCGGCGTCGGGGCAGCGATCTACGGCCCGGCCAAATACGGCATCCTGCCCGAACTCGCGGGCCATCAGTTTCTGATCAAAGCGAATAGCCTGGTCGAGGGCTCGACGATCCTGGCAATTCTGATGGGAATGCAGATCGGCGCAAAGGTCGCCGACCATTCGATCGACATAGCCTTGGCCAGCACGATTGTGTTGTTTATCGTTTCGGCATTGGTCACGCTGCTGTTGCCGGCTAAAGCGGCCCCCTCTCCCGCCCAGGGTTCGAAAATTCTCGAATTCGGCCGGCAAATGGGACAGTTTTTTACGACGCCGCGCTCGCGTTTTTCGATGCTCGGTGCGTCTCTTTTCTGGGCCACAGCGGCAACCTTGCGCGTATTGATCGTAGCCTGGGCGCCGCTTGTCCTGGGGCTCAATCACGCGACAGAAATTGCCGAGCTGACGCTGTTTCTCGCAATCGGCATCATTGCAGGATCCGCTCTGGTGCCGCGTATGATTCCGCTCGAACATCTGCGCAGAGCCCGTCTGCCGGCTTATCTGATGGGGGTGTTCATCTTCGGGTTGAGTTTCACCGACAGTTTGTGGCCGGCACGCGGCGCTCTGTTTTTTGTCGGCATGATGGGCGGCATGTTCATCGTGCCGGTCAATGCGGCGCTGCAGGAGCTTGGTCAATTGAGCATCGGCAGCGGTTCGGCAGTTGCATTGCAGGGTTTTTTTCAGAACCTGACGATGCTGCTCGCAGTCGGCGGTTATACCTATGCCGCCTCGCAAAATGCCGCCCCCGAGATTTCGATTCTGGCTCTAGGCGGACTGGTATTCGCCGCGACCTTTCTGGCCTCGTGGCATCTGCCTGATAATCAAATCAATCCGTTCAAAAATCGTCGTGCGCCAAAGAATGATTAGCTGCCGCCTTGCCCCGGTCTTCATTAACTTGGGATAACAGCAGCAAGCCGAGCACAAAAAAGGCCAGTGTCGACAACAGCGACAGGCGGTGATTGCCCTCGCTCCAGTAATTGATCAGCCCGTAGCAGAGCGGCCCGATGATTACCGAAAGCCGGTTGACCAGCCCCCACAAGCCCAGAAACTCCCCGGCCCGCTCGACCGGCGAAAATTTGCTGACCAGCGCACGGCCGACTGCCTGGCTTGCTCCCATTGCAAGCCCCATCATATTACCGACGATCCACATGGCCTCGCGCTCCTCAGCAAAATAAGCGGCGAGCAGCGCGGCAATCCAGATCACGAGCGTAATCGCCAGGGTCGGGACCGAACCGAATCGGTCCTGCAATTGGCCGCAAATCAGCGCGCCGACCGCGGCGGTGATATTGATCACCATGACCAGCACAATCAACGATTGCGTATCGAAACCCATCACTTGCTGCGCATAAATCGCCGCCAGCACGATCACGGAACTGACGCCGGATTGATAAATAGCCAGGGTGATCAGGAACCGGATCAGGTCGCGAAAACGGCTGGCTTCCTGAAAGGTGTTCTGCAAACGTCCGAAGCTTGCTGAGAATACAGACCACCCCAAACCGCTCGGTAATGGTTTGGCGCGTTCCTGTAACCAAAGAAAGGTCGGGGCAGCGGCCAGAGCAAAGATACCCGCAGTAATTAATAGAGTGACCGGAACTGCTTCGGCTTCGGTTAACCCCCGCTGCGTAGCCCAATGGATATAGCCGAGGCAGAGCAGCAAAGTCAAAAGTCCTCCAAAATAACCGAGTCCCCAGCCGTAACCGGACAGGCGTCCCATCTGCTGCTCAGGCACTAATTCCGGCAGAAACGCCGCGATCAGGTTTTCTCCATAGGCAAACATGATAACCGACAAGATGACCAGCGCCATGCCCAGCGGGTAATCGCCGGGACCGACGAGCGCCAGCAGAGCAGTCGTTATTATGCAGCCTAACGAAGACAGCAATAGAAAGCGCTTTTTGCAGGCCTTGATATCGGCTATCGCCCCGATTATCGGCGCACTGAGCATCACGATAAAATTCGCGAACCCGACCGACAGTGACCAGAGCAACGTAGCTAAACCGGGTGAAACGCCTTCCGCACTGCCGGCTACGACGCCGACAAAATAGGTGCTGAAGATGGTCGTTTGCACAACGGTGGTATATCCTGAATTGGCGAAATCATAGAATGCCCAGGCGATCAATTCCCTGCGGCTTGCGTGACCGATCGGATGCTTATCTCGATCTATAGATTGTTTGTTCATTGTGCTGATCACCGATACGGGTTTTATATTGACGGCTTTTTCCGACCTTGTGCAACGGGCAATTTCAACTGATGCTGACCGCCAGGAAACTGTAGAGCAAATCCAGAGGAAGCGACTGAAGCGCATGGGCTTTTCACGAATATTTCACTTTTAGCATCGTGAAATCCATTAAAAAGCCTTATCTGACTGTTTTTAACATAAAAATCAGCAATTTCCCACTCTATCCTGCAGCAAGATTATTCAAGCGGATAATGAATGAATTATAAAATTATGTGATGCAGATCTAACTTTTGTTGGCGACTCATTTGCAATACCAGAATCAATCTCTACAATTTATTTTGAGTGGCTTGACAGCGATATAGCTTAACCTGTCTGACCTCTCATTTATTTTTCCCCTGCTTAATGGAGATTTTTATGAAAAAAATGCTCGTTTTGATAGCTGCCTTTTCCTTCAATGCCACGGCGGCGCCTGTAAATATCAATAAGGCTGACGCCAAGACCATCTCTGATTCGCTGGCCAATATTGGTCTTAAAAAAGCCGAAGCCATCGTAAAATATCGGACCGAAAAAGGACCGTTTAAAACGGCCGAAGAGTTAACCAATGTGGCGGGGATCGGCGATAAAACAGTTGAAAAAAACAAAAAGGATATTTTGCTGCAGTAATTAAAATTGCTGACAAGTTTCTATTCAATACAGAAACATTTTGTTAGATTGGCGCCATTCCGCCGCTGAGCTTATATGTAGAATGGCGCCGATTTTGTGTGGAATTGATATTTTTCTATGAAGCGAAATAGCCAAGACGTTGACGCAGCAGTCTGAAGGGTTATTCAGCAATAAAAATATCTCTCTTTTATAAGTTTTTTGAAAGGTCTTTTAAATACTCCAGGAATCCCTCTTTCAATTCCTGATGCAACAGCCCATATTCAACCGTGGCAATCAAAAAGCCGAGCTTGGATCCGCAATCATAGCGTTTGCCTTCGAACTCATATGCCAGCACCTGTTCGTCAGCCAACAGCGCAGCAATGCCGTCAGTCAATTGAATTTCGCCGCCCGCTCCGCGACCTGTGGTTTCGAGCTTCTTGAAAATTGCCGGGGTTAGGATATAGCGACCGACCACCGCCAAATTGGAGGGCGCATCTTCGGGTTTCGGTTTTTCGACAATCAGGTCGATTGGGCTGGATGTACCGGACGCCTCGCCGGTCTTTACGATACCGTAGCTGCCGGTTTCGGAAGGATGCACGCGCTCGACGCCCAAAATCGAAGTCTGTTTTTGGTTAAACAGTTCGACCATCTGTGCCATACAACCGCGTGTGCCGTCCTCGATCAGATCATCCGGCAGGATCACCGCGAACGGCTCATCGCCGATAACCGGTTTTGCACAATGCACGGCATGACCCAGCCCCAAAGCCTCCGACTGGCGGATGAACACACAGGAAACGTGGGACGGCAGGATGCCTCGCAGAGACTTAAGGATTTCGGTCTTGTTTCTGGCTTCGAGCTCTTTTTCCAGTTCGTAAGCCTTATCGAAGTGATCCATAATCGCATTTTTAGTGCGCCCGGTCACGAAGATCATCGTATCGATACCGGCCGCGATCGCTTCCTCGACAGCATATTGAACGAGCGGTTTATCGACGATCGGCAGCATTTCTTTCGCCGCAGTCTTGGTCGCCGGCAGGAAACGCGTGCCCAATCCGGCCACAGGGAATACGGCTTTGGTAATTTTTTGATTCATATAACTCCCGATGTTAAATAAAAAATTTGTACATAGAGCTGGACTTCCACATATCTCACTGAGTCGACCTGCTTCGGCTGATTTCCATTACTTGTTTTTTCCCTGCAATCCCAGTCTGAAACATTGCCATGAAGCAAGCGCTAACTAGAAATAGCAGGCGTTTATGATAGACCGAGTTCCTGAATCACAACTTAACTGAAAGACCGGAGAAAGACTGACTCGAACGGCAGCGAGTTGATCATTTAACGGCTTTTTTAGGATCAGAAAAATTATGCTAGCCGAAGCGCGCCTTAACGGAACTTTATTTATAAAACACAACGGTTTATGCAGCATAACAGTATCAAACTGAAGCCGGTCAGGGTTCGACAAGCCGCCCTAAATCCTCTTTTTGCGGCGGTGCTTATCGAATACCCTAAGAGACAACTTAAGCGAACGGATGCTCCAGAATGATCGTTTCGTCACGATCGGGGCCAGTTGAAAGGATCGTTACTTTTACGCCGACCAATTGCTCCAGGCGTTTGATATAAGCTTTTGCGTTTTCCGGCAATTTGGCATAATCCGTAACACCTGCCGTCGTTTCGGACCAACCCGGCATTTCCTCGATCACCGCTTGGCACTGCTGATATTGTTCCGCACCCAAAGGGGCCGTTTCGGTGACTTTGCCGTTCAAACGGTAAGCCGTACAAATACCGACTTTATCCAGGCCATCGAGTACGTCCAGCTTGGTCAGACAGATGCCGCTGATGCTGTTCAGCCGGACCGATTTTCGCATCGCAACCGCATCGAACCAACCGGTACGACGTTTGCGGCCGGTCGTGGCGCCGAACTCACGGCCAACCCGCCCCAAATGTTCACCGTACGCATCGTCGAGTTCGGTAGGGAAAGGACCGTTGCCGACCCGGGTCGCGTAGGCTTTCGTGATGCCAAGCACATAATCCAGATCGAGCGGCCCCACCCCGGAACCGGTCGCAGCGCCGCCGGCGGTCGTGCTGGATGAAGTCACATACGGGAAGGTGCCGTGATCCAGATCGAGCAAAGCCCCCTGCGCGCCTTCGAACAACAGATTCTTGCCCTGGTCCTGATAACGGTACAGCGCTTCACTGACATCGGTCAGCATCGGCTTGATCTGTTCACCGAGCGCCAGCGCTTCGTCCAAGGTTTTTTGAAAATCGACCGTTTCGGCATGGTAGTAATTGGCCAGCATAAAATTATGGTAATCCAATAACTCCTTCAATTTGTCGGCAAAGTCTTCGGGATTTAACAAATCGCCAGCCCGCAAGCCCCGACGCCCTGCCTTGTCTTCGTATGCCGGACCGATCCCGCGTCCGGTCGTGCCGATCGCTTTCGCTCCACGGGCCTTTTCGCGCGCCTGATCGATCGCGATATGCACGGGCAGAATCAAGGTGCAGGACTCACTGATCAATAAGCGGTTACGAACCGGAATGCCGGCTTTTTCAAGCAGTTCAATTTCCTCGATCAGCGCGTTCAGCGACAGCACCACGCCGTTACCGATCATGCATTGGACATTCTCTCTGAGAATGCCCGAGGGAATCAGATGCAGGACCGTCTTTTCGCCGCGGATAACTAACGTATGCCCCGCATTGTGGCCGCCTTGAAAACGCACCACAGCGGCTGCTTGTTCGGTGAGCAGATCGACCAGCTTGCCTTTACCTTCATCGCCCCATTGCGTGCCGATGACTACGACATTTTTTCCCATTTCTATTCCACTAAGCTAAATTTTTGATTAACCAGGATTGATTCTCTTTTACAAGGACCGCAGTGCAGCCCATTGCCGCGCCGTCGCCCGCCTGCCCCGGCAATTGCTGAATCACCGTATTGCCTGCTGCGCGCAGGTCACGGATTTTTTCGGCCAGACTAGCGTCGTCGAGAGAGGGTGCGAAGATTTTGCTTTCCGGCGCATCAATATGACCGTTTGCATAACTTAGCCCCGCCAATAATTTCAGGTCGGCGCTGAAACCGGTTGCGGGCCGCGCCCGTCCGAACACGCTGCCGATATTGTCGTAACGCCCGCCGCGCGCAATCTCGCGGCCGACCTCCGGTGTAAAGGCCGCAAAAACAACGCCGGTATGATAATGATAACCGCGCAATTCCGCCAAATCGAAACTGACCGGCAAAGACGGAAACAGGTTGGTGAGCTTTGCGGCAATCGTTTCGAGATCGGCCAGAGCCTGTTTCAAGTCACTGCTTGCCCCCGCGAACACCTGGCGGGCCTTGCCGATGATTTCGGGGCCGCCGTTCAACAGCGGCAACGCCAGAAACATGGCTTTCAGCTCGCCGTCGAGCGAATAGCTATCAATCAATTCGGACAGTTCCGGCCTGGCTTTGCGCTGCAGCACGTTGAATAGCTCGCCTTCCTGCGTAGGGCTTAAACCGGCCTGCCGGGAAAGGGAGCGATAAATGCCGACATGCCCTAAGTCGAGATGCACGTTCAGCATCCCCGTCAATGCAAGCATTTCCAGCATCAGCCGAATTACTTCGATATCGCTGTCGATCCCTGCATGGCCGTATAACTCGGCCCCGATCTGCATCGGGCTGCGGGTTTTTTCCAAAGGATCGCCGCGGGTATGCAGTACTGTGCCGTAATAGCACAAACGGGTCGGCCATTCGTGCTTCAGATGGTGTGCATCGATACGTGCCACCTGCGGAGTCATGTCGGCCCTGACGCCGAGCATTTCGCCGCTGATCTGGTCCGTCAATTTAAAGGTTTGCAATTCAAGGTCGTGCCCAGAACCGGTCAACAACGAATCGAGGAAATCAATGAACGGCGGAATCACCAGTTCATAGCCCCAGCAGGCAAACATATCGAGCAGCCTGCGTCTCAGACTTTCCAGATGTTTGGCATCAGCCGGCAGGATTTCTTCAATACCGTCCGGCAGCAGCCAGGAGTCTTTTTGTTGCATGTTTTTTCTAAGTCCACTCAAACAAAACGCCCCGCACGGGCGAGGCGTTCGTCAATGTTATCGCTGCCTTTTTCGGGGCAGTGGTTTGATCCTGTCCGCTATTTCTGTTGCTTGAAATAGCGGAAGAAATCGGAATCCGCATCGAGCACCAGCGTCGAGGATTTGCCGAAAGTCTTTTTATACGCATTCAAGCTGCGGTAAAAAGTGAAAAACTCGGGATCGGCGCCAAACGCTTTCGCATAAATTTCGGCCGATTTCGCATCGCCTTCGCCACGCAGTTTTTCGGCCTCCTTAAACGCATTCGCCTTGGTCACCACGCTTTGCCGGTCCGCATCGGCACGAATCTTTTCGGCCGCTTCCGAACCTTGCGAACGGAATTCGCGCGCGATCCGGTCACGCTCAGCTTCCATCCGGCGGAACACCGAACTGCTGACTTCCGGCGGCAAGTCGATGCGCATCACCTGAATGTCGATAATTTTCAGCCCCAGGTTTTTGGCCGCCGCCTGCGAATTTTTGATCATAATATCGCGAATCGCCTTGCGATCGGTCGAAACCAGTTGCTTGATATCTCTCCGGGCAAACTCGCCGCGAAAGGCGTCCTTGATGATCGGATCCAGCCGCGAATTGGCCTGATAGACATCCCCGCCCACACGTTGGTAAAAACTTCTGACATCGTCGATACGCCATTTGACGAAAAAATCGACAATCACGTTTTTCTTTTCCGCCGTCAAAAAACCTTCCGGCTTGGAGACCATCGTCTGGATACGCGAGTCAAACTTTTTGATGTCATTGAAAGGATAAGGCCATTTAAAATGCAGCCCCGGCGTAAAATCATGTTCAACAATTTTACCAAACTTGTATTTGATCGCATTTTCGGTTTCATTGACCGAAAATACAAACATCGCGCCGATCAGCCACAGCGCGGCAATACCGATGATGATTTTATTGAATAGGGTCATTGGCGCCCCCTTGCTTCGCGTCCGCGGAACGAAGATCGCGCTGCTGTCGGCTGCTCTTCCGTTTCTACAGGCGACGACTCGGCTTTTGCCGGCGGCGCCACACTCTGGGCCTCAATTTCAGGTAACTTTTGCGCCATTTTATCCAACGGTAAATAAAGAATGTTGTTGCCGCCCTTCACATCGACCATGACTACACTTGCTTCGCCCAATACCGACTCCATCGTGTCGATGTAGAGGCGCTTGCGGGTCACGTCAGGCCCTTTCAGATATTCGCCGAGCATTTTCGAAAAACGATTCGTTTCCCCTTCGGCCTGCGCAATGACCCTGTCCTTATAACCTTGGGCCTCCTGCAGCATTCTAGCCGCGGCGCCGCGCGCTTTCGGCACGATGTCGTTCGAGTAAGCCTCCGCTTCGTTGATCAGACGCTGCTTGTCTTCGCGGGCCTTGATTACGTCCTGAAATGCGGCCTGGACTTGCTCAGGCGCTTGCACATCCTGCAGGTTCACACTGGTAATCTCGATGCCGGACTCATAACGGTCCATCACTTCCTGAATTTCCTTTTTGACCTGAGAGACGACCTCATTACGGCCTTCGGTCAACACGAAGTCCATATCCGAACTGCCGATCACACCGCGCTCGGCGCTTTCAGTAACCTGTTTCAAAGTCGTTGCCGGATCGACGACATTGAATAGAAATTTTTTCGCGCTATTCGTCAGATTGCTGACTTTATATTGAACGACCAGGCGCACATCGACATAATTCTCATCGCGGGTCAGCATCAGCGCTTCTTTCGGCTCCGACCGGTCGCCGGCTTCACCAAAGCTTGAAAAACCGACCGCCAAGGTACGGTTTTGCTCGACATTCACGATATCGACCCGCTCGATAGGCACCGGCAAATGCCAATTCAATCCGGGACTTGTTTCTTCGACATATTTGCCGAAACGAGTCACTACCCCGATATTACCCGCATCCACTTTGTAAGTACCGCTGGCGATCCAAATCGCTGCCACGGCTGCAACCGCAATCAGCCCGAGATTTTTTCTCGGACCATCCGCCGCGTCCTGCCCATCGCCGCCACTACTGCCGCTACCTCCGAAAAGATTGCTTAGTTTGTCCAGGGCCTTGCGTATCGTTTCGTCAAGATCGGGCGGTCCTTTTTGATCGCCCCGACCGCTCCACGGGTCTTTATTGTCGCCTCCAGGTTCATTCCAGGACATACTTGTGCTCCATAGCAGGATATTTATTTTAGAATTAACGACGTATCAAGATTACAGATAAACGCCAAAGACAACCCCCCGCCGAGGGTTTATCGATAAAATAAGACAGGCGGTTTCCTTGCGGCTGTCGATAAGAAGGGCATTTTATCGTAAATAGCGAAAAAACACGAAAACTTCACGGCACAAGTGGGCGTCGACAAAGCCCGCTTGCGTTTCGCTTTTCAATTTACACAATCAGGGCAACAGCGTTTTTCTGGGTACCGACTCTAAAATCCCCACATACTTGGGATCGATTTCGATGATCACTTCGGAATGCCCATCATCGCTGATTCGTTCTTCAATAAGGGTCGCGTAGACATGCATTTTCGCTCGTATATCGCCCTGTTCCGGTCGCAAATGGCATCGCAGTCGAATTTTGTGCACGGAAAAAATCTCGGCGAGCGCCTGAAACAATAAATCCGCCCCTTCACCGCTTATCGCCGACAGCCAGACGCGAACCGGTCTACCACTTTCATCGCGGTCGATTCGAGGACGGGCGCCGTCCAGCAGATCAATTTTGTTGTAAACTTCCAGTTGACGGATTTTATCGGCGCCGATCTCTTTTAAAACCAAATTGACCTCGGCAATCGTCTCATCGCGGTCCTCAGCATGTGCATCGATCACGTGCAGCAGTAAATTAGCCTCGCTGGCTTCCTGTAGTGTGGATTTAAACGCCGCGACCAGTTCGTGCGGCAGATGGCGAATAAAGCCGACCGTATCGGCCAAGACGATTTCTGAATTATTCGGCAAACGGCAACTGCGCAGGGTCGGATCGAGGGTCGCAAATAACTGATCCGCCGCATAGATGTTCGCCCCGGTCAGTCGATTGAAGAGCGTCGATTTGCCGGCATTGGTGTAACCGACCAAGGATACGGTCGGAATCTCGGCCTTTTTGCGTTTGCCCCGGCTTTGATGACGCTGTTTCTCGACTTTTCCGAGGCGGGCCTGAATCTGTTTGATCCGGTCGCCAATCAAACGCCGGTCGGTTTCCAATTGGGTTTCGCCGGGACCGCGCAAGCCGATACCGCCTTTTTGCCGTTCCAGGTGAGTCCAGCCCCGCACCAGGCGGGTCGACAGATGTTTGAGCTGGGCCAACTCAACCTGCAGTTTTCCTTCGAAGGTCTGGGCGCGCTGCGCAAAAATATCGAGAATCAGGCCGTTTCTGTCCACGACACGTACGCCGAGCGCAGATTCGAGATTTCGCTCTTGGCTTGGCGTCAGGGGGTGATTAAATAGGACGATATCGGCCGCATGATCGGCAATGGCCTGCTTGAGCTCTTCGACCTTTCCGCTGCCGACAAAATATTTCGGATCCGGATTTTTACGACTGCCGGTGACCACATGCACCGGTTCGGCACCGGCCGACTTGGCCAGTTCCTTCAACTCCAGAAGATCTTCCTGTCCGGAATGCAGGATCAGATGAACAAGAACAGCCCGTTCACCCGAATCGGGGCGTTCAAACAATCAACAACTCCCTCGCCGGGACAACCAATAGACGACGTACACCCGTAGTAGGCTCACAGGCTGATTTCGCACGTATCGAAAGTGACAATACACAAAGCCAACCCGTAATTATTCTTCTTCGCTGTCAGTTTCTGGAATCATCTTGACAGCTTTTCCAGGCACTATGGTCGAAATAGCGTGCTTGTAGACCATTTGACTGACTGTATTTTTCAGCATGATCACATACTGATCAAACGAATCGACTTTGCCTTGCAGTTTAATGCCGTTGACAAGGAAGATAGAAACAGGAGTATGCTCCTTTCTTAAAGTGTTTAGAAAATTATCCTGCAAATTTTGGCCTTTTGACATCCGATTTCTCCTTATTATGTTTATTTAGTTGATATCTAAGATAACGGTAAATACAAATCTGCACAATGGCTAATTTAAGAACAGTTTTTGTTCCTGATTTTTCCGAGATCGGGTTGCGGGTAATGGCGTCAGATAACCCATAGCTTATCATTTATCGCTATGCTTTCCTATTGCCTGGGCATATTTTGGCATTTTTCTGCCAGACCGAGAAGCACAGACAATCACACGCCAAACGAGCAATTATGTCCTTAAAAAATCCAGCACCGCGGCCAAAAAACTTTCCGGCTGCTGAACATGCAGCCAATGCCCGGCACCATCAATTGTGTTAAGCTGCGCATGCGGAAACAGAGGAAAAACAGCTTCGGCTTTAACGAAGTTCGATTCGGAGCCGGCAATGAACAAGACCGAACCCTGGTAAGGCGCTCGGCTCAGGGCATCGGGAAAAGCAACGATACTGGGTGCGGAACGGCCCAGTATTTCTAGATCAACGCGCCATTGGTAATGACCGTCGCGCAATACCAGATTTTGCAATAAAAACTGCCGGTAACTGAGTTCAGGAATGGCATGTGCAAGGCTTTCCTCCGCCTGTTTCCGGTTGCCAATCGTAGCCAACGGCAGCCTCTTCAACGCCGAAATGGTCGTGTCGAAGCTATGCGAATAAGTCATCGGCGCAATATCGGCAATGATCAATTTATTGACTATATCGGGATTGTTCAGCGCCAACCACATCGCAACTTTGCCGCCCATGCTATGTCCGAGCAGACTGGCCTTTATTAAACCGCGCCGAGCCATGAACAATCGAACATCTTCAGCCATCACCGAATAATCCATTACCGGATGATGCGGCGATGCTCCGTGGTTACGCAGATCTACCGCAAACACATGATGCGAGACAGCCAATTTCTCCGCAATGAATTTCCAATTGCGCGAGGAAGCAAAAAACCCATGTAAAATAATCAGCGGAGCATCGTCAGGCCGACCAAACTCGCTATAAGCTAATTCGACAGCAGCCATCCCGTTTCTTTTAATGATGGGCTCAAAAGATCAGCCCGATTAAATTGTGAAATGTAGATTTTGAAAACAGACAAGACTTTCCGTTCGCGCTTATTACGGGAGACAAGAAATTATAGCTTGCCTCTCATCATGCCGAAACCTTTTTAAATGATAAAAAAATGACAGCAGATACCTGACAACTTTAAGAAAGCCAAAGAGCTTATCGCGGACGAGCAAATCCTGTCACGGTTCGCCAGATAATCAATGCCATCGCTGAGCGGGATAGATACTAGAGACGACTCAGGATAAAGGAAGCTCCTAAGCCACATCCTTATGGCTCCAAGAATTCTCAGACAATAAGCTAAAATATAAAATAAACAATAGCTTATAATTCCGCACCACAACAGAAGAGGACGAATGCTCCTACCCCAATCGTTTTTGGACAGTCATTGATATCAACGCCTGCGATTAGAGCAAGCCGGTGATACTTTCCGCTGCACGCTTTACATCCAAAAAAATCAGACCCAATTTTGCATTCGGCTTGGCTAATACCGTTAATACAGCATCATCACCCGCGTAGGTCATCAGGACATAACCCTTCTCCCCTTTGATCAGCACCTGTTCGAGAGTGCCTCTGGATAACTCATGCGCAGTCCGATCCCCGAGAGACAGCATCGCGGCGCTCATTGCCCCTACCCTATCCTCATCCATACCAGCAGGCAAAACTGACGCCATCATTAATCCATCCGTCGAGATAATTCCCGATGCCTCAATATCCGCTGAAGTCCCATTCAAATCTGTCAATACAGATGTAAGCATATCTGCCCGCATATCTCTTCCTCTTTAACGATAAAATAAATTATTAAGATGCTTTGGTCGCGTATCGAATTGCCAAAGCCCAAACCAAACTCACAAATTCCGGCTGATTGAAATGAGGGATGCCGGAAATAACCAACACAAACCGATTTTTTCCAATGAACAGCGGCCAAAATCCCATTTGACTATTGCCGAACACATCGACAATGGCCCATGCTTGACTTGCCTGCCCCAAATTATTCACCAATACCCCTGAGCGACGCGCATGCACAGTTGCAATCTCGGCGCTCAATGCCGACAACTCCTCCGCCACCTCATGCGGAAAACCATGGCTGGCCAGATAAAACCCCTCCATATCCGCCAGCAATACCTTACCGTTTTCGGTAATGGTGGTAAGCATATCCGGCAAAATCTTGTCGAGTTGATCGGCCGGATAACTCAAATCTTGTGTCAGGCCCTGAACCCAGCCCAGTTTTTGACAATGGTGCAATAATTCCATGCATTTGTCAGCGTCTTCCATGCCTGTCAACATCTGAAGATTTTCAATTGTCAATGCTTTGGTCGTCGGCTGTAAAAGCATCTGCCGGATAAACTGGCGCGGCTTGTCCATCTCGTTTGAAGACACCGCATAAAAAGCCCCGGACGGTGTGGGGTACAAAAAAAGTCCTTCTGTCAAATGATAGCTGCTCATATTATTCGGCCAATCCCGGATCCAATGAATAAAGAAGGGATTGCACTAGGAGAGATACATCGCTTCTGACTCTGGCGTCGACGGCAAACACCGGCGATTTCAAACCTGAAACTTGCAACTGCAAATGATAATCGGCAATGGTAGGTTTACTGCTCAAATCCATTTGCGTTACACCAATTGCAACGCTGGTCTTCGAAATAAAGTCGCCGAAGGAATCCAGGAAAAATTTCATATCCTTAAACGGATCCGCCCGGGTATTATCCAATAACAAAACCAGACCGATCCCTCCATTGATCAGAATATCCCACATAAAATCGAAACGCTCCTGTCCTGGCGTGCCGTACAAGTGGATCTTTTCCCCATCGGAGAGGTTCATTACCCCATAATCCATCGCGACGGTCGTGGCCGCCTTTCTGGATTTGGTCATGTCGCTGGCGGATGCATCGGTTTTAACCGGCGGCACATCGCTGATCGAGTGAATTGCCGTGGTTTTGCCGGCGCCTACCGGCCCTGTAAAAATAATCTTGTACTGACTCATAATCGTGTCGTTCCGTTGTCCTGAGTTACCCACGCAATTTATTCATGATACGGCCCAATAAACCCGGTCTTTGTCTAGGTTTCACCTCCGGAGGCTGAATCAAATTATCGGCTTCCCGCTTCGTCTGGCCCATCAAACCCAAGGCACAGGCGGCGCTGGCGAATACAAACACATATTGCGGTTTGATATCGAGCACCTGCGCGACATTCGGCAGCGTTCTAGGTCCTTGTATCAGTAACGCCGCAATTCTGAGGGCATGCGGCGTAATCAGCAAGCGCGTAAAATTGGGCCAGCTTTTGAGATAGACTGGCTGGGAATAATCGATCGTCTGAGGATAGCGTCCTTTGGAAGTCCAAATGGCCAGTTTCCATAAAAAAGCCTCCATGCTCTGAAATTTATCCAGCGCTCCGCCCAATCCCATACTTTGGGCATTAACCGGACTGATCGACATTTTCGAAGTCGAACTCGAATTCAGTTTGATGCCGGCAAACGCCCGCAATTGCGGATCATCGGCATCGAGCCAGATTTCGTGTGTATGAGGGAAGATCATGATCGGTTTCCACCCCGATTGCAGTTGCATAATCTGGCCTTTGGCCCGGCAAACCATAAAAGCGGACTGGATATAACCCTGAAAGTAATCTTTCGGATCATAAGAAGCATTAATAAACTGGTTCGGATCATTGACGTCAATATCACGCAGCGAGCCGATATAAGCCTGAAAACCTTTCTCATCGAAGCGCATCGCGGTCTGATGTTTGGAGGTTTTCTTGCGTTCGTCGTGATCGATCACATAGGTCTTGAGAGGAAGAGCTTCGGGTTCTGCCTCCTCTTCTTCCTCCGCCCCAACCGTAGCAACAGCCGCCTGTTTCCGGGACTTTGCCCTAGCAAAATCCGCCCGCAAAATTTTTGCTTCATTCAGCGCTGACAACATCTCATCGGTTTTTACCGGCTTCCTGACCAGAAGCACGCTATCATGCTTTAAATCCTGCAGCGACAGCACGATCGTCGGCTTTACTCTTTCTGCCTGCAAATGCTCAGACAACAATTTTTTTGAAGCAGGAGTATCACCGTCAAAAATATCGACGTCAGCCTCGTTATCATCAATAACAGTCGCCGCGCCTCTGCACGGCCCTTGCAAAAACATCATCATGATTTTACGACTGCGGTCATCCATTCCATGCAGGGCAACTGTTAACGGTTTTTTGTTATTTTCCGACATTAATCAAACCTTTAAAAAATCATGCAGCTGCGCCCATTCAGGCGGCAGATTCGCACCCTGGCCAACGAGCTTTTGATATATTCGCTTAAATCCTGCTCGGTCAAGGGTCGATCGGTACAGAGACAACAGTTCGGTGTGTAATTCAGGCCGCTCAGGGCGGACAAGAATGGCCTGCTCAAGTATACGGACCGCCTCATCCAGCTGGCTAAACTCGACATAATCTCTCGCCAGTTGCAAAGGATCATGCTCCGTTTCGCGGGCCCCCTCCACGACCTGAACAAGCATTGAGCACGACCGCACTCCCTTGGTAAATAAAGAAAACCGGTTATACGGCAAAGATTCGACAGCAGCCCCTTCATTTTTCAGAAAATGGCTCAATGCTTGAAACTGACTGTCAGTGAGCCGGGATCGAGACCCGAATATCATACGCTCGCTCAATTTATGCCCCGATTTATTTAAAATGATCAGCAAGTCGACCAGCGCCGCAAACAATTGCTCATTCAAATAATTGTTGAAGCAGTAATAGATACGCTCCAAATGTGCCCGCAAAGACTTGGGCATTCGGGAAACGCGGAAAGCCAATCGTTCGAGACGTTTGTCTACCGACAATGCAGGCCATTCGCAGAAACCGGCAGTGGATTTATCATAAACGAACTCTAGCGTTCGAGACTCTTCAAAATCGTGATTGTTAACGGTAATCAAGACAGACCTCATCACATGGGCAATTTTGTTACCCAAAGAATAGTCAGTTATTGCCGATTTACAAATTCAGCTAACGATAAAACAGACAAGTGCTCATGATGTTGTGATTCTGATCACGGAAATGAAATCCTGTTTTGTTTTACGTGATTGTTGCGTATGAGTTTACTCTCTGTACATTCCTGCGACGGATTTTCATAAAAGCCGCGCTGCGTACAGAAGTTATGTTGGAAGATGAAAAAGAGAAAATTTTAATTTGCTGGCATCTGTCCGATACCCTCGTGCACCAGACTGGGGAATCGGTAACTGCCCTGTTTTTCAGCGCCCAATACCTCAGCCAGCCACGGCAGTTCCTGTCGCATTTCGGTTGCCAGCGTCCAGGGAGGATTGATCACGATCATGCCGCTGGCTGTCATGCCATGGCCTTTGCTGTCCGGCGCGATGCCCAGCTCAAATAGGGCGATATTGGCGATCCCGCTCTGTTGAAGTTCCCTTTCCAAACGTCGGATACGTTGCCGGTCGATAACCGGATACCACAGCGCATAGATTCCTGTTGCAAAGCGCTTGTACATTTTTTTCAAGGTTTCAGTCACCGCCCGGTAATCGCCCGAAAGCTCGTAAGAAGGATCGATCAAGACCAGACCGCGCCGCTCCTTCGGAGGCAATACCCCCAGAGAGTCGGTCAAACCATCGGTATGAAAAATCCTGATACGGTGATCTTTTTTAAATAGCGCATACAGGAACTTGAATTCCGTGGAGTGCAAATCATAAAGAAACAGCCTGTCGTCCTTGCGCATCAACGTCGCTGCAATAGAAGGAGAACCCGGGTAATGCGCCAACGCCTGTCCATGATTGAACTGCCGAACCAAATCGACATAACGCTGAATGCCTATCGGCAAATCGTCTCGTCGCCACAATTTTAAGATGCCAGTCTCAAACTCGCGGTTTTTTAACGCAAATTCGCTGTCCAAAGCATAGAGACCCGCGCCCGCATGCGTATCGATATAACAGAAAGGTTTATCTTTCTTTTTCAGATGTTCAATGATATGCATCAACACCAGATGTTTCAGCACATCGGCAAAATTTCCCGCATGAAATGCATGGCGATAACTCAGCATGATTTAAAGGACTTTGTCATAAATGGTCATACCGATCTCGAAGGCGATCAACCAGATGATGATCCACTCCAACCTTGAAGAATGCCGATGTTTTTGTTCATCGGCAAGCATCTCGAACAATTCGTGAATTGTTTCGAGCTTTTTCGACAGCACTTCGGTCCGGGGCGCAATTTCAAGATATTTGGCCGCAATCGCGTAATAGTCTTGGTATTCCGGATACTCCCAAAAAAATTCCGGGATATCGAGCAAATCATAATTGACTATGATGTCGCTTTTAGTCAAAAACAATTGGCCGCGTATTTTTGCAATTTCACGGCGACTGATATTGATTCTGCCTTTATGAGCCAATGACTTCGGAATATAACTGGTATTTTCGATCGTCCGTAGCGCCTGGGTTTCGAAAGAAGCCAGCTTTATCGATTGGGCCATGCCCTGCGACAAGGCAAACAGTAGAATCGGGTCCGACGACTCGAGTTCGATATGATCCTCGACAATCCGCGTTACCGGGCAGTCATAAGTGAATGTAAAATGGTCCTCTTCAATCAACGGCAATGCCTGCTCGGCATTGGCCAGCAGCACGCGATGGATCGCCGCCTGGCGCTCCGGACTGACATTCCAGTGTACTACAGCGCCATAACCCAGAATAATCGAATAAGTGTCGTTTTCTTCGACCAGGAGGGCTCCTTTGATCAGACGGATAAGGCTCGACTCCGATAGCGCTCTCGCCAGGGCATCGATATGGAAACGATGCGCCAGGCAATAAGCAACGCACCGTCTGACGACAGGATTAACAGACATTAGGGCTTCTCATCGGCAAACATAACCCTGAAAGATTAACCGGGAGCCTAAAAAACCGGCAAAAAGGGGCATGAACCGGTACGCCAGACACGATGAGTCATCATTCGATGATCAACAGCCAGCCCTTTTCTTCTTCGCAATGCGATGATTTGGCAGAAGCCTTGATGTCGATCCGGGCTGCGGTCTTAGTCAGATTGGAAGGCAGTTTACCCTTGACAAGAAAATAGGGTTCCTTGAATTCAGCCGTCAACTCGACAGGGACTTTCTTAACTGTCGCGGATAATTGTTCGGGACTTTCTATATTGAAGGCGTAAAAGGAAAAATCTGCACCTGGCGCCACCTTAGCCAAATGCGGCGGATTAAAACGTTCCAGCCTGGCTTTCTGACACTGACCCGCAGTGCCCCCGCCGCCCCCCGCCATACCACCACCGTGCCCGCTATGATGCTCCGAGGCTTCGATAGTATGGGCAAACAATAATGAAAAAATCACCCCTGTCATTGCGAAGCTTTTGAAATTAATCATCGTTTTCTCCACTCTTTTCATTGTTATTATCAGGACTCCTTGGGCTCGAACGGATCGTCAGCGAAAGCCTTATACCTGTCGAACACTCCCTTAAGAATATTTCAGGAATCGGCTAGATTATATTCACAAACGCCATCCGATATAACTATTTCGTAGAAAAACACTCAGAAATCGATAAAAACAGTCTCAAGCCTAACGGCGGTGCAAATCGAACGATAATGCCCTCTGCCCAACTAATAAGGGACGTTTCCGAAGAAAGACTCAGGTAAAAATAGCCTCATATTGAACACCGTCGGCGTCCTTACCGATCGGTACCAGGAAAATCTCCAGCTCTCCCATCTCGCGGTGGCTTACCCCAAAAATGCTTTGTTGGAGAACGGGGGTGATCGGTCCTCTAAAATGCAAAGAATAGGCTTCTCTCACTGCCCCGTGACGACGCCCGAATCCAGACACATCCATTAGCGTCAGTTCCAGGGATTTATCGGGTTCGGCCGATAAGACGAATACATCGCCCAGGTAGGATAACCAATCTTCTTTAGTCAGATTTTCCAGCATATACATTTTCTCCACTAGATTGGATTGTTCGGGCTTACGGAACTTAAAGGCATTTGCGCAGAACACTCCATCAGCACATAAACCCCGTGCTCACCAATAGGCACAAAACCGAGACGACGATAAAGGTTCTGAGCCGGATTGAAGCATTCGACATGGATGCGGACCGGCTTTTGTTGAATACGGCTATCATCGATAATATCGGCGAGAATTTTAGACCCTATGCCAACATTTCGGTAAGACGGCAGCAATGCAATATCGACGATGCGAATCTGATCCGGCCAGCGGGCGAGATAAAGCCGCCCAACGGGAACCTCATCCAGTAAAATGACCAGGAACTCGGTGTCCCGATAATTTTCCTGATAGTAAAGGTGCTGGGCATCGAACTGCATGTTGAGAAACTCGGTTTTTTGTTGATCGCTCCAGTCGGTCAGCGCCAGCTCATCAAGGCGGGTACTCGCATAGACTTCAAATAAAAAACGGAGGTCTTCGCCGCAAATTGGACGAAAGCTGATGTTCATTACAATTGCGTATCCTTACTTAACCACTAAAAATTAGCGCCTGATCGGACTCGTCGTCAAAGCAGCAGATTGAACTCGGCACGACAATAATTACCCAGGCTCTCGTTTCCCATAGGTTGCAAGAAAAGCTGCACCTTACCCGCGGTGACATGCTGAATCCGGTAACTCCCATTAGGCGGAACTTGGTCTCCATCCAACCGGAAAATCAGATAAAACTGATCGTTTTCAGAAGACAGAAAGACGGTATTGGCTTCGACTAATTGCGCATGTGCGCGGTATTCAGTATGTGATTCCGGCTGGGTAATAATAAAATTTTCCCCTATTAACGCGACGAAAACCCCATAACTCAGTTTGCCATCCAAGCTTCTGGAAGGCACAGCCGATTTCCAAAACCGAACGGCACCGACACCCGTAGAGGCATACCCCGCAGCAATTCCGCCAAGAATCATCCGCAAAAAAGACCGTCTATGTATACCCTTGTTCATTATGAAAAATTTCTTATTTCAATGAATTAAAAATAGCCTGATAATAGCGGCCTTCGGCATCGTTCCCCGCCGGTTCCAGAAAGAGAGAAAATCTCTCGGAAGGCACCTGCTCAAAAGTATACACGGACTTTTCCAAGGGGAAATCGGCTGGTCCCTGAAAACGCACCAAAAACTGTATCATGCCTCCCTTGCTTCGAAGCTCCGAAACTTCGACAAGCTTCAATACGACCGACTTGCTCCATGCCTTGCCGCGCACTGCGTTTCCGAAAACGCTGAAGCTCTCGCCTTTATGCGCTATAAAATCGGCGCGACTGACAGGAATTTTGCCCGCGGCAACCCCGCTCGCAAAATTGCACGATAACCCTATTATCACCAAAACGCCGATGATGAGCCTGGACAGGCGACGCATGAAGCTGTGTTTAGACATATATCAGATAGCTTGCGGGTGATTCTTCGGGGAAGTAGGCCGCGCCCCGACTTTTTTTCGATGCGCCTTAAAACCTGTGGCGCCTCGAATTTTGCAAAAGACCAATGCCTTTTCGCTTAATCTGGAAGACTAAGGCGACCTGGGTCAGTATAGCAGTAATTTGCGGTTTTAAATTGAAGTGATTCATCTGTAACCGACAAATAATAATTTTCCGATCGGCACGGCATGTCGCAGGTCCGGCTTAAAATCGCCCGCCCTCTAACCGGAAAATTATCTTTGCCCCAATCCTTAGCTACGCGGCGGAAACACCCCCTGCAGAGCTATACAGAAAAAAAACGTTAAATAAGGCATAAGATTGTTATGCGGCTGGTCTCCGCCGGCGGGCGCCAGCGAATTGGGATTCATGCTGACAAGATTAGCATTGGTATTGGTCTGATACAAAGTCCCGCCTACCGAGCTTGCCAGCGTTATTTCTGGTGTTAACGTACCCTGTATGCCGTCTTCTACCGATGCCATCAGCGCATGGCTGTGCGACGGTATTTCAGATTCGAGCAAAGTCACCGTTTCCGAACCGCCTGTTTCGCCTAAATCATGCAGCGAGAGGCCGGGGCCCTGTCCGGGATGCATCGGTGCTCTGCCCTGAAGATCGGGAAGAGCGAAGTTCGACTTACCGTTTCCGCCATAAGTCGTTCCAAGCAAGGAAAATAGGGCGGTGTTCTGGCTTATCGGCATCAGCTGACCGTCACACCATGCCCAGCCTTTGGGCGCAAAGTTGAAAGGAAAGATGCGTATTTCAGCGACAAAAGGGTCGGCCATGCTTGTTTCTCCTAAGTAGGTGATGGAAAAATGCCAAACAGCGAAATGATGAAGTCAACACAAAGATACGGTTGAAAATTGGTATGCGGCTGGCTGCCGCCGACCGGCGCTATCGCATTTGGCGCCATCGCCGCATTCGCCGTTTCCGGCGCGTAAGGAGTGATGACCGTCGAACTGGCTAATACGCTATTTGCCGGTCCGGCTTGCGAACCATTCACGGCGGAACCCAGCAAAGGGTGGCTATGCGCAGGTATCTGATTGACGGTTAAGGTAATTTCTTCCGCGCCCCCGGTCTCGGCCAAGATAAAGCCGTTACCTTGGTGGATGGGAACCCGTCCTCGCAGGTCGGGCAGCGCAAAGGTGCTCTCGCCGTCGCCGCCATAGGTTGTACCAATCAATTGAAAAAGCGTCTCGTTCTCCGAGATCGGCAGAAGCTGTCCTTCGCAGAACATCCAGCCGGCTGGGGCAAAGTTGCCCGCAAACATTCGTATTTCGCCAACATAAGGCTGCGCCATGGAGGTCTCCTAGTTTGGGGATGGAAAAATGCCCTGCAGGGCGATGCAAAAATTAAGGGTAAGAAACGGCTGCATATTCAGATGCGCCTGGCTGCCGCCGGCATTTACCACACTGCCCGCATTCAGCGCCGCGCCATTCTGTAAGCTTGGGCTATACGCATTACCCGGATCTTGGGCAAGAACATGGCCAACGGTTCCAAAGCGGGGATTGACCGAGTTTCCTACCGCGCTTGAAGCGTTTAACACATGCGTATGCTCCGGAAGCTCGGCAATAGTCAATGTATGCGCTTGTTCGCCGCCCCGCTCTCCCAAAGTGTGCCCGCTTCCGACATGGATCGGAACACGGCCGCGCAAATCGGGTAAGGCGAAGTTTACCCGCCCGTCGCCGCCGAACGTTGTCCCGAGCAGTGAGAACAATCCTTGATTCTGGTTAATCGGCAAGAGTTGCCCGTTACACAGCGCCCAGCCTTTCGGAGCAAATTGAAAGCTCATCAGTCGAATCTCGGATAAGAACGGTTCGGCCATTTTATACCTCGTAATTAATATAGTTGTTAGGTTAACTAGCTCTAGGCAAACTTGCCGCAAACGGCAAACAATACTGCGTAAATAAAAAATCGTGGTAGCTCTGTAGCCCATCCATCATGGTTGCGTGCATGCCCCAGAGTTGAATTGGGGAGTTCCGCCGATAGCGTATTTTGTGCCCGTAGGATCATTACCGCTATTAGCGTCGTCCAATTCGTTCACGACAGCGGAAGTACTTGGCGCTAACTGACGGACATTAAAGACTCCGTTGAGCTCTCTCAACCGTACGAACGAACCGTCTCCAGCCTGACCGGCAATATTCGAGAACGAATTGCCGGACATGTCCACACAGATGCTGGGGAAGTCCGGAGCGGTAGTCTGGTTATCCTGAACGACGACGGCACGACTGCCGTCCATTTCTCTGACCGTGTTATTAGTGATGGTGAGATTGGTAGCTTCCCCGCCCGTCGCAATACCGGCGAGGCCGATATTGGCGTTGATACCGGGAAACGAAGTGACCTCTTGTACCGTGTTGCCACTAATCAACAGGGTAACCGGAACAGCCCCTTCATTTTGAATCCGAATTCCGTTACCTAAATTCGCCCCGGAATTGGCTACGCCTAGTGTCCCGACAATGTTGTTTTGGATGCGCCCGATGAGCGACTTCGTGAAGGGCGGGTTGGCATCAGCAAAGACGTTTATGCCGTGCGAGCGGTTCCCGGTAACCGTGTTGCCGTTGAAGTCGAAGACCACCTGAGCGCCGCCAGCGACCGAAGCCTGTGGCCCGACGTTGTTGTTGGTGAATGTAGCACCCGAAATGTTGCAGGTCATAGTCCCGCTGGTTCCAGAATGGTCGCACTGAACACCCGTGGCAGTGGAAGGGGCATTTCCGGTGAAAGTACCGCTCGTCAAGGTCAGTTTCATGTTCGCAGATCCGCCTCCCGCCCCCAGGAAGTTGAAGAGGTTTCCGATGACCCCAGAAGCGCCGGTGCTCGAGATGGCGTTGCTTGACATCTGCAGATCGGTGAGCGTGGCCGTCGAATTCGTGATCTGGAGCTGGAACTCGTGATTGTTGCTGATGGTCGAATTCGTGATACGGGTTGGACGTGCGCCAGCCGCTGCCGATCCGGTCAGGTTCGCCAAGTCGATCCCGGAATCATCGTCCGCGGCGCTATCACCATTGTCGGTAATGCTGACCTGATCCAGATCGAAACCATTAACCGTGGTTCCGCCAATACCGTTACCCAAGTTGCTGGTGATATTCATCCCGTCGATAGTAAAACGCTCGGTACTATTCAAGCTGATGCCGTCGCCTGCTGTATCGCGAATGGTGCCTCCGCTGCCAGCACTACCGGTACCCGTGACAGTAAGGCCGCCGTTTGAACCGGTATTGTTCAGGATGATGCCATTGGCGGGATTGAAGTCGTCGCCATCGACATTAATACTCCTAAAAGTCAGACCGCTCGCGCCGATCGTGGTATTGGCGACATTGAGCGCCGTGCCGGTCGTGGTGGTAATGCTGTTGGTTCCCGTTACGTTGACCGTGCCGCCGCCGGTCGCCGCGAAGGCCGGGTTTGCGCCGGTGGACAGCGCCAAGCCGCCGGTGAAATTGATCGTCGCGCCGGCATTGCTAGTCAGTGCGATACCCAGAGGCAACGTCGGACCTGTGTTGGCGGTGATGGCACCACTGAACGTAACGGTGCCACCCGTCTTGCTTGCCACCGCTACGGGACGCTGGGCGGTGTTGGCCATCGCAATCGTGCCGCCGTAGCTGATCGTACCTGTGCCGCCATTGATGTTGAACGCTGTGCCCGTGGCCCCGGACAACGCGCCCGAGCCGAAGTTGCTGGTTCCTGCAATGCCGGTCAGATTGATGTTGTTGGCTCCCCCGGTCGAGGTAATGCCGGAGAACGTGGCGTTGAGCGTTCCGCCGGCCAGATTCAACGCGCGACCATTGGTGTTGATTGCAACATCCGATACCGTCAATGTGTCAAAGGCGCCAGAAGCCATATTAATGCCTGTGCCGGATGCAGTAACATTGCCGATCGTAAAACCGCGGAGCGTATTGCTTGCCCCCTGGCTGATGCGGATTGCATCCGTGGCACTGGTAATGCTAACGATTGTGCCGTTGGCGCTATTAGATACAGGCAAGGCCGCGCTGTTTGGAGCGAGCGTAATGCCGGCCATCGTCGCCAGTTCGGCGGTCGCATCCTGCCCGAGCAATTTTTGGTTGTTCAGCAGCGTCACCGGCCCGATATAGGCCGAAGCACTCTCGTACAGGAAAATATTATCGCTGGTAGCCGGATGATTACCGGTACCGTCGTTGACGGCCTGGAACGCTGTCAGCGTGTTGAACGGGCTGCTCAACCGCCCGTCGCCTCCGCCAGCGGCCGTGTTATCGATGAACCAGACCATGCCGCTAACGGTAAAATTGACCGTCGCCGATGTACAAACGCTGGCAGGTAAACCCACGCCGCTGTCACAGACCTTATACGTAAAGCTATCTGCGCCTTCGTAGCCCGCCGGCGGATTATAAGTGAAAGCACCGGTATTGGTGTCTACCGTAACGTTGCCGCCTTGCGCGGAAGCATAGGAAGCGTTCTCGACTGTGAACGGCGATGCGCCGGCTCCGTCCGCTGGATCGCTGACGGTCGTGAGCAAGCCAGGCGCAGACACCGAAACCGATACGTTGCCGGTTGCAGTAAAGGGTCCTGGGGCCGTCACCTGCGGCGGATCGTTGACGGCGTTCACCGTGATCGTGAAATTCACCGTATTCGAAGTATCGTCGCCGCCGTTCGAGGTGCCGCCGTCATCCTGGGCGTGCAACGAAATTTGCGCAACGCCATTCATGTTCGGAGCCGGCGTAAAGGTCAGGGTGCCATTGGAAGCTACCGCCGGTCCGACTGAAAAGAGCGCCGGATTGTCGTTGCCGTCGATCACGAAGCCGACCGTCTGTCCGTTCTCGCCCGGACCTGCCGAGATGGCGGTGGCCCATCCGTTTACTGTCACTGCACCAGCGTCTTCATTGACTTCGGGATTACTGCCTACGGTGAATGAAGGCGCATCATTCACCGAGTCGACGGTGATAGTAAAGGTCTGCGTTGTCGAAGTATTGACTCCGCCGTTACTGGTGCCGCCGTTATCCTGAACGACTACTTCAAAAGTCGAAGTGCCGCTGACGTTTCCTGCCGGTGTATAGGTCAGGGTGCCGTCCGCTGCCACCGCCGGAGGCGTGCTGAACAATCCCGGATTGGAGACATTGTTTACAGTGTAGCTGACCACGGTTTGACCGGACTCTTCGGTCGTCCCCGCGTTAAACGTCGCCCAATTGTTGACTGTCTGCGGCCCCGCATCCTCCAAAACAGCCGGAGGATTGGCGGCGGTCAGGCTTGGCGCGTCGTTGACGCTGACTACCGTCAAGGTCGTGGTTACCATATTGCTGTCGATCGAACCGTCGTTTACCTTGAAATCGATACTGCGTGCGGTCGGGTCGGGGTTTTGGGAGCCGTTGCTGTAAGTCACGCTCCGCAGCACCTGCTGATAGTGGGCTACCGTGTCGGTTCCTGTCAGCGTCAACGTCGGGGCGCTGTAGGAAGCCGTAATCGAGGTGCCCGTCGTGTCTGCCGCAAGCGTCTCGTTGCCGGTATTCAGGAGATTGGCGATCGTGACGGCAGCCGATTCCAGATCGGTGTCGTTGGCATCCGTCACGGTGAGGCCGCTGTCCAGCACGACGGCGCCGCCATCCTCCGTGAAGGAGGGGCTCGTCCCGCTCGCCGTCAACTCAGGCGGGTCATTGGGCGAAATAGTAATGGTGGCGTCGGCGTCAATGCTCGTCGCACCATCGCCATCCGTCAGCACGAAACGCGCAGTCCGATTGTTGATATCCGGCGACACCACATTATTGTTGCGGTAGGTAATATTGCGCAGCAGCGCGCTCACCACGCCGGCGTCGGCGTTGGCGTTGAAAGTGACGACGAGATCCACACCTTCGGTACCGCCGGCGAAACTGCCGATGACTACGCCCTCATATTTGACATTTACGCCGTCGCTCCCCATCTGGCCGGCGGCATCGCCTTGATTGCGAATACCGAGTTCGTCTTCCGCCGCCACTCCGTTAACCAAGGAGATGGTGAGAGTGCCGGTATCGAAATCAGTCGAATCAACGTCCGAAGCACCGGCGTTGTCGCCTTGGTCGATCACGCGCGCCGGTTCGTTTTGGGAATAGGCCAGCGTGTCACCTGCCAGATCGGTAATCACCGGCGCATCGTTGACGGCGGTGACCGTCACTGTCAGGTTGAAACTGTTGGAGTTGTTCGTGCCGTCATTGACCACGACCGGCACGGTCAGGCTGCCGGTATAATTAGCCGCCGGGGTGATCGTATTGCCGACGCGGGTGTAATTAGCGCCATCGCCGACCGTCAGCGTGAAGCCGGCCGGATAGGCATTGTCCGGGTCGGTCACCACCAGATCAGCCAGCGCGATCTCGCGAGGAGTATCTTCTGATAGCGACAAGTTTACATCGCTCTGGCCGGTGATCACCGGCGTATCGTTGACGGCGGTGACATGAATCGTGCTGGTGACACCGTTGCTGTCCGCAGCGCCGTCATTCACAGTCCAGGTCACAGCCCGGTCGGTGGTATTCGGCTTATCAGAGACATTCAGATACTTGACACTGCGTAATGCCGCTTGATAATTCGCCCGCGTTGCGCTGCCGGTTAATGTCAAAACGCCCGCACCCGAATCGTAGATGCCGGTGATGCCGTTTTGAGCGGAGAATTCCAGCACATCTTGACCGCTTTGGAAATTGCCGCTTATCAAGACTGTCGCCCCGGACAGATTCGCGCTATCCACGTCAGCGACTATGAGGCCCGGATCGACTGCGGTCGCCGGATCGTTTTCGCTATAGTTCAGAATACCACCCGCCGTCATGGACGGGGCGTCGTTAGCATCGGTGACCGCCACGCTCAGCGTTTTCTCAAACGTCCGACTGCCGCTATCAGTGCTGCGCACCCGGATACTGTAACTGTTCTTGGTCTCGAAATCGAAAACCGCGGCTGCCTTCAATTGAGATCCACTGATCTGGAACGCCGCATTATCCGTATCGCCGGCGCCGGCGATCAGCGTATAGGTATGCGTATCTCCTGCATCGAAATCGGTTGAGGCCAAATCGCCGACCACCGTGCCTGACGGTTTATTTTCGGCTATGGTGTCCGGCGCCAGGGTAATGGCGGTGGGTGCATCAGTGCCGTTGCCGACGGTGATCGTCAACGATTTTTCGAAGGGCAAGCCGCCGTTATCGGTGCTGCGCACCCGGATGCTGTAACTGTTTTTGGTCTCAAAATCCAAAACCGCCGCTGTCTTCAGCTCATTGCCGACAATCTCGAAGGCTGCGTTATCTGTATCACCGTCCCCTGTCACCAGTGTATAGGCATGCGTATCGCCGCTATCGGGATCGATCGTGGTAAAACTACCGACTACGGTGCCAAGCGCCTGGTTTTCATTAACGCTTGCCGAACTTAATTCGAGATTAGTCGGTGCATCGTTGGCATCCTGGACCGTAATCGTAAACTGTTTTTCAAAAAAACGGCCGTCGCTAACGTCACTGTGCACCCGAATACTATAGCTGGACTTCGCTTCGAAATCGAAAGAAGCAGTGGTCTGCAGTTGATTGCCGCTGATCTGGAATAAAGCGTTATCCGTATCTCCCGCCCCGGCTGCCAAGGTGTAATTGATAGTATCTGCGGCGTCCGTATTGGAGGTTGCAAATGTCCCCACTGCTGTAGCGGCAGGTTTATTTTCGGCCACCGTGGACGGGCTCAAGGCGACATCGATCGATAATACGATCTGAATGTCCTGCAATTTCTCCAGCACTAACCCGACATCGGAGCCATTAAAAATCACCTGCGGATTACTGCAGGCCTGGACCGGCAACGACACTATCGGCATGGAGGGAAAATCGCACCGCAGAATATCTTCGTTACGGCCTGTGGCGCCGCCGACATTGAAATTCCCCCGCGTTGTCAAATAAAGGAATTCACCACCAAGATTGACTCCGTCGATATCCTCCGCCACACGGTTCAAGCCTGCCTTGCGGCCGTCGAACAATAACTCAAAGTACCCACTTGTTTCGGGGCCGGTATTACCGATAAATCTGACGAGATCCTGCCTATACACCTGGAAAAATTGCCCCTGGGCTTGAGGCAATTTATTTTTTCCGTTAAGACTGAAAACTAGACGTCCTTCCTGATCCAATGTCAACGCATCAATATTCCGTTTAACTCCTACATCAGATCCGTCGAAAAACAGCTCAAATGTACCTTTCGTGTCGCCATCACCAGGCGACGATTCCGGATCCCAGTTGAACCTTACGATATCCGAACCATGAACTCTGATTTTCTCTCCACCGATATTCAGCTTCGCAGCCCCCACCAGCGACAACAGCACATAATCCTCGGCAACGTAAAAACCATCAATTCTTTCTTCGGCTAAACCCACATCCGAACCGTCGAACAAGATTGACCATTCATTTTTCACGGAATCAAACTGGAGAATATCTTCGTTTTTGAATTCCAAACTGCCGACCTTACCGCCAGTTTTGGTCGCCACGTAAATTTTATCGGCCATCAACGGCGAGGCGGCCAGTAAGGCGACCAAACCTGAAAGAACTCTTTTGCGTATCGAGGCGGTTCTTTTATCGCTTGGTTTGGGAAAATTCGACATGATCTTATGAGGTCAGCTAGAAAGTTGATAAACGAATTTAGGAGAGCAAAGGAATAAAGATTAATCTATTTTATAAAATGCGTGAAAACCAACGGTTATACCGGCTTTTATCTACGGAAAAAGAGAGCAGACAGAGGCTTGGCAAAAACTTTATCTCCCCAGATAAAGCCGTGGTCTCAGAAACTGAAATCTACCTGACTGCCTCTATCGCCAACTCTAACGATAAAAATAAAGACCTGAATTTATCAATAGCCTTTACTCATTATCAAACTCTACAGTATAGAGCAATCTTCGGATTGCACAACATTTCTTCGTTTTCGGTTCAGATGGTTGAGAGGTTGCGTTTCCGAGCCGTTGCCCGGTTTGAATTTAGCCCCCTTTTGATCGTATAGTATGGGGCTAACCAGAAACACGGAACTACTTGATGGATACCATTAGCATCCGCGGCGCCCGTACCCACAATCTTAAAAATATCGATCTCGACCTTCCCAGAGACCAGTTGATTGTAATTACCGGCCTGTCCGGTTCCGGCAAATCCTCGCTGGCGTTCGACACGATATATGCGGAAGGGCAGCGGCGCTATGTCGAGTCGTTGTCCGCCTATGCCCGGCAGTTTCTCGCGATCATGGAAAAGCCCGACGTCGACCATATCGAGGGGCTGTCGCCGGCGATTTCGATCGAACAGAAATCAACCTCGCATAATCCGCGCTCGACGGTCGGCACAATCACTGAAATCTACGATTATTTGCGGCTGTTGTACGCGCGCGCCGGCACGCCGCGTTGTCCGGAACATCAGGTGTCGCTGGAAGCGCAAACAATCAGCCAGATGGTCGATCAGGTGCTGGCGCAGCCTCCGGAGCAGCGCTGGATGCTGCTGGCACCGGTGGTAAACGAGCGCAAGGGCGAACACAGCCAGTTGCTCGAAGACCTGCGCGCGCAGGGCTTCATCCGCGCGCGGATCGACGGGGGGGTTTACGAATTGGAGGAAGCGCCGGCGCTGGATCTGAAGAAAAAGCACACGATCGAGGTGATTGTCGACCGTTTCAAGATTCGCGACGACATCGCCTTGAGGCTGGCCGAATCGTTCGAGACCGCGCTGCGGATTGCCGACGGGATGGCGATCGCCGCCTGCATCGACGACGGGACTGAACTCTTGTTTTCCGAGCGCTATGCTTGCCCGCATTGCGGCTACAGCCTGACCGAACTCGAACCACGCATCTTTTCATTCAACAACCCGAAGGGCGCCTGCACCAGTTGCGACGGCCTGGGTGTCCGCGAATATTTCGATCCCGAACTGGTCGTGCATAACCCTGACATCAGTCTGGCCGGTGGCGCGATCCGGGGCTGGGATCGGCGCAATGCTTATTATTATCAAATTATCTGCGGCCTTGCGAAGCATTACGGCTTCGACCCGGAAGTGCCGTTTGCAGAATTGCCGAAAGCAATCCAGGCGATCATCCTGTACGGCAGCGGCGACGAGGAAGTCGAGTTCAAAATGGTCGGCGAATTCGGCTTCTCGAAAAAGAAACGCCACCGCTTCGAAGGCATCATCGCGATCATGGAACGGCGCTACCATGAAACCGACTCGCAGATGGTGCGCGAGGAACTGGCGAAGTATCTGTCTCAGAAGCCTTGCAGTGTTTGCGACGGCGCGCGGCTGAACCTGTCGGCGCGGAATGTGTTCGTCGAAGACCTGCCGATTCATCACCTAACCCGCTTTCCGATCCGCAAGGCATTGGCGTTCTTCCATGAATTGAATCTGCCCGGCAAACGCGGCGAGGTCGCGGCCAAAATCATCAAGGAGATTCAGGAACGGCTGGAATTCCTGGTCAACGTCGGCCTCGACTATTTGACGCTCGACCGCAGTGCCGACACGCTGTCCGGCGGCGAAGCCCAGCGGATCAGGCTCGCGAGCCAGATCGGCGCGGGTCTGGTGGGCGTGATGTACGTACTCGACGAGCCCTCGATCGGCCTGCACCAGAGGGACAATCAACGCCTCCTGAACACGCTGTTCCGGCTGCGCGATCTCGGCAATACGGTGATCGTAGTCGAGCACGACGAAGACGCAATCCGCGCGGCGCAGCATATCGTCGACATTGGCCCCGGCGCGGGCATTCACGGCGGTCAGATCATCGCTCAGGGAAAGCTGGAAGACATCCTGGCTAACGAAGCCTCGCTGACCGGGCAATATCTGTCCGGCAAGACCGGCATTCATGTGCCCGAAAAGATCACCCCGAACGACCAGGACAAACAGATCGTCGTCCGCAATGCGCGCGGCAACAATCTGAAGAATGTCGATATTGCGTTTCCGATCGGACTTTTGACCTGCGTGACCGGCGTTTCCGGCTCCGGCAAGTCAACCTTGATCAACGACACCTTATACTGCCAGGCCGCCCGCCTGATCAACCGCGCCGGCGCCCTGCCCGCGCCTTGCGATGCGATCGAGGGGCTGGAACATTTCGATAAAGTCGTGGACATCGACCAGAGCCCGATCGGACGCACGCCGCGTTCGAATCCGGCCACTTACACAGGCTTGTTCACGCCAATCCGGGATCTATTCGCGGGCACCCCGGAAGCCCGCTCGCGCGGCTATACGGCCGGCCGCTTCAGCTTTAACGTGAAGGGCGGCCGCTGCGAAGCCTGCAAGGGCGACGGCGTGATCAAGGTGGAAATGCATTTTCTGCCCGACATTTTCGTGAATTGCGAAATCTGTCACGGCAAGCGCTACAACCGCGAGACGCTCGAAGTCCGCTTCAAGGGCAAAACGATTCATGAAGTGCTGGAGATGACCGTCGAAGACGCAGCGCAATTTTTCAGTGCGATTCCATCCGTCGCGCGCAAGCTGCAGACCCTGACCGAAGTCGGCCTGAGCTATATCACGCTCGGCCAGAATGCGACCACGCTATCCGGCGGCGAAGCGCAGCGGGTCAAGCTGGCCAAGGAACTATCCAAGCGCGACACCGGCAAGACTTTGTATATTCTGGACGAACCGACGACCGGCCTGCATTTCCACGACATCAAGCAACTGCTCTCGGTGCTGCACACCTTGCGCGATCACGGCAACACGGTAATCGTGATCGAGCATAATCTGGATGTGATCAAAACCGCCGACTGGATCGTCGACATGGGACCGGAAGGCGGCGACGGCGGCGGCACTCTGGTCGCCGAAGGCACACCGAAAGAAATTTCGGAAAATCCAGCCTCTTTTACCGGCCATTATTTGCGGCGTTTTTTCGAATAATAAGGGATGTTCTCTGGAATAACATCCTGACCTCGCCATCACCGCGCTAGCAAATCCGCTGTAGTAAAGCCCCTCGTGCCCGGGCATGACGCGCAAACAGCAATTTAATATAATAAACCCAGTATTTTTGTCATATATATCAGCCCCATGTATTCTGAAATTTTATTCTGCCTATTTTTCCTGGTCATTCTTAACAATTCGAATACATACTTCAATCTGCTCAAACGCTGTTTCCTGACCCTTCCGATCGTAACGTCAGCCCGCATTTCACCCGCTGCAAAAGCAATCTTTATTGTTTCCGGATTGCTTTTCCCTGCGCTTTCGTTTGCTTCGGATTCAACCATTGGTGCAAATCTCGAACAGACGCTGGATCTCACCCATCATTGGGCCGGCTATATGATCGTGCTGCTGTTCGCGTCCGCATATATTCTTGCGATGCTCGAGGAAGTCACCGAACTTCGCAAATCGAAGCCGATGGTGTTTGCGGCCAGCGTGATCTGGGTCATAATTGCCGGTATCTACGCTCATGGCAACATGACCGCACAGGCTGCCACCGCATTTCGAACGACATTGGAATCCTATGCGGAATTGTTTCTGTTCATTCTGGTGTCGATGAGCTACCTGAATGCGATGGAAGACCGTGGCGTGTTCGAACGCCTCAGGGTCTGGCTGTTGAACAAAAATTTCAACTACCGGCAATTATTCTGGATTACCGGTTTTCTCTCATTTTTCATTTCTTCGGCCTGTAATAATCTAACTACGGCCCTTCTGATGGGGTCGGTTATTTTGGCAATGGGCAAGGACAATCAGCGTTTCGTTTCGCTGTCTTGCGTAAATGTCGTCGTCGCAACCAATGCCGGCGGGTCGTTCAGCCCATTCGGCGACATCACCACCCTACTGGTCTGGCAAAAAGGTGCCGTGCCGTTTGGGGATTTCTTTTCGTTATTGATTCCGGCATTGGTTAACTTCATCGTACCCGCAGCAATCATGTATTTGGGAATACCAAAGGCCTGCCCGGTGCCGATTGAAGAATCGCAACCGATGAAACGCGGCGGCATCGTGATCATCCTCCTGTTCATCCTGACTATCATCACCTCGGCCTGTTTCGAGAATTTTCTGCATTTGCCGCCGACAGCGGGCATGATGATGGGCTTGACCTATCTGAAATTCTTCAGCTATTACTTGCAAAAAGTCCCTCCGAAATTTATCTATTCGGCACTCGCCTCGGCTCGCTACGAATCCGAAAAACAAATCGAGATGGACCGGGCGGTAAAAAATCTGACCATAATCAAGGAAGGATATGTCGATTATTTTGGCCCGATGAAAATCATGAACCGGATGGAAAAATGGGAGCATGACAAAGAAGGACAAGTAGACGAGCCCTTCGATGTATTCAACAAGGTGGCCAATCTGGAATGGGATACCCTGCTGTTTTTCTATGGGGTAATGGTAGCGGTAGGGGGCCTCAGCTTTATCGGCTATCTGGAACTGACCTCCCAATATCTCTATAGCGGCATGGACCCAACCATTGCAAATATTCTGGTCGGTTTCGCTTCCGCGTTTGTCGATAACGGCACGATCATGCTCGCGGTACTGACGATGGCGCCGGATATTTCGCAAGGCCAATGGCTGCTGGTAACCCTGACTGCCGGCGTCGGCGGCAGCATGCTCGCGGTCGGATCAGCCGCCGGCGTCGGTCTGATGGGACAAACCAAGGGCTTATATACGTTTACCAGCCATTTGAAATGGTCACCCGCGATCATTTTGGGGTTTTTTGCCAGTATCGGGGCGCACTTTCTGATCAACGCCCATTATTTTGTAGAATAACTCCTACCTGAGCCGGGTTACGACTACGATCTCGGTAATTGCTCTGTCCATAGCCCCCCCCTGTGGTAGCGTTACCCTATCGCCGGTATCTCAGCCTTCGTAACCCGGCCATTCCAACCTGTCACGGCGGCGCACCGTTTATTTTTCTTTTTTGCCCTCAGCCGCGTCACCTTCGATTGTTGGATCCGGCTCATTTTCGTCGTTATCGCTTTCGCCGTCCTTGATCGCCGAACGGAAATTTTTAATCGCGGCGCCGATATCGGAACCTGCATTTCTGAGCCGCTTGGTACCGAACAAAACGATCGCGATACCCAGTACGATCAATAATTTGGTAACGCTGATTCCCATCTTTTCACCTTGCAAAGTTAAGTTAGAAAGCCATCTATGAGATGGGCGGATTATTGTCCCTCCCGATTACACGGTAGCATCAAGTGCTTGACATATTTTACTGCATCCCCCATAGGCAGCGCAGCGCTATTCCTCCTCCTGCTGTTGTTTGATCCAGGACTGCCAGACCGACAACAACACCGCCAGAATCACTGGACCTAAAAACAACCCGAGCGGGCCGAAGGCGGACAACCCACCCAGAACGCCGAACATCACGATCAGGAAGGGTACGCGGCTGGCGCCGCTGATCACCAAAGGACGGATCACATTATCGACCGTGCTGACGACCAGTACCCCCCACGTGAGGAGCCCAAGGCCCTGCCAGAGATGCTCGGTCGCAATCAGGCCCAGTCCCAAGGGCGCCCAGACCAGCACAGCCCCCATCGGCAGCAGGGCCAGCAGCGCGGTTACCGCTCCGAACATTACCGGCGCCCTGACGCCCGCAAAAGCATAACCGAACCCTGCCAGCATGCCCTGCGCAAGCGCAGCCAATACCAAGCCATAGACAACCGCGCGGGTCGTATAGCCGGCGGCCCGCAGATACACATGCTGGTATTTGCCAAGAAAACGGACCAGCCCCCGTTGCATTTGAGCGACCGCTTCCTCACCGTCACGGAAGCAAAAAAACAGCATCACCAGCATCACGGAGAGCTTTAGAACATATTGACCAATGCCGCCGATGAATTTGGCCGCATCGCCGAGCCACTGCTGCACCCATGTAGAAATCTGCGCGGCCATACCGGCGCGATCTCCGATGAATTGATCCAGTTGCTCCTGCATATGAGCCCCAACCCAGGGAATCTTGACTAAGAACTCGGGCAAACGGTATGAAGGATTCTGCAAATTGGCCGCAACCGTCTCATACATGCCCCTAAGCTCTTCCTGCAATACATCGACAAGCCCGTACAACACCAGCAGGATCACCGCGGAAATAAGAATTGACATCAACGCGGCGCTCAACGTGTTTCGGCGCCCCAGCTTGCGCCGGAGCCGCCGATAGGGGGGCCACATCACATAGGCGATGATCAGCGCCCAGGCGATCGTCTGCAGAAACTCACGCAACACTGTGTAGCTCAGCCATAACAGGCCGATCAGCAAAATACTGGGTATCAGAAAGCGGGTCGGTCTATCGGGCAGCAATTCGTTTATCATTGGACAATCAGCCTCACTCCGGTAGATGTTCAAGGCTTTCCGGCGTAGTCGGAAAAATATGGATTCGCTCTATTCGCGATCCCTGCATCTCGTCGATCACCACATCGAACTGGCGAAACTCGATCTGCTGTCCCGCCATCGGAATATCGCCCAGTTTGGCCAGAACCAAGCCAGCGACCGATACCTCGTTTTCGAGTTCGAGTTCTTCGTTTTCGATGTCGATGCCCAGAATCCGCTCCAGCGAGAAAATCGCCAGACTGCCTTTCGCGACGATCGTACCATCATCGAGCTTTATCCATTCGGTAATATTCGGGCGGAATTCGTCACGAATCTCGCCGACCATCGCACTCAACAGATTATCCAGCGTAATGAACCCCACGGGCCGATGGCGGCGTTGACCGACAATCGCAAAATGCGCGGCGCCGGCTCGAAAACTGCGGAATAACTCAAGCGCCGGCGTATGCGCGGACACATAATGCACTGGGCGAAGGTATGGGTTAAGATCCTCGATCGACTTACCCTGCTGCTGCGCAAAAAATAAATCCTTCAAATGAATCACCCCCAATACATCGACACCATTCAGGTCGAAATAAGGATAGCGGCTAAAACGCTTTTGACAGACAGACCGTAGATTTTCGTTCAAACTCTTCTTCGCATACAGCGCCGCCATTTCATGCAAGGGCCGCATCAGGTCTGAAACTTCCAGCTCGCTGAAATCGAGCGTATTCGCGAGCACTTTCCATTCATCCTGAGTAAACTTGCCGCCTTGACGGTTTCCGCGCAGAATCAGCTTCAGCTCTTCAGCGGTATAATGCGGATCGTGTCCCGGCATTGGTTTGATCCCGAAAAGCCGCAAAACCAGGTTCGCACTATTGTTTAATACCCAGATCGCCGGATACATCACCCTGTAAAAACCATAGAGCGGCGCCGCGCTGATCAACCCGATCTTTTCAGGGCTCCGGATCGCGAGCGACTTAGGCGCCAGTTCGCCGGCCACAATATGCAGAAATGAAATCACTGAAAAAGCGATCAGGAAAGCAATACTGTGCAGCAGTTCGGGGGAATCCACCCCTAACCGGCTCAGCGCCGGCGCAATCAGATCGGCGAATGCCGGCTCTCCAACCCAGCCGAGCCCCAGCGATGCGAAGGTAATACCGAGCTGACAGGCTGACAGATAGGCATCCAGCCGCGCGTGAACCTTCGCCAGCATGCGCCCGCGCCAACCTTGCGTCTTCGCAATTGCGCGTATTCGCGTTGGGCGCAGTCTGACCAGCCCAAACTCCGCCGCCACGAAAAAGCCGTTCAACACAACGAGTAAAATGGCGATCGCAATCAAAAACAGATTATTCATAAAAGGGATAAAACTCATTCCGAGTTTTTCAGGAGGCCGCCGGGAAGCAAACGCGAGTCAGGCAGCTAGAGGTTGGAATCAATGGGAATGGCTTCCCGCCATAATGGACATATAGACAATCTCCAGGCGGCTGTTACACGCGCCCGAGCATTCAATTTTTAAAAACCCTCATACCGTTCGGATTATAATAAACCCCACGGCCAAATGCGAGGCCTCAGGTGAAATGGATACATGGCCGATTTCTTCGAGAAACCGGCCGGGTTCGCGTCCGGCCGAAACTCGCATTCAATCGTATTTCGTATTAATATCCGCCAATGATCAAACCAGCACGCAGCGATTTCGCCCCGATAAATTTTGCAGCCCAGTCGATAATCAATCATCCGAACGCCTCTATTCGTGCAGATATCCCGCCTGTTTTATCCCGCGCACTGACAGTATTATTGTTCATGGCGCTTTCAGGGTGCGCGAAACCGCCCGCCGTACAGCAACTGAAAGGATTCGCCCAGGGCACCAGCTATCATATCAGCTACTGGTCCGCTTCTGCCGTCGATAATCAGGCGGTCAGGAAAGCGGTTGACAGCGAATTCGCTACGATCGACAAGCTGCTTTCGAACTACCGTCCCGATTCGGTAATAGAAACGTTCAATCGAAATCCGACAACCGCTAGCCAGGAAGTCGGCCCCGAAATTGTGCAATTGGTGCGTATTGCGGAAACCGTGCATAAAGCCTCGGAAGGCTGCTACGACCTGACGATCAAACCGTTATTTACGCTCTGGGGCTTCCAGAGTGAAACGCCGGCCGTTCCGGATGACAAAGCAATAGCCGATACGTTGAAAAACATCGGGATGACGCAACTGACCATTGTCGACGATACCCATCTGAGCAAAAAACAGGTCGCGCTGCAGGCCGACTTGTCTTCCATCGCCCAGGGCTATAGCGTGGAAAGCCTGAGCCGCGTACTCGAAAAGCACGGCATCGGCGATTACATGGTCGAGATCGGCGGCGAGTTGAAAACCCGGGGTCAAAAACCCGATCAGACGCCCTGGCGTATCGCACTCGAAAAACCCCTCCCCGGCGAGCACAAGCTGCATAAAGTCCTCGCAATGCCGAAGAATGCCCCGCTTGCGATCATGACGTCCGGAACTTACCGCCATTATTTTGACGCAAACGGACGGCGCTTCAGTCATATTCTGGACGCCCGCACCGGCAGCCCTGTTACGCATGACCTGGTTTCCGTGACTGTCGCCCATCCCGATCCGGCCATCGCCGATGCCTGGTCTACGGCTCTTTTGTGCCTCGGCCAGGACCAGGGCCTTAAAACCGCCAATGCCGAACATCTCGCTGCACTGTTCATACGCCTGCAAAACGATCAGTTGGTCGAATCACAGACGGATTCGTTCACTGCGTTAAATCTTGTCACCTCTCAATAAGTGCTCGGAGCAAGGACACTCGCTTAATGTCTTCCACAAACCTCGTACAAAAAACCATCTCATCTGTTGGAAACCGCATCCTCGGCAACCCCTTCAAAACCTTCCTGATCATCTGCGCGCTGGTGGGGCTGGTGGTGCACTATATTTCGGGCAATTTGAGCATCAATACTGATACCGCTGAGCTGATCGCGCCCGATGCGCCGTTTCAACAAAACCGACGCAAGTTCGAACAGAACTTTTCCAAGGATTTGCATACGCTGTTGCTGGTAGTCGAATCGGACGTGCCGGAGCTGACCAAATCGGCGACCAAACGTCTGGGCCGGCTGTTGAGCGCGGACAAGGTCCACTATGATTCGGTGTATGTTCCGAACGACAATGAATATTTCCACCGCAACGGCCTGCTCTATCTCGAACAGAACGACCTGCAGACCCTCTCGAACAGCCTGTCGCAGGCCCAGCCTTTCATCGGCCGGATCTCAAAAGAACCGAATCTGACCGGCTTTTTCTCGATTCTCGAAGATGCGCTGACCTCGGCGAACAAGGACCAGTCTGTGCCGATCGATCTGACCTCGCTAATCGATAAAATCAATGCCGCCCTGCATAAGCGGATCAATGGCGAGGACGGCCTGTTGTCATGGGAAAACCTGATCGCCGAGCAAAAAATCACCAAGGCGAGCGAGAACAAAGGCTTCATCAATGTGCTGCCTAAATTCGATTACACCTCGATACGGCCGGCCGAAAACGCGATCGAAGCGATCAGAAAGGCTGCCGATTCGATTCAGGAACCGAATCTTCCGAAAGTCAAGGTCTGGGTCACCGGCGAAGTCGGGCTCGAAGACGACGAACTCCTGGGCATGAGCACAGGCACGTTTAACGCGAGTATTTTCTCGGTTGTATTGGTGTTTGCGATTCTGCTGACGGCTTATCGTTCGCTTGCCTTGACGTTAGCGACACTTTTCACCCTGGCGTTAGGCATGGTCTTTTGCGGAGGATTTGCCGCATTTTCGGTCAAGGAACTGAATCTGATTTCGGTCGCCTTCGCGGTTTCGAATATTGGTCTCGGAGTCGAGTACGCGATCCATTTCTGTTTGCGCTACCGGGACAACCTGACCCACCATATCGACCGGGTCCGCGCGATCCGGAGCACCTTGCTCAGCACCAGCCCCTCGCTGTTATTGTGCGCCGGCACCACCGCAATCGGTCTCTATGCCTTCATTCCGACCGATTATCGCGGCGTTTCCGAGCTCGGTCTTTTGGCAGGCACCAGCTTGTTTATCTGCCTGTTGGTCACGCTGACCGTCTTGCCGTTGCTGCTTAAATTCGTGCCGGTTTCAGTACCCGAGGAGTCGCCCAACACCCATCCGGGGCTAGCCAGACTGGGCGAAAAGCTGGCCAACTTGACGCTGCATTACGCGAAACCGATCGGAATCGGAACCGTGGTGCTGACCGTCTTATCAATCATTCTGGTGTTCAATGTCAAAACCGATTTCAATCCTCTGAACCTGCGCGACCCGAAGACCGAATCGGTCATTGCGTTCAAGAGTCTGATGCATGACAAGGAGACTTCGCCGATGACCCTGACGGTCCTCGCCTCAAGTGCGGACGAAGCCAAAGCATTGCAGCAGCATCTCATGAAAATCGATACGGTCGACAAAACGATCAGCCTGTTCGACTTCGTACCGGACAATCAGGAGGACAAACTGGCGATCATCGACGAAATCGCTCTGATGCTCGGCGCCCAGCCGCAACGCTTTCCCGAACTGCAGCCGGATCCTGCGCCCGAAAACGGCATCCAGAAACTGATAAAAGCGATCGACACAGTGCTCCCGACCAAAACGAACGCCAAGGAAATCGAATCGCTGACGACCTTGCGGAAAGAACTGCGCGATATCCTGGTCGAACTCGATGCAAGGCAGCAGACCAGCCGCCACCAGTTCATCGAACAGGTGCAGATTACCTTGCTCGGCACACTGCCGAAAGTGATGAATGAGCTCTATGCGAGCCTGAACGCCAGCGAGGTCACCCTCGACGATGTGCCGCCGGACATCAAGGAAAGATGGCTCAGCAAAACGGGTCTGTACCGGATTCAGATCATGCCGAAGTACGATCTGAACAATCTCGACAATATGGCAAAGTTCATTACCGACGTGCAGGCGATCGCCCCGGAAACGACCGATTTACCGATCATGTATTGGGAATCAATGAAAGAAGTGATCAATGCCTTCCAGGAAGCGATTCTGATCGCACTGGTCACGATCGCCCTGCTGCTGATGGCGATTCGGCGCAATTTGATCGATACCCTGCTGGTGATGACTCCGCTGATTCTGGCCGGGCTCTTTACGATGGCCAGCACGGTATTGACCGGCACGCCGATCAATTTCGCAAATATCATTGCCCTGCCGCTGCTGCTGGGCCTCGGTGTCGATAACGGCATTCATATGGTCGAAAAACTGCACCACTCACTGTCGGAAGAACAAAACATCTACCAGTCGAGTACCGCCCGGGCGATGTTTTACGGCGCACTGACCACCGCGTCGAGCTTTGCGGGTCTGGCGTTTTCGCCGCATCAGGGGATCGCGAGCATGGGTCTGGTGATTACGATCGGTATTTTCTGGATCATGACCAGCACGTTTGTGATCCTGCCTGCACTCAGTAAACTGGTCTTCAAACAAAGAGTAGGGCATCCGGCCATCAAGCTGTCTGAAACGGTCTAGCCGAACAAACGACTAAAGAGAGGCTCCGCTTTTTTACCCCCCATTCGCCGCAGAGTGGCCTACGGAGAAGATAAATTATGCTCGACTATACCGACTATATAAAAATCTTCATTACTCTGTTGGCGGTGGTCGATCCGATCGGCGTCATGCCGATCATCGCCGGCCTGACCGCGCAAGGCAGCCGGGCCGATCTGAATTCGATCGCCGGCACCGCCGCGTTGGCGGTCGCGGCGATCCTCTTGATCTCGCTGTTCGTCGGCGAAGAGTTGCTCTATTTTTTCGGAATCAGCATCAGTTCCTTTAAAATCAGCGGCGGTATTTTGCTGATGCTGATGGCCCTCGCGATGTTGCAGGCCAAAACCAGCGAAATGGTGCAAAACCGGCAGGAAGCGGAGGCGCTGGAATACCCGCGCTCGCTCGCGATCGTACCGCTGTCAATCCCCCTTTTGGCCGGTCCCGGCGCGATCAGTGCGGTGATCCTGTATGCGCAAATGAGCGACAGTATCGAACATTATCTGCTGATCAGTCTCGACATTCTCGCCGTCGTGCTGATCTTATGGATAGTCATCCGTTTTATCCCCTGGCTAACCCGGCATCTGGGACAGACCGGCATCAATGTATTCACCCGGCTGATGGGTTTGATCCTGTCAGCGCTGGCGATCGAGTTCATGGCAAGCGGTTTGAAAGGTCTATTCCCCATTTTATCGACTCATTCCTGACTCTCATGATCGAATCGTTAAGCTATGCCTCCGAAAAATCCGGGATGCCACCCGGTTCGCTGGTGCATGTCGGCGATGTGCATGATCACATCCAGAGCATCACCGCAATCAATTACAATGCCTCGACGCTCGAAAAACGCACCCTCGCCTCGGTGGACGAGATTCTGCCGTACAATACGCCCGAAACGGTCACTTGGATCATCGTAAATGGCCTGCAGGACGTTTCGGTAATCGAGGCGGTTGGTCGGCATTTCAATATCCACGGCCTGGTGCTCGAAGATATCCTGAATACGCATCAACGCCCCAAATTCGAGGAATTCGAGGATTATTTGTATATCGTGTTCAAGGCAATTACGTTGCAGAACGGCGACGGGTCGGTCGAATACGAACAAATCAGCCTGCTCCTGCTGAACAATATCGTGTTTACCTTCAAGGAAAAGCCCGACGATATTCTGGACCCGGTCATCAATCGGCTGAATATTCCGCAAAGCCATATCCGTACGCAGGGCGGCGATTATCTGGCCTATGTGATCATGGATAGAGTGATCGACGAGTATTTCACGCTGCAGGATACTTTTGACGAACTGATCGAAACAGTCGAAGACGAACTGTTGACCAACCCGGCCCAGCGCACGTTAAGCTCGATCCAGAAAATCAAACGCGAACTGATTTATCTGAGACGTTCCATCTCGCCGCTTAGGGAAATGCTCGCCGCGATTCATCGCAGCGAGTCTCCCCTCCTGAGCCAGCGCACCAAACGGGATTTCACCGATGTCTACGATCACGCGATAAGGGTCATCGAAGCGCTGGAATCCTACCGTGACCTGGTCTCCGGCATGCTGGACATTTATCTGTCCAGCATCAGCAACAAAATGAACGAAACGATGAAGGTGCTGACCGTGTTCTCGACGCTGTTCATCCCGCTGACCTTCATCGCCGGTGTGTACGGGATGAATTTCGACTATATGCCCGAACTAAGATGGAAATGGGGCTATCCGGCTTTATGGGGGGTCTTTATCGCCATCTCGGGCGTGCTGCTGATGTTTTTCAGGAAACGCAAGTGGCTTTAAGCCTGGATTAGCGCCTTTTACAGGCATCCGCTAAAATTCGTGCGTACCCTGCAGAGACTGACATTCCGACTCGATCCGTTCCCGATCCCAGCCTAAAACCGGCGCGACAAGCACGGCAATCCGCCGCACATCTTCCGGCTTCAGTTTCGCCAGAATCAGCAACGGCAGCCTGCGCCGGAGCAAGTCTTCGAGATGCACTACCATTTCGGTGCGCGCACAGAACAGCAAGTCGGCCACGATAAAAGGCGCCTCCGGAATGATCCGCTCTGCCGATTCGGACTGCTGCTCGCATAGAGCAAAAATACCTTCGACGCGGTTTCCGTGGCGGAAAAGCAGCCATTCAGCGCTTTCGCTGTCGATGCCCAACGCCAGGGCGCGTCGGGTCATCGCTTCAGACCAGGCCGAAAAACCGGGCTCCGGCGCCCAAGGCAGCGGCTTGCCGAAAGTCTCGCAGGCCCTCTGTCTGCCCAAATTGTTGCAAACCTGGTCGACAATCTGCGCCGCGTCGCTTCTGGCCGAAGTCAGCTTACCGCCGATCGAAGTCAATAGCCCGTTCGGCGCCGCGTGCAATTCCCAATCGCGACTGACTGCCGAGGGTGATGATTTGTCGCTTTGCTTCAGCACCCGCAATCCGGCGAAACTGCCAATGATGTCCTCTCTCGTCCAATGCCGGTTTCTGGCCAGATGATTAACTTCGTTTAGCAAATAGTCGATGTCCCCCGCCTCGACCTTGACTGCGTTAATATCGCCCGCATAATCGGTATCGGTCGTACCGACCAGTGTCCGGTCATACCAGGGAATCATGAAAAAAACCCGCCCGTCGGCCTTCGCGTTCAGCAATAACGCTTCCTTGTGGAGTATCTTAGGCAGAATCAGATGCACGCCCTTGCTCAAACGGTAATGGCGTGTGCCGTGCAGTAACAAACTGGCCCATTGTCCGGCCGTATTCACAAATTGCTTCGCCCGGACATGAATACTTGCGCCGGTGATTTGATCCGTCACCCTGGCGCCAGAAAGCTTGCCGTTCTGCTCCAGAAAATCGCCTGCCTTGCAATAATTGACGCAGATCGCGCCGGCGTTTGCGGCTCCCGCCACCAGTTCCAGCACCAGGCGCGCATCATCGGTCTGCGCATCGAGATAGGTAAACCCGGCCTTCAGGCCGTCGCTACGCAAGAATGGAAAGCGCTCCGCAAATCGGCGCTCCCCATAATGATGAAAACCCTGTTCGCCGCCGATCGATCCAGCGAGCCCGTCGTACAGCGTCAGGCCGAGCGCCAGCCGAAAACGGCCCAGCCGGCTGCCCTGGTAGACCGGCACGCCGAAACGCAAAGGCCGCACCCGATGCGGCGCGGCGGCCAATAGCATCTGCCGTTCGGCCAGCGTTTTGCGCACCAGTTTGAAGTCGAAATTTTCGAGATAGCGAAGTCCTCCGTGCACCAGCTTGCTCGAAGCGCTGGACGTTGCATTCGCCCAGTCGCCTTGGTCAACGAGGGCGACCTTCAATCCGCGCAAAGCTGCATCGTACGCGGTCCATGCGCCGTAAATGCCGCCTCCGCAAATCAGCACGTCGAATGTCTGCCCATCCAATCGGGAAAAATCCCGCACCATCATTTGCTTCATTTCCTCGGCCGTAAATTCATCATAATTGTTGCCGCGAATTGTCCACGAAAAACGCGAAAAGCACGAAAGATTTCATAGCACAATCGATTCAACCGCTGCTTTTCGTGTCTTTCGTGCTTTTCGCGTTTTTCGTGGCATACTGAGCAAGCCGCATCAGGCGCGGGCGCAAACCCAGACATCGACGCGCTCGACCCCATGCCGTTTAAGCAGCACAGCCATTTCATGTGCGGTAGAACCGGTCGTCAGCACATCGTCGAGAATCGCGACATGACGATAGGGAACCGGCCTGACCAGTTCAAACGCATTTTTGATGTTCCTCTGCCGCTGCCTGGACGACAAGCCGGCTTGATGCGGCGTATTGCGCCGTCTTCGACAACAACTCAAATCAACCGGAACACCGATTTCGGCAGATACCGATCTCGCGATTTCGATTGACTGATTGAAGCCGCGCTCCCGGTACCGGACCTTGTGCAGAGGCACCGGCAGAATACAATCAGGCATCATCACGTTCTGGTTGATCTGCTCTATCAGCAATTGGCCGAGCAGACGCGCATGGGCATGGCGAGCACTGAATTTCAAACCGGTGATCAAATGGCACATGCCCTCCTGGTACAGAAAAGGCGCATGGACTTTATCGAACGCAGGCGGACGGCTGACGCAACGGCCGCAGATCCGGTCCGCATCGGCGGCAGCCAGCGGATTCGCGCAGTGCGGGCAACAGCAGGCATTAACCGGCAATTGATCCTGGCACGGGGCACAAAGGTCACGTCCCGCCTGCCCCGGGTTCCCGCACAGGATACAGGTTGGAGGAAACAGCAGTTGCTGTATAATATCGAGCCAGTTGTTCACCATTTTTAGATGAATGGGTTGATCAGTTTTCAATTACCCAACTCCGGAGATTTTTTGCATGACCGCCCATCCTGCCGCCACCGCCCTGCAAGCAGCCGCGCCGGTTCGCCATGACTGGCAACTCGTTGAAGTACAGGCATTATTCGCATTGCCTTTCAACGATCTGATCTTCAAGGCCCAATGCGCACACCGGGCCTATTTCGATCCGAACGAAGTACAGGTCAGCAGCCTCTTGAGCATCAAAACCGGCTCCTGTTCAGAAGATTGCGGCTATTGCCCGCAAAGCGCCCGCTACGACACCGGTCTGAAGCCGGAGGCGTTGATGCCGGTCGAAGACGTGCTGAAAGCCGCAGAGCGGGCTAAAGCAGAAGGCGCGAGCCGTTTCTGCATGGGCGCGGCCTGGCGCAAGCCGAAAGACAAGGATATTGAGAGAGTAGTCGAAATGGTGCAGGGCGTCAAAGCGCTGGGTATGGAAACCTGCGTCACGCTCGGGATGCTGACCGACGAACAGACCGCGCGCCTGAAGGAAGGTGGTCTCGATTACTACAATCACAACCTCGACACTTCCGAAGAATATTATTCCGAAGTAATCACGACCCGGACTTACCAGGATCGCCTCGACACGCTCGCGCGCGTCCGCGAAGCCGGCATCAACGTCTGCTGCGGCGGCATTGTCGGGATGGGCGAGAGCGACGGCGACCGCTCCAAACTGCTGATCGAGCTGGCCAACCTGCCGGCGCATCCGGAAAGCGTGCCGATTAACATGCTGGTACAGGTCGAAGGCACGCCGTTGATGGGCACCGAAGCGCTGGATCCGTTCGTGTTCATCCGGACAATCGCGGTCGCGCGGATCATGATGCCGAAATCGCGGGTGCGTCTGTCCGCAGGAAGAACCGGCATGAGCGACGAGATGCAGGCTTTGTGCTTCCTGGCTGGTGCGAACTCGATCTTCTACGGCGACAAGCTGCTGACCACCGACAACCCGATGACGAACCACGACAAAACGTTGTTCGACCGGCTCGGCGTGCACATGGGCGGCTCGAGCTACGCACATCAATAATTATCCTCGTTTCGGCTCCGAAAATAGACAGGTTGGATTATTGGCAACCCACCATTTAAGATACTCATGCGGGCGTGTTAACACCTTTAACTCAGCCAAGTTTGCAGTCCGGCGGGGTTTCAGGCTTCGCCCTGCTCAAGACCTGCTCCGTTGATTTTCGAATGAACCCCTTTCAAAATTACGCCGAAAACATCCTCGATACCGTTGCTGAACAAGGTTTATACCGCAGGCGGCAGATCGTGGTTTCGCCCCAGGGCGTACAACTGACAGCCGACGGCCGCGAGCTGATCAATTTTTGCAGCAATGATTATCTGGGCCTTGCGAACCACCCCGAGGTAATCCGTGCGTTCAAAAACGCCGTCGACCGCTACGGCGTCGGCAGCGGCTCGGCACATCTGGTCTGTGGCCACAGCACCGCGCACCACGCGCTCGAAGAGGAACTGGCCGAATTTACCGGCCGCGGCCGGGCCTTGTTGTTTTCGACCGGCTATATGGCGAACCTCGGCGCGATTTCCGCTCTGGTCGATAGCCGCGATACGGTAATCGAGGACCGCCTGAACCATGCCTCGCTGATCGACGGTGGGCTATTGTCCGGCGCGCGCTTCAAGCGCTATCGGCATGCCGATCTCGAACACCTGACGCACACGCTCGATGCCGCGAGCGGTAAAAAACTGATCGTGACCGACGGCGTCTTCAGCATGGACGGCGACCTGGTACCGCTTCCGGCTATCGCGAAACTTGCGCAAGGCCGCGATGCCTGGCTGATGGTCGACGATGCGCACGGGCTCGGCGTGCTGGGCGAACGGGGCGGCGGCGTGCTCGAACATTACGGACTGACCCAAACCGATGTGGCAGTGCTGGTCGGCACGCTGGGCAAGGCTTTCGGCACCTTCGGCGCGTTTGTGGCCGGGCCCGAAACCCTAATCGAACTTTTGATCCAGAAAGCGCGAACCTACATTTACACCACTGCCTCCCCCCCCGCGGTCGCGGAGGCTACGCGCGCGAGCCTGAAGGTTGTCCGTACCGAAAGCTGGCGGCGGGACAAGCTGAAACAGTTGACGGAACGCTTCCGCCAAGGCGCCGAACAGATCGGTCTCGAATTGATGCCGTCGTTCTCGCCAATCCAGCCGATTCTGATCGGCGACAGCCGGAAAGCCACCGCGATCAGTGAAGAATTGCAAAAGGCCGGTTTTTTAGTCAGCGCAATCCGGCCGCCGACCGTGCCGCAAGGCAGCGCGCGGCTCAGAGTCACGTTTTCCGCGGCGCATGAAGAAGCCCAGGTCGACAGGCTGCTGAATGAGCTGGACAAACTCAAGGGCTTGGCATGATGCGGCCATTGAGTCGTTACCGACACTGAAATGCTTTGATGACACATATCCATACCGAAACTTACGGCCAGGGCAAACCGCTCGTGATGATCCACGGCTGGGGCATGCACTCGGGCATCTGGAGGCCTTTTGCCGAAGCGCTGTCCCGGCATTACCGGGTCACCTGCGTCGATCTGCCGGGGCACGGGCGCAGCGACAGGATTTCTGCTTTCGACCTGGAACATCTCGGTCCCAGACTCATTGCTGCCGTAAGCGATGAGCCGGCCTGCTGGCTGGGCTGGTCGCTCGGTGCGACGATCGCGCTCGACATCGCCTCCCGCTTTCCAGAGCGGGTCGACCGGCTCATTCTGCTGGCAGGCAATCCGCGCTTTATCCGCACCCATGACGCTGTCGACAGTCCCGACCATTGGCCGGGCGTCTCGCCTCGCGTACTCGATGCGTTTTCCGGCCAATTGGCCGAAGATGCCCAGCAAACCCTGCTGCGCTTTCTGGCCCTTCAGGTCCACGGCCTGCCGGATGCAAAAGCCTTAATGAAGACCCTGAAAACGGCGGTTTTCGAATGCGACCCGCCTGACAAGGACTCGCTGCTGCAAGGCCTGCAAATCCTGAAAGAAGCCGACTTGCGCCCGGCGCTGGCCGCATTCGACAGGCCCGTCGCGGCGATTCTGGGTGGCAGGGATACACTGGTTCCGCACGTGGTCGGCGCCCATTTGCAACGCCTGCAATTGGGCCTTCAATTACATCTGCTCGAAAAAGCCGGTCATGTGCCCTTCCTGGCTGATCCGGAGCGACTGATCGCAATCATTTCCGGCTTCATGGAGCCACGATGAGCGCCGCCTTGCTCGATAAGCCCCGGATCAGGCAATCCTTCGCCGCCGCCGCGCTGACTTACGATCAAGCCGCGGCGCTGCAGCGCCGCAGTGCCAACGATTTAATGCAACTGGCCGAAAAAGAAGGTATTTCCGGCACCGTGCTCGATCTCGGTTGCGGCACCGGTAATCTGGCCGGGCTTTTGTTAGCATCCAAATACCGAGCCGACAGAGTTATTGCCCTGGATATCGCCCCGGCAATGCTCGATGCCGCGCACGCCAAGCTGAGCCGGGGTTCTCACTCCAGCCCGGTGCTGGACTATGTCTGCGCCGACGCCGAACAACTGCCTTTCGCTGACGCGTGCCTGGACGGCGTCTATTCGAATCTGGCGCTGCAATGGTGCGAGCGACTAGACCGAGTGCTTGCCGATTTGAAACGAATCATGAAAACCGACAGTCCGTTGATCTTTTCGACGTTTGGCCCGCGAACCCTCCAGGAGCTGAAAAGCGCCTGGGAGGAAGTCGACGACCTGCCGCATGTAAATGCCTTTCATACCGAACAGGACCTGATACGCTTGCTGCAGGAGGCAGGCTTCAGCGATTGCCGGATTCAAGCGGCCCAGCATACCTCCCGTTATCCGTCGGTAACCGACCTGATGCGCGAACTCAAACAGATCGGCGCCCATAACGTGCATCTTGCCCGGCCGAAAAGCCTAACCGGCAAATCTAGGATGCAGGCGATGTACCGCGCTTACGAACGTCATCGCGCCGGAGGCTCGCTTCCTGCCACTTTCGAAATTCTCCAGATTTCCGCGCGAGCCTGAGATGAGCCAGCAAGACTATTTTATCACCGGCACCGACACCAACGCCGGCAAAACCTGGACGACGCTGGCTTTAATGCAGGCTTTCAAAAAGCGGGACAAAAAGGTCGTGGGGATGAAACCGGTCGCTTCGGGCTGCCGTTCTGAAGACGGCCAACTGAAAAATGAAGATGCGCTGCTGCTTCAGGCCCATTCGAGCATCGCGGTTGACTATGACCTGATCAATCCTTATGCGTATGAACTGCCGATTTCGCCGCATCTGGCCGGCAAGCACAGCCCGGCCGACTTCGCCATACTGGCGTCCCGCTTCGAGCAATTGAAAAGCCTCGCCGACATCGTGCTGGTTGAAGGCGCCGGCGGCTGGTATGCCCCGGTTAACGCCCGACAGGACATCAGCGACCTCGCGTTTGCTTTAGGCCTGCCGGTAATTCTGGCAGTCGCGATCAAACTGGGGTGCATCAATCACGCCAAGTTGACCGCCCAGGCTATTGCCCTGAAAGGGCTCAGGCTTGCTGGCTGGATCGCGGTTTGCAATGGCCGAGATATGGTCTGCGCAGAAGATAACATCGGCACTCTCCGCGGCGCGCTGGATGCGCCTTTGCTCGGCGTGATTCCCTATCTGCAATCACCCGACCTCAACGTCCTGCATAGCTTTCTGAAGCTGGATACGCTCTGACCGGGTCAGACTCGCCAGTGCGGCGGATTCGTCTTCTCAAATCCCGGCAACGCTTCGATCCGCCGGCACCAGGCGTGCAATGACGGAAAATGCACATCAGCTTGAAGCAGTCTGCCGCTGACCGCTTCAGTATTTTCGCGCTTCGCCGCAATCGTCAAAAGCTGAACGACCGGATAGGTGGCGACATCAGCCGCGGAGATTCGCTTTCCGGCCAAGTACTCATTACGCGCCAATTGCGCATCAAGCCGGTTCACCTCCTGTTCGACCTGTTCTCTGGACTTTATCGCCTCCTCTCTTTTTTCCGGCAATTCGCCGGAGAAGATCGTGCCGGCAAACGAGGTCATGTGCGGCTCGAGGTAATAAACGCATTCCATGATCTGACGCCAGACCAGTCCGCATTCTCTCGCATCGCGACCGAATAATGGCGGCTCCGGCTGTTTCGCGTCCAGATAACTCAAGATTGCGAGCGACTCGTACAGGGTAAACTCGCCGTCTTTCAGCGCAGGGACAAGCCCCCGCGGGTTGATCGCCAGATATGACTCTGACTTCAGATCGTTCCCGGAAAAACTCAATTGCCGGCTTTGGTAAGGGATTTCCTTGATTTCAAGCGCGAGAAGGACGCGCCACGAATAAGGACTGCCACGCCCCCAAAAGACTTCGATAGTCATCGGTTTTCAGCTCGATTGTTTTTCCCCGATGAATCGCTGCCCGTTTGATAACCGATATCTACGCATTTGGCAGCGCTTAACATCACTTAGGCGGGTTTCACCCAGCGGTAGCCTTGCTGATAGCCGGAATACAAGAAGCGGTAGCCCAGGGCTTTCAGGCGGGCATTCCGGCAGCGCTTGTTCATCGCCGCCTCTTCACCGACCTCTTTGATAACAGGCGGCGGACAATGCTGGCGTTCGGCCAGCCAGGAAACGACCTCCCACAGCGGCGCGGGCTCGTCATCGCTGGCCAGATAGCAGGGCTCCAACTGTGTACCGACGAGCTGCTGTAAGCCTAAAAAGGCCAGCACCCCCACGCAATCCTCCTCGTGAATCCGGTTCGTATAGTAGGGCGGATCTTTTTGGATCGCGGGCTGGCTGGCCGCAAGCCTGACCAGATGCTCGCGGCCTGGCCCGTAAATGCCCGAAAAGCGCACGATGATATTATGCGGATTCGCGGCCAGCACCTCTCTCTCGGCCTGCCGGATCAGCCTGCTGTTGACGTTGTCTGGCTCGGCTTCGGAGGCTTCGTCGACCCATTCGCCATGCGTTTGCCCGTAAACGCTGGTCGAGGAGACGAAGATGAGCGGCACAGCGGACAGTCCTTCCAGCACATTGCCCAGTCCGGTTTCGTATACGGCGCGGTAACTGTTCTCGTTGCGGCCGTCCGCAGAGACGATGAAAAATACCTGGTCAAAGCCGGTTCCCAAGCAATGCAGTGTGGCAGCGTCGCCGATATCGGCCGCAATATAGCGTATCGGGCTGTCAGCAGCAGGAGGCCGTCGTTTCAAGCCGGTCACCCGATGCCCCTGAGCGATGAGTTGTAACCCCAACGACGAGCCGATGTCGCCGCAACCGATAATCAAAATATTCGCCATCGTTATAACTCGTTGATCAAGCGCAATTCCTGCGGATAGGGTGACATGTAATAGGATTCGTCGATATAAGGATCCGGCGCTTTCCGGAAATGATGCTTGAGCAGCGTCAGCGGCACGATCAGCGGGAGTTCGCCGTGCCGGTAGCGCTCGATCACGTCCACCATTTCGGCTTTGTCGTCGGCGCTGAGCTCCTTTTTCAAATAGCCCTGGATATGCTGCAGCACATTGACATGCTGGCTGCGGGTCGGCACATGCTTCAACAATTTCATCAGACGCGCGATATATTGCTCGGCCACTGCCGCCAGGTTCTCCTTGCCCACTCCGGCCAGCATCTGTCCCAGCTCCCGGTAATCGGCGTGACTCATGATGATCAGTTTATGCCGGGCATGGAAGCGGGTCAGGCTTTGGGCGTTAATGCCCTCTGCAACCAGGCGTTGCCAGCGATAATAGACGTAGACGCGCTGAATGAAATTCTCGCGCAATCCCGGATCGCCGAGCCTTCCTTCTTCCTCGACAGGCATCAATGGATTCGCCTTCATCATAGCTTCTGCGTAAATCCCGACACCTTCGCGCTGCGGCTGATTGCCGTAATAAACCTTCACGCGTTCCATTCCGCAGCTCGGCGAGTCCTTTTTCAGGATATAACCGCATAAGCCGATATGCTCGTCTTTGACCTGGCCGGCATAGTTGCGCAGGCGTTCGGTGACGTCATTTTCCGGATTCTTGACGCCGACACAGCGGATTTGATCGTTGTCCTTGACCAAGTGCAGGGGCGGTCTCGGTACCCCGAGGCCAATCGCGACCTCCGGGCAAAACGGATGGAACTCGAAAAACTGGCCAAGCGTGCCGGTGATATATGAATCATGCTTATGCCCGCCGTCGAAGCGGACTTCCTTGCCCAGCAGGCAACTGCTGATGCCGATCGGGATTTTGTTCATGGGTTCAATAACCGTAGTTGCAAACTGAAATTGTTAAGGTACATTACCTTTTAAATTAGACATTATACGTGACGGAATTTCTTTCTCCGATTTCATACCATAGCCGATCAAGGGAAGTCGGCTCATCTATTTGCAGCTGATTTTAATTGCCGCGTAACAACACTCGAATTTTATGACTCTCAAATTCTTATTTTTCATAGGACTCCTCATCATGATGCCAAGCATGCCGACCGAAGCGAAAGAAGCCGCTAAAACCCTGCCTTCCTGCCCCAGCAGTCCGAATTGCGTATCGAGCCAGGCGGACGATGGCGATCATTTTATCGCGCCGTTCAAGATCAAAGGCAGTCCGGAGGATGCGTTTTCGGCTTTGAAGAACGCGTTGACCGGACAGAGCCGCACGGTGATAACCGCGGAATCCGAGAATACGCTGCATGCGGAAGCGACCAGCCTGATCTTCCGCTTTGTCGATGATGTGGACGCGATACTCGACGCCGACGCCGGCCTGATCCACATCCGGTCCGCCTCGCGGGTCGGTTACAGCGACCTCGGCGTCAACCGCAGACGGTTGGAAAGATTGCGCTCAGCCCTGAGACAGGCAGGCGTTATCGAATAATCGAAGATTCGCGTTGGAATCTTCGCTAGCAAGTCGTTCAATGTACCAGTACCCGCTCTCGTTGTTCATCTTCCGGCGCGACCTCCGGCTTGAAGACAATAACGGACTCAATGCGGCAGTGAAGCATTCGCGCCGGGTGATTCCCTGCTTCATCTTCGACCCTCGACAGATTCTGCCACACCCTTATCAGAGCCGGCCGGGTCTGCGCTTCATGCGGGAAGCGCTCGTGGATCTGCAAGAACAATGCCTTGCAGCCGGGGGCGATCTCGCCCTTTTTCATGATCATCCCTGCCAGGTCATCCGCATACTGTTCGCCGAACAACAGATTGGCGCGGTGTTCATCAACCGCGATTACACGCCGTTCAGCCGCCACCGCGACGAGGAAATAGCTCGTGTATGCCGCGAACTTGGAATTGGCCTGCATGTGCTCCCAGACGCGCTGCTGAACGAACCTGAAAGCACGCTCAAAAGCGACGGCACGCCTTATAAGGTTTTCACCGCGTTTTATCGGCGGTCGAAACAGATTCCGGTCAATCTGCCCGAGGCTTTAGCGAATCCGAATTTTTTGAGGCTGGATTCCGATGCCGCGTTCGAGCCAGGCGTTTTTGCGGACGAGTCAACAATAAACGCGATGCCGGGCGGCCGCCACACCGCGCTCACTTTACTGGTTCGGATCGGCCGCCTCGCCGATTATGAACAAAAGCACGACTACCCTGCCTTCGATGCAACCACGCGGCTGTCGGCCTACCTGAAATTCGGGTGCTGCTCGGTCCGCGAAGCATATTATGCGATTCTGGCGCAGTTAGGCAGCGAACACCCGTTGCTGCGCCAACTGTACTGGCGTGATTTCTTCACCCATATTGCCTACCACTTTCCGTACGTGTTCGGCGGGGCTTTCCTGGAAAAATTCGAAAATGTGGAATGGGATGATAACCCAAGCCGCTTCGAGGCCTGGTGCGAAGGCAGGACCGGCTTTCCGATTGTCGATGCCGGGATGCGGGAACTGAATGCGACCGGCTTCATGCATAACCGGGTCAGAATGATCGTCGCCTCGTTTCTGGTCAAGGATCTGCATATCGACTGGCGCTGGGGTGAGCGCTATTTTGCCTGCCATCTGATCGATTATGATCCCTGCGTGAATAACGGCAACTGGCAGTGGGCGGCCTCGACCGGATGCGACGCCCAGCCTTATTTCAGGATCTTCAATCCGTGGACGCAGCAGCAGAAATTCGACCCGGACGGCGGCTATATTTACCGCTGGCTGCCGGAACTGCGTCAGTTTCCGATAGAAAGGATTCACCGCTGGGATAAAAAGCAGGGCGGAGGCGACTATCCGGCTTCGATCGTCGACCATGCCGCGGAGAGCCGGATCGCGAAAGCAAGGTTTCTAAACGCGGCGAAAACGCCGGTAAGCCCGGTAAGCGAGCAGGAATGACGCTAGCCAGCCGGCGACCAGCCAGCCGATCATGCCGTCGTAATAACCGACCAGAAAACTGTAATCGGAATTATGATGCGTAGTGAACAACGTCTTACTCATTTTGATCTGCCAGACCCAGGCCGAGTGGCATCCGATGCAAAGCCCCAAATTGGCAGATGAGCGCGTTCGGAGAATGCCCAGAAAAATGCCGACCATGAATAAAGCCAGCCAGTCCGGAAAAATGTAAGGAGCGAACAGACTCCCGAACGCTTCAGCGAGCAGCAGGAAACCGCTCGCCAAAGTAGCCTGATCGCTCGGGATCTGCGAATGGCTGCGTAAGAAGTGCAGCGAGGCATAATAGAGCGCACTGACCGCAATTGCCGCGAATAAAGGCATTTTTCTGCTCAGGAAGGTGAGCAGCAAACCCCGAAACAGCGGCTCTTCAATCAATGAAATTAGTAGCGATAATAACAGGGTCAGCCCCATTTTCTGGGCGATCAAGAGTCCGGTCCACTGTTTCGCCGGATCGAAACTATGGATGCCAAGCAGATACTCGAGCAGAAGCACCGGAAACAGCATCAGCAAGCCAAGCGCGAATCCTTGCGATATCTGCTTGAGCAATTTTTTTCCGGAGGCAAAACCCAAGTCGCTCCGGCTGATCTTGAGCCAGGCCATTGCCGGAAAAATACTCAGCACCAGAAAAAACAGTGTGGTTTTCGAGATGACTTTAGATAAGGTAAAGCGGTCGCCAACGGCCTGAATCAGAAAATATCCGAGCGCGCAGGCTAACACTGAAAGGGTCAGCAATACCGCCAGCGGAACGAGCGCATAAAAAATGCGCTTCAGCATCCTGTCAGACCGCCGCGGAAATCGCCCCACAACATCTGCACCGCTGACAGGGCCGCCAGCGAGGCGGTTTCAGTGCGCAAAATCCTGGCACCGAGCCGTACCGGAATAAAGCCGGCGGCCTTAGCGGCATCCCGCTCATGGTCGGCAAAACCGCCTTCGGGACCGGTCAACAGGGTCACTCTACCGTTTTCCGGCTGTAAATCGGCCAACGAAAGCTCCGCATAAGGGTCCAGAAAGATTTTCAACCCTTCCTGCTCGCCGACCCAGTGATGCAGGTGAGTGATCGGCGCAAGCTCCGGCAAAATAGTCCGGCCGCTTTGTTCGGCCGCATGCTGGATGATACGCTGCCAATGCGTGAAGCGCTGCATGCGCTTGTCGCCTTTCAACTGCACCAAGCAGCGTTCAGTTTCTATCGGCGTAATCTGGTTGACGCCGAGTTCGACGGCCTTTTGCACCGACAAATCCATCCGGTCGCCGCGCGACATACCGAGACCGAGACAGATCGTCAACGGCGATTCCACGCCGCGCTCCTGCCGCTGTTCGATCGCGACTGCGACCCTGTTTCGGCTGACTTCGAGCAATGTCGACAAATAATCGACTCCCGAACCGTCGAATAAGACAATCTTGTTGTCCTTCGCAAGCCGAAGCACAGTTCTGACATAGTGCGCGCTGTCATCGTCAAGCTCGATGTGTTGTCCGCAATTTAAAGGTTGAGGAACGTAGAGTCGGGAAATACGCATGACAAGAAGAAAAACTGGACAGAAATTAGCCAGTCATTTTAAGAAAAAGAAGAGAGCCGCTTCACATTGAACATGCCGCAGCCCCTTGCTCACTGTGACGGCCAGAGGCTAAGGTTTTCCAGAATTGCGAGCGTCGGGCCTGACTGATTCATCGTGTAGAAATGCAGACCGGGCGCACCCTGCTCGAGCAGTTTCTGACATAATGCGGTGACCACATCCAGACCGAAGGTCTGAATCGAAGCGCGGTCGTCGCCCAAGCACTCGAGGCGTTTGCGCAACCAGCGCGGAATATCCGCTCCGCACATTTCGGAGAAACGGAACAGTTGTGAATACTGCGTGATGGGCATGATGCCCGGCACGATCGGAATCATTATTCCATTTCGCTCGCAACGATCGCGGAAATAAAAATAGGCCTCGGCATTATAGAAATATTGCGTGATCGCCGCATTCGCTCCTGCATCGACCTTGCGCTTGAAATTGTTGAAATCGACATCGGCATTGTGCGCCTGCGGATGCACCTCCGGATAGGCTGCCACATGAATTTCAAACGTGTCGCCGGTTTCCTTCCGGATAAATTCGACCAGTTCGTTCGCATAACGGAATTCGCCGGCCGACAACATCCCGGAAGGCAAATCGCCGCGCAACGCGACGATCTTGCTGATTCCCTTGTCCTGATAGTCATTAAGTATCGTCCGGATGCTGTCCCGGGTCGACGCGACACAAGACAGGTGCGGAGCGGCTGCAATGCCCTTGGACTGGATTTCGACCACCGTTTCGAAAGTTTTTTCGCGGGTCGAACCGCCAGCCCCGAAGGTGACAGAGAAAAACCCCGGATTTAACTGGGCGAGTTTTTCGTGCACAACCTTCAGGCTTGCCGCACCCTCCTCGGTTTTCGGAGGATAAAACTCAAAACTTAATACCTTCGGATGTATGAGTCGTGATTTCATTCGTAGCGCTTGGGCCGAGATGGGGGCTTGGGTCGCCTGACACCCCAGGCAACCCAAGCCGGACAGGATCAATAGCGGTAATATTCGCCTTTGTAAGGACCTTCAACCGGTACGTTGATGTAACGCGCCTGTTCTTCGGTCAACCGGGTCAAATGCACACCGATCTGGGCCAGATGCAGACTCGCGACCTTTTCATCCAGTTTTTTGGGCAGTACATAAACCTTGTTTTCATACTTTTCTGCATTTTTCCACAGTTCGATCTGCGCCAGAACCTGGTTACAGAACGAATTCGACATCACGAAGCTCGGATGGCCGGTCGCGCAGCCAAGATTGACCAGTCGGCCTTCGGCCAGCACGATCAGACGCTTGCCGTCGGGGAAGATCACATGATCGACCTGCGGCTTGATGTTTTCCCACGTATATTGGCGCAGTGCAGCGATATCGATTTCCGAATCAAAGTGGCCGATGTTGCAGATGATCGCCTGATTCTTCATCGCCTGCATGTGCGCGTGCGTGATCACATTCACGTTGCCGGTCGCGGTCACGAAAATGTTCGCGTGCGGCGCAGCCTCTTCCATCGTGACGACCCGGTAGCCTTCCATTGCGGCCTGCAAGGCGCAGATCGGGTCGACTTCGGTAATCCAGACCGTCGCACCCAGACCTCGCAACGATTGTGCGCAACCTTTGCCGACATCGCCGTAGCCGCAGACGACCGCGATCTTGCCCGCGACCATCACGTCGGTCGCACGCTTGATCCCGTCAACCAGCGACTCCCGGCAACCGTATAGGTTGTCGAATTTGGACTTGGTTACCGAATCATTTACGTTGAAAGCCGGCACTTTCAGGGTGCCTTTCGCAACCCGTTCATGCAGTCGCAGGACACCCGTCGTGGTTTCCTCGGACAAACCTTTCACGTTCGCCATCAGCTCGGGATACTTGTCGTGCATCATCAGGGTCAGGTCGCCGCCGTCGTCGAGGATCATGTTCGGACGCCAGCCGTTCGGACCTTTGATCGTTTGCTCGATGCACCAGTCGAATTCGGCTTCGGTCTCGCCTTTCCAGGCAAATACCGGAATGCCGGCTGCGGCGATCGCGGAAGCGGCATGGTCCTGCGTCGAAAAGATATTGCAGGACGACCAGCGTACCTCCGCACCCAGGGCGGTCAGCGTCTCGATCAGCACCGCCGTTTGAATCGTCATATGCAGACAGCCCGCGATGCGTGCGCCTTTCAGCGGCTGCTCCGCGCCGTACTCGGCACGCAAGGCCATCAAGCCCGGCATTTCGGTTTCGGCGATCGCAACTTCCTTACGGCCCCAGTCTGCCAATGCAATGTCGGCAACTTTATAATCTTGACTCATTTCCTGCTCCTCCATTTCCGTGTAAATTAAATTCCGGCCGCTTCGAGCAATGCTTCGACCTTATCGGTCTTCTCCCAGCTGAAAGTCTCTTCGGTACGTCCGAAATGACCGTAAGCCGCAGTCGGCTGATAGATCGGTTTCAACAGGCCCAGCATCGCGATCAGGCCTTTCGGTCTGAGGTCGAAAATTGAACGCACGATCTCGACTAGGCGGTCCTCGCTGATCTTGCCGGTGCCGAAGGTTTCGATCGTAATTGAAGTCGGCTCGGCCACGCCGATCGCATAAGAGACCTGAATTTCACAGCGTTCCGCGAGCCCCGCCGCGACGATATTTTTCGCCACATAGCGCGCCATATAGGCGGCCGAACGGTCAACTTTCGAAGGATCCTTGCCGGAAAATGCACCGCCGCCGTGACGCGCCATGCCGCCGTAACTGTCGACGATGATCTTGCGTCCGGTCAAGCCGCAGTCGCCGACCGGACCGCCGATCACGAACTGGCCGGTCGGGTTGATGAAAAACCTGGTATCCTTATGCACCCATTCTCTCGGCAGCACCGGCAGGATGATTTCGTCCATCACCGCTTCATGGATCGCCTTGTTGCTGATGTCCGGCGCATGCTGGGTCGAAAGCACCACCGCGTCGATCGCGACCGGCTTGTGATTCTCATAGCGGAAGGTGATCTGGCTTTTCGCATCCGGACGCAGCCAAGGCAAGGTCTTGTTCTTGCGCACTTCGGCCTGGCGCTTGACCAACAGGTGCGAATACTGGATTGGCGCCGGCATCAGTACGTCGGTTTCATTCGTCGCATAGCCAAACATCAAGCCCTGGTCGCCGGCGCCTTGTTCATGATTGTCGGCCTCGTCGACGCCCATCGCGATATCGGAGGACTGCTTGCCGATCGCATTCAGGACCGCGCAGCTCTGGCCATCAAAACCGATATCGCCGTGATCATAGCCGATATTGCAAACGGTCTTGCGCACCAGTTCTTCCAGATCCACCCAGGCATTGGTGGTGATCTCGCCGGCAATGATCACCATGCCGGTTTTTACCATCGTCTCACAGGCGACGCGTGATCTCGGATCCTGCGCCAACAGCGCATCCAATACCGCATCAGAAATTTGATCCGCGACCTTATCGGGATGCCCTTCCGAAACCGATTCCGAGGTAAAAATGAAATTGTTGCTCATAGAAGTGCCTTTTAAAAAATGATATAAATCCTGATACGCAAAAAGGCTGCCAGGCAGCCTTTTTATTGATTTGGTGGGCCCTGTAGGACTTGAACCTACGACCTGCCGATTATGAGTCGGACGCTCTAACCAACTGAGCTAAGGGCCCCTATCCGTTTTTTAGTCGCCGTCAAGAAAACAGCGCAGCTGTTCCGACCTCGAGGGATGCCGCAGCTTTCTGAGCGCCTTGGCTTCGATTTGGCGTATTCTTTCGCGGGTCACGTCAAACTGCTTGCCGACTTCCTCTAGCGTATGATCGGTGTTCATATTGATGCCGAAACGCATCCTGAGCACCTTTGCTTCGCGCGCGGTAAGTCCTGCCAGCACATTTTGTGTCGATTCACGCAAGCCGGCAATTGTAGCAGATTCGACCGGTGAAAGCACCCTCGAATCTTCGATAAAATCGCCCAGATGCGAATCTTCGTCATCACCGATCGGCGTTTCCATCGAGATCGGTTCCTTCGCGATTTTCAGCACCTTGCGCACCTTGTCTTCAGGCATTTCCATCCGCACAGCCAGTTCTTCCGGCGTCGCTTCGCGGCCCAGTTCTTGCAGGATCTGCCGGGAAATCCGGTTCAGTTTGTTGATCGTTTCGATCATGTGCACCGGAATCCGGATCGTACGCGCCTGATCCGCGATCGACCGGGTTATTGCCTGCCGAATCCACCAGGTCGCATAGGTCGAGAACTTGTAACCGCGGCGGTATTCGAATTTATCCACCGCTTTCATCAGGCCGATATTGCCTTCCTGAATCAGGTCGAGGAATTGCAGGCCGCGGTTCGTGTATTTTTTCGCGATCGAAATGACCAGACGCAGGTTTGCCTCGATCATTTCTTTTTTGGCGCGCCGCGATTTGGCTTCCCCGATCGACATACGCCGGTTGATGTCTTTCAGTCCATTAATCGTCAGGCCGAATTTCGCCTCGATTTCGCCCAAGGCCTTGATTGCCCTGCGCAGATCCTTTTCATGAGGCTTCAACGCCTCAGCATATTTGCCGCCGTCCGCCAGGCAGCGCTCCAACCAGGCCGGATTACTCTCGTCTTCGGTAAATAGCGCGATAAATTCAGGGCGTGGCATTTTCGCATGCTTCGTGCAAATTTCCAGAATTGCCCTTTCCTGTTCACGCACACTCCCAACGCCTTCGGGAATGATGCCGGACATTTTTTTCAGGTACTGGGGGGTCCATTTGAATTCCATGAACAAATCGGCCAACACATCGAATGCCCGCTCCGTTTCTGCACTCTCATACCCGTGTTTCTTGCAGGAATTGGTCGCCACCTGCAATTGCGCCCTGAGCATCTCGACTTTTTCGCCGACCTCTTCAAGATTCAGGCCTTTCAATTCTTCGTCGGCCGCACCGGCGTCCTCGACATCATCCGCACCGCCGGCCTGAGCCACGCTCAAATCTTCGGTCTCACTGTAATCGGCGAAACCGGTGATCAGGTCATTCAGGCGGATGCCGCCCTCTTCGGTTGAAATCGAATCATAGGATTGCAGAAAATCGTCCACCACGACACACGAACGAGCCAGTGCCTTGACCAGTTGCTGCTGTCCTTCTTCGATTCGTTTGGCAATCTTCAATTCGTCCGCGCGTGTCAACAACTCGACCGAACCCATTTCCCGCATATACATGCGCACCGGGTCTGTCGTCCGGCCGAATTCGCTATCGACCGACGCCAGCGCGGCGACTTCTTCCGCATCTTCGTCATCGGTCGTAACCGCCGCCGCATCAGTGATCAACGAGTCTTCATCAGGGGCAACTTCATAGACCTGGATCCCCATGTCATTGATCATGCCGATGAAATCATCTATTTGCTCAGGATCGACAATATCACTCGGCAAGTGGTCATTAATCTCGGCATAAGTCAGGAAACCCTGAATTTTGCCTCTGGCAATTAACTGTTTAATCTGAGACTGTTGCTGTTCTTGGTTCATCATTCACTCACCGGATATGCAATTCAGCGGAATTACACGTAACTGGTAATTCTACTATATAAAATTATGACTTGGCATCTACTTTTTAAGCGCCAATAATTTGCGCAGAGACTCTTTTTCTTCAGGAGTCAATACTTTCTTGGACAAGAGCCGCTCCAATTCATTTTCCGCGGACTGTTTTATCAAACTCGCCAGCGCATCGCGAAAAACGCTTTCAATATTATCCGGAGCGACCAACAGGTCCAGAAACGCCAGCGCCTTGACCGATTTCTCTTCGGCCGAGTCGCGGTAAGACTCGAGCAGTACCGCTGTAGTTGCAGGTTTTTGCGCCAGAATAACCTGAATGATATTTCTAAACAGTTCGGCGCCGGAAAATATCAATGTACTCCAATCGATTTCCTGCAATTCGCGGCACATGGCCAATTTGGGATTTTGCACTAACAACGCAATCGCCATCCGCGCTGAGGTCATTCGGGTTTTATTACGTGGACTTTTAGAATAGGCGCTCCGGTTAAGTGTAGACTCGTTCGGCAAAATATCCAGGCTATTCAGCTCGGACAACGCTTTAAGTCTATTAAACATCATCTCTCTAAAAACCCCCGCCGGCAATTTTTCAAGATACGGACGAGCCTTGCCGACCAGTTGCGCACGCCCTTCGAGACTGGACAACTGCAAGTCCCTGGCGACCTGGGCAAAAAAATAATCGGACAATACTTGCGCTTCCTGCATGCGGGCACGAAACCGCTCGACGCCCTCCTTGCGCACCAGCGAATCGGGGTCCTCGCCTTCAGGCAATAACATGATTCGCACCTGACGGCCGTCACGGAGACAGGGAAACACCGACTCCATCGCACGCCACGCCGCTTCCCTTCCCGCCCGGTCGCCATCAAAACAGAACACCAGCTCTGCCGCAAAACGGAATAACAGTTCGGCATGGGCCTGTGACGCCGCAGTACCCAACGCGGCCACCGCATTATCGATGCCGTGCTCCGCCAGAGCAATCACATCCATGTAGCCCTCGACCAGCAGAATCCGCTCCGGCTTGGCGTTTTTTTTCAGCAGCTCAAAAAGCCCGTAAACTTCCCGGCCTTTGTGAAATAGGGACGTTTCAGGAGAATTCAAGTACTTAGGCAAAGAATTGTCCAGTACACGCCCACCGAAGCCGATGATACGGCCGCGCTTATCTCGAATCGGAAACATCACGCGACCGCGGAATCGGTCGTACAAATGACCTGTGTCATTCTTGATTGCCAACCCGGAATCCAGCAATCTCTGCTGATCAAACCGACCCGATAAAGCCTGCCAAGCATCGGGCGCATAACCCAGTCGATAATCCCGCATCACTTGATCGCTCACGCCGCGGCCCCGCAAATAATCCAGCGCAGCGACACCTTCTTTCGCGCACAAGCGCTCCGAGTAGAAAGCGGTCGCTTGTTCCATCACTTGATACAAATCACTGAGATCATCTTTTTTTTGTCGAGAGCTTTGTGCCGAAAACGATTCCCTCGGCACATCCACGCCGACAAAGGCAGCCAAATCCTCGATCGCTTCGACAAAGTCGAGACGATTGAATTCCATTAGAAATGAGATCGCGTTGCCGCTAGCGCCGCAACCGAAGCAATAATAAAACTGCTTGTCGCGGTTGACTGAAAAACTCGGCGTTTTCTCAGCATGAAAGGGACAGCGGGCGACAAAGTTCGCCCCCGTTTTTTTGAGAGGAAGGTGCGCATCGATAAGATCGACGATATCAACCCGCACCAGAAGATCATCAATGAACTGACGAGGTATGCGTCCCTCGGACATAAGTTAAATGCGTGGAGGGAGATTATCCTCCCAGACCAGCCTTGATTTTTTGGCTGACTACCGCCATATCTGCCCGCCCCTGCATTTTCGGCTTTAACAAGCCCATCACCTTGCCCATGTCTTTGACAGATGCGGCACCGGCTTCAGCAATCGCTTCCCGAACCATCGCGTCGATTTCGGCATCGCTCAGCGCTGCCGGCAGGAATTCCTGGATAATTTTGACTTCAGCCTCTTCCGCCTCCGCCAAGTCGTTACGACCCGCATCAGAGTATTGCTTAATCGACTCGCGTCGTTGCTTCAACATTTTGTCCAGCACCTGAATGGCACGGTCATTGTCGAGCGTAATGCGCTCATCGACTTCCACCTGTTTAAAGGCAGCCAGAATCAAACGGATCACGCCCAGCTTGAATTTGTCCCCGCCTTTCATGGCGGTTTTCATTTCGTCCTTGATACGATCCGTCAATAAATCCATCATTCGAACCTTAAATCAAGTAGCAGGACGACCGCGACGCAGATTTTTCAATGCATAACGCTCACGCGCCAGCTTCTTTAAATGACGCTTCACAGCCGCCGCACCTTTGCGTTTACGTTCCGTAGTCGGTTTTTCATAAAACTCGCGACGACGGACTTCGGCCAAAACACCCGCTTTTTCACAAGCACGCTTAAAACGGCGAATGGCGATATCGAAAGGTTCGTTCTCTTTAATTTTGACTGACGGCATTATACGGTTCCAAATTTCCAGTTATGTTAATATTAAAAAATCAAGGGCGTCACCACACCCACTCTAGTAAACTCCCAATTATACCTTTCTTTCGACTCAATTTCAAAACTCGATGATCGTTTTAGGCATAGAAACCTCCTGCGATGAGACCGGCGTCGCGCTTTATCATTCCGAACAGGGGCTGTTATCCGACCTCTTATATAGCCAGATTGGCCTGCACCGTGACTACGGCGGCGTGGTGCCGGAACTTGCCTCGCGCGACCATATCCGAAAACTGGCGCCGATGATCCGGCAGGCGCTCAGGGACAGCGGACTGACTCGGAACGACATCGGAGGGGTGGCCTATACCGCCGGCCCGGGCCTGATCGGCGCGCTCCTGGTCGGCGCTGCGACCGCCCGCAGCCTGGCCTGGGCCTGGCAAGTGCCGGCAGTCGCGGTGCATCACATGGAGGGGCATCTGCTCGCACCGATGCTGGAACCGGAGCCGCCGCGATTCCCATTTGTCGCATTGCTGATTTCCGGGGGCCATACGCAACTGGTCGAAGTCCAAGGCATAGGACACTACCGAATCCTGGGCGAATCGCTCGATGACGCTGCCGGCGAAGCGTTCGACAAAACCGCCAAGATGCTCGGTCTGAGCTATCCTGGCGGCCCCAAACTGTCTGCCTTGGCCGTCGATGGCCGAGCCCGACTTACCTTTCCCAGACCGATGACCGACCGCCCCGGTCTGGACTTCAGCTTTAGCGGCCTTAAAACCTTTACGCTGAATACCTTACAGGCAAGCTCTCAAAGCGAGCAGGATAAGGCCGATATCGCTCTCGCGTTTCAAGCGGCGGTCGCCGATACCTTGACGATTAAATGCCGACGCGCGCTTCAGCAAACCGGACTCAAAACGCTGGTGGTCGCGGGCGGCGTCAGTGCAAACACCCAAATTCGCGCATCGCTCAGCGCGATGGCCGACAGGGAGAAGACCGCGATTTATTTTCCCAGACTCGAATTCTGCACCGACAACGGCGCGATGATTGCCTACGCGGGCTGTCAGCGGTTATTGGCCGGCCAGCATGAACCGCTGACGATCAAGGCCAAACCCCGCTGGCCGCTCAGCGAATTGGCCGGGACCGGATAACAACCGCAATCTCAGATGATACCTTTCGCATCCGAGTAGGCTTTACCGGGCCGGCGGTAACCCGGACACGCGATACTGATTCTTTCGACGGCCTCACCGAGGCGTAGCGCAGTCAGCTGTCCGCCCCACAAACATCCGGTATCGATCGCATAACAATTGTGACCGTCATAGTAGCCCAGCTGTGACCAGTGTCCGAAGACGATCCGTAAATCGGCACTCTTGCGCTTCGGAACGGCAAACCATGGCAGCAAATATTCCGGCTGCGAACCCAGCGGGCCATCATTCGTAAAGTCGAGGCGGCCGTCCGGGTCCAGATAGCGCATCCGCGTGAAGCAATTGATAATGAAGCGTAACAGCGCCACACCTTCCAACTCGTCCGACCAGAGATCCGGCTGATTGCCATACATTTGACTCAGGAACTGCCGGTAGTTGTCACTCTGCAGAACCTCCTCAGCCAGCGCCGCCATCTCCCGAGCCTTCCCCAAATCCCACTGCGGCGGCAGGCCGGCATGCAGAAGGCAGAACTCGCCGTTCGTATGGAACAAGGGCCGGAACCGGAGCCAGTCAATCAGTTCATGCGCATCCGGCGCATCCAGAACCGACTGAAAAGTATCTTTCTTATGCACAATGCCGGAGTCATACGCCGCGAGCAAATGCAGGTCGTGATTACCTAGCACGGTCACCGCCGCCTCCCCGAGCGCTTTGACGAAACGCAGCACTTCCAGCGACTTCGGCCCCCGGTTGACTAGATCGCCCGCAAACCAGAGCCGGTCGGCTTGCGGATCGAATGCGATCGTGTCAAGCAATCTCAGCAGGTCATCGTAACATCCCTGCACATCCCCGATTGCATAGATCGCCATCGACTTAGTGCAGCGTTCGCGGAATCGACAAAGTAAAACGTGGAATCAGCGCATTGAAATGATTGCCGTCATCCGTACGCATCATGTATTCTCCCTGCATCGTACCAACCGGCGTTTCGATCATTGCCCCGCTGGTATATTTGAAAAATTCGCCCGGTTTCAAATACGGTTGCTCGCCGACCACTCCATCGCCGCGGACTTCCTGGATTTTACCGTTCGCATCGGTAATCACCCAATACCGGGTCAGCAGCTTTGCCGGCGACGAGCCTAGATTCGTGATCGTGATCGTATATGTGAATACATAACGGCCTTCTTCCGGCACGGACTGCCCTTGGACATAATGCGGAGCCGCTTCAATAAGAATTTTATTTTTTTCGCTCATTTTTGGATCATAATTTCGCAACCATCGACGCCAAGCCAGCCACGATGGGATTAAGGTTATTTGAGTTAACTTGGCCGCCAGTGCATGCACTACGACTCCCAAGAAGTCAGCAAGGTTTTACCAATCTGCCCTCCCTACAGTATCATAAGATACTTGCTACAGTAGTATAAGATGTTTGCTGCAGTAACCTAAAACATTTAATGGCTCCGTACCACCACTATTCGGGAAAGAACTTTGCATATTCACATACTCGGCATCTGCGGCACCTTCATGGGCGGACTCGCGGTAATCGCCCGGCAAATGGGTCACCAGGTTACCGGCTCAGACCAGAACGTCTATCCGCCGATGAGCACACAACTGGAATCCCAGGGTATCGTCCTGATGGAAGGCTATCGGGCCGAAAATATCGACCCGAAGCCTGACCTGGTAATCATCGGCAATGCGCTCTCGCGTGGCAACCCAGAAGTCGAGGCTGTACTGAACCGGGGCCTTAATTATGTTTCCGGTCCCGAATGGCTTGCCAAGCATGTCCTGCAGGACCGCTGGGTACTCGGCGTCGCCGGCACGCACGGCAAAACGACCACTTCCAGCATGCTGAGCTGGATTCTCGAACACCAGGGTTTCAAACCCGGTTTTCTGATCGGGGGCATTCCCCTCAATTTCGGCGTATCGGCCCGGCTGGGCGAGTCGGCTTTTTTTGTCGTCGAAGCCGATGAATACGATTCGGCATTTTTCGATAAACGCTCGAAATTTGTTCATTACCGGCCGCGCACTGCGATTCTGAACAACCTCGAATACGACCATGCGGATATATTTCCGGATCTCGACGCGATCAAAAAACAGTTTCATTATCTGGTTAGAACGATTCCCGGCGAAGGCCTGATCATTGCGCCGGAAAACGAACAAAATATTCGCGATGTCCTGAGCATGGGCTGCTGGACGCAGGTTACGCAAACCTCAATCAATCGCGACTTCGAATGGAATGCATCACTTGTCAAAGCCGACGGCAGCCGTTTTGCGGTTCACCATCAGGGAATTGCACAAGGCGAAGTCGATTGGTCGCTGACCGGCGAACATAATGTATCGAACGCGCTGGCCGCGATCGCCGCCGCTCATCATGTCGGCATTCTGCCCCGGGATGCGATTGCAGCCTTGGCCCAATTCCGGAATGTCAAACGCCGCATGGAAGTGATCGCCAAACTCGGCAGCGTGACCATTTACGACGATTTCGCCCATCATCCGACCGCGATTGCAACGACATTGGACGGCCTGCGTAAACAAGTCGGCCAAGAGCGGATCATCGCGATCGTCGAACCGCGTTCGAATACGATGCGTCTCGGCATCCATACCGAAACACTCGCAAAATCATTGAACCAGGCTGATCAGGCACTAATCTATCAACCCAAAGAATTCTGGGATTTGAGCCAACTCAAACAGTATGCAGCCAACCTCGAAATTTGCGAAAGCCTCGATCAAATCATTGCCAGACTGAAACTCGAAGCGCGCCAAGGCGGCCATTTCGTACTGATGAGCAACGGCAGCTTCGGCGGCATTTATGCAAAGCTCTTGGCGGAATTGCATTAAGATAAATCAAAATTACTCTCAATGAAGTGCAACCGAATCGAGGATTCAAAGTTCTCCTCCTCGATGCCGCTGCGCCGCCTCGAGGCGGCCCAGAATACTTCTTTATTCAACTCTAAAATTTTCCCGATCCGAACAATGAAACCGATTCGAATTGCAACGCGCAAAAGCCCGCTGGCGCTGTGGCAGGCCAATCATGTCGCAACACTTCTGGAACAAAATTTTCCGGGCATTAAAACCGAACTGGTGCAGATGACCACCAAAGGCGATAAGATCCTGGACGCCCCACTCGCGAAAGTCGGCGGCAAGGGCTTGTTCGTTAAGGAGCTCGAGCAGGGCATGCTGGATGGCGAAGCCGACATTGCGGTGCATTCAATGAAGGACGTGCCTGTCGAATTTCCTGATGGACTGCATTTGGCAGCCATTCTCAAACGCGAAGAACCGACCGACGCCCTGGTATCGAATCACTTCAGCCGCCTCGACGAATTGCCCGCAAACGCCAGAATCGGCACCTCGAGCCTGCGCCGGCAATGCCAGATCAAACAACGTTTTCGCGATGCCGAGATCCTGCAACTGCGCGGCAACGTAAATACACGGCTCGCCAAGCTCGACGCCGGCGATTTCGATGCGATCATTCTGGCTTCGGCCGGCCTGATTCGCTTGGGCATGACGGACAGAATCAAGGAGCGCCTCGATCCGGTCATCAGCCTGCCTGCCATCGGCCAGGGCGCGATCGGTATCGAATGTCGCAGTGATGACGATGAAATCAATCATCTGCTGAGTGCCTTGCACGACAGCGACACCGCACTCTGCGTGAAAGCGGAACGCGCAATGAACGCCCGTTTGCAGGGCGGCTGCCAGGTACCAATCGCCGGTTTTACTGAAAAGCACGGCGAGCGGCTGTTCATGCGCGGCCTGGTCGGTGCGCCGGACGGGTCGGTGATTTACCGCAGCGAAGATTGGAGTGATCTGAATCAGGCGGAAACCTTAGGCAGAAAAATCGCCGAAGATCTGCTCGCGCAAGGAGCAGATCAAATCCTGGCGGCGCTGTACCAGGAATGAACTCCCTGAATGGCGCACACATTCTCGTCACTCGCCCTCGGCATCAGGCCGATAATCTGCGCTGTCTGATCGAACAGCTGCACGGAGTTGTGGTCGCGTTCCCTACCATCGAAGTCATTGCCACGAGCGATCGTGACATTATAGTAAACACGCTTTCGAGCTTGCATCGCTTCCAATGGATTGTTTTCATTAGCGCCAATGCAGTAAATTTTGCACTGCTCGCGAATAATGGCAAAATAGAGGAATTTCGCAACATACGGATTGCCGCGATCGGCCGGGCAACCGCAAAGGCACTTGCCGACGTGGGTTTAACAGCCGATCTTTTACCCGCACACGGCTCCGACAGCCAGGCGCTGCTGGCAATGCCGGCGATGCAGCGGGTATCGGGGCAGCGCATTCTGATCGTACGTGGTCAAGGCGGTCTCGACACGCTGCGCCGGGAGCTTGAAAATCGCGGCGCGGATGTCGATTATTTGGATGTATATCAAAGGACGATCCCGCATGCCAATCCGGCGCCAGTGCTGGATTTGTTGAAACAAAATCGGCTCGATCTGATCATCGCGACCAGTGGCGAGGCTGTAAAAAACTTATTGATCATGCTGGGCGAAAAAAATCACAATCTGGCGTTGGCGGTGCCTCTCGTGGTTGTCAGCGACCGTATCCGAAAAATCGCCGAAAGCATTGGGTTTGAACGAATTTTTGTAACGGACAGCCCTTCGGATACAGCAATTCTCAAAATAATAATAACTTGGGCAACAGGTGAAAAAAGTGGCCGAACTGAATGAACAAATAGAAGGGAATGCGGGAAACCGGGTAGAAACGCGGAGATCCCGCAGCGGATTCTGGTTTGGCATCATCGTCATCCTGGCTATTTTTGCCATTGCCGGCGCCGGCTACTATTTCCTGATGCAGCTCAGGGAGCGTCAATCCAATCTGGGCGGCGAAGTCGAGAAAGAAATGGCCAAGAAAATCTCCGACTACCAGGCCCAACTGACTGCGATTCAGGCACAATTATCGACCCTGGAATCGACCGTAGCGAACAAGGACGATCACTTTACCAAAAGACTCGATGAAATCTCGAAGCAGCATGGCGAAAAACTGGATACCGCCCGTAAGGAACTGACCGAAGAAATTACCCGCCTGCAGCGCCAGCTCGGCAAAACACGCGGCGACATGCTGATCGCGGACGCCGAATATTTACTGGGCATCGCCAACGAAAGACTGCAATTGGTCGGCGATGTGAATACCGCGCGGGAAGCGCTCGAAGCCGCCGATACACGCCTTCGTGAAAGCGGCGATGCGGCTGTCTTTAGAGTGCGCGAGGAAATCGCGAAAGAAATTGCCGCGCTGAAAAACGTGGAAGCAGCCGATATCGTCGGGTTATATGCTTCATTCCAAAGCCTCCAGGATGCTTCAGAAAAACTGACCCTGCTCTTGCCTTACGCAGGGAAAACATTGACGCCTTCGACCGAAATCCACAGTCACGCCGACAAAAACGAACCCGACCATGAACTTCTCGATTCGGCGATTGAAAGCCTGGAAGGCGTTGTCACAATCCGGCATAGTGATCAGCCGATCAAAGAAACTCTGACGCCGCAAGAAGCCCAATTCATTCGTGAACAATTGCGCGCGAAGCTGGAAACGGTCAAGATTGCGCTGGTCCAACAAAATGAAGCGCTGTATCGCGCGGGACTGCAGGATGCAAAAAAATGGACTGAACTGAATTTCACGCAGAATCCGGAAACGCGTAAATTCACTGCCGAACTTGACCGGTTTTTGGCAATTAATATCCGCAGCCATTTCCCTGACATCAGTACGTCCCTAAAACTGCTCAAAGATATTACCAAATTAAGGATCGAAACAGACAAAGCCCTGCAAAACGCGCCGGCCGAGAAACCTAAAACCCCTGAACCGAAACCGCTTCCGGAAGCCCCGGCAGCGGTCACAGCCCCACCAACACCGCCAGCACCGGCCGCCCCCGCTCAACCGGAACAAAATAAAAAATGAAAAAGATCCTTTATTTTTTAGGACCGCTGCTCGTTACGATTGCTGCTGCGCTCGGGGTTTATTATGGTTTCAAGAGCCTGGAGACCCCCGGCTATGTATTGATAGGCATCGGCCACTGGTCGATCGAGACAACGCTCGCCGCTTTTGCGGTCGCGTTGATCATCACATTTTTTCTGCTTTATATTTTTTTCCGCTTTCTCGGCTGGCTGTTCCGGTTACCAGGCCTGCTTAAAAAACGCGGCACCCACATCAAATTCAACCGCTCACAGGAAGCCTTGATTGCCGGCTTGGTCGATTCAGCGGAAGGCAATTGGGAACAGGCGGAAAAAATTCTGATCAAGCACGCCTCCCATAGCGGTGCACCTTTGATTCATTACCTGACCGCCGCACGCGCGGCTCAATCGCGCGGCGCTCTCGACAAGCGCGATGAATATTTGCAAAAAGCCGCCGATCAGGCACCCGGATCGAATATCGCGATCGGTCTGACCCAGGCCGAACTGCATCTTTCCGGCAACCAGTTCGATCAGGCACTCGAGACGCTGACTAAACTGCAATCGATTAATCCAACTCATGCCAGCGTATTGAAACTGCTGCATCAGACGTATCAAAGCATTGGTGACTGGGAAGCGATCCGTAAACTGCTGCCGTCGCTGAATCAAAACAAGGTATTGATAGAGGCAGAAGTCAAGCTGCTCGAAACCGAAACTTTCAGCCGGCTGCTGAAACAGGCCGCCGAGCTTGGCGATGCGAGTCAAATCGCCCTGCTCTGGTCCGAAACGCCGGCTCATATTAAAAAAATGCACGGCATGTCCGCGATCTATTTTGCCGCAATGATCGAAGCAGGCGCCGGCGCCCTTATCGAAGAAGAGCTCGCGCATATGTTGGCGGTCAATCTGGACGATACTTTGCTGGTTCTATACGGTAGCGTGCAATCGAATGATGCGGCCAAACAATTGGCGACCGCAGAACAGTGGCTGATCGCGGATTCCCGCAATGCGGTGCTGTTATCGATTCTCGGCAAGCTGTCCCTGCAACTGGGCGAGCGCGAAAAAGCCGAAAAATACCTGGCCCAAAGCCTCGCGATCGATCCGAGTGTACAGGCTCATCAATTGATGGGCGATTTATATTTCGAACAAAACGAAAAGGACAAGGCCTGCGAAAGTTACAAATCCGCCCTGGAGCTGTCTTCCAATGAGATCGTCACACGCCTGGACAAAATCGCCGAGCATGAAGAGTAGTCCTTCCAGGTGCGGATAATCGCGATAGTTAGGAATAGTAGGAACGGTATTTAGTGTTCCCACGCTTTAGGGCGGGAACGACAGGGGTGGATCAGACCGACGCGGTCCGGTTTTTTCCATCCCAGAATGACGAATTCTTGATTTCATTCGACAAAAACTCAATAAACTCCCTGATCAGCTTGCGATTATAGCCGATCAACTGCTTTAAGTGAGCCTTCGACGCCCCGCTTAACTCCTCCGTGGCGCCCGGAATATTGTTGATGAAAGACAGCAAAGGCTCGACCACACGCATCTGAAACAATACCGAAATATCCGACGGCAGTTCTTTCGCAAAATGCGCCATATGTTGATAATTCCGAACGCCCGGCTTTAACACGTCTTCCTGCAACTGTTGGACTACAGCGGAATACCGTATTGCAGTCTGCTGAGAAATATGATGCATAGCGAAACGTGTCGGCTCAAGGATCGTTTGCTCGAAATAGCGTATTGCCTGATCAGGATAACGTTGAATCAGATTGATTGTTGCCTGCGTATTTTCCCGAAGCAACTGTTGTTTTTGTTTGATCACCTTCCTGCTCTGATCGACAAAATCCTGCAGCAGGTCGATGTTGCGCCGTATCTCGCTCAATACCGGCCTGACCATTTTATCGTCGATGCCGTTTTTAATCTGGTACCGCAACTCGTAAATCTTATCCAGCGTGGATTTCTCAAGTTCCTTCTGCGCCACACCCAACTGTATTTCCAAATCACCGATGTACGAATCGCGCTCGACTAAGGTCGTTTTCAAAAACGCAATGGTTTCTTTGTTCAATTCCAACTGCATCGTCAGCGTTGAGACTTGATCTTCCAGTCGATTCAACTTGACCAGCAAGTCGGTTTGGACAGCGCCGCTACTCGATTCCATGCATTCCCCCCCTTTATGATATTTATCGTTATTTTTTGATTGGAACATCGCCATTGATAACAAGCAACCTCCAAAAAGTCAAGCCATATTAGTCAATTATATATCCGGAATGTGAGGGGCGCAGCAAAGCCTCACTACGTTACGAGCAAAAAGGCATGTTGGGGACTGTGCTAACGCATCGGTTGCAGACCGTCCCAGAGCTTGGCGCTGGACTCTCAGGTTTCAATAATGAGGAGGAATTTCATGGACCATTTCACCGGTATTATTGCCGGTGTCGGTCAGCAGATTCTGCATGCGTTCGTTCAGCAGGCGGCAGACCCCCTCAAGGCGGTCGATTTGCTGCTGTTGATGACTGACGACCTGGTTCAGGGATTGCAGCAAATCCTCCTGGTAGGCAACCTTGATTTCGAGCTCTATGATCCGTTCTTCGTTCATTGCTTGTTTTTTAGATAACTTTCGAAAACTGGCGCTGCGTTTTTTGCGCCAGATAGCGGTCGAATACCATGCAGATATTGCGGATCAACAATCGACCCGCCGGCGATACCAGGATGCCTTCGGCGGACAGTGCTAGTAAACCGTCAATCTGCATTGATTTCAATGTTTCGATTTCGCTGGCGAAATATTCGGCGAAGTCGATCGCAAATTCTGCTTCTATCTCGGCAAAATTCAACGCGAAATGGCAGATCAATTGGGTAATCACCGCACGGCGCAGTTTATCGTCCTGATCGAGATCGACGCCTTTGAACACCGGCAATTTATTATGATGGATCAGCCTGTCGTAGGTTTCGAGATCTTTTACATTCTGGATATAGGCATCCCCTACCCGGCCTATTGAGGTAATCCCGAGACCGACCAGATCACAATCCGAGTGGGTCGAATAGCCCTGGAAATTCCGATACAGCTTGCCTTCGCGCTGCGCGATCGCAAGTTCGTCATCGGGTTTCGCGAAATGATCCATGCCGATATATACATAACCGGCCTCGGTCAGCCGTAACCCGGCCATTTGCAGGATGGCGAGCTTTACATCCGGGGCCGGCAGATCGGCCTCATTGATCTGGCGCTGGACTTTAAAACGTGCCGGCATATGCGCATAATTGAAGACCGACAGCCGGTCTGGCTGCGCGGCCAGAATCTTGTCGAGCGTCCTGGAAAAAGTTTCGACCGTTTGCAGCGGCAGGCCGTAGATCAGATCGATATTGGTCGAGCGGAAACCTTGCGCGCGCGCCGCTTCCATCACGCTGAAGGTTTGCGCCTCGCTTTGCAGACGGTTCACCGCCTGTTGCACTTTCGGGTCGAAGTCCTGTACGCCCAGACTGATCCGGTTGAAGCCCAACTCGCGCAGACGTTTGATCGTATGTTCATGGGTTTCCCGGGGATCGATTTCGATCGAATATTCGCCGCCATCGTCATCCCGTAGATTGAAATGCGCGCGCGTGACCGTCATCAGCCTTTGCATTTGCGTATCGCTCAAAAAAGTCGGCGTACCGCCGCCCCAATGCAATTGATTGACGACCCGGCTGCTATCGAACAACGCGCCCTGCATCGCAATCTCCTTACAGAGATTATCCAGATACGGCGCCGCGTGGCCACGATTTTTGGTCACGATCTTGTTGCAGGCGCAATAAAAGCAGACCGTATCGCAAAACGGCAGATGAAAATACAGGGACAACGGACCGCCCGCCCGATTCGATTTGGCGATATGCCAACGGTAATCGTTATCGGTAAAGCCCTTGTGCAGTTCAAGCGCAGTCGGGTAGGAAGTATAGCGCGGCCCAGCCTTATCGTAGCGGTTGATCAGCTTCAGGTCGAAGATGATTGATTGATCCATAAGAAAAGAAGTCTGTTGAGCTAAAATGCCGGCAATGAATAAACAATTCAAAAAGTAGGCTTATTGTAGACGCAGTCATCGGCGAACGTCCACGGCCAAAGCGTATCTGTCCTTAATCCGATCCATTCTGGACTTCCTTTATGGACGGACAGGGGCTGGCTTTGACCAGATTACGGCCCGCTTTTTTCGCATCGTAAAGCGCCGCATCGACGATTTTAATCAACTCTTCCAAAGACTGGCTTTCACAGTATTCCGCGACACCGAGGCTGGCGGTGATGCTTATCGATAGTGCAAAATCATGCGATTGAATCTTTTGCCGGATCGTTTCAGCCAATTGCATCGCTCCATATTGATCCGTTTCAGGACACAAGATCAAGAATTCTTCACCGCCCCACCGTCCGACCAGATCATTTGCCCTGATCGTCTCGCCAAGCAAATTTGCAATCGCTGTCAAAACCTGATCCCCGGCATGATGGCCAAAATTATCATTGATGGCTTTGAAATGATCCACGTCGATCATGACCGCCGCAAATTTTGAATGATACCGATCAGCCCGGGCGATTTCCTTCTCAAACGCACGATTCAATGAGCGTCGGTTAGCGATCCCGGTCAGGGAGTCGGTATTCGATAACTGTTCAAGCTCTTTATTCAAAGCCTGCAGTTTCAGCTTATATTTTCTGACCACTAATTCCCTTAATATCAGCAGCAATAGCAAAACGCCCAGCCCGTAGATGACATAGCCGAACCTACGATAATCAGGCCTGCTTTCATAGGTAATCGAAATCCATTTGTTCAAAATCTTCAATTTTTCCGTTTCGGTCAACGATGCCACAGCCTTATCGAAAATACTCAGCAATAAAGGGTGATCATTTCTGACAGCGACCGCCATCGTATAGTGAACATCCGTAACACCGCCAATTTTGATATTTAATAGACCATGTTTTTGACTTTGATAGCCGATTGTCGCGACAGTGTCGAGGTAACCGTATATTGTTCCATCAGTAACCCATTCGAGTCCGGTCCGTGCATCCTTGGCTTCAACGATTATCAAATTCGGGTATTTTTGCTTGAGCAAATCAGCCGCCGCAAAACCCTCCACGGTTGCAAACGGTTCTTCCAGAAAATTTTGGATATTCGTGATGAAGGGTCGATCGTTGCGCGTGGCGATTACGATCGGATAATCGTTGAACGGGCGGGTGAAAGCCAGGAACTGTCGACGCTCATCGGTAGGAGTCGCGCTCGATAAAATGTCGCATTTTCTTTGCTTCACATACTCTAGCGATTGCTTCCAATCGACCGTTTTCACCAACCGAATCTCCTTACCTATCCGTTCGGCAAAGATTTTATGGAAATCCGCGTTAATCCCGACATACTGGCCTTGCGGATCGACAAAATCATAGGGCATCCAGTTCGGGTCGACACAGACACCGATATGATCAATTTGACTCAGATAGGCTTTTTCACTGGCATTAAGCGGCAAGGGAGAAACGCTATTTTCCGGCATAAAGCGATCGGTTCCCCACGCTGGAAATGTGATCGAAAAAATTAGAATCAAAAAATTGATCAACATTTAATTGAAACGGTTCGCTTAAATTTTTATTACGACAGAACCTCAGTATAGCCGATGTTTTCTAGCTTGTAGACACAGGCGCATGAATAAAGACCGCGTCAGTATCTTTATATGTCACATCACGACAAATACTGGATAAGTTCTTGGCAAACGCATAGCCAGCCTGACCTGTAGACAGGGCGATGCAGCTAACATACAGTTCGACGCGCCAGCCAATTTCTTCGATAATACCCTTTCCGAAGTTGACGAATCAGGAGCGCAATATGAAGACCGATCATCCCTCAGTGGTCCTCGAAAAACTCTCGGCCTTTCTAACTACGCCGCTGGATACGATTTTGCAGCAACGAATGGCCGCCGATCCGCTTCGACTTGCACTGCAATTATTCCACACGACGGCTGCCGGTGTACCGGCTTACCGGCAATTTCTTCAGCATCAGGGCATAGATCCGAATTCGATCGTGGACGGCGACGGTTTTACCACACTGCCGTTGATGAATAAAGCAAATTATATGCAAAAATACCCGCTACCGGCCCGCTGCAAAAGAGGACAAATCACAGCCTGCGATCGGCTGGCGGTTTCTTCGGGTTCCACCGGCATTTCGACCTTCTGGCCGCGCGCGATGACGGACGAATTGGACATCGCCTTGCGCTTCGAGCATGTCTTCCGTTACAGCTTTCGTGCCGACCGGCGCGATACGTTGGCAGTCGTCTGCTTTCCGCTCGGCAATTGGGTCGGTGGCGTATTCACTACGTCATGCTGCTGGCATCTGGCGCAAAAGGGCTACCCCTTGACGGTCGCAACCCCGGGCAATAAGCCGGATGAAATCCTGCGCGTGGTGAGAGAACTCGGCCCTTATTTTGAACAGACCGTACTGCTGGGCTATCCGCCCTTCGTGAAGGACGTGATCGATACCGGCACCTCGCAAGGACTCGACTGGCCGTCATTCCGTATCAAGTTCGTATTTGCTGGCGAAGTGTTCAGCGAAGAATGGCGCAGCCTGATACTGCAACGGATTGGATCGACCTCGCCCTGCTACGACTCCGCGTCGCTCTATGGCACCGCAGACGGCGGCGTGCTCGGCAACGAAACGCCGATCAGCATCGCGATCCGGCGCTTTTTGTCCGAGCACCCGGATGTCGCCCGGGAACTGTTCGGCGAATCGCGCCTGCCGACTCTGGTCCAGTACGATCCGGTCAGCCGCTATTTCGAATTGATTGACGGGAAGACCCTGGCGGTGAGCGGTGACAATGGGGTGCCCCTGATCCGCTACCATATCGCCGACCGTGGAGGGCTGATCGGCTATGCCGATTTGATGGCTTTTCTTCAGGCTCGGGGATTGTCTGGGCTTGAGGATTATGGCTTCGAGGGCGAATCCTGCCTTCTGCCCTTCGTTTGGGTGTTTGGCCGTGCCGATTTTACGGTGTCCTTTTATGGGGCGAATATCTATCCGGAAAATGTGGTGGTCGGCCTGGAACAACCGGAGTTGGCGAACTGGGTCAGCGGCAAATTCGTGATGGAGGTCAAAAATGACCTGGACGGCTCCGAATTCCTGTTTATCGTGGTCGAACTCCTGCCCGGGATTTCGTCCGATACCGGTAAAGAGGCCGCCGTTGCCGCCTCCGTTCGAGCGCAATTACTCAGGCTGAACAGCGAATTTGCTAATTATTCCCCGCCAGCCAAACAAACGCCCCGGATTGAATTGCGGACTTTTGGCGATCCGGATTATTTTCCTGCCGGGGTTAAGCATCGCTATACTCGACGACGCCCTCCAAATAGTTGACACACCCTATCTTTGCTATTCGATTTTTTCGGCAGAACCGAATGATTCGCCTTACGAAACGACTTTCTAACGCAAAAAGATTGAATTCTGATTGACAGCGATTATAATATCGACTCGATACAATTTAACTATCAGAGGTCCTCTATGAAACTGATCAAAAATGTTACATTGCTGTCTTTAGCAGCCGGCTTGTGTTTGGCAAGCAACGCGGCAATATCCGCAACCGAAGGTTACTTATCCATTTGGCGCTCCTCGGCCAAAGTCGCTGGAAAAGGCGACAATAAAACCCTGGCGTTGGAAATCCAGACCGCGAAACCGATTCCGCTAGACGGTAAATCCGGTTCCTTTGGTTATGCGGCATTGACCGACAACGCCAATAACTTGCTCGTGCTGGTGACTCATTTACCGATCGACGACAGTTCTCATGAAAATCAGGAAAATGGATTTCACACGCATGTCCTAGATTTAAAGGAGCCGACCGCAGCCTGCGCAGGCGCCAATTTCGAAGTGGACTTGGAAAATTCCGGCAAAAATACGGCCTTCGACGCGGATTACCAATGGAAGATTAACGGCAGTAAAATTTCGGTCGAAAACGTGCCGGTCAAGGATTTAGGCGATGCAGGCGTTGACACGATCGTTTCGTTTACGTTGAAACCGGTGCTGGATGCCCAGAAAAAACCGACCAATCTGTGTGTCACCGTAGCCGATAAAGGTTGATGAAGAGGGGCACGCCGTCCCGAATTTTTGTAGTACGACTCAAGCAGGACTTAAGCTAAGATAACCTTGGCTTTCTTCATAAAACAGCCAGATCATTTTGCTGGCTGTTTATTTTTTCCAGTTTTTACCGTAACCGATTTTCTTCGAGTATTGCATGTCGATTGGAAAATTATTGATAATTCTCGGTATTGCGATAGCCCTCATCGGCCTTGTCTTGACCTATTTACCCGGTCTTTTCAGTTGGTTCGGCAAATTACCGGGAGATATCCGTATCGAAGACGATAAAAAGTCTATTTTTATCCCTATTACCTCGATGATCGTGATCAGCTTAATCCTCACTCTGCTGGCCAATCTGTTCTTCCGCAAATAATAATCCCGTCTGCTCCGTCTTTCGTCTAACGACACACGCCGAACTCGGCGTTATTACCCACTTGATACCCCCCGGCTTCATTCGCTCTTCGGCGTCTCGGAACTTTATCCCCTCATGACAGGCCTTTTGAATTACTATATAAATCATAAGTATCAAACGGAGCACGCATCATGATTCCCATTCGAGATACCGCGCCTTGCAACACCCGCCCTGTAATTACCTGGGGATTGATCGTAATTTGTACGAGCATCTTTGTCGGGATGCAGTTTTTGCCGTATGAAGTCAGCAATCCGCTGATCGCCCGTTTCGGCATGGTGCCGCTGCGTTATTCTAATCCAGAATGGGGGAGTCGGATGGGACTTCCTTTCGACGGCTATCTTTCATTTCTGACCAGCCTGTTCCTGCACGGCAACTGGTTCCATTTGATCATCAATATGTGGTTTTTATGGATCTTTGGCGATAATGTCGAGGATAGAATGGGTCATTTGTCTTTTCTGGCGTTTTATCTTCTGTGCGGACTAATCGCAACGGCATTGCAGTGGTATTTCGATCCGCGCCTGGAGATTCCGGTCGTCGGCGCATCCGGCCCTATTGCCGGGGTATTGGCAGCCTATTTTTTTCTTTATCCGCTGGAACGCATCGTAATCTGGGTACCGATATTTTTACTGCCGGTGGTCGTGCATGTGCCGGCGATCGCTTTTTTGGGCGTCTGGGTAATTATTCAATTGCATGACGCTACCACGTCGATATTATTTGAAGGGGGCGCGGCCAAGATGGCCTGGTGGGCGCATTTGGGGGGGTTTATTACGGGTTTCCTGCTATATCGGCTTTTTCTGAAAAAGCCGTCGAAGGGAATAAAAATGGAAGACTCAAGTAGCTTTAAGATATAATCCGCCATTAAAAAAGAAAGGGGCATCAGTTAAGGTGCGGGTTCTTTTTTGACTAAAGCTTACTTAAGTTCGAATCAGGAAATTACGAGTCATATGAAAAAAATTAATGTTGCCTTGGTCAGGCTGCTCCAGTTTGTGGTGTTCGTCGTATTCACCTTTGTGGTCATCACCTATTTCGGCGCGATGATCTTGTTACCTCTGGATGCGGTTACCCTGTTGATCAAACTGTTCGGTCTGGTCGGCCTGCATGGCTTCATCGGCGCGGCGATTGCGATTCCGGCCGTAGCCTATCTGGGATTGATCGTCTATCGGACGCCCGGCCTCTGCCCGATGATCATCGAAACCGGCGTGGATCTGGTCAAGATCGGCAAAGCCAAAGTCGAAGCCTTCAACGCGATCGTAAATTCGGTAAAAGCCTAGTTTTTCACCCCGCGCCCGGGGACAATAAAAAGGCGTGACGGAGCAGTCCGCCACGCCTTTTTTATTGGGCGCAAAAGCAACAATATCACGCGAGCGGACGGTATTCTCGTCCGCCCTTTTACCTGTGTGTTTTTTTCACTATCTAATAAATTGGAATTGTTATGTGTTTTAGTGCAAATATGTCATTGGGCTTGGGAATCATTGGCTTCGCCGCGTCGGGTATCACTTTCATGGATAAAACCGAAACGTTGCCGGTGCGTGCCGCCCGGGCCTTTGCGATTTTCCATTTTTCGTTAATGGAATTGATCCAGTATTTTGCTTACCCCGTCGCGGGCCAATGCGGTTACGGGACTAATCAGTTGCTGAGTGAATTATCGACCTACCATATTGCCTTGCAGTCCTTCGCGATCATGCCGGCGTTGGCGACCTATTCGACCGATCCCGGCGCTCTGAAACGCGCCACGATCTTGGGCGCATCGCTGAGCGGTTCGTTCATCCTTTTCAGCTTCCTGCCGAAAGAGATTCAGTTATTCGACATTGAACCGAACTTTATCGGCAACATGATTTCCTGTCTGACCATGGGCACTTATCATGTCGCCTATGCAATCCAGAGCGCGCTCGGGCTGTTGGTGACATGGGGATCACTGTTTGCGCTGGCGCTGAGCGCCTTCGTCTGGCCCAACAATTGGCGGATCGGCCTCTATCACGGCGTGATGGCACTGCTGACCCTGTTCGTGCCGCAATGGCTGTTCGGCGTTTCAACCGGCGAAGCGGCAGCGATTTATTGTTTTTACTCGATTCCGATCACCTGTAGCTTCGCGCCGGTGTTCAAAAAATACTTCACGCCGGCTACGGTCGAGGCACAGGCCGCATTCGATCTGCGCGGTACCTCCTGATCCACTAAACTCATTTTAAGGCATAAGGCTCCGGCTCCTGTTTAGCATAGGCAACCCCCAAAGAGAAGCGGAGCCCTCTCTTCTTCAAATTGATTGAGGATACGATATGAATGACATTCGCTGGAATCCGGAAAAACCGGCCACGATCATTGCGATTTGCGTGATCGGTCTGATCAATGCAATACAGATGATCAATCTGGTATTTTCGCCGATGTCCAAACAGGTCGGTGCAATATATCCGGTTTACTTTTCGTTTTCGGTAGTATTGAGCCTGATCTGCATCGCCGGTTTGTGGCTGTTGAAACGCTGGGCTGCCTGGTTTTACATGGTCCTGCTGATCTGCAATCAGATCGTGCTGGTGGCGATGGGTTACTGGGAAATCACCGCCGCGATCATTCCGGGCGCGATTATCCTGATGCTGCTGAAGTATATGGACCGGATGCATTAATCTTTCCGGACCGCTATTTCCTGACCCGCATTATCGCTTCAACTCAGAGCGCTTGAGGCATGCGGTGTACCATTCACTCGCAGGTGAACGGCACACCGTCTTTTCAAAAATACCGCCCCAAAAACTCACCCTTTTACCCGGTTCGGAACAAAATCCCTACCCTGCCTATCTACTGCACATTTGCCATACAAACCGTTATAAAATAACCGGATTGAATCAACCTTTTTATCGTTCTATGAAATCGCCGATCATCGTTAGCGCCGTACAGCAACCCTGCCATCTGGATCGTCAAAGCAATCTCGACTTTTCGATCGAAAAAATTCACGAAGCCGCCGAGGCCAAAGCCGACCTGGTGGTCCTTCCCGAGTTGCACCTGGGACCTTATTTCTGCCAGAACGAGGATTATAATAACTTCGCCCTCGCTCAGCCGATTCCCGGCCCTGCGACCGAGACTCTGTCCGCGGTCGCCAAAAAATTGAGCCTCGTGATCGTTTCGACAATTTTCGAAGAAAGAGCGCCCGGCCTGTACCACAATACCGCCGTCGTCTTTGATAAGGATGGCCGAATCGCCGGCAAATACCGGAAAATGCACATTCCCGACGATCCGGGATTTTATGAAAAATACTATTTCACGCCCGGCGATCTCGGCTTCACTCCGATCGAGACCTCGATCGGCAAACTGGGCGTCCAGGTCTGCTGGGACCAATGGTATCCAGAAGGCGCACGGCTAATGGCATTGGCCGGCGCCGACCTCTTGATTTATCCGACCGCGATCGGCTGGGATCCGAACGACGCCCCAGAGGAGCACCAGCGCCAACTGAATGCATGGATCACGATCCAGCGCGCGCATGCGGTCGCGAACGGCATCCCGGTGATTGCCTGCAACCGGATCGGTTTCGAACAGGCACCGGATCAGGAAGACGGAGTCGGGATCGATTTCTGGGGCAACAGCTTCATTACAGGTCCGCAAGGCGATATTCTGGACAGCGCGAATGAGAGCGAAACCAAAGTGCTGACCGCGACGCTCGATCCGGCGCGCAGCAAGCGTGTTCGCCAGATCTGGCCGTTCCTGCGCGACCGCCGGATCGATGCGTTTGGCGACATGACCCGGCGGTTCATCGATTAAAGTCTGTCGTCTCTCCCGCTAAGGTGTGCGATACCCTCAAGGGCATAAATGCGCACCTTACGCCGCCTTCCATTTGATATTGCAGCCCATGCTCGGGATCTGCTTCGGATCGATCGGACGGCCCGCGAGCAGATTGTCGAGCGCGGCGCGCAGATCCGCTCCGCTCACCGGGACGTCATTCTTCGGCGTGGAACTGTCGAGCCGCCCGCGGTAGACGCAGGCTAGATTCGCATCGAACAGATAAATGTCGGGGGTGCAGGCAGCCTGATACGCTTTGGCTGTTTCCTGGCTTTCATCATAAAGATAAGCCGCGAACGGCCGTCCCCATGCTTCCATCATCTCTTTCATTTTATCGGGCGCATCCTGCGGATAATTTTTCACGTCGTTCGCACTAATCGCAATTGTCGCAATACCTTTGTCTTTGTATTCCTGTGCAATCGCGATCAATTGCTCCTCCACATGCAACACGTAGGGACAATGGTTGCAGATGAACATCACGATCGTGCCTTTTTCGCCTTTCAGATCCTGTAACCCGAAATTCGCACCGGTGACCGTATCGGGCAATGAAAACCCCGGTGCGATCGTGCCGAGCGGCAGCATTTGAGATAAAGTTTCCGCCATGATAGAGCTTCCTCATTGTTCGTTTGAAGTGCTGCCGATTATAAAATGATCCGCTGTATAGAGGAACCAGATTCTATCTGGTCTATTATTCATCACCACCTCGCGATAAAGGCAAACCCTAAGCCCTTTTGAAGAGAATTGCGTATAATAGCGGGGTTTATGGAGCCGAACCGGATCGGATGGAAAACTTAATTCTATGACATCACCCAAACTTTTCGATTACCCGCTTTTCGCCTTGGGATTCCGAGCGTTCTTTGTTCTGGCAGGCCTTTCGGCGCTGCTGCTGATCGTCCTTTGGAATGCGATCTATAACGGCAAGCTGAGCGCGGCCAATTATTTCGGCAATGTCAATTGGCATGCGCATGAGATGCTGCTCGGCTACTCTGCCGCGGTCATTGCCGGTTTTCTATTGACAGCGGTCAAAAACTGGACCGGAAGATCTACGCTGACCGGCGATCAATTGGCAACCCTGTGCCTGATCTGGCTGTATGGCCGGGTCGCGCCATTTTATGCAGGATTGTTGCCTAATGCCGTTATTGCGGCGATCGATTTCGCATTTCTACCCGCTCTCGCCTATCAGATTGCCAAACCGATTCTTGCCACCCGACAATATAGAAATCTTGTTTTTATTGGCATCCTGCTGATATTAGCGCTTGCCAACGGCCTGATTCACGCGGGCATTCTGGCGTCGCTCCCGCAGTTGATCTGGCGGGGTCTGCAATTGGCGGTGGCGACGATTGTGTTGCTGATTTTGGTGGTCGCCGGGCGTGTGTTCCCGTTCTTTACCGAACGCGGCTTGCCGGGCATCAGAGTCAGCAGTAATCCGATGCATGAATACGGGGCAATCGGCAGCGCGGCGCTAACATACGGCCTGCTGGTGGCCGGCGTCAGCGGAACACTGCTGGCGTTGGCGTCAGGCCTTGCGTTGCTGTTCAATTTCGTGCGGATCTGGGGCTGGTATGTGCAGCGCGTATGGTATGTGCCCTTGCTGTGGGTCTTGTATGCGGGATACGGCTGGATCATTTTGGGCTTTGGCCTGACCACGCTGTCGGCCTATGGTTTGGTGCAGCCCTCCTTGCCTTTGCACGCCTTTACGGTCGGCGGAATCGGCGTACTGACTCTGGGCATGATGGCGCGAGTCTCCCTCGGCCATACCGGCCGGGCATTGCGCGCTTCGAATGCGATGGCGATCGCGTTCATCCTGCTGAATATCGCGGCCCTGACCCGCGTGCTGCTGCCGATCGCTTTGCCCAACTGGTACGGCACTCTGGTTTATTTATCGATGCTGTTCTGGCTGGCCGCCTTTGCGCTGTTCATTTATGTCTATTCTCCCATGCTGACAACAGCTCGCATCGATGGTCAAACAGGTTAAACGGCCGATGGTGAAACCCACCGACGTCTCACCGATGACAGTGTGGCCGCTCCCCGGCTTTTCCCGCGTCCCATCGGGCTGGCGCAACTCGTACGAGCCAGAGCCCCGGGGCTTCGAATAGATAAATGGCCATGCAATTATCCCCTCGCCTGCCTCGGATTGCCTTGACCCCGGGAGAGCCGGCAGGCATCGGCCCCGATCTTTGCATACAAATCGCTCAGAGCGATTTGCCGTACGAAACGGTCGTGATCGCCAGCGAGAAATTACTGCTCGAACGCGCAGAACGGTTGGGCATCAAGATCAAGCTAAACCGCTTCGACTTCGCTTCCACTCCTTTACCGCATCGGAAAGGTGAATTGTCCATCATGCCGGTCAATCTGTGTGTACCAGCGCACTGCGGACGACTCAATCCGTCCAACAGCCGTTATGTGTTAAAAACGCTGAACAAGGCAGTCAAAGGCTGCATGGACGGCATTTTCGACGCGATGGTAACAGGCCCGGTACACAAAGGCGTGATCAACGATGCCGGCTATCCTTTTACCGGCCATACCGAATATATTGCGGCAATCACCGGCGGTATCCCAGTCATGATGCTGGCGACGCCCGGTTTACGTGTGGCTTTGGCTACCACGCACCTGCCGCTTGCAGAGGTCAGCGGAGCGATCACCCGCAGCCGTCTGCGCCAGATCCTGTCCGTGCTTGAGCGCGATTTACGCTGCCGATTCGGGATCCCAAGCCCCAAAATTCTGGTCTGCGGCCTGAATCCGCATGCCGGCGAAAATGGCCATCTCGGAACCGAAGAAATCGAAGTGATCGAACCGGTGCTGGTGAACCTGCGTCTCCAAGGCATGAATCTGCTGGGTCCATTGCCCGCCGATACGCTTTTTACGCCGAAGTATCTTGCCGATGCGGACGCGGTGCTGGCGATGTATCATGATCAGGGGTTGCCGGTCCTGAAGCATATGGGTTTCGGTCAGGCAGTCAATATTACCCTCGGATTGCCGATCATCCGCACCTCGGTCGATCACGGCACGGCCTTGGATTTAGCCGGCACCGGCAAGGCCGAGACCGGGAGTTTGCTCTATGCGCTGCAAACTGCCGCGCAAATGGCGACGGGGAGTTTACAGTAAATGACGCATATTGCACGCAAACGTTTTGGGCAGAATTTTTTGCATGATCGGTCGGTGATCGGCCACATTATCGCCTGCCTCGAGATTAAACCTGATCAGCACTGGGTCGAGATAGGGCCCGGACAAGGCGCTTTGACCGAACCGCTCTTGCAATCCGGCGCGCGCCTCGATGTCATCGAACTGGATCGCGATCTCGTTGCCTTATTGAAGAAAAAATTTGCCGGCCGGACAGATTTTGAGATTCATAGCGCCGATGCATTGAAATTCGATTTTTCGTCATTGGTCAAATCGGCTGAACGCCTGCGCATCGTCGGCAATCTTCCTTACAATATTTCGACACCACTCATGTTCCATCTGTTGAACAGCGAGCACTGCATTGAGGATATGCATTTCATGCTGCAAAAGGAAGTCGTCGACAGAATTTGTGCAGAACCGGGAAATAAACAATACGGCCGGCTCAGCGTGATGATGCAATATTATTGCGAGACAGAACATTTATTCGATGTGCCGCCGGAAAGCTTCGATCCGGCGCCGCAGGTAATTTCCTCGATTGTACGACTCACGCCGCATCGGCAGCCCCCGGTCCAGGTCGACAGCAGGGACAATTTGAATCGGATCGTCACGCAGGCTTTCTCGCAACGCCGGAAGACATTGCGCAATTCCTTGAAAAAATTGGTTTCCGATACCGATCTGGACGCATTGTCGATCGACTCGAAACTCAGAGCTGAAAATCTGACGCTGCAGGATTTTGCCAAATTGAGCAATTTGCTGGAAAACAATCCCGTTACCGAAAACCCGGAATAGGTCGCGAAATGATGCGACAAAATGCCACATTCCCATCTTGACAGATCCAGATAAAATATAACTAACTCCTGAGATGCAAGATTCCCGACGGGAATCCGGAGTTAGATATCCTTCTCTGATGCGGCCCAACCAGCCGCATTTTTTTTGCCTGGCGGTTTTTGCCGGGTTTGTCTGTCTTCCCGAATTTTCAAACGCCCCTTTCTCCCTCTGAGTTGATTCAGCCATAGCTTGAAACAAATATGGCAATTTTTTTGCCTAACTTGGGGTAAATCATTATCGAAGGAAAAGACTATCAGCTCACGAATCAAAAATAATTTATTAGAAAATGGTAAAGATTTCTGATAAATTTCAAATATTAAAGCAAGCGACTTTACTCTAAGTGTAAAAATTTCGCCTAATTGAATTAATCCTCGGCCATTAAAAAATTGCCGCGCTTGATGTTGGTTTTTTTAAATAATAAAAACAGGAGGAGTCATGGCTATATTAGATTCGATCGCTTTAGAAACCCAGGCTACAATTGCCGGCGTACTGATCTTGCTGATCATTACGTTATTGGAGCTCATCGATTTGAGAAGCGCCCGCAGGCAGCATCGACAGCAACTGCAGGCTATCGCAAGCACCACGGCTCCGGCGCAGAAAACACGGCTGATCTCGTCATTCAGTCTGGCCTTGGAGTTCATTTTCGGCTTTTCCGCCTTTGCTCTGTTCGTATTCGGGATGATGTATCTGATTATCAAAGGGATGCCTGTTCTGGCCGGGGTCGCAGGTATTTCAGCGTTTATCGCAGTCATGACACCTTTCATCATCTGGAGCGTCTGCCGGAAAGCCAACCAGGAAACGGCTGAGACTATCAAAAATGCCCAACAGCATCGCCAAGAATCAGCCCGTCAGCAAAAAACTTCAGAAACGCTGGCCGCCCCCGTGGATATCGCGCCTCTCCCAGTCGTTGAAGAATCGTTATCGATTGTTAATGACTCTGCCGCGAAAGAACCGGCGCAACCGGCAAAACCTCTGCCAGTCAGGAAACCACAACCGGTAGCCGAAACAGAAGCTAGACAGGCTCCATATCCAAAACCCGATCCGGCGCACGCGTTCCCTCAGGATTCGATGCTGCGCCGTCATTTTACCGCCCATCTGGTTGCCGTAGCCAAACCTTATGAACCCAGTCGCCCAACCGATTCGATACTCCAGCGTCATTATGACACATTGTCGGCGCATCCATCGGTTATAGGGTCTGCAAAGCCGGTGCTAATGTCCGCTCACGGAACCACGCCCACACACAAATGTCCCCACCCAGTAAAACTGCCGGAAGACTCAATGCTCAAGCGGCATTCGTTGGCAACATTGCAACTGAAAATCGAGCCGCATCTTTCATTGCCTGAGCAGCACCCGACCGATTCGATACTGCGTCGCCATTTCGTTGCCCTGAAAGAAAATTTGATTGCTGCGGAATTGAATAAATATCTGAAGGGGTAGAATCAAATTAGGAGATAGGACGGAACAGAGTGTTCCGTCCCTAATTCCCCAGCAAAGACAGGGCAATCGCCCGTCCTTGCTTATATCGGGAATAAGCCTGCTTATTTCTTTTCTGTAACAGGAGCTGGTGCTGGCTCAGCCGGCTTAGCTTCTTCCTTTGCGGGCGCCTCAGCGGGTTTTGCAGCCTCTGCAGGAGCCGCAGGAGCGGTTTCAGCTGCCGGCGCAGCCTCTTTCGCAGCAGCGCCTTCAGTAGCCGGAGCAGGTGCTTCAGCCTTGGGTTTTTCTTCGGTGAGCGGTACCAAAATCTCAACTTTTGCCTGCTGACGCATCCCTTCGATCATTTTTTGGAATTTTTGACGTTGCAGGTAAGGTGTCAGTTGTTCTTTGACTGCTTCCAGCGGAGGAGGCGTTTGTGCACGTGAATCTTCACGCAGAATGACGTGCCAGCCGAATTGGGTTTGAACAGGAGCCTTGGTATATTTGCCTTTTTCGAGTTTGGCCACCGCTTCTGAGAAAGGCTTGACCATTTGCTCGGAAGCAAACCAGCCCAAATCGCCACCGTTTTGCGACTCTTTCGCATCAATCGAATGTTTATTGGCCAGTTTTGCAAAATCGGCGCCCTTATCGAGTTCAGCGATGATTTTTTTCGCTTCATCTTCGGTTTTGACCAAAATATGGCGCGCTTTGTATTCGGTGCCCTTCTCAGCGGCGACCTTGCTGTCGTACTCGGCCTTCACTTCCGCATCGGTGACCGGGTTGGTCTTGAAGAAGTTTTTCAGTTCGGTCTGGGTCAGAATCGATTTTTTGGCTTCTTCCAGTTGTTCCAGATATTCCGGAGATTTATCCAATTGCTTTTGCAGTGCATCCTGCACGAGCAATTCACGCTGAATCAATTCTTCGACCAGTTTTTCCTTCGGAAAATTTGCGCCATGCGCACGCATCGCGATTTCTTTTTCCAGATTTTCCAGCTGCGCCTTGCTGATGTATTTGCCGTTGACAGAAGCAACCGCGTCTTCTTTTTTGACAATATTGGTGACCGGCGCCGCGGACGAAGTATCGGTCGTATCACCGGATTGGGGTTGACAGCCGGCAACCAGACCGACGCCTGCAACGAGCAATGGGATGATTTTTTTGTTCATCGATTAATTTCCTTTGGTTTCTTCTGAGGGGGTAAGAGCATTGATGCCTAAGGCATGAATTTGTTGCTTCATCAGATCGCCGAGCGCTCTGTAAACCAGTTGGTGTCTTTGCACCAACGACTTGCCTTCGAACAGCGGCGAAACAATCGTGACATGGTAATGGCCGCCGCCACGGTTACCCGCATGACCGGCATGGAAGGCGCTGTTATCGATTATTTCGAGTTTTTCGGGATGGAGCGCTTCGGTAAGCAATTGTTTGATCAGTTGCGCTGTCATTGAGGAAAGACCTTCTTGAAAGGTTTAACGGTAATTTTTGCGTAAACGCCGGCTTCGACATAGGGATCGCTATCGGCCCACTTACGGGCTTCGTCGAAACTCGCGAACTCGGCAACGACCAGACTGCCGGTGAAACCGGCGTCGCCCGGATTTTCGCTGTCTACCGCCGGATGAGGGCCGGCCAGCACGAGCCGGCCGGCTTCCTGAAGCTCTTGCAATCTTTGCAAATGGCTTGGACGGACAGCGAGTCTTTTGCCTAAGCTGTTCTCAACATCTTCACTGAAGATCGCATATAACACGGCTTATTCCTCGGTTTCCGGCAGATGTTTATAAATCAGCGCGACCTGTCCGAGCAAAAAAACGACCATTAATCCGGGCACCACGAAGGTTTTGAAGGTAACCCACTCGTCGGTACTGTAGTGATACATCACATAGACATTGATAAAGCCGACGCTGAGGAAGAAGAACGCCCAGAGCGTGTTCAAGCGCCGCCAGATAAAATCGGGCAAGGTCAGATTGGCTGACAACATTCGTTCGATAACCGGTTTTTTGCCGATAAACTGGCTGCCCAGGAACACCAGACCGAACAGCCACTCCACAATCGATAACTTCCATTTAATGAACTGTTCGTTTTGTAAAATGATCGTCGCCCCCCCCATCACTAGGATCAAACCTAAGGTTATCAATTGCATCGTGCTAACTTTACGAGTCTTGAACCACCCATAGGCAACCTGCAGAATCGTGGCGACAATCACGACGCCGGTGGCGACATAAATATCGTAAAACTTATAAGCGATAAAAAATAGAACGATCGGAAGAAATTCGAGTATTGGATTCATGCGTCTGGTGCGAGGGAGGGCGCTATGTTTTCGTTATAGTTAGAATTAAACTCTGATGCGACAGTCATTGCCGTAAAGAGTGCCCAGCAAACCAGTAATTGGGGTAGCGACTGATAAATTCAAGGTTGCTTTGCCGTGACATTTCTCGCTGCTGTGAAGCGCTGCATCTACATTCTCAACTTTCAATGTTTACTTTATTCCAGTGAAGGAAAAATGTTAATTACAGTTGAGGCCGCCTTGACCGCCTTTCGCATTAGAGCAGAAACTTTATAAGTTCCCGGTTCGTAGACTTTATGTCCCTAAAGAGTTGGGTTGTTATTATAATGGCGACACGGTCAAAAGTACATCATTCAACCTCCGGATTCTGATAAAATGCCCTCAAAATGCACGAGGAAAATCATGGATAAACAAACACAAACAGAAATTGAGGCCGCAGCCTTCCGTCGTCTGCTCGAACATTTTCAGCAACACACCGAAGTACAGAATATCGACCTGATGATTCTGGCGGATTTTTGCCGAAATTGCCTGGCCAAATGGTATGCGGCAGCCGCACAGGAACGTGGGGAATCGGTTGATTATGAACAAGCCCGGAATATTGTCTATGGGATGCCTTATCAGGAATGGCGTGAAAAATACCAGAAAGAGGCATCGCCCGAACAGCTTGCAGCGTTTGAGCTAAAGCAGAAGCAAAAAACCTGATATTTATTTATATTAATTCAGCCTTTACCCTGCACTCGAAACAAACGAATGCTTCTGATAAGGTAGAAATGTTGCCCTAGGGGAGTCGTTTCTTTGAACCTTGGCTTTTGCTGTTTCGATTCATTCAGCATGGCTTCCGGCCTCGGGTAATGGAAAGCATTTGCCTTTCCTGTGTAGGATTGGCTAGCCTCAGTTGTTCAACCTCCTCTCGCAAGAAGTCTTCCGAAAAGGCATATGGACTGCACAAGAACGCTTTGTGCTGATTTTCAAAAGCTCTCGAAGGGCTAAATTGAACCTGTGCAACCCAAAATTGATCGTCAACTTTTTTGATATGATATTCGTCGGTTTTATTCAGCGCTGCAATTTGAAGATCGTGTTCCGGACAAATCAGCATGGCCTTGTTGATCAACGGACAGCAGGTCAAATTTACGCTTTGTGAGGACAGAGGGCCGGAAAAGCCCTAAACTCCCCGTCAATCTGAAAAATAAGAATATCGGTAATGTTCTCTACACCCGGAAATTGAACCCGCCCTGTCCAGCGTGAAGGATTTGCCGAAGAGAGAAAATTTACCGATTGAACGAGAGCGACGAAAGGTTTTGGGTGCTGGGGACTCATGAATTCATAAGGCAGCTTATCAATTGAACGCTTTCAGGTATAGCACGTTCGGTTTTATCGGATAAACCTATGGAAAAGCAGGACTATGCGGCTCATCAGCATACGCGGCCGACTCACGCAGCGTTTGCGGCATAGTCTGAATCAGTCGCGCAGTACGGCGCAAACGGGCCAAGTGGCATTGCAGCCAAAGTAACGACTTCATAAACTCCTAGTGACACCTCTTGAAATCAGAGTAATCTTAGCTCAATTTCGACAGTAAAATTAACTCTTTTTTTAGTTTTCAGATACTTTAAAAAGCTAATACGGCATGATTGGAACTCTGCCTGCCCACCCCTGCAATGATAAATAGACTCAATCTTTGATCGCTTCAATTTGAATGATCACTTTAACGTTATCGGCCAAAACAGGCGCATACTTATCCACGCCGAAGTCGGAACGCTTGATTACCGCCGTCGCGTTAGCGCCGCAAACATTCTTCCTTGCAATCAGATTGACTCCGCAGTGAAAGTGATCCACGGTCAAATGCACCGGCTTGGTTACGCCATGCAGCGTAAGCTCTCCCTCTACGCCAATCAGCCGCCCTTGGTTTAAAATCAATTGTTTCGATTTGAATAAGATTTTCGGAAAACGATTGGTGTCCAGAAAATCCTCCCCTCGCAGATGTTTTTCCAAATCGGCCAGGCCGGTGCTGATTGAAGCGGCATCGATCGCTATGTCAATCGACCCGCCTGCTGCCGATTCCGGAGCGAGTGTAATTTTACCTTCGGTCTGGTTAAAGCGGCCGCGCTGGATTGAAAAGCCGAGGTGGCTGATCTCGAAGCTCGGGAAGGTATGTCTTGGATCAACGGTATAACTATCGGCTATGGCGGTTGCTGAAAAACTCAGGGCGCCGGTAATAATCAAGGCAAGCAATGGATGGTTCATGAGCGCTCCTTATTAATAAAAATTTTGTAAATAAGATTTAGCATATTAAACTCAGCCTCCAGCTATTGTTGACAAAAAAGAAACAATTAATTAATTATTTCCTGTCTTGTTAATTCATAAAAATCTAATATACTTATACCAAGTTTTCAGCAAGCTTCATGCCATGTTTTCTGATTTACTGTTCCATCCGGAACACATGCTTCACCCGCTGATGGCTTCAGCTCGGCATATCCTCTATTTTCAGCCCTTTTCATACACCTCCTCGAAGTGTGAAAAATTCGGAACCTACCACATTCCGAAGCGTTTTTCTCCCTGCGCCATTTGGCGCTGGGAGTATTTTTTTTCTTTTCGACTTACTTTTCCCGAGCATCAATTTGCGCCAAATTCCGGAGCCAAGCCTGAATCTGTTGGCTTGCCTGCGCTGCTGATTCCGCAAAGCCTTCCACCGCACCTTCCGCATCAGAACTGACTTTCCCGCTCCGTAAAACGAACTCCCGACTATCGAGAATTTTTTTATTGCCCGCCGAAAACACTTCCGCTCTAAACTGCAACAGCACGAACGCGCTGCCAGGCTCTTCGAATTGCTGCTCGAAATTCAGCAGATGGACGACCACAGAATAGCTGGGGTCGAGGTTTGCCGTTGCGAGATGCAGCTTGAGCAGTTCAGGCGGGGGCGCGACCCACTGGTCCAGGTTGTAAAAACGGACACGGGTCGGTTGAGCATAAAGCAGACGATAACGGATCCGGTTATCGTTTAGCCATTTTGGCGCGAGCACTTTGATTTCGGCCGCTTCCGGCTCTTGCCTGCTTTGGAACGGCATATGGGTTACCCCGAAATCATGCTGCGCCGGCGCCTGTCCGGTCTCTGCACAACCTTGCATCACCATGCCGGCAACACAAACTAAACAGTACTTCTTCATTAGGGTTCCTTATAGCCGGGTTCGCCGGGCGCCGCTTCCTGAGAAGGTGCACCAAAGATCAAAGATTGCGGGTTATTCTCAAGCAGGTTTGCGATTTTGCCGACTTGCTGCGTGGTCGCATGCAGCTCGTTCAACAGCTCGTTTGCTTTCGGCAGAGTGGTAAGCATAACCTGATCGCTCGCTTCCAGGCCGGTTTCGGCCAGTTTTTCGGCTTTTTGCTCCAACGTTTTGACATCCCTGCTTAAATTTTGTAAATCTTTCGCAAGCATATCGATATTATCGAGTGTGCTTTCGGCCCGGTTGCTCAGCTTCGGCACCTCCGCCAATGCCTTGTCGACGCCTTTTTGCAATTGATTCAGTTTATCCGACAGGCTTTTCAGATTGCTCAGGATGTCGCCGACGTTTTTTTCGTTTTCATCGCTCAGAAACACGCTGAGCCGCTCCATGATATGCTCGGCTTTTTTCAGGATATCCTCGCCGGTATTCATCAGCCTGTCGGTCAGGGACGGCATCAGCGGTATCCGATTGGCCGGATCATCGCCCGGCGGCAGGCGTTCGCCGAGCCGATCCGAGTCTTCGAGATCGATCTGGGTCAGACCGGTGACGCCTTTCAGCTGCAGGGTCGCGTATACGCCTTTACTTAGCACAATAGTTTTATCGACTTCGATCGGCACCAGGATCGTGCCCGAATCGTTCGGATCGAAATGCACATCAAGCACTTTGCCGACCGCGATGCCCCGATAAAATACGGTCGACTCAGGATTCAGACCGGATACCGATTCGCGGGTCGAGACATAATAGATATGGCGGTCACGCTCGAAATGGCCGATCCAGTACACTACCGCGAGAGTCGCAGCAGTCAATGCGATCAGGAAGATGCCGGTGATCAGCGCGTATTTATTTTTTCCCATGCGTCGTCTTTAAATTTTGAAAAACCCGCTCTGCACGGTTGTTGTGAAAAAAGCGCTCGACAAACGGATGTTGACAGTTTAACACCGATTCGAGACTGCCGAAGGCTACCAGCTGATTATCCGCCAGCACAGCAACCTGGGTGCAGAGATCGCGCAGAATATCCAGATCGTGTGTCACCATGACGACGGTAAAATTCAGTTCGCGGTGCAGTTCGGACAGAAGACTCACAAACTCCTCGCTTGAAATCGGGTCGAGCCCCGAAGTCGGCTCGTCCAGCAGCAGCAGACCCGGCTCGAGAATCAGCGTACGCGCGAGCGCGACCCGCTTGGTCATCCCGCCGGACAAGTCGGCCGGTTTCAGCCAGGCATCCTGCGCCGAAAGCCCGACTCGTGAAAGTTTCATGAATACCAGCCGTCTGATCATATCCTCGTCATCGAAACCGAGTTCGCGCAGCGGAAAAGCGATATTTTCAAATACATTCAGCACGCTGAACAGCGCGCCCTTCTGGAACAATACCCCGCAATTACTTCTTAAATGCTGGCCGATTTGATGCAGCGACTCCCCCATCACAAAAATTTCGCCCTCGCTCGGCCTTTGCAGGCCGATGATTTCGCGCAGCAACGTGGTCTTGCCGCAACCGGAAGCTCCGACCAGGCCGAGAATTTCTCCCTCCGGGAGACTCAAATTGATGTCTGCATGCACGACCTTATCGCCGAAGCGGGTCCACACATGCTCCAGACGAATCGCCGCTTCCTTCATAACGGCATCCCGATGCCTCTGAACAGGATCGCGAACACGGCATCGACCATGATCACGATCGTAATCGAAGCCACGACCGAATTCGTCGTTTCATGCCCCAGACTTTCGGTATTCGGCTTGATCCGAAAACCGAAATGACAGGCGATCAATGCAATCAAAAAACCGAAGACCGCGCTTTTCAGCAATCCAATGAACACATTCAACAGCGGCACCGTGTCCGGCAGTTTCTGTAAGAATTGCATATAGCCGATGTCGAGCGTATTTTGCGCCGAAACCATCCCGCCGAGCAGTGCCGAACTGCTGGTCCAGACGCCGATCAGGGGCAGCACAATCGCAAGGGCCGTAACTTTTGGCAACACCAGGCGTAATGAATGCGAAATGCCCATCGCGGACAGCGCATCGAGTTCTTCGGTGACCCGCATGATGCCGATTTGCGCGGTCATCGCGGAACCTGAACGGCCGGCAACCAGGATCGCCGCAAGCAATGGCCCGAGTTCGCGGATAACACTGAGCCCTAAAATATCGATAATATAAATTTCCGCGCCGAACATTTTAAGCTGCAGCGCAGACAGATAGCTCAGCACGATGCCGATCAAAAAACCCACCAGCGCGGTAATGCCCAAGGCACGAACGCCCGACTCGTAGATCGTGATCGAAATTTCGGCCCATGGCACCCTGCCGGGATGGCGCAGCAGACTGCCCACATCCAGTAGCAATTGGCCTAACAAGGTAATCAAGCCAACCGTTTGTTTTAAAAAATCGCCAAGGAAATGGTAAAGAAAAAGCAGGTTGACCCCGAAATTCCGTTGCGGCGGGACCATATCGCCGATTTCCTGCTCCTGCCAACGCTCCAGCATCTGCCGGTGTTCCGGGCGTATCACAAGCCCGGGCGGCAAGGACCGTCCCCACGCCTCCCAAAGCACCAGCGCGGCCGCGTTGTCGAGCAGGTCGATCGCTTCCATATCCCAGTGCAACGCAGGTTTTTTCGCATAGTTTCTGAGCTGGCGACGCACCTGCGGCGAATCGCGAAGATTGCGTAAATTCCACTCCCCGGACAATTTGACGCCCGACAGCTTGCCCTGCTGCTCGACTGCGTCCAGAGCGATAAGAGGCTTGACCTGATCAGTCATAAAGAATGGCGAAGCGCTTGGTCAAAGAAGGATCAATAGAAAATGAAGAGACAGGCCCATCATACCGATATCGTCCGTGCCGGGCTATCCTGATGCGCTGTTTTTTAAATAATCTCTGACGACCTCGAAAACCGGCCTGCCGGATGCCGGAGCCGAGACGGTCGCCCAGCCCGAAACTTTATACTGTTTGCCGGCGGTGATCAGTTCGCCGTTGTGCAGGCGCATCGCACTGATCCGTTTACCGAATTCGGCCGTCGGATCACATTCAAAACGCATGCCGCCCGCCCTGACCATATCCCCTCCCTGCCGGTAATACGGGTCCGGATTGAACAGGTTGTCGGCCACGTCCTCCAGCACGTTTTTTAATTGCGCGCCGGTCATCGTGGCGACATAGGTTTCGGGATAAGTGGTGGCGGTATGATTCATTACATCTTCCATCGTGATCGTCTGGCCCGGTAATACGACCGTACCCCAACGGAAACCCGGAGTCAAAGCAATGTCCGCACCGAATTCGGCGCGCAGCGCTTCCAGAATCAGGCCGTCGAAAGTCCCGTAAAAATTATCCCGCCGGTATAACAGCTCGTTTGCCGAGGCCAGTGGCTGTTGCAGAGCGGTTAGATACGGCATTCTCAAGCGGTCGATCAGCCCCTGCATGGCCGGATCGGGTTCCAGCAGATCCGCAAAGACCGGCAGCAAGCGATAGCGCAAGTCCTGCAAGCGGCCACGAGCGATGTTCAAATCGAACACCGCGAGAAATTTGCCGTGACTTCCGGCATTGGTCACCCAGGTTCTGCCTTGCGGATTTGCGACAGGAACCGGTTCGGGAACCGCATCGTGCGTATGGCCTCCTAAAATCAGATCGATACCGGTTACCCGGGACGCCAGCTTTAAATCGACATCCATGCCATTATGCGACAGCAGGAGGATCACGTCGGCTTTTTCAGTCTTGCGTATCTGCTCGACAAGGCCCTGCAATCGCTGCTCCTCAATGCCGAACTGCCATCCCTGCACGAAGCGTGGCGGGTTCGCGATCGGCGTATAGGGATAGGCCTGCCCGATCACCGCGATCCGATGGTTACCAATTTGCTTGATCAGATAAGGCTTGAATAACGTGTCGCTGCCCGTCTCGGAATCGAAGACAGCCTCTTCGTCCGGCGCCACATTCTGGGCAAGAAAAGTTCCTTTGAAACGCTTGAGATTTTCGAAAAGCCGCTCCTTTCCATAAGTAAATTCCCAATGCCCGGTCATCGCATCGACGCCCAATAAATTGCAGGCGTCGACCATATCCTGGCCGCGCGTCCATAATGCGGTTGCCGAGCCCTGCCAATTGTCGCCGCCGTCCAGCAGCAAAGTCTTTTCGGGGCCGCATACGTTTCTGATCGCCTTGATCAGCGCCGCCAGATGCGCGAAGCCGCCCATTTTTCCATAGCGGTGCGCCGCGTTGGCGAAATCCAGATGCGTAAAGGCATAAGCCTCCCGGCTATGCGGACGAATGCCGAAACGACGCAGGAACTGTTCGCCGGTCAGGTGGGGCGGAGCGTTTTTACCGGAACCCACCCCCAGATTGACGGCCGGTTCGCGGTAATACATCGGCATCAGCTGGGCATGGCAATCGGTCAAATGCAGGATCGTGACGTCGCCGAATTCCGGCTGAAGGTAATAATCGGGCATGGCCGCCGAACATCCATAAAATACAGCCGGCGATAAGGTGAGATAGTGGAGAAAACGGCGACGGTTCATGCTGTATCGCAGTGTCCGCTGAACCTACAGTTCCAAATTACCCGGGCTGTTGGTTCGCCTGGGCATAGCAGGCAAAACTTTAACCCAGGAGTTTGGGAGCATAAGCGATATATGCCCGATAAGCCGCGGCAGCCGACAGAATCAAAAAGATCACGCCGCTGATCCGGTGCAATAACGACAACGGAAATTTCTGCAGAATTGTACGCCCCGCCAGCACGCCCAGCGCCGAGGTCGTGATCAGCGCCACCGTCGACCCGATCCAGACCGCGGCGGGCATCGCGGTGCTGCTCAGCGCGACGACCGCGAGCTGCGTTTTATCGCCGAACTCGGCTACCGTGATCAATAAAAAAGTGGTGAAAAAGATACCGTGCCCGCTTTTTTCCTGAATCTCCTCGTCATCGTCGCCGTTCATCCGCAGGGCATGAATGCCGAACAAACCGAACAATAAGGCGACCGTCGCCGCAACGATGTAATCCGGCAGCCAGCTGGCGATCGCGGCACCGAATACGACGGCGAGCGTATTCAACAGCGCGAACGCCGCACTGGCGCCTAAGAGTACTGGCAGAGGTTTATGCTTCGAAGCCAACGTCATGCAGACCAATTGGCTTTTATCGCCGATCTCGGCAGTGACGATCAACACAAAACTGGTCGCCGCGGCGGCCGCTATTTCCTCCCAGTTATCCGCTGTCAGCAACGCCGAAAATTTGTCCAGAAAAGACTGCCAATGCTGTTCGATCGGCAGACTCTTCATCCAGGCATAGACGGCGTTTAGCCAGGCGCTCAGGTACTGCAAAAGTTGTTCGGCTTTATCCATGCAATAACGGATTGTAGGGGAGTAAGATTGAAGGGCGGGAAAAACGGTTTTTCAGGCGGCTTATGCCGCCTGATCTGTCGAAATATGGGGAGGCTATCCCAGCATATTGTCCAAAATCATCATCAAGATGAAGCCGAACATCAGTGCAAAGGTGGCATAGCGGGAGCGGGCGCCCGCACCGCCGTGCGTTTCAGGGATGATTTCTTCGCTGATCACGAACAGCATTGCGCCGGCCGCGAAGCCCATCGCAATCGGAAGAATCGGCTGGAATACAGTCACCATCGTAATACCGAGTAAACCGCCGACCGGTTCAACCAGGCCGGTGGCGGTCGCAATCGCAACCGCGCGCCACTTGTCGTAACCCAGGCCGACCAGGGGCAATGCAACAGCCAAGCCTTCCGGAATGTTTTGCAAGGCAATCGCGATCGCCAGCACGATACCGGTTTTCATCTCGCCGGTGCCGAAGCTGACGCCGACTGACATCCCTTCCGGAAAATTGTGAATCGTGATCGCGATAATAAACAGCCATATTTTACTGAAAGACGTTTTGCGCAGATCGGATACCGCGTCGAAATGCACATGCGGCAACTGACGGTCGGCATAGTGCAGAAACAGCGCGCCGATCAGCATCCCGAACGAGACGAGATAAATACCCTTGCCCGCCCACACGACATTGCCGAAACCAATGCCGGGAACCAGCAGCGAAAACGCAGTCGCCGCGAGCATTACACCGGCCGCGGCGCCGAGCATGCTGTTGAATAGATTGTTCGAGATGTTCCGGAAGAACAGTGCCGGCAGCGCACCGACTCCGGTCGCGAAACCGGCCAGAATGCTGGCCAGAAAACCGATGACGACGGTTTCGCCGAAAATCAGGTATAAACCGCCAAAAATGATCAGCTGCGACAACAGAAACAAACCGGCAACCGTTGCCCAACGCTGCAGCGGCGGCATCGCCAGCAACTTTTGGTAATAGGGGCTGGCAAGCGCTTTGGCTAACCGGGCCTCCAAAAACAGTTGTATCGATTTAAACTTCTGGTTTGGTGTTGTCGCCATGTCCCCTGCCTCTGCCTGATAAGTTCATGTTGGCTGCGGATTATAACCAAATACTAAAAACATAGGTAAAGTTATCACGCTAAGTCAAAGATTCAGCAATATCGAAGTTCGACCAGTATTAGTTCATCCTCAATTCAGCTTCGCCTAATATCCTATGGCTTCATTTATTTTCAGCCATTGTAAGGAACTATCATGTCGAATAAAGCTATCTTCGCCTCATTATTGATGATCTCCAGCGCTGTCATGGCAGAACAAAGCCTGCTGGAAGGCGTGGCAAAGCAGACAGCCAAAAATACCGCAGCCGCGGTAGCCCCGGAGCCATGGAACGCGCCGAAGCTGCCAATCAAGCTTTGAAAGATGCCAAACAAATAAAGGATACAGCCAAGAATGTGCCTGAGTCGGTCAAAAATCAAGCGACAGAAACGCTCAAGGTAACCGCCCGGCAAAAACTTGAGGAAGCGACGCCGGAACAACTGAAACAAGGCGCCAACGCCGTGAAGAGCAGTGCTGAAACTGCAAAACAAGTAAAAGCTCAGGCTAAAAATCTGCCTGAATCTTCAAAACAAGCCGTCAAACAAACGAAGCACAAAGCGAAGAAAAGAGCCGCTGAAAAAGCGTTGGAACTATTGCAATAAATCTGAAGCGGCAATTCCTCTAAAACGTTTCAGCCATGAATCACTTGCGATCATGGCTGAAACAGTCCGACAAGAAATAAATGAGGCAAGGCACTGTGCGCCCTACCCGTCACTTATTCCACGCGCTAGCCACTCACTCCTGGGTATTGTTGACCAGATCGTAAGTGATGTTCGGATTGAATCCCATCGGCCAGTAGATCGCCGCGAACGGGGGCCAGAAGATCGAAACGGGACGAAATTTGGTCCGCAGTCTGCCCTTCTGGATTGTTTGACCGTCTTTTTCCAAACGGTAGGGAATCCCGCCGCCCGGGGGCATGCCTGCTGCTGTCCAAAAAAACGGCTTGGTCGTCACTTTGCCACCTGCATTGACCGGCACCGGTTGCGGCCGCTCATAAATATATAATTTGGAGCCTTCCGGCACCTTGAATGTCCCGGTCGTCGTACAACCGGTCGCCAACACCAAAAACGCCAACAGCAAACTTGTTTTTTTTATCATGCTTATTTCCTCGGGTTGATTCGGGATCGTTCAATCCCAACGTTTAAAAATCAGGGAGGTGTTGATTCCTCCGAAAGCGAAGTTATTGCTCATCACATAGCCGCAATCGAGCCTTCGAACTGCGCCGGTAATATAATCCAATTCTGCACAATTCGGATCGATGGTCTGCAAATTTGTGGTCGGATGAAACCAGCCTTCATTCATCATCTTGACAGCAGCCCAAGCTTCTAGCGCGCCGCATCCGCCAAGCGTATGGCCGGTATAGCTTTTCATTGCGCTGATCGGCGTATATCCACCGAATACGGCCCGCGTCGCGTGGCTTTCGGCCACATCGCCATGCTCGGTCGCAGTGCCGTGCGCACTAATATAGCCAATCGCGGCCGGGGACAGTCCGGCGTCGTCGAGTGCAAGCCGCATGGCGACCTGCATGCTGCGACTGTCCGGCTGAGTCACATGTACACCGTCCGAATTGGTGCCGTAGCCGACCAGTTCCGCATGAATCATGGCGCCCCGCGCTTTGGCGTGCTCCAGTTCTTCCAGAATCAGCGTGCCCGCTCCTTCGCCGATCACCAGTCCGTCACGCTTCAGGTCGAACGGCCTCGGCGTGGTATCAGGCGCGTCGTTTTTCAGGCTGGTCGCATAGAGCGTATCGAACACGGCCGCCTGGCTGGCCGAAAGCTCGTCCGCGCCGCCCGCCGCCATCAGCGTCTGATGGCCGTATTTGATCGCTTCGTAAGCGTAGCCTATGCCCTGGCTGCCCGACGTGCAGGCGCTCGATGTCGTATAAACGCGGCCGTTGATTCCGAAGAACAGGCCGATATTCACCGCGGCGGTATGCCCCATCATCCGTATGTAGGAAGTCGCGTTCAGACCGTCTGTCCGGTGGTTCAACAGCATGTTGCCGAAGTCCGCGATCGCATCGAAACTGCCCGAGCAGCTGCCGTAAGCCACGCCCATCTTTCCGCTCTTCAGCACCGGATCGTTGAGCAAACCGGCATCCTGCAGCGCCAGTTCGGTCGCATAGGTCGCCATCAGGGCTACCTTCCCCATGCTGCGCGTCTGCTTGCGCGAATAATGATCAGGCCGGTCAAAATCGACCGGCCCTGCGAGCCGGGTATTCAGGCCCTGATATTTGTTCCAGTCCTGCATATAGCGAATGCCGGTCACTTGCGTCTTTAAATGCGCCGAGATGGTCTGCCAGTCATTGCCGAGAGGAGATAATCCCGCCATGCCGGTTACGACGACACGCTTCATCAGCACAGGCCTCCGTTGACCGCGATCACCTGGCGGGTAATATAAGCCGCGTCTTCCGACAGCAAAAAGGCCACCGCTGCGGCAACCTCTTTAGGCTGCCCGACCCGGCGCGCCGGAATCATCTTTTTGATCTCGTCCAGCGGCAGTTCATCGACCATTCTGGTCTCGATCAGGCCGGGAGCAACGCAATTAACCGTAATGTCGCGCTTGGCAAGTTCGAGCGCGAGCGCCTTGGTCGCGCCGATGATGCCGGCCTTCGCGGCGCTGTAATTGACCTGGCCGCGGTTGCCGATCAGTCCGGATACCGACGACAAGGTCACGATGCGGCCTGGTTTACGCCTGCGCACCATCGGCATAATGATCGGCTGCAACACATTATAGAAACTGTCGAGGTTGGTATGAATCACGCTGTCCCACTCTTCGCCGGTCAGCGACGGAAACGCGTTATCGGCGGCGATGCCGGCATTGCAGACGACTCCGTAATAGGCGCCGTTTGCGTCGATATCCTCGGCCAGTTGCTGCGCGCACTGCACGCGGTCGCCGATATCGAATTGCAGTATTCGAACATTACGGCCGAGTTTTTCGATTTTCTCTGCAACCTTTTCGGCCTGGTCGCGCCGACTGCGGCAGTGCAGCACCAGATCATAGCCTTGCGCCGCCAGATACAACGCAATCGCCTTGCCGATGCCGCGGCTCGAGCCGGTCACTAAGACAGTTTTATTCATCATCATTTTTTATCGTTTCATGGGACGCCTGATACACATTCAGCACGGCGCTTACGTTAACTTGATCGCCCGCAATCCGGCAGTCGAACACCGCCAGATGCTCGTCCTGCATCACTTTCTCGGCATGCACGGTCAGCATCGAGCCGATCCGGAACACAGGCACGTTACTTTCAAAACGCCGGGTGCCGAGCAAAAAGCCCACCCTGATCGGTTCGCCTGCCCGTTTTGCGTGGATACCTGCATAGAGCGCGATCGCCTGAGCCATATATTCGATACCTGTCCAGGCAGGCACCGTATTACCGTCGCCGACCAATGCATCGCCGCGCACGGTCAATTCGGCGGTGGCAGACTCTTCGTCCCAGGCGAGCACTTTATCGAGCCAGATCATATCGCCGGTATGCGGCAGCAATTCCGCGACCTCCATCGGCAAAAAATCGTTCATGCCCGGCCTGCCACAATCGAAATATTATTGCCGCCGAACGCGAACGAATTGCTTTGGCAGGTATTGATTCTGCGATTCAACTGGGCGCCGTGCCGCACCAGGTTCAATTCCGCCAGTGTGGCGTCGGTGACATCCTCATTGATGTTCGGAATCAGCCGTCCGCTATCGTCATCGCTGTTCAACAACAGCCAGCAAAACCCGAGTTCGAGCGCGGCCGCAGCACCCAGCGTGTGACCGGTCATGCCCTTGCTCGAACTGGCCGGCACCTCGGCGCCGAACAGCGCGTTGACCGCTTTGCTTTCCATGCTGTCGTTCAGCACGGTCGCGGTGCCGTGCAGATTCAGATAGTCAATCTGATCGGGGCGTTTGCCCGCGTCCTGCAAAGCCAACTGCATAGCCCGGCCCACCGCTAGGCCGTCCGGATCGGGCGCGGAAAAATGATAGGCATCGCTGGTCGAACCGACGCCAAGCAATTCGACAGGGCCGGGTTCCCTGCTTAGCACGAACAAGCAGGCCGCCTCGCCGATGTTGATGCCGTCCCGGTGTGCGCCGAACGGTTTGCATAGACCGCCGCTCAACGATTCCAATGCAGCGAATCCGTTGATCGTCAGGTTGCAGAGTGTATCGGCGCCGCCGACGATCACCGCATCGCAAAGGCCAAGGCGCAGCAGGCGGCGTGCGGACGCGATCGCCCTGCCGCTCGAAGAACAGGCGGTCGACAACGTATAGGCTGGCCCGCCAAGCTTCAGGTACGCAGACAGAAAATCGGCGCCCGCTCCCATCTGCTGCTGTTTGTAATGAAAATCGTTCGGCAATTCACCGTTTTGGACCTGGTAAGCCAATGCCAGTTCGGTGTTCCTGACCCCCGAGGTACTGGTGCCTAAAACACAACCGATACGGTCCTGTCCGAAGCGCGCAATCATCTGCTCGACCGTGCCGCAGATCTGTTCCAAAGCGGCCAGTAACAGACGGTTATTACGGCAGCGGTAGTAACGGTAGTCATCACTGATCTCCGGCAGTTCGGCATCAATCCTGCCTACTGCAAACGACTGACCTGGGCTGAACTGGTCGGTATGGACCAGACCCGAACGGTCTCCGGCCAGCAGGTTCGCTAGCACCTCCCGCTTGCCGGTGCCGGCCGCGCAGAGTATGCCGACGTCATTCAGATACAACTTCATAGCTGACCGTTTGGATCGTGAGCCGGTAATCATACTGCTGGTTGACCAGTTCGGCCGCTTTCGGCCATGCGTTCTCTTGTTTTAAGTCTTCCGGGTTGAAATAGCGCACTTCAGCCAGAGATTGGCCTTGCTTGGATAAGCGTCGGAAATATGGACCGGATTCCAGTTTCAAATCTTTCGGCAACTGCTTCTGCAGACTGTCGACCGGCCAATAAACCAGTTGCAAATCTGCAATGATCAACTCCGGTACAAGCGTCTCCGGAACCAGGGGATTTTTATCGGCTTCCAGATTTTTGCCGTCATAGGACAAGTTGAACAGGCTCAGCCCGTCCTCAGTGAGGCCAGCCATCGCAATATGCCTGCTGTCCAGCTCCAGTACGCAAAGCAGTGTTTTGCTGCTTTGCGGCCAGTGCGCGGTCAACTGCTGCACGATGCGCCGGGCCGGTCCCACTGGCGGCGCAAGCGGAAACAGGGGCTTCGGACTTGCCTGAGTCTGTCCGGCCGCTTCAGGCAGGCTTCCGCCCAGGGGTTGAAGCGATGCACATCCGGTCAGGCCAATTATCAAAGCGGCCAGGCCTAATTGTCGTCGCGGCATAATTCGACGAGGGTATCCAGCCGCGAGCGGGCATTCTTCACATAGGGATTTTTTTCGTCCCAGGCATAGCCGGCCAGAATCGAGCAGATCATCGCTTTGATGTCGGGCTGTTGCTGCGGATGAAAAATCACGTCCTGAAAACGACCGTCGTACCAGGCATCTACGAATACACGGAACGTATCGACGCCGCGTTTCAACGGCTGGGCGTAATCCAGTTCCCAATTGACCGGTTCGCCCCGGAATTGCCGGTCCAGCGCCGCCATCGCCAGCATCGCCGACTTCATCGCGATCGTCACGCCCGAGGAAAAAATTGGATCGAGAAATTCGCCCGCATTGCCGAGCAGCGCATAGCCCTTGCCGTACAAACTTTTTACATTTGCCGAATAGCCGATCAGCGTGTTGATCTTGTCGTCGAACACCGCATTCTTCAGAATCCGGCTGAGCCCCGGATCCTGATCGATCAGCGACCGTAGCTGGACGCCGTAGTCCTCCATTCCTGACGGATAAAAAGCCTGTTCGGCGACCACCCCGATGCTGCTCCGCCCATTGCTGAACGGGATCAGCCAGAACCAGACGTCGGGGTGGTCGGGATGCACGGTGATCCGGATTTTATTACGGTCGAATTCCGAATCATTGATCCGGTCTTCGATATGACCGAACAAGGCCTGTCGAACCGGAAATCCCGAAGGCGACTCCAGATCGAGCAGTCGCGGCAGGATCCGTCCGAAGCCGCTCGCGTCGAGCACGAAGTCGGCCGCGTAATCGTAAATCTGCCCTGTCTTATCGGCAACGGTCAGATGCGCCTGGGCGCCGGAAAAATCGACCGATTTCACCTCCATTTCCCAGTGAATGTCGACGCCCATCCGCGCCGCTTCCTCGGCCAGCAGCGCATCGAAACGGCCGCGCTGAACCTGAAAGGTTGTACCGATGCCGGGCGTAAATTTGTCTTCGAAATCGAATTCGGTGTAATGGTCGCCAAAGGCGAATGCCGCACCGTTTTTGAACTGAAAACCGGCATTGACGACCGCATCGATCATTCCGGCCTCCTTGACGAACTCCATGCACTGCGGCAACAGGCTTTCGCCGATGCTGAAACGGGGAAAGCGCTGGCGCTCCAGAATCACGACCGGATAGCCCTTTTGCCTGAGCAAGGCGCTGGCGATACTGCCGGAAGGCCCGGCTCCGATGATGATGACTTTGCTTTGACGCGATTTATCCATGCGGAGTGATTAGCCTTGGCGGGGGTCGGGAATGATAAGGAAAGAATGGAAAAATGGACGGATTTACTCTTTTGACATCGCGGCTTCGATCCGCTCGGCAATCGTCGCGATCGCGCCCCGGTTCTCTTTTAAAAATGACTTGGCCCGATCCGCCAGTTCGGCTCCCTGAGCCGGATCAGCATACAATGAATAGATCGCGCTGACAATTTCTTCTTGAGTCCGGCACGGCAGCGCCGCCTGCCTCGACAGAACACCGACGGCGATTTCCTTGAAATTGGCCATGTACGGGCCGAACATCACCGGCACGCCGGCCGCTGCCGCTTCGAGCAGATTATGGCCGCCAACCGGCACCATGCTGCCGCCGATGAAAGCAGCATCGGCCGCGGCATAGAGCATCTTCAGCTCGCCCATCGTATCGGCGATATATACAGCGGTTTCGGCCGTACAAGGCTTGCCCGAGGTCCGCATTACCACAGCCAGTTGCCGTTCCTCGCAGAGTTTTTTGACTTCGCTAAAGCGCTCGGGATGACGCGGCACGATCACCAGCAGCAGTTCGGGGATTTTCGTTTTGATTTCGGGATAAATCTCCAGAAACAGCGCCTCCTCGTTTTTGTGCGTACTCGCGATGAGCCAGACGAAGCGTTCGCCGAAGACGGAAGATTTGAGCTCCCTCCCCTGCCCGATCGTTTCTTCGGCAATCTCGATATCGAATTTCATGTTGCCGATCATCTGGACCGACTCCGGCTTCGCGCCGATCCGCACGAACCGCTCCGCATCGTCGCCGCTTTGCGCGGCGATCAGGCTGACGTTTGCCAGCGCCGGGCGAACCAGCGAAGGAATCCTCCGGTAGCCGCGCGCGGACTTTTCTGACAAACGGGCATTGATCAGAAACAACGGAATTTTTTGCCTGCCGCATCCCGCATACAGGTTCGGCCAAATTTCGGTTTCCATGATCACCGCGAGACGGGGTTTGAAAGTCTCCATAAAACGCCTGATCACGAAAGGCATGTCGTAAGGCAGATAAACATGTTCAGCTTGGCCGCCGAATGTGGCCTGCACTCTCGCAGAACCGGTCGGCGTCGTGGTCGTGATCAACAGATTCAAATCGGGATGCCTCACCAGCAACAAGCGCAGTAACGGGAACAGCGCCTCGGCCTCGCCTACCGACACCGCATGGAACCAGACGACATTTTGAGGATAGGTTTTGCGGTAAAAACCGAAACGCTCATTCCAGCGCTGCCGATAAGCCGGGGCTTTGATGCTGCGCCAGAGCAGGCGCAGCATAATGAAAGGTGTCAGTAAATAAAACAGGAGCGTATAGAAAGCGCGCATTAAAAATTTAGATGAGGACTGCTGTTTCGGATTTGGAGGAAATTAATTTTTCGATTGAAGATTTAGGCAATCCCATATATTAGCACTTAGCGACCTGCAGGACCCTCTGCAGGACGGAGTTTGCAACTCCGTCCTCAACATTTCAATCGATTTAGAGGGATTCTTGAATAAACATTTGGATAGGTTTACAAACCCGACCCGTCCGGCAGGAATTACAAATTATCCAGGGGGCTCGTCACACCTTGCCGCCCTTATTGAGGACATGCGTGTAAATCATCGTGGTCGAGACGTCGGCATGTCCCAACAATTCCTGAACCGTACGAATGTCGTAACCGCCTTCCAGCAAATGCGTTGCAAACGAATGCCTAAAGGTATGCGGCGTTGCCGCCTTGGTCAAGTCCGCATCGCGCGCCGCCTGCTTTACCGCCCGCTGTATCGCCTGTTCCTGAACGTGATGGCGGCGAACTTCGCCGCTCCTGGGATCGGTCGACAATTTTGCAGCCGGAAACACATACTGCCAACCCCATTCCTTCGCCGCATTGGGATATTTTCGCTCCAGCGCATGCGGCATATACACCGAACCGTGCCCTTGCGCCAGATCGCGCTGATGCCGTTCGCGCACTTTCTGCAAATGAGCCTCAAGCGGTCGAACCAGAGAAACCGGCACCATCGTCACCCTATCCTTAAAGCCCTTGCCATCGCGGATCAAAATTTCCTTGCGTTTCATGTCGACATCCTGAATCCTGAGCCGCAAGCACTCCATGATCCGCATGCCGATGCCGTATAAAAGGCTGGCTATTAGCAAGTTCGTGCCGTTCAGGCGTGACAGAATCGCCTGAATTTCTTCGCGATTCAACACCAGCGGCAACCGCTTGGGAGCTCAACATTATCCAGCCACGGCAATTCGACAGCGAGCACTTCCTTATAGAGGAATAACAGAGCGCAGCGCGCCTGATTCTGCGTGGAAGCCGAGACCCGTCCATTAACGGCCAGATACGTCAAAAACTGCTCCACTTCCGGCGCGCCCATCTCTCGCGGATGCCGCTTGTCAAAATGCAGAATATAACGTTTAATCCAGTCCGTATAGACCTGTTCAGTGGGAATGCTGTAATGCTTCAAGCGGATTTTGTCCCTGACCTGATCGAGCAACTTAGGCGGCTGCCCAGAAATAGTATTCGATGTGTCTTGCATAATTTTTAGGAAATGATAAATTCCGGCACATGAATGATTTATCTAGAATTCTAGTTTTAGAAAACTATTTAGACAACCGTTTGACGCAATGTTTTGCGTCATTTAGGATGGCTAATTGTAGTTAGGCGACATGGTCCCGAGGCCTTTATTTCGTCTTACGCCATAACACAAAACCGCTCGTCTCCTGAACTTGAGGACACCATGTCACTACATCCACAATTCGTACACACTGTAATCACCACTATCTTTTTGCTGATGCTTACAGCTACCTGCCTTAGCGCTAGTGCAGCTGAGTATGTTTCTTGGCTCGCCGTCCGCTACCCCGATCAGGCTATAAAGACCTTTCTTCAAGGCCCGTACGAATCGAAAGCACGCTGTGATCAACTCAATCAGAGCACTTGGGACAATGTTCTTACAGCCTGCGGAACGTGCAGAGCTGAAGAGAAGTTCCGCAGCCGCGCGGATGAATTGAGAGAGGTTTTTGCCAAAGCTCTTCGAAGCGAGCGAGCTACATACCCATACGTTATCGCCACACCCAAAGGCCGAATAATTATCAGTGGCGTCACTACGAGCGTGGCAGTCTCAGAGTGTCAACGGCTCACAGAAAGCTTTAAATCAAATGGCTACCGTGATGCTCGCTGCGTGATGCCCTGATCGCTATGTCCGTAACGACTACAAAAGCATTGCACATTTTGGCAACAATGATGCCCAACCCATCATTCAACCCCGGACTGGCGCAAAAGCGCGCCAGTCGGTTAACTCACCCGTTAGGCTCGCACAATGAATTGGCATATGGTCACTGATTCCGAAATTCTTCACCTAGCGGTGCCTCAGCGCTTCTTCGAATACGCTTATGCATACCGAGATGCTGCATCCGCTCTTTGCGTTAAAATGGCATCAGAAGATGCGTCTTGCACTTGGCCAAATGCTGCTGTGGTCTTATTGCTTGCAACACATGCTACGGAGTTATTCATTAAGGGTGCCATTCTATGCCGGGACCCCGCTGCAACAATGGAGCACCACCGCATCGACCACCTGAGCACAGAGTACAGAAAACTCTATCCAGAACCATCTTTTGAATGGGATATTCTGTTTAGGACAGAATACCTTGGCATAGCTGAAACTGAGATTGAAGCCCTAAAAAAGGCAACACCTATTCCAAGCATTCTTTATCGCTACCCGGTAGCAAAGGGCGGCAAAGAATGGAACGGTGCTTTTGGTTTCGAACCTCACTCTTTCTTGGAATTGCTTAAGCAAATTAAAAGTGACTTCGATAGGATCAAGACACAAATCGCCTAACATTGCGTTCGAGAGGGACGCGCGAAAAGCGGCGCGCCCCTCAACTTTACGTTATGTCGTGAGAAATTAAACGTATGGCGAAGTTGATCAAGACGATCTCTGTCCTCGTTGGCCTTGCTATTCTTATAGGTATCACATATTGGTGGGCAGTCTTCTCAACTACCGTTGACATTAACATGTGCTACTCACAGGTAATCTCGTTCATTTCGGAGCTGGCGGTGTCGACGGCTAAATCCAAGAGCGAGTCAGATGTTGCTGCGTTTAATTCAATGCTCAAAGCGTTGCCTTTGCACGGCTATGAAACAAATTGCAATGAAGTTCTTGAGGCAGCAGATAAGTTCAAGGAGGCTCATGTTCAAACGGGAAAGCCCAAAGAAATAACCAGCGGGTCAACTTGAACGTCAAAAGCTATGTTCCTTTTGTCACTCCGCTTTTGCCGTCAAGTTACCCTTATCGTTAGGCTTCAAAATGAGAACCGCATTTTTCGCTTTGTTTTTCTATTTGAATTGTTTTTCTTGTGTGGCTTATACAGCAGAACCGCAATTTATTTCTATGGTTTCTCTCGTGGCTGATCCGCAACGATACGATGGCCAGTTTGTTCGAGTCATTGCGTTTTTGCATCTCGAATTTGAAGGTAACGTCCTATACCCTCATAAAGAAGACTACGAACGCACCATTATTCCAAATGGTGTTTGGGTTTCTCTTACTGATCAGCAAAAGATTAGTGCGAAAAAACTGAGCAATAGTTATGTAATTGTCGAAGGCATGTTCAGTTCTAAAGAGAAAGGACATATGGGCATGTGGTCCGGCTCACTACAAGAAATCAACAGGCTTGAAAAATGGCAAAGTTATCGCAAATAAGGAACGCACTCCTAGAGCATGGTGTTAGGTCTTGCAGTCATGCATTTGGCCTAACATGGCGCTTAACCGGAGCGCGGCTATAATGCGGTTTCGTTTATTCAGCTAACCGTGCCGCGCGGTTAGCTTTACGTTGGACGTCATAGCCGTGGCTACCTCTACCGTTCTGTTTCTTGTTGCGATTGGTGCCGCCATTGTTTGGGGAGTCCTCTTTGGAGGAAGGTTGCCTGCGCCTTTCGGTGCTCGTTCATGTCAAGGCAAGAATTGGCGCCAGTCGTTTCCCGACGCATCAAAGGAGGAGATTCGACAGTTCCTTTCAACCTTCACCGAGTCCTTTGCATTTCAGGACCGGGAGAAGTTGAAACTCAATCCAAACGATCAACTGCTCGGCATCTACCGTACGTTGTACCCCCACAAGTGGCGAGCCGACGCACTTGAGTTCGAAACCCTCGGAGAGGCCCTCGAATCTGAATACGGTATCAGCCTCAATAAAGCCTGGCGCGAAGGCTTAACACTTGGCCAACTCTTCCATCATGTTCGGCAAGCAACAAAATGACGACCAACCCTGTAATCAACCTGACCTGCGCGGCAGGCCGCGTAGGTCAGATTATTTCCACGTTAGGAGTCACCGATTTTGCTGCGAGAAAATGATAAATTGCTAGGAATTGTGATGATATTTTCTGTACTTCCAGTTTTGGCCTTGTCCTACTATTTCTCTTTTCGTTCTGGCTGTTTATTCGATGGCAAGCAAGGTTATGGAGATATTCAAGCCGCCTCAACTTTTTCAAAGTGGTCGCTGTTCGCGTGCGTTGCTGCTTTTGTTATTTTCTCGCTTGGGGCTTATCACTTGTGTCATCGCAACGCAAATAAAACCGCTGCCATACTATTATTTTCTTTTGTCCTTGGCATTCCTCTACTTTTTTGGCTAAATTTCGAGGGGGAAATTAATGGTATACAAACATGCAGTCCGTCCTAACGAATAAGGTTAGATGGTGCGAGCGCAACGCGCGAAGCCACCATCTGAACCGGTTGTTGGACAAGCCCGGTGTTCGCAGGTCGGACTTTATATAAGAAAATATCTTTTCGGTGTTTTGGGTTTGAGGGGGCTTGTTTAGGGCATTAATGCTCAAAAACAAGCCGAAATGATCGCCACGGCAGCCCGCCACCCGGAAACGGACGGTTTTAGTCGTGCTTTGATTGAAACGGTCTTTGACGAATTGAAAAGCTTGTGCCAGATCGAACACACCCGCCATCGTTCCGGGGCTAACTTCGTCGTTAACCTGATGGCCGGCATCATGGCTTACTGCCTGAGCCCGCGTAGGTCCGATTAGCGCAGCGTAATCGGACGCATGTCATTGAGACAAGTGTTATCATCGAAGCTTTCCAGAATCGGAAAAGGCTATGCCAAACTATAGGCGTGCATTCATCCCAGGATGGGACTTGGTTCTTTACGGTAAATCTATTGCAGTGATATCACAATGACCTGCTGATCCGCGAGATCAGCTTACTGCGCGAAACGGTGCGGCGTATTCGTGAGCGCCACCCTTTTCAAATCGATGCGTGAGTCGTTTTACCGAAACATTTACATTGTATCTGGACCTTACCACCCGGTGACAGCGGCTTCAGCAAGCGGTGGTGCTTGATTAAAAGTAGATTTCACGTGCATTACCCAAAACCGAACGACGGTCAAATATACGAAAAACAGCTGGGGAACGCGGCATCTGGCAATGGCACTATTGGGAGCATTTCATCCACGACGATGCCGACTATCAACGGCATATCGATTATATTCATATAAATCCCTGCTATGTGGCAAAAGGTATTTAACTGATTGATTGGTGGGGGGACATCAATGCCTTGGTAGATGGCACTGAATGACATGTGTCCTACGCGGGTTGCCGACGAGTCAGCCTTTCCATAAACAAACCCCGCCAGCCTTCTCGATCGCCGCCAGACGCTGCTGATGCGCTTCCAGTTCCTCGGGGGCGCAGACGATCACCTTTAACGGCGGCCTGTCTGCAGCAATACGCTGAATCACGCTGGATTCGGCCACCGCAGCCTGTCCTTCGGACGCTTCGTCGAGCAGCGAGAACTGCCCGCCGGTCATCAGCAGGTAGACGTCGGCGAGAATTTCCGCGTCGAGTAAGGCGCCGTGCAGTTCGCGCTGGCTGTTATCGACACCGTAGCGCTTGCATAATGCATCCAGGCTGTTGCGTTGGCCCGGATGTTTTTGGCGAGCGAAAGCAAGCGTATCGAAGACTTCGCAATAGTCCGTTATCGGTGCGAGCGGCTCGGAGAGCAACGCGAATTCGTGATTGATGAAACCGACATCGAACGGCGCATTGTGAATAACCAGTTCCGCGCCCTGCACGAAGCCCAGAAAATCCTCCGCAATACCTGCAAAGCGCTGTTTATCCTCCAGAAACTCGTTCGTGATGCCGTGCACTGCGATTGCGCCGTCATCGATCACGCGTTCCGGATTGATATACACGTGAAAGCGGTTGCCGGTCAGCCGCCGGTTGACCAGTTCGACGCAACCGATTTCGATGATCCGGTGGCCCTGCTCCGGACTCAGACCGGTCGTTTCGGTATCGAGCACCACGATACGGTTGCTAGTCGAACGCATTTTCATCAGGATGAAGTCCGCTCGGGTTTAACCTGCATAACGCTCAATCATCTTCTCGGCCTGCTCGGCGAACTTCTCCAGATCGCCTTTTTTGACCGTCTCGACCGGAATTACCAGCGCGGTATTCAGGGTAATGTATATATAAACATAGCGTTTGCGGTATTCGACCCGGACCAGCTCCTGCCAAGCCATCTTGTTCTTGCCGCTCGGCGATTTTTCGAACAGATAGGCCGGATTGGCCGGATCAATCGTCAACGTATAAGTGCCGAACATGGCCTTTTTTTCCTGCGGCGTGTAATGCTTCAGGATTTGCCGGCGCATGTCGTACATCATCACTCTCGGCGATAACAGCGCCCACAGCGCCGCGACCAGCCCGATATAGGCGGCCGATTTCGCGTCGCCGTAATAATAGTAATAGAACGCGCCGATCAGTACCATAATGCTCGGCACGATCCAGCGGTTTTTGTTCATATGGCTTTGTACGTCTTGCGAATTCAGGTATTGCGTTTCGTTAAAACTAACCAGGTCTTCTTCTCTGAACTCGTATTCTATTTCCAGCATGTTCTTATTTTAATAGGAGGTAGGGGAAATCAATGCAGCTTGATCATCGCGTGCACGGTGCGTCTGAACAGATTGGACAGGGTCAGCATCGCAGTCCGGAAATAGCCGTGAATAGCGACCTGGTGCATTTTGTACAACGACAAATACACAACCCGGGCAATGAAGCCGCCGACGCTGACCGAACCCATCAGATTGCCCATCAGGTTGCCGACCGTCGTGTACTTGCCGAGCGACACCAGTGAGCCGTAATCGTAGTAGACAAACTTGACAGGCGGCTTGCCGGACAGCCGGTTACGGAGCGTTTTGTATAACGCGGAAGCCTGCTGATGCGCGGCCTGTGCGCGCGGAGGAATATTGACGCCATGGCCTGGCCAGACGCAGGACGCGCAATCGCCCATCGCAAATATGTCGGGATCGGCGGTTTGCAAAAACTCATCGACGACCAGCTGATTCAGAGGGTTGGTTTCAAGCCCGTCCAGTTGCTTCAGCCAGTCCGGACCCTTGATGCCGGCTGCCCAGACTTTCAGATCGGCCGGAATGATTTCGCCGTCGTGGGTTTTGATCTGTTCCTTGGTTACTTCGGTAACCCGGCAACCCAGTTTCAGGTCGACGCCCAGCTTGATCAATTGCTGTTTGGTCGCTTCGGCCAGTTTATTCGGTAGTGCCGGCAACAGTTGCGGCGCGGCTTCGATGATGGTCAGCCTGACATTGTTGGATTCCCGAAGCCCGTACACCGCCAGCAGATTGGTCACTTCGTGCAATTGCGCGACCAGTTCCACGCCGGTCGCGCCGGCGCCGATGATCACGATCGACAATGGCTTTTCACCGGCACTGTGTTCGGCCGCATACGTCTTGATATAAGTCTCGACCAATTGCCTCTGAAAGCGAAAAGCCTGCAGGGTCGTGTCGAGAAACAGGCAATGCTCGGCAACGCCCTTGATGTTGAATGAGTTACTGACGCTGCCGACCGCCATCACCAGCATGTCATAACCAAACGTACGCCGCGGAATCAACTCCTCGCCGCTGTCGCTCACTATCGGACTAATCGTGATTTCTTTTTTCGCGCGGTCCAGCCCTTCCATTCTACCGAGCCGGAAGCGGAAACGATTCCGGTAGCCCTGCGCCAGATATTCGACCTGCTCCGATTCGTCCAGCGTACCGGCCGCAACTTCATGCAGCAAAGGCTTCCAGATATGCGTCGACGCGGCGTCGAACAGCGTCACTTCGGCCTGTCCTTTTTTGCCGAGCTTACGGCCCAATTTGGTCGCCAATTCCAGGCCGGATGCGCCGCCACCGACAATCACAATTTTGTGTTTTTTGTTCTTCCTCTCTGCCATGGCAGCCCTTCAGCAATAGATTAATTCGAATGGTGCCACATTATATCGAATCAGCCATGGAATGAATGATTTTATTGAGGATGAGCTCGGATGCGGAGCTGTACGCTGTTTATCCTCTGTTCAAACCCTGGCAATTATGTACTGTCAGGATGATTTTGCCGTCTAAAGAAAAAATACTGTAAACACCGCTAGAAATTCTTACAAACAGCGGCGATCAGAAGAGTTGTTTCCGCAAAGACGTCAGCATATTTTGATGCGTGCCGAAATAGGCATTTCTGCTTGCCAAATACTGTTGATAAGCGTGGGAAATGTTCTGGGGAGTAATCCGACTCCCGAAATCACTCTCAGGCTGATGCTTATAAATCGCATCGAAAATCATATTTCCGAATTCATAATTGAAATGCTCGGGGTCCTGCCAATACACCGCGCTGTTCTTCGTGATTATCTCGGCGGTCATATCGTTATACCGGGTGAACTCCCAAAGTTCCGTTTTGCCGCCTTCCTGTTCGACCAATGAGGCAATCGCGGCAAGCCCCGACCAATACGATTGGTACGCCCCGCAAACGGCATCTAGTTCCAGCCAAAGCGCATGTTTCGGGTAGGCAAACAAGGTCAGTTCAATGCCTTTCTGTTTTGCGAGGCGGATGATATGGCGCAAGCCTTCCAGATCGAGAGAGGTGTCGGCTTTGGGCAAGGCATCGGCCAGCACGACCGGCGCGGGCATGGACTGCCTCAAAGCGGTTAAATCGCAGCGCTGTTTTTTTAGCCTCTCATTGAAAAACTGGCGGAATTGAGCATCCACTCCGGGCAATCCGCGGATGTAATAATACATGCCCTCGCGTGTGTGGCTCGGACTGTTTTTGCGCTGCTCTTTGACCGTGCTGATCGATGCGGAAATCGCCTTCAGCGATAATAACAATTTGCTTTCCGAAAACTCCTCAATTTCAGGCAGCTTGCCCTTGCAATCGATGCGCGGCATAGTGCCCGGCGTTATCCCGATGATCACTCGTTTTACGTCGGTCGACTCGATCGCGTAATCGTAATAACACAGAACGCGCTCCCAGCCGGCGCCGGCAATTCCGAAATTATAGCCCGCCAGTTTGCCGTGATCTGTAAATTCCGTATGGGTCGGATCAAAACCGATTTCCGAAAACGAACTCCCGAAAATCAGCGCATCCGGCTGTTCCCGTACGATGATCATCGGCTTCACATGCCGTTCGAAACGCCGCATTTTGGTTTTGATCTTGTTCAATCCTTCGATTTCGAAGTCCCGGTAATACCAGAAAGGGTCCACCACCCGATTGACCGTAGCGATTACCGCAAGAATCAGGCCGATACTGATCAGCAATGACAAGGTAAAGCGTTTCGGCTGCATGTCAGAATTGGAAATAGATGAATTCGCTGATTTCATTCAGCGACAGGATGCCGAGCGTTGCAAGAGTCACGGTGAGACCTAACCACACGCCGGCGGGCCGCCACTGCCACCAGGTCTGCCGGCTTTGGCCTGGCTCGATCATGCCGAGCGCGGGCTGATAGCGCTCCATAATTTGCTGGGTATTCGGCAACAGCCAGACAATACACAGGCAAATCAGAATTCGGATCGGCTCTTTGGCCGCGTTGAAGGTATCGGTATTACGAAACTCGATACCCTGTAAATTCAGCGTTTCGACAATTTTGCCCAATCCGTGTTGCCATTTTGACGGAATCACAATGCCCTGCTGCCCGACCATTCCTTCCAGCAGAAGCAGCGCTGCATTGACATTTTCGGCCCGAAAAAACACCCAGGCCACAACGACGGCAAGAAACGTCAACAGCAACGCGAGTTTATCGTAGATCACGGCGGGAAGGCAGGCGGTCGCCCATCTTTTTAAAACGCTGTCGCGCCACTGATGATTAATTACTAAATACAGGCCATGCAGGCCTCCCCATAGAATATATGTCCAGTTAGCTCCGTGCCATGCCCCGCCGAGCACCATTGTGGTCAGCAAATTCAGATAGCGCCAGAGCGGGCCGCGCCGGTTTCCTCCGAGCGGAATATAGAGATAATCGCGAAGGAATCTCGACAGGGTCATATGCCAGCGCCGCCAGAATTCGATGATACTGGCAGACTTGTACGGCGAATTAAAATTCAGCGGCAGTTTGATCCCGAATAAGAGCGAGATCCCGATTGCCATGTCGGAATAAGCAGAAAAATCGAAATACAGCTGAAAGCTGTACGATAATGCGCCGCCCCAGGCATCAAGCAAAGCCAGAGGCTGCCCCTTGGCCGCCGCATCAAACACCGGCCGGGCATATACCGCCATCTCGTCAGCGAGCAGCAATTTCTTGAACAGGCCGATAAAAAAAATCGACAACCCGACCGCTTGATTTTCCCAGTTGACTCGATATATGGCAGGCCGGGCAAATTGTGACATCATTTCTTTATGGTGCAGCACCGGGCCTGCGATCAAATGCGGAAAATAGGTCACAAACAGCGCATAATGCAAGGGCCGGAATTCTTTCGCATGCCCCTGATAGGCGTCGGCAAGGAATGCTAACTGGGTAAACGTGAAAAATGAAATGCCAAGAGGCAGAACAATTTCGGGTATCGGGATCGGGTTCTCTACAAAATAATTCAGATTACCGATCAAAAAGCCCAAATATTTATAATAACCGAGCAAGCAGAGATTAGCCGTGACGCCGGCTATGAAAATAGCCTTAGCCCATCCGGTAGATCTGGCTTTCATTAGGGCAATCTGTTTACCGATCTGAAAGTTGAATCCGATCGAAAACAGCAACAGCAACAGATAATTCGGATTCCACCAGCCGTAAAATGCCAGAGAAGCGAGGGTCAGCCAGGCGGCGGCCAGATAGTGGCTGCGTTTGCCGATCAGAAAAAATATAATCAACGTGATCGGGAGAAACCCGAAAATGAAGGGATAGGAATTGAAAAGCAATTTTCAGGGCCTCTTGGATAAACCGGAGATTTTTTCAACCGGCTAGGCGGTCAGTAACTCAGCACTATTATATTCAAGACCTAAATACCGCATTTTTTCAAGGGCATAGGATTCAAGCGCGCGTACCATCGATTTATCGGCTGACTCGTCGTTTTTCAATTCCGCGAGACGGGTAAAGTACTGATCAAACGTAATGCCTGCGCCTGGCTTGCATCCGCTCAGCCGGTCGATGCAAAATTGCTGCCAGCGCCCCGCCTCTTCGCTATTCAGCGACTCCGGATAATTTCTCGCACGGTAACGGAACAGCATTTCGGACAGACGCGGGTCGGCAAACGTGAGCGTCGTCTCGACAAGTTGTTCCGGCGACATCGAGCGGAGGCGAGTCATTTTGCGCTTGTCTTCATCCGAAAAAAAACCGCCCTGATAGATCGCAAGGTCAGGGTCCGGTTCGGCTTCAAAGTCTGGCGGGACACTGAATACCTGTACGATTTTTTCCGCCAGCGCCACCGCTGCTCTGATTTTTGTGATATTCGCCCGGCAGGTTGCCAAATCGATCGACAGGCGTCCGGCGTCTTGCGTACGAATCACCGAAACAGGGGCCAAAACCGGGCATTTGTTCAGATGAACGGTCTTGAGCGGAATTCTTGCGGAGCCTTCGGGCAAATCCGCCGTTGCAGTAAAAATACGCTGGCGAATTTCCTCTGCGGACAGTTCGAGCATCGGCCCGGGATCGTTCGATAAATCATAGACGATTACACCGTTGCTGTTGGTCGGATGCCAAGCCACCGGCAGCACAACAGCCAGACAATGCCGGCTTGAAGGATACTTGCTCGAAACGTGGACGACGGGCTCAAAGCTGCCAATCTGCAGCAATTTCAGCGCTTCCGTTTTGACGCGATGATGGCACAGGAACTGGTACAGCTTCGGCTGCACCTTGCGGATCAATTGCGCGAGAGCAATCGTCGCCTGCACATCCGACAAGGCATCGTGCGCGGCTTCGTGGACAAGCCCATTAGCTACGGTCAAACGATCGAGGCGAATCGTCGGCGTACCGTCTTCATTAAACGGCCATGCCAGTCCCTCCGGACGCAACGCCCGCGCCGCCCTGACCACATCGATCAAATCCCAGCGGCTATTGCCCTGCTGCCATTCCCGAGCATAGGGATCGTAAAAATTCCGGTAAAGACAGTTGCGAGTGACTTCGTCGTCGAAGCGTAACGTGTTGTAGCCCAAGGTACAGGTATTTGGCCGCGCAATCTCCTGATGTATCAGGCGGATAAACTCGGCTTCACAAATACCTTTCTGTTCAGCTAATTGAGGCGTGATGCCGGTAATCAGGCAGGCATCGGGATGCGGCAGACTGTCATCTGTCGGCTTCAGGTAGACGACTAAGGGATCGCCGATCGGATTGAAGTCCAGATCGGTACGGACGCCTGCGAACTGAACAGGACGGTCCCGTCGCGGGTCCGTACCGAACGTTTCGTAGTCGTGCCAATAAAAGGAATGTTCCGTCACGCCTTACGAATAAATTATTGAGTCGCAGCAAGCGCTTTAAACAAATCAGTGCGGCTGATGACCCCGACCAGTTCACCATCTTCAAAAACAGGAAAACTTCTAACCGGCAATTTTTGGAATTTTTCGGCCAGATCGACGATGCTGGTATTGGCGTCTACCGTAATCGGGTTTCTAGTCATATAATCGCCGACTTTACCGCTCATGCCCTGATTATAAACCGTGTCCAGAAAAACTTTCATCCCATCCATTTCGGAAAACATGCCTAACAAATGATCTTTATCGTCCAAAACGGGGGCACAAGTGATCTTATGATCGAGCATGATCTTTATCGCATCAATCACACTGTGATCTTGGGTCAACGTGACCATGTGTTTGGTCATATAGTCGGCTATTGATATTTTAGTTAGCATAACGAACTCCTTATTTTCAGAATTGTTATAATTTTCAGCTTATCCGTATCGAAACCAAGACGCTATGCATTCAACCGCGGCAAGGCTATTGGATAGAAGTCTGCTCGGCCTCGAGTTTTTTTCTTTTATCGCATTTTTCAACGCAAACGCATGATCCGGAATTCAATCCGCCGCAGGAACCTTTGATCGCGCGCCGTCCGAACATTACTCCGATCGCCATTAAAATGACTACCGCCAGCATGAGCGCAAATGTCACTAAAAAATAAGTCATACCAAAATCTCTAGAAATCAACGAATCCCATTTCAGGGCGGGCAAAACCCAAACCTGAATTGAGTGAATAATACCGCTTACTGAAGTTTGACGCCATCAAAATGGCCTCCGTCACTCAAAAGGACCGGCCATAAGCTCAAAAGTTTAGTTCTCAGCCGATTTTTTCGATAATCGTAATAAGTTCAAACGGAAGCCTTCGATTTTTTATCTCCCCCGCTTCAAATCCCTTATTTCAACCAATATGCCATTTTCAAAACGGAGTAATTCTTTGATTCGGTTTCTACCAAAATTATAAATCCACTCTTCGACCTGAACTTCTTCATACTGTTCAATGTCGAGCGTGCGGCGCGGATGATGCAGGATGTTCCCGACGATCTTGCTACGGTAGGAAATTGACTCCGGTTCGCCACAAATTTCCACTACCTTGTATTTATCGTCCCCGAGCTCGATTATGTTGCTGCCGCAGCGCATCGTGGAAATGCTGAACGCCGTATTGGCCTGCATCAGAAGAAGCAGGAGAAGCAGGCTTCTAAAACCAAAACAACTGCTTTTTTTAAGACAGGGCTTGCTTGCAGGAAAGAACCAATAGGTCATAAACATGACGACAAACCACTCCAAAATAGCTAAGGATAAGGGCCGGCTGAGACAAAAATTTCGGTGTCGGCATCTTTTTGAGAAAGCATCAAAAACAACAAAGCCCTCTTCCGCAAGGCGAGCCTCGCGAAAGAGGGCCGGAAGGCCTTTTTTAGCCGCCGAAGTCATCAAGCATGATGTTCTCGGGCTCAACGCCGTTATCGAGCAACATCTTGATTACCGCGGAGTTCATCATCGGCGGACCGCACATGTAAAACTCGCAGTCTTCCGGTGCCGGATGATTCTTCAGATAGTTTTCATACAATACGTTATGGATGAAGCCGGTATAGCCGGTCCAATTGTCTTCCGGCAACGGATCCGACAACGCGACGTGCCAGGTGAAGTTCGGATTTTCCTTCGCCAGCATGTCGAAATCCTCGACATAAAACATTTCGCGCTTGCTCCGTGCGCCGTACCAGAAGGTCATCTTGCGCTTCGACTTCAAGCGGCGCAATTGGTCGAAGATGTGCGAACGCATTGGTGCCATGCCCGCGCCGCCGCCGACAAAGACCATTTCGGCGTCGGTATCCTTCGCGAAAAACTCACCGTATGGGCCAGAAACGATACATTTATCGCCCGGTTTCAGGCTGAAGATGTAGGACGACATCTTGCCCGGCGGCACGCTTTCGTCCGCTCTCGGCGGCGGGGTCGCGATCCGCACGTTCAGCATGATTTCCTTTTCTTCCGGATAGCTCGCCATCGAATACGCGCGCAGGACCGGCTCCTTCACATCGGAAACGTAGCGCCACAGATTGTATTTATCCCAATCTTCATGGAAACGCTCTTCGATCACGTAGTCCTTATAATTGACCACATGCGGCGGACATTCGATCTGAATATATCCGCCGGCGCGATAGTTGATCGCTTCACCGGGAGGCAATTCGAGCACCAATTCCTTAATGAAAGTCGCCACGTTGTTGTTCGACTTGACCGTGCATTCCCATTTCTTCACGCCGAACACCGAGTCTTCGACTTCGACGTCCATGTCATGCTTGACACTGACCTGACAGGCAAGGCGCTCGCCGCATGCTGCTTCGCGCTTGGTGATATGGGTCAATTCGGTCGGCAGGATTTCGCCGCCGCCGGAGTTGACTATTACCTTGCACTGGCCGCAGGTACCGCCGCCGCCGCAGGCCGAAGAAACGAACAAACCATTATCGGCCAGAGCAGTCAACAATTTGGCGCCGACCGGCACATGAATTTTCTTTTCGTCATTGATCAGGATCTCCACATCGCCTTCGGCCACGAGCTTCTTTTTCGCGCCGATAATCACGAATACGAGCGCAATCACCAGCGCCGTAAAGATGATAATCCCTAATAAAATATCCAGCATTAGATTACCCTTACAGTTGGATTCCGGAGAAAGCCATGAAGCCGAGAGACATCAGACCCGCAGTAATAAAAGTGATGCCCAGGCCTTGCAGACCGGCGGGAATATCACTGTATTTGAGTTTTTCCCGCACGCCGGCCATGACCGTAATTGCGAGCGCCCAGCCCAATCCGCTGCCAACGCCATAGGTGACGCTTTCGCCCAGGTTGTAGTCGCGTTCGATCATGAACAGACTGCCGCCGAGAATCGCGCAGTTTACCGTGATCAACGGCAGAAACACACCCAGTGCATGGTAAAGAGCCGGAAAAAACTTATCCAGAATCATCTCGAGGATTTGCACCAGCGCCGCGATCATACCGATACAGCTCAATAAGGCCAGAAAGCTCAGATCGACGCCGGTGATCCCGATTGAAGCCAGGGCATTTTCCTTCAATACCGCATGATAAACGAGGTTGTTGGCCGGAACGGTAATCGCTTGCACGATCATCACCGCAATACCGAGGCCCATTGCGGTCGAAATTTTCTTCGATACTGCAATAAAGGTACACATGCCCAAAAAGAAGGACAGGGCCAGGTTTTCAATGAAAACCGATTTTACGAATAAACTGATATATGCTTCCATTAGTGGTGCCCTCCTTCACCGTGAGCTATCGACATGATTTTGTAATCGACCGTTTCGCGCTGGTTCGGCTTCCATTGACGCACGCCCCAGATAATCAGGCCGATAATGAAGAACGCACTGGGCGGCAACAACATCAAACCATTGGGATCGTACCAGCCGCCGTCTTTGGTCAGTTTCAGAATTTCGATCCCGAGCAGTTTGCCGGAACCCAGAATTTCCCGGAAGAACGCAACGGTGACCAGGATCAAGCTGTAACCCAGACCGTTACCGATACCGTCCCAGAAGCTTTCGAGCGGCGGATTCTTCATTGCATAACCTTCGGCGCGCCCCATTACGATACAGTTCGTGATGATCAGGCCAACGAAGACCGACAGTTGCTTGCTGACGTCAAACGCAAACGCTTTCAGAAGCTGATCGACCACGATCACGAGCGACGCGATAATCGTCATCTGCACGATAATCCGGATGCTGGCCGGAATATGATTCCGGATCGCGCTGATCGCCGCGCTTGAAAACGCGGTCACCAACGTCAACGCCAGCGCCATGATCAGCGAAGTCGACATTTTCGATGTCACCGCCAACGCCGAACAAATCCCCAAAACCTGTAAAGTGATCGGGTTGTTTTCGACCAGCGGCGTGGTCAAAACCTTTTTGGTTTCGCTATTTAGTCCCGCTTTATCTAATATTGCACTCATGACTTAGCCCCTTGATTCGCTCTAACTTTGCTCAGATATTTAGAAAAGCCTTCTTTACTCATCCAATATCTGATCAGATTGGTCACGCCGGTACTGGTCAGGGTCGCACCCGCCAGACCATCAACCTGATGTTCTGAACCCGGTTTGCTGGTATCGACAGTACCCTTGATCAGGCTCAGCGCAGGTTCACCGATATCGGCTTCGGCGATCAGACCTTTTTCCATTGACGGCTGATCGGTTACTGCGTAGACCTTCTTGCCTTTCCACAAGGCGCGCCAGTTCGGGTTCACGACTTCACCGCCCAGGCCCGGAGTTTCCGCTTGATCATAAAAGTTGATGCTTTGCACGGTTTGACCGTCCGGATCGAGCGACAAAAAGCCGTACAGGGTTGACCACAGACCATAACCGCTGACCGGCAGAATCACCGATTTCAGCGCGCCGCCTTCCTTGACCAGGAAGACTTTGGCCAATTTTGCCTTCACCCGGATATGTGCAATATCTTTATCCTTTGGAATCGCAACGCTTTGCGCTGGATCCTTCGCAGCCTTGCGTTGATCATACGCATTGGCGTCGATGTTTTCGACGTAATCGCCGGTTTCCAGATCGACGACTTTGGCCTCAATCTTGTCCGCGAACGCTTTGTCGATATCCATACCCTCTTCGAGCAGGCCGGCGACGTCGAGGATGTTCTTCTTCATGTCCAGATCTTTGTTATAGATCTGCAACGGTTTCAATGCGACGGCCGAGAACGACACCAGGATCGCGCAGATAAAGCACAAGGACAACGCGATCGCGATAGTCTTTTCCAGACTATCGTTGCCCATCGCCAGGACTTTGTCTTTATAGATGATAAATTTACGATATGACTCGTACTCATTCAGCTTATTGCAAACCTTTTCCAGATGTTTGCATTGCTTTTGTTGATTAGGCATGGCGTTTGATCCTTCTTCTGATATTGGCCTGGATTACGAAATAGTCGATCGTCGGCGCAAACATGTTCGAGAACAGAATCGCCAGCATGATGCCTTCAGGGAAAGCCGGGTTGACTACGCGTATCAATACAGTCATGGCTCCAACCAGGAAGCCGAAAATCCAGCGGCCGGCATCGGTCATCGCGGCGCTGACTGGATCGGTCGCCATATAGACCATGCCGAAAGCAAAGCCGCCAGCGGTCAAATGCCAGTACCAAGGGAATGCGAACATTGGGTTGGTATCGCTACCGATCACGTTGAACAACAATGAAGTCGCGAGCATGCCCAGGAAGACGCCGGCCATGATGCGGTAGGATGCCACGCGGGTCCAAAGCAAAAAGGCCGCACCGATTAAAATTGCCAACGTCGAAGTCTCGCCGAGACAGCCCGGCTCGAAGCCGAAAAAGGATTGCATCCAGGAATAACCCGCTGCATGTACCGCATCCATACCACCGTTCGCAGCCAGCCCCAGAGGTGTTGCCGCGGTATAGCCATCCACCGCAACCCAGACCGAGTCGCCGGAGATCGAGGCCGGATAGGCGAAATACAGGAAGGCACGGCCGGTCAATGCCGGATTCAGGAAGTTTTTGCCGGTGCCGCCGAATACTTCCTTGCCGATCACAATACCGAATGAGATACCCAGCGCAACTTGCCACAGAGGCATGTCGGGCGGCATGATCAAGGTATAGAGCATCGAGGAAACCAGGAAGCCTTCGTTGACTTCATGGCCGCGCACGGTCGCAAACAGGACTTCCCACACACCGCCGACCGCCAGGGTCACGATATAGATCGGGAAGAAATATAAGGCCCCATGCACCATATTCGACAGCGGGTTCATCGTATTGTAGCCGAACACCGACATGATCAGGCCACGCCAGCCGTCAGTTCCTTCACGCTCCAATGCATTGATCGCCAAATTCGCTTGGTACCCGGTGTTATACAACGCCATCAGGATACAAAAAGCGGTCGCAATCACGACGAAAGTCATCGTGCGTTTCAAGTCGTTGCCGTCGCGGACGTGCGTCGTGCCGCGAGTTACTGTCGACGGCGTATAGATGAAAGTATCGACCATCTCGTAGAGGCCGTAATACTTTTCGAATCTGCCGCCTTTCGTAAAATGTGGCTCTAACTTATCTAAAAAATCTCTAGCCGACATTATCCTTCCTTCTCAATTTTAGTTAAATTCGCTCTGAGCACCGGGGCGAAATCGTGTTTGCCGGGGTCGACAAACGTCATCAGCGCCAGGTCTTCTTCATCGAGTTCCAAACAACCGAGCAACTGGGCATTATCGCTGTCGCCGACGATCAGCGATTTCAGCAACGGGGTCGCCAGAATATCCAGCGGCATCACCGTCTCATAAACCCCGACCGGAACGATGGCCCGGTTGCTGCCATTTTTGTTGGTTGTGAACGGGAACAGACGTCCTGATTTTCTGTCTTGACGGCTTTTGATATAGACGTCCAGCGCCGAGTACTTGTCTTTACCGGGCACGATCCAGCCGAATAATTCGCGGGCCCGGCCTTCTTGCAGTGCAGAAACCTGATTGCTGTAGCAACCGAGGTAGGCCGCCCAATCGGACGCCTGATGCCCATACAGCACCGAACCGGAAATGACACGGCTTTCGACCTCTTCAAGTTCCCCCTTGACAAGGTCATCCGTGTTCGCGCCGATGCGGGTCCGAACCAAGCGCGGATTTTTAACGGTAGGGCCTGCCAATGAAACGACTTTCTCGACATTCAATTTGCCGGTCGTGAACAGGGCACCGATCGCGATTACCGCCTGATAATCCAGATGCCAGACAAACTTGTCCGCATTAACCGGGTCGATGAAATGAATATGAGTGCTCGGGAGACCCGCCGGATGCGGGCCGGAAAACTCGGCGACCTGAACCGAAGGCGTACTGCCGACCGATATTTCTGCGCCGCTCTTTTTGCAGACGTAGACTTTGCCGTCGGTCAATCGAGCAATTACCGCCAAACCGTTCGTAAAGTCATTGCTGCGCGCCTTGATAATTACAGCAGGATCAGCCGCCAGAGGACTGGTATCGATCGCGGTTACAAAAATCGAACGCGGCTTCTTGTCGACGGATGGAATCTTGCCGTACGGACGGGTACGCAGCGTAGTCCACAAACCGGACTGCAGCAGACCCTCTTTGACCTGCTCTTCGGTCAGCCCCGCCAGATCGGATTCCTTGTACTGAGTAAAGGTAACCTGATCATCGCCCGCCAGTTCGATCACGACAGACTGCAGCGCACGCTTCGCGCCGCGATTGATCGCCTTGATCTTGCCAGCGCCCGGAGCAGTAAAGTTGACGCCGGGATTTTTCTTGTCGGTGAAGATGATCTGGCCCAGCTTGACAGTATCCCCTTCGCTGACCAGCATGGTCGGCTTCATGCCCACATAGTCCACTCCCAGAACAGCGACTGTTTTGACTTCGTTGCCCTTCTCAATCACCTGTTTGGGACCGCCGGTAATCGGCAGATCCAAACCTTTCTTTATTGTAAATTGCATAGTTGAAACCTACTCTCCAAGCAAGTAGCCGCGAAATTGCCCCCTATTCCGACCGCAATCAAATACAAGGAACACTTTGGTAAAAATCACCCTATTACATCATAAAGCCGTATTTTTCTCAACACGGAAAACCCCAAGAAACCCTTGATTTACTGGACTTATTTCACACCAATCCGTTAACACATTGATTCTTAAAGAGTGGTAATTTTTTAAGTAAAACTCTTGCAGTGGCTTTTAAAATCCCAGCCTGAATTTACCAGCCCAAGCGTATCGATTTAACAAGCCCGCTTCGCTGATGTAACATATGCAATACTTTCAATATTGTTGTTTCTTCATCGGCAGGAGAGGCAACCCCCATCCTTATCTATATGGAGAACCTGATGGCTGTCACCGACGAAGAATTTAAAAAAGCATTACAACAGTGGGCCAGCGGCGTCGCCGTCGTCGCGACCCACTCCGAAAAGCTCGGTAATCAAGGCATGACCGTGACCGCTTTTTCCAGTGTCTCAATGACCCCGCCGCAGGTTTTAGTATGCATTAACGAATCCGCCGACACCGGCGAGGGAATCAAGGCAAGCGAACGCTTCTCGGTCAATATATTGAGCGATCAGCAACAGGACGTTTCGAATCACTTTGCCGGCGGACTCAGCCAGCAGGAACGCTTCGAAAAATATGACTGGACACTCGGCATTCAAAATGTTCCGCTGCTGAACGACAGCATCATGTCGCTGGATTGCCGGGTCGTTGAAAAGGTGCACGCCGGCACACACTGGATCATCATCGGCGAAGTCGAAAACGCGGTCTGCCGCAGCGGCGAGCCGCTGTTGTACTTCCGCAGCCAATACCGGGCGCTGGCCGCACGATAAATAACCTCGCCCCCTATTTTACAATCATACCGGCTCAGCTAGGCTTTACCTGCATCAAACCGCCCCAATCCCCGTCGACTGAACGAATATGAATCTCCCGTTGTGGGGACGGGATATGAATATGATGCTCGCGAAATAACTTTTCGAGACGGAGATGGATGTTATGCGTCGCCTGCTGGCGATGCGCCAACTCGCTGACAAAAACCCTGATCGAAAAATCAAGCGAATTTTCGCCAAAACCCACAAATAACACACTCGGCTCCGGATCGGCCAGCACCAGCGGCGTTGATTTGATCGTCTCAAGCATCAGTTTATGGACTTCCTCGACGTCCGAACCGTAAGCGATGCCGACCGGAATCACGACCCGGGTTGTGGCATCAGTCAACGACCAGTTAATTAACTGACTGGTGATAAACGTCTTGTTCGGCACGATCAATTCTTTTTGATCCCAGTCGATCAGCGTGGTTGCGCGCATCTGGATACGACTGACCTTGCCGGTCACATTACCGATCGTGACCGTATCGCCCACCCGGACCGGCCGCTCGAACAGCAAGATAATGCCTGACACCAAATTGGCGAAAATTTCCTGCAAACCGAACCCCAAGCCGACACTGAGCGCCGCAACCAGCCACTGCACCTGCGACCAACTGCCGCCCAGTTCGCTGGCGACAACGGCAAAACCGGCCGCGATCAACGCATAGGTGGCGAGTTGATTGACTGCATAACGCAAGCCAGTATCGACCGACAGGCGCCTGAACACCAGCAACTCCATTACCCCGGAAAAGTTTCTGACTGCCACCACGGTAATAAAAACATAAAACCCGGCCAGCAGCAGATTGGCCAGAGTGACCGGCAGATACACATCCTGACCGTCCACTTTATCCAGGTGCTGCCACAAGGCGATCCGTTCCAGGAACGAAAACGCCGGCAAAATATTTCGCCAAATGACCCCGGCACCGGCCAGCGCAACAAACGCAATCAATACATTCGTCAACTTGATCGTCTGCGCATTGATTTTCGGAATGTCTATCAACTGCTCATCGACCGGCAGCATCGGATCATCGCCGCCTGCGGCAGCGCTAGCCGACGCTTTTTCGCTCTGCATGGCCGCTTTGCGCTTTTGCCGCGCATTTTTAATTGCGAGTTGACGATTGGCCAGCGTCAACCATCGCATCACCAGCTCATGAATGACGATTAAACCGAACATCAGCCTTAGCGTCACAACCAGCTTCTGTTGCAGCTCGACGGCGCTCAAGTAATAACCCGCAACCGCAAAGCCGACCACAATCAAAGGCATCAAACAAACCGCCGGGTACCAGAAATAACGCAGGCGCGACACCCAGCCCTCGGGATAGATCAACATATGGCTGTTCAATAATCCTTTTCCGGGTTTCAGAATGCGGCTAAAAAATACTGTCGTCGCAATCATCACGATGATCAGCGCCAGTCGTCCCAAACTGTCGCCATAAATCGAGCTTTTCGATGCGCTGGCGCAATAAACCATAAAAATCCCAGGCACCACGATAAAGCGCATCCAACCCAGATGCCGTCGCATTAACTGCGCATTGGATTTTTCCCATTGAAAATGCTTGACCGCAATCCCCTCTGGCGAAAACAGCCGGTAAAAAAACTGCAACAGACAGAGCGGTATTGCCGCCGTCATTAAACCGGTCCCCGCGGCCTTGCTAAAATCCGCTGCCCGCCAACCGCTATCCAAAAACCAGCCGATCAGATAAATCAAAGTCGGCACAGGCAACACCAATAACAGGGTATAAACCAAAGCCTGTAAACCGTTATTGAAATTATCGGTGTAAATTTTATCGGCTTTTTCCAGCACTGAAGAAACCTGCGCTTTTGCCCATTTTCTGACCACTGGCAAAAAACTCAAACCCAGCACTGCCAGCAAAGCCCAAAATGGACGGTAGAGTGCCGAGTTCCATAAGTCTTCCATTACCCCCATCCAGTTCGAAGGCGACAGCAACCATTGTATCGATTCATATAGGCCCGCAAAAAATACCAGATTGACCGGTTCGGAACTGGGCACCCACAACAAACGCTCGTCGAGAAACTTGGCAAATTTATCGATTTGCGTCTCCAGTTGCTGACGTGCAAAATCATAATCGCCCAACGTGCGCAGATAAGCCGCGTAAGCGGCCGACAACCTGTTCAATAAATCCTTTTTACTGTTCAACAGCACCCGCAGTTCCGCCTGGATCATCATGCGCTGATCAGCGGGCAATTGTTGATCAACCTGTGACTGCATCAGGTCCTTGAGTTCGACGTCCAGATTTACGAGGTGCCTTAACTGGTCATCGGCCTTGAATTGCTCCAGGCTGACCGCTGCCGTTTCATTCTGCTGATTGCTCCACTGAAGCAGATAACGGTCCTGATTTGCCAGATTGCGCCGCTGTTCGCGTAAAATCTTTCCCAGCGCGGGACTCAGCCCGGCCAGACTGATTTTCTTTTCGGCGGATTTAAAATCGTTACCGATATTGACCGTAGCGGCGTCGATGGTATCTTTTTGCTCGGCATACTTTTCGGTTTTGCTATTAATGTCTTGCAGGTCGCGCGTATATTGCAGATTCTCGCGCGTGATCTGTTGAATCAGGACATGCTTGCCGGCAAGCTCCTTTTCGGCCTGGCTCAGCGCATTCTGAATTTCCTGCGCTTCTTTTTGCCGGCGTTCCGCAAGCAACCCCTCAACGGTTTCAATGACGGGGCCCAATTCGTTTCGTTTAAGTTCGAGCCATTGCAGTTCGACTTTCAATAAATCGACACGCGCAGGATTGCTGAGCGCTTCGGCTTCGAGCATTTTCAGCTCGGCGGCGCGACGGTCAATCGCGGTTTTCAACAAAGCCTGTCTCGCTTCGTTTTCCAGCGGCGGAGCCAAACCGGTTGTTGGCGCCGCCAGATGAGCCTGATCGGTTTCGATTGCCTGCTTTGCCGCAACAATTTCTCCACGGATCAATTGCGGCCTGCTGTTTTGCTCGACAAACTCCGTTTCTTTCTTCTTGATCTGCTCATCCAGACTGGCGACCTTGCTCTTCTCAATGATAAGCCGCTGCTCAAGCTCCTCGGTTGGAATTCCGTCCCAATCCTCAGCCTTTTGTTTGCCAGCCTTTTGCTGATACGACTCGATGTCTTTTTGCAATCTTCGAGTCTGTACCGGAGCCGTCTTTAAAGACTCCCTGTAGACCGCCTCCTGATCCGCAAATTTTTCATTATTTTCAAGATTATCTCCCGCCTCCTGATAAATGGCCAAAACCTTGGTTTTTAAGGCTCCATCCACTCCTTGCCGCTTATTTAGCGCATCAATTCTGCTCTGCAAATCTTTTTTGCCGAATTCAGAGGCCACATCGTTTGACTTGGCGACAGGCACGGCCGTATCAGCCCAAAGCTGTCCGAACCCGAGACTCAAAAACAGTAAAATTACCAAGACACCATTAATCTTCATTTTCTTCGGTAAAAAATATCAATAACTGTAAAACAAATAATCATAATAAGCTTGAGGCCGGCCGCCGCCTCAATTAAAAGATCAGGCCAAATGGCTCAACCCCCGCTCGGCAGCGTCTGCTGATGAAAAGATGAAATGAACTGAACATGAATTCGATCATCCATTATAATGGACGAGATGCGGCGAAATTTGCAGGAAAACAAGTACGGACGGACAATTTGATCAATTACGGCAAATAATTGATAGGGAAAGGGAAAATAACCTCCCTTTTTCTGGAACCCATTGAAAAAGCTCTGCCATGGCCTTTACAATTGCCATGCAATATATCAATAAATCCGTTTATAGTAACAAAAATGACCGACCTCATGGGATTAATTAAAATTAACCCTGCCTGCCGACTTTCTTCGCTGTTGAAAGAAAAAAAACGTCAAAACAGGCTTCATCTCGCGCACCTCTTGCTGTGCCTGTCTCTCGGCTGGCAGGTATCGCTGCTTCACGCACAAGAATTCATCGCCCCCCAAGCCGGTGTCGGCAAAGAAATTTTTACGCTGATCGAGTCGAAACAGCATCCCTATCTGTCCCAGACCGGCTTTTCCAGCCGTGCCGAAGATATGCAGGCGCTATACAAAGCCGCTAACTACGAACCGATTTGGTTGAACCGCGACGACTCCGAACCGCTGATCGCGCAAACCCTCGATCTTTTATCGAATGCCGCAAGCGAAGGACTGAATCCGCAAAATTATGACGCCGGCAAGCTGAAGGAGATGTTGCCAACGGCCTTGCAATTGCCTCCGGTCGCGGTCAGAAAACAGGCGATGTACGATACTGCCATCAGTTTGTCCCTTCTGCGCTATCTGCATGACCTGCATTATGGCCGCGTCAGCCCACAGGGAATCAACTACAACTTAAAGCTGCGCGAGAAAAAGCTCATCGATTTACCTGCGATGATCATCGCCAGCCGAAATCAGGGCGAAATCGCCGCGCTGTCAATGGCGGTCGAACCGAGACTGAATCAATACCAAAAACTTAAACTGGCATTGGCGCATTACCGCAAACTGGCCGCTCGCACCACGCCTATTCAACTGGAAGTTACTCGATCGGTACGCATCGGCGAAGTGCACCCGCAATTGGAAGCATTGCAGCGCTTTCTAATTCAAACCGGCCAACTACCGGAAAGCGAGGGGGGGCCACCTGCTGCGACGCCCCGCCTCTACGACAAGAAGCTGAGCGAAGGGGTCATGCGTTTTCAAGCCCGTAACGGCTTGGCCCCCGATGGAGTACTCGGCAAAGGCACTGCCGCTGTACTGAACGTACCGCTGACCGAACGAGTCACACAAATCGAACTGGCGCTGGAAAGACTGCGCTGGCTGCCCGATATCGGTTCCGGCCCCTATATTCTCGTGAATATTCCGGCATTTCAAATGTGGGTGTATGACGATATCAGCAAAAATGCGCCCCCTCCCCTTAACATGCGGGTTGTTGTCGGCCAGGCGATAAAAACCCAAACACCGGTGTTAATGGCTGAGATGACGTTCATCGATTTCATGCCTTACTGGAATGTCCCCTATAGCATTACCAAAAATGAAATTATACCCAAGCTAATCGAGAACCCTGGTTATCTGCGCTCCGAAAACCTGGAGATCGTTACCGCTTTTAGCGACCAAGCAAAACTGATCCCTCTTAACCTCGATTCGCTATCGCTGCTCAAGCAGGGACTCTTAAAAATTCGCCAGCGTCCGGGTAAGAAAAATCCGCTCGGTAGAGTTAAATTCATGTTCCCTAACAAGGAAGACGTCTATCTGCACGACACGCCCTCGAAATCATTGTTCAATCGCTCGACCCGCGATTTCAGCCATGGCTGTGTACGGATCGAGAAGCCCCTGGAACTCGCTGAATTTGTACTAAAGGACCAACCGGAATGGACTAAACAAAACATTCAACTCGCGATGCAGGCGCCAAAGATGCAGCGAGTAATGCTGAAAAAATCAATCCCGATTCTGTTTTTTTACACCACCGCGTTTGTCGACCAAGATGGAGAAGTCGCTTTCTATCGCGACATCTACGGCCATGACACAGTCTTACTCGAAGCTCTGAAAAATACATCGGACTTACCCGATCAATTACTGTTCATCCGTCAAAATACGGTAGCCGCTAACACACTGAAATAAAAGGCTTTTCCAATACATACTGACTAACACTTCCATTTTCCTTATTCAGGACTATTAAACATTGACCTTGAAAAAATGAACCTTGCGGATGGGTATGAAAGATATCCATTCTCTACCCGCAGTGTATCAATTTTAGGAAATTACAATGTACTATTAACCAAGTTAGACTGTAGCGATTGAGGAAAAGAGCGCAAAAGCCCCCGAAATTAAGTTCTACAAAAATTTTGACCGATAGAATTACAAGATAGACTATTGTTCTGTGACCCGACTTGATAAAATCGCTTTAGTAGACTGAATTGCTCCGGCTATATGCTGCAGCAATTTTCTACTACAACTATTATAACAAGCAATATCGGATCCTCTCACAAGTGCTTGATAGGTAGCCGCAAGAGGATTTATTTAAGCAACGGGCTCCGTTAATTCCCCATTTTTAGGATAAAAAACAAATAAATGAGCATTCTTGTAACAGGAGGAGCGGGTTTTATTGGTTCCAATTTTGTGCTTGACTGGTTCGCGCATCAAGATGAAGCCGTTATAACCCTCGACAAACTCACCTACGCCGGTAATCTTGAAAATCTTCAAAGCCTGGAAGGTTTTGAGCGGTATCATTTTGTCCACGGAGACATCGGCGATAAAAACTTGATCACCGGTTTGCTCGCAGACCACCAACCCCGGGCCATCGTTAATTTTGCGGCGGAAAGCCATGTAGACAGATCCATCCACGGCCCCGAAGATTTCATTCAAACTAATATTGTTGGAACTTTTCATCTTCTTGAAGCGACTCGGCATTATTGGAACGCGCTTCCCAAAGAGAAGAAAGCCGGCTTCCGCTTCCTGCATGTGTCTACCGATGAAGTTTACGGATCGTTGAATAAAGACGAGCCGGCCTTTAGCGAAACCCATCGCTACGAACCTAACAGCCCTTATTCGGCTAGCAAGGCGGCCAGCGATCATTTGGTGCGCGCCTATTACCATACGTATGGGCTGCCCGTGTTAACGACCAACTGCTCCAACAATTACGGCCCCTACCACTTCCCCGAGAAACTGATTCCACTGGTGATCCATAACGCCCTGGCCGGTAAAGCACTGCCGATTTATGGAGATGGGCAACAAATACGCGACTGGCTTTATGTCAAAGATCATTGCAGCGCCATTCGCCGGGTACTCAGCGCCGGCAAAACGGGAGAAACCTACAATATTGGCGGCTGGAATGAGAAGGCCAATCTGGATGTGGTGTACACCTTATGCACTATTCTGGACGAACTCCAGCCCCGGCCTGACGGCCAATCCTACCGCACCCAGATTACTTTTGTGAAAGACCGTCCCGGACATGACCGCCGTTACGCTATCGACGCGACAAAGCTGGAAAGGGAACTGGGCTGGAAGCCTGAGGAAACCTTCGAATCCGGTATTCGCAAAACGGTGCAATGGTATTTGGATAACCCGCAATGGGTGAACAATGTGACGAGCGGGGCCTATCGGGACTGGATTAACAAGCAATACGTCGTATGAAAATTCTTTTATTGGGTAAAGACGGCCAGGTTGGACGCGAACTTCAACGGACCTTGCTGCCTTTCGGCGATGTCATTGCGTTCAATCGGCAAAATGCCGACCTGCAAAATCTTGCCGAGTTGAACCGTTTACTGCAGGCAGTAAAGCCCGACCTGATCGTCAACGCAGCCGCTTACACTGCTGTGGACAAGGCCGAAAACGACTCTGAGGCTGCTTTCAAGGTCAATGCGGAAGCAGTAGCGATAATGGCTCACTATGCTTTTCAAAAGCATATTTTACTTGTACACTACTCGACCGATTATGTGTTTGACGGTCAAAAACCGGGTGCCTTTGTTGAAACCGACGCCACGCATCCACTCGGCGTTTACGGTCTATCCAAAAGGATGGGCGAAGAGGCCATCGTGCAAAGCCAATGTAATGCCCTGATTTTACGCACTAGTTGGGTTTACTCATCCCACGGCAATAATTTTATTAAAACGATTTTACGATTGGCTAAAGAAAAAAACGCTCTTAATATTGTCGCGGATCAATTTGGCGCCCCCACATCGGCCGAATTAATTGCTGATGTCACCGCACTGGCGGTTGCTGGCTATCGGTCCCGCACCATTAAAAGCGGCATTTATCATCTGACAGCAAACGGTGAAACCAACTGGCATCAGTTCGCGTGCCATATTGTTGATCGCGCACTAGCCAATGGTCTCAATCTGCAACTGGATTCGTCTAAAATTCGAGAGATTACAACCGAAGAATATCCGGTTCCTGCCCAACGGCCGAAAAACTCCCGGCTTGATACCTCGCTATTATCTTCCGGGCTTGGTTTGCAGTTACCTGACTGGTCCGTGCATGTGAATCGTACGATCGATCAATTGACGCTTTCTCATTCAGCTTAAAAAACTTATGCAACGTAAAGGCATTATCCTGGCGGGCGGCTCAGGCACTCGCTTACACCCCGCCACCTTGGCGATCTCCAAGCAACTCCTGCCCGTTTTCGACAAGCCGATGATCTACTACCCGCTCAGCACTCTCATGCTGGCCGGTATTCGAGACATATTGATCATTTCCACACCGCAAGATGTGCCCCGTTTTGAGCAGTTGTTAGGGAATGGCGAACAGTGGGGATTAAATCTGCAATATGCCATACAAGCCAGCCCCGATGGACTCGCTCAGGCGTTCATTATCGGCGAATCTTTTATCGGCACTCATCCCTCCGCACTGGTATTGGGTGATAATCTCTTTTATGGCCATGATTTTCAAGAACTCCTCGGCAATGCAGTGTTACGCACTGAGGGCGCCACAGTATTTGCTTACCATGTACATGACCCTGAACGTTACGGCGTGGTCGAATTCAATCACCAGAGCAAAGCGGTTACTCTTGAAGAAAAACCGAAAAACCCGAAATCGAATTACGCGGTCACGGGTCTGTATTTCTATGACCGGGACGTTGTAGAACTCGCCAAGAATCTTAAACCTTCAGCACGCGGCGAACTGGAAATTACCGACCTGAACCGGATTTATCTTGAGCAAAGCAAGTTAGATGTCGAAATCATGGGACGAGGCTATGCCTGGCTCGATACCGGCACCCACGAATCGTTGCTGGAGGCCAGCCAGTTTATTTCCACCATCGAAAACCGGCAAGGTCTAAAAGTATCCTGTCCGGAAGAAATTGCCTTTAGACAGCAATGGATTGACGCCGACCAACTTGAAAAACTTGCGTTGCCTCTTGCAAAAAATGGCTACGGACAATACCTACAACGGATATTGAAGGACAACATATTCTAATGAAAGCGACCCCTCTTGCGATACCCGAGGTTATCTTGCTCGAACCGAAGGTTTTCGGCGATGAACGCGGCTTTTTCTTTGAAAGTTTTAATCAATACTGCTTTGAAGAAACCGTTGGCCGGAAAGTAAATTTCGTACAGGACAATCATTCGCGCTCCGCGAAAAACGTTTTGCGGGGATTGCATTATCAGATCCTGCAGCCGCAAGGCAAGCTGGTACGCGTGGTGCATGGCGAAGTATTTGATGTCGCCGTGGATATTCGCAGATCCTCAAACACTTTCGGCCGATGGGTTGGCGCCAGGCTTTCCGCCGAAAACAAGCATCAACTCTGGGTCCCGGAAGGATTTGCGCATGGTTTTGTCGTGCTCACCGACTATGCCGAGTTTCTTTATAAGACGACGGACTATTATGCTCCAGTCCACGAACGCTGTATTGCCTGGAACGACTCCACTCTAGCGATCGATTGGGTCATTCGCGAAGCCCCCATTCTTTCCGCTAAAGATTCTTGCGGTTTGCCATTAAATCAAGCCGAGACATTTGCCTGATGCAGCACTTCAGCGTTTCTCCACGCGAAATGGTCGCCAGTTTTTGGCGTAATCGCAGCCTGATTCATGCCTTGACAAAACGCGAGGTAGTCGGCCGCTATCGCGGCTCATTGATGGGAATGGCGTGGTCTTTTTTCAATCCGATTCTAATGCTATTGATCTACACGTTTGTGTTTTCGGAAGTTTTCAAAGCGCGCTGGGGCGTCGGTAGCGACGAAAGCAAAACCGATTTCGCGATCATTCTTTTTGTAGGCATGATTGTCCATGGCTTGTTCGCAGAATGCGTCAACCGTGCCCCCGGATTGATCCTTGCCAATGTGAATTACGTTAAAAAAGTCATTTTTCCGTTGGAAATATTGCCCTGGATTGCCTTTAGCTCGGCGCTTTTTCACAGTTCGATCAGCTTAATTGTGTTATTAACTGTACAACTGATTCTCAACCAGCAGATCATGTGGACAGCCCTGCTATTTCCGCTTGTATTGTTGCCGTTAGTGTTTGCCACAATGGGTTTTGCCTGGTTTCTAGCCGGACTAGGGGTTTATGTTCGCGACATTGGCCAAATTACGGGCATACTTACCACAGTATTAATGTTTCTTTCTCCTGTGTTTTATCCGGTCAGCGCCCTTCCCGCTCAGTATCAGGCTTGGCTTCAAATCAATCCGCTAACCTTTATTATTGAAGAAGGGCGAAATACGCTGATTTTCGGTAAAGTGCCGGATTTTTGGCAATGGGGCACCATGTCGGCATTAGGATTGATGATCGCCTGGATGGGCTTCGCATGGTTCCAAAAGACTCGTAAAGGCTTTGCTGATGTCCTCTGAAATAGCTATCAGAGTAGACAATCTGTCCAAGTGTTACCAGATCTACGAGAAACCGCAAGATAGACTCAAACAATCGATCTTTCCGCGTTTACAGCGTATGTTAGGGCTCTCCCCCAAGCAATATCACCGGGAATTTTGGGCACTGAAGGATATCTCCTTCGAAATCAAAAAAGGAGAAACTGTTGGCATTATCGGACGTAACGGCAGCGGAAAATCAACGCTCCTGCAACTCATCTGCGGCACCCTCAACCCAACCAGCGGCCGCATTCAAACCCATGGCCGTATCGCCGCCCTGTTAGAACTGGGTTCCGGGTTTAATCCCGAATTTACCGGTTATGAAAATATTTATATGAATGCCGCCGTTCTCGGCTTAAGCAGGGAAGAAGTGGACGCACGTCTTGATGACATTATTGCATTCGCCGATATTGGACAGTTCATCAAGCAACCGGTCAAAACTTACTCCAGTGGGATGGCGGTTCGACTGGCGTTCGCCGTCATCGCACATGTCGATGCGGATATTTTGGTGATTGATGAAGCGCTGTCTGTAGGCGATGCTTTTTTCAAACAAAAGTGCATGCGCTTCCTTCGAAATTTCATGGAAAAAGGAACTGTTTTATTTGTCAGCCATGATACGGGGGCGGTGATCAATTTTTGCCAGCGCGCTATCTGGTTAAATAAAGGAACCTCCAAATACGAAGGCTCCCCTAAAGAGGCGTCGCAAATGTACCTTGCTGAATTGTATGAATCACAGCAAGGTGAAAGCGCGGTTAACATTGAAAAGCAGAATACCGATAATGAATTGATTGATGATCAACCGCGAGACATGCGTTTGGATTTTATTAACTCGACTCATTTTCGAAATGATATCGAGCTGTTTAGTTTCAAACCCGACACCGCGAATTTCGGGAAAGGCGGTGGCAACATTATCTCCGTACAATTGTTTGATGGAAATGGAAAACCTTTAGCTTGGGTAGTGGGTGGAGAAAAAGTAATATTGAAAATCACTTCCCTCGCAAAAAATAACCTATTTAGTCCAATAATAGGGTTCTATTTTAAAGACAGCTTGGGCCAATCTCTATTTGGAGACAATACATTCAATTTTTCGAAACAAGCGCCGTTGAATGTTGCTTCAGGAGAAAAAATTGAAGCTGTATTCGAATTCAACATGCCTATTCTTCCAAAAGGTGATTATTCCATCACTGTCGCATTAGCGGAAGGGACCCAGCAAGATCATGTTCAGCATCATTGGATACATGATGCCCTACTCCTGAAATCGCATAGCAGCAGCGTATGCACTGGATTAGTGGGAGTGCCCATGAACAATATTCGATTAAGTATCAGATGAATCAAACTAATTTATTAGATATCTCCGCGTTCTCCCCGAGATCGCTGCAATTTCCGAATGCCTGGATTGGACATTTGCCTTTTGCTGCATGGGTAATCCGAGAGGTCTCTCCAAAGATATTTGTTGAGCTTGGCACGCATAGTGGAAATTCATATTTTTCGTTCTGCCAGTCAGTTGCAGAAGCGGGTCTTTCAATCAAGTGTTATGCGGTCGATACATGGCAGGGCGATGAACACGCAGGGCAGTACAGCGACCAGATATTCAATGAGGTGAGCGCGCATAATCAGGAATACTATGCGGGATTCTCCCGACTTTTACGCATGCCATTTGATGACGCAGCCAGCTATTTTGCTAATGAATCCATAGATTTATTGCATATTGACGGACTGCATACTTATGAAGCAGTACGCCATGATTTTGAAATGTGGCTGCCAAAATTGGCGCCGGGCGCCGTTGTATTATTTCACGACACCAATGTTCGCGAACGCAACTTTGGCGTATGGAAGTTTTGGGAAGAACTGCAAGCGCGCTATCCGAATAATTTGGAGTTCGCGCACTCCCATGGCTTGGGCGTATTGCAGTTAAATGACGCACCGGCTGATAAGGAGATTACCTGGCTACAACAAAACTCAACAGATAAGCCACAGCTTATAGCCTATTTTGCCACATTAGGCTCACGCCAATTAGAGCGGTATGAGTTAATAGAAGCCAAAGCTCAACTTGTTAACAAAAATAAAGCGGTCGCCGAACGAACTCAGCAGGTCGCAGCCCTCACACAAACAGTGTCCGAGCGCGACGGGCAGATTGCCAACCTTAATCATGCGGTAGCCGAGCGCGACGGACAGATCGTCAACCTCAATCATGCGGTAGCCGAGCGCGACGGGCAGATTGCCAACCTCAATCATGCGGTAGCCGAGCGAGAGGAACAGATCACCCATCTCACTCATACCGTAGCCGAGCACGAGGGTGAGATCGCTAACCTCAACGATCATGTAGAGGAGTTAAAAAATCGGCTTATGCTCGAAGAATGGAAGATTTCTGAAAGAGATCAACTTATCCACGTGCAGGCAAATACTATTGCCGAACTGAAGAGTTCTACCAGTTGGAAGGTCACCCGTCCGGTACGTCACGTCGGCCTCTTGTGGCGCAAGGCTAAAGATGTAAATGCTGTAACTAACCGGCAATTGCAGCAACAGCCTTTGCCAGTATTGGCGAAAAAAGCCTTGAGAATTGTATGGAACGAAGGTTTAGAAGGCGTGAAAACACGTGTTCGCCACCATCACAATCTCGCAGCTCAATCCTCGGCTGTATCACCGGCGATTTTTTCCTCTGAAAAAACAGAAATTACTTTCGTACCATCAGCTATCGTACGAGACAGCCAGGGGCATTATGAACTGGCTCCGGCATCAAAAGGTTATACCTACATTGAACCTCAACGCCCGACAGATCTCGATACGCAACTTGCAGCACTGCAGTCTTTGCCGCTGTTCTCAATCGTGGTGCCGGTCTACAATACAACTCCCGAGCTTCTGAAAGCTGCGCTCGCGTCTGTACAGGCGCAATGGTATCCTCATTGGCAATTGATACTCGCCGATGACGCCAGTCCTTCTGAGGAAACCCGCCACGCACTGTCCCAGATAGATCATCCGCAGATCAAATTATTGCGCCTGGAAACCAATCAGGGCATCTCGGGAGCAACTAATGCAGCCCTTGAAGCAGCGGAGGGTGATTTTATCGTGTTTATGGATCACGACGATGAACTGACCGTGGATTGTTTGTACGAACTTGCGCTGTGCATTGATCGGGAACAACCAGACTTTATCTACAGCGATGAAGATAAACTCACCGAAGAAGGAGGATTCACGCAGCCGCATTTCAAGCCGGACTGGTCGCCGGATACCATGATGAGCACGATGTTTACAGGCCATGTGTCCTGCATACGCCGCAGCCTGCTGGAAAAGGTCGGAGGCTTGCGTTCAGAGTTCGATGGCTGCCAGGACTGGGACTTCGTCCTGCGTGTGTCAGAGCAAACTCAGCATATCAGCCATATCCCAAGGGTACTTTACCACTGGCGTATTATTCCTGCCTCCGTGGCTTCGGATATTGCGGCCAAACCTTATGTGCTTGATGCCTCCCGCCGAGTTAGGATGGACGCGCTGAGTCGGCGTGGCCTAGAAGGGAGTGTAGAGCCAGTCATTCAGGTGCCGGGGTATTTTAGAGTCAATTATCATCTGACAGGGACACCGCTTATTTCAATTATTATTCCCACGCGTGACAATGGGAACGTACTGCGTCGATGTATCGAGTCGATTCAGAAAAACAGCAGTTACCGCAACTTCGAGCTCATTATCCTGGACAATGGTTCAGTCGAAAGCTCTACGCTTTCATTTCTCCAGGAACTGCAGGATCAAGGTCAAGCCCTGGTTATCAGGCATGACGCGCCCTTTAACTTCTCCGAACTGAACAATATCGGGGTTAACAAGGCCAACGGAGAACTGCTGCTCTTTCTCAACGACGATACCGAAGTACTGTGCGACGACTGGCTGGAACGCATGGGAGGGTATGCGCAATTGCCGCATATTGGTGCGGTAGGTGCCAAATTGCTTTACCCGGACGGCAATGAGATTCAACATGCGGGCGTTCTAAACTTAACAATCGGGCCTGTGCATGCATTCTTACGACACGATTGCGACCGCCCCGCTTATTTCATGCGTAATTTATTGGAGTACGACTGGCTGGCTGTCACCGGCGCCTGTCTGATGATGGAAGCGAGCAAGTTCAAGGCTTTGGGTGGATTCGATACGACCTTTCCGATTGCCTACAATGATATCGAGTTGTGCCTACGGGCCATCGAAAAGGGTTACTACAATGTTGTCTGTCAGGCTGTGACACTGATTCACCACGAATCAGTGAGCCGTGGCCTTGATAACGCGGATCCTATTAAACAGGGGCGTCTGCAGAAGGAACTCCTTCGCCTGTACGACCTGCATCCCAAATTTTTCCAGTACGACCCCTTCCATAATCCAAATCTGCATCCCAGCGGACTCAATTTCGAGGTAGCGGTCTGATGCGTAGCATGACTAGAAAGCACTACGAACCGACAGAGAAAGCCAACTGTTCGTTTTCGTCGAATGAGGCTAGCGAACTTAATCGGCTAATCGAAACCGCTGATGTCATCTCCTTTGACTTTTTCGATACACTTTTTCTACGCCCTCTTGCCAACCCTGAGGACACGTTCGATATCCTCGGCCACCAATTTGGTATTCCGGATTTCCGTCAGCGCCGCCAAAAGGCACAGGCCGAAGCGTTCCGTCGTATGCAGGCTGCCGGGCGCAAGGAAATCACCCTGGAGAACATTTATGCCTGTTTCAGCGAAACCGGTACTCCGGCAGACCTACTCATGCGTGCCGAGTACGCCCTCGAACTGGCGTTAGTCGAGCCAAATCCGGAGATTTTTCCTTTATTCTGCTCACTGATTGATATAGGCAGACCGGTAGTGATCACTTCGGATATGTATTTAACCTCCGATTTTTTTATCGAGGCGCTTCGGCCACATGGTCTCGCCCATGTGCCTTTGTTTATATCGGCCGATTGTAATGCAACCAAACGTGATACGGGAGAATTATTCGATATCGTTGCCAACAAGCTGGGATTATTAGCCTCCAATATTCTGCACATTGGGGATAACACGCTGGCTGACGTTGTTCGTCCGCGTGAAAAAGGACTAATGGCTTTTCATTATCGGCCTAGCCGGGAACGGAGGGTTAAAAAAAACGCTTCGCTTAGTACTTCGATAGGATACGGGTTATTGCATAGCCGTGCCCGGGATATTGAGCCGGGCTCTTATACCGAGCTTGGTTTCCTTTATGGCGGCGCAGCTGCCTTGGGTTTTCTAAAATGGATCCAGGCCCGCGCCCGCAGGGATGGTATCGACCACGTGTTGTTCCTTTCCCGTGACGGGTATTCATTAGAGCGCCTAGCCAGGGCTCAAACGGATAATGAACTGCCCCAGTTTTGTTATTTCTTGGGCTCGCGTACCGCTTATACGATGGCCGCAATCAAGTCCGATAACTTTGGCGAGTTCCTGCCGTTCTTCCTGTCGGGGTCTGACGGTCTTGCCCCTTGCGAACTGCTGAAGCGAATTGGTGTACAACCGCCATCGCCGCAGATTATGGCAAATCTGGGACTGGGGACCGATGTACTCGTGAGTCCCGCTTTACATGAAAAATTGGCCAGCTTCCTGTATGCTTATCGCTGGGAAATCCTCAAGGTGTGCCGGCGCAACCGTCACGCACTCTACAATTACCTTAAACAAATTGGGCTCAATCCGGGATGCAAGGTTGCCTTGGTCGATGTGGGCTGGAATGGCACCACTCAGGAAGCATTCGAGTCGGCTGTACGCCCACTTATGAACCTTGAGGTATTTGGCTACTACTTCTGCCTGGCCGATACCCCGGAACGTTTCCGTCGTGAACAGACGCAACATATGGCGGCTATGGTAAACACGGAAACCACCTCTGCTAAGACTGTTGCCTCTATGTATGCCAATCGTGTTGCTGTGGAACTGTTTTTTTCCGCACCCCACTATTCGGTGATCGGATTACGCATCGGAGCTGAAGGTATTGAGCCTGTGCTGGATGCCGGGCGCGGTAATACCCATAGCTTGCTGCGTATTACAAAAGAGATAAACCAAGGCATTGAGACCTATGCCGAGCAATATGAAGCATTGAGGCAGCGCCTGGATATACCGGCCTCGCCGTTGCAGATTGCCTCGCCGTTGATCGAGTTGGTTACTGGCGAGCAAGAAGACGCACTTCAGTTATTAGGTCAAGTAAAGAACTTTGACGCCTGGGGAAGTTCACGTAATCATGAGCTGACATTAGCTGACTATTTAAGTAACTAGCTGAAGATAAAGACAGAATCCCTATATCTCGGGATATTACAATCATCTCTTCATTCACAGTTACCGAGAAATTTTTCAATGACTGACAAAACTTTATTCATTCATGCAGGGGGAGCAAAAACGGGATCGAGTGCCTTGCAGAATTTTTTTCATCTCAATGCTTCCAAACTCGAAAGTCTAGGTTTCGCCTATGAGAATAGACTCCATATTGAACATGAGCATGAGATTGGCAGCGCCAACGGTATGCTGCTCTATGAAACAGTGTTATCACCAACTTCCACGGACGATGAAATTGACAATGCAATGTCTAGTTATTTCGGGGGATGTAATAGCGCTATTTGTTCTAGTGAATTTTTTGCAGAACTGGATATATCTGGTTGGAAAAAACTTTTTGAATCGTCAATAAGACTCGGCGTGAAATTAAAAGTGATTTTCTATGTGCGCAATGTGATTCCATATCTTCTCTCTGCTTATGATCAAATCATTAAGCGTCATGGAGGCGATGAATTATTTGATGAATGGGTTAAAAAAGCAATCTGGCAACATGGTAAGGCGCTGCGAACAATGGCGAACGTATTACCCAAATCAATTATACATGTGATTCATTTTGATCATGTACGAGCAAACTTAATAAGGGGATTTTTGGATATTCTCGGTGTCGATTCCTCATTTGAGATTGATCCCAAAGACCAGAAGCGGCAGGTCAACCGAAGCTTGACCAACGAAGAGCGTAACGCGTTAATTGCTGCCAATAAAATATTGGGTGCGGCATATTCAAAGGAATTGTCTGAGTTATTGATTTATGCAAATCCCAATGCGACAGGAGAGCCGGCTGAATACACCAAAGCGACAATTGATTCATTACTCGACAATTTCAACACCGAGGTCAACTGGGTAAACAGCGTTTTTTTCAATAAAAAAGCCGTCGTTTCAGTTTTGCCTACGAAACCGGCAAAGAAAATTCTGCACTTAAAATTCTTGGGCAAAAAATCGAAAATCAAGCCCAAAGAAAAAATCAATCTAGAAAAACTCTTATTGGGCTGGGCGCTTGAAAAGTTGAAAACGGTTCAAGACGAAACAGAGCAGACTCTCATGGAAACCGTGAAAGTTGCCGAACAGAATAGTTCCCGAAAATTTCATCCCGACCTTCCGACTGATTTTGATGTGCTCGCTTATTTGTTAATAAACCGGGACATACTTCATGCAGGTGTCGATCCAATTCAACACTATATTGACTATGGCAAGAATGAAGGGAGATTTTATAAGTTTCATAAAAAAACAAACGGGGAGCCTGATATAACGAATAGTGAAGTTAAGGTCTCATTAGATAAATTATTCAGCAAAAAATAATTTTTCATAAATTACATCACATAGTCTCCCTGCAATTGATGAGCTTTGAAACTATATCTACTACTGCTGCTTTTCCTTCAGAACAAGAACGGCAGCGATATTTCCCATTCTCTTTATTTGATGTCAATCACATATTATTATGCGCCTGGAGATGGCTTTCTGGCGCATTAAACAAGACATGCAATTCATGATCAGTCATTTCTATCACCTGCTGACGGCCGGAAACGCCCGGATAATATATAGATTACAGGAGGAAATATTTTGACTCTGATGCCTCCGCTTGTAGTTGATCTCGACGGAACGCTGATTCTCACGGATATGCTCCACGAATCAGCATTGAGAGTCCTTCGCGATACTCCATTAGACACATTTCGAATTCCTTATTGGTTGTCGCAAGGAAAGGCTGTGTTAAAACGTCATTTGGCCGACCGCTCCGCCTTCGATCCAAGCTCCCTGCCCTATAACCATGAATTATTGGACTGGTTAAAACAGCAGAGGACTCAAGGTCGAAAGTTAATTCTGTGTACGGCTTCCGATCTATCCATCGCAACCGCAATATCGAACCATCTAGGCGTTTTTGACGAAGTGATGGCGAGCGACGGCATTAAAAACCTAGCCGGAAAGCACAAAGCCGAGGCTTTAGAGAAACGTTTTGGCCATGCCGGTTTCGATTATGCCGGTAACTCGCGTGCCGATCTTGCGGTATGGCAAAGCTCGCGTCGAGCCATAATCGTCAACGCATCCGCGGGCTTGACCGAGAAAGTGCTGGCTTTTTGCGAGGTGGAACAAATATTTCCTTCATCTCCTTCAGGCCTAAAGGCTTGGCGGCGAATGCTGCGTGTACACCAATGGCTGAAGAACTTGCTGCTGTTTGTGCCTCTGTTTGCAGCGCATCAGCTCAATAACTCGGAAACATGGCAAGCGCTTGTTCTGGCTTTTTTCTCGTTTAGTCTATGTGCTTCATCGGTGTATATCGCCAATGATTTACTCGATTTAGAGAGCGACCGATTGCATCCGCGCAAATGCAAAAGACCCTTTGCTTCAGGCATTATCCCTGCATGGATCGGCGTAGTTTTGGCGCCCTTATTGCTGATCGTTAGTCTGGCATCAGCTCTCCATGTGGAAGGGAACTTTTTACCATGGCTTCTGTTTTATTTTGTGTTGACCTGTGCGTACTCCTGGGGACTCAAGCGTATAATTCTGGTGGATTGCCTGACCCTCGCAATGCTTTATACCTTACGCGTAGTCGCCGGTGCTGCCGCAGCGAACATGGAGCTATCGTTCTGGCTGCTTGCGTTTTCGGTTTTCTTGTTTTTGTCGCTGGCCTTCGTCAAACGCTATGCAGAATTGGAGGTACAGTTGCTGAGGGGCAAACAAAAGGCGCACGGGCGCGGTTATTACACTTCAGATGCCCCATTGGTTCAGACACTCGGCATCACTTCCGGCTACGCTTCCGTCCTGGTACTGGCACTTTATCTGAATAGTGACGCCGTCGTGAAGCTTTATCGAACCCCGGAATTCATCTGGGGCGCGGTGCCCGTCATGCTGTTCTGGGTCAGTTGGATGTGGATGCAAGCCCACCGCGGCAAAATGCATGACGACCCGCTGGTCTTTGCCGTAAAAGACAAAGCAAGCTTACTGGCAGGTATGGCATTTGCCGGAGTCCTGGCGATAGGGGCGGCTGGTTGGCCATGGTAGCAATCTCGTCGTGGGGAAGACTGGGGCGTTGGGAGCATGAAGTTAGGGTTTTAACAAACCGGAACCAAGTAGCTAACCAGCTGAAAAGCAGTCGCTCAGGTATCGCCTATGGCATGGGTCGCAGCTATGGCGACGCCTGCCTGAACCCGAATGGCGTGTTGTGGAAAACTACGGGACTGGATCGCTTTATCAGCATTGACGAGAACACGGGCCGGCTGGTGTGCGAAGCAGGCGTGCTATTACGCGACATTCAACGATTGGTCATCCCGCGCGGCTGGCTTTTGCCGGTCACGCCTGGAACACAATTAGCAACAGTAGGCGGAGCCATTGCCAACGATGTCCATGGCAAAAATCATCATGTTTTAGGTTCCTTTGGCGACCATGTTAAGTGGATCAAACTGATCCGTACTGACGGTGCGATCATTGAATGTGGACCGGAACTTCTGCCCGAATGGTTTTCCGCCACAGTGGGAGGTCTTGGCCTGACCGGGGTAATCCTCGAAGCCGAAATTCAACTGCGTCGGGTACCCGGCCCGTGGCTCGACACGGAGACTGTGCCTTATGCCAATCTGGACGAATTCTTCTGCCTCTCTGACGATTCAGAAGCCGATTGGGAGCACACCGTTTCATGGATTGACTGCATTTCCGGCGGGGGACGTGGGCTCTTCATGCGCGGCAACCCGTGTGATATTAGCTCACGCCCGGAACCCAAAGGGCGAAAATGGACTATGCCTTTCGTACCGCCGATATCCCTGGTCAACAGACTATCGTTACAACCATTCAACACGGCCTACTTCAACATTAAGAAATGGAAAGCAGGCAGGTCGTATACCCATTACGAGCCGTTCTTTTACCCGCTCGACAATCTGCGGGAGTGGAACCGGATGTATGGACCTTCAGGCTTCTTCCAGTATCAAAGCGTCGTACCTCGCAAAGTGGGACATGATGCGGTGCAGGCCATGCTAGACGAAATCGCCCGGTGGGGAGAAGGCTCATTTCTGGCGGTACTGAAAACCTTTGGCAACCGCCACCCTTTGGGCATGATGAGTTTTCCGCAGCCGGGCGTGACCCTGGCACTGGACTTCCCCAATAAAGGAGAGCGGACGCTGAAACTCTTCAAGCGGCTGGACGCCATCGTGCGCGAGGCCGGCGGACGCATTTATCTCGCTAAGGATGCTCGCATGCCGCGTGACCTTTTCGAGGCAGGTTACCCACGCCTTGCCGAATTTCTGAAATACCGCGACCCCGGCATCAGTTCTGCAATGTCGCGGCGCTTAATGGGACATTAATTCGTGTCAAACAATATAAAAAGAATCATCATCGTGGGCGCAACCTCTTCTATCGCTGAGCACTGCTCCCGTTTATGGGTCAAGGAGACTGAGGTTGATCTGACTTTAATCGCCCGGGATATCGATAAAGCGGAACGAATAGCTGGAGACCTGAAAGTACGCAGTCCGCGATCTGTGATTCGTGTACGTAAAGCGGACTTCATTGATCCGCGCGCCATTCGCCAACTGGTCGATGATATTGTTGCTGAAGGAGCCGTCAATACCGTATTGATCGCGCATGGCTCGTTGCCGGATCAAGCCATTTGCCAGCAAGATTTAACTGCATGTCATGAGGCGCTGACGGTTAATGGAATTTCCCCTGTGCTGTTTGCAGAGGCATTTGCCGGGCATATGCAAAAAAACAACTCCGGCACTTTGGCAATTATTGGCTCGGTTGCTGGAGATAGAGGGCGTAAATCAAACTATGTCTACGGGGCAGCCAAGGGATTGGTTACGCGTTATGCACAGGGTCTTCAACATCGCTTAGCTAATTCGAAAGTCAAAATTGTTCTGGTAAAGCCCGGCCCTACCGATACCCCTATGACCGCACATTTAACGCAGCAAGGCAGTCGTCTTGCCAGTGTGGAAAATGTTTCGCAATTAATTGTTAAGGGGATAAATCAAGGCAAACCGGTTGTTTATGCACCCACTAAATGGGCGCTGATCATGATGATCATTCGACATCTGCCTCGGTTTGTTTTTAACAAGTTGAATATTTAATAATAAGTACGATGGATAAACATAAGACAAATATTCAGCTAATTCAAAATCATGCCGTATCAAAAAAAATGCTAAAAAATCGGGCAGAAGCCTTTCAGTTTACGGCGTTGTTAGCACTAGCTGTAGCCCTCCTTATACCTAGATTAGATGGTCTAGATTACTTTCCTGGAAAATATCTTTGGGCTGAAGATGGAAATATTTTTATCAATGAAGCGGAATCATTGGGAATTCCCTCATTGTGGAGGCCATATAATGGTTATTTACACATATATCCTCGCTTAGTCTCGATAGTCGCTAATTATTTTCACCTGGATATGCGTCCGACTATCCTGATATTAGGATGGCTCATAGCCTATCTTTTTCTGTTTGCAGTCTTAATCCGAAGAGCGAGTTCACTTGGTGTGGGGCTTTTTTCATTAATTTTTTTAGTGATTTTAGTTTCTCTTCAACCTCACTATGGCGAAAACTTTTTTAATATAACAAATTCGCAATGGATGTTGGGCTCTGGACTTTCGGTATTGGTGTTAACAAGCGTCGACGAGTCGTTTCATATATCGGCTTCAAGGTTTATCCTTTTACTTCTACTAGGTTTAACTGGGCCATTTTCAATAATATTAATTCCCATATTGGTATTAAAGGCTTTTTTTGCAAAAGATGTTAAAAAAAATCTATGGATATATTTAACACTGCTTGTATGTGCTACAGTCCAATTGTCTATTCTGCTAAATTCAGGTAGAGCAACATCAGGAACGATTAACGCTCAAGCATGGGATTGGGTGACTTCATTCTTCCAAATATTGCTTTTTGGGACGAATAATCCAGGGGAAAAAGTCGCAGCGATAAGTTTTTGGGTGCTTATCCTGATCCTTATGGTTGATAAGCGAGGAGAGGTGACTCAAGAAGTGTCAACAGCAAGAATTCTGCCATTTTTCTTTCTGCTTACCGCGATACTCTTCATTATTGCAAGCCAATATTCCCATAAAGAAAATCCAATGCTCATGACCGCCCCCGGAGGGGGGAACAGGTATACATGGATACCCTATACCCTGATTTTTTTTAGCGCAATTTTGCTATCAAAAGATAAACGGTTAATCAGATTTTTTTTGTTTGCCTTTGGGTCGATGATTTGCTATAAAAATTTCCACCATGTGTCTTCACCGAATCTGCAGTTTAAATCTTTTGCAAACTTTGCAAAATACGAAAATCTAATGATTCCAATTCATCCACAATGGCCAAAATTTCCCGGCTGGTATATAGATGGAATCGCTTCAGGACAATACTCACTCGAACACATCAGTCAATTCAACATTAAACAAGACAACATGTCAGTGATCGGTGCACAGTCAAACCTATCTCTTACCGAACTTGAAATAGAATCAAAAACAAATGATCCAATATTGATTTTGAGAGACAAAGTTATTTGCAATAAAGCATCAGATATTGCTCTTAAAATTGATATCACACGATCCATCGAGGGCTGGATGCAAATATTTTGGGATAAGGATGGTAATTTTTCTGAGCCAAATTCTTTAAAACGTTATTATCCTGCTGGCTTAGTTCAGGCTCAATTTGCGTTCCCTTATAATCCAGAGGGCATTTATATTCGTCTTGACCCTCTAGATGTCCCCGGAAAGGCCAAGATAAGCCAAGTTACAGCATATTGCCTCCCTTAGATTTTACGCGGTTACATCATGAAAAACAGAAAAATAATTCTTCCCGGCGGTGCCGGGCTTGTCGGCCAAAATCTTGTCGCTCGCCTTAAAACAAAAGGATTCAAAGACATTGTCGTCCTCGACAAGCACCGAGCCAATTTAGACGTCCTGAGACAGGTCCAACCGGACATTACCGTTGAATATGCCGACTTGGCCGAGCCCGGTGAATGGCAAAAACATTTTGTGGATGCTGAAATCGTAGTAATGCTGCAGGCTCAGATCGGGGGTAATGATTATCAAGAATTTGTCCGCAACAATTTGGACTCCACTCAACTTATTCTTGATGCTGTCAAGGCGAACAAGGTGCCTTATCTCGTCCATATCAGCTCTTCAGTCGTTGAATCTGTGGCTGATGATTTCTATACCAACACCAAGAAGGATCAGGAACGTATGGTATTAGAAAGTGGGATCACCTGCCCGATTTTACGGCCAACCTTGATGTTCGGCTGGTTTGATCGCAAGCATTTGGGCTGGCTCTCGCGCTTTATGAGGAAGGTGCCGGTTTTCCCCATCCCCGGACACGGCCGCTACATGCGCCAGCCTCTGTATGTAGGGGACTTCTGCAATATTATTATCAGTTGCATTGAGAATAGAATTACTGACGGCATTTATAATATTTCCGGCCATGAAAAGGTGGACTACATCGACATCATACGAGAAATCAAGCGCGCAACGGACTCAAAAACGGTAATTACCACCATTCCTTATCATCTGTTTTATGCATTGCTTTGGATATGGGGGGTCTTTGACAAAAATCCTCCGTTTACCACGCAACAGCTCGCCGCCTTGAGCGCCAAAGACGAATTCGAGGTAATTGATTGGCCAGGTATTTTTGGCGTACCTTATACTCAATTCGCGAAAGCTGTTGATGAGACTTTTAACGATCCGACTTATGGCAAAGTTGTGCTGGAGTTTTGAAGATGGGGCAACGTATTGCAGTGTTGGGCGCTGGACCGATGGGCTTGGCCGTGGCTTATCAACTGGCGCGCGACGGACACCAGCCTGTCGTCTTCGAAGCCGACGATAGAGTGGGCGGAATGACAGCTGCGTTTGATTTCTCCGGCTTAATGATCGAGCGTTACTATCATTTTCATTGCATCTCCGACCAAGCTTTTTTAAAAGTGCTGGACGAATTGGCGATAGCCGATAAGATGCGCTGGACAGAAACGAAGATGGGTTACTGGTATCAGGGGCGATTGCAACCCTGGGGCAACCCGGTTGCGCTCCTCACATTTCAGGGTTTAAGCCTGCCCGCCAAATTCCGCTATGGTCTGCATGCTTTCCTGTCGACCAAACGCAACGACTGGAAACCACTGGATCATGTGGAAGCGATCGGCTGGATCAAACACTGGGTGGGCGAGGAAGCTTACGAAGTCTTATGGCGCCGATTATTTGACTACAAGTTTTACGATTTCTCCACAAATCTATCGGCGGCCTGGATCTGGAGCAGGATAAGGCGAATCGGCCGATCGCGCTACAGTCTGTTCCGTGAAAAACTAGGCTACCTGGAGGGCGGTTCGGAAACATTGCTTCAAGCAATGCGCGCAGATATTGAAATGCGCGGCGGTGAAATTCGCCTCACCTCTCCGGTCAGTAAAGTTGTCATCGAAGATGCGAAAGTCCGAGGCGTAGAGGTAGGTGGCCAACTCGAAACCTTCGACAAGGTGATCAGCACTATTCCGCTGCCCTATGTGCCCAAATTGATGCCTGATCTGCCGGCCGAGGTTCTGGCTAAATTCCAGTCAGTTAAAAACATCGCCGTAGTCTGCGTGATCGTAAAACTGCGCAAAGCAGTGACAGAAAACTTCTGGTTGAACACCAATGACCCTGAAATGGATATCCCTGGCTTAGTGGAATACACAAATTTGCGGCCGTTGAATCATCACATCGTCTATGTACCTTTTTATATGCCCGGGGAACATCCAAAATTTGCCGACCCGGATCAAGTTTTCCTCGACAAAGTTCGCCGCTATTTGAAGAAGATCAATCCGGTGCTAACCGATGAGGACTTCGTCGACCTGCGCGCCAGCCGCTACCGTTATGCTCAACCTATTTGCGATCCGGGTTACCTCGATAAGCTGCCCCCCGTCGCGCTGCCGGTTGAAGGCTTATGGGCCGCGGATACCTCCTACTATTATCCGGAAGATAGAGGAATTTCTGAAAGTATTGAGTTTGGCCGGAATATGGCGCGTTCAGCAATAAGATAGATATTAAAGGAGGAAATAATGGATTCAAAATCTTTAGATTTGCAATTGGAATATAAAAATCGTTTTCAGGACAATTCCACTTATAGAGATTCAGTATGGAAAATTCTCTGTCAGTCTTTTTTCTCTAAATATATCGATAGGAGCTCGGTTTTATTGGATGTTGGAGCGGGGTGGGGAGAATTTTCAAGAAATATCGAGGCAAAGAAAAAATATGCCATAGATCTTAATCCGGATTGTGGAAAACGGGTTGAAGGCTATGCAACATTTTTTCATCAAGATTGTTCTTCTACTTGGCCACTTGAGGATGAAGCATTGGATGTGGTGTTCACAAGTAATTTTCTTGAGCATCTTCCTAATAAACAATTAATAGATAAAACTTTTAGCGAAGCTTTTAGGTGTTTAAAAAGCGGGGGTTTAATTATCTGTGTAGGCCCTAATATCAAATACCTCCCTGGGTTGTATTGGGACTACTGGGATCATTATATTCCAATTACTGATGGTTCTTTGTCCGAGGCTTTAGAACTGAGAGGATTTAAGATTCAAGAAAAAATTCAAAAATTTTTACCCTATACCATGTCGGGTGGGAAAAATCCTCCATTGTTTTCGGTTCGTTTATATTTGAAAATCCCTGTTCTTTGGCGATTATTCGGCAAGCAATTTTTTATCGTGGCAAAAAAGCCTTAGTCTCACTTTCATATGCGGCAGTTTTTTTTATTTCTCTTGTGTGGAGGCCTTGCGGCCGCTCTAAATTGGGGATCGCGGTTTATTTTCTCAATTTGGCTCCCTTTTGAGCTGGCCGTCGTTGCGGCTTTTTTTGTGGGATTATTATCTGGCTTTCTCTTGATGCGGTGGTTCGTATTTAATGGAAAAGGGCAGACTTTGATTCCTCAGGCCGGAAAATATTTATTAGTAAATATCCTCGCATTGATTCAGACATTACTTATTAGTACTTTATTTGCTCGGTTGTTGCTTCCGGAAATTGGGTTGGTCAAAAACATTGAAGCTTTAGCCCATTTAGTCGGCGTATTAGCACCGGTTATCACAAGCTATATTGGCCATAAGCGTTGGTCGTTTCGATAAGGGTTGGTGAAAGAATGCGAGGCACACATAATTAAGATATTACGCAATTAAATTCAGCCGATTCTTGAGTTTCTCATAAAATACGCTGTTATATATTTTATAGTGGTATTACCTTGAGGCCAATTGGTATTTGTCAAATCATGCTTGAGTTCACAAGCAGATAATTTAAATCGAATAATATAAAAGCTGGAGTCTTTCCTTGCCGTTTAGCATTATCAGACATCGTGTTAAATCATTTAAAAATTTAACAAGAATCCTCCGTGAAATCTTGGGTAGAAGAGGTGGATTTAAAGCCATTATCCGAAAAACATACACAATATTTCGTGAAGAAGGCTTCGATGGTCTTAAGCAAAGACTTTCTACATCGCTAGTAGAAAAGGATCCGTTTTTACGATTGGAGATATTGGAATCATATGCTAATGAAAGATTCTTGACGGCCAATAATAAAGTGACATGGGGCAGCCGTTACGTACCGAAAGTATCGGATAATCTGGAGTTGAGCCATCTTCCCCTAAAGGCTATAGCCTTTTATTTGCCGCAATTTCATCCCATTCCCGAGAATGATCTTTGGTGGGGACAAGGATTTACTGAATGGACCAACGTCAGCAAGGCCCAACCTCAGTTCCTTGGCCATTATCAGCCGCATCTGCCGGACGAATTGGGTTTCTACGATCTGCGCCTGCCGGAAATCATGCATCAGCAAATTGAACTGGCGCGTAAATATGGCGTTTCAGGATTCTGTTTTCACTATTACTGGTTCGGCGGCAAGCGACTTCTTGAGTTGCCCATCAACAATTTTTTAGCGGACCCGTCGATGAATATCGATTTTTGCTTCTGTTGGGCCAATGAAAATTGGTCGCGACGCTGGGACGGATCAGAGGACGATATTCTCATGGCACAGAATCATTCGCCTGAAGACGATATTGCCTTTATCGAAGCGATGTTGCCGGCGTTTTCGGATCCCCGCTATATCCGTATTGACGATAAACCGCTGCTGATTGTGTATCGTGTCAGTATGCTGCCCGATGCCAAGGCAACTGCGGACAGATGGCGCAAACGTGTACGAGAGATGGGTTTCTCCGACCTTTATCTGGTAGTGGCCCGTACGTTCGATATCACTGATCCTAGACCCTATGGCTTCGATGCTGCGGTGGAATTTCCGCCTCATCAGGTGAATGTGCCCCCTTTGACCCGAAAATTCAAAATTATCAATTCAGAGTATCACGGCAATATTTTCGAATATGCACATCTGGCGGAAAAATATGGCCAGCAAACAGAAAGTCAGTTTGTCAATTTTAAGACAGTAGTACCCTCGTGGGATAATGAAGCTCGCAAGCCGGGCTCTGGTCATTCTTTCGCTAATGCTTTGCCGGAGCTTTATGCAAAATGGCTTTCGGATGCAGCGCAGATAACCTTACAATATAAATCTGAGGAACGCCTGCTGTTTATCAATGCCTGGAACGAATGGGCTGAGGGTGCACATCTCGAACCGGATCGTCATCATGGTTACGCCTATCTGCATGCCACGGCAAATGTCTTGCGTAATCTTGCAATTAGTGAAGATGGAGTATCGAAACTTATTACTGAAATCAATGCAAATTTTTCCAAACGCTTTAATATTGCCGTCATTCTTCATGTATATTATGAGGATCTGATTGACCCTATTTTTTCTACCTACCTGTCGCCGTTGCAGGAAACCGTCGATTTGTTTGTCACCGTTAAAAAGGACATTTCTTTAAATGCCTTAGTGAAAATTCGTGAATGGTTTCCGAATGTTTACATCCTCATGACGGAAAATCGCGGACGTGATATTCGACCATTTTTGTTAGCTTACAAGCAAGTTCAACAGCAAGACTACCAGTATGCAGCCAAGCTGCACACGAAAAAATCACCGCATAGACTAGATGGCGGCGATTGGCGTGAGGGTTTGATGTCATCACTGGTTGGATCACCCGATCAAGTCACTGAAATAGTCAGACAATTTTTATTAAACGATAAGTTGGGGCTACTGGTACCACCAGGCTCCCTAACTGACCTCTCAATACCGGATATTCACGTCGACAATAAAAAATGGCTGGACTTGCTTCTCGCTCGGCTGGGTGCAAGAGATCAGATTGGTAGATACTCTTTTCATTTCCCAGCCGGATCGATGTACTGGTTCCGTGTTTCCGCACTATCGCTCTTGTTAGATGAATCAGTGATATCAATTGATGAGTTTGAGCTGGAAGCAGGACAACTGGATGGCACACTCGCGCATTCGGTTGAACGGATTATCGGATTACTGCCTTCACGGCTAGACTATCAGGTCCGTGAATTAACAAAACGGGCAATATAAGCGGTTTTCTGAGCTTACCGATAAATTTTTAACATCATACAGTTTATATTCTCGTAATCTTTGTAAAGTGGGATTTTAGGCAAATCACCGCACCTCGAGATGCGATATTTGAGTCAGGAAAATATTGATTAACTCGCAAAAAAAAATATGGCCGAAGGTAACGGCAATCATTGTCAATTGGAACGGTGAGCATGTCATCGCCGATTGCCTGGCGGCATTGACGGCACAAACGGTAACCCCAGATGAAATTATTGTGGTTGATAATGCAAGTTCGGATGCTTCGCTTTTGATCGTGCGACGTTTTCCGTCGGCGCTGTTGCTGGCGCAAAACGAAAATCTGGGCTTTGCGCGCGGCAACAATCTGGCGCTTAAGGCAGCGGCTAGTGAATCGGAATGGATCGCCTTGTTAAATCCCGATGCATTTCCGGAGCCTGACTGGCTGGAGCGCTTGTTGACAAAAGCGAAGGCGAATCCGGATTTCGCAGCCATAGGTTCGAGGCAAATGGTCTATGGCACTGAAGGCAAAGTTGACGGCGTCGGCGATGTATATCATTGTTCTGGTTTGATTTGGCGTAACGGTTACGGCCGCACCCAATCGATGCACAACAGCCTCCCTAGTGAAATTTTTTCCCCCTGCGCCTGTGCAGCGCTGTATCGGCGCGAAGCTATACAATCAGTAGGCGGATTCGACGAAGATTATTTTTGCTATGTCGAAGATGTTGATTTAGGCTTTCGGCTCAGGCTTGCCGGCCACAAAGCCATGTACGCTCCCGACGCGGTGGTCTACCATGTCGGGTCGGCGACAACGGGCGGCCAGCACAGCGATTTCTCGCTCTATCACGGCCACCGTAATCTGGTCTGGACCTTCATCAAAAATATGCCGGGGATTTTGTTTTGGCTATTTCTGCCTTTTCATATACTATTGAACATCATTTCTGTTATTTACTTTAGCTTGCTAGGCAAAGGCAAAATCATTTTGCGCGCCAAACGGGACGCAATTCAAGGAGTGCCTAAAATGTGGAAAAAAAGAAAGAGCATTCAACACAACAGGAAGGCCTCTGTAAACGAAATCTGGCGGGTATTGGATAAGCGTTTGTTTCCATTCCGGCGGTAGTCAAGGTTAACTTGTGACTTCTACACTCTCAGCAATTGTTGTCAATTACAACTCAGGGGACCTGTTACGCAACTGTATCGAATCCCTGACGGAATGCCCGTTGTCCATAGAAATCATTATTGTTGATAATGCTTCCGTAGATGACAGCATTGCTTCCATCGAAAACTTTCCCTCAATCACAATCACCAGAAACGCCGCCAACACCGGTTTTGCCTCGGCATGCAATCAAGGTGTCGCTCAGGCGACCACCGATTATCTGTTGTTTCTCAATCCTGACTGCATTCTCGAGAAGACTGCCCTTCCCGGACTGCTAACGGAGTTACAGTCAGACGACAAAATTGGCATGGTAGGAGGTTTAATCGTTAATCCGGATGGCTCCGAACAGGGCGGGGCTCGCCGCGCAGTTCCGACCCCCTGGCGTTCTTTCGTGCGGGCATTTGGTTTGAGTCATTTTGCCAAACGCTGGCCGAAATTGTTTTTCGATTTTTATTTGCATAAACAACCGTTGCCGGAAGCCCCTATCGAAGTGGAAGCGATTTCAGGCGCCTGCATGCTGGTGAAACGTGAAGCTATCGCCGACGTTGGCTTATGGGACGAAGGTTATTTCCTGCACTGCGAAGATCTTGACTGGTGTATGCGTTTTCGCCAGAAAGGCTGGAAAATTCTATTTGTCCCTTCGGCGCGAGTGCTTCACGCGCAAGGTTCGTGCAGCCGCAGCCGGCCGGTCTTTGTGGAATGGCACAAACACAAAGGCATGATGCGGTTTTACCTCAAATTTTTTCGCCATCAATACCCCGGTATATTGATGTATCTGGTCGCCCTGGGAGTCTGGTCCCGTTTTGGCTTAGTTGCGATTTATCGTTCACTTAAAAATGTCGAACACAGGCTTGGATTTGGAAATGGATCATAATTCGCTTGTGCCTCTTCCTCGCCTTCTAGCGATAAATGATGAAGCCCCTGTACCTAGGAAAATAGGCGTAATCGGGGCAACCGGACTGGTTGGAGAGAGTTTATTACCCCTTCTGACGGAATCCGGATGGAGTGTGACCGCCTGTTACCGAGGAAAATCCGCCCCTTTGACCGAAGGGATAGAATGGCTGTCCTTGCCGCAGCCAGCCGAGTCTGCCGAACTTCATCCCCCCCCAAGTAAAAAGGCAATAGAATATTGGATTTGCACTGCACCGATCTGGGTATTGCCGGAATATTTTGCCTGGCTCGAATCCCAAGGCATACGTCGATTGGTGGCCCTATCTTCTACCAGCCGCTTTACGAAAACAGACTCATCAGACCCGGAAGAGCAAACCCTTTCCCGTCGTTTGGCCGAAGCCGAGTCTTCGGTGCAGGACTGGGCGGAATCGCGCGGTGTAGAGTGGGTCATCCTGCGGCCGACCCTGATTTATGGATTTGGGCGGGACAAAAATATCGCCGAGATTGCCCGGTTTACCCGGCGTTTTGGGTTCTTTCCTTTATTTGGAAAAGCCCAGGGACTGCGCCAGCCCATCCATGTGCAGGACGTAGCCAATGCCTGTCTTGCCGCGATAGAATCGCCGGCTGCAATCAACCATGCCTACAATATTTCCGGCGGAGAAACACTGTCTTATCGGGAAATGGTAAGTCGTGTGTTTACCCGTATGGATCGATCCCCGCTGCTCCTGCCCGTACCCTTGTTTGCCTTCCGGGCAGCCTGCGCCCTGCTACGCATTCTGCCGCGCTACAAGAATTGGTCAGTTGCCATGGCGGAACGCATGAATCGGGATATGGTGTTCGACCATAGCGAGGCGGAGCGGGATCTGGCATTCAAGCCGCGTGCTTTTGAGCTTTTTCCCGAAGATGTAGGATAGGCTCCATCAAGCAATCGACCGTTTCGTGTCAGCAAGATCGAAATCGTATCCTCATTAAAGATCGCGCGTAGCAGCCACTGCACTGATCGCGTAAAATTAACCCAAAAGCCGAACAGTTTAAAATATACGGAAATATCTGCCATTTTGCGGTTCAGGCCGATAACCGCACCTTCGCAAAACCGCCGTTTTCGGTCCGCAGATTGGTCACCTGGCCTTGATAAATGCGGGCACTCAGGGCGAGGGCCAGGTCTCTGTATGCGAATAGCCGGTAATCGGTCTTGAAGGCTTGCCGATTCTCTCCTACCGTTAACGAAGGCCGGATTCGCCGCTGGATCAACGTATTCTCAGGATCGAGTTCGGCCAGCTTATGCTTAGTCAACTTCTCGCCGACATAGACCCCTCGGCTTGCATAGCCGGTATCGGGTTTGAATACCCATTGTTTGCGAGTGCTCCATCTTTCTTCAGGGCTCAGCGAAGCCAGCAATCGGGTTTCCGGTACGGTTTCCGCCAAAATCGCAAGCTCCGGCTCCGAAAGGCCGAAGCCGCGCATCACTGCCGGCTGCCACCACAGCGTCATCCGTCGCTTATCGCCCAGCAATCCGTATGCGTGCGGATTCGGAGTTAGACAAACCTGTCCAGTCAAATAGGCAGAACGGATTTTTTCCAGCTCAGGCGCTTGCAGATAAAAATCGCAATGCCGGTTATAAATCATCTCGACCGGTTTGCCGTCGAAGTAAAGGCAGGTGCCGCGCGCTTCGATTGCTTCCGGATCAACAATCACTGCCTCGATGCCTGCGGCTCTGAACAACGCCGCAAAAACCTGCATTTCCGAATAAAGCGGCTGCTCGGCCGGCTTTTCGTCGAGAATCACGATGGTCTTTGGACGTGCCGCAGGGTCGTTACGAAAGCGCGCATAATCTTTGCAGAAAGTTTCAAGCAGCTTTGCACCCAGCCGTCCGGGAAATCCTGCCGCCTCGGGGTAATAGCACAAGCTCGCGTACCAGAGGCCGCCGGCATTGGTGTTCACTTCGATCAGCTTCGGCCCGGTCTCGGTCAAATGGAAATCGTAACCCATCATGACCGCCTGATAACCAGGATCAAAACGCGCACTGATCGGCAATACGCTTCCCAGATATTTTCGATAGGCGGGATTCTCGCTTAACCTATGCAATAGGCGGACGACTTGAATCATGCGCCGTAAATCCCGGCGGCGCAAATCCGCGGAATAAGGGCTGATGGGTAAAGACGGAAGATTAATTGCCTTCTGCGGCGGCATACTCAATGACAGACAAGGAAAGCACGCATTTTATCGAAAAATGCACGGCTTTGGTGCCCTGAGGTTGTTATCTTAAAGAAAAAGCTGAATCTCGAGGATTACCGAGATGACGATGGCGATCGATCGGTTCGATTTCGAAGTGGAAGCGGTTACGAGAAAGTAGAAACAAAAAACCCAGCCGTTAAGCTGGGTTTTTCGGTGTATCCGGTCAGTTTTATTACAAACTGATTGAGCTCGAGGCACCTGGTCTTTGCTTTTCGCCGTCTTGCGGATCCAAGCAGCCAGTCAGGCCAACAATTGTCAGAGTCAGAGCCAGAAGTGCTAATGCTTTCTTCATAATAATATCCTCCACAGTGGGGTTAAATTATTTTTATAAGTGTTTGCGCTCAAGAGCACCAAGAGCACGAACATTTTATATCATGACTTTTTGCTCGATGCAATAAGACAAACCGAACTTTCACTCACCCGATTAGAGTGAAAGGCTAGAAGCAGAAGTTGGTCTTTGCTTTTCGCCGTCTTGCGGATCCAAGCAGCCAGTCAGGCCAACAATTGTCAGAGTCAGAGCCAGAAGTGCTAATACTTTCTTCATAATAATATCCTCCAAAATGTTTAAATTATTTTTATTGCGCGCCCTAAAAGCACCCTTAATTTATACCATGCCGATCCTGATCACGCAATAAAAAATAGATTTTTACCGCAATCACTTCATATCTCATTGATATTATAAGGAATCTCTATCGAAATCGAGCCATTTTGCCATTTCGCGACTCCGATTTCGCGCCACGGGGAAGCAAAATTTTTATGCAGTTGATCATCAACCCATTGCGCTGGCGCCTCGATTTTTTTCATCTTCAGATGAAAAACCGTTTGGTCCAGCGGCAAACCGATTTTCTGTCCCCAAAAAGCAGTTACCTTCATGATGAATTTTTTTAGCCGCGTTTCATTGATTGTCGGCGTCACGGCAATATTTGCCCACATCGAATGTACGCGTCCCCAGTTTGGCGCCAGCAATCTGCCCTGTTCATTCACAAAAGGCAGCCATTGTTCACGGCCTTCCGCGTCGGTATAAGTGATCCCGATGATCCGGTCATAGCCGGCGAAATGATCATGCAGATATAGCGCATGCGGAGCGATGCCCAGGAACAGTTGCGAAACCGAGATCAGCTCGTTGCTGCTTTTGATCAAGGCTGCCAGTGCCGGACTCTCGGGTTTGTTCCATTTAAACCGGTACAAGATACCATAGTGGATGGTACTGTTCAGTTGCAGCAAAACGATCGCGACCAGGATCTTCGCCAGTTTGCGCGCAAACGCTTTCGGTTTTTTCCCCGCATATTCCTCGAAAACCCGATGGTAACAGGTCTGATCCGGCAACGGTGTCGCAACGACACAATCGGCAGTACAGGTCACGCGGGCGCGTGAATCGGCGATTTGCCGGTATTTTTTCGCGGCCAGCTGATAGATGCCGGGCAGTTTCAGCATTAAGCCCAGCGGACTCAGATAGCGCATTTTGATCAAAATCTGAATATAGGTGTCCAGCCCCGCATAGAGATGGTTTTCCCGGTCCAGCGCGAAAAGATCGGCCAACAGAATTTCCTGGCTCACCTTATTTAACGCCGGGTACTGTCTTGCATATTCCTGCGCGCTTTTGAAATCAATACAGCGGAAAATATCGAAATGGTTCAATGTCAGCACGGTCCGATTGCAGAGCGGGCAGAGCTGATCGTAAAACACCGTCAGCGACGGTTCCCGAGCCGTGAAAATTCGGCCGATGCTGCGCCACCAGCTGAACGGCACCAACAGCGTATAAAAGATCAGCATCCCCATTCCGAACGGATAGATGTTCAACGACAGCGCAATGCCAAGATGCAGCCCAATGCCGACGAACAAATAGACCGGCCGCAGAAAGCGATGGTTGAAAAAGAATAAAAATGTGAACTGGAATACGATGATCGTATAGCCGATCGCCTTGACCAGGTATTCCTGGTTCAGCAAAAACGACATGTCCAACGCGGAGACATAATAAGGCTGCGTCGAGGGTAGCCACGAACCCAGGCCGTTGCGCCAGTGTTCGGCAAACAGTTTATGAATCGCCGAATCAAAATACAAAAAGCCGAGGCAGATCGCGACCGGCAGGTAATAAGCCAACGCCGAAACCATCGGTTTAGGATAACTAAGATATTGACGAAACGGCGTGCTGAGCTTGCGGCGTAATGCATCAACCGAAAACGCGCGGTCGCCCGGCATGAACAACAGGAAGAAATTGGCACCGGTCATAAACATGTCGAAGCCGCCATCAAAATCGCGCTGCATCGGCGTGAAATTGACGAACACGATCCAGAACAGATAATTCGCCAGCAACGAAAACCGATAGCGGTAGCCAATCGCGACGAAAAACGCAACCAATCCCCACAGACCGAGGAAAAACGGAATCGTCGGAAATTCGACATCGATATAAGGGATCGGATCGAAAATCAGATGATTGAAATAAATCAAAAACAGGACTTCCTGTAAGGTGACCAGTCCGTAAAAGAGCCGGAACAGGCCGATCCCGGTCGCAGGGACCTGCTTGGAATACAAGCGATTAATCAGCGAAAGAACAAATTGAAACATGCGGTTGACAGGATTGAGCGAAATAACCCGCTACAATGCCAAGAATTGAAAGAAACATCAAGCCCATAATAAAAGAAAGGTTATTAAATCGAGCAGATGCAAGTTGCCGATAGGCTCCGATGCCGGCTTTACATCGGCAAAATTTCAGACGACTTTTTCCGCAAACGGCTCACGATGGGTAAAACCGGCTGGATAGCACGCCACGATGGGCATTAAAGACCGAATCAGCACATCGGCAATTGTCGAAACGTGATATAAACTTACGAACAGTGTTAAACGGCACCAGTAAGCGGAACATGAAAAAAATATTGGTCACAGGCGCAACCGGACAAATCGGCTCGGAATTGACGCAGATTTTAAGAGATATCTATGGCATGGAAAACGTCATTGCGACCTCAAACCGGCCCCCTTCCGACGAACGCGCCGCAACAGGGCCTTTTTACCTGCTGGATGTGCGCACGGGCAACCGCCTTGAGCAAATCGTTGCCGATCATCATTGCGACACGATCTTCCATCTTGCCGCCCTGCTGTCCGCGGTCGCGGAAACCCGTCCGCAGGAAGCCTGGGACATCAATATGAACGGCTTGATCAATGTACTGGAAACGGCCAGAAAACACCACTGTGCGGTGTTTTTCCCGAGTTCGATCGGTGCTTTCGGCCCCGGCACGCCCCCCATCGACACCCCCCAGGATACGCTACAGCGACCGACGACGATTTACGGCATTACCAAGGTTTCCGGCGAACTGTTATGCGACTATTATCACCGCCACTTCGGAGTCGATACGCGCGGCTTGCGCTATCCGGGGCTGATCTCGAGCAAGGCGCTGCCGGGCGGAGGATCGACCGATTACGCGGTCGAGATCTTCTACGCCGCGCTGAGCCGTCGGCATTACGATTGCTTTTTGGCCGACGACACGCAACTGGACATGATGTACATGCCCGATGCAATCGACGCTGCGATCAAACTAATGAATACGGCCCCCAGCAAGCTGCGTCACCGTAATGCGTTCAATGTGACATCGATGAGTTTTACGCCCGCAGAGCTGGCCGCCGAAATCCAGAAACACATTCCCGACTTCACGATCGGTTATCAGATCGATCCGGTCCGTCAGGCTATCGCCTCCTCCTGGCCGCGCCATATGAACGACAGCGCCGCCCGCGCCGAATGGGACTGGCGCCCTCGCTTCGATCTGGCCGCGATGGTCACGGATATGCTCGAAAAAATCGCGGTCAAATTGCCTAAAAGCTAACCGGAGATCCCTATGTCGCTGGCCAAAATCGAAAGTCTGCTTAACGATAAAGTCAATCAACTGCAGAGACAGGGAATTAACAAAGGCCAGGAGAAGGTGATCACTGGCATCCTCCCCGCAACGGAAGGTTTCGGACCGCGTTATTTGCTGGAAGGCTTCGGCGATAGGCCGTATCTGCGAATGAACTCGAATGCTTATCTCGGCCTTGGGCTCGACCCGCGCGTAGTGCGGAGCGAATCGGAAGCCGCCGATTTATTCGGCACGGGACCCGGGGCGGTCCGCTTCATCAGCGGCACTTATCGACCGCATCGCGAGCTTGAAAACAAACTTGCCGAGTTCCATCGGCGCGAAGCCGCGATGCTGTTCAGCGCCGCCTATGCGACGATGCTCGGCGTACTGCCGCAGCTGATTGCAGAAGATACGCTCGTCGTCAGCGATGCTCTGAACCATAACTGCATCATCAACGCGATCCGCCTCGCTCAACCGGCACGGAAAGAAGTATTCGCTCATGGCGATCTTACCGCTCTGAACACCATTCTTGCCCGCTACCGCGGCCAGGTCAAGCGCGTCTGTGTGGTCACCGACGGCGTCTTCAGCATGCGCGGCGATCATGCGGAGCTTGATAAAATCGACGCAATCTGCAAACAGCATGAGAACGCATATGAACAGGGCATTATCACCCTGGTCGACGATTCGCACGGCATCGGCGCTTTCGGCCGAACCGGGCGCGGCACCGAGGAAGTCACCGGCGGCAAGGCCGATATCCTGATCGGCACGCTCGGCAAAGCCTTCGGGGTGAACGGCGGTTATGTCGTTTCCAGTGCCGCTGTGATTGCCTATCTGCGGGAAAGCGCGCCGCTTTATATTTATTCCAACCCGATCACGCCGGGCGAAGCGGCGGCCGCTTTGTCCGCCCTCCAGATCGTCGACAGCCCGGAAGGCCGAGCATTGCTGGAAAAATTGCGGCGCTTGAGCCTCGGCCTTCGAGACGGGCTGGAGCGCCTCGGGTTTGAGACCCTGCCCGGAGAGCATCCGATCGTACCGATCCTGATCCGCGACACGGCCGCCACCACCGCACTGGTCGAACATCTATTCGCGCACGGTATTCTGGCAACCGGCCTGAATTATCCGGTCGTCCCGCAAGGGGAACAGGAAATCCGCCTGCAGGTTTCTGCGAATCATACCGAAAAGGATCTCGATTTTTTGCTCGAGGTATTAAGGCAGGTCAAACGGTAGGCGCATCGGTTTCATTTCGAAGCTCCCGATCATAAGCTTCATACGCCTCATTGATATAATTGCGAGGGTTCGTGCGTGAAAAATCCCTTAAAATGCGGAATTTGTCACTTTCCCATGCTCCACCATTGAAATAAATTTCTCGCTGGCTTGCCGTTCCAGAATCGCTCGTTTAACATGGCCGTTTACGTTAACTCTGCCACCCACTGCACCTAAATTTTAAAAGGGACAAGCCCCCCATGAAGCAATTTTTTAAGTCAGGCCTTTTCGGCGGCGCGGCGTGCAAGCCTTCGAAAATTACCCTTTTTTCCCTGACCGCGACACTGACGGTGCTCGTCGGATGTGCGGCGACCAGCGTTTCCGAGCTTAACGATCCGCAAGCGACAGCCGGATACGATTCTAAGGAAACCGACAAACTGTTCGTAGTCGACTGCCTGTTGCCGGGCCAGGTCCGCAAGCTCGGCGCGAAGGCGATGTATTTGACGGCGCGGAGACCTATCCAGACCACCGCGGGCGACTGCGAAATGCGTGGCGGCGAATATGTTGCGTATGACCGTGCGAATGCGGCAACCTCACTGAAAATCTGGCTGCCGCAGGCTCAGCAGGGCGATCCGGAAGCAATGGTGAAGGTCGGCGAGATTTACGAAAAAGGACTGGGCGGCATGACCGATCCTAAACTGGCCGCCGAATGGTATTTGAAAGCGGCCGAAAAGGGCAGCTCTCAGGCCCAGATCAATCTGGGCTATCTGTACGAAAAGGGCCTCGGCGTCAAACAGGATAAGGCGACTGCGTTGAACTGGTATCGCAAGGCTTCGGGACTGGCCGGTTCCGATTTACAGTTTTCGAGCGTAATCGAAGCCAATTACCAACAGCAATTGACGCAATTGCGCGAAGAATCGCAAGGCTATAAGGAGGAAGCGGAAAGCCTGCGTTCTCAGTTGAATGCCACCCGTGCGCAATTAACCGAACAAAAGCAGCAATCGCAAACGATCGCTAGCCAGCTCGACGAGACGCGCCGGCGCCTGCAAAAGGAAAAAAACAAGGCGAATCGCAACGAAGAACTGGTTCAATCGCTGCAACAGGAAGTCGAAACCAAGCAATCGAACCTGAAAAATCAGCAGCAGCAGGTTTCCTTGCTCGAAAAACAGCTGAAGGATGAAGAAAGGCAAATCCGGAAACAGCCAAAAACTCAGGAGGTTGCCAGCCAGGAACCGGAACAGGTTGCCGAGGCTTCAGCACCCGAACAAGTCGAAGAACCTCAAAACAAGGCTTCGGAAGAAAAACTGGCCGAAATGGAAGCGCGCCTGAAAGGGCTCGAGGCCGAGTATCAGGCTAATGCGGCGCACATCAACATGGAGGTCAATACAATCGAAGAAAAGGCGAAACAAGCAGGCACTACGCAGGAAAAACTGGCCGTCGAAACGCTGCGCAGCAAATTCTCCCAATCGAAGAGCGAATTGATCGCACAGGGCCAGCAAATCAAGGAGCTGAAGAACGCCATCGCCAGCGAAAAACGCAATCTGGCCCAGCCTATAACACTGGCAAAAGCCGGACCGGTGATCGAGATTATCGACCCGCCGGTCAAGCTGACCCGGGGCAGCGCTCCAAGCTTCCGTCTGCGCTCGGCGACCAAAATCAAGGAAATCGTCGGCAAGATTTCTTCCCCCGCCGATCTGAAAAGCCTGAAAATCAATCAGTCGCTGATTCAGCCCAACAAGGATGGGGTCTTCAAATCCGAGATCCCGATCGATTCGGCTTCGACCGCAGTCAAGATCATCGCCACCGACAAACAAAACCGCCGCAGCCTGATCTCTTTCAATCTGCTGGCCTCGGCCCAAGCGGGCGCGCAAACTGTCGACGAAGCGCCGGAAAGCCTGACTTCGAGCAGCTACCCGTCGGTCAATTTCGGCAAATTTTATGCGCTGATCATCGGCAACAATAAATATACGAGCATGCCGACCCTGAACACTTCCGCGAATGATGCGAAGGCGGTCGACGAAGTCTTGCGCTCGCGCTACGGCTTCAAGACGAAGCTATTGATCAACGCGAACCGGCACCAAATCATGACCGCGTTCAACGACCTGCGCCAAAACCTGACCGACAAGGACAACCTGTTGATTTATTACGCAGGACACGGGGAGATCGACAAAAGCGATGAAAGTGCCTATTGGCTGCCGACCGACGCGGAGCCGAACAATTCTGCGAACTGGCTGTCCAGCTTCAACGTGACCAAATACCTGAATGTGATCCCGGCCAAGCATATTCTGGTGATTGCGGACTCCTGTTATTCCGGCGCAATGACCCAGGGCGCGATTGTACGGCTGCCGAAAGACATGGCGGAAGACAAACGCGAAAAATGGCTCAAGTTCATGATGAACCGCAAAGCGCGCACCGTGATGACCTCCGGCGGCGAGGAACCGGTGCTGGATTCCGGAGGCGGCAATCACTCGGTCTTTGCGAAGGCGCTATTGAACGCGCTGAAATCGAACAAAGGCATGATGGTCGATTACGAACTTTTCCGAATCGTTTCCGGACAAGTCAAAAAATCGGCATCAATGGTCGGCTTCCAGCAATCGCCTGAATATTCCGCATTGCAGCATGCGGGCCATGAAGGCAGCCCGTTCTTTTTCGTCCCCAAAGGTTAACTGGATTTCGAGCCGTTTATGAGTAATAAAAGCGCCGACGATAATGCCGATGACGTAACCCGGATTGCCCCGAGGTCGGCCGCAGCGCCAACGGGGGCGGCAGGAATGGACCAAAACCATGAGACGTCAATTCTCCATCCGGCCGCGGGCCAGCATCAGCCTGCGTCTGAGAATGACGCGACGATCGTAACCAGCCCCAAGACGAGCATCCCGCCGCCGGTTATCCCGAATGCTCCCGTGGAAGACGCCGAAACAATCGTCATCTCGACCCCGCGCACCGCGCAGCCAACCACTACGACAAGAACCCTGGGTTTTACCACAGACTCGTCCTCCGCCCCGCTGACCGTCGGCTCGGTGATTAAAGACCGTTTCGTGATCCGCGAAGTGATCGGCTGCGGCGGGATGGGTACCGTGTTCCGGGCGACCGATTTACGCCGTCAGGAGGCGCAGGACGAAGCCCCGGATGTCGCAATCAAGGTCTTGAATGAAGAATTCCGCGAAGACCCGGAGCTGTTTATTGCGCTGCAACGGGAAACCAAGAAAACCCAGCAGCTGGCCCACCCGAACATCGTCACCGTTTACGACTTCGACCGTGACGGCAATAACGTGTTCATGGTGATGGAAGTGCTCGAAGGCCAGTCGCTCAGGCAATATATACGCGAACATGCGCCTAACGGACTGCCTTTCAAGAAAGCCTGGCCGATCATCAAAGGCCTGGCGCTGGCGCTCGCTTATGCGCACAAGCGCAACATCATTCATTCGGACTTCAAGCCCGGCAACGTATTCGTCATGAAGGACGGCGATGTCAAAGTGCTCGACTTCGGCATCGCCTGCGCGGCGACCCGCACAGACGCCACCCATGACAAAACCGTTTTTAACGCCCGGGATTTGGGCGCGCTGACGCCCGAATACGCGAGCCTCGAAATGTTCGAAAATCAGCCGCCGGACCCGCGCGACGACATCTATGCCCTCGGCTGCGTCGCCTACGAACTGTTGACCGGCAAGCATCCGTTCGGCAAGATCGCTGCGCCGAAAGCCTGCGAAGTGAACCTGCAACCGCCCGCGATTCCGGGACTGAAGCGGCGGCACTGGAATGCGCTGACCCATGCGCTCGCTTTCAAAAAAGAGCAGCGCACCCCTTCGGTTTACCAATTCATCCATGAAATCGAACCGCGTTCGGTGATGCCGAAAATCATGGCCGGCATCACGGCATTGGCGCTGCTCAGCGCGGCCGGCGCCTATGTCTATCTGTATTACAATGTAGATCCGTTGGCCGATAAGGTGATCGCCCTGACCCCCGAACAGGAACTCAAGATCAAGGATCTGTTGGAACTCGCACAGATTCATTACGATGTCGGCTTCATTACCGCCCCTTCCGGCAGTAATGCGCTATGGGCTTATCGTCAGGTGCTCGAAATCGACCCTTACAATAAAGCCGCGAAGGCCGGACTCGAAAAAATCGCGAATCTGTCCGAGCAACAGGCGGAAGAGTTGTTCGAACAGAACAATATCACCGGCAGTCTGGCCAAGATCGAAGAAGGGCTCGAAGCGGTGCCGAAACATGACGGTTTGTTGGCCTTGAAAAAACAGATTATGGAAGTGGAAGGTCGGTAATAGCATTCTCGCTCCATAAAGGCGTGAGACGATGTCCTGTCCTGCTTTGCTGTTTGGCGCTGTGGCTGGCCGGTTGCGCCGCCCCGGAAATCCGTCTGGACCGGGAGGCCGAACGCCTGAATTTGACCCGGACCGTCGTGAAGGGAACCGATTTTCTGCACGTGGCCTATTTCAATCATCCGGCACAGGCCCGGAACGGCGAGCTGCACGTGTACCTGGACGGCGACGGTTCGCCCTGGATTCGTCACCGCTGGATTTCGGATAATCCGACGCCCCGCAATCCACTCGTACTCAACCTGATCGGGATGGACCCGGTACCGTCTGTTTACCTGGGCCGCCCCTGCTATCACGGTTTCGGTAACCAGCCGCCCTGCACGCCCGAGCTATGGACCGATCGCCGCTATTCGAAGATCGTGATCGACTCGATGACCGCCGCCTTACAAAGGCTTTTCGAATCCTTCCACCCGCATAAAATTGTATTGATCGGTTTCAGCGGAGGCGGCGCATTGGCGATGCTGATCGCTGAACACCTGGATAAGATAGACGGCATCGTAACGGTGGCCGGCAACCTGAATCACAAAGCCTGGACGGACCGTCATCGCTATTCGCCGCTGACCGGTTCTGAAAATCCTGCAATGCACCCGCCTCTACCCGGCAGGATTTTTCAACTGCATCTGGCCGGGGAAAAAGACACGAATATTCCGCCGGACCTGGTCCGCCCCGCCGTACTGCGTCAACCAACGGCAAAGCTAATGGTGATGCCCGATGCGGATCATGACTGTTGCTGGGAAAAGCATTGGCCGTACGTACTCGAAATGATCAAAATCCGCCGGCATTGATAATTATCTTCCGAGACAGATCGGATTATGCGAGGGGTTCTACCATCCGAAGATCGAACCGACTTGTGCAACGGTAAGGATGCGAATACCAGATCGACATACAAGAGGAGCTTGGCGCCAACGCCCTGCAAGTTCAGCAAACTTTTCGCTGTGAGGCACAGCAACCGCCAGTGCGGCATTCTCGGGTAATTCTTCAATGGTAAGCAATTGACCAAGAGCCTCACGCAACAATGAATACTCGGAGGAGGATTTCGAGCGCGTGAGTGGTCCTTTCTTTGCCTCGGCCACAAACAGAATCCCTCCGGGAAGGGTTGCGACAACATCACCCTTACCTGACTGTGAGTGAATTTCGATTACACCATTGATTAGTGGATGACGATACTCGGCCTGCCAACGGCCGTCTAAGGCGCTCTCCCAGCCCAAACCAGGCAAAAAGTGGCAGATATCGAAATGGATGGTTTCGCCAGTACGGACTTGCGCGCCATCAATTGCAACAGATACCCGGTCAACTGCAGAGCGGCAAGAAAGCAAGTCAATGGCAAGACGCAGGCTGACTTCTGCCTCCGGCATGCGGGATGAGCATGTGGTCATGTGGCTTAACCTGATTTAGCCGCAGACAACAACGGTGGGGCAAACTTGAAACCAAAATACTTTGGATCTTCTCCGATTACTGCGGCTGAAAAAATGTAGAAAACGTAATCGTAAGTCTCTTTCGGAATCTGGTACTGCTGGATGAATTTCCAGAAATTCTTGTCGCGCGGATTATCCGGCATCTTCTTGATCATCTCCCTAACCCGGTTTTGCCCGTAGTTATAGCTCGCCATCACCAGTAATCCGGAGGCCTGCGCTTCTGTGCTGTAGATCAGCTTCAAATATTTGGCTCCGGCGCGAGTCGCCTGGTTGAAGTCGAAACGCTGGTCCTGCTCATCGTATTCTCTCGTTGCCGCCAGCGGACCGGATTTCAACCCGAAATCCTCGGCGGTCGACGCCAGCAACTGCCAGGCGCCTTTGGCGATCCCGAAATGGGTCTCGGGGCCGATCGCTCTCGTATCGTAGTTGCTTTCCTGCAGCGGCAGATAAATGAAATGCAACGGCAAACCCTCCTTCTCCAGGGCGGCAAGGACCTTCTGCGCAAAACCGTTGCCCTCGAGCATCGCCATCGCCTGTTGCATTCTCGATGAGGACTGCCAGTACTTGATATAACGCCTGACTTCTTCGACGAAGTCCTCGGGCAGTTCCAGTTCGCTCTCGCCGAACTCCCTGGCGACTCTGACGATCAATTCCTCTTCGTAACGCGCCGCACTCGGGAAATGGATGCGTAAGGATTCCGCTTCCTCGATATATTCCTGGTATTTGGCTTTCATACCCTGCAACCGTTTGCGCTCCTGCGCCAGCCGCCTGCTTTCCGCGGCGATTTTTTCCTGCTCGGCCTTGATGCGTTCCTGTTCAGCCTTCAGTTTTTCCTGGGCGACGGTCTTGATTGTCTGTTCGAGCACTTCCGCGCTGCTTTCAATCATGATCTCGGCGCGCGACAGACTGACTTCCAGAGTTTTGATATCGTAAAACAAATCGATTGCCAGTGTGCGGGCATTGGACAGGGCGATGCGCTGATAGGTCACCATCCCGGCCGCCGCCAATAACAGCACGGCCAAAACCGAGATCCATTTGTTGTATTTCCTGCTTCGGATTACCCGGTCCTCGCGAATCAGCGTCCGTACCATGCGGGTGTATTCGCCGGCATCCTCGGCTTCCTCCTGGGACATCAGCCGATCTCTGACCGCCTCCTTGGAAATAGGGCGTTTTTCCGCCGCTTGCTGGGTCAGTGTGATCGGGGAAGGAAGTTGTACCGGCAGCACGGGCATTTCGCGAGGCGTGGAGGCATTGGCCGGCTCACGGCCTACCGCCTGTATTTTCAGAAAAACTCCCGCATTGCCCAACCGCACCAGAGCAGGCACCATCAATTTGGCTTTTTGCTCCACCCGCCGTTCACTAACAAAGACCCCGTTCGCGCTATTCAGGTCGGCAATCCACCATTCGCCCTGCTCCCGTTTCACTTCGAGATGATGGCGGCTGATGTCCCCGTTATCCAGTACGACCGAATTGTCGTGCGCGCGTCCGGCGGTGAAACCCTCGGTAAAAAAATAGTCTTTTAACGTTTTCCCGTCGCTATCCTGGACAAAGACCTGCAACCCGGCACGCACTATCACGGTCCGGTCGGAGTCCTGCTCAGTGTGCGGCGGAGCGGGCGCCTTAAAAAGGGTTTTATCGTCCTGCATCGAATTCGCCAGGTTGGCTTAATGAAGACTTTATGAAGACGTTCAAAGGAAATTCTCTCGCCGACGAAAGCCAGGCATTATATAAACTTTATTTTCGATCAAACCGACCGGGCTTATCTCAATCAGACCAAAAGCCGCGCAGGGCAGCGACCGGATCGGCGAGCGATTGAAATCTTGCCAAGCGCGCTATATTGCCATTGCGATGACTCAGGAAAGGCATGATGCCGAGGCACATAATTTTGTCCATTGCCCGATCGTTCAAATACACTTCCGCGCTGGGCAAAAGCTTGGCACCGTCATCCTGCTTCAGGATATAGGCGGGTAAATCGTGGATTTCCAGGTCATCGCCCGGCAGCATTGCATCGCCCCGCTCGAGATAGGAGCGCCCCAGCAGCAATGCGCAGAAAAAAGCCGGATTGCCCCATAAAAAATCCTCATGAGAATAAGGCGGCACCGCCTCCTCAAACGCAAAAGACTCGAGCGGATCGGAATCTCGCCCGTACGGCAGGCGCAGCAGGATACGGGGCAACACCAATCCGATCCATGGTGCGAGTGGGGTCTGCCGGAATGCGGCCCAACGCTTTTCCGCATCAGGCGGCATTCCCGGCCAATCATGAGGATCCGGCGATTCGGCCAGTGCGCGGCAGCCTAGAAGCCCGGGATCGGCCGCGGCGATAAAGGGTCCACCGGCCTGGGAAGCCAACAGGCCGCACGCCGCCAGCATGGCAATGTCCTCAGGCCCACTGCCGAAAGTAAAGTTGCCGATCACGAGAGACCAGGGTTTCCCGCCGAAGGTGCCAACGTTTTGTCCGACTAACAGGCGATATAGAGCGGAACCGCTCAGGTTTTCGGCTGCGGCATTGACCTCGCCATATAATTCATCTTTGCCGATATCCAATAGATGCAACGAAAGGTTTTCCCCTGTCTCGAGATTCGAAACCAGGGTCCACAGCGCTCTCCAGATCGCTTCGAGCGCCTGAAAATCCGGCTGATGCAATAGCTTCCGCATTTTCGCGCCCAACGCCTCGTCCACCGCTTTGAGATAGATGTCCTTATAGGGTGGAGGATCGGGTACGATATACTGAGCGACGAGCCTTCCGATCGTGTTGGCGGTAACCGATTTGACCCGATCCTCGTGGGAACCGGTAGAATGAACGGCGCTTCCGCCGAGCAGGCGGGCAAAGGTTGCCTGATCGTCTTCGGCTTTGGACGGAGCCTGTTCGGCTGCCGGATCCTCTACCGCAACCTGCATCAAACTGCGCAATTCCTCCGCAGCCTGTGAGAAGGTCGCGTCCGCGTTCAGTCGCTCCCTGATTCGAGCAAGACCTTGGAATATTTCGAGATTTTGGAATAGTGCATCCGGATGGAAGTCTTCCATCTGCCGGAACGCCAGCTCCACATCGGTATCCAGGCGCAAACGCAGGCGCGGAGCGATCCGCGCCATTACCGCGTCGAAATTATTGATATCTATCCGGTGAATGACGTGCTCGCCAAAGGCTTGCCGCACCGCTACCCTTTGAATGCCTTTCCCGCTGAAATCACCCAGAATTAGAATGCGCATCGGCTTGCTCTAAAATTCATCATGAACACCCACGTTGATCGAATGCCTTAAATGCTTTCTTAAAGAGTTTTTCAAAGTCTTTCCCACACAACCGATACCGCGATTACCGAAATATTATCCCGGCCCCCTCTCATTTCCGCCTCACGAACCAGATTTTGCACAATAGCGTCGGGAGAAGCCGCACTGCAAAAAGCGGCGATTTCTGCATCGGCAAGTTCTTTGATCAAACCGTCGCTGCACAAAATAAACAGATCCCGGTCGGCGATTTCGCCTCGCCCGATGTCAATCTCCAAAAGCTCATCCGCTCCAACCGCACGCGTAATCACATTCTCATGGACCGGAACAGCTGATGCCTCGGAGGCTGCATGCCCGCTACCGTTCAATGTCGACGATAGCGAATGATCCTGGGTCAACTGCTCGAGAATCCCTTGCCGGTACCGATACAATCGGCTGTCGCCTGCCCACAGATAGCGGAACTGCATGCCGGATATCAGCAACACCACAATCGTGCTGCCGATGATCTGGCTATTGCCGCGTCTATCGGCCATGTCGAGCAGATCACTATTGACCGACTGCAAGCATGCCTCGACCTGTTCCTGATACCGGTCAATATTATTTTGGTCGGGCATCTTTGCCAAGGCTGATACCAAAGCTTGGCTCGCGACATCCCCTGCGCTGTGCCCGCCCATTCCGTCGGCAACCGCCCATATTCCGGCATCTCGCCTCTCCAGAATCGCGTCTTCATTGAGCTTACGCCGCATCCCGACGACACTCAGCCCGGCGCTTTCCGTCACCCATTTCCCGTCCGGTAACTCTAACTGGGCACGCTTCTCCCTGCCAAGAGTAATCTCATCGTCATCCCGAACCGGGTAATCCGTACGCCGTCCATTCGGAAAAGCGCCAGACCCGGCCGCCTGTTGCGGAGCCGTGCCGTCTCTTCTATCTAAATTCCCGGACAGGCCGATGACAACGTTGGACAAGTTCCACTGGCGATTCGGCCATACGCCATTCAGAAACCCGACAAAGGCATCCACCGGCGGCATTCCGTCGCAAAGCAAAAAGGAGGTCTCTGACTTTTCAAGCGCGGTTGACCGCCAGTAACTGCACCGCTCCAAAAAGCGGCCGCCCAACTGGCTCCCAATTTCACGCAAGGCTTGGGGCGTATCAGCGGTGGTGTCGAGGCGGAAATTAAACGCCTGACGAACTGAGGCGGTATCACGTCCCGGCTGACCATAGGGAATCGGCCGCCCTGAAACGAATTCGCCAACCCGCAGGCGCTCCAACCGCGCATCAAAACTGTCTAGGTCGAAATCATAGTCGAGCGAAAACAGGGCCAGACGCGACAGTGCCTCGAACCAGCCGCAATCGGGTTCGAACAGATCGGTCAACGGCCAATGGGTGACTTTTGCGACCAACGTCAACGGGAAATACCGCCCGACCCGGTCGACGCTCGGCATCATTACGCCGGCCCAGGCGTCGTTCCCGCACAGTCCTGCCGGCAAGGCGAACTGCCAGATCGGGCTGACCAGAAAGATGTCCAGCCAGGCTGGCCCCAATTGCTCATGGCTGGCGAGCAAACCGGCCTGCAGCCATTGGTCCCAGGGTTCGATAAACTGCCGCGGCAAACGCCGGGACAAAAAGTCGCCGTGGCTCGGGATTTTGCCGTAAAAGCCTGGCACGGATTGCGGCTGAATCACAAACCTTCCGGGCAACGGAAACTTTGCAGTTCCCGCAGATTAAACGGATTCATCACGCTGGCCGCCCGCAGTTCATAGCGCGCGCTCATGCCATCCAGTTGAAATGTCAGATTGAATTTTTCCGGCGCCGAAGTCGGCTCGATCGTCGCTTCGTCGAGTAAACGAAAAAAGGCCCATGTGCCTTCCTTACTGCGGCTAGCCTGCCGCCCATCGAGGCTTTCGAATACGATCCGCACGCCCTGGCTGGGAGTCGGTCCCGGCCACTTCAGACTGCTCGCCTGTTCCGGCCCGTGCCGATAAACTGCCTCCTGGCCTTCGATTTGCAGGCGAAAGGTGCCGACATTCGTATCCAGTCCCTGCGGTTTCAACTCGAATTGTACCTGCGGCGAAGCGCCAGCCGCGAAAAAGGCATCCCGAATTTTGGCCGCCAACTGAAACCGGCGGATCGATTCCTGCGCAAGCCCCAACGGCTTTTCGGCCGCCATTTCAGACCAGACAGGTTTGCTGGTATCGACAAAAGGTTTTAGATTTGCCTGGAAAAACTGGTCCATCAGCCCGGAAGGCGCAAAGATTTTCGCGAAATCGGCCAGCAAGACGTCCTGATTCGTTTTCGCATTGAACGGATAACGTCCCGTTAAAGCCGCTTTGCAGGGGGATCCGACGCCCGTCTTGACCATTTCACTCAGCTGGCCCTTGGCTGCCGAAGACAGTTTTTGACCGCCGCTGTTGACGACGATTTGCAGCCAGCCTTTCAACGGTTCAGGCAGACGGGCAAATTCGAGCTGTGCCTGTTTCAGCACATCGGTTCCGGCGCCGCTGAATAAACTCGCCTGATTCTGCAAGGCCTGCCCTCCGGTATTGGCGCTGCTCAATTGCAAAAAATAATCGCGCAGGCTTTTCAGTTGCTGCAATACCGAATCCAGCGCCACCGGTTTGTCCGGCCCGCCGCGCACCAGATTGTTCAGCGGTTCGAATTGCACTTCCGCTGCAAGGGCCGGATCAGGCCCGGTATCGACGCCCGCCGCGTTTTTGGCCAAAGCGAGCAATTGCGATGTCTTCGCATCCGGTGACTTCAGTGCGTTGCCGACCGCTTTCGCCATCGAATCGCTGGCCTGTTTGCTTAACTGGCTGAATGAGGTATTCGCATCGATGCCGTCCAGCAATTTGCGCAAGGGACCGTCGGGTCTGGACAGGATATCGAGCATTTGCGCGGTCTGGCTCGTGGTCAAGGCGGGCTGTAGCTTCAGCTTTGCAATCAGATCCGACCAGACGGTTTTATATTCGTTGATATACAGTTTCTTCAATTCGGCATGCAGTTTCTCGACCTCCGCGATTTCCAGCCTGGCCTCGCTGCCCAGTACCCAGTTCTGCTCGACAGCATCCTTTACGAAGTCGCGGCTTTTGGTCAAGAACAGTTCCTTATAGCCGTAACCGGTGAACACGGCAGGAATCGCGTAAGACGAAAAATCCTTGCCGTCCGCTAAGGTAAAAACACGCGCGCCATCCGCACCAAGGGCTTTTCCTAGTTGGAAATCATGCGCCTGGTCGAGCGATGCCTCCGACTTGAAGCGGGAATAAATCTGGCCGATTAACGGCACCTGCGTCAGCCTGCCTCTGACCGAGCTCACGAAAGCCTCATCGATCTGCACCGGATCGAGTTGCAGTTTAAGCAGGTTATCCAGATGCCCGACCAGTTGAGCGACAGCTTCCGGATCGCCGGCATACTGCTGATCCCAGTCCGCACGCACCCACGCCATCGCGGTTTCCGGCGCCAGCCGATCGGTCTGGTTGAACATCAGATAGACTTTCAGCAATTCATACAGCACGTCGAGTTTATTACCTTCCGCACTCTGCATCCGCTCTTTCAAACGCAGCATGATCGAAGGCAGAAAATACTCGCGCAGCATCGCCTCATAGGCATGGCCGGCGGCCGCCTCGATCTTGTCGCCCTGCGACAGACCGAATCCGGTCCATAGCCCGGCCTCTTTATACACGCTCCGTGCCGCCTGCAAAATATTCAGACGCGGCAGCAGCACCCGAAAATTATCCTGCGTATTGCTCGCGGACATTTTGATCGTGCGGTATTGCTCAATTTGTTCTTCGACATGTTCCAGCGCGGCCCGGTTATTGAAATAGCTGACCGTCCACAGCGAAATCACAGCCAGAAAGACGAGCCCGGCACCGACATAGGCGCCCAATTGCAGCAGGCGGGTCCGCTTTTCCAGTTTCGGATCCTGGCCGGCCAGTTCCGCTTCAGGAAACAGCACATCTTTCAGCAGACGAGTCAGAAAGAAACTCTTTCCCTTGCCGCTGTACATCGGGGCGGCCTGCCGGTCCAGGTGAAAAGCGCTGGCCAGAATACCCAGCATCCGGTCGATCGGCGTGCCTTCCTGGGTACCGCTGGTGAAATAACAGCCGCGCAGGAGCACCGGCTGCTCATACCGGTTTGCCGCGAAAGTCGCCTGTAGAAAATCCAGCAGCGCGGGTTTCAGCAATGCCATTTGCTGCGGGAAATCCAGGATAGCGCCACGCTGGCGCACATCGCGCTCGTCCTGAATGCGTCCAATCGTCAGATTCTGCAAGCGCTGCAGCAATTCGTCATAGGTGTTTGCGAAACGCGCGGCCAAATCCTGATCGCCGGCCAGTGTGTCGGCCGAAAAAGTTTCCCCCCAAACCTGGGCGCGCTGCTCCGGGGTCAGATCGGCGAAAAAATCGTTGAAGCCGGCCACCAGATCGGCCTTGGTAAACATCATGTACACCGGCAGCCGTACACCGAGATGCTGATAAAGCTCGTGAATCCGCGCACGCACGGCCTTCGCATGCAGCAGGCGCTCCTGTTCGGACTGCTGCAACAAATCGGAAAGACTGGTTGCGACAATCACGCCGTTCAACGGCCGGCGCGGACGGTATTTTTTGATCAGCGTCAAAAAGCCCGCCCAACCCGCCGCATCGACGGCCTTGTGGCTTTCCTGGGTCGTATAACGGCCGGCCGTATCCAGAAAAACCGCATTGTCGGCAAACCACCAGTCGCAATTGCGCGTCCCACTGACGCCTTTGACCGCATGTTTACCGAGCTTTTCGGCGAGCGGAAAGTGCAGGCCGGAATTGATCAGTGCGGTCGTTTTGCCGGAACCCGGCGGCCCGATAATCGCATACCACGGCAATTGATAAACGAACTGGCCAGAGGATTTGCCATCTGTCCGAGATTTTTTCAATACCGCAAAAGCTTCCTCGAAGCCTTTACGCAGCATGTCGACCTCATCGGCTGATGCTGTCGCCACATGATCACTGTCGCCGGCCACCAATTGCTCGACCAGTTTTTTCTCGGTGTTTCCGGCACGAAGCTGCATGACCAGCCGAAAAATCACCCAAATCACGAACAAACCGATAATCACCAGCATTCTTGCCAGCGCCGATTCCAGCGGCATACTGCCAGCGATCGCGATCAACGGCCCCGCGAACCATATTAGGCAGCTGAGCGCCGCCAGACCCAGAAACTGAATCACCCATTTATTGGTAAAAAATGCCTTGAGCTTTCCCATTTGCGCTCTCACAAAATCAGTAAATCGACGCGACGATTGATCGCCCTGTGTTCCGGCGTATCGTTCGCTATCAACGGCTCGCTTTCGGCCCGGCCTTCATAACGGATCTTTCCATTTTGCGTCGCCAGATTATTCAATATTTCGCTGACCTGCTTGGCTCTTGACTGCGACAAATGCCAGTTGGAAGGAAAGCGTGCAGACACGATCGGTTTGTCGTCGGTGTGCCCGGTGACCAGCACATTGTCCTTGCCGGAAGCAAACTCATCGGCAATCTTTTTCAGCATCGGCTTGAATTCCGGCTTTAACTGGTCACTGCCGGAGCCAAACGAGTTCCGGATCCGAAGCAGCCTGTCATCGACGACTTCCACCATATTCGCCGCGATTTCGTCCGCGAGCAGCCGCTTGAAACGAGCCTTCCGATCCGGATCCGCCGGTTTCACGACCGGCGCCGGAATCGCCGCGTGCGCGATCTCGACCGGCTGTTTGGCCAACGCGAACAGGTCCTTATAAACCTGATCGGACCTCGCATTCAATGCCAAGACAAACCCGATGTAAACCAGAAGCAAAAGCACGCCCAATACCGCGCCGACCACCCAGAGCGGCACATACCGCACCAGCGCATTGCGCACGTCCTTCAAGCCCTGCCAGCGCGGCGACAGTTCTCGTTCGCTGTCGCCTTTCACGCGCTGAATCAATTGATACAGTTCGGCACGGTATTTCTCCAGCGCGTTCGCACCGTTAGTCAATACCCGGTACTTGCCTTCGAATCCCAGGCTGATAAAAAGATAGACCGTTTCGATCAGCGCCAGATTCTGGGCCGGCTGTTTGACGAGCGCCGCGACAATGTCAAAAAATTTTTCCCCGCCCCAGGCTTCGCGATGGAAAGAGATCAGCAAACTTTGCTGGCCCCACTGGCTTTGCGATCCCCACGGGGTATTCAAAATCGTTTCATCTAGAAAGCTGCACAGCGCATAACTGGCCATCCGGGTATGATCGGCACTGATGCCGGATTGCAGCAAACGGTTTTCAAAAAGCGTCACTTCGTTGCTCATACGTTGCCGCAGTTCCTCAACCGCCGGATACACCGCGGTTTGCCGCAGCCGTCCGGCCAGAGAGATCAACGACAGCGCCGCCGCAACGATCGGATTTTGCTTAAACTCGGCAGCGGGCAGTTCCACGGGTGTGGCGGGACGGTAAGACGGTGCCGCAGACACGGGAGGCACCGGCGGAATATCCGTTACCGTCGGCGCGGCTGCGGGCTTGCGTCCGCCCGGCATCGGCCGGATGATCGTACGATCGCCATCATCGAAGGGTCCTGAAGGATTGTTTGGATTCATGCCGTTCAACCTTTTCTAATTGCCCAAAATTCAAGTTCCAATTCCGGAAAACTGCCGCCGACATGGATCGCGAAGCCGCCGGAGGCCGCCATTTTTGCCCATAGCTCACTTTGCTTGTTCAGCTCGAAATAAGAGTAACCCGCATGGTATGGAATCTGCCGCGGCGCGACCGGCAGAGCCTGGATCGCAATACCGGGCAGCGCCGAGCGCACCAGCAGTTGAATATCTTCGACCGGGCCGATCTTGACCTGCGGCGGAAAATGGGTCCGGATCAACTCCGAAGACACCTGTGCTTTCGCGGCAAGCACAAAAACCGCACCCTCCAGCAATGACAGTTCCGGCCGTTTCGCGACATAGACGCCGGGCCGGGCTTCCGCCAACGGCAACTGCACCGCATTCTGTTCCAGAACCATGCTCAACAGGCTACGCAGTTCGTCGATCAACGGAATGAAACTGGCTTTCAAGTCGTCGTGCCGGTAGTGGGGAAAAGTGATCGGCCGTTTGCCGGGACGATAAAAGGTCGCCAATTCGCCGGCCATTTGCAGGCAAAGCTGGAAAAAATCTTCCGGATGCATGACCGAAGCATTGGCCAGATGCGCCAACAAGGGTTCGTAGCGGTTGATCAACTGCAACAGCATGAAATCAGCAACTTCGGCGACGCCGCCCTGACTGCTGCCGGCCACCCTCCCCGCCAGTGCTTCGCCGCGTGTATGCAGCAGACCCTGCAGCTCGCTGGCAAAGCTGCCCAACAGGCCGGCAGAGGCGCAGTGCACGGCCGGCGGAATATACTGCTTGTCGAGAATCACCGTCTTGTCGGCGCGCACTTCAACGATCCTGGCGATGCCCAGACAGACATAGCCCGAACGTTCCTGGCTTTCGCACATCAGGCGCGGCTTCAGTGCGCCGATCTGCACGTCGTAGCGGCCATCGGACCCGCTGTTATGATCGCGGACCTGGCGTTCGGTCAACCGATAACGTGACATATTGTCGGGAAAAGCTTCGCTATCGACCTCGGTGGAATCCGGCCTCCGCAACGGCAGCGCCAGATATACGATGCTGGCTTTTTCATTCTCCGGCACATCCAACGGCATCGGCAACTCGTCGTCTTGCGGCAAATTGAACGGGGTGCCGTCCGGAAATACGCCGCTGCACTCGCTGAGCCCGACCTTGCCTATCGCAAGACATCCGTGATCGAGTTTCAGGCTCGAGAATCCCCAGGAATAAGAACGAACGCCGAGCGACAAACCGTGCAACAGGCTTTCGAAGTAGCGGTCATGCTGCTGAAAATGCTGAGGCCGGAGAAACATTCCCTCGGACCAGACTACCCTATTGTTTTCAGACATATTTTCTTGGTTCCCGGCAGAAGTGCGGTGATAAGGTTATCGTTTTGACGAGCGGCTCAGTAATTGCATCTGCCGCTCATAGGCATCGCCGAACGCATCGCTGAAAAATTCCTCCTGCGCGGAAACCTTCAGCACGGGATACTGGCTCGTATAATGGTCCCAGCATTTGGCTTTTTTCTGAAACTGTATCCCATCGCCTAGCGCTTTTTCGACCAGCTCGGGATCAAAGCTGCGTAGAATATCGGCCAATGCGGCCTGAATTCCTGCGGTCATCGCCATCTGGTGGTTCATGATATCCGCAAAACCTTCGCTTACCGCTTCTTTCGGGCTCAGGAATCCCGGATTCGTCGGCGACAGCATCAAGCGGATCGCATCGTCGACATTCGGAGTGAATTTCAATGGGTTATTGTCGACCGAACGCATCGTGGTCACCGAAACACGAAACTGGCTTTTCAGTTCCGCCCGGGCACGCAGTACGCACATCAGTCCTTCGACCATACTGCGCAACAATTCACCCGAGGTCCGAAAGAGCTCCGGCCACTGATCGGGGGGCAAAAACTGCGCATCGTGGATTCCCACACCCGCTAAAAATTCGCGAATCAATTCGCTATCCGACGGAACGTTTTTAGAGGGTTCGGGCGCGCGCCGCGGCGTACTATTCGGCGCTGCTTGGGACAGGGCATCTGCCGTCGGCGTACTCTCCGGCTTGAGCGCGCCGGAAACCGGATGAGTTGCGAACTGCACGGCCGGCTTCGGCCGGCGGTCCTCGGCAGGCGCATCGAAAGGGCTCGCCGGAAAGGGTGCAACGGACTCACTTGGCGCGCCTAGACTCAAGTCAGACGTCGCAGAAGAGAACGGAGAAGACAACAAATCGGTACTCGCTGAAACCGGCGCAGAACCGCTGTCCTGCTTGCATTCCTCTGCGAAAAAATCCGCAGGCAGTTCGGGAAAATCCGACGGAAGCGACGAACTGGCGGCGGACGGAACGCCGGGACTTGGCGCGGCGGCAGGGCCCGTCAGATTATCCAGGGTCGAGAGCAAATCGCCAAAGTCCAGATCGTCATGGACGTTTTGCTTGGCCGATGGGGCCGTCTGCGCTTCCGGCGGCGTAAAACTTTGATGAAAGATCGAGGAATCGGGCTGCTCGATGAAACTTTTCTGAAAATCGGCAGCCGGAGCCGGGCTTGGTGGAGCGCCGAATGGGCCATCCAAAGCACCGCTATCCACGAAATCCAGTTGACGGACCGGCTCGGCGTAGGGTTGGGAAAATACCGGCGCTGGCTCGACGATGGCGACGAGCAATTCATACTCGCCGATGCGCAGCCTGTCTCCGTCCGCCAGCACGGCCCGCCCTTGTTCCAGTAGCTGGCCTTTCTGCTCCAGGTAGGTGCCGGCAGCGCTGCTGTCCTGAATGTAATACTGACCGGCTTCGTATTGAATCTCCGCATGGCGGCGGGAAATGTATTTCTCCGGGTCCGGCAACATCAATCGATTATCCGGCGAACGGCCGATCGAGCCGCCCTGCACGTCAAACTGGGCGCTGATTTCCTCGGCCAGCGGCATGCCTTTGTAACCGACCGCTTTAACGATCAATGTCATAAACGCACCCACCGCGGAAGGAACGGCAGCACAATCAATGCCGCCCATGATTCGACTGAAGCATTAAGACTGATAAATCGGAACATTGGGGCAGAAGAAAGGTCACCGGTTAAAAGACTTATGATACAAAGATTGCCGCATTTTCAACAAGGCTATTTCCTTAAGGCGCCTGGTTAACCGGCTCGACGAGCACTTCGTTTCCTTTCAATTTAATCTCTACGGAGCGTGTTTGATGGGCGTCAACCGGCTGCATCGCGCGCCATTGCGCTGAATCCAGTTGCCTGAACGCGGCAAAAAACCCCAAGGCTTTTATGTCGGGCTCCAACTGCAGTGATAAGGTCTGCTGGCCATCAGGCTTGATCAGCAATTCTTGTTTACGCGCCATCTCGGCGCCCAGGGTCGCCTGATCCTTATCGAAGAGCGAGAAAAAGTCTGCGGAATTAAATGCATTGGTTTCCCGCAATTGATAGATCCGGAACATAACCGGGGCGCCGGCACCGTTCGCATCCGCATTCAGGTTTGCCGCACTGCTGATCTTTAAATTCACGACGGTCGGCGGTTCGGGCACGGCGGCCGGAGGCGCTGGAGGTGCGCTGCCGCAAGCCTGCAATAGTACAACACTCAGAACCGGTACAAAACGGGATCGTTTCATTTATTCATTTCCAATTTTAATGCTTATATTCGAGAACGCGGTAGGCGCTCAAGGCAATCCAAATTTTCTATAAGATCAATTGATCATTACGATGCCGCCCTTCATGGTCAGCATGCCGTCGCCGTTAACTGTGGTCATCGGGCTTTTAAGATCGGTTTTAGCCTGCCCTTCTATCGTGATCATGATGCCTTTCAGGGTAATCCCTTTCTGATCGATCGTTATGCTGTTCTGGCCAACCTTGAGTTCGATCGACTGCATGGCCTCTTCTTGAATACTGCCAAGATCGACTTGAACTGTGCGGTTGCCTGTTTTGATATTTACACTGTCATTACCGGTGTCGATGCTGGCAGAACGATTACCGGTTTTTACCGTTAATTCATTATTTCCGGTATCGACGTTAGTGATACGGTTGCCCTTTTTTACCGTTAAAGTGTCATGGCCATTTTCCAAAGTCACCGTCCGGTCGTTATAAATATCTATCGTCTGGTTACCTTGATCCTTTTTATCAAAGCCTACCTTTAGCACGTCATTATTCTCGACAATCCGTGTTAAGTTTTTTTCAGCGTGAATATAAAGCTCTTCTTCGCCTTTTTTGTCTTCAAAACGGATTTCATTGAAATTCTCCGCCCCAGCCCCTTTGCTGCTGCGGGATTTTATCCCGCTTTGGGTTTTATTCGCCTCAAGCTCGTACGGCGGCATTTGGTCGGCATTATAGACTGCCCCTGTAACGATCGGCCGATCGGGGTTGCCTTCCAAAAAATCAACGATCACTTCCTGTCCGACACGCGGGATATGAATCGCGCCCCAGTTTTTCCCGGCCCAAACCTGCGCCACACGTACCCAACAGGAACTGTTCTCATCCTTCTTGCCTTCCCTGTCCCAATGAAACTGCACCTTGATGCGTCCGTATTTATCCGTAAAAATTTCTTCACCCGACTTGCCCACCACAATCGCGGTTTGCACGCCCTGCACGATCGGGATAAGCGTTGAGCGGGGCGGCCGGTATTGATTTTCCTTCGTTCGCAGAACGGCGCAAGAACATTGAAACGGCTCGCTGGTATCCCCTATACCATCGGATGAATAGCCATTGTTTTGTATCTGAAACTGTAAAGAAACGATCAAATGATCGCAATTTTGATCCTGCCTCGGAAACTCGGCGAGCGTGAATGTCCTGCCTGTAGCCAATTGTCGGGCGTTTCCCTGCGCGAAAGTCTGCTCGTACAGAGCCCGCGACTCTTCCAGACGCACCTTGGCATAATACTCGCCGTCAGACTTCTCTAAATTGGTATAGCCACCAGGATAATCGTAAAGCGCCTTGTTCGCTTCCGCATGCTTTCCGGGATTCGATGATTTGAAAGTTAAATCTGCGTTCGGCGCTTCGAAATCGAAATCATCCAGTTCATATACGCCCGACTGCATTTCACGGCTCAGGTTCCAGTCATAAATATGCCCTTCCAGATAAGCGGTTTGATTGGAGCGGGGATAATAGACAATTGTGGAGTCGCCGGGCACTTTGTCATGCTTGGACATCGTATCGCACAGCACCATCGTATGGGCTTTATCAGTATGATCGAAATAGTAATAAATGCCCTCATCTTCCATCAGCCGACTGATAAAATTGAAATCCGTTTCGCGATATTGCACGCAATATTCCCGCTTTCGATATTGATGGGAAAGCTTGGCTTTGACATCCGTAAACCCATGCTCCTCAAGAATTTTTTTGACGATGTCGGGGGCTGTCATTTGGGCGGGCATGATTCGGCAATTGCTCTTCCGCGTCAACAGCCAAGGCTTGGGCCTCAACGTGGCGCGATAGCAATAATATCTGCCGAGCATGCCGATCTGACTGATTTTCGTTACCATGCCATTGATCGGACGCTCGCCGCCTTCCAGCAAATTCAGTTTGACGGTCATGTCTTTGCCGAGCAACTTCGTCAGATCGATATCATTCCTTTCGCTGAGCAGTTCGAGTTCATATTCGAACAGCCGGCTCAAATGTTCATTGCCGGTCATGCGCCAGAGCGCCAGAACGTCCTCACCCAAAGGGGTGGTTACCGTAGCGACCCGGTCATTCTGAGAGATAGCCATGTCAAAATCCTGTATTGCGTTTATCGCTTAATTTATCGCCCTTGAATAAACCGGCGTTGAACTAAGCCGGCAACACCAAATCTTTCTGGCTTTCTGATGAAGCGCCGTATGAACCGAAAAATTTGCAAGTCCATATTTCCGGAGCCGAGTTTCAGTCAATCCCTAACCCCTCTTGACTATCCGATAAGGACCGTGGGACAGCAACCTACGATAGCCCCGCCATGAGCCGTCATATCGCCGACTCTCGCCGCGGGCTGTCCGCCAATCAATACCGTAAACGAGCCGAGTGCGATCGAATCCGGAGGCCCGACGCAGGTCGCGATATCGCCGACCCTTGCCGCCGGCAGCTTACCTATCAGCACCGTTGGCGCACCCGGTGCTGTTATCGGGCCGCCGACATGCGGCTTGGGCCCATCGGACATCGGACAAACATGCATATCGGTCAACCGCGCGGCTGGTTTCCCCATACCCTACTCTCCGACTATTGGCCTGGCCAGGGGCGGCCATTACCGCCGTTCGCAATATCGACTCCCTGTTCCAGAAAGAAACGGTACTTATCCTGAGCCTTTTCCGGCTGCTCCATCACCGCCGCCAACATCACTGCGCCAGCGACCGCCTTGCCGGTCAGATTGTCGGCCGGAGGTACTGCCGGCGCATCTTCAGGCGCCATGCTGCCTTCGCTCCAGAACGCGGCCATCGCCGCCCAGGCTGCTGGGCCGTCGAAAGACGTTGCACGTGCCGCCGCATCGGCCAAACGCCGATTGGCTTCTGTCGGTTTGTAAACCCATTGTTCCGCGGCTTCGAGCGCGGCCCGCATCGCCGGAGGCGTATCCTGAGTCATTATGCCACGCGCACAGATGCACGCCCACCACGTCGCCTCACGTTTCGGCAAGGCGCGCGCCAGAAACCTTATCGCATCCGAATAAAGCTGCTGCTCCAGCAAAGTATTCAAAAAATCTACCGGCGCAGGATCGGTTTCTAGAAATTTACATGTCTGCGGCTCTAATTCAATATCACAACACACGTCCGCCGTTTTCGTCGCTGCAATTTTTTTTAGTGAAATAAAACCAGTCATTTGTTCTTGATCAACCTTTTGCTGTGCAAATGCGAGGACATTACATAAACATTATTCCGCTCCCGGCCGAATTTAGCATAGAATCAGTATGGGCGCCATTCACGCAGCCTCAAAAAACCTCGAGGATAACTTCCGGCTCAAAGCCCAATGAGCACCATGGCGAAAGCCATTGCCGCGACGCCTTGCTGTTATTGCCAGCTTTTGTAATAGGATAGCCTCTACAATCTCTGTCGTTCAGATCCTACGGTTTTTTTCGCCTACTGCGCCCAAGCGCGGCACTCATTTCCCGAAATGACGAATCATGGAGTTCTAAGCATACCGACAGCCGTTCTGCTCGGAATGACTAATATGGCCGGCGCGAGCATCGATATTGTTTGGCTGACGAGCGAAATATCCAACAAAATAAATAACAAAAACGACTTATCTTTTGATGCGTCTGGAAATTATCGGCTTTGGTACAGAAGATGACGGATTCTTGGCACGATCTGATTCAGGAGACTTCTTTATCTGGGCTACACTGTCTTTAGCATAATGTCGTCGTCAGTCCATAAAATTTCAGCAATATACGGAACTCGCTCCTTGGTTACCCATTTGTCCCGCTTCTTCAAAACGTGTCCTTTTTGTTTCTCCGATGTGAGATCGAACAGGGCCTCGTACCAGTTTCCGTCTTGGCCCTTGCCTAGCGCGACGCGAATATCGGGCCGCGAATTTTTGAATCCACTGGGAAATCCGTCACAGGTTCCAGTAAACTCAAAAGCGAAAGCAAACGGATGCCCTCTTTGGGAAGTTGCCGTGAAAAGATTATTGGCTTTAGCCTGAGCCGTGTAGGTCCCAACAAGAAATTCGTAGACCGTCCTCTCAATCGAGTAGCCGACCGAAGCGCGATAGAAACGATGCGAACCGGTCGCGAAAAAGCGCGTTTCCATCTTCATTCCGTGAGCGCCAGCGAAACCGAATTGCCCCGTTCCCAACTTGACTGCGGCGAGTTGGGCTGCCTTGAGCAAATAATCGGCGAAATCCGCGCAAATCTGCTGTTGCACGACGGTGTGATTCATATCCCAGGAATTTTTGAATTCGGCGAGTAGAGCCATTGAACATACCTTTCTGTGTTATAGCGGACAACTGGCAAGTAAGTAGCCTGGGTGGAGTTTGCGGAATCCGGGACGCACGAAGTTACAATTATCCCGAATTACACTGCGTTTCATACAGGGGATTTGCTAAACCGATCTCACATCAATCAGTTCATAACCATTGCCATTAGAACGATAGCGTTGATGATAAAACTTCCATCGATTATTTTTTCTGACTCCAAAAGTTGTCGTTAATGCCATAGCTTGGTTTTTCATGTAGCGCGATTTTTCTAGAAGTTTGCAGTTGTCACCCAACATAACTTTAGCCGAATCACGCATTATTTTTTGGTCTGTCCTGCCATTAAGTTGAATGTTGATATGCGCTACCAAGACATCGCCAGTAGGTGTCGGCGAGCCTACGCCAAAGGTGCAACCATCCATGCGATGAGTAAAAAATAAGGAAACCTGATTAGATAGCATTTGATACTTTACCGAATCATCCTGGTATCCACACCAATACGCGGTTACTAGTGTACTCGGATGGTTATTATAAGATTGAAGTGAATACAGACCAGCCGTTTTAGTGATTAAACCAGACTTCCGAGTACAAGGTAAAGCCATACCAAACGCCGACGCAGAATCCAACAAACTGAAATTGGTTGTATTTTGCCAATTTGATTCCCTCGGATTGAGCCCGTGTACAATCACGACATTTTTGTTCATAAATTCTACCGGATCGGCAGCTAAATCGTATGCGGCAGTCATTTTTCCCTCCTCGGATAAAACAACAAGGTTAATATTGAAATCACGGATATTATTCTTTTTGTTTGTGGCAATGTTGAAAGACCCGCTCATCTTTTTAAAAAAGCGAATGCCCCGAATGGAGTTTGCGGAATTGGGGCGGACGAAACTCCGATTATTTCGGATTCCACTACGTTTCAATCGGATTACTTGCATGCTGCAACTGCTGGGTATCAGCCCGGGAGGATAAGCAGTGTCAAAAACCCCAATCGACCTCACCAATTTCATCCATATTCAGTTCGCCATTAATAGACTCTACATAAACTGGTGTTTCTGTTGGTTGGAACAAGTGTCCCACTGTTCTGGATCTAACTACAATCTGGCGAGGGTTCGGCACATGATTGATCCCATTTACCGTGGTATCAAAACTGCTAATATTAGGAAAATACCAATCCTCAGTCCACCCATCGACAACCATGGCGTTTTTTCCGAGATTCGAAAAAGCAGTCGGTCCTTGAATTGGTTCATCGGAAATAACGACAAAAACATGATCGTAATCAATGGCAGAGCATATTGTTACATAGCATTTATGGAGACGAGGATTAGTTGCAAGTGAGGCATAGCACATACGCGCCTTTTCATCACAATTCCCTCGACCAATAGTCGCAGTTTTATGAAAATCATGTATCACATCGTTTGGAGCGCAATTGCGTGTAGCATAAAACCTTTTCTTTTCTTCTTTAGAAGGAAATGCGAAAGGATTGTTCATGCTTCGCACTGACTTGATATCTGAAAAGAATCGAAGGGCGCTTTTTGCGGCTTTTATTCTGGATTTAAGTTCACGAAGTCGATCTGCTTTCATTTTGATTCCTCTTAAAATTAAAACTGCCAAAGTATGTTTCCTATTACTCAACTAGGAAAAATTATGGTAAAAAGCCACGAGCAATAAACGTTGCCAAATTTTGCCGCTTTTGAGGGCGTGAATGCCCCAAAAGCTATGCGCATAAATGGCGACAGTTTGCCGCGACCCCCGGTTCGTCCACTGGCTGCTACGGCGCACGCCGCCTTCGGCACGTCGTGCGCCATCGTCTTCCACAATAATTTGACGCCGTTTCAGACGGTCTTGTATTTTGATTCCGCTTCCGCTCGCGATTCAACTCCGTCAAAACACCCGGCCTCTACGGGCGGGGTCGTCGTACACTGCTACACTCGCATTACAATCCCTACTTCTCAGTAGCCTAGATGCAGCCATGTTGGCAGAATACAAAAAACCATCCCTGACCTACACAAACTCGCTATTCAAACCCATAGCCAAAATCCCCATCGGTCACGTTCACGTGCACCCGTTCGATCGGCCTACCTTCCATCATCCGTACTAAAAACTCCTCGCTGATGCGCGGCAGCACGGTATTGGTCAGAATCGCATCGATCATCCGGCCGCCGCTCTCGAGTTCGGTGCAGCGACTCGCGATCAGCTTGATCACCTCGTCGTCATAACTGAACGGCACCTTGTGGCTTTCGGCGATGCGTTTCTTGATCCGGCCAAGCTGCAGGCGGGCGATCGCGCCGATCATTTCGTCGCTGAGCGGATAATACGGAATCACGACCAGACGACCGAGCAAGGCCGGCGGGAACACTTTCAGTAAGGGTTCGCGCAAAGCTTTTGAAATGCCTTCCGGTTCCGGCATCAGGTCGGGGTCTTTGCAGAGATTCGCGATCAGGTCGGTGCCGGCGTTCGTAGTCAACAGGATCAGCGTGTTCTTGAAGTCGATTACGCGGCCTTCACCGTCTTCCATCCAGCCTTTGTCGAAGACCTGGAAGAAAACCTCGTGTACGTCGGGATGGGCTTTTTCGACCTCGTCGAGCAGCACCACGCTGTAGGGCCGGCGGCGCACCGCTTCGGTCAGCACCCCGCCCTCGCCGTAGCCGACATAACCCGGAGGCGCGCCTTTCAGCGTCGAGACGGTATGCGCTTCCTGGTATTCGCTCATGTTGATCGTGATCACGTTCTGCTCGCCGCCGTAGAGCGTTTCGGCCAGGGCCAGCGCGGTTTCGGTCTTGCCGACGCCGGAGGTGCCGGCCAGCATGAACACGCCGATCGGCTTGTTCGGATTGTCGAGGCCGGCGCGCGAAGTCTGGATACGTTTGGCGATCATCTCCAACGCATGGCGCTGACCGATGATGCGTTGCTCAAGCAGGTCCGGCAGTTTCAACACCGTTTCGATCTCGTTTTTGACCATCCGTCCGACCGGGATGCCGGTCCAGTCCTGCACAACCGCGCCAACTGCCTGTTGATCGACGGTCGGCAGAATCAAGGGGGACTCGCCCTGCTGGGCATGCAGTTGCGCCTGCAAGTCTTTTAGCTCCTTCAATAGCGCTTCGCGTTCGCCGCTATCTTCGGCTGGCGCTTCGCCTGCTTTGTCTACTTCATGGCCGGCCGAGCGCAGTTTCGCGCGCAGCTCGAGAATCTTGCTAACCAGTTCTTTCTCGGTATTCCAGCGGGCCTCGAGTTCAGCAAGTCGCGCTTTCTCGGCTTCCAGCTTTTCGGTCGCTGACTGTTCCCGGGCAGATACTTCGATTCCGACCGTTTTTTCGCGGCCGATGATCCCCAGTTCGGTTTCGAGCGCTTCGATCCTTTTCCGGCAATCATCCACTTCGGCCGGTACGGCATGTTGGCTGATCCCGACCCGTGCACAGGCCGTATCAAGCAGACTGACCGCCTTGTCTGGCAACTGCCGAGCCGGAATGTAACGGTGCGACAATCTGACTGCCGCTTCGAGCGCTTCGTCGAGCACCAATACCTGATGGTGTTTTTCCTGCACCGAGACCACCCCGCGCAGCATCCGGATCGCTTTTTCCTCGCTTGGCTCGAGCACCTGCACGACCTGGAATCTGCGCGTCAGCGCCGGGTCTTTTTCGATATGCTTTTTATATTCGGCCCAGGTGGTCGCCGCGACAGTGCGTAGCGCGCCGCGCGCCAAAGCGGGTTTCAACAGGTTCGCCGCATCGCCGGTGCCGGCTGCGCCACCCGCCCCGACCAGGGTATGCGCTTCGTCAATGAACAGGATGATCGGCTTCGGCGAGGATTGCACTTCCTCAATCACTTGGCGCAGGCGGTTTTCGAATTCGCCCTTCATGCTGGCCCCGGCCTGCAACAGACCGACATCGAGGGTACGCAGGCTTACGTCGCGCAAAGAGGGCGGCACGTCGCCGGCGATGATTTTCAGCGCGAAGCCTTCGACGACTGCAGTCTTGCCGACGCCGGCCTCGCCAGTCAGAATCGGGTTGTTCTGGCGACGGCGCATCAGGATGTCGATCACTTGCCGGATTTCTTCGTCGCGGCCGACGATCGGATCGATCTTGCCAAGGCGCGCTTGTTCGGTCAGATCGACGGTAAACTGTTTTAACGCTTCCTGCTTGCCCATCTCGGCCGGGGCAATCGCACCACTCGCCTCGCCCGGCGCCGCGCGGCCCTGGAAGCCGTCGGTTGCAGTCAAGCCGTCTTCCGGAGAACCGGCGGCGATTTTCGAAAAATCATCGGATAACGAATCGGGTTTGATTTTTTCAAATTCGCGGGAAATGCCGACCAACTGGTTCCGCAATCCCGGGGTCTTCAGCATTCCGACGAGCAGATGGCCGCTGCGCACCTGGCTTTCGCCGAACATCAACGTGCCGTACACCCATCCGCGTTCGACCGAATCCGAAATATGCGGCGAAAAATCCGAAATTGAAGTCGAACCCCGCGGCAAACGATCCAATGCATTGGTCACATCGCGGGCAAGCACCGACACATCCAAATTGTAATGTTTCAGAATCCGGTGCAGATCCGAATCCTGCAGTTGAAGGAACTGGCTCAGCCAATGCACCAGCTCGACATAAGGATTGCCTCTCAGTTTGCAGAATACCGTCGCGCCCTCAACGGCTTTGTAGCAAACCCGGTTTAATTTCCCAAACAGTTTTACTCGGCTAATTTCCGCCATGGCTCAAGTTCTCATCGATAAAATTTACAAATAGTTATACCGCCTCGTGCAGGCGAATGAACGGATTCAGCATTAAATCATCCGCGTCCCTTTGAGAAGTGCGCGGGCCCAGCCACATACTCCAGCCCAAGCGGGCATCTCCGTTCATGCCTCGACTGTCTGGTTCGTCAGGCTTCCCCAGCACTAATTCGGACGGAACCTCACTTTTTTCAAGGATCAACTGCGCATCCCATACCAGCTCGAGACCGACATAATTACGCACGATAGCGATCAGTTGCGGCAACACCTTTCCCCCAGGCAATAGTGAGAGATAACGACTTAATTTCAACGGTCCCAGCACGAGTCTGAATTTATGCTGGCATCCCCATACCGCCGCCCCCAGCAGAGCCGATTGACCCAGGCTGGAGACTTCGGCGCTGAAGCCTAGCCGCGTTTGATCGCTGGTTTGAATCGCCATCCATTCGCCGACAAATTCTTCAATGCGCACCTGTACCGCCAGAACGTCGGAAATGATTGCCAAAAGCCCGCTTGGATGCTTGGTTTGGGCGGAAAGGAAACCGGAATAGTACAATTTCGCCTGATCGGCCAGCGCATCGCGGTTATGGGTTGCGGAGCCGGCAATGCCCAGCAAGGCGCCGATGTAAAATCCAAAGCGATCATTTTCCGGACGGTCGAACTGGACTTCAGGCCGGGCATTGGCCCAGGCGCGATAAAACAAGCTGATCATGCGGTGATGAAAAATGTCCGCAAACCGCGCAAAAGTGGGGTCGCGATGATGGCGTAGCCGCTCCCGCGCATATTCCGTCAGATGCAGAGGTAGCGGCCCGTTGGGACCGAACAATCCCATGAAATTAACGGCGAGGCGAGGTTTCCCTGAACCGGATTCTCCAGGAGGAACATACCGCCAAAGCGCCGAGGGAGGAAATTCCAGTTCCGGCTCCTGGGACAGATGGATCGGCTCATCGCCGGCTTTCACGCCGACACCCAGACGCGGTCGGTCAGAGTTGAGGCATTCGATCAAACGCAGCGCGGCAAAAAAGTCGAAACGGTAAGCGGCCTGTTCCAGTTCCTCGATCAGAATGTGGGGCGGCATCCAATCCTCACCGGCCACCTGGCCACTTCACCGCGATCGGTGGTTAAAAGCACCGTTTCAATAAAGGAATTGATCGAAACATAACGGGAAAAAAACTGTTCCAGTACGGTACCCAACAGGAAATAGCCGCCGCCTTCGAAGGCCGACTCGTCGAATAGCACCGAGATTTCCAGCCCCCGTCCGAATACATTAGGGCCGGTCGTGTCGATACGTCGGACGATGTTTTTGGCGCTGACCGAGATAACGCCCTCGATCTGTTTTTTTATCACCGGTTCACGGTAGCCCGCATACAGGTTCAAAAGTTCCCGCAACGCCGCCGCGCCGGTCTTGGCGTCGGTATCAATCAAGGACAAATAGTTCAGCGACAGATGATTGATAAGGCGCCAGATGGTATCGGCTTCGTATGGGGCCGGCAACGGCCGAGTCGGACCGGCGATACAGCGTATGGCTCTCACCGGCGCGCTGATTTGCAGCATGAAATCGGTCTCGCCCGCCCCAACCGGCATCACCAGCGGCAAATCACGGTTGGTGCACAGCGTTTCCAGTCCCAATTGCTCCAACTCGGAGGAATAAGGCGCCTCGGCAGCATCCACTAATGAGATAAACACTTCACTGCCGATGTAACTGGAACGCACGCCTTTACGGCGCTGCTTATACGAAAGCACCCGTTGCTGCCGCTTGACTGTATAAAACGCCGTTTCTTGCGGATTGTGGTATGCGGCTTTCGAACCGTAGAATGGCAAAAAGCTTTGCCCGCTACCGGCCTCATTCCCGTAGCCGGCCACATCGGTGATGCTATAGACTTCATAGTCCATCGGCCGGCTGCGATCGACCACAACATGGTATTCGGACTGGCGATGATCGATGTGGATGCGGTCCGTGCGTTTGGGAAACAAGTTAATTGCCGGTGCGCAGAACAAAGCCAGGTTGTTGTGATCCAGCGCATTGACCAATTGCGCATCGCTGCGATTTAGAAGCACGTATAGCTCCAGCTCCTCGCTATCGCAATTGGCCGCCAAAGAGGCCAAGCCACTCAGCTCGATGAACAGAAAACGTTCAGGAAAGGCAAAATATTCCTGCAGGATCCGGTAGCCATCAAATGAGCGCGGCGTTTGCTGCAACAGTGCCTCGTCGCGATCAAAACCTATCGCGCGGACTCTGCGTCCATCAATATATTCAATCCGAGTGGATGCACCGTCGTTGAACTTGCTCGCCACCCCGGTCGCATTGGCCAAAAATTGTTCATAAAGGCGATAAGGCGTATTGCCGGTTCCACGCAAAAATAACGACAACTTATCCATTGCGACTTGCCGAAACTTTACTCCTGCCGTAGTACGCAGCACGATCCGCAGCGCTGCTTTGACGGATGATTCCGATGATTTTCCGCCCTTTATGCCGCAACTGGAAACCGCGGCCAGGGTTGGCAAATAATCGACTTGTGCTATTTGTAGAGGAAGCAGTTGAACTGCATGCGCAGTGCGGTATTCGCAAGCTGTCTGCTCTTCTTTACCGATCAGGCTGCGCAGACTGGCGCCTTTAGGAATCACGACGCCTTCTGCCAGGGTTGCATCGCTTAGGTCAGGCCTGAACTCGACTACGGTCATTGACGGCGTCGCCGACAAATAATGCGGATAGACGATCTGTAACAGTTGCTGGGTAAAGTTTGGAAATTCCGAATCGACTTTCAGTTGCACCCGGGCCGCCATAAAGGCAAAACCCTCGAATAAACGCTCCACGTAAGGGTCGGAACACTCAAAGGTATCCATTCCCAAGCGCCCGGCGATTTTCGGAAACTCGGCCGCGAACTCGGCGCCGACCTCCCGGACATGCTGCAATTCCCGGTTATAATATTTGAGGAGACGCGGATCCATTTGTTTACCCGTTCAAGTCCTTAACCGTCATCTCGCCGGTATCGAGATTCAGATCACTGCGTATATATAAATGAATCGGCAGTGGCTGGGCCCATAGATCGCCTTCAATCCTGAACGATAACGCCTTGTTGCTCATGTTGTCATCATCCTTGATCAGCTGCACGACCAGCGAGTCGGCAAGAATTCGGGGTTCGAAATTATTGATCGCTTTTTTGATCTTTCTTTCGATTTTTTTCGGATCGACACCTGACAGAGACATGCCGGAAAAAACCGGAGATCCGTAATTGATAACCGACTCCGCTACGAACGGATAATCGGTTAAATCGGCCACGCTCTCAAACGCAGCGGTATTCAGCACCCAGCTTAAATCGCGCAACACGCTCTGCCTCAACTGGCGCATCGACAGTACACGCTGATCACGGGTTTCCTGACGGTGATCCGGCGCATTATCGGTAAGACGGTCGAGCAGTGAGGGCTGCAACCGCTCCGTATGCAGTAATTCGGCCATTACGCTTCTTCCGACACTGGATCCAAGCGGATCTGACGAATGTCCATTATCGCGTAATCATCGACATTGGTTGCCAATAAACGCTGCCCCAACCCTCGGGACTTACCATCGGCGATTTCTTGCCATTCGGTGCGGCGGCTCAGTTGAATAGAAGGATCCGTAGAATTTTCAGATCCCGGGTAACGGCAAGGAATGAAACCGCTTGCCTCGCCGCCATTGATCCAGGTAAAGTGGGCGGGCATCCAGACCATATCGCGCAAATCAGCAGGTTTTTCAAGATCGACTTGGCGAATCTGCTGAAAAGGAATCCAATAATAACGACCGTTTACCATGGCTTCCAATAGAGGCCCCAACCGATTATCGGCGTCGGCAATCCATTCAAACGCTGCACCATCTATTTCCCCTGAAGATGCAGGCGCCTGCTCCAGTGCCTGATCCCGCAACGCTTCGGCCTGTGAGTACTTGCCGTCATTTTCCAGTTTTAACGCTTCCAGCATCAACGCGATCCATGCAGGAGGTTCTCCGAAGATCAACGGGGTTTTCTTTGCCGCGAACACTTCCTTGCGTAGCGCCTCGCATAACAAAACGGGGCTGTAGGTATTCACCATCAACAGACAGGAAGTATCCAGATCGCGCAAGACGTCCAGTTGCATCTTTGCCTTATCCCATCGGCCCAGCACACATTGCAGTTGAAACAGCAAAATGCGCAGCTTGGGTTCCGCAGGATTCTGTCGAATCTGCTGTTGTGTGTTTTGCAAAGCCGCCGACAAGTCTCCGTCAGCAATCAGCCGTAATACATCCGTCACAGAATTTTCCTGAATATTTTGAGGGTGCCTGCAGCCTATCTATTCACGACTCGAGGCCACTGATACTAATACAAGCTTACGAATCGTTACCGATCGGCATCCGTTCTGAAAATAGAAGAAAATCCGCCAGTACAGATACAGAGTCATGTTTTTCCGTAACATTAAAACCTGACGGATTTTCAGCTCCGTCAGGTATACGGTTATTATGCTAATTGGGCGTTTGCCTTTAAATTCCAGCCTTTAGCCTGACCTTTGACCGGCGCTTTGCCTTCGCCGAAAGTGTCATACTTCATCGTAATACCATTGAAGTTTATTGAAAGCGATTCCGAAGGACGATCTCCACCGCTTGAAACAGAGTAGGAAGAAACAATGGCTTCTTTCAAAATAACTTCCAAATAGACCTGTTGCTTGACATCCGTGCCGCCGGTTTGAATGAAATGAATGGTCGCATCTCCGAGACTTTTACCGGCGATCGCCTGCATCATCAGATCAACGGATGCCACATCCATGCTTTTGGTAACGGTAACTTCCGAAAAGGAAGGGTTGCTGGTGTCGCGGTCCTTACCTACGCCGCTTGTGGAAATGGCACGACCCACTCCAAATTGCAAAGAGTCTAGGGTGATCCATTCTTTATGCCCTTCTACGTCACAGTCGCCTTTGATCTCGGTTGCGAATTTCAGAACTATCATAATTTTTTCCTTATTAATTAAGTTGTAATGAATAAATTAAGTACCCGGCCGGGCGTTTTTATTACCCGAAAAACAGGGATCAAGCAGAAGCCAATCCCGTGCAATCGGTGAAATAACGGATGCGGCTCGGCTCTAGCCTTTCTGTGACGGTAATTTAGAGGTCAGCCGCAAGGATACCGTCATGCCTTCCAATTGATAATGCGGGCGCAGAAAAAACTTGGATTGGTAATAACCGGGGTTGCCTTCGACCTCTTCAACCACCACTTCGGCGCCGGCAAGGGGCCTTCTGGCCTTATCTACATCGGTCGCGACCGCAGGATTCTGCAGCACGTATTCGCTGATCCAGCTGTTTAGCCAGGCTTCCATGTCCTGCCGTTCCTTGAAAGAACCGATTTTATCGCGCACGATACATTTGAGGTAATGCGCAAAACGGCAGGTAGCAAACAAGTAAGGCAACCGCGCCGCCAAATTGGCATTCGAGGTCGCATCGGGATCCTGATATTCCTGAGGTTTTTGCAGCGACTGCGCCCCGATAAATGCCGCGAAATCGGTATTTTTCTTATGCAACAATGGCATAAATCCGCTTTTCGCCAATTCCGCCTCGCGCCGGTCAGTAATCGCGATCTCGGTTGGGCATTTCATATCCACGCCGCCGTCGTCGGTAGGGAAAGAGTGCACCGGCAATCCTTCAACTGTACCGCCGGACTCTATGCCGCGAATTTGCGAGCACCATCCGTACAATTTGAAGGAGCGGTTGATATTGACCGCCATCGCATAGGCCGCGTTAGCCCAAGTATACTTGCTGCTGTCGGCTCCGGAAGTATCTTCCTCAAAATCGAATTCCTCGACCGGGTTGGATTTAGCGCCGTAAGGCAGCCGGCTCAGAAAACGCGGCATTGCCAAACCGATATAACGCGCATCCTCCGACTCCCGCAATGACTTCCAGGACGCATATTCAGGGGTCGAAAAGATTTTGGTCAGGTCGCGCGGATTCGCCAGTTCCGACCAGCTTTGCATTTGCAGCACCGTGGGCGCCACGCCGGCGATGAACGGCGCATGCGCGGAAGCGCTTATTTTAGCCATTTCACCCAGCAGTTCGACGTCGGGCGGAGTATGATCGAAAAAATAATCGCCGACCAGGCAACCGAACGGTTCGCCGCCGAAAGTGCCGTATTCCTCTTCGTACATTTTCTTGAACAGCGGGCTTTGGTCCCAGGCCGTGCCTTTGAATTTCTTCAAAGTCTTGCCTAATTCATTTTTCGAAATGTTCAATACCCGAATCTTGAGCATTTCGTCGGTTTCGGTGTTGTTAACCAGATGATGCAGCCCCCGCCAAGCGCCTTCCAATTTCTGGAAGTCGGGATGATGCATGATCAGATTGAGTTGCTCGGAGATTTTTTGATCGAGGCCCGCAATGATGGCTTGTATGCTGCCGATCACATCCTCGGAGATTTTTGCGACATCCTGCAGCGCATAGTGCGCGAGCGTAGAGACGGCTGTATTGACTTGATTGGCCGCCTCAGTGCCCGGCTTGAATTCCTTCGCCAACAGCGAGGAAAATTCATCAATTTCCAGGGTTTCTGTTGCGCCTTGCGAGATTTGACTTTCCAATACCGACATGATTAACCTCCGGTAGTGTCAGAAGCGGTTGCGTCACCGCTGGATCCGGCAGGTTTTGCCGATGCGACAAGCGACTGTAGCAGAGCCGGATCGTTGATCAGCCTCCCGATCAATTCTTCCGCACCGGTTTTGCCATCCATATAGGTAATCAGATTTGCGAGTTGCTGCCGGGCTTCAAGCACCTTGTCCAACCCAGCCACCTTCTTTGCCACCGCAGCAGGAGAAAAATCATCCATACTTTCAAAAGTAATATCTACGCTTAGATTGCCTTCACCGGTCAGACTGTTGGCGACGGGGAAAGCCACACGCGGTTTCATCGCTTTTAGTCGGTCATCGAAATTATCAACGTCAATTTCAAGCATTTTACGATCTGAAACCGGAGGCAATGGCTCACTCGGTTTACCCGAAAGATCCGAGAGCACTCCCATTACAAACGGCAACTGTACTTTTTTTTCAGAACCGTATATTTCGACATCGTATTCAATCTGCACACGCGGTGCACGGTTTCTTTGGATAAATTTTTGACTACTCTCGGCCATACCCTACCCTCTACTTCTGTTTGATAAAAAATGATTATTTAGTCGGATCCAGGACCTCTGATCAGCTCCATCTGTGAAATCGCGTCCGGCAGTAAATTCTGCAGAATTTCCATAAAGTCCGCCGTTACGAGATGTTTTGCGCGATGCAACAAGATCGGCACCGGACTAGACGGCTCGGTTTCTGCATAGTATTTGCAAATCAGATCCAGGGCTTTTAAAACATCAGCACGAGAATTGATGCCGCCAACTCCAACGACTTTCTTGAGTGGCGCTGCTTCTCCCGACACACTTTGTACATCGCTTGGCTCTACTTCACTGAAGGTATCTTCCGTTTCGAGCGTACCAATCGTCGAGTATTGATCATAAGCATTGCGCATGTCCTTCAAGACCGAGGCCAGTCCCGACAAATCCGCCCCATTGCCGATTCCTACCTGCGTATTCACATAATCTTGCAAACGCTTGACCAGATCCGTACTTTCGCCGATAGCATCGTAAACGAATTTGACCGATTCCGAAGACATATCCTGAAATGCAGCCTTGATCACGCTCAAATCGGGTTTTTCTTCGCCTTCGGGCGGGCTGATCTTATCGGTCGCGATGTGAATATCGCGCAAACTGTAACGGCCGACCGCTTTCGAAGCGGCTAGCGGCGCAAAGCTCAAGGGCCTGAGCACTGAATCGAAGTTGTTCAATTCCTCAAGGATATTGATCCTTGCGGTAGGATCGAGATTATCATCGGGATCCAGTACGGGATGAATGCCTTCCCAGTAGGATTCCAGCAAACCCAGCAATAATTTCAAGCCGTCCCGAAAACCCGGCACGCCTTCCAGCGGAATCAATGCTCTTATCAGATAGACGGTAGTTTGCAGGTCTTTACTCCGCTTCAAGATAGCCTGCGCTGCTTTTTGAATATCGCGCCAGTTTGGCGGCTGAGCCTTTTCGCCGGTGATCGGATCTTCTGGTTTACCCAGGATGTCTTTGACTAGCTCCAGGTAGGCGGGGTCATATTCTAAATATTCTCCGCAAGGACTATCGATTGAAATTTCTTCGAGTAACTCATCCAATTCAGCCATAAATCGCCTGTTTTAACACATTGAGACGGTGAAGCATCGAATTATGGTAATCGAGTTCATACTCAATGGAAAGAAAATTTTTTTTAACATTTTGGCCCAAATTTTGTCTAATAGAAGTTTTTTTGTTTTTCAAAAATTTTACTCTCGTGCTGCACTACACACGCTTATCGGCGCACTCCTGTTAGAGTTTACGTTTGAGCAATAAATGCTGGATCGACTCCCGTCTTGTCCCTCCCAATGATTTATCATCACTTCAAGGCAAGCGAAATAATCAGATAAAACCAAAACGCCCAATATCCATTTACATCGCTTATAAACAATAGCTAATATCGCTTTGATTTCTATTCATTTTACCCTTGACAATAGAGCCTCTTAACGATTTAATCGGCATTTCAGTAAATTCACCATGGAATGCGTATATGCCAAAATTAATTCGCCATATCGGTTATGGAATTTTGACCACCGGGCTATCATGCGCAGCCCCCCAAATATACGCTGTCCAGGATCCATGCACCGCCATTTTCAGTGACCTGGTTTCGAGCCAATTTTCCCCCACTCCCGCACAACGAGACCTCATAACGACCTGTAATTCGTACTCGACCGCTAATGATCAACTGACTCCCTTCCAGGCCCTGGCACAAACCACGCTGGCGATTTCGATTGCAAACCAGCAGTTCCGCAACGTCAAAAACCGGCTGATGCTGTTGCGCCGCGGCGGTGGCGGCGGTTTCGATGTCAGTGGTTTGAACGGCAATGTTTCACCTTCGGGCCTGACGTCTTCCTGGCTGCCGGGGCAAGCGACCGGCGGTGCCAGCGGCGACCAGGACAGCCCGTTCGACAAACTCGGCATATTCGTGAACGGCAACTTTGGAGTTGGTGACAAGGATGGCACGGATCGTGAGTTGGGTTTTGAATACGACAGCCAAGGCGTCACGGCAGGTGTCGATTACCGGTTTACCGATAACCTCGTTGTTGGCAGTACTTTCGGCTATAACGCAGTCAAATCCGATTTCGACGCCTCCAGAGGCAGCCTCAATCTGGATGGCTACAGCTTTTCACTCTACAGCACCTACTACTTGGAGAATTTTTACGTCGACGGCATCTTTTCCGGCGGCTGGAACGATTTCGATACGCGAAGAAACATCCGATTCCCAGGCCTAGATCAATCGTTGAAAGGTCTCACCCAAGGGAATGAATACTCATTCAATATCAGCAGCGGCTATGATTTTCATCATCAGGGTTTGACTTACGGACCGGTCGGCAGGGTCAGCTATCAAAACGTTCAGATTGACGGATATCAGGAAAACCCCAGTAATTTAGCTGCACCTGGTTTTGGCAGCGCGACGACGATCGGCAAACAGAATGCCGTTTCCTTGCAAACTGCCTTAGGCGGACAAGTGTCCTACGCGATCAGCACCTCATTCGGTGTTTTAATGCCGACCGCCAGGGCCGAATGGATACACGAGTTCCACGATGGCAGCCGACCGGTCAACTGGCAATTCAGCAACGTGCCTAGCCAAACGTCTTTCGTCAATTTCAGCGACAATCCAGACCGCAACTATGCCAATCTAGGCGGGGGATTGTCGGCGACTTTTACCCATGGCATATCCGCGTTCATGTTTTATGAAGCCATGGTGGGACGCCAAAGTTTGGCCGAACATTCAATAAATCTGGGTGTGCGCGGCGAATTTTAAGGCCGTCTCTTACCTTCATTTAATTATCATGCTGTTATACCTATGGATTTATTCAATCCATAGGTGTATATCTTTGCGAATGTTGAAACTGGCTTGCCAACTCAGAAGGTGGACTTGTCAACCTTAACACCTTATCCTCCAGCCTGAGGTGCACAACACAACCCTTATCAAAATGACCGGCTCGGCGCTCGTCCAGCATTAATGCTTTAAGTGTACCGAGCCATGTCCATCTTTAATCGCAGCCGTATTACCAAAGCAAAGAGAGTTAATAACTGCAACAGAAATATCATTCTGCTGCAGTTATTAAATTAGTCATCTTTACACCACTTTTTAATCCTAATAATTTTATAGGCTTAAATTCATAACCATACCAATACGGGTTGTTTCATTTGAATTTTTAACCTGCCTGTAGGGCGTCAGTGCAACTGTCTATCAATGTGACCGGGTTAGAGTTTTCCGCCCCATCGGATACCGATACAGTTACTCTAATTGCAAAATCGGGGTTATTTAATTCAGGGGAGGAACCCAAACGGTAGAGGTAAAGGTAATCAAAAATATAAGTCCAAAAATTTTGACTTAAAGCCTCAAGTAAGGGGGTTGGAAATGGAATTGAATCACCACTGTGATAGCTAATCGAGTAAGGGTCTAAGGAAATTTGTGAAGATGGGAAATTCGTTACTGCCATTACTGTTTGAAAATCAGGATATTGCCAGTCCAATTTAACGCTGTAGTTCTCTTTATCTATTGCAGGATCATCGAAAAAGACCTTCAATTCTTGATTATAAGTAAACGAGTTTGGCGAAGAAACCGGTACACATGAGTTCAGTGAGCTAGTCTGTATATTAATCGTAGGAGCTACATTATTGACGGTAACAGTAGTTGCAGCCTGATTGGAACCGCCCAGCCCGGTTACCCGCAAGGTCACCGTCTGTACGACCGGACCATCAAGACCGGCAAAGGTTGGCGTTGCCCCCAAGGTTTCGAAGGTGCCGTTATTGTCCAGGTCCCATTCATAAGTTAATTGACTATCTCCAGGACCAGCAACGGCGGTACCGTTCAGTTGGATCGAGCTCCCTTCATTCACTGTATAAGGCCCGCCCGCATTCACCAGAGGCGGCTGGGCTTTCGCCAGATCTTCATCCACTTTGCCGTCGCCGTCGTCATCTCGTTCATTAAATAATTCTTCGTCGATTTTGTGGTCACAGTCATTGTCAATCCCGTCCCCCTGCTCGGTTTCGGCTGGAGTGCAAGGATTCGCAATATTAGCCAATCTATTTCCCCCCGGGTAACCGTACGAGTCGGAATCCGCAAAGCCATAGGAAAAAACACCAAATGGTACGATCGGCGAAAGATGCGAAATCGTGTGCGCCCCAATGCCGACCTTTAGCTGGGTACCGGAATAGCCGGTGGACCCTATCGCTGCGAATGGCAGAGTAAAGGCCGTGTCAGGAATGGGCGCCTCATCCAGACGCAGACCCGCCAATTGGTCTGTCGGCGCCACGATATTAATAAAGTTATTGAAGGCCACCGGCTCGACAGGAGGCGTGCTGACAAAATAGTCAGAGCCAAACTGCTCGGTAGGCGGGATGATCATCATGAAGGGATCGGAAACCACCCGATCGGCCGACGTCCCTTTGGAATACTGCACTACGAGCGCCGGTGCGCTGGTGGTGATTTGATGAAAAGAGCCCGAGGCCAAATTGACCTGCTTGAATTTACCTCTTTTCAGCCGGGCCACAACAGCGCCGTCGATCCTGACTTCCGTGCCGTCATGCGCTGCCAGAATCCGGAAAATATCCCCCCCTGTCCGGGTCGCTAACGGGGTGGTCAAAAACTCAGTGCCCCAGGTCGTGATGGGTGGGATTTGTTCGACCAGATGATCGCAAGCCAATGCCCGGGACGGGACGATACCGCATTGATGACCGCTGAATACCGAAACCGGTTTGGAGGAGGTGATCACCGAGCCGGTCAGGTCGGCAGTATAACCGCCTTTGGCCTTAAACTGGATGCTCTGCAACCGATTCAGGGTAAAGCGCGCCGATTTTCCTGCTTTGATGGATTTGACATCCGCCCCCGCAATCGTGGATTTTTTCGGCGTAATCGTGATTTCGGTGCCATCTTCTTGCGCGATGATTTGCAGTTCACCCGGCAAGGATTTCTTGGCGTTGGGCATCGACGGCACGAGATATTCGGTCCCGGCCACATCGGTGGGTAAACCCAGGTATGCGTCGGTGCTAAACACTTTCTGGTTCAAGCCATAGACCACGAACTCATCCGGCGCGGATAGCAATAACCCTTTGTTTTCAATCGTACCGCTGCCGGCGGCACGGACCGCGACCGGCAAAGTGACCGGTGTGACCGTCCCGGCATCGACCGGAAAAGTCGCAGGACCGAAGCCTGCGCCCTGCACGGTCACCGTCGTGGATTTAGGCGCAGTGAGGTAAAAACTGACGCTGCCGCCGCCGTCGTAGTTCTCCATAAAGCCCAAGACGAACTCCCGGCCCTGATTATCTGGCGCAGCCGCTACCGGACCGATGGCTCCCATTGAAACAATAGCCAACGCCAGCTTCTGTAGCAGCCGAGCCGGCCGTGGACTCAAATTAAGCTTCATTATCCTCACTCTTCCCTCCAACTATCGAAATGGTCAAAACGCCTTTAGATATCGCGCCTTATTTTATTTTTTGTGAAACGCTTCAAAACTTTTTTAAGTGTTTTGCATTGTCAAATAGCTCATTCTGATCTAATTAAGCCAACTTCACAATTCCAAAATTTAATCCTCATCCTGGTCATGCAAATTTGCCTTATAACCCGCAGAGTAATACTTCGTTAAAAGTTCCCCACAAGCATATACAAGCGCTAGCTTAACCGCTGCGCTGGCCATGTGTGCCCCGTTGAGCGACGAGATTTCGACCCCACGACTCGAAGAGGAAAGCTCCAGATTTTTTAGAAATTATTGTGCTCCGAACGGCGCAAAGACAGCTTGCGCCATTTTTGGACTATCAACTCCAGTTTTGCCGGAGTTGATCCCGATTCAGCGCCAGCCATTGCAGCGCCAGAATCGGAATCGCGGACTCGATTTCCCCGCTTTCGATCATTCGATAAGCGTCGGTAAAAGGCACTGCCCGTACCAGAATATCTTCGTCTTCATGATCGAGCCCATGAACGCCCCCGACCAAACGGCTGTCGACCTTGCCGCAGAACAGCGTGATCATTTCCGCATACCCGCCCGGCGACGTATAGAATTGCATCAACTTGATCAACGCCTCGATCTGGCATCCGGCCTCTTCCTCCGCTTCGCGGTAAGCGACGTCTTCGGCGGTTTCACCGTCTTCGATCGCCCCGGCCACGATTTCGACCAGCCACGCCCGCTCGGGACAGCCGATCGCGCCGATCCGGAACTGTTCGATCAGTACGACTTCGTCCCGCTCCGGATCGTACAGCAATACCGCCACGCATTTGCCGCGCCCGAACAATTCGCGTTCAATCTCGCCGCTCCAGCCGCCCGCGAATAAAGTATGCCTGAGCCGGTATTTTTCGAGACGAAAAAATCCCGCATAGCCGGTTTCCTTGCCGATAATTTCAAATGCTTTATTCATTGCTTCGGTTTGTATTGCACTTTATAGATGACACCCAGATGATCGTCGCTGATCAACAGGCTGCCGTCAGGCAGGACCAGAACGTCGACCGGGCGGCCCAGCACCTTTTCGTCCTGGGTCAGCCAGCCGTCAATGAACACTTCTTCGCCGGCAGGTTTATTGTCTTTGAAAGTCACCAGCGCGATCCGGTAACCGTCCGGCACGGAACGGTTCCAGGAGCCATGCTGGGCGACGAACAACTGATTGCGGTAATGTTCGGGAAACTGCTCTCCGGGGTAGAAGCGAATGCCCAAAGCCGCGACGTGCGCCTTGAATTTCCAGACCGGCGGCGTAGAGTCCGAACAGTTCTTGCCTTTACCGTACTGGGGATCAACGATATTGTCACCGTGGCAGTATGGATAGCCGAAATGCTCGCCAATCCTGGACCAACGGTTCAACTCGTCAGGCGGTAAATCATCGCCCAGATAGTCGCGGCCGTTATCGCTGAAAAACAGGGCTTCGGTTCCGGGCTGCCAGTCGAAACCGACCGTATTGCGGATGCCGCGCCCCAGAATTTCGAAATTGCTGCCGTCCGTGTTCAGCCTGACCAGCGAGGCATAGACCGGCCTTTCCGGCTCGCAAATATTGCAAGGCGCGCCGACCGCCGTGTACAGTTTGTTGTCGGGGCCGACGCGCAAATATTTCCAGCCATGATGCGTGTCGGTCGGCAGCTTATCATACACCACCGTCGGTTTCGGCGGGCTATCAAGATGCTGCAGGATATTGTCGTAACGGAGGATTCGGCTGATTTCGGCCACATACAAGGCGCCGTCCTTATAGGCGACTCCATTCGGCATTGTCAAGTCCTTTGCAATCACATACTGCGTTTCGGCGCTGCCGTCCCGATCCTTGTCCTCTAGGGCATAGACCTTACCTTCCTTAAGGGAACCTGCAAACACTACTCCATCATCGCCGAGCGCAAGACTGCGCACATCCGGCAAATTGCGCGCATACAGCGAGATCGAAAAACCCGGCGGCACGTGCAATTTGGCAATCACGTCTTCGGGCGCCATTTGCCGCGCGCAGGCGGGAAATCCCAAACTGACCAGCAAGACTGCAATCCCGGTTGACTTCAACTGTTTCATAGCACCCTCCTGTAAACTTTTTTGTATATTATCACTCTGACCCGTATTGAATTCATTTATTCTATCCCTATTTTGTTACCATCCTAACTTGTCATAAAGGCAATACACCATGAAGCGAATTTTTCTGTTTTTAGCCACTAACATCGCGATATTGATCGTGATCAGTATTGTTTTCAATGTGCTGGGCTTGAGCGGCTACCTCGATGCACAGGGCGTCAACCTGAACCTGAATGCGTTGCTGGTGATGTCTGCGGTGATCGGGATGACCGGCTCGTTCATTTCGCTGCTGATGTCGAAATGGTCTGCGAAAAACGCAATGGGTGTTTATGTGATCGAACAGCCGCAAAATCAAACCGAACGCTGGCTGGTCGATACGGTGGCCAGGCTGGCCCGGCAAGCCAATATCGGCATGCCGGAAGTCGGGATGTTCCAGCAGCCTGAAGCGAATGCATTCGCAACCGGCTGGAACAAAAACAGCGCGCTGGTCGCGGTCAGCACCGGCTTACTGGAAAGCATGAGCGCCGACGAGGTCGAGGCGGTGCTCGGCCACGAAATCAGCCATGTCTCGAACGGCGACATGGTCACAATGGCATTGATGCAGGGCGTCGTAAATACCTTCGTCTATTTTTTCGCAACACTGATCGGCCATGTGGTCGACCGGACGGTATTCAAAACCGAACGAGGTTACGGCCCCGCCTATTACATCGTACAGATGGTGGCGCAAATCGCGCTGGGCATCCTCGCCTCGATGCTGGTGATGTGGTTCTCACGCCACCGGGAATTCCGGGCCGATGCGGGCGGCGCTCAATTGGCCGGACGGCAGAAGATGATCGGCGCATTGCATGCGCTGCAACGCAGCCAGGAAACCGCGACACTGCCGGGCCAGTTGGCGGCCTTCGGGATCAACGGCGACGGCAGTCTGACGCGCCTGTTCATGAGCCACCCGCCGCTGGAAGAACGGATTGCGGCATTGCAAAACAACCGCTGATTGATCTTTTGATTCCTGAAGGACGGGGTAAAACCCGTCCTTTTTTATTTGCCTTTCTCGGTCACGCCTTAAGCCCGATCGAAAATCCGGGGCATTTTATGGGATAATTTCATAAACTTTTAAAATTATCCCCGTCCACTATGAAATTCCCCACCATTGAAGCCTTCGTTGGCAATACGCCCCTGGTCCGTCTGCAGCGGTTGCCCGAGCAGAACAGTAATACGATCCTGGCCAAACTGGAAGGCAACAATCCGGCAGGCTCCGTAAAAGACCGGCCGGCGTTGAGCATGATTCAACATGCGGAAGCCCGCGGCGAGATCAAACCCGGCGACCGCCTGATCGAGGCGACCAGCGGCAATACCGGCATCGCGCTCGCGATGGCGGCCGCGATCAAGGGCTACAGGATCACCCTGATCATGCCCGACAACATGAGCGCTGAGCGCCGCGCGTCGATGAAGGCTTACGGCGCCGAGATCATCCTGACGCCGGCGGCCGGCAGCATGGAAGCCGCGATCGATCTGGCCCGCAAGATGGAAGCGAACGGCGAAGGTCGAATTCTCGACCAGTTTTCGAACCCGGACAATCCGCGCGCGCATTACGAAGGCACCGGCCCCGAAATTTGGCGCGATACCCAGGGCAGGATTACCCATTTTGTCAGCTCGATGGGCACGACCGGCACGATCATGGGCACCTCGAAATTCCTGAAGGAGAAAAATCCGGCGATTCAGATCATCGGCGTGCAGCCGGAAGGCGAATCGAAAATCCCCGGCATACGCCGTTGGCCGCAGGAATATCTGCCGAAAATTTATGATGCAAGCCGCGTCGACCGGATTATCGAGGTCGATCAGCAATCGGCCGAACAGACCACCCGTGAACTGGCGGCGAGAGAAGGGATTTTTGCAGGCGTCTCCTCCGGCGGCGCGATTTATGCCGCGTTGCAATTGGCGAAGGAAGTCCAGAATGCGGTGATCGTCGCGATCATTTGCGACCGGGGTGACCGCTATCTATCAACGGGCGTATTTCCAGACTAATCGCCGGCTTGCATCGACTGGATTACTATGGCCGACAGGGTGGATAAGCGAAGCGCATCCCCCGGACCTTGGCTATTGATCCTGTTGTTGTTCAGCAGCATCAGCGCAGCCATCGAAAACGTCTCGCTCGATATCGGCGCGCTGAACCTGCGAGGCTGGAAATTCGAAAAGCTGCAAATCGCGTTAAGTGATATTCCCAAACACCGTCAGCAACTGGTCTTGACGATTAAGAAACTGGCCCTGCCGAAACCGTTCGCTGACCTGCAACTGCTCGATATCCGCTGTACATCGTTCAGCTGGGGCGGCAATCAAATCCTCTGCGAGCAAGGCAAAGCAAGGATCGACTCGAAGCACTGGCGTTCGCCAAAGGCCGCGTTTTCGTTTCGGCTTGGCGAGAAATCCAGCAGCGCGAAAGTGACCGGCCTCTCTTTATTCGGCGGAATGATGAATGCCGAATTGACCGAACAGGCGATGCAGTGGCAATTCAAACTGACCGCCGAAAAACTCGACACCACCCTGCTGCAAAAACAGCTTGGATTTAAACCGGCCGAGATCAAAAACGGCGATCTGAGCTTTGTGCTCTTTGCCTCCGGAGCAAAAACCGAAATCGGTGTTATCGATCTGACGGCCAGCATAGACCATCTCACGCTGCAAACCCCGGACGGTAAAGCCGCGACCGAATCGCTGTCGTCGACCGCGCAAATCCATGCCGACCGAAACGGAGAATTCTGGCATTGGCGTTTGACTCAGCAATTGGCCGGCGGCGCGCTTTATCTGGAGCCGGTCTATCTTGAAGCGGGAGCCGATTCAATCCAGCTCACCGCAGATGGCGTCTGGCATCCGGCGCTACAGCACGTCGATATTCAATCATTTACTTTCGATCATGCCGATGCTGCAAAATTGAGCGGCCAGGCAGCGCTCGAAGTCGGCGCGCAAATGAAGCTGAGCCAAGCCGCCCTGTCCCTACGTTCTGACGATTTGAAGAAATTCTCACAGGTTTACCTGAAGCCATTTGCCGAGCAGACTGCGCTGGAAGGACTTTCTCTGGAAGGCAGGGCAGACGCCGATCTAATTTTAAACGACCAAGCCTTGACGAATCTGGCAGTAGACTTCGCCGGCCTTGCGATACAGGACGAAAACCGGCGAATCGCTGCCGAAGGCGGCAAAGGTTCGATTCATTGGTCGAGCAGTCCGGCAACCGTTGCCCCTTCCACGCTAGGCTGGCAGAGATTATCGCTGTATTCACTGCCGATAGGGCCTGCCCAATTAGCTTTCTCGACACGCGCGAATCGGGTCGAACTGCTGCAAAAAACGCACTTGCCTTTCCTGGGCGGCAACATCACACTAAATCGGTTCCACTTTCAAAGTCATCCTGAACATGAACCCGACATCTATTTCGAAGGCCGCCTGGACGATGTCTCGCTTGAACAGTTGTCGAACGCGCTCCATTGGACGCCGCTGTCGGGCACGGTCAGCGGCAAGATACCCGGCGTCGAATACCGCGATAACACGCTGAAACTGGGCGGCGAATTGAACATCAAAGCCTTCGACGGCAACGTTAAAATTGCGAATCTGGCTTCGTCGGGCCTGTTCGGCGACTTGCCGATACTCTCCGCCGAGATCGCGCTCAATCACCTGGACCTCGACCAGATCACCCGCAGATTTGAGTTTGGCGGGATTACCGGCCGGCTTTCGGGGTTCATTAAAAATTTGCAGCTTGAAAACTGGCAACCGGTCGGTTTTTTCGCCTGGTTCGGCACGCCGGATGACGACGATTCGCGGCACCGGATCAGCCAGAAAGCGGTCCAAAATATCGCGAATATCGGCGGAGGCGGCGCGGCCGACCTGCTGTCGCGAAGTTTCCTCCGGTTTTTCGATACCTTCGGTTACGACAAGATCGGCCTCGGCTGTTACCTGCATGACGGTATCTGCCAGATGATGGGCCTCGAAGCCGCCGAAACCGGCGGCTATCAGATCATCAAAGGTGGCGGTCTGCCGAGAATCGACGTGATCGGTTATAATTCCCGGATTGACTGGGCCGTTCTGATCGAGCGATTAAAACGGGTGACCGCACCGGATCAAGTCATTATCAAATAATCAGGTGAAATCCATGAAAAAATTCTCCTTCCTGGGCGCGCTGCTGCTTGCCGCCTGCGTCACGATTAATATTTATTTTCCGGCCGCGGCCGCCGAAAAAGCGGCCGATAAAATAATCAAGGACATTCAGAACGCCGCACCACCAAAACCCCAATCGAAGTCCAGCCGGGATAACGAACATGCCGAACTCTACCGCTGGATCGATAAGGCAATCGGCACGGTCATTGCTTCCGCTGAGGCCGCCGAGGCCAATCTGTCGATCGACAGCCCCGACATCCGGAGGCTGCGCGCATCGATGGAGAAGCGTTTCACCTCGCTGCAACCGAATTATGCAGCCGGCTATATCGGTATCAAGGCGGACGGTTTCCTGGCGGTCCGGGAAGGCGCGAATGTGCCGCTGAAAGAACGTAATCAGGTCAGCAAACTGGTTTCGGCCGAAAACGCGGACCGGCAGAGCCTGTATCAGGCAATCGCGAACGCGAACGGCCATCCCGAATGGCTGGATCAAATCAAATCGACCTTCGCCGAGCGCTGGATCGGCAATGCCCAGCCCGGCTGGTGGGTTCAATCTTCGAACGGAAGCTGGAAACAGAAATAACAGATGGCAGGCAACAGAGCTAGAAAGAAAACCTTACCGGAAACGCCGGTTCGGACCATGATCGAATCCCTCGCGCATGACGGGCGCGGCGTATCGCATGTCGACGGCAAGGCCGTGTTCATCGACGAGGCGCTGCCCGGTGAGGTAGTCGAATTCGTTTATACCGAAATCCGCCGCGATTTCGCCGAAGGCAAGGTCGTAAACCTGATCACCCGCAATCAGGCGCGCAGCGAGGCGGCCTGCCCGCATTACGGCGTCTGCGGCGGCTGCAGCTTTCAGCACGTCGAAGCGGCCGAGCAGATCCATATCAAGGAGGATTTGCTGAAGGAACAGTTCAAACGGATCGGCAAGGTCGCCGTGCCTGATCTCTGGCAGCCGCTGACCGGTCCGCACTGGGGCTACCGGCGCAAGGCACGCCTGGGCGTCAAATATGTCGCAAAGAAAAACCGGACCCTGGTAGGCTTTCGGGAGCGGCGCCATCCTTATCTGGCCGAGATCGAGAACTGCATGGTGATGCATCCTGTCGTCGGCGAGAAACTGATCGATTTGTCCGAGCTGATCTCAGGGCTCAGCATCCGTGAGAAAATCCCGCAGATCGAAGTCGCGATCGGCGACGAACAATGCGTGCTCGCGGTGCGTGTGATGGAACCGCCGACCGAAGTCGATAAGGAAAAGCTGCGCGCCTTCGCGCGCGCACACGATGTCTCGATCTGCCTGCAACCGAAAGGACCCGATTCAATCGTGCCGCTCGACGGTGAGCCGGAAGTGGTTCCAACCTATGCACTGCCCGACCAGGCCATCGAATTCAAATTCCGCCCGGCGATGTTCACCCAGGTCAATTACGAAATCAACCGGCAAATGATCAATCGCGTACTTGACACGCTGGAACTGAACGAGCACGACACAGTACTGGACCTGTTCTGCGGGCTCGGCAACTTTACGCTGCCGATGGCGCGCTATGCGGGGCGCGTGATCGGCGTCGAAGGCGATCAGCCCTTAGTCAACCATGCGAAGGAGAACGCCCGGCACAACAAGATCGAGAATGTCGAATTCTACGCAGCAGATCTCAGCAAGGATATCGCTGACCAACCTTGGTTCAACCGCAAATACAACAAGATCATGCTCGACCCTTCACGGGCCGGTGCATCGGAAGTACTGAAGTATTTCAAGAAATGGCAGCCGGAGCGGATCGTCTATGTGTCTTGCAATCCTTCGACGCTGGCGCGCGATGCGGGGATTCTGGTCAACGAGCTCGGCTACAAGCTGGTCAAGGCTGGGGTGATGGATATGTTCCCGCAAACCGGTCATGTCGAATCGATGGCGCTGTTTGTAAAATAGAGATGCTCGACTCTTACCTCGATGTTTCGATCGCAGGCCAGCGTCTGTCTCTGATCGAGAACGGGTTGATTTTGAAATCCTACCCGGTCTCAACCGCGAAAAACGGTCCCGGCGAACGAAAAGGCAGCGAATGCACACCGCGCGGCTGGCATCGGGTCCGCGCGAAAATCGGCAAGGATCTGCCGATGTTTACCGTCTTCAAGGGTCGCCGTCCGACCGGCGAAATCTACGGCCCGGAGCTCGCCCGCCTTTATCCGGAACGCGACTGGATTCTGACCCGGATTCTCTGGCTCGGCGGCCTCGAGCCGGGCAGGAACCGCTACCGAGAAGTCGATAGCGCCTGGCGCTACATCTACATCCACGGCACCCCGGATGAAGGGATGCAGGGCCAACCCGAATCGCACGGCTGCATTCGGATGTTCAATGCCGATGTGCTGGAACTGTTCGATCTTGTTCAGGCCGGGGTTAAGGTATTTATCCATGAAGACTAATTACTCATGCCGATGACACGGATCGTCCTCGGCATCGAATACGACGGCAGCGCCTTTTCCGGATGGCAGTTCCAGGCTGAACAGCGCAGCATTCAGGCTGAACTCGAAAAGGCATTGTCGAAAATCGCGAATCAGCCAGTCACCTGCATCTGCGCGGGCCGTACCGACGCCGGCGTGCATGCGCTCGAACAGGTCGTGCATTTCGACACGGAAGCCGAAAGGGAACCTTATTCCTGGGTGATGGGCGGCAATACTCATTTGCCGGATGAGGTGCGGATCCTCTGGGCCAAACCCGCAATCGGCGACTTTCATGCCCGTTACAGCGCGATCGCCCGCTTCTACCGCTACATCATTCTGAACCGGCCGGTCAAATCAGCCCTGACGCCGACGCAAACGACCTGGTGTTATAACCCGCTCGATGCCGGCCTGATGCATCAGGCCGCACAGCATCTGATCGGTCATCACGACTTTTCTTCGTTCCGGGCGCAGGGCTGCCAGTCCAAAAGCCCGTACCGGCAAATGCATTTCGTCGACGTGTACCGCGAAGGCGACCGCGTCATCATGGACATCGCCGCGAATGCGTTTCTGCATCACATGGTCCGCAATATCGCCGGCAGCCTGATTGCGGTCGGCTCGGGCAAGCAGCCGGCCGACTGGATACAGGACCTGCTGGCCGTCAAAAAACGCGCCCTTGCCGGGGTTACCGCCCCGCCCCACGGCCTGTACCTGGGCGGCGTGTTTTATCCCGACGGCTATCAGATCGCCAATCACCCGGTTTTCGCCAAGCTGCCTGCCAATGCGCGTAGACATCAGGATTGAGTGATTTCATCAAAGCACTGCCTGAAATCAAAAACAATCCATTATGCATAATCACCACAATAAAGTGATACACGTATAGGGTTGGGATGCTTCTAAAATCAGGCCGGATGCTGCATGCGGGGAATTTCATGACGTCAATCTCGATCAATTTTCTTCTGACTGCCAGTTTATTCGCAAGTATGCTGGGACCCTCATCAGCCCAGGCCGATTGGCACGGTGACCTAAAATTTCTGAGTGACTACATTTATAGAGGCTATTCAAAAAGCCGGGGCAATCCGGTCGTGCAAGCGCATGTTGACTATCAGAACGATACGGGGTGGTTTGCCGGGCTGGGTTTATCTCAAGTCCGCTTTGATGACCAGTTAAACACGGCCCGCGCAGAAATTGAAATCAAGCCTTACCTGGGCTGGAGTTTGCCGCTTTCTGCTGACTGGAGAGCCGAATTGTCGGCCAGCGGTTATCTCTACGACAACAAACTGTTTGGGCATGACGCCAATTACGTAGAAATTTATGGCTCTTTACATTATCAAGATTGGCTGAGCGCCAGAGCCTCGGTCGCGCCTGATGCCTATCAACGCCAGGCCACTGTCCTCAATTACGAGCTGAATTATCGGCGTGATCTTTTAGATGATGTTCAGTTCTCGGCCGGGCTGGGGTATTACCAGGCGGGGGCGTTGCTGGGTCAAGATTATTTCTACTGGAACGCGGGCATATCCTGGTTTGTGACCTCTTATTTGGCTATCGACATGCGTTATGTCGACGTCGCCCTCAGCCATGGCCCAGAACCTGGACATCATGCCGATCAATTTTATCCTCGGCAGCAAGACAACAACTATCAGTTCTCGATCACGCTGGGATTTTAAAAAAAATTTTTATGCGTTTGAACCTTTTTGCCTCGCAGAGGAATACAGTTGCAAGGCCTCCTTTGAAAACTCAGGAAATAGTTGAACTATGCCGCGTTTAGTTCGTAAACGAGCGTCAAAAATGCCCGTTAAGAAAGAGACCGAAGTCGATGAATATGCTTTACTTCAACGCATCATTGATGGCGATGAACTGGCATTCGAAGCCTTTTACAAGCATTATCATCCGAAGTTGTTTCGTTTCATTTTGCGTACTACGCGGCAAGCCGAAATCGTTGAGGAATTGATTCAAGAAACGTTATGGTTCATCTGGGAGAAACCGGAACGCTTCAATCAGGAGAGTAAAATATCGACTTGGGTATTTGGTATTGCTTACCGCAAGGCGCTTAAATCGATGGCTAAAACCGCACAACGCAGTCAGGATATGAATATCGATGAACTGAGCGAAACGATCGGTGATCCCTGGGTCAATTTGGCTGAGGACACTGAAATAAAAGATTGGCTGGATTGTGCGCTCGACCAATTGTCTGCCGATCAAAGGGCCGTAATCGAATTAACTTTCCTTCACGGACTGACATATCAGGACATCGCCAAAATCCTCGACTGCCCGGAAAATACCGTTAAAACCCGCATGTATCATGCGCGCAAGAAACTTCATGCGTTCGCAGAAGCTCAGGAGAATTAACGCCATGACATTACCCTCACCCACGATAATCGATCCACACCAACAAATACGGCTTTTGCTGCCTTGGTATGCAAATCAAACCCTTTCCTTCGAAGAGCAGGATCGCGTGGAAAACCATCTTCGTCATTGCCCGTCGTGTCGCCGGGAACTGGTTAGTCTGAAAAGTTTAGCCAAGGCTTTAACAGAAGCTCCTGAATCAGGAGGAGATGCGGAAACGTCTTTCATAGCCTTGCGGGCTAAACTTCCACTTCGAAAAGCTCCTGTCACCCTATCCACAATCCCCGCTAATACAGCTACGCGGGACAAATCGCGGAAGTTCAGCCGCCAAAATTCTATCCGGTTTGCGCTGGCGGCATCGCTATTGCTGGCGGTGATTCCGTTGATCCTACATATACAGAGGACACACCCGACCGAGGGTTATTACATGCTCTCGGACAATAGACCCGAAACGGCGAACGCCAAGGATTTGCGCATAGTTTTTGCCAAATCCCTGTCCAATGCGGAAATCGATGCGATCCTGGCAAAAATTCATGCCCACCGTATTAATGCCCCCAATAGTGTTGGCGCAATTACAGTAAGGCTGGATGACGATCAAAAAAGCGATAAGCAGACAGCCGATGCGGTCGATTTACTTCGCCGTAATCATGATATCTTACTAGCAGAACCTGTCGCACAGCCATGAACTGGCTACGCTTTGGAGCATTCGTATTACTCGCAAGCCTGCTCTCCGGCTGCGCCTCTAAAACGGGTAATTTTGGTCTGGGCGACAGTCCCGACGCTGAAGAGCGGCGCCTGCTGGTCACTTTTGTCGACCGGACTATTAATCGGAATCTTCTCGGCAATGCCCAGGATAATTATCGGCTTCGCGAGCAATACAGCAACTCCGGCTGGAGCGAACGTATTGCCCGCCAACTGGCCGAGCGCTATCAAATTCAATTTGTCGCCCAATGGCCTGTCACAGAATTAGGAGTCAGTTGCGTTGTTTACCAAGTTCCTGAAACCTTACCCTTGCGTGAGGTGATGACTTCATTACAGCACGACCCTGATGTTTCAGTAGTCCAGCTTATGCACAGTTTTGAAGTCCTCAGCAATCAGCAGTCGATGAATAAACCGCACAATGATCCTTATCTAAAATTACAAGCCGGGTTTCAATCGCTGGGAATTAATGAATTACATAAAAAAAGTACGGGACAAGGCATCCGTATCGCTCTGATCGATACCGGGGTCGATATTGACCACCCTGATCTTAAGGGACAAATCACCTACTTCGAAAATATGGCTCCGGAAACCAGCGATCCTCATTTCGCAGAGATCCACGGCACTGCCGTGGCCGGGGTATTGTCAGCGCGTCCTAATAATCATATCGGTATCTCGGGCATTGCGCCCGAAGCTGAAATTATGGCTCTTCGTGCCTGTTGGCCGAAAAAATCCGGCGCACTGGCTGCCCGTTGTAATAGTTTTACCCTGGCACTGGCGCTCAATCAGGCCATTCGTCTTGATAGCCACATCATCAATTTGAGTTTGAGCGGACCAGAAGACCCCTTGCTGAAGCTCTTAATTGAGAAAGCGCTGAGTAAAGGGATCGTCGTGATTGCGGCGACTCCTGGCAAAGATCAACACGACAGTTTTCCAGCCTCGTTACCTGGAGTGATCCCCGTGGCACAAGAAGGGAAGAATGATAAGCCAGGTATTGTCGCTGCACCCGGTCAGGATATTCTGACGACGGTTCCCCATGAGGGGTACGACTTTATGAGCGGAAGCTCCTTTGCTACGCCGCATGTGGCTGGCGTAATCGCGCTGCTGCTGCAACTTCATCCCGATCGGCAGGTTAGCGACCTCAAACGGCAGCTTATCGCCGAATATAATCGATTAACGGCTCAGCCGGTCAATACGGCGGCCGCTATTTCTCAGCAGGAGACAGGATTCAAAGGCAGAAATGTCAACCATCCGAACTAGCCAGAATAGAACGGCTTCAGTCAATTAATTTCATCAGCCAGACAGCGCTTTATCGTTATTTTCCAGTTTTTTTTCATGGGGTTGAACCTTCCCGGTATTTCCGGGCATTAACTGGTCGAGATAGAAAAATATCAATTCAACAGATCGGAACTCAACAACACTTTAATCAGGAGATACCATGAAAATGACAAAACATAAAGAAGTCGCCTTATTGCTGGTCGGGAGCTTAGCGGTAATGACACCGGCTTTTGCGAAAAACGGGGCAGATGACGGAATCACCTCTGGAACCTCTGGAACCTCTGGAACTTCCGGAACGTCTGGAACCTCGGGACTTTCAGGAACGTCTGGAACGTCCGGTATCTCGGCAAATACAACGGCACCGGTTCCGAATGGCACTGTCAAAGGGTTCTTTACGCCATCCCTTGGTACACCCGTAATAAAAGGCGCTTTTAAACATACCGTTAAAAGCAAGGGCAAAAAACAGGAGTTGAAAATCGATATTAAAGTGGGAAAAAACGGCTTTATAACCCCCGATAATTTCGATACGGGAGTCGTTAGAGCTGTATTTCCGGATGGTGCTGTGTGCGAACTGGAGAGCGACGATACGCCGCGCAAGCATTATAAATACTCTCTAAAAGTTAGGGTGCGCAAGGGAATCTATGAAGAAAAGGATGGTTTATGCGACTTTTCGCAAACGCAAACGCCTCCGCAAATTCCTCTTTATGCTGCCAATCCAGTTATTATCGAGTTTGATGAAGATGACGATGCCGCTACCCCAAATGTGGAAATAGCCACGGGCGTTTTTGGCCAGTAAGCTTTTTGGAATTACCAACCGCTCTAAGCACGGACGAATTTAGAGCGGTTTTTTTCTCGATTCTCTCAAAGAAACCTTTCCATTGACGCCTAAGGCTCAAGGCGAAACAGAAGCTTTTACAGGAAAGGGGCTATGGCCTCTATGACCTGCCGGCCCCTAATATGACGGGTGCATTCAAACATCCGCGCAGTGCCTTTATGATCCGGACACCAATTCCAGGCGCCGGGATCCAGACGGAAACGGTTAAAGCAGCCGCTACACACATTCTCTTTTGGGAATACCCGAATACAATCCTGCATCTCGGTGTATGGATATGAAAAACCGCTGATCAGGCAAGTACGGCAACCGACTGCCCAAGAAAGCCAGCTTAAGCCACTCCCGATTCCGATAAACATTTTGGCATGACGCAGATAAAGGATCATTATGTCCAGAGATATTTCCGGCAGCAATTTGACTCCCTGCGGAATACGATTGGCCATGTACTCCTTGCCCTCTGGAGACAACAGCACAACCTGATAACCTTTATAGTGTAGAAAGCGTACCACCTCGGCCCAGCCTTTCGGGTTATTCCAGTATTTGGCCTGGGAAGTGGAATGAAAACCGATACAAACATAAGGTTTATCGATAGGACGAGGCAACTCTTTTGCCTTGATTCTGGGTTTGATCTCTCCATAAGGCAATCCCAAAATATCGTACGCCGGCTTTGCAATAGAGTGCTCCCGAACATCCGCGTAATTTTTACTGTAGTCGTAGCTCCCATCCTCCCGATAAAACATCCCTATTCGATACATCGCATAAAGATTATCCGTAACTTCGCCGGGCTCAATAAATTCGATGTCGGGATAGGAATCTTTAAATAATCCGTTAATGAAGGTGGAACAAATAACGTGGCAGTTGTGTTGCTGACGGAATTGTTCAACGGCCGGAAACCAGGCCAGCGTATCGCCCAGTGAGCGGGACTCGAAAGCAATATAAACCCGCTTACCTTGGCAATCGTAACAGTGCTGAAAAATAAGCTGGTTATCGGATATATTGAAAACCTGGATAGCCCAGCGTACAAAATAGGACTGGGGCGATCGCACCCATCCTCCGCCAGCCGGAATTTCGCATTGCATCACATAATCCGGTTCATCCAGGTCCTGAAATTGCACACGATAGCGGCCAACGGCATCATCGCCTGTGATCTCCAAATAAGCCCCATGGATGAAATTAAAGTTAAACTGCATCTGGGAGAGTACACGTTTTTTCATTTGCGGGTGATCGCCTTACCGGTCATATAAAGAAATTCCCTCATTTCTATGGCAAACTTGACGACTGGAAATCTAACTGGCTCGCAATTAACAGACCCAAGTGCTGAGGCTATTGCCTTTCGCTTTCTGTCCTAGCTGAAAAAACCAAGACTAACATGACAGATGCCAAACCTCAATTTCCGGCTGAGAAATGTGAAATGCTGTCAGAAATTACATCATCTCTTACGCCGGCTGTATTTAACGGATACCAGAGATGCCCCACTATACAATTCGTCATTGGATCTTTTTTACCGCTGCGAGGACAGCACCCGAAAAGGCTCACCAATGCTGAACTTCGCTTAAAAGGTCATCGTCTCTACTAAAGCAATCCTATTGATTAAAATAAGCCCTATCCATTTGCCGCCTAATCCTGCGAATTCATTCATGAACGAACAACTCATCAATCACCTATTCTTCGAATTTAAAAGATGAATTATATTGCGCTGGCCATGCTGATGGGCGACCGGGGAAAATATCTCGGCATCGTGATGGGCCTGACGTTCGCCTCGCTGATCATGACCCAGCAGCCCGCCATTTTTCTCGGGCTGATGACCCGGTCGTACAGCTTCATTTCGGACGTCGGCCTGCCCGACATCTGGGTGATGGATCCGAAGGTGCAGTTTATCGACGACATCAAGCCGATGCAGGACACCGAACTGTACCGGGTGCGCGGCGTAGCCGGCGTCGCCTGGGCGGTGCCCCTGTACAAGGGGCTGATCAAGGCGCGCCTCTACGACGGCACGTTTCAGACCTGTAACCTGATTGGACTGGACGACGCGACCCTGATCGGCGGTCCGCCGGTGATTCTGAGCGGAAGACTCGAAGATCTGCGCCGCAGCGACGGTGTAATTGTCGATATCGAGGGCGCGACCACCAAACTGACCAAGGCGCCGGGCCACGGCGGAAAACCCGTGCCGTTAACGATCGGCGACACCCTCGAACTGAACGATCGCCGCGCGATTGTGGTCGGGATCGCGAAAACGACGCGGACCTTTCAATCGCAGCCGGTGCTCTATACGACCTACAACCGCGCGCTGCTGTATGCGCCGCGGGAACGCAAACTGCTCTCGTTCGTGCTGGTCAAGGCCAAACCGGGACAAAACGTCGACGAATTGATCCGCCGGATCCGGCAGACGACAGGCCTGGCTGCTTACACCCAGAAACAATTCCAGACCCTCACCTACGATTATTTCATGAAAAACACCGGGATTCCGATCAATTTCGGCATCTCGGTCGCGCTCGGCTTCATCGTCGGTGCGGCGATTGCGGGTCAGACCTTTTATAACTTCACCCTGGAAAACCTACGGCAGTTCGGCGTGCTGAAGGCGATGGGCGCGAGCAACGGCGTGCTGCTCCGGATGATCCTGCTGCAGGCGTTGCTAGTTGGCAGTATCGGCTATGGCATGGGCGTTGGTTTGACTGCCTTGTTCGGCTTCGCGATGCGCAATACGATTCTGGCGTTCAAGTTTCCCTGGCAATTGCTCGTATTCAGCGGCGCCGGCGTGACACTGATCTGCATGTTCGCCTCTTTGCTGAGCATCCGCAAAGTGATCAAGCTGGAACCGGCGGTCGTGTTCAAAGGATGAGCATAAACGGCAAACCGTTGGCCGTGTTGTGCCAAAACGTCGTCAAAACCTACAATACCGGCTCGCAAAAAATCACCGCGCTGCAGGGTATCGACCTCGAAGTCCATACCGGAGAGCTAATGATGCTGGTCGGTCCATCCGGATGCGGCAAGACGACATTGATTTCGGTCATTGCCGGGATTCTGGACCAGGACTCCGGCCTGTGCAGCGTGTACGGCCAGGATTTACTGAAATTGAGCAGCCGTGAAAAACTGAAGTTTCGTGCCGAAAATATCGGCTTTGTCTTTCAGGCTTATAATTTACTGCCGACGCTGAGCGCCGCCGAGAATGTTTCGATCCCGCTGATCATCAACGGGATGAAGCGCCGTGAAGCCACGCGGAAAGCGACCGACGTGCTCGAGCAAGTCGGCTTGGGAAGCCGGGCGGAGGCATTGCCTGCCCAGCTGTCAGGCGGCCAGCAGCAACGGGTCGCGATCGCGCGCGCGTTGGTGCATAGCCCGAAACTGATCGTCTGCGACGAACCGACCAGCGCGCTCGATCATGAAACCGGGCATCATGTGCTCGAACTGTTAAAATCGGTTGCAGTCGACAGTTCCAGGGCGCTGGTGATCGTGACTCACGACGCCCGCATTTTCGATTTTGCGGACCGGATTGCGCAAATGGACGACGGCAAAGTCGTCAATGTGCAGGAATCCGGGCATGCACATTGAATGAAGCCGGTCTTAAAGTTCAAGGAACTCAGGATGCTACCGAAATATACTTTGCCCGTACTGGCCGTCGCCGGCTTTCTGTTCGGCGTGTTCGAGGTCTTCACCAGCAACAAGCCGACGCCGGTCGCCCAGGGGGCTGCCGAACCGGCCACCTCGCCCTATGCCTCGTTCATCGCCGGGGCCGGCATCGTCGAGGCGAAAAGCCAGAATATTGCGATTGGTACTCACCTGGCGGGCATCGTCAAGTCGGTCAACGTGAAGGTCGGCGACCGGATCAAACGCGGCGATATTTTGTTTTCGATTGACGACCGCGCCGCGCTGGCCGATCTGGCCGTCCGCGAAGCCGATCTGGCGCGGGCGAAGGCGGCGGTCGGCGAAGCGAAAGCCGGCGTCAAGGATGCGGAGGTCTTGCAGCGCCTGGCCGAGAGCATCGAGGACCGCCGCGCGATCAGCATCGAAGAACTCGACCGGCGCCGGAACGCCACACTGATCTCACAGCGCAGGCTCGACAGCGCCGCAGCTCAGGTGCTGCAAGCCGAAGCGGCGGTTAAAGAAAGCCGAACCATGCTGGATTTACTACAAGTCAAAGCCCCAATCGACGCCGAGGTATTACAAGTGAACGTGCGGCCGGGAGAATTTGCCCAGGCAGGCCCGCTCGCCACGCCGTTAATGCTCGTCGGCAATCTGGAAGACCTGCATGTCCGCGTCGATATCGACGAAAACGATGCCTGGCGTTTCCGCCGGGAAAGCAAGGCCGTCGCCTATTTGCGCGGCAACCGCCAGTTTCGGACCGATCTGGCGCTGGCCTGGGTGGAACCTTTCGTCGTACCCAAAAAATCGCTGACCGGCGACAGTACTGAACGCGTCGATACCCGGGTCCTGCAAGTGTTATACAGTTTCGATCGCGGCAAAATGCCGGTTTTTGTCGGACAGCAGATGGACGTTTTCATCGAGGCGCCGGACGTCGAACCGGCCCCTCTACCGGCCAAGCGCTCGCAGCCGCCGGCATGAACAAAATCCTCTTGCCGTTTCTCGTCGGGACAATTGCCGGTTGCACGGTCGGTCCGGATTATGTTCGCCCCCAGACGCCGACGCCTGCCCAATGGAGCGAAGGGATTTCCTCGCCCGGTATTCCGAAAGACAACAAAGCCTGGTGGAAAACGTTTGGCGATCCGGTGTTAACCGGATTAATCGCTGAAGCGGCCATCACTAATCTGGACCTGAAACAGGCGGTCCAACGCATCCGCATTGCACGCACACAAAGGACCCAGGCAGTTGCCGCCGGTTTACCGACGCTCTCCGCGCACAGCAGCGTTTCCCGACGCCTGAACAGTTTCTCCTCCCCGGCCGGTTCGACAGCCACCTTCGGCAGCACGTCCGGCACAGGCGCCGGCGGCGCATTCGGGATCGGCGACAGCCTGATCAATATTTTCCAGTCGGGTTTCGACGCGCAATGGGAACTCGACTTGTTCGGGGGTATTCGCCGGACCGTCGAGGCGGCGGAAGCGAATACCGAGGCCGAAGTCGAAAACCGCCGCGCCCTGACGGTCAGCCTGCTCGGCGAAGTGGCCAGCCAGTACATCACTCTGCGTGCCAATCAGCAGCTGCTTGCGGTGGTGCGCGACAATCTGGTTACCCAACGGGATACTCTGCACCTGACCCGGGAACGCCAAAAAGCCGGCCTATCCTCTTATCTGGATGTTGCGCAGGCCCAGGCGCAGGTCGAGGCGACTGCAGCGGAACAGCCTCTCTATGAGAACCAGGTAAAGCTGGCGCTGCACGCGTTGAGCGTTCTGCTGGACAGGCCGCCCGGCGAATTGACCCCACGCCTGCAACGGTCTGCGCCAATTCCGCTGCCGGCTAATCTAATCGCCGCCGAACTGCCCTCGGAACTGTTGCGCCGAAGGCCCGATATTCTGAGCGCCGAAAGAAGGCTGAAAGCCGCCAATGCGGACATCGGCGCCGCGGTCGCCGCACAGTATCCGCGCATCAATCTGGCAGCCTTCATCGGCCTGCAGAATACCGACATCTCCGATTTCACGATGCTCGGCAAGTCGTGGTCGATGGCTTCGACCCTGGCTTTTCCGATTTTCAACTGGGGCAGCATTCAGGCGAATATCGAAAGCAAGAAAGCTCGCCATCAGGAATTAGTGCACGCCTATCGCGCAACGGTCCTGAATGCCTTCAAGGAAGTCGAGGATGCGCTGGCTTCCCTCGAACAGGAACGGCGGCGCCTAGCGCAACTGCAAGAAGCCGAGGCCGCCGTAAAGCTGGCGCTCGATCTCGCTCAGGAGCGCTATCTTAAAGGATTGACCGGGTTCCTGGACGTGCTGACTGCGGAACGGTCGTTGCTGGTCCGGCGGCAGGCTCTGATTGAAAGCCAGGCCCGGATTGCCGGACAGCGGGTGGCGCTGTATAAGGCGCTCGGCGGGGGTTGGGAAGTCGCGGAACCGGAAAATCGGCGGCAGGACGGTTGATTTCCCTGCCGACGACGCAAATACCTTGAGCCAACGATCCGCCCAGCGAAAGCGCAGATTTTGATCCGGAGTAGAGCGCCTTAAGCGCCCAATCTGTCAGTCGGCCCAGTCCTTAAGGACCGTAAAAAGCAGCCCCGCCGCGCCGCATCCTGCAATCACCGAAATTACGCCGATCTTCAAACGCAGCAGGATCAGCAACGCCGCCGCGCCGATCAGCGCCGAGAACCCATCGAAGCGTCCGGAAAAGCCGTTCGGCCAGAATACGTGAAAGGCGAAGAACACGGCAAGATTCAGGATCACGCCGACCACCGCCGCGGTGATGCCCGTCAACGGAGCGATGAATTTAAGATTGCCGTGCGTCGATTCAACCAAGGGGCCGCCAGCCAGAATGAACAGAAAACTCGGCAGAAAGGTAAAATAAGTGACCACGAAGGCCGCCACCGCACCCGCGAGAAAGCGCTGGTCCGGGCCGAACAGCGCCTCGGTCCAGCCGGCGACATAACCGACGAACGAGACGACCATGATCAGCGGCCCCGGCGTGGTTTCGCCGAGCGCCAGGCCGTCGATCATCTGCTCGGGGCTCAGCCACTGGTAATGTTCGACCGCACCCTGATATACATACGGCAACACCGCATAAGCGCCGCCGAACGTCAACAAGGCCGCCTTGGTAAAGAACCAGCCCATTTGCGTCAATGCTCCATCCCAACCGTAGCGGGCACAGAGAAAACCCAATACGCCGCCCCATAAAACCAGTCCGACAATCACCACTTTGCCGAAATGTTCCCAATTGAAGCGTGCGTGCTCCGGTGTCGGCGTATGATCGTCAATCAACGCGGGTCCATAGTTCAGGTTCGCCGAACCATGCCCGCCTCCAACAGCGAATTTTTGCGGCGCCCATTTGCCGCCGATCGCCCCCAGCAAAGCGGCAGTCAATACAATCAACGGAAACGGCATTTCCAGCAAAAAAACAGCCAAAAACGCCAGCGCAGCAATCGACCAGAGCAGCGCATTTTTCAGCGCCCGCGTCCCAATCCGGTATGCCGCGAACAGCACGATCGCGGTAACCGCGGGCTTGATTCCGTATAACACGCCCGCGACAGCAGGGATATGGCCGAATGCCAGGTATATCCAACTCAAACCGATCAGTATCAGCAGTGACGGCAGCACAAACAGTACGCCTGCGATCACCCCGCCCCAGGTACGGTGCATCAGCCAGCCGATATAAGTTGCCAATTGCTGTGCCTCGGGACCGGGCAGTAGCATGCAATAGTTCAACGCATGCAGATAACGCCGCTCGGAAATCCAGCGTTTTTTCTCGACCAGATCCTGATGCATAATCGCAATCTGTCCGGCCGGTCCGCCGAAGCTGATAAAACCCAACTTCAGCCAGTAACCGAAGGCTTGGCGTAGCGTCACGGGTTGAGGTGGCATTTCAGCCTGATCAGGCGAATTCATCGGTTGTTTCCTGGAAGTGTATGAAGTCAAAAGAAGCCGGGAATTATAACCAAACCGGCTCTACCCGGGCGCGAAATCTGCCGTATTCAGGCTCAGGCCTGCGTGGAATCGAGCAGTTTTTGATAAACAGCCAAGTCGTCCGCCGAAAAACAGCAGAAAATAACTTCCTCGATCGAGGAGAGACGGGAAACCGTCGTGGAAACGGTCCGATAAGCCACCTGCGCGGCCAGATCGAGCGGATAGCCGTAAATGCCGGTGCTGATGCCCGGAAACGCCAGACTGCGAAGCTGATATTCGGCCGCGACTTCCAGCGCGCGCCGGTAACACGATGCCAGCAGTTCGGGCTCATTCCGCGTACCGCCATGCCAGACGGGGCCGACCGTATGGATCACATAGCGGGCCGGCAGCCGATAGCTTCTGGTCAGCTTTGCATCGCCGGCTTCGCAGCCACCCAATGTCCGGCATTCCTGTAACAATCCAGGGCCGGCTGCGCGATGAATCGCGCCGTCAACACCGCCTCCGCCAAGAAGGCTGCTATTGGCGGCATTGACAATCGCATCGACAGCCAGGGTGGTGATATCGGCCTGTTTGGCGATCAGCCTTGTGGACATGATGAGGATCCTTCAGCAAAAAGGACAGCAAAATTCACACCTTTCTCAGCCATTAGCCAATCGGGTTGAGAACAGGGAGAACGGCTACCAGCCGCCGCCCAAATCATAGATCGCATCCATCACCATACCGGAACCGATCGCAATCAACAAAATGTCCGATGCGACACGCACAAACCGATAGCCCGGCGGCGGATATCCCAGCCCCAATACAACAGGCTCCGGTACATCGTAAAAAATCACATTTCGCGGCAGGGGCCGGCCAATCGCCCATTTCCTGGCATGTCCGGGCGGCACGCAACCGTTGTGTTTCTTGGCCAGCCCCGGCGGGCAACGGCGACCGCGATATTGGTCATAATAATAATTATGGATGTACGTGCGATGGTCATCGACAAAATACCTGCCGCCGCTATAACGAGGACGGTCTCTGTCCTTATAACCTGATGCATCTCGCCAGTCCGCATGATCTCTCTGCCGGTTGTCTCTATAGTTTCGGTCACCCCCCCCATCGCGCCGATCCTTATCTCTATCATGGCGTCCCCTGCCAGAATAATCCCGTCTGTCTTGCCACCGATCATCTCCTCGACCCTGCCCTCCCTGCGGATTGCCGGCCCAGGACGGTTTATCAGCGAATACCGGGCTGGCTGAAAGCAGCGCCGCGGTAACAGCTAACATCAGGCATTTTGTATAAAAAACCGATTGAGTCATAATTTGTCTCCTCGCATTGGATTTACAACATTGAATCGGTAAGCCGTCCGCAAGCCTCATCAGAGGAATAGCGGCAGGTCATGGCCTTGTATTTGAATCTCAGCATACGCTTTAGCGATGAATATCGGCTTAATGAATACTTAGGTTTATTTTTGATTGCTCAATCTGCAAGGTCAATCATCCTCGTCGGGTATTTGCGCGCGGAACTCCTGCGACAGCAACATTTGCCCCCCCACCGTCACAACTTCTTCGCCCGGCTTCAAAGCGCCTCGAACGAAATACCCCCCAGGCGACGGCGTATAATTTCCGATCAACCGCCGGCTAAAGAGATCCTGGCCGGTTTTGACATAAACGAACGGCTGATCCATCGACCAGATCAGGGAAGATTCGGGGATCGTAACGCCGTCCTCCTGAAAGGGGCTTTCCGGCAGCCACACACTGACCGTCATGCCGGGCCTGATACGCTTGCCGGAGGTACGGAAGAAATAACTCGTTCCCTGGACAGTCTGATCGATCTGCGGTGCGGGTGAAATAAAGACGGCAGCCTGAGCGTTGGCGCGATTGCCTTCGGGATCGACAAATACCGCCGCATCCGCCGCAGGCAAATCCTTACCGGCAGGCAAGGTGACCAGCAATAAAGTTTCCTTGCCGATCACAAAATCGCTCAACCGGTCCTTACCGGCCATAAACGCCCAATCGGCAAGTTCCGCTCCCCACATGACCCGGGCATCTTCGAGGATGGCGTCGCTTTGCGCGCGCCGCGCCTCAAGCTGCGCCTTGTCGGTCTGCCAGAGCGATTGCTGCTCCTGTACGATCCGCTTTGCCGTAACCCCATGCCTGTATAATTCTTCGGTGCGGCGGATACTCTGCCCGGACTGCATGAGTCTTGCATCGGCGCTTTTTTGTTCGGATTGCGCGACCCGGTATTGGCTTCTGAGCGCAACCAGAGGCTGGACATTCACTGCTTTGCCGTAGGCGACGAACTCCGGTTGATACTGGCTCGACTGAACAGTCATGATCTCCAATCCGGCCAGCGTCTGCTGCCGTTGATCGAGAGTGATGCCCGACAGACTGCCGCTTTCTTCTGTCTTTACCGGGGCCGCCCCCTCGTCATCCTCGGCGCCGACAGCAGCCGGCAGCGGAACGCCGAGCGAAAACAGCGCTGCAATGATCAGAAACTGGCGGAAGCACTTAGCAAGCATCGAGTAGAAAATCGGGTTGAAACAGAGCGGATAGCATAGCCGGTATGCCGCCGGCCGTAAACCTGTCGGCAATGCTGGGTCAACCCCCTGAACGGTTTGAACAGACACCGTAAATTCGGGTTACAATGCACCCACTATCCGATTGCTGCTCCATCGCGGCAATTCACATTACCAAAGAAGGAGCGTTACCCGTGCTTTATACCCCAGACCTCGTCGATGAATTGAATGTGCTGGTCCGTTATAATCTGACGACCACGCAAGAAGGCATCAAAGTTCATAAAAACGCCGACCCCAAAGTCATTGCGGCAACCCTGCGCCTGTTTCATAAAGGTCTGGTAACGCATGAGGACGGGGGCTATCTGACAGCGCTCGGCCGCGAAACGGCGGAACAGGTTCAGGCCGTGTTAGATATTCTGACTGCGGATTGAAATAAGGAAAACGCAGAGCCGCTTCTATCGTTCATGCTTGCAGGAGAAAACCGCCGATGACCGATCATTCTCTCTCCAAATCGCCTACTCCAACCGCCATAGTTCCGGTCGATCCAGCGATCGAAAGCTATATGCGCAGTTTGCTCGGGCGCACTGACACGCCTGTGCTGCACGAGATGGAAGCATTGGCCGCCCAGCGGAGTTTCCCGATCGTCGGACGTCTGGTCGGAGTGTTTTTGGAATCGCTGGCCAAATCGATCAACGCCACGCGCGTATTCGAGTTCGGCAGCGGTTACGGCTATTCGGCCTATTGGTTTGCGCGCGCGGTCGGTCCTAAAGGCCGTGTCGTCTGCACTGACGGCGATCCGCAAAACCGGTTCCAGGCCGAAGCCTTTCTTACGACGGCTGGCTTATGGGAACGGATCGACTTCCATGCCGGCTTCGCGCAAGACATTTTTAGCCGCACTGACGAATTGTTCGATATTTGTTATAACGATGTCGATAAAGGCGATTATCCGGAAGTCTGGCGTCTCGCCAAAGACCGCATACGGCCGGGCGGACTTTATATCGCCGACAACGTATTCTGGCACGGGCGCGTCGCAATGGCGGACTATACCGACATCGTGCCCGGCTGGACCGAAGCGATACTCGAACATAACCAACTGATTTTCAACGATCCCGATTTCGATGCCTACATCAATCCGACCCGGGACGGGGTAGTCGTTGCGCGTAGAAACGCAGACTGAAATCTTATACTGTCCAGGATCGTCCTGTGCTTGCTGTTTCCGGTCGTAGATCCGGGAGAGGCGAAAATGGATGCCTGCCGAGCGCTTCCGACCCAGGCCGTGTAAAAACGTCAGGAAAACAAAATAGTCGGCGATTAAACGGAATTCTGCTGAATTCCCGCCCTCAGGTGAGCGATTCTGGAGCGGTAGAGTTTTTTCTGGTCTACTCGACTGATTACCCCAAAGCCCC
>JBPFEG010000089.1:0-3752 GCA_051061015.1 Methylomicrobium sp.
AGTACGTCATGCCGGGTCGCTTCCCCTTCGCGCCAAAAGCGAATGTCGACGGCTGCCTGGCCCACCCGCAGCTGGCGAAGGGTGATATCCGGCAGCCAGTCGGGCAGCACCGGATCGATATAGAGCGTCTTCTTGTGGGCATCGGCGTCGAGCCCCAGGATGGCGCGAATCAGATGAAACACGCTGCCCGCGGCCCAGGCCTGAGGCACATTGGCGCCGAGGTACTGGACCGGGAAAGTCCCGGACCTCCGCCGGATGCCCGCATACAGTTCCGGCAGGCGATGGAACCTGAAGTAACTGGCGGCTTCGCTGATATCGCGGGCAATCATCCCCGCTTCTTTCGCAAATCCGTAGCGCTTGAAGCCCATGGCGATGATGCCGTTGTCGTGCGGCCACACCGAACCGTTTTGATAAGAGAACGGATTGTATGCCGGGTTTCTCTCGGAAAGCGTGCGAATGCCCCAGCCGCTCCACAGATCGGGCTTGAGCAGCCGCCGGACCACCTGTTCGGCGCGGTCCGGGCGCACGATGCCGCTCCAGAGCAGATGGCCGGCATTGGATGCGATCGTCTTGACTTGTCGCTTGTCGCCATCCAGGGCATAGGCGTAGTAGCCGAGATCCTCGCACCAGAACTGCTCCTCAAAGCGACTTTGCAGCTCGGCGGCTTCTTTTCGCAGCCGTGCGGCGCGCTCGGCATGCCCGAAGTATTCCGCCCCATCCGCGGCCCGAAGCTTGGCATCGAAGACATACCCTTGAAGTTCGCATAAGGCTTTCGGCCCTTTGACCAGCGAGCCGTCCGGATAGACCACGGCATCGCCGGCGTCCTTCCAGCCCATGTTTTCATAGCCGTGCGCGGAACGGGTCTGATATTCCTGGAAGCCGTCGCCGTCGCGATCGCCGTAATGGTCGATCCACTCCAGGCACCGCCATACCACGTCCTCGTAATGGGGGAAAAGCAGGTCATCGCCCAGCCATTTCCAGGCTTCATGCAGCGCGATCAGATACAGGACAGTCGCGTCGGCCGTGCCGTAATAAGGCGTGTGGGGGATGCGCCTGAAATGCGCCAACTCGCCGGAGCGAAGCTCATGGGGCATCTTGCCGGGCTCGGCGTCCCGGTAATCGTCGATTTCGGTCGCTTGAAGATCCGCCAGGCGCTGCAGCGTACCGCGGGCGAAATCCGGGTATACGATCAGGTTCTGCAAGCTCACGATCAGGCTGTCACGGCCAAAAACACTGACAAACCAGGGCACTCCGGCCGCCGCCAGCATCTCGTGCCGATGTTCACCACCACGGGGCAGGCGCAACGCCGCCATGTCTTCGACGGATTGCCGATACAGCCGATAAAAATCTTCGTTCGAAGTGGTGATCTGAGTGGTGACCTGCTTCCAGCGCGAAAGACTGTGGGCGGTTTGGGACCGATAAAGCGCATGGGCGCATTCCTTTGGCGCTACATGGAGGAAGTCGTCTTCGAGGATCTCGTATTTGCAGCAGGTATGCCAGTCGCCGCCGGGCGGGAGATCCACCACGAAATTGATGCGGCCGTTGCCGTATATGGCCTTTGAGGTACAGTGTTCCATCCTCACGATGAAAGATCGCCGAAAATCGTCGTGGGAATAGCGGGTGATCAACTGCTGGGAATCGCTCTGCCATTCGGTTTCGATGTGCCCCCTGCGCGTAAATTCTTTGGCTTTGACTTCGAAGATATCGGCAAAATCGGAGCGAATCAGGATTTCGAGATTGAAGTGCAAAGGCTGGCAAGTGTAGTTCCGGATATCGATGTCCTCGTGCAGCCCTTCAGCTATGACGCGGCTCAAAGCGAGCCCCAGAATTGCCGGCGCAATTTCGCCATGCTCCGTGACAACCCTGGGGTTCACGAGGTAGGTCCGCGACGCGTAATAAGTGACCTCTGCTGAGTTCAAGAGGGTCCACGGCTGACCATCGATGTAGAGTTGATAGTGGCTGATGTAGCGGGTATCCCGGGAATAGAGACCCTGGTCGGAAGCATTCGTGATGGAACCGTCGAATTCGGAGACCAGGAAGGTATTGCCATAATTGATGGTGATGACGGGAGGGCCGACCGTGATTTCCAGAGCCATTGAATTGTCTCCACAAAAGAGGAAAACATGTTATTGGACCTGACGGACTCAGGCAGGTTCATGTCGCCCGCCTGGGTATTTTTCTTTATTGGAGTATGTTATGAATTTGTTCTAATCTTAGAATCTGTTTGGAAACTCCCGCTTCAAGCCAGGCGTTTCAACAATAATGCGGGTCATGGCGATGTAAATCCAGGTTTCGTCGGTGCGGAGTGAGGCGTTCGTAGCTTTTGCTGAGGCGATGCGGGTGATTCAGTCAATCGAACGTGCGCTCGGCCCCCCAGCGATGGGGCAATAGCGCAAACTTACTGATTTGCTTCGGGCGCAACACGACTGCCAGACAGAACTTGAAGCGTTCTGCAACCCAAGCCGCTAGCCAATCGCTGTCCCGGCCTGCACAATTTGGATTTGACAATAGGGCATCCAGAACCCATTGATTTATACTATATTCTATCTGTAGTTCAGCTATTAGTTGGAAAATTACTGTTTTGGTCTAAACATAAAGAGCTCACCATGAATTTGATTTCTAAGAATCATGCACCCATTCTACACCGTGGTCATTATTTAAAAGCAGCAGGTCTGTTGTTAACCGTTATGGTCTCGGCTGGGTTAACATCTGCCCATGCCGCACCTAAACAAAGAACAATATGGGTTGATCGTGACGGCTATCTTGCCGATCCTAGTGAAACGGCAGACTGCGAAGATCAGGCTAGCGCAGCTGATGAAGGCCCGGCAAGCCAGGATATGATGAGTATCCTTATCGATGTAGCGACCAAAGCCTTGATTCCGGCAAATCAAATCGATAGCTGCATGCAGCAAAAAGGCTACCTGAAAAAAGTTATCACAGGCAGCAGACTGCCGCCGACCAGACCTTATGGTTATCAACAGCCCCAACAACAAGGTTATCCGCAGCAACAAGGATACCCGCAACAGCAGGAATATTACCCTCAGCAACAAGGCTATCCCCAACAACAGGGCTACCCTCAACAACGAGGATATTATCCCTCGCAACAAGGCTATCCTCAACAACAGGGCTATCCGCAGCAACAAGGCTATCCCCAACTACCAGGCTACCCGCAACAACAAGGCTATCCTCAAGAGCCTGTTTATCGGGAATAAACTGAGTCAGATAGTTGGGGGAGGATGCAGCCCGACATTTCATTTACGTATAGCGGATTGTTTTTTGAGCTTACAGACAAGGCTATGAAAGTATTCGAAGGAAAGACTTAAATATATAAGGCAGGATTTACGCGGTAAATTGAATACAGATCGGTTTAGCAAAGTATCGCTAACGCGACGGTTGTGTTAATCGGATTTATCGCGCCCGAAGACGAGTGACTTGCTTTTAACAGCTTGTGTAGACTGGGTTGGAGCTTTAGCGGAAACCCGGCATGGACGGCCGAAACGCTGGGTTTAGCAGCCTGGCTTACCTCGCTGCCCTGCCAAAATCAAGGCGAAATCCACTGTAGGGTACGCATCGCGTACCTGTTCAGGGCTTTTCGGCACACCGCAAGTCCGAAAAGGTACGCGATGCGTACCCTTATATCTCGATTTTACCCAATTAGGGATAAAATCCCCGGCTGATCACCGGGCGGGAAGCGGAGAAGCCGGGCGTACCCTGAGGCTTCGAGCCTGCTGCGTAGATTTCGCTCTCCGTTT
>JBPFEG010000090.1:0-13911 GCA_051061015.1 Methylomicrobium sp.
GCTGGTCAAACATGCTGGCAAGATCTTGACGCACCGACAGATCTTGAAGGAAGTCTGGGGACCCAACAGTGTCGAGAGTCCTCATTATTTGCGGATTTATATGAGTCAGCTCCGGCATAAGCTCGAATCCGACCCGGCTCAGCCGCGCTATTTGTTGACTGAGTCCGGTGTCGGTTACTGGCTGAAAGTTTAGCATTTAATGCGTCTTATAAATTCTCGATCAAGATGATCGTTCTGGGAGGATATTCATCCTAATGGACCGAAGGAATTGGTAAGGCGGTAGTATGGCCGTGCCGATTATGTGGATTGGGTTTGGCTCACTCGCATTCATGGAAATAATCCACACTCTTTATCAGAAACTTGCTCATCTATAACCCCCCTAAGGAACGAACGGTAAAGCTTAAAACAGAGCCGTGTTAAGCGTGGTGTTTTTGATCTCGGGACAACCGTACTTGAGGCGAATCAGGACAAAGCGATGTTGGAAGAAGTTTTAAGCTGGATATGGCTTAATAAAAGCCGTAGCACCGGCGTAGCACGGAGAATAATAAAGAGATTGATGCGGCTTATAACTTGTTGATTTTATGGAGCCAATGACGGGATTCGAACCCGTGACCTACTGATTACGAAACCGAAGCCGCTCAATAATCTGCAAATAACCAACACAAACTACATGAAAAAATCAATGATTTAGGCGTATTTAGTTTGTTCTGGTATGTTGCCATTTTATGCCATTAGTTGCTGGCAAATGTCCCGTCAGTGTCCCCCAAGGGACAAACCAGCGGTCGCCAATGATCTCAATCCGCAACCCCAAGCCTATCGCTAAATTTAGCGCCAGATTTACGGCACCGTCAATCGAAGATAAAATGCCCTCATGGATTTCATTGAGCCACACGTCAATATCGATAGCACGGCGCATGCGGACTGGGAACAGTTCGCCAATTTAACCCGTGAGCAAGTGCGCGCGCGTTGGAAAACTCCGGCGGGCCGAAAGTTATTGGATGCGCTTTTTGAACGTGGGTGGGATCGAGAAGTGTTGGCCGATCACGTGGGAACTTTTACCGGCCATTACGATTTGCGCGGCGCGCCCCTCAGCGGACGTAATTTGGCAAACGCCGATCTGTCTAGCATCGATTTCTTTTGTGCGGATTTCAGCCGGGCGAATTTGGCCGGCTGCAACCTGAGCGACAGTTATTTATCTGAATGCAATTTGTCCGATACTTGCTTGAATTGGGCGGTCCTTGAGGGCGCGCTGCTGGATAATGTGACCTTCACCGGAAAAACCAGTTTTCTAGGTGTAAAGCTACATACGGTCAATTTTATGTTGGCGACTTTGTTGTATGACCTGGCGTTAAGCCAGCAGCGCATTCAACAATTGGAAAAACATTACCCGATATTCGCGGCCTTTCTACGCATTTCCAGCGATTACGGGCGGTCGTTCAACCGGTACATGGCTTGGGTTATAGGTTTTGTCTTGAGTTATGGATTGGCTTACTGGCAATTAATGGGCAAGCCTTTGCTCGATTGCATGTATTTCTCGTTGGTAACGTTCGCCACGGTTGGATACGGCGATATTTTGCCCGCTACAGTGATAGAAAAACTGCTGGTAATGTCCGAGATCGGAATCGGCTATTTGATGGGTGGTCTGTTGGTCGCCATTTTGGCTAAACGAGTATTAGGCTAACATGCTCACATAATGTTAGGTAAGCGCTTAGCAACAAGTCGGCATGTATATGAATTTGTTTCAATGGCGTGTTTATGAGTGTTGCCGGGAGTCAATACAGGCAAACTTCTTGTAAGGCGCTTAGCTAAAAATAGCATTATTGCTGGCAATCCCTTCGGGTTGCCGATAAGACTGTATAAGACATTGTGTTTTCAGGGATGCCGTTCGCTTCTGTGTAGTCTTTAGGTCTGAACCAATGAAACGCCAAGTCATTTAAAGAGCAATAATTCTTGCAATCAGCGGATATTTGTCTTTCGATGGGGTATTCCCTGTTTTTTACATGAAAGCGCGTTTTCACATTCAGAACAGGGAACTCATTGCCATTATAGAGTTCGTAGCTGTTATTGATAGTGGTCAATTTTAACTTCTCTAATTCGGAAGCTGATAGCGCTTCATTGGTGCATTTTGATGCTGGTCCCAATGAGCCAGTATCTCTCCCATCAAAATATTGGTTAAATTCGTTATACAGCTCAGATTTTGTTGTTTTCCTTGATGAGTCGGCATCCGTCGAATTCTTTGATGAGCTATTTGCATATATAAATGAGTAAATTAAAAACCCCCAAATAATTGGCACCAGAAATGCCTTAAACCCGGTAAAGCCTGATTTTTGCTGAGGAATCGGCTCCACTAATTGATTTGAATGGTTATTGGATATATCTGCATCAACCGGTGCCTTATGAAAAGCTCTATTTACGGCATTAGCCGAGCAAATGGTAACGGCTGCAATAATGCCAATAATGACCATTCCGATCCACTCGCCGTGAAATATCCCATGGATAAACGCCGCAATCACAATACCGGTTAATACAATCACCATTCTTAGAAAAATTCTCACGCTGTACCGTCCCGTTGAATTTCAGAAAATTTAGTGTTCAAAATGAGCGGCTATTGGTTCGCTGATTCGTTTTTACCTTTGAACGTGAACTGCATTAATCCCTGCTGCGTTCAAGGGATCAAAAATCTAGAATGTAACGTCTTGCTTCTTGCAATGAATGATTACTCTTTTACATCGACTCTGCCCATGCCTTAGCTTCAGCTACTAATAAGTTAACATCCGCCCGCAACGCTTTCATCTCTTTTGTATATAGTCCTGTTTTTACCGGTGCGCCCCTCTTGCGCCGTGCATCCGGCACACCTTCCAGCCTTTAACGGCGGGGGATTGGCACGGCTTTCCGATGCGTTTCGAATGAGCATGGCAGCGTTTCGCTTGCATCGGTAATTTGCTTTGCATGGGGTTTATCCTCGTTTTTATGTATACCCGCCCCGGTCGTGAAATCGCCAATAACAGCTTGTCCGCCATCGTTAATGGTGACGTGTTGAACCGTCACCTTTTGTTCGCCCGTGCTACGGTAGCGTTTCAGGGCTTCAATTTGGAGGGTAAAGGTACGGGCCAATTTGTTTAACGCACGTTCCGCACTATCCTGCTGCGAGAGCATTTCAACCTGCGCCAGCCGACGGGCCAAGGTCATGGTGGCATTATGAACCATTACCATTTGAGCAGCCAACATCATTTCCAGCCGATCCATGGGCTGGATGCCCTCTATCATCGAGAGCAAAAAATCCATATCCTCCTGGTCCGTATGACGTCGGGAATCAATGAGCTGGTTTACGATGCCATTCGTAAAATCCAACTCCGTCGTTCCGAGTGTTAACTTCGGCTGATCGGCTCGATCAACCGCGGGCATTATCTTGTTAACCATGCTTGTCTGCTATTTTAAACCTGAGGTTTTCAATGGATAGCTTTCACCCAACCTTGTCGGTATGACAATGTAGTCGATTATCTGACACAGGGGGTGGCGGAAGCACTGGCTTCATATACGTTCGACGTATACCCCGTTTTTCTGGCGCGGGTAATTCTTCCTCCAGAATGCGCTTGTTTAACCTGAGCCGAATGAATGCCGCTCTGACCTGCTTCCTCGACAGCCGCATGCGGTCTGATTGTTTTTCAATCTCCTCTTTCGTGTATCTCTGCCCTTCTCGAAGGCAGTCGACAATGAATCGTAGCACCTTTTCATCTTCATCTGCGGCCGGCGGTGGATTGAAGTCGTCAATCTCGGCCAGCAAATCCCATGCTCCTTGGGCTTGATGCCATAATGAACCATCATCGCAAATCACAACGGGATCGCCCTCCGCATTGACCGCAATGTGTATCGGTTTTCTCTTGTGCATTTTCTTTCCTCGTAATTAATCGTTTGTCTTTGTTAACACGCCATTCCCGTCAGGGATGGCTATAAATTCCTATATCCCTTTCTTACCGAAAGTACGCCGGTTAGAAATGAAGAAATCAATCATCCGATTGAATCGTTTTGTATGGCTTTGTCCTAACCCGCATCGGGGCCTTTTAAAAATCCCTTTAGCCTGGCTAGGGAACAGGGTAGCGAACAACCGAACACTTCTATAGAAGTGTGTTCGTGTTCGTTCGCCCTATCACCCCGAACACCGTTGAAAAATGTTCGGTTCTGTTCGTGTTCGTTCGGAAGGTGCTTTATCCGTGCATCCTACGTGATCGCCATATTCAAACGTAAGCCCAACCTTCACTAGTTTTTCCCGACAGCGGGTAAACGCCACACGCCGCGCATCCTCGGTTTTGCCCTCGGTCTCAATCACAGCGTACGCCTTTTCGCGCCAGTGCTCGATCAGGACAACCTTTCTGCTTTGATCGAGAGGCTGATCGCCCCCACCCATCTTGGTGTTCATGATTTCCGTCAGCGCGATACCGTAGTCCGCGATCGCCTGCTCCAGACTGGTTAAAATCGCTCTCTCTCGGGCGTTTAATTTGCACCGTTTAGGATTAAGGATCGCATCGCCCCGAAATTCCAGATAGACACTGGTCATCGGTTCGCCGTCGCTATCGGGCCAATCCAACTCGGTCGGCTTTAAGGTAAATTGCAACGGCTTTAAAGCTTCAAAGTCCTTCGCTTTGTGACAGGTCAGCGTAATGCCGTCCTCGTTTTTCGTGGCCGAAAACTCCCCATCCATGGCCGCCCGGATCGAAGAGCTGCCGCGGCTGCGCTGTTTGTCGTTGTGCCCGCTGTGATGCACGATCAGAACCGCAGCCCCTAAGGGCTTCATATACTGATCCATATGACTGATAAACTTGCCGATGTCCTGGCTGCTGTTCTCGTCACCCTCCATGTTTCGATGCAACGTATCGATAATGATAAGACCGGGATTCGGGCAAAGTGCCTTGATCGTTTCAGCTACCCACCGCGCTTGGTTTTCATCCAGCAATTGCGCCGGTCTTTGGCTGATGAGCAGACGCTCCGAAGCTTTACGCTGATATTTCTGTTCCAACGCTTTCAGTCGCCGCGCCATGCCGGCATACCCTTCGCCGGCCACCACGACCACATCGGTTGGCTGGGTCCGATAGGTGTACCAGGCCATCCCTGCAGCGATACAAAACGCCCAATCTAAAGCAAACAGCGATTTTCCCGCCCCGGGTTCGCCGAACAACAGATTCAAGGAACCTTGCTCCAAAATATTTTCGAGCAGCCATTCAATTTGCATCGGCTGGGCCGTCAGTTCCGAAGCCCGTACCAGGGGAAATAATTGTGGTGTGCTTACCTGTACAGGGGGTGGAGGAGGCGGTAGGACCGGTAATAACGGGGTTTCAAACTGGACGTTAGCGATTTTGATCCGGTCCTGTTCCTGCCGATAAAGCCGCTGGTTGTGCTGGTTGATTTCCGTATTCCAGGCCAGCGCCTTGCCCCAATCGCCATCCAAGAATAACAATCGATAACAATCAAACGCGTCATGGGCATAACCGTCATTCAAGACATCGCCGCCATGGGAATAAACACGCTCTTTACCATCTTCACAGTTTCTCAAAATGACGGCGCCAGGAGCTTGGGATTCGCTGCCCGGCCTGAGGAATCGGTTACGTCCGACCGGCGTATAGCCCGCAAGAATCAGGAGACCAGTCACCCCATTTAATTGGTTAAACTCAAGGATAGGGTCACGCCTACCCGGGAGACGTTCGCTTTCGGGTGGCTTTGGCGGCGCCTGCGAGACTGGCGGTGGCTCGATGCCCAGAGCGGAATCCAGGCACGGCTTCCAGGCGTCCCAGTGTTGCAGCATATCGAGTAACACCGCCGGGATTTCGGGAAGGGCGGCCGGATTGCCGAAGAACTGATAATTCCCGCCTTCCGGATGCCGTCCCCAAATCACGTCCTGACAATTGCCAGACCGCAGTTCAAAGATCACCTTGTTTTGGTGCTTGAACTGGCGCAACTTAGTGCCAGCCAAATCCCTCGGCAACTTGAACAAGAGTTTTCCCCGATTGGCTTTGGGACTTTTGATCTCAAAGCGTTGCGGGTCATTAAACCAGTCTATTAAATGGACGCCTGCAGCCTCCGCGAACACTAACTTGGCCTGCTCCAGGTCGTCCAGATCTAACGCCACTGTATTCGAAGCCCCGTGGTACAGGCCAAAATTAAAGCCTTGGCAGTGTGCGAAATCCTCGACTCGAGAGGAATAGCCGCCGGGATTAGTGGTGCTTTTCGGTTGATTCCAGTTTTTGCTGGTGGGGGCTTTGGTCGGTTTTCCGTTTTTCGGGGGGATGGGCACCAACGCCAGCCCCGCCCCGCATAGCCGGGCAAGTGTGCTGTTCATCTTATTCCCCTCTGACCATGAGCCGGATTGTGATTTCGAGGAATTCCGGCTTTACAGGCCGCGGCGTTGGTGTAGAATGATTTTGCAGTTTTATAAATATGGCCTGCTCGGTGTTGGCGCAGCGAGCAGGCTTTTTCATGTCCGGCTTTGGGGACGGACTTCGATTCAAAGCCTGAACGGTTGTAATGAAGTGTTCGAGACGTTCACCAAACCGTTGGCGCAACACTTTCAAATGGGCTTCACGGATAAAGTAGCTTTTGAACCGAGTCCGCTGCCCTGAAGATCGGCTAATATAGCCAGTGTGCCAACAATCCTCGATAAGCCAGCCTTTATTCCTCAGGTTAAAGATCGATGACCGTAGACAGTAAGAATCGGTTTGGCCTTGAAAATCGAGATGGCTAAGTCGATGGCCGGTTAAAAGCGCCCCTAACGCAGTCGCTTCTAAAGAGTTTTGCTTCGGGAAAGAAGGAAGGTTCATTTGCTTCCTCCATTTTGACGTTCGACGCAAGCGAAAAACTCCGCTTCATCAATTAAAACGCGACGCCCCACCCGTTTGAAGGCGCTGGCAAAACCATTAGTTTTCTCATGAAAAATCAAGTGCCGCAATCCACCTTGTGGCGGCCATGAGTAATGCTGATTCCATTCAGGGACAGGAATTAATCGGGAGGTTTTTGACGGGTTGTCGGACATATTCGCCTCGTTTATTCAATGTTGATGAATCACCGCTTGCTGTTGTCGCTAACGGTTCGAGGCAAATTTTCCTAATTAGGGAAGTAGGGAAACGATGTGGGGATTCTTGGCGGTCTTGAGGTTAACCCCTTCCTCTTTTAGAAAAACTGGCGTGATTTGCCATACGAAACAACTTCTTACTCGCTTTCCATGCGTTTTCAAAACTGGTCTCTCCGTCAAATAAATCCGGGTAATGGGCTTCGCAAATTTGCCTTAAAGTTACTTTTCCTCCGTCCGGAACTGCCAGGGGGCGGTATTCTTTTATGTTGCAGACTTCCAAAATAGCGCACCGTTGTTTCTCGAGCTTTGTTAATTCGAGGTCTTTTCTGAAATCGTAATCTCCTCCTTCATTCTGAGTCGGAGATACTGTTTCAAGTGGCATGCTGCATTTTGAAATTTTTAATTTTTGATCCTCAAAAAATTGCTGATGCTCTGCCGGTAGTAAGGGACTCAAAAAAATTTCAGGTTGAAGTGCTCCCACTACTTTCTGATCAAAGAGCGTTTCAGGTTGGAATTTCCCGGGTATTGGATCATGGCATACCCGCTTGTAAACGTTAAACCATTGCTTGAACTCGTCAAGCCAGATATAACAACCTTCGTCTTCCATGAGCACCTCTATGGAGCGCTTATCCCACCCATCATCTGTTTCCTGACACAGCTTTTCCATTCGATTGAGTTTTTTCATCCACCAATTGCGTGGAATCAAAACAGGATTTCCATGAGAATCGAGAGTGAAGGCTGTCGGGAAAGTGTTTCCACAATCCCATTCATAATCAGCGTCTATCAATCTTAACAACAATCCATCAGGACTGAGGCGTCGCGAAGTCGCATAAGGTATCGTCCACACCAGCAAAGCCTCGCACCCAGCAAGGTTAATCACAACATCCGTCATCCCTGTCCTCCAAATATCTTGGCATTCATACTGGCCACTACATTACTGACGTGGCCATCGGACAGATGAGCGTAACGCTTGACCATTTGCAGCGTTTTATGACCCAGAATTTCGGCAATTTCAGCCAAGCTGGCGCCGTTCATGGCTAAATAAGAGGCTGTGCAATGGCGTAAGTCATGCCAATGAAAATCGTTGATTTCCGCTGCTTTCAGTGCGGTTTCAAAGGGTTTGCGTAGATCGATGGGCTTGTTCTTGTGAGTCTTGCCGGGGAATAGCAAATCAGTATCGAGCCGCCGTACCTTGGCATGATCCTGCAACAGCTCCAGGGCATGGCCGGCCAAAGGAACGCGCCGCCGGTCGCCATTCTTGGTTTCGTGCAGGATAATAAAGCCGTCCTTCAGATTCACATCCGGCCATTTCAGCCCCATCAATTCGCCTTGTCGCATTCCCGTCGATAACCCCAGAATTACACAAGGGTAAAGCCAAGCGTTCGACGATTGCCGGCAAGCGGTCAAAAACCGTTCTCGTTCGGCATCATCCAGAAAGCGAACCCGCCCGCGCGATTCTTTCGGTTTCTTTACCTTGCGGATGGGTGAATCTTCCAGCCATTGCCATTCGTTCACGGCTACGTTGAAGGCGTGCGATAAGGCCGCCAGGTAGCGAACCACGGTGGCCGGGGTTCTGATCTTGCCTTTGGCATTTGTTTCGGTTAGTAGCTTGTCGCGGCATTGCGTAATGACCGCCGGGGTGATGTCCGCCAGCGTATAAGCGCCGATTTCGGCCTTAAACCAAGCCAGCTGCAAGGATTGGTCTTTAATCTGTTTCGGCTTGGTGGGCAGGATGTCTTTAACATACCGGTCCACCAAATCGGCCAGGATATGCTTTTTCGCTTCGGCGGTTTTGAAGTGTCGGCCTTCCCGTATCGCGGCTTCGGTTTGCTGCGCCCATTTCTTTGCGTCTGTCAGCCGCTGGAAGGTGGCGGTTTGCGCCGGATAGCCCTTCAGTCGAACTTTAACCCGGTAGGATGTTTCGCCAGTGTCGGCGGTGCGTTTTTCTATAGTCGCCATATGATCCCCCTGGGGCAATGGCGGTATAATCTGTGTCAGCCATTGCTTAACCCGGTTCGTTAAGTGGTGGTCAGGGCTTGCCGGTGCTGGTAACACTGTCAGGCCCGCTTCAATTCCTCATGCGGTTTGCTCGCAAAAGTCAAGAGAAGATTACAACACTTCGCGGTTATTGGCAAACAGCTGAGTGTTAATCAGCTTATATAAGTTAATAAAATATTGTTTCTATTAAAATATATTTAATATTCCTGACAGAAGGGACAATTAAGGGGCAATTTACATAAAAAAATTGCTTTTCTGACTTTCCTGAGTAAAAAAATGAGCGCAGCAATTGCCAATTTTGTCCCGCTATTAATTTTTTACAAAAATTCGATCGACTAAGACCGGTCATGAGCTGCCTCTCGGTTATGTGGCACGTGCGGCTGATTCAGTCTGAAAGCATACGTCACCATCCCGTATCGGGAGGCGCGCAAGAAGACGGTGTGACCAGGGCAAGCTCTGCTCCCCGCACGCTGTAAACGTTTGATGAAATCGTGAAGGCCAAACACCTACTTGAGGTCTCCGTTGCCCCCGTGCGAAGATATGCGCTGTCAAGCCCTTGCCATTCTATGACTATCGCATGCTCACCGTTCATCGAGCTCTGGTTTGGCAAACTTGCTCAACATAGGAAGAGATAATGCAGTGGATTAATGAAAAAGATCTTGCGACCTGGGCGAAGCGCACCGACGCTCGCGCATTGCTGATCGATATGGTCGCCGACCTTATCCGAGCGACCATCTCTGACGCAAACCGCTATCGCTTCCGGTTTCCTGGCGGCGACGTCGGACAAATCCGAGGCTGGGATGGCGACCTAGAAACAGCAAATGCCGTCGGATTTGTGCCGGCCGGCAAATCCAAATGGGAGTTTGGCGTCGGCGCCGGGGCTGCCAAAGCGTCGAAGGACTATGAGAAGCGCACGAAGAAGAGCGATGCCGAGCAAATGGGCGAAAACGCCTTGGTACTGGTCAACCTCGAAGCCTGGGACACCCCTCGTGAAATGCTGACTACATGGGAGAACGAGCGCAAGGCAGAGGGCAAATGGCGAGATGTCAAGTACATCGATGCGGTAACCCTCGTCCACTGGCTCGACGATCATCCTGCTGTTGCTGCCCGGTACGCGCGTGATGTGCTCGGAAACGCGCCACAGGAGGGCGCCCTCAGTACTGATGAGTACTGGGACGAGTTCAGCAGCCAGTTCAAGCCCAGGCTCAGCGAAAAAGTGGTCATCGGCGACCGCCAGCAAGTTGCGGACGAGTTGATCGCCAAACTGCTCGGACCGGCGAGCTCAATATTGCTCGGTGCGGAAACAGCAGAGGAAGTGGTTGCGTTCGCAGTTGCGGCGATCCGCAGCGCAGAGCGTGAAAAGCGCGTCTTGCTTGAGTCAAAGACGCTGGTCGTGCGCACCGAGCCTGCCGCTCGCGAGTTGAGCAGGAGATCCGGCATGGTCTTCATCGCGATGATGGGAGCAGAGCCACTGGCCGGCATGCTCAGCGCGAATTGCCCAACGCTGTCTGCTGCGACGGGCGCGCTTGCGCGCAAGTATCAGCCGCTCCAGCGGCCATCGGCCAGCAGCATGGCCGAGGGGTTCGAGCAGATGGGGCTCGAACGCGACCAGGGGTACGAGCTCGCACAGCGGTGCGGCCGTAGTCTGAGGATCCTGAAAAGGCTGATTCCCAACGGTGCCCCTGTTCAGCCAGAGTGGATGCCGCACGCAGTCGCGCTTAAGCCGGCATTTCTTGCTGGAGGCTGGTCATCCGATATACAGATGGACCGCGAACTGCTGAAGGAGCTAGGCGGTTATCAGGACTACGAACATCTGGATAGCGTGCTGATGCCGACACTGGCGCTGGCTGATCGTCCGATCGACAAAGTGGCGGAAGTCTGGCAGGTCCGCGCGCCGGTCGACGCCTTCTATTTCTACGGACAGCAGATCACCGACGCAGATCTCAAACGCCTGCGCGACGCGATCCTGAAGGTCTTCGGCCATGTCCCGCCGCCGCCGTCTCGGGGCCAAAAGTTCAGTTTCACCTATGCAGCGCCAGCCGACTACAGCAGGTGGCTAAGGGACGGATTGGCGTTGACGCTGGTCATTATCGCCGCCATGCATGGTGTGGCCGGACTACACGTCAACGGCAAAACGCCTCAGCAATATGTGGATGAGGTCGTTGAATCCTTGCCAGAATGGGGAAGAAACCACGATTCCCTTGTTCGACTGGGAGACCAAGCTGCGCTGTTTGCGGAGGCCGCCCCTAACCCTTTTTTGACGGCCCTCGAGTCTATGCTCGAGGGCGCCCCTGAAGAGCTGGCACAGATTTTTGCGAAGGAAGAGCGCAGCCTAATCGGGCCGACAAGCCCACATGTCCAGCTCCTCTGGGCTCTCCAAACGATTGCCTGGGATCCGCGGTACCTGAACCGTGCAGCCCTCGTGCTGGCCAAGCTCGCTGAACTCGACCCGGATCCCGAATCAAATTTCGTCGACCGTCCGATCAACAACCTGCACGCGATCCTGCTTGGCTGGTCTCCCAATACCTATGCCCCTCAAGCCAAACGTATTGCCTGCCTTGACGTGATCTTGGGCGCTTGCCCCAAGGTCGGCTGGCAGCTATTGGTCAAATTGCTGCCTCGGTATCACGATACGTCCTACCCAACATACCACCCGAAAATCAAGGACCTCGCACCCAAGGTCCACGAGGAAATCACCTTCGGCTTGGTCTGGGACTTCGAGTTCGCCGTCGTGAGCCGTGCAATTACAGCGGCAGGCAATGATGAAGCCCGCATCACTGAGCTCGTCACAGCCTTGGGGGCGTTCCAGCCTGCGAGTCGCGCATCGGTTCTGGCACATGTCGACAGCTACCTCCAGACCTACCAGACCGCTGAGGGTTGCAAGGTTTGGCACGCTCTAAAGGAGGAAGCCGCTCGTCACGACTACTTCTCGGACTCCGAGTGGGCTATGAGCCCGGAAGAGCGCGCGTCAATCGCTGAAATCGTTGAGCGCCATAGCCCGGCCGACCCATTAGTGAAGGATCGCCAAGCTTTCGATGACTGGTTGCCCCACATCGGGAACTACCAGCCTGACGGGGGCGAATTCACCGACCCTGAGGAAGTGCGCACAGAGGTGCTCGACCGCGTCCTCGCGCGGGACGGCGTCGCCGGCATTTTGCGGCTAGTCCGTATGGCCAAGCTCCCGAATCTGATCGGGCCGGCGCTTCAAAACACCTCGATATCGCTGGACCAGTTGTTCGAGTTGCTCGAAGGCGCTCTCGACCTGGGCGCACCACGGGACTTTGCCTTCTATGTCTCCGCAGTAGGTGCCGTGAAGTTTGGCGATCAATGGAGGAAAGAATTCCCAGAACGGGTGCTGGTCCACGTTCAGGAGGACTCGATCAAGGCTCGTTTGCTACTTGCTTGGCCGCAGGACGAGGCAACGTGGTCTCTGGTCGATACCCTGGGGGCGAAGGTCCGCGAACAGTACTGGTCGCAGACGCAGTTGCTACCCATCCAGGGTACGCTCGATCAGTTGCGGTTTGCCATTGATCAGTTGCGTCAGAGAAATCGGGACATCGACGTGCTCGGTCTCGTACACATACGGCTGAAGGACCTGCCGACGGACCTAATTCAAGATCTCTTGACAAAGGGTGTCTCCCAACTGAACCAGGCGGCAGAGCGCATGGGCACCATGCTTCCCTACTACGTCGCACAAGCGCTCAAGGAACTGCGAGGCAGAGACGAGGCGATGGAGCTGGAGATCGCCAAGATTGAGTACGCCTACCTTCCCGTTCTGCGCTTCGAGAAGCAGACGCTTACCATTATCGGGCTCATGGCTCGTGACCCCGAACTCTTCGTCGATGTGTTGTCTCAGGTGTTCAGGGGCAAGAACGCCGCGCCGGAGGACGTGGTTACCGAAGAGATGAAAGCTCGTGCGAGCGTGTCCTATAAACTGCTCAGGATCTTCAAGACGGTGCCAGGTCTCATCGGCACAAAGGTGGACTCTGACGCTCTCGCCAGGTGGGTCTCGCAAGCCCGCAGCATCGCCGCGTCCAAGGACTTGACCGAGATTTGCGACATCCACATCGGTCACGCGCTTGCCCATGCGCCAGGCGATCCGGACGAGACATTTTGGCCGCCATCAGCCGTGTGCAAGGTCATCGAGGCGATAGCATCGGATGATTTAGAGCGCGGATTCAGCACCGAATGCTTCAACAAGCGTGGTGTCTACGGGAAGGCCATGAACGAAGGAGGTGACCAAGAGCGAAGTCTTGCTGAGCAGTATCAGCATTGGGCGGACGCCACGCACATATACCCGAGAACATCGGCGACGCTGGTCGGTATCGCAGAAGGCTGGAATCGGCAAGCAGAAGACGAAGACACGCGGGCAGAGCAGGGCAAGATGAAGATGTAGACACCGCGTTGGCCGCTCATGGGAAGGAGGGCGAAGGCTTTTAATACGGCTTCGGCCAATCCATATACTGCAAGGTCGGCTATACGCTGGATTCTGTTGAAAAAGGCGGTTATTGCTGAATTTAGGCCGATTTACCCCATAAAATTATTTGTAACGCATTGTTTTTAATAGCGCTTAAGTTGCATGAAAATCTGTCTTTTGTCCAAAATGGACTTTTTCAACACAATGGCCGCTGCAAAGCGGCCATTGAATTGGTGATGGCGAATGACAGCAAGGGGTCGAAAGTGCCAGTTCAATTGCCATAGAGCACTATCGACCCAGGCTGTGTAAAAACGCTACTTCAAGGAGTAAAATGCGCTTAAGGCCGTCAAACCGGGAGTGCAGATGAAACGCTTCATTCAAAGTACAGACCGAACTCAGGTAACCCTATTTCCTGAGCAGCTGGAAGACTATGTTG
>JBPFEG010000091.1:0-9153 GCA_051061015.1 Methylomicrobium sp.
GCTGGTCAAACATGCTGGCAAGATCTTGACGCACCGACAGATCTTGAAGGAAGTCTGGGGACCCAACAGTGTCGAGAGTCCTCATTATTTGCGGATTTATATGAGTCAGCTCCGGCATAAGCTCGAATCCGACCCGGCTCAACCGCGCTATTTGCTGACCGAATCCGGTGTCGGCTACTGGCTGAAAGTTGAGTAATGCATTCTCCCTGAACTATTGCTCTCCTCAAAGGGAGCGAATTCATTTTTCTTCGACCCATACTTTATGTCCTCAAACTCCCAAAACCAAACGAAAGAACAACTGGCTGGTTTAGCGTTGGGCGCGATCGGCGTCGTCTTTGGCGATATCGGCACCAGCCCTTTATATGCCCTGAAAGAAGTCTTCCATGGCGGCGTCCCGATTGATCAATTTCACGTGCTCGGTGTCTTGTCGCTGATCTTCTGGTCGTTGACACTGGTCGTCACGATCAAATACGCGATCTTTATCATGCGCGCCGATAACAAGGGTGAAGGCGGCATCATGGCGCTGATGGCATTAGCGCTGCATGGATCCAAGGACAATCCGAAAAAAATGGCCTTGATCGTTACCATGGGTTTACTGGGGACAGTGCTATTTTATGGTGACAGTATCATTACTCCAGCCATTTCGGTGCTGAGCGCGGTCGAGGGCTTACAAGTCATGGCCCCGTCCCTCGCAGAATATGTTGAGCTTATTTCTATTACCGTGCTGGGCGGTTTGTTTCTGATTCAAGCCAGGGGCACCGGCAATGTCGGCAGAATCTTTGCGCCGATCATGTGCTTCTGGTTTGGCGTGCTCGCGGTGATGGGGGTGGTCAACATGATTCATCAGCCGGGTGTGTTGATGGCTGTGAATCCCTATTATGGGATCCATTTGCTGGTCGAGTTGGGCTGGCAAGGATTTTTGATCATGGGCGCGGTTGTATTGGTGATCACCGGCGCCGAAGCGCTGTATGCCGATATGGGGCATTTCGGCCTGAAGCCGATCCGTTATGCCTGGTTCGGCTTCGTGTTTCCGGCGCTGCTGCTGAATTATTTCGGACAAGGGGCTTTGCTGATTGATCATCCCGAGGCAATCGAAAACCCCTTTTATCTGCTCGCTCCGCATTGGGCATTGTATCCGCTGTTACTCTTGTCGACGCTAGCGACCGTGATCGCCTCGCAAGCGGTCATTTCAGGCGCCTTTTCGGTAACCCGGCAGGCGATACAATTGGGTTACTGTCCACGGATGAACATTTTTCATACCTCGGATGACGAAAAGGGACAGGTCTATGTGCCTGCCGTGAACTGGCTACTGATGGTAGGGGTTGTCATCCTGGTATTGAGTTTTGAGACTTCCTCTGCATTGGCTTCCGCTTATGGGCTGGCGGTAACTGGAACCATGATGGCTACCACCCTGTTGGCGTTTATTGTTATCCGAGTGCTGTGGCAATGGAACAACGTCACCAGCATGCTCTTTTTATCGATTTTTTTAACAATAGACTTTTTGTTTCTTGCTTCCAATAGCCTAAAAATCCCGACCGGCGGCTGGTTACCCTTATTAGTAGGTACCGTGCTGTTTCTGATCATTACGACCTGGGTCAAAGGGCGCGCACTGCTGCAAGATTACATGGAAGAACGGCAGGTGTTATTTGAAGAGTTGGAAAAAGACTTAACCGAAAAGCTCGTCACTGTCGAAGGCACGGCGATTTATCTGGCCAGAACGTTGCATGGCGTACCTCAGGTGTTGTTGCATAACCTTGAACATAATCACGTATTGCACGAGCAGATTATCGTGCTGACCATTGTGACCAAGGACGAGCCTTTTGTCGATGAACCGCACCGCGTCAAAATCCGCAAGTTTGGCCAAGACCGCGAATTCTATCGGGTGAAACTGTATTACGGCTTCAAGCAAAACGCGGATGTGCGCCGAGCGCTGGATTTACTGATCCACGAAGGTCTAGTTTTCGATCCGAAAAAAGCTTCTTTTTTCATCGGCAGTGAACGCGTTTCTTTCCGGATGAAAAGCCCCATGCCACCTTGGCGGCGAGGTTTGTTCCGATTCTTATTCCATAACGCCTCGAGCCCGATCGAATTTTTCAAAATTCCGGTCGACCGCGTGGTGGAACTCGGCATTCGTATCGAACTGTAGGTCAAGTTAGGACTAGCGGGGGCATTTGAACAGAAACTTACGGTTTCGGCATGAGTTTCCTGCTCAAAACCGTAATTTACAAGGCGATACCCCCTCCCTTATACATCTTCAATAAAATAAGTCCCGTTCGGGAGTACATGTTTGAAGGGTAATAAAGAGATATGGGTCAGAGTTTCGTCGTCCACTATTTCCCCCTGGCTTCTCAAGCTTTCCACAATATCGCTAATCCGGAAAGTATTCCAGTACAGGATTGCATTTGACACGAGGCTCAGGCAACTTGCCTTGTTCATGATTTCTTCGTAATCGCCGACGGTAAATTCCCCTTGGTTAGCAAAGAACACCCAGCGTGGCAGCTTGTGTCGATATTCGCCTTTGTTGAGTTGCAGCTGCACCGTCCGACGCAGCGGCTTGTCCGTTATATATCGCAGGATATATTCCGTTTTAATGATTCGTCCCAGGTTGGTGAATGCTCTGGACAGCCGGTCTGCAGGAAAACTATTGGTCAGCCTCTGGACAATGATATGCGCGGGAACTGTCCGCTGTTTGATAGATTGGGCGACATGGATCATGGCATCCCATTGTTCTTCCACTATATCAATGTCAGCCACTTTGTTTAATAAAGGGTTGAAAATTCCATGATTCATGCTTCGATCTATTTTGTAAAGTTGCTGATCCTTAAGATCACGGATGCGCGGCATGAAGTAATAACCCAGCAGGTAGCACAAGGCAAATATGATTTCAGTATAACCATGGGTATCGGTCGTGTGCTCACGGATTTTCAGGATCGAATTGTTTTCCAGCAAACCATCTAGGACGTATAAAGCCTCTCGGGGGCTACAAGAAATCACCTTGGTACTATACACCGCATATTGATCGGACACATGAGTGTAAATCCCGATAGCCTTTTCATAATATCCATAGTATCGCGGATAATAAGAAGCCAACAGGGTATCTGCCCTGATTTTAAAGCGTTGGGCATCGGAAGACGAAATGGTACCGCTTCCATGAACCGCGCTGAATGGCAATTGATGATGCTGGTTGACAATTTCAGCGCAGGCATTTTTGTTGGTTTCCTCGCGCACGTAAAATTGCAACACATGCCTCATCATATCGACGCTAACGCCTTTGACACTGGTGCTCATGGCAACGACACCCAAGTTGGTCGCTTGTGAGATTAGCGCGGCAATCAAGGTCTTGTAAAAGTTTGCCGGTCTGGATTGATGTTGTTGGATGGGGATGAAGTGGCGGCTAAAACCGGTTTGACGATCCACCTCCATCAACAACTGCTCAATACGGATTGGCGTCAGACTGGCATCAATAACCTTTTGCAGTTTTATGACAGTATCGGGTATTTCCGCCTTGTCATCTTTTTTCAGCTTCAGCTTGCCATCCTTGATGTCTGCAAACGTATCGAGACCAAAGGATTTCTCCGCTTTGCCGAGGGCTTGATGGAATTGCAATGCCAATGTAGATTTAACGGCATCCTGATAAGGTTGTTGAAACTCTTCATACGAAGCCTCCCGATTGTCTTGCCAGTTCTGTTCATCCAGTAAAAGATTCCAGAACGACACGTGTTGTTTGCTTTGCGGCAGATACAGATCGCCGGAGCGGAGTGCCTCTTTCATGGCGATGGCAAGACCCAATTCCCAGGCATTACGCTTTATATTGCTGTCTTTGTCCTTGTATGACCGGCGGAGTTCTTTCGGGATAAAGCCTGTCGGGGCATTATCAGGAATTTTCTTGAGAATGCCGGTATCCAACTGGCGGACTAGATTAATTGCGGCGAACAATGGTTCGGAACCGGATTTTACGGCAAATGGTAACTGGATGAACCCAACAAAATACTTGCGTAAGCTAGGATAACGCCATAATAAAATATCGCCATACCCGCGCTCTTCCAGCCGCTTGAAGGTATTTAGGTCAGAGATGGATTCAAGCAAACGCTTTTCGCTAACCTGTTGCCATAGATCAGTTTTATGTAAAGGCATACCGTCCGGCCAATCGAGAATCAACTGGGTCATGTCGAGTACCGTATCGATGGCTTTTTTCTGGCGTTTGCGGAACTCACGGTGTTTTTTTTCATGGATATGCTTGGCTTTCCGCAACATGTCCATGATGAACTGGTCGTGCATCTTGACCAGATGGTCGAGCAAGACTTTTCGGGTTACAATAAGGAAACAGGCTATCATGGCGTAACGCTTGTGATCCTTAAAACGCTTGATGTCCTTTGCGTTGTAGCGCCGGGTAAGTTTATAAAGATAATCAATAAATGCCGGATCGACGAACTGGGCTTCCAGCCTGCTTATGCCGGTGGCTTCAAGCTTCCGGTACCGTTCCAGGTAGCTCTGTATGAATGAAATCGTAGCTGATGGCGGATATTCTTTCAGCAGGTAAAACAGGGAGTGATGATTGCCGGATTGCGCGACCAAAAGATCGTCAATAGCCGACCTCAGTTCGGGCGTAAGCCTGCCATACAAGGTTCGAAATAATTGTTCATGTGCCGTAGCGCATACACTTATAACCAGCCGTTCCAGTACGCTAGTTCCAGGCAACACGATACGCTCGGACAATAGATGGCGTTCAGCCTGCACAAACAACTCGTCAGGCAGGTTGGCTTGTAACGCTTGCTGTTCCAGCCACTTTTGCAATCGGGTTTCGGCTTTATCGTCATATTTGGAGAAGCCCAAATATTTCAGGATGTTTTTCCGATGCTCAGATAAAGTCGCTTCCCGTTCAGGGACCGGCAAGGTGAGCGAAGGCGGCAAATCTAATTGGTTACTCAGATAACTGACAATTCGGGGGGATAATCCACTAACATCAGCCAGAAAACGACCATACAAGCGTACTGAACCTAATTGGGTGGCAATAAATAACCGTGAATTTTTCCGGTATTTGCCGATTTCCTTTTTGTCGGCATCGGAAAGTGTCCAATCCCTGGCCATTTCTTCATCTGAGAAGTCTTGCGGCAGTTTGACGGGCTGGTAACGTTGCCGTTGGCTTAGGAAACCTTCATTGGCGATCATAGTTAACGGTATTCGGTGATTGTTGAAGACCGTTATTCAAATACTTATGATAGTCATTGACTAGAAATCAAGCTCACGGCATCAATTGGTGAAGTTCTACTGAGTTTTCAATGGACAAGCAAAGGCATCGTCAATCAGATTTGGGGCATCAATCCCAGACTGAGTAAAAATATCTCGCAATAACCATTCAAGCCGATCATTTCCCCAATAATGGGATCCCCTAAATATAAAAAACGGTACGCCGAAGATGCCCTCCCGCTGAGCACGAATGGCACCCTTCATCATGCGGCGTTGAAACAAGCTATCATCGGCACTTTGAATGATGGAATCTGGTGGTAGCCTACATTGCTCAGCAATACCAGCAAGAATATCATTTTCTCCGATATCTTTACCCTCCGAAAACCGTGCCGTAAACGCAGCCAGCCCAAATTCGACAGCACATCCTTGGTCAAGAGCGTATAAAAAACTCGCATGCGGACGTTTCCAGTCGGTGTCGAAAGGCTTGGGCCATTGCAAATTAAGTTTATAGGCATTCGCGATTCGATTAATATCTTCTGTTACATAAGCAGATTTGTTGGGATTACCCATTGAAACGCCAGTAACTGGCTTTGGTGGAAATAGTGGCACGTATTCAATAGTCACCGGCAAATTTGAGGCTATCTTGCTTAGCCTGTAAAAAGCCAGCCAAGCATAAGGGCTGCGAAAACTGAAATAAAAGGTTAAGTGATTCGATTGTTGATTAGACGAGTGCATAGAAGCTGTTTCTCTGCTGGATTTGTATGAATTAATTCAGATATTACTGTTTAGTTTTGGCCGATTGATGAAGCCTAATTCCCCAAAACAATCTCTACAAGCTTGTGGGGGTTATCGACAAAACCAAAATGCCCAGTATTCTCAGTCGTGATGATGCTTACATTCCCCAGTTCTTTTGCCGTCCGTTGCCGCTCTTGCAAAGTTGACCAGTCATGATCCCCATAGATCAACTTTACGGGTACTTTCACTGCAGAATAGAGAGTCCTTGCCTTTCCCCATGATTGCCAGTTGGCGAAGACGTTGCGTTCTACATAGCGATAGCCTTTTCGGCGACCTGCACGATTGAACTCCGTCAGCAGTGCATTGGGCATCCAGTGTTTGTTCCGTAACCCACCGCGCATTGCAAAGCCTAAGAATAACCAATTCTCAAGTGCAGCAAAAATGGTTCCGAGTATAGGAATCGCGTAAATACCAATGACGAAATTTGCAAAAAAATTACCTCTACGCACGCCATCTCCATAGCGAGTGTCGTAGTCATAAGTATTGGAAGCTACAACTTTACTAATTCGTTCCGGTATTGTACTAGCCACGGTCAGCGCTAATACTGCACCGATTGATTCACCGATAAGAATTACCCCTTTCAGATCCAGTTTCTCTATAAATGCAACCACAGCTTTACGGAAATATGGTTCATTGTAAGTTGCCTTAGTATCGATCGATGAATAACCGTGACCGGGTAAATCCAAAGCATACACGGTGTGATGTTTCGCAAGCATGGGGATCACTTCTTGGAAGTAATCTAACTGAGTTCGGATCGTATGCAATAAGATTAGCGGATCACCTTTACCTGCTTTCAGGTAACGAAGAGTTCTTTTGTCATCAATTTGAATTTCTGTCACTTGACCAATTCTGGATAAATCTTGCATTTTTGATTCCCCCATTGTATTGTCGAAATTACTTGCTTTAGAGCCTTTGTTGATTAGCATCTTACGGGCAATTTTCGTTTGATTTTCTATTCTTAATAAATACACACTTTGCGATACCATTAGCCATTAATTTGCCCGAATCATTTTTGACTTCGGCTTGCATGACAATATGGGTTTCGGTTTTTTCAATCATGGATGCCTCTACAATAATAAAGCGATCCATTTTTTTAACGGGGCGTTTAAAAGTCGTGCTAATGGTTTGAGTGACATTCGGTGAGCCCAGCATATAACTGAGAGGCGATACTGTATTGTCGATAGCGGCAGTGATGATGCCACCTTGCATAAAGCCCATCGGATTCATATAGCGATCCTTATTCGGGAAACGGGCTGTCAATGAGATGCCCTCAACCAATTCAATAAATTCACCCTCCATATCAATGAATACTTTTGGGGGCAACTCGATGCTTGTTTCAGCGGGAATGAGTTCAAGCACTCTTTGCATGATATCTTTGTTCATTTTTGAACACTCTCCAGATAAATTGGCTTAATACCCTCATTTTCGGCTCGATTAGCCGCAGTGGTGTTGTCCCACCCACCGCCGAAGGCTCGGTAAAGCGACACCATTGAGACGCTCATTGCAGTTTCGGCCTTGACTCGCTCGTCGCCGACAGTCAATGTATTACGCCGGGCATCAAGCAGGGATAAGTAATCTTTCACGCCTCGTTGGTATAGGGCTTCAGTAGACTGGTAGGCTTTTTGAGCGGACTTTTCGGCATCCGAAAGCTGCTTCTTTCGCTCCTTAGACGTGGTATGTGTTACAAAGGCATTTTCAACATCTTCAAGAGCCAGCAAAAAGGTTTTTTCGTAATTCAATGCCACTTGATCGAGCCTTGCATCCACAGCTGTAATATGCGCCCGGATACGTCCGGCATTAAATATCGGCATGGTCAGACCCGAACCCAACGTATAAACGCTTTCCGCAAGACTGGAAAACCCGCCAACGGCCAGGGCGCCGAAACCGCCGCTTGCCGATAATACTAATTTAGGGTACAGGTCGGCTCGTGCGGCGCCCAGATTGGCACCGGCGGCGGTGACCTCGGTTTTGGCGAGACGCAGGTCGGGGCGTTGCGATAGCAAGTCAGCAGGAAGATGCTCGGGAACGCCCGGTAAAGCAACAGGTAGCGGCATGGCTTGGGATAAGCGGGTTTCAAGGTTTTCGGGAGGTTGACCCAATAACACCCCAAGCCGGTGCGTTAATGTAAGAGCTGAGCTTGTTAGAACTGGCAGAGCAGATTCGGTACTTTTAAGCAAAGTATCCTGATTGGCAACATCGGCTTCAGTAGCAAGACCGCTCTTTGCAAAAAGCCGTAACGCCCTTAGCTTTTCCCTTTGGACTGCTATATGTTCTTGCTGAAGGCTAATCCGCTTCTGTAAACCTCGCAGCTCCAGATAATTCGTGGCGACTTGCGCCAGTAATCCTACCTGGACGGCACGTAAAGCTTCTTCGGTTCCTGCCGATTGGGCAATAGCCGCCTCCGCTTCGAGGTGCCTACCGCCGAACAAATCGATTTCCCAGCGGGCAGCCAGTCCGCCACTGATGGCGTCGGCAGTTGGAGTTATCAGCTCAATTCCTTGCTTACCGGGTACGCCGATTATCCGGTCGATCTTTTTTTCCCGGCCGCCCGATGAGAACAGGTCGATGCTGGGATAGAGCGCCGACTCGGCGATGGTCACTAAGGTACCCGCTTCCCGAACCCGCGCCTTAGCGATCCTAAGATCATGGTTTGCGTTCAAGGCCTTACTGATCAATTCATTGAGTAGGGGGTCTTGGAAACCTTCCCACCATGACTTTAGATCTGTGCGAGTTACTTCGACTTGATCGGTGGGCTTATGATGCCAACTATTCATATCAGCCAGTTTTACGTGATCGCTCACTCGAGTTGGCGTGCAGGCGTTCAAGACACTAATAGTTAACATTGCACATAATATTGAAATGAACTTATTCATGGGAAACTCCCCGTTCAGGATTTTCGATGTTTACTCTTGTGCCAATATCAGGCTGAACCCGCTGCACCCTGAACCAAGCCGCATACAGGGCAGGCAGAAAAAACACGGTCAGCACCGTAGCCACCGTCAAGCCCCCCATAATGGCGATGGCTTGCGGCCCAGGCTGTGTAAAAACGCTACTTCAAGGAGTAAAATGCGCTTAAGGCCGTCAAACCGGGAGTGCAGATGAAACGCTTCATTCAAAGTACAGACCGAACTCAGGTAACCCTATTTCCTGAGCAGCTGGAAGACTATGTTG